>CAVRQK010000023.1:0-335180 GCA_963723325.1 uncultured Solirubrobacteraceae bacterium | reverse complement strand
TGTCAAAATCGTGGGGCGTGTTGCATGGGATCGTGCAACAGTTTGTGGTGGGCGTCGGTGATGACGAGCTAAAATCGCAGGTGTTTGGGCTTGTGCCTGCGCGTTGCTTGCCGTTTTGACGGCTTTTGAGATGCGTGCCCATGTGTCGCGCCGGCGCCTTTGTTGTTGGCTGGTCCGGTTGCCTTCCAGTCGGCGATCAGCCGGCGGTAGGACGCCTCGGCCTGTCCCACGAGCTCGCGCTCAGCGTCGCGTTCGGCTGGGCTTGAGGAGACCCGCTGCCCGCCGTGGCGTGTCGTGAGTGGTGGCGCGCCGGCGTCGAGTTCCACGCGGCGTATCTTGGCGCGCACGCGGGAGGGCTGCGCGAAGGCGTAGTCCTCTTCCTTGGCGAGCAGCTGCCAGGCAATGCACGCGAGCTTGCGGGCGACCGCGACGGCGGCGACTTGTGAGCCCTTGCGTGCGCGGATGCGCTCGCCGAAGGCGTGCAGCGGGCCGGGCTGGCGTACCGCGACCCACGCGGCCTCGACGAGCACCGAGCGTGCTTGGGCGTTACCGCGCTTTGAGATCCGTCCGTGGCGGGCTGGCGCATCGCCGGACTGGCGGACCTTCGGGTCCAGGCCGAGGTATGCGACGAGCTGGCGTGGTGAGGAGAAACGAGAGATATCGCCGATGGCTGCCATCAACGTGACTGCTACGCCCGCGCCGACACCGGGGATGCTCATCAGCCTGTGGACGTCCTGTGAGCCGGCTGCCCACTGCGCGAGCTTCCGGTCGACCTGGGCGACCTCGCCGTCGAGGAAGTCGATCTGGCGCAGACACCCCGCGACCGTCTCTGCCTCCTCCTCGCCGAGCTGCTGTTCTGAGAGCCAGGCACGCCCTTCCTTGCCGAACAGGTCCGTGAAGGGCGAGCGCCCCAACAGGCAACGCGCGAGTGTGGCATGGATCTCGTTCTTGGCGCGGGTGCGCTGCCGCACGAGCGCTGCGCGCCGCGCGACCCGGCGGCGCAGACCAGCGGTCACCGCGTCGGGAACCCACACCGGCTCGAGCATCCCAGCCGCGAGCAGTTCCGCGAGCGTGCGCGCGTCGAAACGGTCGGACTTCACCCGTGCGTGGGAGATCGCCCGCACGTCCTGAGCGTTCGCGACTACTACCCGCGCGACATGCGGCGTGATGATCCTCGCGATCTCCATCGCCGGGCCCGTCGCCTCCATCACTACCTCATCGGTCGGGCACAGACTCTGCGCGAACAGCTCCAGCGTGTCGCGGCCGGTCGCGACACGACCGGCCGAGCGTGTCGCCCCGTCCTCGCGGATCGCGACCTCGCAGAAGCCTTGGTGGACATCGAGTGCTACCTGACGCATCTGTATTCCTCCTGTGAGCCTGGATTGACAGCAGTGGAGCAGTCGCAGGGCAAACGACAACTACGGATTCGCGCTCGCAGCGCAACCGGGCAAGTCGCAGGGGCGGCCAACTAGCATCGCGGGCTCTCAGCCCAACATGGATTCACGGCCTGCCCTCACATCTGCTCCAGGAAGCCCCTGTCCCGATCAGCCGAAGCTACGACCAAGACCGGACGGCCACCCGAACAGCAGTTTCATGCCGGTAGCATCGCTGATCGTGGATCCGCTATTTGACTGGCTGACCCCGCTGCCCAGCGCCGAGTCGATGCGCGCGGTGGACCGCTGGGCGATCGATGAGCGCGGCGTGGACGGGCTGGAGCTGATGGAGAGCGCGGGCGCGGCGGTGGCCAGGGTGGTCGAGGAGCTGACAGCCGACGGGCCGGTGACGGTGGTGTGCGGCAAGGGCAACAACGGCGGCGACGGGCTGGTGGTGGCGCGCCTGCTGCGCCACGGCGGCCACGAGGTGAGGGTGCTGTGCACAGCCTCACCCGACGAGTTCAAGGGCGATGCGCGCGTGAACCTCGAGCGCCTGCCAGGGCCGGCGCCGCTGCGTCTGTATGGCACCCCGTGGGGCCAGGCAGATTGGCCGGCAGACGCGCAAGGGAGCGGCACCGTCCAGCTGGGGAGTGGTGGTCGACGCGCTGCTCGGCACAGGCTTCGCCGGCGAGCCACACGGCGAGGTGGCCGACGCGATCGAGGCCATCAACGCTTCGGGTGCTGCGGTGGTGAGCGTGGACGTGCCCAGCGGCGTGGATGCCAGCACCGGTGTGGTGGCAGGCGCCGCGGTCAAGGCCAGCGCCACGGTCACCTTTCATGCGGCCAAGCCAGGGCTGTGGATCCGGCCGGGCAAGGCCAGCGCCGGGGTGGTGCACACCGTCGACATCGGAATCCCGCGTGGCGCGCCACAGCAGTCCTCGATCGGCCTGATCGAGGACTCGGTCGCGCGGCTGCTGCCGCGCAGGGGAGCGTCCTCGACGAAGTTCAGCTCCGGGCACGTGCTGGTGGTGGGCGGCTCGCGCGGCCTGACGGGCGCTCCGGTGATGGCCGCGCATGGCCAGCATGCGCGCGGGCGCCGGCTACGTGACGGTCTGCGTGCCGGCGTCGCTGGAGGTGATCGACGGCTGGGAGGGAACACGGAGATGATGACGGTGGGGCTTCCGGACGATGACGGTGCGCTGACGGTCGCGGGAGTCGAGCGAGTCCTCGCGGCCAGCGCGCGCGGCGGCGCGATCGCGCTGGGGCCCGGGCATCGGCCGCAGCGACGAGGCGGCGTGGTTCGCGCGCACGCTGGCCGGCCAGGCGCCGGTGGCGATGGTGCTCGACGCCGACGGCCTGAACGCCCACGCCGGCCGGCTCGCGGACCTGGCCGACGCGCCAGGCGCCGACCGTGCTCACACCGCATGCCGGCGAGCTGGGCGGCTGCTGCGAGCTGGACAGCGCCGAGATCGAGCGCGATCGACTCCAGCACACACGCCAAGCCGCCGAGCGCTCGGGGGCGGTGGTGGTGCTGAAGGGCGACGACACGTTGGTGGCGACTCCCGACGGCACGGTGGCGGTGAGCGCCGGCGACAGCCCCGCGCTGGCCACCGCCGGCACCGGCGATGCGCTGGCGGGCGTGATCGCCGCGCTGCTGCCCAGGGGCTGGAGGCATTCACCGCCGCATCCGCCGGTGTGTGGCTTCACGCCCAGGCCGGCAAACGCGCCGCCGAGCAGGCTGGGGGCAGCGGAGGGCGTGGTCGCCGGAGACGTGATCGCGGCGCTGCCGGCGCGTGCGCGAACAGGGCTCGTGGAGCGATGGCGCCGATGCCTGATCGCGTCGGGAGCGCCACGCGCGGCAAGGCCCCGGGCATGCGCCTGCGGGTGCAGGCCCGCATCAACGTGGCCGCGATCGAACGCAACTGCGCACGCCTGCGCACCGAGCTGCGTCACGACGCGGCGCTGTGCGCGGTGGTGAAGGCCAACGGCTACGGACACGGCGCGGTGCAGAGCGCCCGCGCGGCGCTGGCCGGCGGCGCCAGCTGGCTGGCGGTGGCCGAGCGCGCAGGAGGCGTTGGAGCTGCGTCAGGCGGGCCTGTGCGACGTGCCGATCCTGGTCACCGGAGCGCTCTGCCACGACGAGCTCGCGCGAGGCGCTGGCGGCGGGCGGCGACGTGGTGGTGTGGAACGAGTGCTACCTGGCCGCCGTGGCCGATGCCGGCGGCGGGCGGGTGCACGTCAAGTTCGACTCTGGAATGGGACGCCTGGGCACGCGGGATCCGGCCGAGGCCACCAGCGTGGCGCTCGCGGCGCGCGCCACGCCGGGCATCGAGCTGGTGGGCGCCATGACGCACTTCGCAACCGCCGACGAACTCAGCGACGACGGCTTCTTCGCCGAGCAGCTCGCGGCCTTCGCCGCGTGGGCGCACGCGCTCAAGGACGAGCAGCCGGAGCTGATCGTGCACGCCGCCAACAGCGCCGCCATGCTGCGCGAGGTGGATGCGCAGTTCGACATGGTCCGCTGCGGCATCGCCATCTACGGCATGGACCCGTTCGGTCGCGATCCCGCCGCGCGAGCGACTCGAGCCGGCGCTCGAGCTGAGCTCCTACGTGGCGGACGTCAAGCCATGCAAGGCGGGGGAGAGCGCCGGCTACGGCCGGCGCTTCGTCGGCCGAGCACGACACCTGCGTCGGCGGTGCTGCCGGTCGGCTACGGCGACGGCTGGCGGCGGGCCTGTCCAACAACGCCGACGTGCTGATCGGCGGGCACCGCCATCCGCTGGTCGGGCACCGTGAGCATGGACAGTATCACGGTGGATGTGGGAGAGGACGCCGACGCGGCGCAAACTGCGCGGCGAACGCGCCGATCCTGATCGGCATCCAGGGCAACGAGCGGATCACCGCCGAGGAGGTGGCGCGGCGGTTGGACACGATCAACTACGAGGTCACCTGCGCGCTCACGCCGCGCGTGCCGCGCATCTATCACCGCGACGGCGTGGCGCTCGCCGACGGCGCGGCGGCTGCGGGCATCGCGCACGGTGGACGCGCCGGCCACATGAGCGCCGCCCTGGACGCGGCGCGCAGCGCGCTGGCGGGCCAGCGGGCGTGGCTGGTGGGAGGCGCCGTGCGCGACCGGCTGCTGGGCCGCCCGACAGCCGACGTGGACATCGTGGTGGAAGGCGACCCGGCGCTGGCCGCCAAGCGCGATCTCGCGCGCGGCCGGGCGCGCGGCCTGCTTTGCGCTGTCGGAGGAGTTCGGCTCCTGGCGGGTGGTCGCGCGTGAGCGCGACTGGCAGGTGGACGTGGAGCCGTTGCACGGCGCCACGATCGAGGAGGATCTGCGCGCTGCGCGACTTCACCGTCAACGCAATCGCCCAGCCGCTCGCCGGCGGAGACCGCGATCGACCCGCTCGACGGGATCGCCGACCTGCAGCGCGCGACGGCTGCGCATGGCCGGCCCGCAGCGCGTTCGCGCAGGACCCGCTGAGGGTGCTGCGCCTGGTGCGCATGGCGGTCGAGCTGGACTTCGAGGCCGATGCGCCGACCGCCGCCTGCGCCGCTGCCGCGGCCCGGGCCTGGACAGAGTCTCGGGCGGAGCGGGTGTTCATGGAGCTGCGCCGGATCATCGCCGCGAGCGAGGCCGCAGCGCGGCATCGAGATGCTGGGCGAGCTCGGCGCCAGCGCGGTGGTGCTGCCGGAGCTCGAGGCGCTGCGCGGCGTGCAGCAGAGCCGCTTCCACCACCTCGACGTGCTACGGCCACACGCTGGAGGTGCTCGAGCGCACGATCGAGCTGACGGGCCTCGCGGACGGCGCGCACGGCGGGCCGGACAGCGAGTTGGACGGCGCGCTGGCGGGTCATCGCAGCGAGGTGGACGCGGCTGCTCGCCGAGCCGCTGGCCGACGGCATGAGCCGCGGCGAGGCGCTGCGCTGGGGGGCGCTGCTGCACGACGCGGCCAAGCCGCCGACGCGCGCCGAGCGCCCCGAGGACGGGCGCGTGACGTTCCTCGGGCACGACGTGCGGGTGCCGAGCTGGCCCGCGAGGTCCTCGACGCGGCTGCGCGCCAGCGAGCGCCTGCGCGCGCACGTGGCGGCGCTGGTCAGGCATCACCTGCGCCTCGGCTTCCTCGTACACGAGCCCCAGCCGCTGTCGCGCGCGCACCGTGTTCACCTACCTGCGTGCCTGCTGAGCCGGTGCGAGGTCGGACGTCACGCTGCTGTCGCTCGCCGACCGCCTGGCCACGCGCGGTGACCGACGCTCAGCAGGCCATCGCGGCGCACATGCGCCTGGCAAACGGGCTGCTGGGGGATGCGCTGCGCTGGCACGTCGACGGGCCGCCGAGTCCGCTGGTGCGCGGCGACGAGCTGGCAGCGCGAGACAGGCATACCGATCGGCCCGGGCGTGGGGGAGCTGCTCGAGCGAGCTGGCCGCCGCGCAGTACGCGGGGGAGATCAGCACACGCGAGGATGCGCTGGCGTGCGCGCGCGATCTCGCCAAGACCATCTAGGCTTGGCAGCATGAACGAGCCGGACTGCATCTTCTGCAAAATCCTGGCCGGCGAGATACCGGCGCGGATCGTCGACGAAGACGAGCGCACGATCGCGTTCATGGACATCGCACCCGCCACGCGCGGGCATGCGCTGGTGATCCCGCGAGCGCACTCGAGCGACCTGCTGAGCATCGACGACGAGCGACCTGCAGGCGGTGGCGGTCGGCCGCCCAGCGCCTCGCGGCGAGCATGAAGGAGCGCCTGGGCGCCGACGGGGTCAACCTCCTGAACTCCTGCGGCCCGAGCGCCTGGCAGACGGTCTTCCACTTCCACCTGCACGTGATCCCGCGCTACGAGGGCGATCCGCTGCGGCTGCCGTGGGTGCCCGGAGAGGGCGATCCGCGAGCAGATTGCGGGCGCTGCGCAGGAACTCGCTGGAGATCAGCGAAATGAATAAACCGCTACATCTGGCCCGGGGGCGTGTTGAATGGCACATATGAGACGAATACAACTGGCCGTTGCTCGCGACTGTGCGCGCTCGCGCTGGTCGCTTCCCGCCGCTCGCCCCCGCCACGCTTACCGAAGTCGGCGTGATCGGCAGCGACCACGCCCGCGACCGTCCCCAGCTGCCCGGCCACCCCGTGCCTGGCCGTCAGCCGCACGACCGGCTTCCAGGTCAAGGTCGGCCAGCACGCACAACCCGCTGAGCCGCGCCGCACGCCGGCACGATCGTCGCCTGGACGATCACGCTGGGCAAGCCCACGGCCACCCAGATCAAGTACTTCAACGCCAACGAGGGCGGACCCGTCGGAAGCGGGCATCGCGATCCTGCGCCCGCAGCCCAAACCCAACCTCACCTACAAGCTGATCGCGCAGAGCCCGCTGGTCAAACTCGAAGCGTACTTCGGCAAGACCGCGCAGTTCCCGCTCGAAACCACGCATCCCGATGAAAAAGGGCGACGTCGTCGCGCTGACCGTGCCCATCGTGGGCGCCGGCGCTGGCGCTCGGCTTCGGCAACGACACCTCCTGGCGCGCCAGCCGCCCGAAGAGCGGCTGCACCAGCACCAGCGCCAGACCACACAGACGACGGTCGGCTCGGCCGTCCAGTACTACTGCCTCTACCAGACCGCGCGCCTGACCTACAGCGCGACGCTGATCTCCACGCCGTAGGCTAGGGAGCGCGGGTGGGCGCTGGCGCCGCCGGTGGGGCTCAGCCGAAGCGCGATTCGGATTCTTTGCTTCTTCGGGCGTAGCCGCTTTTTCTTTTTCTGCCGCCGGGGCGCCGCCGGAGGCGCCCGCTTCGCTTGCGGCTTCGCTCTGCGCGGCTTCGCTGCCGGCGCTTTCGCTTTCCGACGATTCCGTGCTGGAGGTAGCTTTCGCCGGTGGTGCTGGTGGTCGTCTTCGTCGCGGTCGTCGACGTGGACGTCGTCTGCGCCGCCGCCGCTTCCGCGCTGGTGTCGGTGGGCGGCGTGATGACGGGCGTGCTCTTGGGCACCGCGTCTGAGACGCTGCTGCCCCCGCACGCGCGCAACGCCAGCGCTGCAAGCAGCGCGCGCCGACGCGCGTCGAGCGCTGCGCGGGGGCTCACAGCGGGCCCATGCGCCTTCCGCACGTGGGGCAGTCGTTGAGGTCCTTCTGCGCGTGCTGGTCGCACCACGGGCAGAAACGCAGGTGCTCCACCGCCCACGGCAGCCGCGAGCTGGAAGGCGCCAGCGGCAGCATCTTGCCGCACCACCTCCAGCGGCTCGCCCGTGTCGCGGTCGAGATAGATCTCATCGGGCTCGGCCTGCAGGACCGTCTCGCGGCCGGTGGCGGGGTTGCGTAGGCGATAGCGCTGTTTGGTGCTCATCGGCGAGACTTTACCTGAGCGGGTGGGGGACCGATTCGCTGCCGGCCAGCTCACGCCCGCCGTCACGCGGGCGGGGCGCTCCACGCGCCGCCCGCGCCGCCGTGAGGCGTCGATCGACGGGCCGTCGGCACAGCCGCCCGTTCGGATAGTGTTTCGCCCGCTTATGAGCTTTCCCGACGCACACGTCGCATCGCTGCGCCGCTCCCGTGCCAGCAGACTCGGTCTGCGGGCCGGCTCGGCGGTTGCTTTGCTGGCAATCGCCATCGGCACAGCCGGCTGCTCGGTCAAGGGCGCCGACAACGCCAACCTGATCCTTGGCAAGCAGGCCTTCGTGGCCAAATGCGGCTCCTGTCACACGCTTGCGCGTGCCAACACCAAGGGCATCGTCGGCCCCAACCTCGACGAATCTTTCCGTTCGAGCCTGGCCGAAGGCCTGCAGCGCAACACGGTGCGCAGCGTGGTGGAAGGCCAGGTGCTAAACCCCAACCGCGACGGCGTGATGCCCAAAGACATCACCGGCGGCAGCACGCTGAGCGACATCGCCGCATACGTGGCCCAGTCGGTCGCCAAGCCAGGGCCGGACACAGGCCTGCTGGCCAGCGCCGTGGAAGCGCCCGGCTCCGGCAAGCCGGCGGTGGAGCAGGCCGGCAAGCTCGCCATCGACGCCAGCCCGTCCGGCCAGCTGGCCTACACCGCCAGCAAGGCCGAAGCCAAACCGGGCTCGGTCACGATCACCATGGCCAACATGTCCGGCGTATCGCACAACATCGCCGTCGAATCCGGCTCTGGCGGGGCAAACGCCAGCGGCGGCGCCGTGCTGGGAGCCAGCGCGTTCACGACCAAGGGCAGCGCGTCGGTCACCGTCACGCTCAAACCCGGCACCTACACGTTCTTCTGCCAGGCCCCCGGGCACCGCGCCGCCGGGATGTTCGGCACGCTCACCGTCAAGTAGGCGCTCCGCTGTCGCGATCACGCTCGCCGACTGCGTGGGCGAGCGTGATCGCGACAGCTCCGCTTGGCGGGGGCGGGCGTAGGATGCGCGCTGATGGATCTCTTCGTCTGTTACAGCACGCTGGGGCCAGCCAAGCACCATCCCTGCGCCAAGGCGTACCGGGCGCTGATCGCCGCTGGCTATAAGCCGAGCGTGATTCGGACCTACGGGTGCTACGGCACCGACCGGTTCTTCCCCGGCCGGCGCGCCATCAAGGCCCTCACGGGCAACTACAAGGTCCCAACGCTGGTGCTCGACGACGGCACGGTCATCGACGACTCCCAAAACATCGCAGCCTGGGCCGCGCAGAACCCGAGCCAGTCACCAGGCATCGCGGTCTAGCAAGTGCCGCCGGCCACTCCGAGTAGGCCTCAGCGCGCAGTCTTGTGGCTTCCTCGGTTCGGACGCGCCTCTCAGAAGATCGCGCGGGCGATCAGCACGACGACGGCAACGACTACGAGTACTGCGAGCGCGTAAAGAACAAGACGGAACGCGTCGTCCTCAGAACGCGGCAAATTAGGCACCACAACGCCCCTGAAGGCCGTGGACCAAGTGAGGGTAGGACGCAGCGAGCGAAGTGTGCTCCGCGCACATGAGCGAGCGAGGACGCCGCCTCACGCAGCGTCCACGGCCTTTAGAGGATGTAAACCGTGGTGTAGACCACGATCCACATGATGTCCACGAAGTGCCAGTAGATGCCTGGCACCTCGACGCCACGGTGCTCCTCGGGGCTGTAGTGGCCGCGGAAGGACCGTATCGTCACGAACAGCAGCAGCAGCAGGCCGATGAACACGTGCGCGCCGTGCAGCCCTGTGAGGGCGTAGAAGATCGTCTGCTGCGCCGCGTCCTGGGGGGCGAAGCCGATGTTGGCGTACTCGTTGATCTGGATGAACAGGAACGTGCAGCCCAGCAGGAACGTGATCAGCATGCCGGCCTTCAGGCCGAAGCGGTTGCCGCGCTTGATCGACTGCTCGGCCCAGTGGATGCGTGAACGACGAGGAGATCAGGATCGCGGTGTTGAAGCCGGCGACAAGCTCTGGGATCTGCGTGCCGGGCGCCGGCCACGCCTCGCCGTTGGCTATGCGGATGAAGAAGTAGGCGGTGAAGAACGCCCCGAAGACCATGATCTCGGAGATGATGAAAAGCAGCATGCCCGAGCAGCGGCGGCTCAACCCGCGAGCTGCGGTTGGCCGGCGGCGGGCCGTGATGATCGCCTGTGCCCCCATGGGTGTGCGCCCCGTGGGCGATGCTGGCTGCCTCCATCGTGGTCCTCGCTATGCGGCCGGAGCCGCTGTCGTGGTGGCCGTCTGCCCACGCTCACAACATGCTCCACCGGCACCGCCGCAGCGCTCGACACGCGCTCGATCAGGTTGGAGCGCAGCCAGCCGGAGCGCTCGCCCGGAAGCGTGGAGATGACGACGTCATCGACCCTGAACAGCTCCAGCGCGTTCATGGTGGCCGTGTACGGGTCGGGGTCGCCGATCATGCCCGACGCCGACAGGCCCGCGTCGCGCAAGGCTGCTCAGCATCGTGGCCAGGCGTGCGCGCGCCTCCGCCAGCGCCTGCCCGCTGCCGTCCACCTGCGGCACCACGGCTATGAACAGGTGGCGCTCGCCGTGTGCCGCCTTCGCCTTCAGGCGCTCCAGCAGCTCCTCGCCGCTGGATGTCTTGTTGGCGATCACCAGCGTGACCGTTGAACGGCAGGCCCTCCTGCGTCGAGGTCGACCACGACGTGCTCGACGGGCAGCCCCGTGGCGTTCTGGATGCGCTCGATCAGGTCGCGCCGCAGCCAGCCCGGAGTGCGTTACGGGGTGGGTGGAGATGATGATCTCGTCCGGGCGGCGCTCGGCCGACCGCGTCCATCGTGGCCAGGAACGGGTCCGCGTCGCCGACTTCGCCGGTCGCGTCGATGCCCGCCGCCGAAACCACCGACAGCGCGAGGTCGACTCGCACCTGCGCCGATTCGCGCACCGCCTCGTGTAGATCACGTAGGCCCGCCGAGGGCTTGCTCTGAGGCACCACCAGGCGGAAGCGGACCGGCTCGCCGGCGGCGGCGCGTGCGCGCACCGTGTCCAGCAGCTTGGCGCCGACCGAGCGTGCGGTTGGCCACGACGAGCATCTTCCTTCATCGCAGCTGCCTCCTCGTCATTGGCTGGGCGCCCGTGTCACGCCGGCGCTCGCCGCCGCCACGGCGTTGGGGTGGGAGCGAAGATGCCGTGGACCGCTCCAGGCACACCGTACTCGTAGGGGCCGCCGACGACGGTCGGGCAGGCGGTCGAAGTTGAAGACCGGCGGCGGAGATGAAACCTGCCACTCCAACGTCAGCGAGCGCCACGGGTTGGACACCGCACGCGGGCCGCCGCGCCAGCTGTTGATGATGTTGTAGATGAACAGCAGCGTGCTGAAGCCCAGGCCGAAGCTGGCGATCGAGATGAACATGTTCATGCCGGCAAATTCGCTGTGCGTAGGTCGGCCACGCGCCGGGGCATGCCCTCCAGGCCGAGGATGTGCATCGGCGCGAACGTCAGGTTCAGGAAGATCGAAGGTCGCTCCAGAAGTGCAGCTTGCCCAGGCGCTCGTCGATCATGCGCCCGGTCATCTTCGGGAACCAGTAGTACACGCCCGCGAAGATCGTCATCAGCGAGCCGCCGAACAGCACGTAGTGGATGTGAGCCACGATGAAATAGGTGGCGCTCACGTGGATGTCGAACGGGATCATCGCCAGCATGATTCCGCTGATCCCGCCCAGCGTGAACGTGGTGATGAAGCCCAGCGCGAACAGCATGGCGGTGTCCACGTGCAGGATCCCCCGCCACAGCGTGGCCAGCCACGAGAACACCTTGATGCCCGTCGGCACCGCGATGATCGCCGTGGTGATCGCCATCGGAATCCGGATCCAGGCGGCCATGCCGGAGATGAACATGTGGTGGGCCCACACGGTGAAGCCCAGGAACACGATCGCCAGCAGCGAGAAGGCCATCATGCGGTAGCCGAAGATCGGCTTGCGGGCCTTCACCGCCAGCACCTCGCTGACGATCCCGAAGCCGGGCAGGATCATGATGTAGACGGCCGGATGGGAGTAGAACCAGAACACGTGCTGGTACATGAGCACGTCGCCGCCCTTGGCGGCGTTGAAGAAGTTGAAGCCCAGCGCGTGGTCCAGCAGCACGAAGAACTGCGACGCGGCGATGAACGGCGTGGCGATCACCACCAGCAGCGATGTGGCGAAGTTGGCCCACACCAGCAGCGGCATGCGGAAGAAGCTCATGCCCGGCGCGCGCATGGTGATGATCGTCACCAGGAAGTTCAGCGCGGTCATGATCGAGGAGGCGCCCGCGAACTGGACCCCCAGCGAGAAGAACGTCTGGCCGATCGGGGCGGTGGTCGACAGCGGGGCGTACGCCGTCCAGCCGTCCGCGAACGCTCCGCCCGGCGCCAGGAAGCTGCTCAGCATCATGACCCCAGCCAGTGGCAGCAGCCAGAACGACAGCGCGTTCAGGCGCGGGAACGCCATGTCCGGCGCGCCGATCATCAGCGGGATCACGAAGTTGCCGATGCCGGCGAACACCGGCACCATGAACAGGAAGATCAGCAGCGACGCGTGCACCGAGAACAGGCCGTTGTACGTGTTGGCGCTCACGAAGTGCGAGCCCGGTTCGGCCAGCTGCGCGCGCATCAGCAGCGCGATCAGGCCTCCACCAGCAGGAAGAAGAACGAGTTGACCAGGTACTGGATGCCGATCACCTTGTGGTCGGTGTTGATGCGGAAGTAGTCCTTCCAGCTGTGCGCGCCGTGGCCGGAGTGGTCCTCCGGGCGCGTGGGGCGCCCGGCCGCCCAGTAGAACCAGTAGTCGAAGCCGCCGATGCCCACCAGGAACGACAGCGGCACCGCGATCAGAGACACCGTCAGGATCGCTTCGCCGGAGAGGAAGTGGTGGAAGGTGCTGTGGCCGGTCGACATGCGCACCAGCCACGTCAGGAGGGTCGCAAAGCCGACCGCTCCCACCATCATCATGCCTGCGCGATAGAAGCCAGGGGCACGAACTTTGGCGGCCATCAGCGTGTCACCTCCGAAGGGGTCATCGAGCCAACCACATTATCCCGTAGCGCCGCCGGCGGTTGAGCTGGCGGCCAGCTGGCGGGCGATCCAAGCGTGGAACTGGGCTGGCGTGACCACGTGCACGGTGGAGCGCATCAGCGAGTGGCCCAGGCCGCACAGCATGTTGCACACCACCGGGTAGTCGCCCAGGCGGTCGGCGGTGGCGCGGATGTGCGTGTCGATGCCCGGCACCACGTCCTCCTGCAGCCGGAACGCGGGGATCCAGAACGCGTGGATCACGTCCTTGCTGCGCATGTCGTAGTAGACCGACTCGCCCTCCGGCACGTACAGCTCATAGCTGTTCAGCGGCTTGCCGCCGGTCACCGATGGCGGGTACTGGTAGCTCCACGCGAACTGCTGGCCGGTGACGCCGATCTGGATCTCCTGGGCGGGCTTCTTCTCGTTTTCGTGCAGCACCACGAAGGAGTAGCCCACCAGCGCCAGCAGCAGCACCGTGGGCAGCGCCGTCCAGAAAACCTCGAGCCGCGTGTTTCCGTGTATGGACGGTCCGTCCTGGAGCTCCTGGCCGGGGCGCATGCGGAACTGCCACACCGAGTACAGCACCACCGTCACCACCAGCACGAAGATCGGGATCGACGCGATCATCAGCACGTGGTAGAGCCGGTCGGTGTTGCGGGCCTGGGTGGAGGCCTGCACGGGGAACCACTTGATCACGTAGCTGAGCACGATCCCGATCGCCGTGGCGATCAGCGCGGCCACCGCAGCGACGGTCACAGAGCGTTGTCTGCTCATGGCCGTGCGCTCCGGGTGCGCGGGGGGAAGTGCTGTGCGGCGATCCTCTCCATCCGGGCGGCATCCTAATGCCTCCGCCCACGGACCGCTCGGACCTTGACGCCGAGGCGCTCGAGTACTAGATTGAGGCAATAGTTGCAAATGCCCGCTGAAGCGCCATTTATGGCTTGAAAGCGGGGAATGGCGACGACGGTGCAGCACCGCGAAAGGGCGTGATGCAAGCGATGCAGGTTCACGAAGGCATGAGCGAGACGGTCCTCACGGTTGGCCCCGGGCATACGCTCAGGGCTGTGGCGCAGTTGATGTCGGAGCGTGCCGTGGGCGCTGCAGTGGTCATGGATCCCGACAGCAGTGGGCCGGGGATCATCACCGAGCGCGACATCCTTGTCTCGGTTGGGGCCGGTGAGGACCCCGACTGCGAGTCCGTGGCCGAGCACCTCACCAGCGACGTGGTCTACGCCGCGCCTGACTGGTCGCTGGAGGAGGCCGCCGCCGCGATGGTGCGCGGCGGCTTTCGTCATCTGATCGTCCTCGATCAGGCAGAGACGGTTGGCATCCTCTCGGTTCGCGACGTGGTGCGTTGCTGGACCGGCGACGGAGCGATCTGTCCGGTGCCTGCCCGAGTGGCCGTTGGGTGAGGGGATGGCGCCGCTCGCTTTGGGGAGCGAGCGCGCGCCAAATGGCCACGTGGCGGCGGGAGCGGTTGAGGGACCGCGCCCGCCGCACAAATCTGCGACGTCGCGGCGCGATGAGCCCTCGCCGAGGCGCTGGGGACCGCTGAGAGGCATCAGGCGCCGGAAGGCGCCAGCACGACGGTCAGTCGTGCTCGAGCGGTAGCTCGTTGAGTTCGTGACGGGCGTCTTTGATCCAACGCGCCAGGCACGCGATCGTCAGGATTGCTCCCGCCACGGTCATCTCGATGAACGTTGTGATGCCCACCAGCAGCAGCGTCACGCCCACCGCCGTCAGCAGCGGGAGGATGGTCGGCCCGGGGAGGTGGATCTCCTCGCCGACCGGCGGTACGTCCGGATCGAGCGCGCTCATGACACGTAGACGGCTGCCACCACGAAGGTGAGGCCGAATATGAACATGCAGATCGCCGAAACGATCAGGCCGGTACGGATGTTCTTGGTTGCCAGACGTCTATTCATCGCTTGAGGGCTCGCATTCTACAGATGGGCGTCGGCGACCATCGCGCAGAACAGCAGCGCGAGGTACGCCAGTGAGAACAGGTACAGCTGCAACGCCGAACGACGATCGGCGCGACGGTACAGGCGCACCGCGCCGGCGATGAACCCGAGACCCAGCACGATCGAGCAGACCATGTAGATGGTGCCCATGCCGCCCGCGCAGAAAGGAAGCTGCGTGACCGCGTACAGCAACACCGAGTACAAGAGGATCTGCTTGCGGGTCTCGTCCTCGCCGCGGACCACCGGCAGCATCGGCACGCCGACCTTCTTGTACTCGTCCTTCATCAACAACGACAGCGCCCAGAAGTGCGGGGGCGTCCAGAAGAACACGATGAAGAACAGGAACAGCGCCATGCCGCTCACCGAGCCGGTCACCGCCGCCCAGCCCACCAGCGGCGGCACAGCACCGGCCGCGCCGCCGATCACGATGTTCTGCGGGGTGCGCCGCTTCAGCCAGAACGTGTAGATGCACGTGTAGCCCACGAAACCGGAGAAGGACAGCGCCGCCGCCAGCGGATTGACCGCCAGCGAGAGCTCCGCCACCGACAGCAGCGCCAGCGTGCAGCCGAAGATCAGCGCCGCGTTCGGCGCCACCCGCCCGGATGGGACCGGCCGGTTGGCAGTGCGTGCCATCTGTAGATCGATGTCGCGGTCGAACCAGTGGTTGACCGCGCCCGCGCCGCCCGCCGACAGATAGCCACCCAGGCACGTCAGCGCCACAAGCAGCACAGAGGGGTCGCCGGCCACGTACATCGTGGTGATGGTGGTCAGCAGCAGCAGCGACTGGACCTTCGGCTTGGTCAGTTCGGCATAGTCGCTCAGCAGCTGGCGGGTACGCGGGGCCAGCCCGAGTGTGGGCGCCTCGATCGCCGGCGCTGCCCCAGATGGCGGCGCGAGGCTCACTACACACCGACCTGCGTGGCCCCTGTCGGGACTGTGGCCGCGCCGGAGTCGCGTGCGCCGCTGCCGCGCCGTTCGATCTCGCGGCGAATGTCCTTCATCGGTTCCGCCGAGCGCACCAGCGGCACCACGTCGAAGTTGTTCACCGGCGGCGGCGAGGACGTGAACCACTCAAGGGTGTTGGCCTTCCACGGGTCCGGGCCGGCGATCACGCCGACCTTGAGGCTGCGAGCCACATTCACGATCGTCACCAGGATCCCCGCCGCAAGGATGAACGAGCCGATCGTGGAAATCAAGTTGTACAGCGCCAGATGGCCCACGTTGTCGTACTCGTACACGCGCCGAGGCATGCCGTCCAGGCCGATCACGTGCTGGATCAGGAAGGTTGTAATGAAGCCCACGAACATCAGGTAGAAGCTCACCCTGCCAAGGCCCTCGCTCATCATGCGCCCGGTGATCTTCGGGAACCAGTAGTAGATGCCCGCGAAGATCGTGAACACCGCGCCGCCCATCAGCACGAAGTGGATGTGAGCAACCACGAAATAGGTTTCGTTGAGCTGCCAGTCGACCGGGAAGATCGCCAGGAACACGCCCGAGATGCCACCGATCAAGAACAGCGCCAAAAAGCCCGAGCAGAACAGCAGCGGCGTCTTGAATTCGATCGTGCCGCGCCACAGCGTGGCGATCCAGTTGAGCATCTTCACGCCCGTCGGCACCGCGATCAGGAACGAGCTGAGCATCACGAACACCAGGATCGCCTCGGGGATCGGCGCCGTGAACATGTGGTGCGCCCACGTCAAAAAGCCCAGGAACGCGATCGCCACCGTCGAGGCCGCGATCGCCTTGTAGCCGAAGATCGGCTTGCGCGCGAACACCGGCAGGATCTCCGACACCATGCCGAAGCCCGGCAGCACCATGATGTAGACCTCGGGATGCCCGAAGAACCAGAACAGGTTCTGCCACAGAAGCGGCGAGCCGCCCTCGGTCGGGTCGAAGAAGTGGGTGCCGAAGTGGCGGTCGGTGAGCAGCATCGTCACCGCCGCCGCGATCACCGGCAGCGCAAAGATCAACAGCACCGAGTAGGTCAGCATCGCCCACACGAACAGCGGCAGCCGGCCCCAGCTCATGCCCTTGGCGCGCATGTTGGCCACCGTGGCGTAGAAGTTGATCGCGCCCACCAGCGAGGAGATCCCAGTGAGGTGGATCAGGTAGATCCACGCGTCCTGCCCGCCCGACGGCGAGTACAGGGCGCTGGACAGCGGCGGGTAGCTCGTCCAGCCCGCTTCCGGCGGGTTCCAGAAGATCGACGCGTAGAACACGATGCCGCCGGCCAGCAGCAGCCAGAAGGACAGCGCGTTCAGGCGCGGGAAGGCCATGTCGCGCGCGCCGATCATCAGCGGCAGGAAGTAGTTGCCCAGGCCGGCCATCATCGGCACCACGAACAGGAAGATCATGGTGGTGCCGTGCATGGTGAACAGCTGGTTGTAGACCTCAGGGGTCACCAGCGTGTTGTTCGGCGCCCCCAGCTGCAGGCGGATCATCAGCGCCTCCACGCCGCCCAACAGGAAGAACACGAACGTGGTGACCATGTACATGATCCCGATCTTCTTGTGGTCGGTGGTCGTGAACCAGCTCGTCCAGCCGCTGTGCTCGTGCTCCACGTAGTGAGCGTTCACCTGGGGTATCGGGGCTACGTATGTGGCCATGTGTTGCGCTTGTCTCCTCGATGTCCTAAGGGTTCTCGACCTGTCCGGCGCCGGTCTGCGCGTTCAGTTTCGCCCGCGCTTCCTTGGCGTCGGCGTTCGCTTCGGCGAGCGCCTTCTTCTGGTTCGCCAGCCACGTGTCGAATTCGGCAGGCGACACGGCCCTGACCGTCGCGATCATGCGGGCGTGGCCGCGACCGCACAGTACGGCGCACTGTCCGCGGTAGACACCCGGTTTGCTGATCTTGAACCACGTGTAGCTGTGGTATCCGGGCACCGCCTGGAACTTGCCGCCCAGTTCCGGTATCCACCACGAGTGCACCACGTCCGAGGACACGATGTCCAGGCTCACCGTGGTGTTGGTGGGGACCACCATTTCCTCGTAGGAGTACGGCGCGCCCAGGCCATCCGGTTCGTTGGCGCCGGGGTAGACGTACTGCCAGATGTACTGCCGTCCGATCACCGTGATGTCCAGCGCTTTGCCGTTGGGCGGGAGCTTGCGGTCGGTGCTGGCGTACAGCATCCCGTTCTGTTCGGCCAGCTGATCGCCCAGGGGACCAGAGTTGGGCGGGCTTTGGATCGAGGACAGCTTGCTGAACGTCAGCACCGCCAGCGCCACCAGGATCACGGCCGCCGCGGTCGTCCAGCCGATCTCCAGGCGCGTGTTGCCGTGGATCTGCGCCGCCACCGCGCCCTTGCGCTTGCGGAACTTGATCAGCGCGTACACCAGCCCGCCCTCCACTGCGAAGAAGATCACCAGCGCGATCACCAGCGTGATCTTGTAGAGGGTGTCGATCTGGTTCGCGTTCGGCGAGCCGCCCGACAGGGGGGTGAAGAACGCGAGGGTTGAGGGGAGCAGATGGGTCAAGGCGGCGGGGATTCTATTCAGCACCGGACGGGACGCGCTTACTGACTTTTGTCACGAGGGTTTTCAGCGCCCCGAAAAGCGCGTCGGACGCTTTTCCACGAACGCCATCGCACCCTCCAAAAAGTCCGCGCTTGCGGCCATTTCCTGCTGGATCCGGGCCTCCAGCTCGAGCTGCTCCTCCATCCGCGTGTACAGCCAGTTGTTGAGCTGGCGCTTGGCGCCCGCGTAGGAGCGAGTCGGTCCCGCGGCCAGCCGAGCGGCCAGCGCGGAGGTCTCTGAGGCCAGCTCCTCGTCGGCGAACACGCGGTTGATCAATCCCCACTCCAGGGCCTCGCGCGCCGGCAGGCGCTCGCCCAGCATCGACAGCTCGGTGGCGCGCGCCATGCCCACCCGCGAGGGCAAGAACAGCGAGGAGCCGCCATCGGGCACCAGCCCGATGTTGACGAACGCCAGCAGGAAGTAGGCGCTCTCGCCGGCCACGATCAAATCGCAGCACAGCGCCAGCGAGCAGCCGATGCCGACCGCCGGGCCGTTCACGCACGCCACCACCGGCTTGGGGATGTCGCGGATCGCGTGCATGATCGGGTGGTAGCGCTCGGTCAGCGTCTTGTACACGTCCGGCCTGCCCTCCGGCGTGAGCGAGCCGCCGCTCACGTCCTTCAGGTCAGCCCCGGAAGAGAACGCGCGTCCGGCGCCGGTGATGACCACCGCGCGGACCGCCTCGTCGGCGGCCGCCTGGCGCAGCGCCGCCAGCAGGTCCACGCCGAGCTGCACGTTCCACGCGTTCAGCGCCTGCGGGCGGTTCAGCTCGATCGTGGCCGCGCCGTCCTGCACGCGCATGCTGACCGTCTCAAGCTCGATGTTCGAGTCGCTCATCAGTCTCCTGTCGTGGTGGGAGGCTCTCCGTCGCGGCGCGCCGCAGCCGCCGGCGCCCTGCTCGGCGCCACATGATCCTATGGTGTAGAGCATGAAACGTCCCGTGATCGGCATCTGCACAGCGCTCGAGCAGGCCCGCTGGGGGGTCTGGGACCAGCAGGCGGCGCTGCTCCCGCTCAGCTACGTGCAGGCGGTGCAGCGCGCCGGCGGGCTGGCCGTGCTGCTGGCGCCCGACGAGATCACCGCGCAGGACGTCGATCAGACGCTGGCGCTGCTCGACGGGCTGCTGCTGGCCGGCGGCGCCGACATCGATCCGGGCAGCTACGGCGAGCCGGCGCACCCGCTGACCATCGACACGGTCCCCGAGCGCGACCAGTACGAAATCGCGCTGGTGCGCGGAGCGATCGAGCGCGACATGCCCGTGCTGGGCATCTGCCGCGGCATGCAGCTGATCAACGTCGCCCGCGGCGGCACGCTCGTGCAGCATCTGCCCGAGCAGTTGGGGCACAGCGAGCATCGGCGCGTGCTGGGGTCCTTCGACGGCGCCGAGCACGACGTGTCGCTGAGCGAGGGCTCGCTCGCCGCGGCCGTCACCGGCGAGCTGACGCACTCCACCAAGTCCCACCACCACCAGGGCGTGGGCCAGCTCGGCGAGGGGCTGCTCGTCAGCGGCGTCTCCAGCCTGGACGACTTCCCCGAGGCGATCGAGCTGCCGGGCGCGCGCTTCGTGCTCGGGGTTCAATGGCACCCCGAGGCCGACCTCTAGCCCCGTGGTCGGCGCGCTGGTGCAGGCCGCCGCCAGCCCGGCGCTCACGTCGAGCAGTCAGTAACGGGCCGTCGTTGCGGCGAGCTCGGGCCGTCTCGCCCGCCTCATATACTGCCCGCCCAGTGCGGCTGTCGAGAGCGATCAGAGCAACCGCATGGGGCGTGGTGGCCGCCGGGATCGCCGCTCCATTGCTGCGCAAGCGCATCAACGTGGCGCCGCTGCTCACGCAGTCGGTGGCCTATGCGGCCCCGCTCGGATTGTGCGTTGCGATGCCACGCTCGCGTAAGCGCGACGTGACCATGTGCTCGCTGCAGATGTGGGCCTACCTGGCCGCCTACAAGTCCCCCCACGACGACCCCCAGGCCCAGCAGACGCGGGTGCACATCAGGTATCCGATCGACGTGGACCGCGTGCTCGGCCTCGGCGAGCTGCCCACCGTGCGCCTGCAGCGAGCGCTGGCCGGCGGCGGCGACGGCGCGCCGTGGCACACGCTCGATCGTGTGCTGGTGTGGGCGCACTGGAGCTGGTTCTTCGTGCCGCACGGAACCGTCGCCTACATCCTGTTCCGCCACCCAGCGCGCTTTCAGCGCGCCGCCGTCATGACCTACGCCGTGTTCAACCTCGGCGCCAGCGTGTACTGGCTGGCGCCCACCGCGCCGCCCTGGTACGCGGCCGCGCAGGACGTCGACTTCGGTGTCGAGCCTCCCGCCGTGCGGCGGATGATGGTCGAGTATGGCGAGCTGTTCTGGAGAGACGGCTGGGGCTCGCTCTACAGTGTGTTCGGAGGTAACCCTCTGGCTGCCATGCCCTCTCTGCACTTCGCCACATCCGTGATGGCCGCTCTGCTGCTGGCGGAGGTCGGGCCGCTTGCCGGAACGCTCGGCTTCGTCTATGCGGGGACGCTGGGGTTTGCGCTGGTATATCTGGGTGAGCACTACATGGTGGACCTGATCGCGGGGGGAGCACTCACCATGGCGGTACGGCGGTTCGGTCCGCGTGCCGGTCCGGCGCTCGAGCGCTTCGGGCGCGCGGTGGCGATGCTGGAAGCAGCAGCCCACGAGACGTGAGCGAAAGGATGTGAACGGGAGCGACATGGCCTGGGGCGAGGAAGTTGGGGGGAAGGTCGAGGCGCAGGATCCGGCCGCTGGGCCGGACGCGCACTCCTCCGAGGAGGAGATGCCGCGTGTGCTGCTCACGCGCCGGCAGATCGTGGTGTTCGCGTCGTTCATCCTGATCGGCGTCGGCTTCCTCTACTTCGTCCTGCCCAAGCTCTCCGGTGTTGGCAACACCGTGCATCGAATCGAGGGCGGCGACACCTGGTGGATCGCCATCGGCGTGGCGCTCGAGGTGCTGTCGTTCGCCGGCTACGTGGTGCTGTTCCGCGCGGTGTTCGTGCGGGCTCATGATGCCCACCCTCCCCGGGTCGGCTGGCGCGAGAGCTATGAGATAACCATGGCCGGGCTGGTCGCCACGCGGCTGTTCGCCGCCGCCGGCGCCGGCGGCGTCGCGCTGACCGCCTGGGCGCTGCGTCGCGCCGGCATGTCGCCGCGGCTGGTGGCCTGCCGGATGGTGGCGTTCATGGTGCTGCTGTACGTGATCTACGCCGCTGTGCTGCTGATCGACGGCGTCGGACTCGGGGTCGGGCTGTTCCCCGGCGGCGGCTCGTTCGCCATCACAATCGTGCCCGCCATCGTGGCCGCCATCCTGTTCGTGGCCGCCGGGCTGATGGCGCTGGTCCCCGGCGATCTCGAGCGCCGTCTGGGACTGTGGGCCTCCGGCTCGGGAAAGATGGCGCACTGGGTCGCTCGCGCCGTGGCCGTGCCCGGGGTGGCCGCCAGCGGCGTGCGCACCGCCATCGATCTGATCCGCTCGCGCAACCCCGGCCTGCTCGGTGCCGCCGCCTGGTGGGGCTTTGACGTAGCCGTGCTGTGGTCGATGTTCCACGCCTTCGGCGCCGCCCCGCCGTTCACCGTGATCCTGATGGCCTACTTCGTGGGCATGATCGGCAACCTGCTGCCGCTGCCCGGCGGGCTGGGCGGGGTGGAGGGGGGCATGATCGGCGCGCTGGCCGCGTTCGGGGTGGACTTCAACCTGTCGGTGCTGGCCGTGCTGTCCTACCGCGGGATCTCCTTCTGGCTGCCCACGCTACCCGGCGCCGTGGCGTATTTCCAGCTGCGCAAAACGGTCGCCCGCTGGCGCGATGAGAACCGCTCGGTGCTCAGCGCTCCCGCCTCCCCGGCGGAGCCGGCCGGCGTGCTTCACTGCTCCTGAGCGGACCTCGATGTCATGTCGATATCCCAGTTCTGATGCTAAACTTTACAAAGTAAAGGAGATGAGATGAGCGATATCGAGAACGTGATCGTCGTGGGCAGCGGGCCCGCTGGCTACACCGCCGCGCTATACACCGCGCGCGCCAACCTCAACCCGCTGGTGATCGAGGGGTTCGCGTGGGGCGGCCTGTTGCAGCAGACCACCGACGTCGAGAACTACCCCGGCTTCCCCGAGGGCGTGATGGGGCCGGAGATGATGCAGAAGTTCCGCGACCAGGCCGAGCGCTTCGGCGCGCGCCTGCTCACCGACCAGGCCGAGCGCGTGGAACTCTCCAACACACCGGGCGGCATACACAGCGTGTGGGTGGGAGACACCGAGTATCGCGCGCGCACCGTGGTGCTGGCGATGGGCGCCGAGCACAAGAAGCTGGGCGTGAGCGGCGAGGAGGAGCTGTCCGGCCGCGGCGTCAGCTACTGCGCCACCTGCGACGCCGCCTTCTTCCGCGACGCGCCCACCATCATCGTCGGCGGCGGCGACTCGGCCATGGAGGAGGCCATCTTCCTGTCCAAGTTCGCCTCCAAGGTGATCGTGGTGCACCGCCGCAACGAGTTCCGCGCCTCCAAGATCATGCTCGAGCGGGCACGCGCGCAGGAGAACATCGAATTCCTCACCCCCTACAGCGTCAGCGAGTTCGTGGCCGGCGAGAACGGCACGCTCGGTCACGCCGCGCTGCTCAACACCGAGACCGGCGAGACTCGCGAGGTCCCCGTGGCCGGCACGTTCATCGCCGTCGGGCACGAGCCGCAGTCGGCACTGGTGCGCGGTCAGATCGACGTCGACGACAACGGCTACGTCGCCACCCAGGGCAAGTCCACGCGCACCAACCGCCCCGGCGTGTTCGCCGCCGGCGACCTCGTCGACCACACCTACCGCCAGGCCATCACCGCCGCCGCCTCCGGCTGCCAGGCGGCGCTAGACGCCGAGTGGTACCTGCGCGACACCCCCGGGGTTCCCACGCCGGTCGGCATGCCGCTGGGAGACCCGGCCGAAGCGCAGTGGGCGCCCGTGGCCGACGCCACCGCATAGACCCAACGCGTGGCGTGAGGCCACGGCGGGGGGGCGAGGGCTACTCCAGGTCCTCGTCCTCGTCGTACGCGAAGAAGCCCACGCCTTCGCTGCGCCCAACCCGGCCGGCCGCCAGCAGCCGGCGCAGCACTGGCGCCGGCCTATAGCGCTCCTCGCGATACTCGTCGCACAGCGCGCCCAGCACGCTCAGCACGTGTTCCAGCCCGATCGTGTCCGCCCACTCCAGCGGTCCGCGCGGGTGGCTCAGCCCCAGCACCATGCCCAGGTCGATGTCGCGCGCCTCACCCACGCCTTCCCCCAGCGCAAACGCCGACTCGTTGATCAGCTGGCACACGATCCGCCCCAGCACCAGCCCCGGCGCGTCGCCCACCCACGCCACGTGCTTGCCCAGCGCGCCGAAGAAACGCTCCGCGCGCTCGGCCGCCAGCGGCGAGGAGTGCTCGCCGCGCGTCAACTCCACCAGCTTCGCCTCGCTCAGCGGCGGCAGCGCATGGAAGCCCACGCCGCTGCCGCCCGCGTCAAGACTCGCCAGCGAACCCTGAGCACACAGCAGCAGACGCGCCCCGCCCGTGACCGGCGCCGGCGCGCCACGACGATCCGGGCGGCCCGGGTGGGTCATGTCGCGCTCACTGCGCACCAGCGGGCGACAGTCGCACTCGATCGACAGCGACGGCAGCACCCCGCCGCTGGGCTGGCGCGGCGAGCGCACCTCATAGCCCGCAGCGGCCGCCGCGTCGCGCAGTTCTTCCGACAGCACCCCGCCGCCCGAAATTACAACCACGCCCTCGCCGCCGCCCGCCTCAAGCGGCTCCGGGTCCTGCTCGCGGTATGACGTCCCGCGCACGCCCGGCGGGTAGGTGTAGTAGCCGCGGCCCGTCTTGCGGCCGTGCAGACCAGCCGCCACATAGCGCTCGGTGATCATCGACGGGCGCCAGCGCGGCTCGCCGAAGCTCTGCGCATAGAAGCTCTTGGCGATCTCAAAGCCCGTGTCCACACCCACCAGGTCGAACAGCTCGAACGGCCCCATGCGAAAGCCGCCCTGCATCCTGCAGATGCGGTCGATCGTCTCGACGTCCGAGATCCGCTCCTGCAGTAGCCGCAACGCCTCCAGGCCAAACGGACGGTTGCAGCGGTTCACGATGAAGCCCGGGCCGTCCTTGGCCACGATCACCGTCTTGCCCATCGCCTCGCCCGTCGCCGTCGCCAGGGCGAGAGCATCCTCGCTCGACTGCTCGCCCGCGATCACCTCCAACAGCGCCATCAACGGCGGCGGGTTGAAGAAGTGCATGCCCACCACCCGCTCCGGCACCGTGGCCGCCGGCGCGATCGCCGTCACCAGCAGCGAGGAGGTGTTGGTCGCCAGCACACAGCTCTCGCTCACGATCTGCGACAGCCTGCCGTAGATCTCGTGCTTCAGCTCCAGGCGCTCCGGCGCCGCCTCGATCACCAGCTCGCACGGCGAGAACGCCGATAGGTCATCGACCGCCTGCAGGCGCTCCGCGCACGCTTTGGCCTCCTCGGCGGAGATGCGCCCCTTGCCCGCTTCCTTCTCCAAGCCGTCCTTGACCCGCTGCACACCCTTCTCCAGCGCCGCCGCGATCGGGTCGTGCAGCAGCGTGCGCGCGCCCGCACGGCAGGCCAGCTGGGCGATGCCGGCACCCATCGTGCCGGCTCCCAGCACGCCGATCACAGACGCAACGCGACCCGCCCGGCCGGCCGTGCCGGCCCTCTCATCCTGTTGTACTCGCTCCGTGTCAGGCATATGTCGGTGTCTACCCGCGTGGCGTCAGGAGGGAACCAGCGCGTTGATGCCCGTCATCGCCCGCCCGATGATCAGCTTCTGGATCTGGGAGGTCCCCTCGTACAGGGTTGTCACACGCACATCGCGGAAGTAGCGCTCCACCGGGTGATCGTCCACATAGCCCGCGCCGCCATGCACCTGGATCGCCGTGTTCGCGCACTCCACCGCCGCCTCCGTCGCATGGAGCTTGGCCACCGACGTCTCAAGCGTGTTCGGCCGCCCCTTGTCCTTCAACCAGCCCGCCCGCCACACAAGCATCCGTGACGCGTCCGTCTTCAGCACCATGTCCGCGATCATGCCCTGCACCAGCTGGAAGCTCGCGATCGGCTTGCCGAACTGTTCACGCTCCTTCGCGTACTTCACCGACTCCTCCACGCAGCCCTGGCACACGCCCACGCAGCCCGCCGCCACCGAGAAGCGGCCGGAATCCAGCGATGACATCGCCACCTTGAAGCCATCGCCGATCGTTCCCAGCAGCTGCGCGTCGGTGACCTCCACGTCTTCCAGCGCGATCGACGCCGTGTCTGAGGCGTGCAGCCCCATCTTGTGCTCGATCGGAGCCGGTTTGAAGCCCGGCTGATCGGTGTCCACCATGAAGCAGCCCAGACCCTTGTAGCCAAGCTCGGGGTCGGTCTGCGCGAAGATCAGCGCCACCTTGGCGTAGTTGGCCATCGAGATCCACATCTTCGCGCCGTTGATCACCCAGCCCGTGTCCGTCTTCTTGGCCCGCGTCTTCTGGTTGGCCGCGTCCGAGCCCGTGTCCGGCTCCGTCAGCCCGAAGCAGCCCAGCCACTCGCCCGAGCACAGCTTCGGCAGGTAGGTCTGCTTCTGCTCCTCCGTGCCCCACTTCAGGATCGCCGAGCACACCAGCGAGGTCTGCACCGACACCACCGTGCGAACCGATGAGCAGCCGCGGCCGATCTCCTCCACCACCAGGCCGTAGGACAGGTAGTCAAGGCCCGCGCCGCCGTACTCCGGCGGGATGATCGCTCCCAGGTAGCCCTGGTCGGCCAGCTTCTTCACGATCTCCAGGTCGAAGTGGTGGTTGCGCGCGTTGATGCGCGCCTGCTCCACGATCTCGTTGTCCGTGAACTCGCGCGCCGTCTGCTTGATCAGCCGCTGCTCGTCAGTCAGGTCGAAGTCCATCCCTCTCCTATCGGGTCGTGCCTGGCGTTGTCAGCTTCGGTGTATGCCACGGCGCGTTCACGCGCCGCTCGATCTCCTCCGCGATGCCGTCGATCGGCAGTCGCTCCTGCGCCAGCGAATCGCGGTCGCGCACCGTCACCGTGCCGTCCTCGATGCTCTGGTGATCGATCGTCAGGCAGAACGGGGTGCCGATCTCGTCCTGGCGGCGGTAGCGCTTGCCGATCGAGCCGCCCTCGTCGTACTCCGCCTGCACGCGTGCGCGCAGCGCGCTGTGGACCTCCTGCGCCAGCTCCGGCTGACCGTCCTTCTTCACCAGCGGCAGCACCGCCGCCTTGATCGGCGCCAGGCGCGGGTGCAGGCGCAACAGCGTGCGCTGCTCGCCCTCGCCAGCCCCTTCCTGGGAGACCGTTTCCTCGTCGTACGCATCCACCAGAAACGCCAGCGTGGCGCGGTCCGCGCCCGCCGCCGGCTCGATCACGTGCGGCACGTAGCGCTCGCCGCTGGCCTGGTCGAAGTACTCCAGCTTCTCGCCCGAGAACTTCGCGTGCTGGGTCAGGTCGAAGTTGCCGCGGTTCGCGATGCCCTCCAGCTCCGACCAGCCGATCGGGAACAGGTATTCCACGTCGCTGGTGCCCGAGGAGTAGTGCGAGAGCTCATCCGGATCGTGCGCGCGCAGGCGCAGGTGGTCGGGGCGGATGCCCAGCTCCTCATACCAGCGCTCGCGCTCGCCCAGCCAGTGCTCGAACCATTTCTGCGCCTCGCCCGGCGGCACGAAGAACTCCATCTCCATCTGCTCGAACTCGCGCGTGCGGAAGATGAAGTTCCCCGGCGTGATCTCGTTGCGGAAGGACTTGCCCACCTGCGCGATCCCAAACGGCGGCTTCTTGCGCGAGAACTGCAGCACGTTCTTGAAGTTGATGAAGATGCCCTGCGCCGTCTCCGGACGCAGGTACGCGGTCGCGCCCGACTCCTTCACCGGCCCGATCGTCGTTTCGAACATCAGGTTGAAGTCGCGCGCCTCCGTCAGCTCGCACTCCTCCGTCTCGCCCGGGTGCTTGGACGGTTTGCGACCGCACGGAAGCTCCGCCAGATGATCGGCGCGGAAGCGCTGACCGCACGTCTTGCAGTCCACCATCGGGTCGGTGAAGCCCGCCAGGTGCCCAGATGCCTCCCACACCCGCGGGTGCTGCAGGATCGCCGAGTCGATCGCCACGATGTCGTCGCGCTGCTGCAGCATCGCGCGCCACCACTCGTTCTTGACGTTCGTCTTCAACAGCACGCCGTAGTGGCCGTAGTCGTACGTCGAGCCAACCCCGCCATAGATCTCCGACGACGGGAAGATGAAGCCGCGGCGCTTGCACAGCGCCACGATCTTGTCCATCGTCACCGCGTCCGTACTCGGCTGATCCTGATCTGTGGGTGAGGGCTCTGACATCACGGGCTGCGGATGGTAGTCGAGGCTTGGGGGGTCCAGGCGTAACATGCGCCGCCGTGGCGCGAATGCTGATCGTGGGAGGGGGCTGCCGGGGACGCGCGCTGGCCGCCGAGCTGGTGGCCGAAGGGCACGCCGTGCGCATCACCACGCGCGGCGAGAACGGCCGCGCTGCGATCGACGCGGTCGGCGCGGAGTGCTGGGTGGGGACACCCGACCGGCTGGCCACGCTGCGCGGAGCGCTGGAGAACGTCACGCTCCTGTTCTGGCTGCTCGGCGGCGCTCACGGCAGCGAGGATGAGCTGCGCGAGCTGCACGGTCCGCGCCTCGAGTTCTTCCTCACGCAGGCCATCGACACCACCGTGCGCGGCTTCGTGTACGAGGCGCGCGGCTCCAGCACTCCGGCTGACGTGCTGGCCGCGGGGGAGCTGACCGTGCGCCGGCTCACGCAGCGCAACGTCATCCCGGTGGCGTTTCTGACGGCCGACCCGAACCAGCTCGAGGATTGGCTGGGCGACGCGCGCATGGCCGTACGCACGCTGCTCGACGGTGGATGATCCGCACCTGAGGTCAAGCCCGCGCGCCGCCGGGTCGATGAAGGGCGGGAAATGGGTGAGGAACGCTCCCGATATGGGCTGTTGGTCTCCGCTTTCGGGGCGGTGCTGCTCGCCGTCTCCGTGTACCTGCCGTGGTATGGCGCAAGCTTCACCGCATCGGGGATCGCCTCCGCGCAGCAGACCGACCAGCAGGTGATATCCCACTTCGGCAACGCCACATTGCAGTCGCTGGCCGGCCAGTTGAACGCCAGTCTCGGCAGCCTGGCCGGGCACGAGTTCGTGGCGCTGAACGCGCACCAGCTGTTCAAGTACATGAGCGTGGTGCTGCTCGTGATCGCAGGGCTCGGGCTGCTCGACGTGCTGCTGCCGCTGGCCAACCGCGCACCGTCCATACCGGACGGCGCCGGAGGCTCGAGCGTGCTGCTCGGCGCGCTGGCCGCCGCCTACATCGTGTTTCGCATGATCGACCCGCCCGCCGGCCAGTTCGGCGGCGAGATCGCGCTGTCGCTACGCGAGGGCGCCTGGCTTGCGCTACTGGGGGCGGTGGCCATGGTCCTCGGTGGCATGTGGCCACGTGTCGAGCACCTCCGCGCAGGGCATCGACCCGCCCGGGCAGGGCGTGTGGTCGGCGCTTTCAGGCTGGACGCCAGAGCTCTGAGCTCAGCAGGTTCTCCAGGATCCGGGCGGTGGCGCCCCAGATCAGGTGATCGTCGATCACGTACGCATCCGTCTGAAAGCTGATCCCGCGGCGTTCGATCTGCGCCATCGTCCTGCTCTCGCGGATCGCCTCAAGCGGCAGCTCCAGCACCGCGTCCACCTCGCTGGCCGACGGCTGCCAGCTGACGCCCGCCGGGATCGTGCCCACGAACGGGTGGATCACGTAGTTGGTCACGAACGTGGACGTGGGCGGCAGCTCGCCCAGCAGGCTCACCTGCTCGCGTGGCAGCCCGATCTCCTCCTCGGCCTCGCGCAGCGCCGTCTCGCTCAGATCGGCGTCCTCCGGGTCGCGCCGGCCGCCCGGGAACGAGATCTCGCCGGCATGGCGGCGCAGGTCGGCGCGGCGCCTGGTCAGCACCACGTGCGGCTCGCCGCCGTCGCCTGCCGCGTACAGCGGCACCAGCACAGCGGCCTGGATCTGCTCGGCGGGCTCGGCCCGGTCGAGGTCTCCGGCGGGGTGGTTCTCAGGCGGCCAGGTGAACGCGCTCAATGCGCTCCTGGAACATGACCTCGCCGTCGAGCGCCCGATGCACGGGGCACTTGGCGGCGATGATCCGCAGGCGTTCCACCTGCTCCTCGGGAAGGTCGTCCGGCAGGCGCATCACGAGCTGGAACTTGGTCGGGCAGCCGCGCTCGGCCGGGCTGTATTCCACGTCCACCTCCACATGGCCGATGTCCCAGCCCTTGCGGGCGGCGTACATCTCCATCGTGATCGCCGTACAGGTGGCCAGGCTGGCAGCCAGCAGCTCCTGGGGATCCGGACCCATGTCGTCGCCGCCGATCGACAGCGGCTCGTCGACCGTCATCTGGTGGTCGCGCACCTGCACCGTGTGCTTGAACGTGGCGCCCTCGCGCCGCGCACTGGCTTTCATCCGTGTGAGCCCTTGCGTGTCGGTCATTTCAGATCCCTTCAAGGTCGTTCCTGGCTCCTCTGAGACGATGATAGCCCTCGGCTCGGCGCGGCATCACAACGCCCACGGATGGTGCGCCCGGAAGAGGTTCTATGCCAGCGGGTTGAACAGCAGGCCGGTGAGCAGCTTGGGGTAGAAGAACGTGGACTTGGGCGGCATGTTCTCGCCGGCCGCCGCCACCTCGCGCACCTGCGCAACCGGCGTGGGGCGCATCAGGAAGGCGGCATCGAAGCGGCCCGAGCGCACCATCTCCAGCGCCTCGGCTGTGTCGCGCGCGTAGAACAGGCCGTTGAAGTGCGAGATGTCATCGTCGCTCAGGCCCAGGGCATTCTTGAGCAGCAGTGTCTCCAACACTCCAGTGTCCAGGTGTCGGTAGGGCTCGGAATGGCCCTCCAGCGCCGCGTCTGCGATCGCCTGGTCCTTCAGCGTCAGGCGCAAGGGGCGGTTGTCTCGGCCGTCGATGTAGCCGAGCTGGAGCGGACCCTCGCCGGGGGTCGGCGCGATCTCCTCGACGGGGACCTCGGCGATGTCGAAGTCGCGCTCCAGCGCCTGTGTGAGCGCCGCGCGCCGCTGCTCGTCCAGGTTGCCGATCAGGCGGTGGGTAGGGAACACCGTCAGGCCCGGGTCCTCCAGCGCCACCAGGCACATCAGGATGTAGTCGTGCTCGCCCGGGCCGCCGATCTCGCTGGTGTAGGCCTGCATCGTCTCGTAGCGGTGGTGGCCGTCCGCGATCAGCAACTCCGCATCGCGCGTGGCCTCCTGCACGGCAGCGATGGCAGCTGGATCGGCCACGCGCCACAGGCGGTGGGTGGTGCCGTCGCCGTCTGTGACCTCGCCCCACGGGTCGCTCTGCGTGCTGGGTGACAGCGCGCTCCAGGCGGCGTCGGTGGGGTCGGAGTACAGCGAGAAGATGGGTGACACGTTGGCGCGGGTGGCCCGCGTCAGGCGCAGGCGATCCTCCTTGGGGCCGGGGTGGGTGCGCTCGTGCGGGCGCACGCGGCCCGGGCCGTACTGCTCGATCTTCACGCGGCAGAAGAAGCCGCGGCGTGTGCGCCTGACGCCGTCCGGGCCGGTGTAGTCCTGGGTGTGGGCCCAGATCGCCGGCTCTGGGTCGCGCACCACAGCGCCTTGCGACTGCCAGCTGGTGAACAGGGCTCCGGCCGCGGCGTATGGATCGGGCTCACCGCGGGGGAGATCGACGGCCACCACGTTGAAGGGGGAGCGTTCCAGGAGCGCCTGGCGCTGGGTGTCGTCGATGACGTCGTACGGCGGGGCCACCACGTCGGACAGGGGGCCGGAGACGGCCGGGGCGTAGTGGAGGGCGCGCAGGGGCTGGACGTCGGCCATAGGGGTTGGACGCTAGCAGCGGGGGAGGGGTGGCGGCTGTGGTTGCCGGGGCGTTCCGTCCGGAGCGGATGCGAACATATGTTCGTAATGGCTCACGTCCCCTACCTACGCGAGAAGGCACGTTCGATGCGAATCGAGCGCCAGTTCACGATCGATGAGCTCGCGGAGCGCCTGGCGCTGTCACGGAGCACGATCTACTACTGGGTGCGCGATCTGCCGATTCCCGGCTCGGGGTCCGGCGGCGGGTGGCCCGAGGGGGCTCGTCGCCAGGGGAATGTTGCAATGCAGAGGAAGTATCGGCTGCTGCGCGAGCAGGCGTATCGGGACGGGCTGGCGGAATACGAGGGGCTCGCCGTGGATCCGATGTTTCGGGATTTCGTATGCCTTTACGTCGCGGAGGGGTACAAGCGCGACCGGAACATCATGTCGATCTGCAACTCCGACCCCGCGGTCATGAAGCTGAGCCTGGGTTGGGTGCACCGCCTGAGCGAGAAGGCACCGACCTTTTGGCTCCAGTACCACGCCGATCAGGATCGGGACGCGCTGCGTGAGTTCTGGGGCGAGACCCTTGGCGTGGATCCGGCTTGCATTCGGGTGCAACGCAAGTCGAACAGCAATCAGCTCAGCGGCCGTATCTGGCGGTCGCGCCACGGAGTTCTGACGGTACGCGTCTGCGACACGCTGTTCAGGGCCAGGATTCAGGCTTGGATGGATCGCATACGCACCGACTGGCAGTAGACTCGATGGTTCGGCGGGGCGTGGCGAAGCTTGGTATCGCGCACGATTTGGGGTCGTGAGATCGCTGGTTCGAATCCGGCCGCCCCGACTATTTGCTCGAAGAACGAACCGCCCCGGTGCCCGACATGGGGGCCGGTGGCGGCCGAGCCTTTGGATGCTCCAGCCCCTGCGCCCGACTCCTACAGCGGCGGAACCTGGTTGTTGACCTGTGACCCGTGATACAGGCGATCTTGATCCCTGCAGGCTGCGGGGAAGAAGAACTGGACACTGTCGCTGCGGACGTTGTTGTAGCTCGCGAACAGGGTCCCATGTCCGATGGTTCCCACTGCGCACTTGGGATCGTTGCTCGCTCGCACGCGGAGGATGATCTTCATGACGTTCCCGGGGTAGCCCCACATCACCGCGTAGTGCGAGTGGTAGACCAGGTGATGTTCGACCGTCATCGTGATCGAGCGCGTTGGCCCGTTTCGGAAGTGCTCTTCCTGGCACAGGATCCCCGAAACCGTGTTCGCTTCAAGGTTGATGTCGCCGTGGCCACGAGCAAAGCTCGTTTCGCCCGGCGAACCTGTGTGGAAACCCCACGGCGGAATCCCATACACGATCGGGATCTGGCCGCAGCCTGGCGTGTAGGCATTGGCCCGGCCGGCCAAGCAGGCGAATGACAGCAGCGTCAGCGTCGCCAACAGCCCGAGCCCGCTGCGTCGAGTTAGAGGGTGCCACGTCATCGGCACGGAACTATATCCAGGAGCCGTCAGCAGGGACAGAAGTATGGACAGATGGCAACTGCTCGGATAAAGTCGCGCCCATGGCGAAACCCGATGCTTCGGCAGCGGCGCCCCCTGTCACTCGCTCTGCCGGCAGCCTGCCATTTCCTGCGCGGCCCGCCGGAACTGTGAACGATGCGATGCCGTTCGATCACATCGTGGTGGTGATGATGGAGAACCACTCCTTCGACAACCTGCTGGGAGGGATGGCGCGCACGCGCGGCTACGTCGACGGCCTGAGCTTCGATGCCGCAGGCAACGCAATCAACTCCAACCCCGTTGGCGATGGCAAATCTGACAACGCCTTTCCACTGGCCAACACCGCGCAGCGCAAGAACGTCACGCAGAGTTGGCAGGCCACGCACGAACAGATCAACGGTGGCCTCATGGACGGGTTCGTCAAAACGGCCAAAGGCACAGCCGACCCGATGGGCTACTACACCCCCGAGGTGCTGCCGTTCGCATACTCGCTCGCCAGCCAGTTCACGCTGGCCAACCGGTGGTTCTGCTCGGTACCCGGGCCGACCTACCCCAATCGCCGGTTCCTGCTCGCCGGCACCGCATTCGGCGGAACCGTGACCGACACCGCCTCGCTGCTGGACGCGCCGCCACCGCAGGGCACGATCTTCGACCAGCTGTCAGAGCACCAGATCAGCTGGGCCAACTACTTCACTGACATACCCATGACGCTCACGATCCCCTCGATCTTCGTCAAGCACATGGATCACCATCACAAACACGAGCAGTTCTTCCGCGATTGCGCCGCCGGCAGTCTGCCGGCGGTCAGCTTCGTCGACCCGGCCATGGGCGCGCTGTCCTCGATCGTTGCCTCGATCGGAGGACTGCCTGGCTTCGTCAAGGACGCCCTCAAACTGCTGGGGGTCGATGAAAAACTGCTGGCCCCACCGTCCGAGACGGAGGAGGACCCGGGTGACATGTACAACGGCGAGCTGTGGGCTCATGAAGTGGTGGAAGCGGTCCTCAAATCGCCGGCGTGGGATCGCACGCTGCTGATCTACACCTACGACGAGCACGGCGGCTACTATGACCACGTCCCGCCGCCGCCGGCGATCGAGCCCGACGACATCGCGCCGGTGCTGCCGCAGGGGGAGACCGGGGCCTACAACATGTATGGGCCGCGAGTGCCCGCCGTTGTGGTCTCTCCATACTCCAGGCCCGGCGGGGTGAGCAACACCATCTACGACCACACCTCTGTGCTGGCCACCATCGAGAGCAAGTGGAACCTGCCGGCGCTCACCAACCGCGACGCCAACGCCGCCACCGTCATGGACTGCCTTGACCTGAGCAACCCGGCGCTACTCAAACCACCGCCACTCATCGCGCCACCGAGCTCAGGACCGTCTGGACCCGCCAGCCAGCAGGCATAGGTGGGAACGGAACCAGCCCGGCCGCGAGGAAGAGCCGGCCTGGATCTACAGCACCAGTTGCAAACCCTCGCCAGCCACGCTGACTGTCGGAGACCCACCCCCGAGCCTGCTCGCCAGCTCGTCCAATTCCTCGTCGGTGCGGTCGAGCCGATGGTGAAACAGCACCACCGACTTCACGCCCGCGCGCGCTCCCAATCCCACCGCATAATCGGCCACCGAGTGTCCGAACCCCGCCTGCGCGGGGCCGTCCTCGGGGAACATCTGCGAGTCGTGAATCAGCACGTCTGCATCCCGCGCCAACTCCAGCGCCGCCGGGTGGAACTCTCCGAACCCGTCCTCGCCCGCGCCCAGCGAGGTCGGGCTGTGGTCCGGCATGTAGGCCAGCACGGAGTGCCCGTCGCTCACCCGGTAGCCGAACGTGCGCCCGCCCTTGTGCGGGATCTCGCGTGCCAGCACCGTGAAGCCCTCCACCTGGCGTTCGCCCGCCGCGATCGTGTCGAAACGCCAGTCGCCCCGCAGATCGGTTGGGCCGATCGGGAAGTACGGCGGGCGCATCATCCCGCCCAGCACGTCGACCGCGTGCATCCCGCTCTCCTGCACGGGCAGCAGCAGCGTGGTGCGTGCGTCATCGCGATCGCCCGCCGCGAAGAACGGCAGGCCGATCGTGTGATCCCAGTGCAGGTGGCTGAGCAGGATCGTTCCCGCGAACGCCTCGCCGCGCATCAGCGCCGAGGCGCGCACCAGCCCCGTGCCCGCGTCCAGCAGCAGTGTCGGCTGTCGGTCTTCGTCATGGGTCACGGCCACGCAGGCGGTTTGCCCTCCGTAGCGGACGAAGTCCACGCCAGGCGCTGGCAGCGACCCCCGTACCCCACACAGGTCGATCCGCACGCCGCTCAGCTCCCGCCGTCAACGCGATCGGAGTTGGTCACTGTCCACACGGGAACCGCGGCCACGCGCCCACGGACCTCCAGCTCGCCCACCAGCACCAGATCCTCCGGCGCGTCTTTCATGCGCTCGCGGGTGCCGTCAGCGATGAACAGCATGTGGCCGCTGCCCTTCGTCATGCCCTCCAGGCGCGACGCCGTGTTGGTGGTGTCGCCCAGAGCGGTGTACTCCACCCGCTGCTCGGAGCCGATGTTGCCCGCCATCACCGTACCGCTGTTGATCCCCACGCCCATCGCAAAAGTGTGCTCGTGGCCCTGCTCGGCAAGCCACGCGTTGAAGCGCTCCAGGCGCGGCCCGATCATCTCCTTCGCCGCCGCCACCGCGCGGTCGGCGTGGTCGGGCTGCTCCAGCGGCGCGCCGAACACCGCCATGATGCCGTCGCCCATGTACGCGATCAACGTCCCGCCCGTTCCCAATATCGCCTGGGTCATCTCGTTCAAATAGCAGTTCACCACCTCGATCACCCGCGTCGCCGGCAGTTTCTCGGCGAAGCTCGTGAACCCGCGCAGGTCTGAGAACAGCACCGTGCAGTCGCGCTCCACCGCGCCCAGGCGCAGGTTCTCGCCGGCGCTCGCCACCACCTGGTCGACCACGTCGGCCGGCACGAAGCGCGAGAACAGGTCATACACGCGCGCACGCTCGATCGTCTGATCCACGAACAGCACCGCCAGCGTGCCCAGCGCCCCCACGATCAGCGCCAGCAGCGGATACACGAACGCCACGATCCAGCCGCTGTCGAAAGCGATCTGCACAGCCACCGTGAAGATCGCCGCCAGCACCAGCGCGTCCACCAGCGAGCGCCACTGGCGCACGCGCACGCTGCCCAACGGGATCGCCACCCCGAGCAGGACGATCAGCGCGATGTTGATCCAGCCGCCAACGTCCTTCAGCGGCACACCGCGCAGCAGCGTGGCGGTGGCGTTGGCCCAGATCTCCGGACCCGACATCACTTCGTTGCCGCTGGTGGCCGTGCGGTCCACATCGTGCAGGACCGGCGCCGTGGCGCCCACGATCACGATCTTGCCGCGAACCGTGCTCGCCCGGAAATGGCCGCTCAGCACGCTCGAGTAGGAGATCGATCGAACCGTCCGGGGCGGTCCCGCGAAATCGATCGGCAGCGACCCGCCCCCAAACAGGGAGGCGGCGATCGGATGTCCGCTGGCCACTTCCGCCGTCACCACCGGAAAGCCGTGCAGGCCGCTGAAGCCGTATTCGAAGCGGCGGACCACGCCGTCGGAGTCCTCCGTGAGGCTCACTTCCGCCGCTCGCGCGCCCACTTCGCGCAGGTGTTCGTCACCGCCCAGCACTTCCGTGCTCCCGCCCTTGCCCACTTCGGTGCTCGCCAGCACCGTTTTGCCGTGAGCTCTGCCGATCGCTTCGAACAGCGCGATGTCATCGCTTTCGTCGGTCGGGTGGGTGAATTCCATGTCCATCGCGATCACCTTCGCGCCCGCCATGCGCAGATGATCCACCACCTCCGCGTCATAGCGGCGCGGGAACGGGAACTCCGATTGCAGGTGCAGGTTGCGCAACGCCAGCAGCGTGGCCGGATCGATCGCCACCAGCACCACGTCGGCCGGCGGCGCCTGCCGTCCGCGGATCGAGAACCGCGCGTCGATGCTCTGCAGTTCGGTGCGCCGCAGCACGTGCGTGCCATATGCGATCGCTCCGATGCCGGCGCCAAGCACAGCCACCGCGAGCAGCGCCAGCATCTTGCGTCGTTGTCTGCGCGGGCCGCTCATTTGGTCGCCTCCAGGTGACACGTTCTCACCGCCGGCGAGAACGGATGCTACCGGCAGCGTCGGCTCGCCGACACCGGCGCTGAGGCGGAGTCAATTCGGGTCGATGGCATTTGTGAGAGGGTGTCGGCCGTGAGCCGAGCAGGCGTTTACACCGGCCTTCCGCACGCAGGGGCGTCGCCTCGACCGATCGCTGCGCGTGGGCGTGTCGCACGGCTTGCACAGGGCTGGCTGGCGCTTGCCGCGATCGTCGCTTTGACAGGCATGTGGGCCATGGCGCATATGTGGACTCATGCGTATCCTCCTCACACTCTGGCGCCCGCGCATTCCGGCGAGCAGCTGCCGGTGGCGGCGCGGCTGGTGGTGTCGCGGGGGCTCGGCGCGCGCGTTGCCGCCTTTCGCGTATCGCGTGTGCCCGGCGGTTTCACCACCGCGAACGCTCGCCAGCGCTTCTCTGCGAGCTTTGACCGTCACGCAACCACCGTCAAGCTGCGCGGCGGAGGCCAAGTCGGCCTGACGCTGCAGGGCGTGGGTTTTGGTCGAACGCTCGCGCCTTTCGCCCACGGCGCGCCGATCGCCCGCTTCAACCGTGTTGATTATCGAGGGGGCGAGGTGAACGAGTGGTATGCCAACGGACCTGCCGGGCTGGAGCAGGGATTCACCCTGAAGCACGCTCCGCCCGGCGCTCGGCGCGGGCCCCTGAAGCTGTCGCTGGCCGTCAAAGGCACGCTGAAGCCGCATCTCGACACGACGGGAGGGCTGATCTTCGGCACGTCCCCTGGCGCCGGGGCGCTGCGCTACGGCGATCTCCGCGTCACCGACGCTCGCGGGCAGGAGCTACGGGGGTGGCTGACGCTCGAACACGGGAACGTGCTGATCCAAATCGATCAGCGCGGGGCACGCTATCCACTGAGGATCGACCCGCTGATCGAACTGTACGCGTCTGAAGGCGCGACCGAAAGCAACCTCGGGTACTCGGTGGCTGCCGCGCCAGGTGTGATCGTGGCGGGTGCGCCGACCTTCCCCGGGTCCGGTGCATTTCCCACGCCGGTGGGAGCAGCATATGTGTTCACGGAGCCCGCCGGCGGGTGGGCGAGCGCAGGGCCGACCGCCACGCAGAGCGCCGAACTGATCCCGTCGGTGAGAGAAGCAAACGAAGAATTCGGCCACTCGGTGGCGATCTCCGGCGAAACGGTGGTCGTGGGCGCCCCCGGCCACAACAAACGCGCAGGCGCCGCCGATGTGTTCACCGAGCCCGCCGGCGGATGGGGCTCGGTGTCGAAGCAGGAACAGAGCTCCCAATTGGATCCCGGCGAAGCCGAGCCGGAATCCGAATTCGGCACGTCCGTGGCCATCTCCGGCTCCACCGTCGCGGTCGGCGCGCCCCTGTACACCAACCCCGAAGCGGAAAGCCGGTCCGGCGGCGTGTTCGTGTTCGAGGAGCCGTCCGGCGGCTGGGCTGCCAATCCCACGCTGCATCAGAGCACCACGCTCGCGCCCAGCCACGAACAGGCCCACGCCGCCCAGCGGTTCGGCCAGTCGGTGGCCATCGACGAAGACGGTGCGGAACAGGCCGTCCTCGCCGGCGCCCCGGACGACTCCATCGACGAACACCAGCAGCAGGGCTCCGCGTTCCTGTTCGCCAGACCCTCAACAAGTACCGAATGGCCGGCAGGGACACGCAACCAGCAGGCGCTGCTGACCGCCTCCGACGGCGCCCCGGGCGACCACTTCGGCACGGCCGTGGCGGCATCGGGGGAAGCGCTCGTGGTGGGCGCCAGCGGCGCCACCGTCGCCACCAACACAAGCCAGGGCGCCGCTTACGTGTTCACCGAGCCGGAAGCCGGCTGGGAAGCGAGCGCCGCGCTCACCCAGGCGGCCAAGCTGACCAGCGCGAGCGCCAAAGCGAAGGAAGAATTCGGCGGCGCGGTGGCGATCGAAGGCGGCGCCGTGCTCGTGTCCAGCCAGAAAAGCCGCCAGGGCGAAGTATTCGCCGAACCGGCTGGCGGTTGGCGCGGCGAACTCACCGCGAACGAAAAGATCGAAATCAAAGAAGCAGGAGCCAGCGTGTTCTCGCTCGGCCTGTCCGGAAGCACGGTGGCGGCGGGCGTTCCCGCAGCCAGACCCCCCAAAGGGCAGGGCACGGCCGGCGAGGGCGCGGTCGACGTGTTTGAACCGGCCTTTGGCCCGTTCCAGCCGACCGTGTTCACAGGCGCCGCAGACGCGCTGCAGCCGACGAGCGCGGAGGTGCAAGCCAGCGTCAACCCAAAGGGGAGCGCCGTGTCCACGTGCACGTTCCAGTACGGCCCCAGCGCGGCCCTCGGCAGCGAAGCAGGGTGCACGCTCGGGCAAGGGCTGCTCGGCAGGCTGCCGGCGCGCGCCCAACTGAGCGGACTGGCGCCGGGAACGACCTACTACTACCGCGTGTTTGCCGCCAACGCCGGCGGCAGCGCGCAGGGCGCCGCCCACACGTTCACCACCGCGCCCGCGCCGCCGGTCAATCCTCCGCCTCCGTCTCTGCCTCCGCCGGTGCTGGCGCGCACCGGCAACATCGCTCCGGCGTCCGGGCACGTGCTGGTGCAGCTTCCGGGCACGCACAGGTTCACAACGTTGACCGCCGCCGAGCAGGTGCCGTTCGGGACGCTCATCAACGCCACCCACGGCACCGTGACCGTGACCACCGCTGCGCCGCACGGCGGCACCCAGACGGGGCAGTTCTTCGACGGCGAGTTCGTGCTCACCCAGGGCCGCAACGGGCTGGTCGTGGCCACGCTGGCCGGCGGGAACTTCGCCGTGTGCCCCACCGCCCGCGAGCGCGCCCACCGTGCACGGGCGAGCTCCAAGCGCGCCTCGGGCAGCCATGTGGTGCGAAAACTCTGGACCGACGCCCACGGCAGCTTCTCCACCAAGGGCAACTATGCCGCCGGGGCGGTGCAGGGCACAGAGTGGTTGACCGAGGATCTCTGCGACGGCACGCTGATCCGCGTGACACGCGACAGGGTGGCCGTCACCAACCTGGTCAACCACCACCACCTCACCGTCAAGGCCGGACACCACTACCTCGCCAAGGCCCCGTGATCGGTCGATGAGCGACTTCGCCGCCAGCTTCTTCAACTACGACTCCGTCGAGGTTCACGAGCGCGCCGAGGAGCTGACGCTGCTCGCCGACCGGCCGCGCTCGGACTGGGAGAAGCTGCTGGCCCACACCGAGACGCGGCGCTTCTCGCGCGGTGAGACGATCATCAGGGCGGGGGATGCCGACCGGGCGCTGTACCTGCTCACCGAGGGCACCCTGGGGGTCCGGCTGGACTCCAACAGCGACAAGACGTTCAAGGCGATCGACGCTCCGTCGGTGGTGGGGGAGGTGGCGTTCCTGGACGGCGGCCCGCGCTCGGCCACGCTGTTCGCCATCACCGACGGCGAGCTGCTGCGCCTGCGCATGGAGAGCTTCGAGACGCTGGCCGCGCGCGAGCCGGAGCTGGGACGCGCCATCCTGTTCGACCTCGCGCGCATCGTCACCGCCCGTCTGCGCCTGGCCAGCGACGTGATCGCGCGCACAGGGGGCTGAGATGGCCAGCGCCGGCGCCGCACGATCCAACCCGTTCCCCAACTACACCCAGATGCGCCGGCGCGTGCCGCTGTGGGCGTGGCACGTGGGCCGCGTGGTCAGCGTGTGCTCGGCCATCGGGCTGTGTGTCCTGCTGGTGCTCAAGCCGGACACCGGGCTGAAACTGTGGTGGAAGCTGGCGATCCCGTCGCTGCCGCTGCTGTGGCTGACCGCGCCGGGGCTGTGGCGCAACCTCTGCCCGCTGGCCGCGTCCAACCAGACGCCGCGGCTGCTTCGTTTCACCCGCGGGTTCACCATTCCGGACTGGTACCGCGAGTATGCGCCGGTGGTGGGCATGGCGGCGTTCATCCTGCTGGTGGCCTCGCGCGAGCCGCTGCTGAACACCAGCGGGGTGGCCACCGCGGTGCTGATCGGCGCCTCGCTGGTGGGCGCGCTGCTCGGCGGGGTGGTGTTCAAGGGCAAGAGCGGCTGGTGTAGCTCGATCTGCCCGCTGCTGCCCGTCCAGCGTATCTACGGGCAGACCCCGTTCGCCACCGTGCCCAACTCGCACTGCCAGCCGTGCGTGGGCTGCACCAAGAACTGTTACGACTTCAACCCGCGCGTGGCCTACCTGGCCGACCTGTACGAGGACGACCGCCACTACACCGGCTATCGCAAGTTCTTCGTGGGCGCGTTTCCGGGGCTGATCCTCTGCTACTTCACGCTGCCGGCGCACATCTCGCCCGGCGCGGACTACGCGCGTTTCGCGCTCTACATCGCCGCCAGCGCCGGCAGCTTCTTTCTGGCCGAGACGCTGGCCAAGGTGAGCGTCAACAAGATCACCGCGCTGTACGGCGCGGGCGCGATCAGCCTGTTCTACTGGTACGCCGCCAAGGTGCTGTCCGGAACCCTCACCGGCAGCGACAGCACAGCGTGGTTCGTGTGGGGGCTGCGCGGGGCGGTGTGGGCGCTGGCGGCCGTGTGGCTGGTGCGCACCTGGCGCAAGGAGGCCGTGTTCGTCGAGCAGGCCAGCACGCCGCCGCCGGTACGCCTGGGTGCGCAGGCGCTGGACGCAGCTCGCGCGCAGCAGGCGGGAAACCCCGAGATCACGTTCGAGCCCAGCGGCCTGCGCCTGGTGGCCAAGCCGGGGGCCACGCTCCTGGATCTGGCCGAAAGCGGCGAGCAGCCGGTCGAGGCGGGCTGCCGCATGGGCGTGTGCGGCGCGGACCCGGTGTGCGTGGTGGCGGGCATGGAGAACCTGTCGGCGATCTCAGGCGACGAGCAGGCCACGCTGGAGCGCCTGGGCTATGCGGAGAGCACGCGCATGGCCTGCTGCGCGCGGGTCAACGGCCCGGTCACCATCTCGCTCACGCCCGAGCGGGCGGGCGCGGCGCCGTCCAAGCGCGTGGAGGGCTTCGAGTACGACCCGGGTGTGGAGCGCGTGGTGATCGTGGGCAACGGCATCGCCGGCGTGACCGCCGCCGACCACGTGCGCCGGCGCCATCCCGACTGCCAGATCGACGTGGTGGCCAACGAGCCCTATCCGCTGTACAACCGCATGGGCATCGCCCGCCTGGTGTACGGGCGCTCGGCGATGGTGGGCCTGCAGCTGCTGCCGGACTCCTGGTATGAGGAGAACCGGGTCAACTGCTGGCTGAACACGTTCGCCACCGCGCTCGACCGCGAGCGCCGGGAGCTGAAGCTGGGCACCGGCGAGACGCTGCCCTACGACCGCCTGATCCTGGCCACCGGCAGCGATTCGTTCGTGCCGCCGATCCCCGGCTACGGCGCTGCCGGCACGTTCGTGCTGCGCCGCGCCTCCGACGCGCTGGCGATCCGCACGTTCGCCCAGGAGCATCGCGCCGAGCACGCGGTGATCGCCGGCGGCGGGCTGCTGGGGCTGGAGGCGGCGTATGCGCTGCACAAGATCGGCCTGCACGTCACCGTGCTCGAGCGCGGGCCCACGCTGCTCTCGCGCCAGCTGGACGAGCGCGCGGCGGAGCTGCTGCGCGACTACCTGGAGGGTCTGGGGCTGCACATCATGCTTGCCTGCGAGACACATTCGCTGCGCGCGGAGGAGGCCGACGGCGGCCAGGCACGTCTGTGCGAGGCGCTCCTGGCCGACGGACGCGCGCTCCCAGCCGACGTCTTTCTGGTGGCCGCCGGCATCGCGCCGCTGATCGAGCTGGCGCGCGAGGCAGGGCTGGAGGTGGGCAGGGGGGTGGTGGTGGACGACTCGCTCGCCAGCAGCGACCCGCACGTGTTCGCGGTGGGCGACGTGGCCGAGCACCGCGGCCGCACCTACGGACTGTGGCCAGCGGCGGTGGAGCAGGGCGAGATCGCGGCCGAGAACGCGCTGGGCGGCAAGCGCGCGTATGAGGGCACGGTGCCGGTCACGATGCTGAAGGTGGTGGGAGTGGACCTGCTCTCGGTTGGGCGCTTCCAAGCCCAGGACGGCGACACGGTGATCGCGCTCGAGGACCCCGACGAGCACAGCTACCGCAAGCTCGTGATCAGCGACGGGCGGATCGTCGGCGCGATCCTGATCGCCCGTCCGCAGGACGCGCCGCATGTCACCAATGCGGTCAAGGACGGTCGCGACGTGTCGGGCCTGCTGGAGGCGCTGCAGCGTGGGGAGTGGGAGGGGCTGGCAGCCGCCGAGACCGTGGCGGCGTAGAAGCACCGATCCTGGACTCCGTGCGCGGTTCAAGGCGCACTAGAACATCTGCCGATGTGCCAAGAGGAATGTTCATGTTTCCTGGACTGTCAAGGCGCATCCTCGCCATCGCGCTAGCGGCGCTGGCGACGATGCTGGCCGGCGCGACGATCGCCCGCGCGGAAGGCAGCCCCAACATCGGGCTCAGCGAGGTCGCGCAGGCAAGCGTGCTGTTTGGGGCCAGCTCCAGCGTCACGCTCACTGCCGCCAGTCCGGCCGGGCAGCCCTACGGCTACAACCTGGGATATCGCGCCGTGCTGCCCGAAGGAATCAGCTACGTGGAAGGAAGCGCCAGCTCCTCCGGCGTTTCACTCGCACCGCTGACGATCCACAACCAGCCCGAAAAAGGGCAGACCACGCTGATCTGGGCCAACGTGTCAGATCTCTCACCGGAATCGCAGAACACGCTCAGCTTCAAGGTCTCCCACTCCATCGTCACCTACACGATCGGCTCCAGCTACAAAATCGCGGCTGGCGCCTACCTCGCCTCAGATCCCCGCTACCTGCCCAAGTTCAGCGCGGCCGGCGTGCCCGAAGGCCCATCCTCCACCTCCTACACCGGCTACGCCACCGCCAGCGGGACCACCACCATCTCCGCGCTTCAGATCAGCCAATCGGAGTCCTCGCCCGAGGGCGAGATCCTGCGCGGCGTGCACGACCACCAGACCACCTACAAGCTGACCGTGACCAACTCCTCGGTCAACAAAACGACCGCCGTGGTCGTCGAAGACTGGCTGCCAGCCGACCTGGAGTACCTCGGCTGTGGCGGCGCCGGCGCCGACCACACCACCGACGCGCCCTCCAACCCGGGAAGCAGCGAAGAGTACCCCGGCTCCGGCGCCATCACCGTGCCCGTCGTCGGCGGCTGCTTGACGCCCAGCGGCGTGGAAACGCTCAGCACCGACCCGGACGGCCCCGAAGAAGACCCCACCGGCGTATACACCCACGTCAGCTGGAGCCTCGGCACGATGGAAGCGGGCCAGACACGCACGATCGAATTCCGCGCGGCCGTGCCGCTGCTTGAAAACACGATCAAATGGAGCGGCGCCGTCCCGTCGGTGGCCAGCGGCAACCAGGCGGCGAACCTCGACAACAACTCCGGCAAGGAGACCACCGACGGCGAGCGCATCACCACCTTCGCGCAGGCCGGCGGCAAATACGCGGGCACGACCGCCGTGTCGGCCAGCGAACACCTCACGCGCACCGCCAAGGACCTCACCACCGAGAAGTCCGCCAGCTCCGGCTCGCTGACCGCCGGGCAGCTGACGCAGTGGACGATCCTGGTGCACTCCTCCGAGTACCGCTACAACACCGCCGCCACCGTCACCGACACACTCCCCAACGGGCTGTGCCCGCTCAGCTCCACCAACCTGACCGAAAGCAGTGAATGCGAATCGCACGGCGCCGGCGAATACCCATCCTCGCCGTATCAGACGGCCAGCGAAGAACTGAACGGCACCTGGAAGCTCGTGTGGAACAACACAACGGACGGCGCCCTTGCTGAAATCCCCGAGAACGCCACCACCACGATCACCTACGACACCAGGACCCGCACCTACTACCAGTCGAACCACGCTCGCAGCACGCCGCTGCTGGCCGACGACAGCGTCACCAACACCGTGCTCGCGCAGGCCACCACCAACGTTGTGTGCCACAACGACAGCAACTGCTCCGCCGGTGGATCGACCATCCCGATCGACCACGAACGTCCGCTCAACGAAGCCGTGTCCGACGGCTCGAGCGCCTCGCAGGCGGCCGCCGGCCCAACGATAGCCAAGGCGGTGGCCGAATCCGGCGTCGAATGCCTGGGCGACCACTACGTGGAAACGATCCCCGTCTTTCACCCCGGCGATCAGGTTTGCTGGCGGCTGACCGCCACGTTCCCCACCACCATCGACACCAAAGGCCTGACCGTCAACGACTTCCTGCCTGTGGCCAACACGCTCGACACCGCCTTCAACGGCAGCCAAGCGCAGGCGCGACTGGGCGGCGACACGTTCCCAGGCGCCACCTTCGACCACTCGGGGGCCAGCTCCACCGAACCGGGCGGCACGATCGACTGGACGCTGCCCGAAGAAGGCTATGTCAACCGCGAAGGCCAGCGCTTCGAACGCGCATACGCCACCACCGCCACGCTCCCGCACGGCGCCAGCCCCGGCCAGCTGCAGGGCAACCTGATGAAGTTCGCCAACGTCAACACGCCCGGCAAATCGTTCCCGTACCGCGCCGAAGCCGACTATGCGCTGCAGTTCCCGCAGCTGACGCTCGCCAAGCAGATCGTGGAACTGGAAGGCAAAGCGATCGCGCCCGCCAGCACCGCCACCGTCAAAGGCGAAGAGGAAGCGGTGTTCGCGCTGACGATCTCCAACGCGGGCGAACTGGCCGCCGAGGGAGTCGAAGTGTGGGATGAGCTGCCCGCTGGGCTCAGCTGCGCCAGCATCAGCTCGATCTCCGGCAAAGGCCAGTGCTCGGGCGAACGGATCGTGTGGGGAGAAGTGGGGCTCGGCCAGGAAGAAGTGAGCGTCCCGGCAAACGGCCATACGCTGCTTCACTTCACCGCCAAGGTCCCCGCCACGATCGACCCCGCCGACACGCTGGAAGACCACGCCGGCGTGGTCAAGTACGAAAGCCCCACCAACCTCGGCGGCAAGTTCCTGTACGTGCCGGAAGAAAACATCGACGCCACGCTCGACGCCGAAGCCAACTCCGTGCCCGCAAACGCACACGCCGCGCTGAAGACCGAAGACGTGGCCTTCACCAAGACGAACACCAGCTCGGTCGTGGAAACGGGCAACAGCGCCACCCAGGCCACGATCGGCGAGCAGGTCGACTTCGAAGTCTCCGCCACCGTCCCCGCCGGCACCACGCTCAGCGGCACAGCCAAACTGACCGACCCCGGGATCCCAACCGAACGCCTGACCTACACGCCCGGCAGCGCCGAAGTGAAGGTCAACGGCGAACCGGCGCCCGCCGGCTTCAAACTCGAAGAATCCGGCGGCAGCCCCGTGGTCACGTTCCCCGCCAACTACGCCGCTCCCACCAGCGGTAGCAGGAAGGTCTCGCTGATCTTCCCCACCACCGTCACCAACGTGACTGCCAACGTGCACACCAGCCCCATCCCCAACACCGGCAAGCTCACCTGGACCGACCCGCTGACCGGCGCCCAGAAACGGGAAGCCAGCGACTCGGTCGCGCTCGTGGAGCCGTCCATCTCCGTCACCGAAACCAACAACACCGGCGGCAAAGCGCTCCACGGCGGGCAGATCGTTGAATTCAAAGTCAAACCCAAGGACGCAGCCAGCGCCAGCACCGCGTTCGCCACCAAGCTCGTCGAGCTCGTGCCCAGCGGGATTTCGCCGGCCACCGCCGCCGGAAAACCGCTTGAAGAAGGCGAATCCACGGCCAGCGGGGGAGTGTGGTCGGCCAAAGAACGGACCATCACGTGGGAAGTCGGGACGCTCACGCCAGGCGGCGAAAGCGCGCTCGTGTACTACGGCGTGGTCAGCGAATCGCCCGTGGCCACCACCAAACTCACCAACAAGGCCACCGTCACCACCACCAGCATGAGCGGCGAAGCCGCCGGCAAGCGCACTGCCGCCAACGACCCGATCGCCGGCAAATCCGGATATGAAGCCAAGGTGGAAACCACGCTCGAAGTCGAAGGCTTCGAGCATCTCAAAGAAATCCAACAGCGCCACCGCCACGATCGGCCACCGCGTCACCTACACCGTGGAAGTCACGCTGCCAGCGCACGTCGTCTCCTACGACGAGACCGTCATCGACACGCTCCCCGACTCGTTGGACTTCGACGAATACGTAAGCGCCGAATGCACCAGCGGCTGCCCGCCGGCGGTCAGCGTGAAGACCTACACCCCGAAAATCGCCGCCGCCAACACCACCCTCGCCTGGTATCTGGGCGACCTCGAAGCGGCCACCTCGGCAAGGACGATCAAGCTCGTCTACCGCGCCGACGTGCGCGCCACCCACCGCAATGGCGGCGCCAAAGTCGTTGCCACCAACACGATCGCCAACTCCGCCGCCGTGTACTACGACAAATCGCACAAACACGGCTTCGAAGAAGGCACGATCCCCTCAGCCGCCGGATTCGAATCCAAAAACGGCCCCGTCAGCGCCACCAGCACGGTGGTCGAGCCGGCCGTCACGCTCGTCAAGGAAACGGCCGTCAATGCAGGCGCCTACAGCACCGGCCCGGTTACCGTCACCGACGGCGACACCGTGCACTACCGTCTGAAGGTGGCAAACAGCGGCGGCGTGGCCGCCTACGGCGTGGAAGTCAAGGACGTGCTCCCGGCCACGCTCACAGCCGTCACCGCCACCACCAACTCCGCCGACGTCACACAAACGTGGTCGGCCGGGAAACCGGAACTGCGCTGGAAGCTGCCCGAACCCTTGGCGCCCAACAGCACGCAGACGATCGAACTCGGCTATGAAGCGAAACTCGCGCCCGTCAAAGAACTCGAACCGGGCCAGGAATTCACCAACTCCGCGTCGATCTCCGCACCCTACTTCGGCGTATCGGAAACCGAACGCGGCGAAGCTCTCAAAAACTACGCCGGCGAAGCGATCGGCTACCGCGAATACGCAGGCCCCACCGCAGCGGTCAAAGCCAAAGTGGCGCTGCCCACGATCACCGTCGAAAAGACAACCGGTGCGTCCGGCTTTCCGGCCAGCGCCAACGCCGAAGTCAACCAATCCTTCGGCTGGCGGGTGATCGTCAAGAACACCTCCACCGTGCCCGCCAAGAACGTGACGGTCACCGACACGCTGCCGCCCAACTGGGAATACGTGGGCGGCGCCAGCTTCGCGCCGGGCGGCGCCTTCGCCCCGAGCGAATCGGGCACGCTGGAAGCCGGCAGGGAACTGACGTGGAGCACCTCGATCGAACTGGCCGCCGGCGCCAGTACCACGCTCACCTACCAGGCGCGACCGACCGTCAAAGCCGAGAGCAACCCGGGGACCGGCGCTGAAGACCCTGGGATCAACAGCGCCAGCGCCACCGTGCTTGACGCGGCGGGCAACTCCGAAGACGCCAAAGGCAAGTTCGCGGCCGGCCCCGCCCAAGCCCACGGCGTGCTGATCGTGCCGGTGCTGGAAGTCACAAAGACGCCTGCCAAAGCCAGCGTGCTGGCCGGCGAAGGGGACTCGTTCGACATACGCGTGCACAACTCCGGCAGCGGCGCCGCCCGCGAAGTGCTGCTCGCCGACACGCTCCCCAAAGGCATGAGCTACACCGCCAAAGCGGCCACCGCCTCGCCGTCCAGTGGCTTCTCCGAGACTTCCGCAAGCGCCGGCGCTGTGTCGTGGTCGATCGCTTCGATCGCCGCCGGCGCCACCGTGGAAGTGACCGTGCCGGTGGGCACCGAAGCGGGCTTGGTCAACGGCGCGGAACTGAAGAACAGCGTGGCTGTGAGCTCGGTGGAGGAGACCACGCCGGTGAGCGCGTCGGGCACCGTCGGCATCACCACCGGCGCCGACGTGTCCGCCGAAAAGACGCTCCTCACCAAAGGCAACGCGGCGCCTGGGGAAGACGTCACGTTCGAAGTGTCGGCCACCGACCACGGCCCGTCGACGGCGCGCGAAGTCAAGCTGATCGACAAGCTCCCCAGCGGGCTCAGCTACGTCAGCTCAACACCCGCGTGCGCCCACAGCGCCGCTGAAGTGACGTGCAGCGCCGGCGACCTGGCTCCAAACCAGACGGCGTCCTTCCAGATCGTCACAAGCCTCGCATCCAGCCTCAGCAAAGCCTTCAACAACACCGTGCTGGCCGAAAGCCCGACGCCCGATCCTGAACTGAGCAACAACGAAGCCTCGGTCGAAGTCACGCCGCATCCGCTGGCCGACCTCAGCCTCGCCAAGGTGGCTCTCACTCCCGAAGTCCACGACGGAGCAGACGCGGTGTTCGATCTCACCGCCACCAACCACGGTCCCAGCGACGCCACCGAAGCGAAGATCATCGACACGCTGCCCGCTGGGCTCAGCTACGTCAGCGCCAGCGGAGCCTCGTGTTCGGCCACAGGCCAGGAAGTGAGCTGCCCGCTGGGCACGCTGGCGGCCGGGGCGAGCAGGACGATCGAACTGACGAGCGAGGTGGAAGCGTCGCTGGGTGAACAGCAGCTCACCAACACGGCGCAGATCGCCGGCGCAGAGTTCGATCCAAATCTCGCCAACAACAGCTCCAGCGCCGTGATCCAGACAGGTCCGGCGCCGGTGGTGGCGATCGCAAAGACGGGTCCTGTTGAAACGGCTCCGGCGTTGTCGCCCTCGCCTGCGCCCGTGATCGCAGCTCTCGACCCTTCCACGGCTGGCTCGGTCGACGCCGACAAAGCCGCCGCAAGCCGCACGCAGGTCCGGCTGCGAAAGCTGGTCAACCGCGCCGTGGTGCGCGCCGGCGGGCGTCTGATCTACCGCCTGATCGTCAGCGATCTTGGAGGTGAGCCGGCCAGGTCGCTTGAGCTCTGCGACGTCATCCCGAGCCAGGCCACGGTCATCAGCCGCGGAGGCGGGCACCTGTCGGCCGGTCGCATCTGCTTCCGTCTTGCAACGCTCGAACACGGGCACACGCGCGCGTTCAGGATCGTGCTGCGGGCCGACTCCACAGCCAGCGGTGCGATCGTCAATCGCGCTTTGCTCAGCGGCGCCAACTTCGCCACCGTCTACGCCCACGCCCGCACACGGGTCAGGAGCGCCGCGCTGGCACACCGCGAAAGCGGCGTCACCGGTTAGCACGATGGTCCGGCGCCGGCGTATCGCAGCTGCGTTGGTGGGCGTCGCACTGCTGGCCGCTACGGCGGCGGACTGCGCGCAGGCGGCGGAACTGGCCAAGGTGGCTGCGCCCGGCAGGCGCGGCGAGTGGGTGGCCACGGTGATCTACCCGACGCCCGCACGCCGCTCGCCGAGCTTCCGCGGTCGCAGGCTGGCGATGGTGCCGGCGGTTTCGAGGTGGGGGACACCGGAGGAGCTGCTGGTGTTGGGCAGGCACAGCGAAGCGGATGGGCGCACGTGGCTGCGCGTGCGGCTGGACACTCGGCCCAACGGCGCGACGGTGTGGCTTGACGGGCAGGACACGCTGGTGCACTTCGACCGCTGGCGGATCTCGGTGTGGCTGTCCAAGCGCCGCATGAGCGTGTATCGCGGCGGGCGGCTGATGAGCGTGTTCTGGGTGGTGGTGGGCAAGCGCTCGACGCCCACGCCTACGGGCCTGTTCGCGGTGGCGGCAGAGCTTCACCAGCCGAACGCCAACGGCTTCGAGGGCTCGTGGGTGCTGCCGCTGACGGCCCACTCCAACGTGCTGCGGCGCTTCGACGGCGGCGACGGGCAGGTGGCGCTGCACGGCAGGGGCGGCGCCAGCCTCACCGATCCGCTGGGCAGCGCGCGCTCGCATGGCTGCATCCGGCTGGACAACCAGGCGATCGCGTGGATCGCCCGGCATGTGCCGGTGGGCACGCCGGTGCGTGTGTTCGCGTAGATCGCCTGGAGCTCAGCCGTCGAGCGCGAACAGCGGCCAGCGCCCGGGCACGCCCTTGAGCTCGTGATGACCGCGGTCCTCGAACGAGAACGGGCCGCCGACCACGGTCCCGAACACTGTGCCCGACACCAGCACTTCGTTGGCGGCGGCCAGCCCGCCGACGCGCGAAGCGATGTGCACGGCCATCCCACCCACGTCATCGCCGATCAGCTCGCACTCGCCGGTGTGCACGCCGATGCGGATCTCGACGTTTAGTTGGCGGGCCGCTGAGTCGATGGCCAGCGCGCAGCGCAGCGCACGCGATGGCGGACCCTCGAACGTGGCCAGGAAGCCGTCGCCGACCGTCTTGACCTCGCGCCCGCCGAACCGGGCCAGCTGCTCGCGCACGTGCGTGTCGTGCTGGGCCAGCAGGTCGCGCCAGCGGCTGTCGCCGAGCTCGGCGGCGTGCGCGGTGGCACCCACGATGTCGGTGAACATCACCGTCAGCAGCGCCCGCGCCAGCTCGCCGCGGCTGCGATCGCCGGTGAGGAACTCCTCGATCTCCTCCACGATCGCGTCGCTGTCGCCCACGAACGGGAACGAGTCGACGCCGTCCAGCTCCACGTAGCGGGCACCGGCGATGTGCTCGGCCAGGTAGCGCGAGTGGCGGATGTCCCACGCCTCGTCGCCGCAGCGGTGCATGACCAGCGTGGGCACGCCGATCCTCGGCAGGCAGGAGCGCACGTCCACGTGGGCCACCGCCTCGGACATCGCTCGCGCCTCGGCGGGACTGGTGGAGAGCCGCTGCACGCGCGCGAACCACTGCGCGAGCGCCCGGTCCTCGCCCATGGACGGCGCCAGCGTTTGCAGCATCGGCGAGTCGAGCTCCCCCCAACGCTGGAAGTTGCGCTCGGTGAACTCCCGGCGCTCCTCGCGCGTGGGCGCCCACTGATAGTCGCTGTCCCAGCTGGTGCGCGCGATCGACGCGTACATGATCAATGCGCCCACACGCTTGGGGTGCTCGGCGGCAAGCCGCGCGCCGACGGGGCCGCCCAGCGCATAGGTGAACAGCGCGGCGCGTTCGCTGCCGGCGGCGTCGAGCACGGCCAGGGCGTCTTCGGTGTCCTGCTCCAGGGTCTGCTCGCCGGTCAGGCGGTCCGATAGCCCGGTGCCGCGGCGATCGAACAGGATCAGGCGGTTGAACACAGCCAGTCGCTCCAGGAAGCGGCGCACGGCGGGGGCGTTCCACAGCTCCTCGATCTGGGAGATCCAGCCGGGCAGGAACAGCAGGTCGAGGGCCCCCTCGCCGGTCACCTGGTAGGCGATGCTGACCTCGCCGCTGCGCGCATAGCGGGTGGTAGGAATCATCAGGAGTCTTCGATCAGGGCTCTGAACGGGGCTGAGGGCTCGACGGTCCCGCCGGCGGCGTGCACCCGGTCGGACAGCCACAGATCGGATGTGACCACGCGAATGGCGCCCGGCTCGACGTCGGCCAGGACGAGGCGCATGATCTCGTCGTCGGCGGAGTCACGCCGCGGGCGCGGGGCGTGCGCGACGATGATCACGCTGGAGCGGATCGGTGGGACGGGCGGCTTCTCGAACACCACGGTGACGTCTTCGCCAGTGACCGCCGACCAGCGCTCGAGCATGTCCACCAGCTTGACCATGGCGGCGTGGCGGTCCTTCCACCACGCGTCGGGGCGCGTACCGATCACGTTCATGCCGTCGATGAGCCAGCGCACCGCGCAAGCCTACGTCGTCGCCCGATCCGAACGCGTCTCCCGCGGGCGACCGTTGGAATCGGTTGGAGGAGCCAGCGGGCACGAAGTGGATGATCCTGCTGGAGTTCAACGCATGCGACTCGAGGGCATCCAGGCGGGCGACATCGTGGAGGTCGATCACAAAGGCCGGCGCTTCCACGCGGTCGTGACCGGGTCGGCGCCCGGTGGGTTGGCGCTGCAGCCGGTCGATCGGCGTGTGAACTTCTACTCCTGTCGCAGTCGCGAGGTGATCGGGCACTGGGTCAAGCGCGGCCGCCCGCGCCAGACCGAGGAACCGTTGCGCCCCTCGCCACGTCAGCTGGAGCTGGACATGGGAGCCGAGCAGGGTGGACCCTCCTCGTGAGCGCGGGCTCGCGGCTGGAACGGGCGATCGTCCTGGAGCTGCTGAGCGTTGAGGAGGGGCAGGGACGGGAACGCTCTGAGCTGGCGCGGGAGCTGGACGTTGGCGAGGTCGAGCTCGAGCGGGCGGTGCAGAGGCTGCACGAGGACGGGCTGCTGAGCGGCGCCGGCGAGCGGCTGTCGGCCTCGCGTGCGGCGCGGCGCATGGACGAGCTGGGGCTGATCGGCATTTGAGCCAGAGATGGTTGAGATTCGGCTCTACGGCGTGGCGAGATAGGGTCCAGTGATCAGCGACCGCGTGCTCATCCTTTCCTGGGAGTACCCGCCTGTGATCGAGGGTGGCTTGGCGCGCCACGTTCGCAAGCTGGCCGAGGCGCTGGTGCGCCAGGGCGTGACGGTGGATGTGCTCACGCGCGGCGTGGGGCCCGGCGCGGAAGTCCAGGAGTTTGGAGGCGTGACGGTGCACCGCGTGCGCGAGCCCGGCTGGCCGCGCGACCTCGATCGCTTCGTGGCGTGGGTGGAGCGGATGAACGAGGACATGCTGATCGCCGGTGAAGCGCTGGCCGCCGAGCACAGCTACGACCTGATCCACGGCCACGACTGGCTGGTGGCCAAGGCCTCGGCGGCGCTGGCGCAGCGGGCGGAGATTCCATACATCACCACCATTCACGCCACCGAGCACGGTCGTCACCAGGGCTGGGTGGCCGACGAGCCGCAGGCGCACATCCATTCTGTGGAGCGCTGGATGGCCAGGAACGCGGACGCGGTGATCGTGTGCTCGTACTACATGCGCGGGCACGTGGCTGACATCTTCGACATCGACGAGCGCCGTGTGGCGGTGATCCCCAACGGCGTGGACCCCAGCGAACTGCAGCCCAGCGGCGACCTGCAGGCGCTGCGGGCGAAGTTCGCGGCGCCGCACGAGAAGCTGGTGCTGCTGGTCGGGCGGCTGGTGTACGAGAAGGGGTTCCAGCTGGCGCTGGATGCGCTGCCGGGGGTGATCGAGCAGGTGGGCGACGTGCGCTTCCTGGTGGCAGGCAGCGGCACGCACGAGACGGAACTGAAGGACCAGGCCAAGCGGCTTGGGCTGGGCGAGCACGGCACGTTCGTGGGCTGGATCGGAGACGATGTGCTGCACTCGCTGTACCGGATCGCGGACCTGTGCGTGATCCCGTCGATCTACGAGCCGTTCGGCCTGGTGGCGCTGGAGGCGATGGCCTCGGGCTGCCCGTGCATCGTGGCCGACACCGGAGGTCTGCGAGAGGTGGTGCCGGTTGGCGAGCGCGTGGGGCTGCGCTTCAACGGCGGCGACGCGGAGCACCTGGGGGTGATGATCGAACGGCTGCTGGTGGACGACGAGTTGCGCGACCGTCTGGTGGCGGAGGCATCCGAGCACGTGCTGCGCTTCGACTGGGACGACATCGCGCAGCGCACACGCGAGATCTACCATGACTTCGGTCAATTGGTGGCTCGTGAGGGAGCCAGGAGGGGATGAGGGAGATGCTCCAGGGAGTGATGCAGGACGACTTTCCGCTGACGCTCAACCACATATTGCACAGGCTGCGCACGTCGAACCAGGGCGCCGAGGTGGTCACGTTGACACCAGACGGCTCGGTCAAGCGCGCCTCCCACGCGCAGGTGGCCGACCGTGTGGACCGCCTGGCGCGCGTGCTCGAGAGCCTCGGCATCGGGCAGGGCGACCGGGTGGCGAGCTTTGCGTGGAACAACCAGGAGCACCTGGAGCTGTACTTCGCGGCGCCGTGCACGGGCGCGGTGCTGCACACGCTGAACATCCGCCTGTTCGAGGAGCAGCTGATCTATATCGTCAACCACGCCGAGGACCGCGTGATCTTTGTGGACGCGTCGCTGGTGGAGCTGCTGGGCAAACTGGCGCCGAGCTTCAACACGGTCGAGCGCTACGTGGTGATGGGGGCAGAACCCGGTGCGGATCTTGGCGTGCTGCCGGGAGCGCTGCGCTATGAGGAGCTGCTGGAGCAGGCTGGCCCCGGCCCGTTCGAGTACCCGCAGCTGGACGAGCGCCAGGCGGCGGCGCTGTGTTACACCAGCGGCACCACCGGCAACCCCAAGGGCGTGCTGTACTCGCACCGCTCGATCAGCATGCACTCGACGGCCACGCTGATGACCGACGGGACCGGCCTTTCGCGCGCGGATCGCGTGCTGGCGGTGGTGCCGATGTTCCACGCGAACGCGTGGGGCCTTCCCTATGGGGCGGCGCTGGCGGGCTCGGACCTGATCCTGCCCGACCGTTTCCTGACGGCGCCGGCGCTGGCGTCGCTGATAGCGGCCGAGCGCCCCACGCTGATGGGCTGCGTGCCCACGATCTTCGCCGACCTGCTGCGCTACGCCGATGAGCACCCCGATGTGGACCTGTCCTCGCTGACCAACGCCGCGTGCGGCGGCTCGGCGGTGCCCAGGCAGTTGATGAAGGACTTCCAGGAGCGCCACGACGTGCGCATCTTCCAGGCGTGGGGCATGACGGAGACGAGCCCGGTGGCCACGTACTCCCGTCCGCGCGAGGGCGATCACGACGATGACTACTGGAACGCGCGCGCGAGTCAGGGCCGCCCGCTGCCGTGGGTGGAGCTGCGCCTGGTGGGCGACGACGGCGCGGAGGTGGCGTGGGACGGGCAGTCAACGGGCGAGATCCAGGTGCGTGGTCCGTGGGTGGCGGCGGGCTACTTCCGCGAAGGCGCCCAGCCGGACAAGTTCGACTCGGGCTGGCTGCGTACGGGCGACATCGCGTCGGTGGACGGCAAGGGCTTCGTGCAGATCACCGACCGCTCCAAGGACGTGATCAAGTCCGGCGGTGAGTGGATCTCATCGGTGGAGCTGGAGAACGAGCTGATGTCACACCCCGACGTGGTCGAGGCGGCGGTCATCGCCAAGCCGGACGAGCGCTGGGCCGAGCGCCCGCTGTGCTGCGTGGTGCTGCGCGAGAATTCGAGCACCACGGCCGGAGACCTGGTGCAGCACCTGAGCGGCCGGGTCGCCAAATGGTGGCTGCCGGATGAGTTTGCGTTCGTGTCGGAGATCCCCAAGACGAGCGTGGGCAAGTTCGACAAGAAGGTGCTGCGCGGCAGGCTGGCCGACGATGCGCTGGAAGGCCGTGTGCTGGTTTCGTGAGCTGACGGGGCAGGGTAAGCGCAGGGGACGGCGAACCTGAAGGGTGCTCTTGACCGCATGAGCTGATAGACATTGGCCAAGATGGGCAACGTTCAACAATCGAACACACGGGAGGTTGGCATGACTCGGACCGGTGTCATGGCCTCGAGTAGGCCACACAAGGACGGCGCAGGGTTGTTGGGCGTGAAGTCCACTGGCGCGCTGCGCCGACTCTCGGCTATCGCTGCGGTATTGCTGCTGGCGCTGGCGCTCGCGCTGCCAAGCGCGGCCTTTGCGGCGGAACCCACGGCGGGTTACAACCAGACGCCCACCACACCATCCAAATCGGGTACGGCTCCGTCGAAAGAAACCAGCGAACCGGCGAAAGAAAGCACTGCGCCGACGGCGACAACGTCCACTGAACCGGCGAAAGCACTCCCGTTCACGGGTCTTGACCTCCGTTGGAGCATTGCCATCGGCGTGCTGCTGATGGGCGCCGGCTTCTCGATCGTGGTGCTGCAGCGCCGTCGCAGCGACAGCTGAGCGAGGAAGCTCTCAAAGATTTGCGGCGTGGAGGCCGTCTACCCAGCGGGTAGGCGGCCTTCTTGCTTCTAGGATCAGATCGATGGCCGACGTGGCGAGGACACCGAGCGGTGTCGGCCTGCTCTCACGCGCGCCGTCCGGGGGCCTGGTGCTGGGCGCCATCGCCTCGGTGCAGTTCGGCTCTTCGCTGGCGGCCACGCTGTTCGCGCGGATCGGCCCAGGAGGGACGGTCTGCGAGCGGCTGAGCTGGGCGGCGATCGTGCTGCTGATGCTGTGGCGTCCGCGTATCCGTGGGCGTAGCGCGCGCGAGCTGCTGCTGGCGGGCGTGTTCGGGCTGGTGCTGGCGGGGATGAACCTCAGCTTCTACGAGGCGCTGCATCGCATACCGCTGGGGATCGCGGTGGCGATCGAGTTCGTGGGCCCGCTGGCAGTGGCGGTGGCCGGATCGCGCAGGCGGCTGGACGGTGTATGGGTGGCGCTGGCGGCGGTGGGGATCGCCGCGTTGACTCATGGCGGGGCACACGGCCTGAACGGCCTTGGGGTCCTCCTGGCGCTGCTGGCCGGATGCTGCTGGGGCGTCTACATCCTGTTGAACGCGCGCCTGGGGCAGGTGTTCGAGGGTTCGACGGGGCTCACGCTGGCGCTGTGCGTGGCGGCGCTGGTGACGCTCCCGGTGGGTGTTGCGGCGGGCGGCGCGCGGTTGCTGGAGCCGACATCGCTGGCGCTCGGCCTGGCGGTGGGGGTCCTCTCGTCGGTGATCCCGTACTCGTTCGAGATCGAGGCGCTGCGCAGGATCGCAGCGCCGGTGTTCGGTGTGCTGATGAGCATCGAGCCGGCGATGGCCGCGCTGGCGGGCTTCGTGGTGCTGGGTCAGCAGCTGAGCGCACGCGCGCTGGCGGGCATCGCGCTGGTGGCAGTGGCCTCGGCGGGCGCTGCGCGGGCAGGCGCCGCCGCGCCGATCGTCCCGTGACGCACGTACCGTCCTGGCGGTCGAACTACATAAAATAGATGTGGAAACTGAGAAATACGGGGTGGGGATCTATACTTGGATGAGTTGCCGAGCCGCCTACAGTGAGCGGCGGCACGAGCAAGTTTTGTTCTAGAAAGGAGCAGGCATATGGCGTTGCAACTAGGCGATGAGGCACCGGATTTCGAGGCTGAGACGACGGAGGGTCCGATCCACTTCCACGAGTGGCTTGGCGACTCGTGGGCGGTGCTGTTCTCCCACCCCAAGGACTTCACGCCGGTGTGCACCACTGAGCTCGGCTACATGGCTAACGCCAAGCCGGAGTTCGACCGCAGGAACACGAAGATCATCGGCCTGTCCGTTGACGCCACCAACGATCACGAGCGCTGGGCTCGCGACATCGAGGAGACGCAGGGCACGGCGCCGAACTACCCGATCATCGGCGACTCCGACTTCAAGGTGTCGAAGCTGTACGGGATGCTGCCGGCGGACGTCTCGGGCGATCACTCGGTGCGCACGCCGGCCGACAACCAGACGGTGCGCAACGTGTTCGTGATCGGGCCGGACAAGAAGATCAAGCTGATCCTGATCTACCCGATGACCACCGGGCGCAACTTCGACGAGGTGCTGCGCGTGATCGACTCCCTGCAGCTGACGGCCAAGCACAAGGTGGCCACGCCGGTCAACTGGAAGCAGGGCGATGACGTGATCATCGCCGGCTCGGTATCCAACGAGCAGGCCAAAGAGACCTATCCGGACGGCTGGAAGGAGCCCAAGCCCTACATCCGGATCGTGCCGCAGCCCAAGTAGCGAGGATCGCCGTGGGGCGGAGGTTCGCGCGCGTGCGCGAGCCTCCGCCCCTCAGCAGAGGGGCCGCCGGCGCCACGATGGGGAGCGCGGGGGCGCAAGGAGCACCGCTGCGGTCGTGCTCGGGCGGCCTGCGGAGCGTGGGTACGATATCTTCGCTCTCCCCACGAACACGCGGATGTGGCGGAATTGGTAGACGCGCACGGTTCAGGTCCGTGTCCGGGAAACCGGGTGGAGGTTCGAGTCCTCTCATCCGCATTTTGCTCCTTTGTTGGAACCGCCGGTTGCTTGCTCTGCAAGTCGCAGGCGTTGACTTCGTGCAAGAAGGCAGAACGAAAGCGCTATTGTCGCGATGCGCTTCCACGAGTTACGTGCGACGCACGGGCCACACTCGTCAGCCGAGCCAAAGCGTCTCAGGCAAGCGCTAGCCTATTGAGCATGGCCAAGGCACGGCATACTCAGATCGGAACGGACACGCCGCTTGAGAAAGCCGCCCGAACGCAGTCAATCGCCAGCCGTGCGGAGACGCTTCGGCCTGCCACGCGGAGCCTACGCGACGTGCTTGCCGAACGAGGCCCTCTAGCCGGACCCATAACCGACGCCGGCACAAGGGCGCTTCTCGCGGTGCGCGGCGGGCGGCCCGATGGCGGGCATGACAGCCGCTGAGCCGCTCGCGTCGTCCCCGGCGATCCTTTATGTCGACACCTCTGCGCTACTCAAGCTGCTCGTACGCGAGACGGAGTCCGCTGCTATCGAGCGCGAGCTTCTGACGTGGAGTAGCCTCGCAACCAGCGTTATCACCGAGGTCGAATTGCCGCGCGCTGTGGCGCGTGCCCGTGAGGAACGAGTTGACGCCGTGATCGACGGCAGCGTGGTGCTGCAAGGTGTGCTCTCCTCGGCCGCGATCGTCCCACTCAACGATGGCGTTGTCACCAAAGCGCGCAAGGTGACGCCGGTGCATGTCGGCGCACTTGACGCGATCCACGTCGCCAGTGCGCTCAGTCTCGGCAAGCAGCTTGCCGTGGTGGCCACCTACGACAAGCGCATGCAGGACGCCCTCGAGCACCTCGGGGTTCGTGTGATTGCACCCGAGGGGGGCCACCGACTCCATGAGATCCCAAGGAGGCTGTCCAGGTTCGGTCGCTGTATCCGCAGTAGGGCAATGTCGTGCAGCGCTGGATCGGCGTGCGCTTGGTCTGTAGCGTTGGGGGCGTGGAGACGCCGTCCGGCAACGGATATGGGCCACAGGAGGTGGCCGCGGACCAGGGGCAGCAGCGGGTTCCGTTGCTCGCTGGCCGACCGGCGACGCTAAGGGCATTGGGCTATGACGAGCGGTGGCTTCAGGACTGGCTTGCGGCCGATCCCTCCCGCCTCGGGCTGGGGGATGTGGCGATCATCGATCAGGAGCAGGCTCAGGGTCACGGTCTATTGGACCTGCTTGCGTTGGATCGTGGGAGCGATACGTATTACTCGATCGAGGTTCAGCTTGGAGAGATCGACGGCTCTCATAGCTTCAGGGTGTTCGATTATTGGGCGCGCAATCGCGTCCGTATCCCCGGCAAGACGCATGTAGCGGTGTTGATGGCCGAGAGTGCCAACGGCCGATTCAGGCCGGCGTTGGAGGCTCTTGCTGAGACGGTGCCGCTCGCATGCCCCCAAGGGGGTCCTAGATCCGCCTCGTCCGTCTGAGGTCTCGAAACTTCCTTCCATCCATCTCGGAGATTCACGCTTCGAGCGATGAATCCATATAAGGACTGAGGAGTTGGTCAACACTCACGTCGAGCATGGGACGGGGCGTTGGCAGCAGCGTCCCGCGAGGGCGCAGTCAGGTGACCTCACAGGCCTGATCGTGAGTCCAAGCATCTTGCCGCACGTAGGCGCCGGTCCAGCCGCCAACGAAGACCAGACACACGACCCGCCCGCCCGGAGGGGGTGCGGACGGACGGGTTCACATGTGTCTTCACGAGCGGCAATGGAGATGGGCCGCTCGTTCGTCGATGACAGGGGGGCCATCCCCGCCCGACGTGTCGATGACGAGACATACTCGTCGCATTGGGTCTGTGTATGAGCCGGCTCGACCCTCTCCAAGTGCTCTGCGCACGCTTGCTTCGAGCCTCCGAGCGCGAATATGGCGCCTTTGGCGGCAGAGTCGAGGACCGAGTGGCAGCGTCATTGGGCGAAATCATCCAATCGGCGCGCTTCATCAACGGCAGAGAACTTGCCGTCCGGAGTTGTCACCTCAACGCGCCTGTGGCAGCGCCGCGTGGAGATCATATGGGCGTCTGCCCGGAAGATGAGCGTCTCGATCGTGTCCTCTGCTTGTCGCCGGCTCACGCCCACGCTGATACTGGCGCCGGGTGCAGCCTGGCCGAGCTTCACGCTCACGCGGTCGAAGCGCTCGCGGATCCCATCCATACCGTGACCTGAGAACGCGCACACGAACTCGTCCCCGCCGAAGCGGAGCATCAGGTCGTATGAACGGAACTCCTCAATGACGAGGACCACCACCGCACGCAGCAGCGCATCACCCGCTGCATGTCCGTCTCGGGCGTTGACGGCCTTCAGACCGTCCACATCGATGAACGCGACGATCATCTGCTCCCCTGTACGGGCCGTGCGGTCCATCTCCCGTTGCAGAGCGACGAGACCCACTCCTCGCCGCAGGGCCCCCGTCATGTCGTCGGTCGTAGCGGCTACGAGTTGGTGGCCGTAGGCCATTCGGTCGAGTGCCGAGTGTTGGCGATCTCGCGCGGCATTTGCTCGATCCTCGGCTGCGGCACGGCGCTGAAGCACCGCGCGCGCCCGCGATTCGGCGCCCAATCGTTGCCCCGGGGCAGGCGACAGGTCGGCCCGTCCTCCGTTGGGTCGTTCATTCTGCTCGCGTTCGATGCGCTCGATCTCTTCATCGAGGGCTTCAGCGAGCTGATCTCGGGCTGCGCTGGCGATGTCTCGCGCGGCAGCCAGCCTGTCTCGGAGCTCAGACAAACGGTCGCGCAGCGCTGCAGACGTCCTGCGCAGATGGGTGGTCGTGTGGCGCTCCAGGGTGCTGTCGGCACGCATCTTGCGCGTGCGCTCATAGTCGACCGGCAACCCGCTGTCAGACGGCGCCCTGTCGCTGGACGCCTGGTCCATGTCTGCCGCGGCCTGGTCGCGGTCTGATGAGACTTGGTCCTGTTCGGAGGTCTTCTGGTCGGAGTCGGACAGGCTCTGGTCGGCGCCGGCGCCGGCCTGCTCCGCCGCCGCAAGCGGCTGGTCCGCGTTGCCGTCCAGCTCCCGCGGCGTCACGCTTGCACCTCGCGGACTGATGCTGCTCCGACCGGCTCTCTCTGCATGACGCCTCCAGACTGGACCGCAACCTCCGGCACGTCACCAAGGTCTGGAGCGACGTATTTTCACTCTAGCACACCGTGGGCAGTGAGTCCAATAATTAGAACGCACCAACGGCCGGCAGACGTACTTGCGTCGCGTCTAACGAGCCTGTACGTTCCTCTCAGGTGAGAGCTTTGCGAGCGCTGCCGCATCGAGGCGCCCGTCGATCACTTCGCGAGCCACATCGACGAGGCGGCTGTTGTGTGCCCGCGCGTAATCACGGATGTTCGCAAACGCCACATCTACACTGACTTTGAGGCGCTCGGCTAGAACTCCCTTGGCCTGCTCGATCACGACGCGACTGTTGAGTGCACTTTGCAGCTGCTGCACGACCCCGCGCGACTCGCGCATCGCCCGCTCTTGGACCAGGGTCACCGCCGCGATGTCGGCCATCCCCTGCCCGAGCAGCACGTCTCGCGCAGCGAGCAGGCCGATGCTGTTGCGAAACAGGTTCAGCGCGCCGATGGTGCGGCCGTGTACCCGCATCGGAATCGCATGGACCGAGTTGATCCCATTCTGCACCGCCGCTGGAGCGAAGATGGGCCACCGCTCACGGGCGGCGCGCAGGTTCCCGCTGAACACCGGCGTGGAACCGTGATAGCAGTCGAAGCAGGGTCCTTCCTGGTTGCGAGACTGCAGCAGGTTGAGGGTCTCGGAGCACTCACTGGAAGAGGCCATCACCTGGAGGTCGCCGTCGACGTTGGCGAGGAGCAGGCCCACCTCCGTGCACTCCATCAGCTCGAGGCTCCGCTCCACGAGGCGATGCAGGAGCTCGAACACGTCGAAATGATCCGCCATCGTGTTGGACAGCTCGACTAAGGTTTCGACGATCCGTTCTTCGCGAGTCATCGCGCAACCGCCTCGCCCCCAACCATTCGACGTATCCTATTATATTGTGCTTCGGCTTGCACCGATCCGAGCGCCAGCTCCTCATCGCCCAGCGACGCGGAGCGGTCACTGTCAGCTGCGAACTCCGAGACACGCCAAGAACGCCTCAACTACGTGCGGGTCGAACTGGGCTCCAATCCCACGCGTTATCTCCGCGATTGCGTACTCGGCTGGAAGCGCCTGCTTGTATGGGCGCGCGTGTGTGATCGCATCGAACGTGTCCGCAACTGCGATGATGCGCCCCGCGATCGGAATCGCCGACCCGCGCAGTCCCGCGGGGTAGCCGCCCCCGTTCCAGCGCTCGTGATGGGTCAGCGCGATCTCCCGAGCCATGCAGATCACGGGGTAATCGCTCTCGCCCAGGATGCGTGCACCGATCGTCGTGTGGGTCCTCATCACCGCCTGCTCGTCGTCCGATAGGACGTCCGGCTTCAGAAGGATCTGGTCTGGAATGCCCAGCTTGCCAATGTCGTGCAGAGGCGCCGCAAGTCGGATCGTCGCCATGTCCTGCGCGGCGATGCCAAGCTCTCGGGCGATGAACTCCGACAACACGGCCACCCGTTCGGTGTGCTCGTGCGTGTCCTCGTCACGATACTCGGCTGCGAGCGCGAGGTGCGCGAGATCCTCGAGCCTCGCCGTTTGCAGTTCCTCCGCGGCAAGGGCTTGCTCGGTGGTGTCGCGCACGATCTCGGCAACGCCGAGCAGCTCGCCTGATGATGAGTAGATCGGGGACATCACTAATGAGACACTCAGCGCTCGCCCGTGCTTGGTCAACCGTTCGGTGCTCGTTCGCTCCGCCCGCCCACCGGCGAGCGTTCTGGCGAAAAGCGCTCTCGCCTCAGCACGGCCGCGGGCAGGCGAGAGGATGCTCGCCGGCCGTCCGACCGCCTCCCTCTCCGAGTAGCCGAACAGCCGCTCTGCGCCGCGGCTCCAGCTCGTGATCTGCCCCTCCAGAGAAAGGACGATGACCGCGTCGTCCGAGGACTTCACCAGCGCCGCGAGCTGCAGCGCCGTCGAGAGCTCGAGAGCTCGCAGGCTCCCGATGCGAGCAAAGCCCGCAGCCGTGAGAGCCTGCTCTCGGCTTGCACTACCGGGCTTTGGGTCGAAAGTCACGCTGGGCAATCTCTGAGACACCACACCGACACGATGCCCGGACACCATACCTCCATTTGGGAATGATTCCAAGAGTTAGATGCCCACATCACCGCAAAGGTCACTGACCGACGGCTCTACGGTCGACGCGGCGCTCAGCCTTCGGCGATCGTCACCGGCGTGCCCGGCACGATGCGCGTGGACAGCCAGTTCATGCTCGCGCCAGCCAGACGAACGCAGCCGTGCGAGGCGGCGGTGCCCAGTGTGCCGCCGAGGTTTTCCCGCCCGTGAATGGCGATCTGACCAGGGCCGCCTTCGAATTCCTGCAACACATTCGAGCGTGCGCTGAGAGCCAACGCGAACGGACCGCCCGGCTCGGCGGGTGCCATTCGCAGGACCTCCTCCACGAAGAATTCGCCTGCCGGCGTCGGTGTCGAGGGCTTGCCGACCACCGCAGCGAAGTCTCCGACGAGCATGCCATCGCGATAGGCCTTCACGTGGCGGGCCGCGATGTCCACCACGAGCCGCCACGGTGTCACGGCCAACTGCGTGCCGGACTCGCTGATCCAGCCGGTCAACCCGTCGGGTCGACCGGGGAGCATCACGTGCAACCACTGTGCGCCACCAGCGCCGATCACGCGCGAGAGAACCGGCAGCGTTGTCTGCTCCCCCGTGATCGGCCGACGGTTGGCCACGTGCGCCACCGCCGTGGAGCCCGCGTCCGGGGCTTGGTGGGCTACATGTGCGGTGCGCAGCACGACCAGTTCGGTGGTCGCCTGCACGCGCTTGGCGCCACCGGCGCCGAGCGCCGAGCTGGCTGCCGGGGCAATCGCGACACCGGCCAGGCAGGTCGCTACCAGCGCGAGCCGCAGAGCGTGTCCGAGCCGCCTCAGGCTCCATCGTGCGCTTGAGGAGCAGATCGCTGGGTGCTGCGGAGCGCCGGTCATCCTTCAGCCCGTGAACGCGCCGCGCTTGTTGGGGAGCGCCGGCCGGGCGCTGGGGTGTCGCTTGGAGCTCTTCGTGTGCCTGCGTTTGTGCGTGCGGCCGTGTTTGCCCGTGGTCCTCGATCCGATCGGTGGGCGCGAAACAGGCGTCGTGCCGGGACCGATCGGCGTGCTCCCCGAGCCCGGGGGAGCGGTTACCCCCGGAATCCCCGCAGCGAGTTCTGGTGCGGTGATCGTTTCGCCTCCGCCGCCTTTGCCACTTGCGCTGGAGGCACAGTGGGAGCGGGTGATCGTGTTCGTGTCCAGGTTCACCGCGCCGGTGCTCGCCAGCAGCCTGCCGTGGATCGTGGCGGCGGTCCCGGCGGTGATCGTGGCCAAGGCCATGATCGTGCCGACGAAGCTCGTGCCCGTTCCGAGCGTGGCGGAGGAGCCCACCTGCCAGAAGACGTTGCAAGCCTGGGCGCCGCCAGTAAGCTGAACGCTTGTATTCGAGCCGGTGATCAGCGTCGAGCCGATCTGGAAGATGAACACCGCGTCGCGATTGCCGAGGGCGTCGAGCGTGACGCTACCTGATGACAGAAGCAGCGAGCTGCTCGCCGTGCGCACGCCGGGCAGGAACACCTGCCCGGCGAGGTCGGTGCCTGCCGAGCCATTGCCCGGGCGCGAAGCGGCATCGTTGTAGGCGGTGGTCAGTGCGTTCTTGGCGCCGATCGCCACCGCGTCGTCGACGTGCGTTTCGCCGAGCACGTGCGGAGCTCCGGTAACCGACGAGCCGGGGCTCAGTCCGAGGTCGCCGAACATCGTCGTGGGGCCCGTGTTGGTGATCGTCGAGCCTGCGAGTACGGAGAAGCTGTCCGCAGGGCCGAGGCCCACGGTTGCCGTTGCGCCGAGGGCGCTTGCGGCGAACATCAATGCGCACCCAACGCCAAGCAGGAATGCTGATACACGACGCGCGGAGGTGGCGCCGGTGGCGAAGCGAGGATTCGCTCGCCGCGGTGCTGAGAGGCAGTCCTCCCTCATCGAGGACTCGTGCTTCGCTGGGACGCCTCGTGTCATGGGCGTCTCCTGACTGTGGCGTCCAGCGCCACGCTAGAAAGGGAATGGCTCCCCGGTCTGATCGACCTTCTACTCACTCGACCGTGCGCCAACCCGGCTTGATGCTGGAGTTGGCAACCTAGAACAGATACCCAACGCGCTCGAACCGCTCCCGTGGACTTCCCTCGGTCAAAACAACACTCTTTGACTCGATGTTCTTGGTGGTGGGGGTTTTCACGGTGTTGGCAGGACACTAGCTCCACCCACGTCGCGTCGCGATCAGGACTGCTTGGGCGCGATCGACTGCGCCGAGCTTCACGTATATGTTGTGGAGGTGCGTTCGGACCGTGCTGACAGACAGTGACATCTCCAGCGCGATCTGCTTGTAGAGCATGCCCTTCGACAGGCACGCGAGAACGGCAGACTCTCTCGCGGTGAGCGGGCTGGGGTCAACACGATGCCTGCGGGTGATCCCGACATTTGGGGCGTCGTAGAGCAGGCCGCGGAGATCCGCTCTCTTGAGCCCGACGGCCGCCGCGCTTGCGACCATCTCGCTCGGCGAGACGCTCTCACCATGGGCGTGGTGCGCGACCATGTCGGCAAGTCGCACTATCGCGGCCTCGCCTTCGGCTTCGCGGCTGTGATGGTGCTCGATGGGCTCAGCCACCGATGCCGGCAGCCCCCACCGACGGATCAGCACGCCTCCCACAACAGCGTGGTCGACCCCGAGCTCGGTCTGCTCGCGGCGGAGCCGTTCCTCTGGTCTCGCGGCTGAGCCGTGTACTCGAGTTGGATAGTCGGAGGAGGCGCTCATCAGGACGAGCTTGCCGACATCGTGGAGCATGCTGCATAGAACCAGACGCTCCGTGTTGCGGTAGTTGATCGCCGACGCGATCTGTTCGGCCGCGCTTCGCGTCGCCAATGCGTGCAGCCGGAAGGCACCCGCAGCCGCTCCCCATGCGCCTGAGCGGTCGAAGAAATCAAATGTTCGCACCGACTCGCCAAGCTCGCGAAGAGCCGCAGGCTCGAGCGCTTCGACAGCGCAGGTGGCGCTGTCGAATCCTCCCTTTCGACTTCCCGCCATACGCATGGAGCCGATCAGCAGCGCAACATCGGACTCGACCACGCTCACGAGGTCATCGGTGGACGGGTTGTCAGCGCCGATGCTCTTGAGGAGTACGTCGCGTGACTCCAACAACGCAGGCAGCATCTCTACCGCATGGATCGCATCCATCCATCTGTTGTGGACGCCGCCGCCGGAGCGGCGATTGGCTACGGCAGATCCCGGCGATCGCCGCCTCGGGGGCCTTGAGCGTGTCACGTTCTGGTGGCTTCGAGCGTTGGGAGACATGGCTGGGAGAGAGTCCTTCCCGGTAGTGCTCGGCCTTGCGCCGAGCTGTTTTCGCGCTGTCGACATTGATGCGGCGGCCCGTATGTGCCGTAGTTCGCGCCCGCGCTGTATTGACGTGGGCCGACGTTCTCAGGCGCGGCTGTGAACGGCTCGCGTGGGTTCCATAGTCACCATCGAACCAACGAGCCGACCGCTGCATCCGTCCGCTGACGTATTTCTCTGGGTAACCGTCAGACGATCATGCCGGTTCGTAACGCGAGCGCCACGGCTGCCGTGCGATCCGACACCTGCAGCTTATGGCGAATATGCTCGAAATGTGTCCTTACCGTCCACGGGCTGAGCGACAGCTGCGCGGCGATGATGCTCGTCGTGAGCCCTCGCGAGGACAGGGTCAGCAGCTCCAGCTCTCTGCGAGTCAGCTTGGAATGCGCTTCCTGAAACTGCCAGCGCTCAACGAGATCACCCAGCAGGTGGGAGGCGGCTCTCAGCGCCTCGAAGGATGGACATGTCAGCTCGGTGCTGGCGCTGCCGTACAGAACAACCGCGCCGAGCGTATCAACGCCCACGCGGGCTGGGAGCGCCACGAGCGCGCGCAGTCGCGCATCGGGCGAATACCCCAACGGCCTGCGGCCTGCAGAGAAGTTGATGACCGGTTCGGCTCGCAACCGCGACGCCTCCGCGAGGCTGCACCCGCGACGCACGTCGAATGTGCGAACCATTCGCTCGAACGCCAGACGGTCGAAATCATCAGCGACCCATAGCGCCCGCGCAATCAGCGCTTGCGGTTCGGCAATCCACAGAACCGATGCCGGTAGATGGTGCAGAGCGGCAAGGTCAGAAAGCAAACGACCGGCGCCCGACTCTGAGGGTATGCCAGGCCATCAATGCCCGCGCGAGCGCTTGGAACACGAGAACGTCAGGCTCGGAGGACCGATGCCGGCTGTCGCCTGGTCTGTCGACCCATCTCGGCGGCGCTACGACTCCACCCACCTCCACATCGGTGGCAAGCAACGAGAGCCACACGCGGCGCCTCTGCCGCCGAACCTCCAACTCTGAACTGTCGGCGCGCCTAGGTTTGGCCATCTGCACTCCTGACGGGACTGCCCCGCGAATCAGTTGCTGAGTCTGCCACCCGCGGCAAGGGGACCAACCGACTCAGGTGCATTTCCCGGCTACTCGACGACCGCAATGGTCAATTCTAGCAGTGCGAACGCGCCGTGCTGTTCAAAGCCCGTTCGTGCCGGTCGCGGCGGAGCCCGCGGGAGATGCTGAGAACGGGCGCCGTGGCCTCACTGTCGCGGTGGCTCTCGGGCGCCGAGATCACGAGCGCCCAGGGGCCGGAGGTGTGCGGTGGAGCGCGCGCGGCGGTCGGCACTCCGGGCCAAGAACAGCGACGGTGAGGTGGGCTGCGGCCCTGTTGCCGATCACCGCGTGCTCGCCACGCGGCGGACGCGACTTCAGCGCGGTGTCGGCGCCCGCTTTCACGGTGGGGTGTTGGAGGCGGCGCACGTGTAGGGCTGACCGGGGCTTCGGGCCGGGGCTCGTGCTCGTGGCACGGGGCGGTCGCGGCGAAGCCGCCCTCATGTGGAGGTCGAGCCATGCCGGCTGAGGGTTGCCGCGCGGTATGTCCAGCCGCGGCAAGGCCGTCTCGTGCCAGCTGTCGGTTATGGCCTTCCAGCCCACTTCCGCGAGCCTCTGCCGACGTGCCTCTGCGCCCCCTTCGATCCACAGCGCGCGCAGCATCATGAAGCCGATGATGAGCGCAGGCAGGCCGATCAGGACCACGCGAAATTCTCTCAGGCTGAGCAGTGTGAACACATAGCCGACCTCGGGAATGTGGAATACGACGACGTTCTGCGTACTCTGGTTGAGAGTGAACTTCCATGCGTCCGGGTGCTGGTTCGCGTCCCCCTTGGTGCGGAAGACACGTTCGCCGTTTGCACCGCGCCCGATCCACCAGATACGGTGCGTTACGAGCGTCTGGCTCGTGAAACCCGGCGGCGGTGCGTAGGTGATCGGATCCCCCACCTTGAGCTCGGCGGTGGGGATCGGACGATCGAAAACGATCGCGCCGCGATCGTAGGTGCCTGTCATCGAGCCCGTCAGGATCACGTAGCGCTGAAAGCCGAGCAGGGCTGGTCCGAGCATGATGATCACGCTGGCGATCATTGCAACGAAGGCGCAGTTCAGCGCGACCTGCCAGGCGGTGTGTGCCAGCTTCCGCAGAGCAGAGTCAGCCGAGCGCTCCACAGGGACGACCGGCGGATGGGTGGATGGCCACGGGACGCCCGGTAGGCGCCTGACTACGATTGCGTGGCCGTCCATATGTATTCCACTCGGGTCGCTGCGCCCTGGTAGGCATTGTCAGCGCCGTTGACGCCTTCTGGGAACGAGACCGTGAACGTGTAGCGGTGCGTCGCGGCAGCGACGAACGTCCCGACGGGGAGCGTTCCCATCGCGCCGAGCGTGCCTTCGTAGACGACGACGGGAGCGGGACACGGGCTCACGCACGCGGGATCCCCCAGGTCCGTGACGGCGAGCGTGAGCTTGGCCGACAGCGCCGGCGAGGCAGGCGTGTCGGAGAGCGCTGCTTTTGCGAGAGTGACGGTGGCTGGGACGTTGCCGGCGTTCTTGATGTTGACCGCGCCGGAGCTCGATCCGCCAGGTTTCATCGAGTTCGCCGTGAGTATCGAAGCGCCGCTCGCCGAATCAGTGAGGAGGACCGTTCCGGCAGTGATCAGCGTCGCCGGGTTTGCGCTCGTGGCGTTGAAGTTCGCGCCCGAGCCGACCGCGGCCGCGGTTGCGCACGTGAGCGCTCCCAGGACGAGCAGGAGTCGGCGCGGCGTGGCGGTGAGCAGTGAGAATGGGGAGATCACGCTCGATCAACCGAGTCAGACGGTTGCGGGCTGTGAGATGTGCGCATATCCGGCTGCCACGGGCTCCTCGAACCACGCGACGAGCTCGGCCAGCGGCAGCGGCACGCTGAAGTAGTAGCCCTGAGCTTCGTCGCACTCGATCTCCGCCAAGTCGTTGAGCGTATCCAGGTCCTCGACGCCCTCGGCGATCACGCGAACGTCCAGTCCATGTGCGAGTTGAACTATCAGCCGAACGATCATCTTGTCGCGGGGCGCCAGGTGTAGGCCACCGACGAACCACTTGTCCACCTTGAGTTCCGTTACGGGCAGGTCGCGCAGAGAGGCGAGCGATGAGTACCCGGTTCCGAAATCGTCGATGCAGATCCGAACGCCCAGACGGTCGAGCGAGCGGAGCATCCCCGCTGCCTTCTCGGGGTCGGCGACAATTGCTGCCTCGGTCACCTCGAGCCCGAGTGCCCCCGGGGGGATCCCCGCGCTTGCGAGCATCTTTCCGATTTGTTGGCAGAGAGCGTCATCCAGCACGTTGGGAACCGACAGGTTGACGTTGACACCGGCGTCGATGCCACGTTCGCGCCATGCCTCACAGTCGCGCAAAGCCAGTCCGATCACATGCAGAGCAAGTTCGCTGTTGAGCTTGCCGTCGACGACGGTCGGCAGGAACTCACTCGGCGCGAGCAGCCCGCGCTTGGGGTGGCGCCATCGCAGGAGCGCCTCGACGCCGGTCACACGCCCCTGGGAGAGATTGACCGTGGGCTGATAATGGAGCAGTAGCTGGTCGTTCGTGATTGCGTTGCCTATCTCACGCAGCAGGGCCTTCTTGCGCGGGTTCGACTCTCTGCGGACGGCCTTGGAAGCTCTCAGCAAGAAGGGCCAGAAGGCAGCGTAGAACAACAGGGCAGCCCCAAACAAGACGAAGTCGATGCGCCCGGTCTGACTGGAGACCTGCCTCGCTATCGGCCCTTCTGGAACGATCAGCTCGGCGGCGGCTATCGGCTTGGTCTTGCTTTGGCCGTACAGTGGCACGGCGACGTCCGTTTGCGCGCCGACGTAGGCCGCTGTCGACCAGGGTACGCGCGATCGCGCCACAGTGGCGGTCTTGCCCGAGAAGGCAGCGAGCACCTCCGGCGGGCGAGACACCGTCGTTCCAATCAGCCGATGGTCCGTCGAGTACCGGATCCGCGAGGTGGCATCCCAGATGCCGCCTCCTTCGATGCTCACCGTCTGGCGGGCTGACAGCATGGCCCGGTCGAGGGCGTTGAGCTGTCGAGCGCTGAGAGGGCGCGTCGCGCCGGACAGCTGGGGCGCCAGCGTCGAGACGACCAGCAGTTCGGCTGAGCGCGTCGCGCTGGTCAGCTGTGCGCTGCGGAGCTCGTTGCCGACCAACTGCGACACGGTGAAGGCCACCAATGCGATCGCGAGAAGGCCGGCCGCGCTGAAGGTGAGTAGGAACCCCGGCCGCACGTAACGCAGCTCGGGTAGGTCGGCGAAACCGGGTCGGTGTGGCTCTTGCATCTTCGGTCCCCCATCGGCACCCGCCGCCGCGACGGTGAATCAACGGCGGCATGACCGGGCAGCGAGACCGCAGCCCCGGAGCCCCAGGGCGAGAAGCACACGCAGATGGCCTAGGTCATTCTCGGCGTATTGCTGGTCGGGGTGACGGCTGTCGATGCAACCAGCACAACCACCCGGTCTGAGCGCCCGCGGGCACTTTCCGGCAAAGGAGACGCAATGACCAGGCTCAAATCCCTCTGGACCGCCTCACCCCGCAAGGTGCTCCTCGCCTTCGCAGGCCTCATGGTCGCGGCCGCTGTGGCCGTCGGCTCGGGTGCGAACTTCAACTCAACCTCCGCCAACCCCAGCAACGTCTTCACCGCCGGCACGATCGGTCAGTCGAACTCCAAGGCCAGTGCCGCGATCCTCACCGCAGCGAATCTCGTCCCGGGCGCTAGCGCCTCTGGCACGGTGGACATCAAGAACACAGGCTCTGTGAGTGGCACCTTCACGCTGGCGCACACGGCCGCCGTGGACACACCTGCCTCGCCAGGCTTCTCCAAAAAGCTGACGATGGTGGTCCAGGATCTCGGCGACCCTGCGTGCGTCTCCTCGTGCCCCGCCGCCGTTACCCTGTACACGGGGCTGATGAGCGCGATGCCGGTGACGATTGCACTCGGCGTGTTCCCCGCTGGCTACACGCACCGGTACACGTTCACGGTCACGTTCCCAGACTCGGGGCTGAACGGCGCCGACAATCCTTACCAGGGAGCGTCGAGCAGCGTCGAATACAACTGGACCTCGACGAACTGAGCGTCGGCAACGCTCCCGACAGACCTGCTCGTGGACGATGAAATGAGATCCGCGGCAGCCGGTGAGACGGCGCGAGGCGGTGCGCCGGTGGCCTCATCGGCTGCTCGGGAGGACCGTGCGGCTCAACTCGACGGTCGCCGCGCGTCCGGGCTGGCCACCAAGGTCGCCGCCACGGTCGCCGTTGTCGTGGTGGGCGGGCTGCTCGTCGGCACCGCGACCTGGGCGAACCTCAATTCGACGGCAGCAAACCCCTCTAACTCGATCAATACGGGGACGGTTCGGCTCGCGTCCGGGTCGTTCACGGCTCCCATCGTCTCGCTTACCGGCGCGAAACCCGGAGCCACCTCAGTCGGCTGCATCCAGATCACAAACACCGGGACGCTGTCCACCCGCATGAAGCTGTATGGGAGCGGCTCCGGGCCCGGTCTCAACGAATACCTGACCCTGGTGGTCACACGCGGATCCTTCAGCGGGACTCCGGCAGCGGGGTCCTGCACTGGCTTTACCGCAGACCCGACCAACTACATAGCCCAGGGTGCCGGCGTGATATTCAGCGGCACCCTGGCCGGCTGGCCGAGCAGCGCGAGCTCAGCACTCGTGGACCCGACAGCCTCAAGTCCGGCCATCTGGGCAGCTCAGGCAACGCACGGCTACAAGCTCCAGGTGACCGTAGCGAGCGACGCTCGGGCACAGGGGCTCACCGGGCGCGCGACTTTCACCTTCGAGGAGGACAGCATCTGATGATCACACTCGCACTTTCGGCCTCACGCGCTCAACGCACGAGCGTCCCGAGCCGCCGCGCCGTGCGCCTACCCGCGACAACCACGGCCGCCGCGATCGGCCAGGACGAGCAACGGCGCCAACCCCGTCAGCCGGTCGGGGGCTGGCATACGGCAAGCAGCGCCCCGTCGGTCCAGGGTCGGCACTTTACATAACGTCGATCGGGCGGACCGCCGAAGCCATGACTATCAAACTGCGTAAATCTCTCTCAGGCTCGTGGCCAGCGCTTCTCGTCATGGTGCTCACGGCCGGTTCGTTCGTCAGCGTAGCTGCCCTCGGGGAGCGTGTCGATGCGAGCCGTCGCGCTCAGATCTCTGTGGGCTTGGTCACCTCGACCGTGCACGACCTCGAAGCCGCTCCGTTCAGCGCCGATCCGGCCTTCAACCCGGCGTCGGACGCACCGGCAGCGCGCCTGCGAACGCTCGTCGCCGCCAAGATTCGCGCGGACGAACAGCGCATCTCCACGGCCTTCTCGGCGGCTGAGCGGACGGGGGCGCCCGCGAGCATCGTGGAAGAGGGTCGCTCGAGCATGGTGTTGGTCAAGCCGGCGGTAGCGCGCGTGTATGAGCTCGCGTCGGCGCCGGGGGGCCTCAGCGCGGCCGGCGCCTCGAAGGTGGCCGCCGCACAGGTCGCCCTCTCGCAGCGACTACAAGGCGTCGCCTCGGCGTTCGCCAGCCTGGACCGCGCCGATGCGAACGGCGCAGCGCGGGCACGGCTTCAAGCGGAGGCCGGCACCGCGATCGCCATGTTCACGCTTCTCGCTGTCTTCGTGTTCTTCTATTTTCGCTCGCAGCGTCTGGCACGCGAGATACGCGACCTCCTCGGGCTGAGTCGCCAAGAAGCGAGCACCGACGCGTTGACCGGTCTGGGTAACCGGCGCGCGTTGACCGACGAGATCTCCAAGGTGCTGACGCGACAGCGCACCGGCGCGGGCGAATTGCTAGTCGTCATGTTCGACCTCGACGGCTTCAAGCAGTACAACGACAGCTTCGGCCATGGCGCAGGCGACAAGCTGCTCGCGGGCTTGGGGGCTCGCCTGTCAGCCGCCGCAGCCGGCGCCGCCGGCACCGCTACCGCCTACCGCATGGGAGGAGACGAGTTCTGCATGCTCGCGTGGTGCACGCCGGACTCTGCAGAGTCGGTCCTCGACGCGGCGGTCACGGCCCTCAGCGAGGACGGAGAGGGCTGGAAAATCGGATGCTCACACGGCGCCGTCTGGGTGCCGTCCGAAGCTGCAACCCCGAGTGAGGCACTGCAAAGCGCCGACGTCCGGATGTACGCAAACAAGGCGAGCCGCTCCTCGACCGGCACGCAGATCGCGGCTGCGCTCCTGCAGGTGCTCAGCGAGCAGGATCAGGGGGTGAACACCCACGGAGGTCGCGTCGCAGAGCTTGCCACCGAGGTTGCCCAAGCGTTGCACCTGAGCGGGGTCGACGTGCAGAGAATCCGACTCGCAGCGACCTTGCACGACATCGGCAAGACTGCGATTCCCGCTGCCGTGTTGGACAAGCCTGGGCCACTCAACGACGTCGAGTGGGGATTCCTGCACCAACACACCCTGATCGGCGAGCGCATCGTCGCAGCGGCGCCGGCGCTGGCCGGAACTGCCCCACTGATCCGCTCGAGCCACGAGCAAGTGGACGGCGGCGGATATCCCGATTCGCTGCGCGGGGAGCAGATACCGCTGGGCTCTCGGATCATCGCCGTCTGTGACGCGTTCGATGCCATGACCACCGACCGGTCCTACCGTCGAGCCGGCACCGTGGACGCGGCACTCGCGGAGCTTCAGCGCTGCGCCGGCACGCAATTCGATCCGCGTGTCGTTGACTGCCTGCGGGACGTTGTCCTGACACGGCAACCCGCGGGCCAAGCCATTGACCTGACACGGCGTTGAACCTCGAGGCCGTTCACAGTCGAGGCGGGCACCGTCTGATGAACAGCCTGTGGTCCTCGGGATCGCTGCTGATTACAGGCAGGCCGCGTGGCGTGTGGGCGCGCGGCGTACGCATCGCCGGTCGAGTGCCGAGCGCGGTGTGCCTACTCGCGCTACTGCTGCTCGCAACGGCGCTGCTTGGGAACGCCGCGGGATACAGAGAGCTCATCGACCGCTCGGCCAGCATGAGCCCCGCGATCAACCCCGGCGACCTTCTCCTCGTACACGCGGCGCCCGCTCTGAGTGTCGAGCCAGGCGCGATCGTGACGTTCAACGATGCCGCACTCGAGGGCCGGCTTGTCACCCACCGCGTGATCTCCGTTCGCAGGCTCTCCGGGCACCTGGAGTTCCTGACGCGGGGCGACGCCAACGCGGCGCCCGAGCGCTGGTCGGTGCCTCGGCAGGGCACCATCGGCGTCATACGCGCGCGGATTCCATTGATCGGCCGGGCGACGATATGGATGACGGGCGCCCTCGCTCGCACCCTCGTGCTCTCGCTCCTGGCGCTCGTGCTGGGCGTCGTCGCACTGCGCCGCATCTGGCGTCCGATGGGCCGCGGACCGACACCCACCGCTCTGGCACTGCTGACCCTAGCCGCCGTCTGGGGATCAACGCTCAACAGCACGCTGTCCGCTTTCAATGCGACGCTGACGACTCCCTCGAACGCCTTCTCCACGGCGGCTGACTGGACGGCTCCCACCGTGTCCTACGCTGACGCGGGGCGCACCGGCGCATACGAAGCGGGCTTCATCAGGAAGAGCGCCAGCTACTACGTTTACGCCAATGTCCTCGACAGCGGCAGTCCCGCCAGCGGCATCGCGAGCATCACCGCCAACGTCACCTCGACCACGCCCGGGAAAACAGCAGTTGCGTTGACCCCCGGCACCTATAGCGCCGGGGGTCTCGCCTACAACTACCGCAGCGCGGCGCTCGTCGCCGAAAGCAATCTGGGGACGGGAAGCCACACGTTCACGATTACCTCCACCGACGCCGCCGCCAACGTGGGCGTGCAGAGCTTCGCCACGATTGTGGACAACACTGCGCCTACCGCCGTCGACGTCCAGAGCAGCAACGTAAACGGGGGCACCGTCGGGCACTTCGACCTCGGCGACAGGTTGACGCTCAGTTACAGCCAGATCATGGACCCATACTCCATTCTCAGCGGATGGACCGGCGCTGCCACGAACGTCCAAGTCGCGCTAATCGACGGCGGAAGCACGAGCGACTCGATCTACATTTACACTACCGCCGCCTCGCCCGTACAGATCCCCGTGGGCGTAGTCGAACTTGGCAGCACGCGATACCTGAACCTCGGTGCCGGCCAGTACGTCATCTTCGGCGCCACCGGCACCGGGACGCCTTCCACGATGAAGCGAGAAGGCTCAAATATCGTCATCACCCTCGGTTCGCCAAATGGGCCTTCCCTAACGAGCACCACAAGCGCCAACATGACCTGGATCCCCTCCGCGGCGGCCACCGACATCGCCGGCAACGCGGTCAGCTCCAGTGCGACAAAACAATCCGGTACGGCTCACGTCAATTTCTAGTGGAGTCTGCTGGCCGTTGGCCGATCACGCCGAAGCGCCACGAATGATCCACCAGACGCTCGATCCCGGCGGCTCAGCGAGCGTCGCGACCAACACGATCCCGCCGCCCTCTCATCGTCAGCGCAACCTCGACAGCTCCGGCCCGACTGCTCGGTCAGAAGGGCAGATCACCATCGCCATGCCTCCTGGCCACGCCAGCCCAGACGATCTGGCGCAGTGCCAAATGCCGACGAGACGGCTGGCGCTGCTAGGACTGTCCGGTCGGCGGGAGCTTGCTGAACCCCGGCCATGTAGGGTCGATGCCCTCGCTGAGCAGGAGCTCCGCTTGTATCGCGAGAACATCCTCGGCGCTTTGCCCCTGTCCGAGCCGGTAACCGTCCGGCTGGGCTAGTCGCTTAGGTTGGTCGTTCTCGCTATGAGTTGTTGGAGTTCGCTGTGAAGCCATGGCGGTTGACCGTACACGCCGCGCAGGCGGCGCGCCATCAGTAGAGCGTACATCTCAGCGATCAGCTCATGGGTGTACTCAGATTTACGATAGTTGGCCGTGCGGATGCTCGCACTGATTCCTACTGGGGCCAGATCAAGCAGCCGCGCTCCGTCGGCAATGTCTTCTGGTGAGCATCTGGCGACGCTCAAAGCATGTCCCCACTCATGCCACGCGATGCGGGCAAGAAACGCCTCACGCGATGAGGTGTCCAGACCGGCAAGCGCCTGATGAGATTCGTTGATCAGGACAACCCGGAGGCTGGGAACCCAGACTCCAACGGCGTCGTTGAGGCTTGCTTGCTCGGACCTGCTCGGCGCGTGGCTTCCGGCAGAGCGAAGGAGATCGGATGTGACCGTGCCGAGTGGTTCATCGACAATCCGCCATTGGTCGGCGCCCACTGCCTGGAGTAGCATCCTGTGCTTGTCTGGGAGCGTGAGCCACGCCGAGCGAACGGTGTGTTCGTTCAGCTTCCTGTTGGCTGTCTCGGGCGTCACCCCGCGGACTTCGCGCGGGCAGCTTGCTCTCCTTCCCATGGGTATGTCGCGTGAGCAGGCGTAGGGCAAGGGCCAATCCCGTCTCGCTTCGCCCGCGACGCCCAGATCTCGATCGCCCCGTGATACGTGAGCTTCTGCGAGCGAGCTATGAGATGCTGCAGGACGGGGCACAGCCCTGGTCTGAGCGAGTACGGAGACCATCGGTCATTCCCTAACCTCCTCAACGGTCCTCTTGCCGAGCATGTCGAGCCACCGGCTCCAACGTGTGGCAGCTCTCTCATCCCTCGCTAATGCCCGTCTTAATGTTGTGTGTGAAGCTCGGGTCCATGTTCAAGAGGGTGGGGAAGCACTTGACCGTCGGTCGGCTGGCTTTGGGCGTGGCGGTGGTGATCATCGCCGGCATGGCCGCCGTTGTTGTGCTTGACGCCGACCCTGCTCCACACGGTCAGGAGCACGGGCACGGAGAGAGCGTTGCTGTCTCTGCGAGCTACCTCAGCTTGGCGCCCTCTTCTTCCTCCTCCTGTGGGACGGCGAGCACGGTCCTCGCCGCAGTGGACGGCACGGTGGCGCGCGGCATATACGAGGCAGAGCTGCACAGCAGCGCGGTAAGCGCGGATGTGGCGCACGTCACAGGCTCCCAAGCGCTGCTGAGCGCGCTGGCGGGCAACAATCAAGCAGCTGTTTACGCGGCCGTGCACGCGATCGTCTACGCGCCGCACTGGCACATCGTGAGGCTGCGCGTCGTCAAGGCCGGCCGCGTCGTGGCCGACGTGGGGGGGCCGGATGTCATTGCGCCTGTGTCCGGCCCGCTGAGATCGAAAGGTCGGACCGTGGGTACCTACGTGATGTCAGTGCAGGACGACGCCGGCTACGTGAAGCTCGTCAGCCGCTTCATCGGTGTGCCCGTAGACCTCTACCGCAACGGCTCGCTGGTAATGGGAACACTGCAGCTCGCGCCGTCCAAGGTTAGCTCCGGCGCCGCCGTGTCGGTGGGCGGCAGCTCCTATCAGGACTACGTGTTCGACGCGCAGGCGTTTCCGAGTGGCCCCTTGCGCGTCTCGTTGCTCGTGCCACGTCCCACGGGCTCGCTTGCTGCAGGTAGCTGCAGCGCCGTGCGGCTGGCGGCGTGGGGCAACATCGCGATGCACATCGCAGCGCGCTTCAAGCCCCTGTCGGCGCACTACCAGGCGCTGGTCGACGTCCTGATGGGCGCCACTGGCGGGCCGGCCTATGTGCGGTCAGGCGCGCGGCGGATCGCCGGCGGCTCCGGCCCACTGAAGATCCCGCTCAGCGGCGCCGTGAAATATGGCGGGCGCTCGTGGGAGGTCTTCTCATGGGAGCCCAGTCCACCGGCACGCGTATATCTGCTGACGCCTGCGGCCTGAGTCCATGAGCTCGCGTCGAGCGGCCGCAGATTGCCCGGACAGTTCGGGATCGGAGGCAAGCTGCTCGAACCCAACAGCCGCGACTTCCTCACGTTCGTGGCCAACTGAGCAGCGAGCGGCTGAATGGGCTCGCACAGGGCATTTTGCTAGCCTCATGACGAAGTTTTCCCTGCCGCTATCGTCCAGGGGACTAGGACGCCGCCCTCTCATGGCGGAAACCGGGGTTCGAATCCCCGTAGCGGTACTGCCGAGGCCCCGCATTTGCCGGGGCCTCTTTGCTTCTCGATGGCACGCCGACCGCGTCTTCATCGCTCTCGTGCTTGGCAAGTACTGGCATGGTTTGCAATCATTGCGACTATCAGGAGCATCTCCATGCCATTCGAATCCAGACCACGGCCTGCATTGCAGGTGTCATTGACCCCAGGGACTGTTTGCTTGACAACAGTCGACCGGTGCATGCATGACACTTGTGTGCGTTTGTTCAATCGAACGCAATGCTAAGCCTTCGAACTAATGGAAAAAGTCGGAGACGCGCCTCGACTTAAGCGTCCATACCCATGAATCTCTAGTAGGAGCGTGGCCCGGTGCAGCGGCCGTGTCCGCGCCGAGGTTGGCCCGGCATCACTGTTGGAATGGCCTCAAGTGTCCCTATTACTGGCGAAACAGACGATTAGGCGGGCAGAGATGGCATTTATATACAAGACACGCACCGGTACTCCGCGGTTGCGCCCCGGTCCCAACGGGTTGCCGAGGGGTCAAGTCACAGAGATTCAGCGCAGCCGAATGCTTGCGGCGGCTGTTGAGGCGGTGGACGAGGTCGGCTACGCGCGCATGACAGTTGCGCAGGTGATCAGCCGGGCGCGGGTGTCCCGCAAGACGTTCTACGACGTGTTCGCCGACCGCGAGGATTGCTTCCTGGCGGCGTTCGAGCAGGCGCTCGCCCAGTCGGAGATACTCGCGCGAGAGGCCTACGAGCGCGAGTCCGGTTGGCGCGACGGCATACGCTCGGCGCTCACCCGCCTGCTCATGTTCATGGATGCGGAGCCGGGAATCGCCAAGCTGTGCGTGGTCGAGGCGCTGGCCGCCGGTGATCGTGTGCTGGAGCGTCGCGCGCAGGTGCTCGACGATCTCGCACGCGTGGTGGATCAGGGGCGCTATCTCACGAACGCCACGCGGGAACCGGCTGAGGTCACCGCCGAAGGTGTGGTGGGCGGCGTGTTCGCCGTCATCCACACGCGTCTGCTCGAAGGTGGCAAGGAGCCGCTGACCGATCTGGTGGGCTCGTTGATGAGCATGATCGTGCTGCCCTACCTCGGCGCCAGGGCAGCGAGCCGCGAGCTGAGCCGGCCGGCGATCGAGGTGCCGCGTGACAAACGCCCGCGTGGCCTCACGCGCAGCAAGGACCCGCTGGAAGGCCTCAACATGCGTCTGACCTACCGCACGGTGCGCGTGCTGATGGTCATCGCCGAGCACCCGGGCGCCAGCAATCGCGAGATTGCCGAAGGCTCGGGGATCGTCGATCAAGGCCAGATCTCAAAGCTCCTCAACCGCCTGGCGCGTTTGAGCCTCGTGGAGAACCTCGGCGACGGGCAAGAGAAGGGCGCGGCGAACGCGTGGCACCTGACAGCCAGGGGCGCGCAGGTCGAGCGAGCCACGCGGCCGCGCTGACCGTCCAGATAGACAAGGTCCGCCAGTCCTGACGCGCAGCGTCGGCTGGCGGCTGCGCTCTTGCAGTCCTGTGGCGCCCTGCTCGTCCCGTCCGCCCGGCTTTCGTCGGATGCGATGGCAAGGTGCTGCGCTTCCTACTGTGGCGGTTGCTGGGGCTCGTATCGATCCTCGCCTGCTTTGCGCTGATCGCCTGGTTCGCGCACGGCGGACCGGGCAGGGAGCTCAGAGGCGCTGGACATCGGGCGAGCGCACTTTCTGCGCATGAACTGACCGGCCCGCTCGGGCGCAGCGTGGTTGAGTTGTGGGAATGGGCGCCACTTGGCGGTCCATCCCTGACCCAGTCGCTGCTGCTGGCAATCGTGGCGGCGGGGCTGGCGATCCTCGCGTTGCGGCTGCGCGCCAGGGGACGGCGACGCTACGTGCGCCTGCGGTTGGAGGTCTACCGCGGGGATCACGCCGACCCCAATGCCATTGCGCTGATGTTCGAGGCGCTGCACAAGCGGCTCCTGCAACGGTGGTGGCGTCGCATTCTGCACGGGCAGCCGTCGGTGTCCCTGGAGGTCCACCACGCCGGCGGCGGAAAGTCGCCCGCCGACGGCGCCGCCACGGCGCCCCGGGCGTGGCTGGCGGTGAGCTGCCCGGAGCACCTGCGCGGCATGGTCCAAACGGCGCTGCAGAGCACCTATCCCAACCTCCGGACGCGCCCGCTGGACCTGCGGGTCGGATCGCCCCCGGCGGTTCTCAGGCTGAAGAAGCACGCCGAGTTCATCAAGCGGGTCAAGACGCCCGACCGTTTCGAGCGCGACGAGGAATCGCCCATGGATCGTCTGCTGACAGCCATGGACGCCTGTGGCGAGCCGGCGTTCGTCCAGCTTGCGCTCACTCCCACGCCCGCGCTGTTCGAGGCCTTCGCCAAGCACCTCTTCAAGCGTCACGAGGCGCGGCTCTCACGCCAGCGCCGCGAGCACCTCGTGGTGCGCGACCGCTCGATGATCGACGACGCCGAGCTCCGCGGCGGACTGGACGTTCAGCACAGACCGCTGTTCTTCGTCGACCTGCGTGTCATCGCACCCACTCGCGAGGTCTGTGAGCAGGTGGCCTCGGAGCTGCGCGTCCACGGGGCCGAGAATCGCCTGGTCGAGCGCGGCACCACGCTGCGGCACGGGCTGCTCGGCCTCTATGGCCGCCGTGTGCAGCGCGGCGAGGGAAACCCGCTGCCGTCGCCTCGCAAGGGCGTGTTCGCATCCACGGAGCTCGGCTCGCTTTGGCAGTTGCCCTCCAGCGACTACCTGACCGTGCCGTTTGAGCGAACGAGTGTCCCGATCGCGCCTGCGCCGCCCGGGATCCTGCGCCCAACCGATGGCTTCGGCACCCTGCGTGACGCCCACGGGCCGGTGTCGATCCACGTCGAGCTGCGCAAGCAGAACGTGGCCGTCCCCGGGACCGTCGAGCAGGGAAAGTCCAGTTTCCTGGTGGCAAGCATCGCCGAGGATCTGCAGCGCCAGCGCTGCGCGGTGATCGTGCTCGACCCCAAGGGAGATGCCGCCGAGGCGGCCGTGAGCCTCGTGCCAGCCGAGCGCACCTGCACCGTCCTGGACTTCGCCCATCCCACGTGCGGCTTCAACCCACTGGCCGTCGACGCGCCCGCCGACGTGATCGCCGACTACGTGGTGGGGGCGCTGAAGACGCTCTTCACGGATGCCGACATCCGTGCGTCCTCCGACCGCTATCTGCGCAACGCGATCATCGCCGTGCTCGCCCACGACCGGCGCTCGACGCTGTGGGACGCCGCGCGACTGCTGACCGTCGGCGAGGAGGGCTATGCCTATCGCCAGCGCGTCGGCGCCAAAGTCAGGACGCTGCCCGAGTTCAAGGAGATCTCCGAGTTCTTCACCGCCGAGCTGACCACCCAGCTCGCCGACGCGCGCAGCACCACCACAGCCAAGCTCGACGCTCCCGTCAACAAGCTCGCCCGACTGCTCAACTCGCCGTCGATCAAGCGCGTTCTGCTCAACGAGTCGCTGCGAGTCGACTTCGACGGTGTGATCGCCCGCGGCGAGGTACTGGTCGTCAAGGGGGCGCTCGGTGCGATGGGCGCCGGCAACACCTCCACGCTGATGCAGCTGCTCGTAGGGATGCTCGACGCGGCGTTGGCGCGCCAGCAGGATCTCGTGCCTGAGCACCAGCGCGTGGCGGTCGCGCTGAAGATCGACGAGGCGCCACTGATCCTCAACCGCGGCTTCGCCGAAACGATGGCGCTGAAGCGCTCCGCCGGCCTCGAGACGGTGGCCTGCTGGCAGACCGATTCGCAATGGGTGGATCGGGACGTGCGCGACCAGCTCGACGCGCTGTTCGCCCACCGCGTCTACTTCGCCACGGCGTCGGCAAGCGACGCCCGTGCGGGCGCGGCGCTGATGATGGCCGAGTTCTCCGACACCGTCCGTCCGGGCATCCCAAGGCTCTCCGTGCTCGGGCACCCCGACGTCAGGCTGCACCTGCCCAAGCACCACGCGATCGCCAGCTGGAGCACGCCGCAGGGTCGCCAGGCGCCGTTCATCGCCCAGACGATCCCGCTGCGCGTCGACCGCGAGCGCATCGCTCTGCATGCAGCGCGCCAGCACGAGCGCGGTGGGCAGCACCTGAGCGATCTGCGTCAGCCGCACTGGGACCACACGCCCGCGCACAGCATCGAGCGTCCCGGCGTGCCCGCACCCGCTTCTGAGGGGAGCGCTCAACCGCTGCCCGGTATTCCGGCAGAGAGCTACCGCGAGCTGGTGGATCTCGATCGTGCGTCGAACGCGCGCTGGCTCAAAGGACTTCAGGTCGCGCGTGTCATCGACCCCGATCCGCTCGACCTGGAGATCCTCGCGCTGGTGGCCGCCCTGAGGCATGTGCTCACCAGCCAGATCCACCGGCGGTTCAACCGCGGTCGTGCAGCCACCACCACCCAACGACGGCTCAAGCGCCTGGCGGACGCGGGACTGATCGAACGCTTCCAGCTTCATCGTCGCGATGGTGGCGGCGTGCCGATGTGCTGTGTGATCAGCCAACAGGGCCTGCAGCTGCTGCAAGAACGCAGCGCCCAGCTGGATCGGATCTCACACCCCCGCACACACTCCACTGCCCAACTCCAGGCACCACCACATTCCGGCGGCGAGCGCCTGGTTCGCGAGGCTCGCCACCACGCGCACGTGGCCGGCTGGGCGCTTGCGCTGGCGGACATCGTGGGGCGCGGGTGCAGGTCGATCCTCGGGCCCGACGAATCGGTGCTCTCTCCACCTCAGCACGCCGACGCGCACCGGCGGGGCGTGTTCGGCCCGGCCGACCTGAGGCTGCCCGATGGGCGCACGCCGCACGATTTCCTGCGCACGGACTCAAGCGGTCAGCTGCTGGCGGCCGAGCGCTTCCAGACTCTGCGAGCGGATGCGATCGTGGAGCTGTCCGGCGTCGCGCCGGCGTCGCCCAGCGCTCTCAGTGCGCCTGCGCTCGATCTGATGGTCGAGTTCGACGACAGGCTGCCAGTTGGGCGCTTGCAGGCGAAGCTCGAGCGCTACGACCATTTCTTCACGGGCTGGTCTGCGCACACCAATCGCTATGGACGGCGATTGGAGGCGGTGGCCCAGGTGGTGTTCGTATGTCGCGACCGGACACGGGCAGCGGACTGCGCCAGAGCCGCCGACTCGACTCTGCGCGCGTGCCAGGCATATGCCGGCGAGTATCCCTTCGACTGGCAGTACACGGGCAGGGAGCGAATCCTGTTCGTCGCCGAGCGGGACGTCCATGAGGGACTGCTTCGCGCCTACGCCGTCCCGAGGCTGCCGCCCGAGGTGCGTGTGGCGGCAGCGCACGGCGATCCGCGCGCTGGCGAGCGGGCATGCGAGCAGCGCGAGCTCGTGACGGAGCCATCCTCGAGCGAGGAGCGCTGATGATCGAGGTTTGGCGCGCATGCGTTCATGCAGTTGGCCGGCAGGTTCGCGCCGCCGCCCCCACCGGAGCCGCAGTCGCCCCGCTGCGAGGTGCACACAAGCTGCATTTGACCTCGGTTCAGAGGCGTGGGCAAATGCGGCTGGTCACACCGCAATCGCGCATTGTAGAGCCAAACTTCAGCCCGACGCCGAGGGCGAATGCACGGCAGGGGAGGGGTCTCGCAGGCATCGGTGGAAAGTGCGGTTCGCGCGCGCTAGCCTCGCTGCTCCACTTCCATCGCATCCCCACACGCAATACACGCTGCAGCGCCCACCAGCCGCTCAGCCCAGCACATCCCGCCCGCTTCTCAGGCGACCCCGCATCGCATCGATGCCACAGACGCCAGCGCGCCAGATTCGTCTCCGCGCTGCACGAGCAGGCCGGTTCTCCGAGAGCCCTTAAGGGGCTCTCGGAAGCTCAGCCGCGGTCGGTTCGGCCCCGAGTCGGTGCCTTGACGGCCAGCTCCGGCACGCCTATCAAGCCGCCCAGCGATCACCCGACCGCCGTGCCCCGGCAGCTCAAACACCACAACGGCAAGGAGCATGCATGACGCCCACACTCGCCTCCACGTCCACCGCCCGACACTCCTCCGGCCAGCTGCGCCCGTCGTCGCGAATCGAACGAAACGCCCCGCACCCGAAGCCGGCCCGCCGCAGCGCACGCACGCCGCTTGCCCGCTACACAGACCGTCGGGGACGACCACGCGAGGTGATCGTCCGTCGTGGACTCGCCGGCAGCGCGTTGGTCGTCGATCGCGATGCCATCACCCACGAAGACTGTCTGCTCGTCGCTCACCTGTGCGCCGATGAGCCGCCCCAGAATGCGCAGCTTGTCTGTGCCAACTACATCCACGACGTGCGCACCAGGGCGATGCGCTGCCGACGCCTGAGCGACAGCGACGAGCGCACTCCACCGCTGGCCGATGAGCTCGCGCTCACGCCAGCCTCGGCAGCGGAGCAGAGCCGCGTGACCGATGCTGCCGGCCACAGCTACCGGTTGCAGCGTGTGCCGGTCGGCATGTCGATTCCCGCGCTGCGCTGGTGCCGCTCATACGGCGATTCACCCGACGTGGAGGCCGTGAGCCTGCGTCAGGCGATCGCGCAGCTCGAGAGCTACGAGCCACTGCGCACAGCCACCATGCACGCGCTTGCGCGCCATCGCCACGACACCACGCTCTCCACCGCGGTGCTGGGCGCAGAGCTCATCCGGGTGCAGGAAAGCCAGATCGTGCTCAACCGCCGTCTGCGCGAGGTGGTGCTCGCCAAGATGCGGGCGGACGGGATCAGCATGAGCGAAATGGCGATCCGCTGTGGCCGGTGCAAGCGCGACTCCAAGGGCAATGAGAGCGGCGAGACCAGCTGGCTTGCACGCCGGCTGGGGCTGCTGGCGGAGAGCGGGCAGAGCACGCCCTCACCGTGGGTCCACAGCGACGTCATGGCGCTGATCGCCCGCCGCGGCCTGGGATTGAGCCCGCGGGAGGTGGAAGTCTCATGAGCGTCCCCTCAGGCCCATCGATCCTGGTGGTCGAGTCAGACGCCCAGCGGGCAAAGGCGATCGTCGAGCAGTTGGCCGCCGATGGGTATGGCGTGGAGCTCGCACGCAGCACAGCGCACGCTCGCTCCCTGGCAGCCGGTATGGCCCCCAAGCTCGCGGTTTTGGGGAGTCTGGACTCCCCTCGCGGCGCGCTGGGGCTGTTGGAGGAGATCCGACACGCCGAGCACGCCCGCGCGCCGTGGGATCCGGCACTGCCCACCATCGTTCTCGGCGCCAAGGCGCACGAGTTGGACATGCTCCGGGCCTTCGAGGCGGGCGCCGACGACTTCCTGGCCGGTCCCGCTCACTATCTCGAGCTGAGGGCTCGACTGCGCGCAATCCTGCGCCGCTCAGGCGCTCAGGCGCCCAGCGGGGGAGTGCTGGAGATCGGATCGCTGGAGGTGGATACGCGCACGCACATGGTGCGAGTCCATGGGTGTGCGGTCGGTCTTCGCCGGCTCGAGTTCGACCTCCTGGTGCAGCTTGCCCGCGATCCAGAGCGCGTGTTCGCCAAGGAGGAGCTGCTGCGGACGGTGTGGGGCTATCGCTGCGCCGGATCGACCAGGACGGTCGACAGCCACGCCAGCCGTCTGCGGCGCAAGCTCGACATCGATGGCGCACGACGCTGGGTGATCAACGTGTGGGGTGTGGGCTACCGCCTCACCTGAGCACCCTCCCAGCCGCGGCCGCAAGGCCGTGCTCGGCGCACAGACCTTGGCGGGCTCGATGAGCCCGTCAGGCAACGGCCGCGCTCTCTGAGCCCGGCACAACAGCCAGCCGTCCGCTGAACGGGCGGCTCGGCACATAACGCAGCACCCCCGACGGCGGGCCCTGGTGGCCCGCAGTCGCTCGTTAACCACCCGGCCGGCGTCTGCCGGCCCAACGCCGTGTGCCGCTGTGAGCGCGCACGGCAGCAGAAAGGAGTGGCGTGATGCCCTCAAACGAACAGTTCCCCGAAGCCCCCGAAGCCCCCGAAGCCCCCGATCCCGCGGGCCCTCTGAACGAACTCACACATTGGCTGTCAAGCGCAGCGCTTCACTGCGTCCTCGGCCTTCTGATCGGCGCCTTTGCCGCACGGCTGATGCGCAGACACCATCTGCACTGGAGCTGGGCGCCAGTCGCGCTGACGCTCTTCGTGCTCGCCAGTGCCCACCTCCGGGTGTCTTCATCGACGCTGATCATCGCGGCGCTGCTTGCCACCGTGCGGGCGACGCTGGCACCGCCATGACCTGGACAGCGGCATCGATCTCGCTGAGATCGCACGTGCCAGGTTCACCCCGCTGGATCTCCTGCGCCGGCTGAGCGCCGACATCCATGCTCACCTGCGCGTGGCTCTGGCCGGACGCGAACGTATCGACACGCAGCATCTGCTGCTGGGTCTGGACGAGCGCGGTGGCAGGGTCGCCATACCGTTTGGCGAGCACGGCAGCGGTCGGCACACGCTCGTGGTGGGCGCCACCGGCTCCGGCAAGACGGTCACGCAGAGCCTGATGGCCACATCGGCGATCGAGCGCGGCATGGGCGCCATCGTGATCGACCCCAAGGGCGACGACGGCCTGCGTGAAGCGCTCGAACGCGCAGCACGCGCCGCCGGCAAGCGGTTCCTGCAGTGGACTCCCGCGGGGCCCTGCGTGTACAACCCGTACGAGCAGGGCAGCGAGACGGAGATCGCCGACAAGACACTCGCCGGCGAGCGTTTCACCGAGCCCCATTACCTGCGCCAGGCACAGCGCTACCTGGGTCACGCCGTGCGTGCGCTGCGCGCCGGCGAGCACGAGGTCAGTCTGCGCGAGATCGTGCGGCACCTCGACCCGGGCCAGCTGGACGTGCTCGCACGCACGCTCCCAGAAGGCGATGCGCAATCTGTGCACGCGTATCTCGACTCGCTCACACCCCGCCAGCAGAGCGATCTGGCTGGCGTACGCGATCGCCTGGCGATTCTCGTGGAGTCCGACGTAGGGCCGTGGCTCGATCCGCTGACCGGCGGGGCGCAGCGTTTCGACCTGCTGGGCGCCGTGCGGGAACGGGCGGTCGTCTACTTCGGCCTTGACGCCGACAAGCGACCACTGCTGGCCCAGATGATCGGGGCTGCCGTGGTGCAGGATCTGCAGACCACCGTCGCCGAGCTGCAGTCAAGCCCCACGTCGACCATCGCCGTGATCGACGAGTTCTCCGCGGTGGCCGCCGAGCAGGTCGTGCGACTGTTCGGCCGTGCTCGCTCGGCGGGGGTGAGCCTGGTGCTGGGCACGCAGGAGATATCCGATCTGCGCCTGGCAGGCGCCAGCTGGCTGCTCGAGCAGATCATGGGCAACCTCTCGACGGTGATCGCCCACCGTCAGGTGGTTCCCAGCTCCGCGGAGTTGATCTCCAGCGTCGCCGGAACCCAGGGCGTTTGGAAGCTGACCCACCACAGCAACGGACGCTCCACACGAACCAGAGCCCGCGAAGCGGTGCTGGGCAGCGATCGGGTCATGGGACTCGGCCAGGGCTGGGCTGCCGTTATCGCACTCGGCGCCGCCAACAGGGTGCGGATCACGCACGTGTTCCCGCCCCAGCGCAACGGCTGACTCGCCCCGCCCACCCGCACACAGGGCCGACGGCTGTTTGCCGCCGGCCCACGCGGGTCCACAAGACACGCCACAAACAATCACAAGGAGCAGCAGATGAGCGACAAGAACAACAACTGCTCGCCGGCAAGGCTGGCGATGGTGCAGTGGGCGGCGCGCATCGGCGCCGTCACAGCAAACGCCCTGGCGCAGCGCGATGGCTGCGCCCTGGCCTCCGCTCGAGGGCGGTTGCAGGCGGCCGAGCGCGCAGGTCTGCTGGCAGCCGCGCGACCGTTGACGGCCGCGCCCACGCTGTACGCGCCGACCCGCTCGGGACTGCGCGCCATCGGCTCTCCACAGGTCGAGGAGAGTCGCGTGACCGCATCGAACGCAGCACACACGATCGCCTGCGCGATGGTCGCCGCCGAGCTCGAACGCCTCTACCCCGAACAGCGGGTGACAGGCGAGCGCGAGCTGCGCCGGGAGGAGCGCGAGTACGGTGCGCCGCTGGCCAGCGCCCGTCTGGGGATGGTCAGGCAAGCTCCTCAGCTGCATCGACCCGATCTGGTGCTCTGGCCTCGGGAGCGGGCGCTGCCACTGGCGGTGGAGGTCGAGCTGACCGTCAAGGCGCCGCAGCGGCTGCTGGACATCTGCCGGGCATGGGGGAGGTGCCGATGCGTTGGCGGCGTGCTGTACGTGACCACGCCAGAGGTGAGGCGTCCCTTGCAGCGTGCGATCGAGAAGGCCCGTGCTGGCCAGCAGATCGCCGTGCTCGGGCTTGACGCGCTCGGTGTCTGCGATGGCGCCGACGAAGCCGCGGCCGAGAGAAACGTCCCAAGCGATGCGTAGGTTCTTCAACGGGGGGTCAACCAACGACCCATGGAGATCAACAATGTCCTTCACCATCAACCGCGTAGTGCTCGTCGGCCGCCTCACCCGGGACCCCGAGCTGCGCGCCCTGCCCTCCGGCACAAGCGTGTGCGGGCTGCGCATCGCCTGCAACGCCACTCGTCGGGACGCCGACGGAGAGCTGGCCGAGCGCCCCAACTACTTCGACGTGACCGTGTACGGTCCGTCGGCGGAGAGCGTCAGCCAGTACACCCACAAGGGCAGTCGCGTCGGGATCGACGGACGTCTGGAGTGGCGCGAGTGGGAAACCAGCGAGCAGCAGAAGCGCCAGGCCGTGAGCGTGGTCGCCGACACGGTCCAGTTCCTCGACGGCCCGGGCGAGCGCCCGGGCCTCGACCCCTCCGGCGAGGGATCCTCCGACGGCGAGGATGAGCACGAGCTCGCGGGCGTCGGCGCGGTTGCCCATGACGGAGAGCTCGTCTTCTAGCCGGTCCGGCCCGAGCCGGCTGAGAGATCGCCGCTTCGCTTCGGCGGGGGTGTCTGCAAAGGCATCCCCGCCGCTGGCTCCCACGGGAGCTTTTTGCATTTAAAGCGCCATTCGGTGGGTTTGCCAGCCACGCCTCGATGCATCGAGGCCCGCACTGCGCGTAAACTGCCCGCCCGCCACAGCTCACGTCAGCCCGCCTGCAAGGAGCCATCAGAGATGCCAGTCAACACCAAAGCAATCGGCAAGACCTATGAGCCTGTGCTGTATGCGGTTGGCCGCGAGAAGATCAAGGAGTACGCCCGCGCAGTCGGTGAGAGCAACCCTGTTCACCTCGATGTGGAGGCCGCGCGCGCCGCAGGCTACGCCGATGTGGTGGCCCCGCCGATGTTCGCCGTCGTATACAGCGCCCCGGCAGTCGGCCCGCCGATCTTCGACCCGGAGATCGAGCTGAACTTCGCGATGATGGTCCACGGAGGCCAGGAGTTCGTATGGGGCCCGCCGGTGGTGGCCGGAGACGAGATCACCACCACGGCAAGCGTCAAGGACATATCCGAAGCGGATGGGCGCGGCTTCTACGTGTTCGAGTCGATCTCCACAAACCAGCGCGGCGAGCAGGTCTGCCGCGGAACATGGACGGACATCGTCCGAGGAGTGTGAGCGTGATGGCAGACCTTCAGGCAGGAGCGCCGATCCCCGAGGTTCGCGTAACGCCGGACAAGTACCTCACCAACCGCTACGCGGGCGCCTCCGGCGACTTCAACCCGATCCACATCGACGAGGAGTTCGCGCGCATGGTCGGGCTGCCGGGGCGCATCCTGCACGGCCTGTGGACGATGGCCCAGGTCGCGCGTGCGCAGACCGAGGCGGCCGGTGGCCCCGAGCACCTCAAGCGCCTGTCGGTGCAGTTCCGCGGCATGGGCGTGCCCGAGCAGGAGGTGCTCGTCACCGGAACCGTTCGCGAGATCTCCGGCGGTCGTGCCTTGATCGACACCGTCGCCGAACAGGCCGGCAAGCAGATCATCCGCAACGCCGAGGCCGAGCTCGAGCTGTAAACGGGCCGGGGAGGGCGTCAGCTCGGCGCCTACAATCCATCCATGCTCACCCCTCGCCAGGAGCGGATCCTGTGCAAGGTAGTCGATGACTACCTGCGCACCGGCCAGCCGGTCGCCTCGCGCATGATCGCCGCCGACCCACACCTCGACTGTGGCCCCTCCACGGTGCGCAACGAGCTGGCGCTGCTGGAGGAGCATGGTCTGCTGGCCCATCCGCACGTATCCGCCGGACGAGTGCCCACCGACGCCGCTCATCGCTACGTGGTCGATCGCCTGCTGTCATCTGAGGGCAACCAGCCGGTGCCGCGTCAGCGCATGGAGCTCTCGCTCATCCGCCGCGAGCTCGACGAGGCGATGCGCACCACCACTGAGACGCTGTCGCAGATGACCAACCTTCTGGCGGTGGTGTCGGCGCCGTCGATGAACACCGCCACCATCCGTCACGTGGAGGTGTTGGCGCTGCAGCCGCAGTTGGTGCTGATCGTGGTCATCACCTCCACCGGCGGGGTCTCCAAGATGCTGGCCACCTTCGACAGCGCCGTCGACCCCGGGCTCGTGTCGTGGGCGGCGGAGTACCTGGGCGAGCGGCTCGTGGGACTCACGCTGGGCGCGCGGATGGTCCAGCAGCGCCTCCTCGACCCCGGACTCTCTCAGCGCGAGCACGCCTTCCTCGCGCGCTTCGTGCCCGCCTTCGGCCAGCTGGCCACCGAGGGCGAGGACACGCTCTACGTGGACGGCGCCGCACGGCTGTTCGAGGCCGGCCAGATCGACGACGCCACCAAAGTCAACGAACTGATCGGGCTGCTGGAGCGGCGCGTGGCGCTGCTTGAGGTGCTGCGCACGGCGCTCGGGCAGTCGGGTGTGTACGTGCGGATCGGGCGTGAGAACGAGCTGCCGGCGATGCACTCGCTGGCGGTGGTCGCAACGGGTTATGGCATGGCCGCGCGTAAGCTGGGCACCGTTTCGGTGATCGGCCCGGTGCGCATGGACTACGCCGGCGCCATCGCCACGGTGCGCGAGGCCGCCTATGAGCTCTCGCGCTTCGTCGAGGACACCTACGCCGAGAACTGACCGGAATCAATCATCTAGATGCCCCGAGACTCCTATGAGGTGCTCGGCGTCGCTCGCGACGCCGACGAGCAGCAGATCAAGAAGGCTTTCCGCCAGTTGGCGCGCGAGCTGCACCCGGACGTCAACGCTCACGATCCTCAGGCCGAGGAGAAGTTCAAGGAGGCGGCCGAGGCCTACGAGATCCTGTCCGACCCCGAACGCCGCGCAACCTACGACCGCTACGGCCACGATGGGCTCAAATCAGGCGGCTATGCGCCCAACTTCGACGGCTTCGGCTCGATCGGGGACCTGTTCAACGCCTTCTTCGGAGGTGGCGCGGCCGGCGGCCGTGGCGGCCCGGCGCAGGGTGGGGACCTGGCGGTGGCCGTCGAGATCGACCTGGTCGAAGCGGCCGACGGCGCCAAGGTCCAGATCGCCTACGAGGCGGTCGATCGCTGCGAGCACTGCCACGGCAACGGCGCCGAGCCGGGCACGCCGATCGAGACCTGCGAGCGCTGCGGTGGGGCTGGGCAGCTGCAGGGTGTCACCAGAACCCCATTCGGGCAGATGGTCAGGACGATGGTCTGCGACGTCTGCCATGGCGATGGGCGTGTGCCCAAGGAGCCGTGTAAGGAGTGCCACGGCCGCGGACGCGTGGCCGGCAGGCGCGAGCTGGACGTGGACGTACCGCCTGGCATCGCCGACGGCCAGCGCATCCGCCTGAGCGGCCATGGCCATGCCGGTGACGCGGGCGGTCCCGCCGGCGACCTGTATGTGGTCGTGAACGTGCGCGAGGATGAGCGGTTCGTTCGCGAAGGCGACAGCCTGATCACCGCGTTGGACGTGCCCGCGCCGATGGCAGCGCTCGGCAGCAGCCTGGAGGTGCCCACGCTCAAGGGCTCCACCACGATCGAGCTGCCCGCCGGAACTCAGCCCGGCGAGGTGCTCACGTTGAAGGGAGAGGGCATGCCCTCGCTCGGTCGCGGCCGGCGCGGAGATCTGAAGGTGGTGGTGAACGTGGTCATCCCGCGGCGCCTGAACGCCGAGCAGCGCGAGCTGCTGCACCAGCTCAGCGACAGCCTCACCGAGGAGAACCTGCGCTCGCACGAGTCGATGTTCGCCAAGCTGCGCCGCGCTCTGGGTAACCAGGCAGCGTGATCCGCCTAGCCATCCGGGTAAAACGCGAGCAGGCGGAGCTCGTGCTGTCCGAGCTTCTCGAACTGGCTCCCGCCGGCGTGGAAGAGGTCAGCGTCAGCGACGACATGGTCGAGTACGCCGTCTACGGCGCACCCGGCGAGATCCCCGCGCTCCCAGAGCTCCACGCCGTGGTCGGTAGTGCGCTGGTGGAGATCCACACCAGCGAGATCCCAGACGACTGGAGCGAGCGCTGGCGGGAGTTCCATCGCCCCGTGCTGATCCCCGCGCCAGACAAACCGGCCGGCGGGGCCAGTGAGCTGCCCGCACTTCACGTGCGCCCGCCGTGGGAGGCTCCCAGTACACACACCGATACGGCGGTCACAGAGATCGTGATCGACCCCGGACAGGCGTTCGGCACGGGCGCGCACGCAAGCACGCGCATGTGCCTGGAGCTGCTGCTCGAGCTGGCCGCCAGCGAGCCCCCGGCCGGCGCGCTGCTGGACGTCGGCACCGGCTCCGGTGTGCTGGCCATCGCCGCCGCCAAGCTCGGCTTTCAGCCGGTGCTCGGCCTCGACCACGAGCACGAGAGCGTCAGCGCCAGTGCCGATAACGCGCTCGTCAACGACGTTCAGATCGAGGTGCGGCGCTTTGACCTGCGCAGCGAAGAGCTGCCCTGGCTGGGCGAGACGCACGAGTTGGTGATGCTGGCCAACCTGCTGCGCCCGCTGCTGCTGGAGCTGGCCGCCACCATGATCGTGGCACCAGCGCATCTGGTGGCCAGCGGGCTTCTGCACGAGGAGGTCGACGAGGTCGCCGGCGCGTTCGCCGAGCGGCTCGGCATGCGCGAGCTCAAGCGGCGCGAGAGCGGTGAGTGGGCGGCCGTGTGGCTGACCGCCCGCTGATCAGCCGCGGTCGGGGATCTCGGTGGCGGCGCGCACGATCGCGCGGTACACCAGGTCGATCGCCGGGCGAATCCCGTCATCGTCCACCAGCAGCACAGACGCCGCGCTGAGCGCCGCCCCGATCGTCTCAAGCGCCTCGGCCACCTCGCCCGGCCGCGGGTCTCTGCACGCGGCGATCGCCATGTCGAGCATCGCCCTGGCCTGCTCGGCCACGCCGGTGAACAGCGCCGGGCCGACCAGGCTCGCGTAGTTGTAGACCCGCGCCAGCCTTCCCGACAGCTCGATCGACGGTCCTCTTCTCGGGGCGCCGGCCGGCGGCAGGCCATGCCCGTCCATCAGCGAGGCCATCGTGCCGCCCAGCACCGCTCGCACCTCCGCCTCGCCCAGCCCCGCCTGCTGGGCGACCCGCAGCGCCATGTACAGGGTGGTGGCCGGCATGCCATACGGCGGATCGGATGCGAACACGATCCGCTCCACCGGCGCGCGCGCGAACAGCTCGATCACGTCCAGCGGAAAGAAGCAGGAGATGTCATACAGCACCCCCGGATGGTCCGCCAGGCGCGAGGTGATGATCCCCTGGTCGCAGATCGCGCCGTGAGCCAGGATCAGCACCACACCGGGATGGCGCAGCGCGAGATCCACCAGCCCGTCCGCCAGCGGCGGCAGTCCGCGCCCGGCGTGGATCAGGATCGGAACGCCCGCTTCCTCGGCCAACTTGAACACGTCGCGCATCACGTCGCTGTCGAAGGTGAAGTCCTGCGCCCGCGGGTGCAACTTGATTCCACGCGCTCCCCCTGCGCTCAGGCAGCGCTCGCCCTCGGCGATCGGGTTTTCGGCGGGGTCCAGGCGGCAGAAGGGCAGCAGTCGCCCGCCGCTTTCAGCCGCCCACCCAAGCACGCGGTCGTTGGGCGCGCTGTAGCTCGGCCGGCGCTCCGGGTCGTGCAGCGGGAACACGCACGCACGCCGCGCATCCGCCGCGTCGAGTTGCGCCAGCAGCTGCTCGAGGCTCAGCGAACGGCCGTCCTCGTCGAGGCCGAGGTGCGTGTGCGCATCGATCACTTCCGCGTCCGGGGGGCGCAGGCGGGCGGTTTCGGCCAGGAACGGCGCCAGTGCATCCGCGTAGAGGGACTCGTTCATCCCCTGCACCCTATTGTGTCAGCCATGGCTTGGAAGGTCGTGATCGCCGGCGGCGGATTTGGCGGTTTCTACGCAGCGCGCGCCCTCGAGCGCCTGCTGCCGGCGCAGAGCGCGCGTGTGACGCTCGTCAACGAGGCCAACTTCCTGCTCTATACGCCGCTGCTCCCCGGCGCCGCCGGCGCCGCACTCGATCCACGCCACGTGGTCGTGCCGTTGCGCTCGCAGCTGAAGCGCACCGACCTGGTCATCGGCCGCGTCACAGGCGCCGATCCCGCGCAGCGCACGCTGGGCGTGCGACGGATCGACGGAGAGTCGCTCAAGCTCGACTACGACCAGCTGATCGTGGCGCTCGGCTCGGTTTCGCGCACGCTGCCCATCCCCGGCCTGGCTGAGCACGCCATCGGCTTGAAGTCGCTGTCCGATGCCACCGCGCTGCGCAACCAGATGATCAGCTGCCTTGACATCGCCGAGTCCCTGGAAGACCCCGTGCGCAGGGCCGAGTATCTCGGCTTCGTGTTCGTGGGCGCCGGCTACGCCGGCGTCGAGGGCCTGGCCGAGCTCCAGGACTTCGCCACGCAGGCCATCCAGCTGTATCCACGCTGCCGCGCCCAGGGGATGCGCTGGGCGCTGGTCGAGGCGCGCGAGCGGATCATGCAGGAGGTGCCCGTCAGCCTGTCCTCCTTCGCCGAACGCGAGCTGCGCAGGCGCGGCATCGAGGTGCACACCAGCACCACGCTCGAGAGCGTCAGCGAGCGCGCTGCCACGCTCTCCCACGGCGAGGCCATCGCCGCGCGCACCGTCGTGTGGACGGCCGGCGTCAAGCCCAGCCCGGCTGTGGCCAGCCTCGGCCTGCCCTTGGACGGCAACGGTCGCGTGCTGGTCGACCGCACCATGCGCGTACAGCAGGGCATCTCCGAGGAGCTCCTCGCAAGCGCCGGCGCCGCGCCGAGTGCGGTTTGGGCGATCGGCGACTGCGCGGCGGTTCCCGAAGGATCCAAGGAGGGCAGCTACTGTCCTCCAACTGCCCAGCACGCGATCCGCCAGGGCCGGCTGGTGGCGCGCAACGTCGCCGCCACGCTCGCCGGCGAGAGCGCCAAGCCCTTCTCCTACCGCACCAAAGGCGTTGTGGCCGAGCTCGGCCACAACCAGGCGGTGGCGATCACGCTCGGCATCCGTTGGCGTGGGCTGCCCGCCTGGCTGATCGCCCGCACCTACCACCTGTTGCTGATGCCCGGCATGGGGCGCAGGCTGCGTCTGCTCATCGACTGGAACGTCGCGCTGGCGTTCGGTCGCGACGCATCCTCGCCGGGGCAACTGGGTAGCGCCACCCCGCTCGACGATTGATCACGAGATACGCGTCCAAGCCGCGTATCCTCCTTTGAGGATGCAACTGGCCGAGCAGATCAAAAGCGATGTGAACAGTGCGATGCGCGCTGGGGAAAAGGAGCGCGTGGGCGCGCTGCGCCTGCTGCTGTCCGAGCTGCAGAAGGCGGCCAAGGAGGGCGGAGACGACGAGCTGCTCGTGCTGCGCCGCGAGCGCAAGCGTCGGCTGGAGGCCGCTCGCGCATATCGGGACGCCGGGCGCGAGGACCTGGCCAGCGGCGAGGAGGCGGAGGGAGAGCTGATCGGCGCCTATCTACCGGCCGAACTCTCCGAGGGCGAGCTCACCGCCATCGTCGAGCAGGCGGTGAGTGACAGCGGCGCGCAATCGGCGAAGGACATGGGCCTCGCCATGAAGCAGGCGATGGCCGTCCTCGACGGGCGCGCCGACGGCAAGCGGGTATCCGCGCTGGTGCGCGCCGCACTTCAAGGATGAGGACCCAGATCGAGCTCTCCAACGACGTCGCCGCCGAGCTGGCCGGCAGCCAGGACGCGGTCCTGCGTGCGCTGGAGGCGCACCTCGATTGCAAGGTCTTCCTCCGCGGCAACCTGCTGACGTTCGACGGCGATGAGAGTGAGACACACGCCGGCGAGCGCGTGGTGCGCGAGCTGGCCGACCTGATCGCGCGCGGCCATCAGATCAGCCCGGGGACGATCAGCGCCGTCACCGGCGCGCTCGACGCCCACGAGTCGCCCGCGCGAGTGCTGGAGGATGTGGTCTGGAGCCATCGCGGTCTGCGGGTGGCGCCCAAGACCGTCAACCAGAAGCGCTACGTGGACTCGGTGCGCGCCAGCACCATCACCTTTGGCGTGGGGCCGGCCGGCACCGGCAAGACCTTTCTCGCGGTCGCCATGGCCGCCGCCGCGCTGGCGCGACACGAGGTCAACCGCATCATCCTCACGCGTCCAGCCGTGGAGGCCGGCGAGCGCCTGGGGTTCCTGCCCGGCGACCTGATGGCCAAGGTCGATCCCTACCTGCGCCCCTTGTTCGATGCCCTGAACGACATGCTGGACCCCGAGAAGGTCTCTCAGCACATCGAGCGCGGCGTGATCGAGATCGCGCCGCTGGCGTTCATGCGCGGACGCACGCTGAACGACTCGTTCGTGATCCTCGACGAGGCCCAGAACACCACGCCCGAGCAGATGAAGATGTTCCTCACGCGGCTTGGCTTCGGCTCGCGCATGGTCGTCACAGGCGACATCACGCAGGTCGATTTGCCACGCGAGCAGCAGTCGGGCCTGATCGTGGTGGGCGACGTGCTGGACTCGGTCGAGGGGATCGAGTTCGTGCGCTTCGGCGGCGAGGACGTGGTCCGTCACAAGCTCGTGCAGCGCATCGTCGAGGCCTATGACACGCACACCAGGCAGGAGGCGCCCAGCAGCTCGGCCGCCGGCGACGCCGGCAGGACGGCCATACGCAGTGTTTGAGCCCAGTGTCGTGAGTCACTAGATGATCGAGCTCGAGCTGTTCGGCTCGGCGCTCGTCCCAGGCGCCACTCCGTCCCTCGCAGATGCACAGCGTCTGTGCGCCGAGGCGGCCGCACGGATGGGCATCGGGGATGGGCATGTGGCGATCGAGTTCGTAGGCGAGCAGCGGATCGCACAGCTGAACGCCGAGTACCGCCACAAACCGGAACCCACCGACGTGCTCTCGTTCCCGATCGACGGCGTCGAGCCACTCGGCGTGCCACGGGAGTTGGGAGACATCGTGATCTGCCCCGAGCACACTGCCGATCTGCGCGAGGCGATCGTCCACGGAATGCTTCACCTCCTCGGCATGGATCACGAGCGTGACGACGGCGAGATGCTGGCGTTGCAGCGCGAGCTGCTGGCCAGCGTGGCGCAGTGACGCGCGCTGGTTTCGTCGCACTGGCAGGACGGCCCAACGTGGGCAAGTCGACGTTCGTCAACGCGGTGGTGGGGGAGAAGGTGGCGATTGTCTCTGACCGTCCCCAGACGACCAGGCGCGCCATTCGCGGGGTGCATCGCAGCGGCGACTGTCAGATCGTGCTCGTGGATCTACCGGGCGTGCAACGTCCGCGCGACGAGCTCACCTCGCGCATGGCGCGGCGTGTGCAGCAGGAGCTCGACGGTTCCGACGCCGCGTTGCTGATCCTCAACGGCGAGCAGGGCATCGGCGCGGGTGACCGCTTCATCGCCAAACTGCTCGCGCAGGCCGCCGCGCCCGTCACCATCGCCGTCAACAAGGTCGATCGGCTGGCGCGCGCGCCGCTGATGGCCGTGCTTGCAGAGGCCGGCGAATTGGAGCTGGCGGCCGAGGTGTTCCCGATCTCCGCGCGCCGCGGCACCGGCCTGATCGAGCTGGTCGATCATCTCGCCGCACAGATGCCCGAGGGCCCCTTCATGTTCGCCGCCGATGCCTCGTCCGATCAGACACAGGAGCTCCTGTTCGCTGAGCTGATACGCGAGGCCGTCATCCGGCGCACCTTCCAAGAGGTGCCGCACGCGGTTGAGGTGGTGATCGAAGAGATCGAACGGCATCGCGACGACCTGACCAGGGTGCGAGCGCTGATCTGGGTGGAGACCGAATCGCAGAAGGGGATCCTGATCGGTTCCGGTGGGCGCATGATCAAGGCCATCGGCACCGCCGCACGGCGTGAGCTGGAGCGCGTGTTGGAGTGTCAGGTTCACCTCGATCTGTCGGTGCGTGTGCGACGGGACTGGCGTGCGGATGAGGGACTGTTGGATCGCCTGGGAATCACCTGAAGCGATGGTGACGCGTCGTGCGCCGTCTCTGACAAGTGGCTTCATCCGGTCCTGCAGCTCTGACTTGTTCGATCTGTAGGACGCACTTTGTATGGCTTTGGGGTACCTTCTCTACTCAGGACGAAGCTCGCGTGGGGAAGGGCAACATCTCGGCAAAGTACGCAATATTGGGGCTCGTAATCGAGCGCCCCGGATACGGATATCAGCTCGCACAGCGCCTTGAGGAGCGCTTTGGCTCCTCCGCGTTCGCGCCGTCCGGCGTCTACTCCTCCCTCGACCAACTGGGTCGCAACGGGCTGGTGCGCACGGCCGGAGAGAAGGGTGGGGGGCGCGCTCGCCGCGCTGCCCCTCGTACGATCTATGAGGCCACGGAAGCTGGCATCGGGCACTTCGATGAATGGATGCTCAGCTCCTCGCCCATGCCTGCGCTGCGCGACGAGTTGCACATGAAGATCGCCCTGTGTCGTCCGCACGACGTGCCGCGTTTGATCGATCTCATCTACGGCCAGGAGTTGGCGTGCCTCGGGCGTATCAGCGATCTCCAGGAGACGTCGGCCAGTGAAGCGGAGAGCCGCTCACGCACATGGTCACGGCGCATGCGGGTGCTGGCACGGGATACCGAGGTCGAGCTGTGGAGAGCTAGGGTGGACTGGCTGCGCGGTGCGCGAGCAAAGCTCGAAGGCCTGCTGTCCGACGATGGTCCAAGCGTTCCGCCCGCGGATCCCGGTGAGAGTGAGTTGAGGGGGAGCCTGCAGGCGGTTGGCGACTGCTGACAGATCGATACAAGAAACCGTTTGCGTACATTCCGCAGAGTTAAAAACACGATGTGCAAGCGTGATGAAAAGGGATAAACTGCCGCAAAGTACGTCGGGTGCAGAAGGAAAATAATAATTACTCAAGTTAGTCAGGACTGAACATTCAGGGCCGCCTTAGTATTGACGGCTACGCTCAAGCGATGATTGGGTACACGCGATGACTGATGAAACTGGGGCCGGGGTCCTACCAGCAGGGAGAGGCAAGCGCAACGGCAGGGGCAGGCGCGCAAAGGCGCATGCCTCGAGCACGTCCAGCGCCGGATCCTCACGCCAAGCCGAGCGCGACGTACGTTCGAGTACGTCGCAGGCGCGCTCACGTCCGCTGGAGGACAGCGGGACGGTGCTGATCGAGCTCTCCAAAGCGCAGGTCGATCAGGTCGTGCGCTCAGCCGGGCAGGGCGGCACCATGTCCGTGCTGCTGTCGGCCCTGCGCGACCCACAGTGGACGCTGGCGATCGATTCCGATGACTGGTCCTATCCCACCCAGATGGATGACCGCCGGCTTTCGCGTTCGCTGCTTTCGGGCCTGCTCGTTCTGTCCTGCTTCCCGGCGGACGGCGGTTATCTGGGCATCGCCGATCTGGCGCGGATGCTGGACATGAACACGAGCACCACCCACCGATACGTGACGACGTTGCTGGCAGTCGGTCTGCTCGAGCGTGACTCGGCCACGCGCCGGTATCGCCTGGCTGCGCAGTAGCGCGCCGCAGCTCCTACGCCGGGCGGCGAGGAAGCGGTGACACGCCGCTTTTCGTCACAGCTTGTGGCTGAGGCGCTCCGCGATCGCACTCACATCGGCGAGATTCAGCTCGCCGCTCCACACGAATGGAACCCCCACCACGTCGAGCGAGCGACGGCGCAGGCGGGCCAGCTGGTTCTGCTGTAGCCGCGAGCGCTCATGCACCGCGCGCGCGGCCGCCACCGCGGCGCCGATCGGCGATCTCTCGCTGCTGCGCCCCTCCTCGTGCGCATGGCCCAACGCTTCGATGCGACGCAGCTCCGCGCCGCTGAAGCGCTGCGGCAGCAGGCCATTGACGATCACCGCCGCCAGGCTGCGCCCGAGCTGGCCTTCCAGGCCGTCCTGTAGCTCGAGCACCTCCGTCACAGCCATGTCGCTGCCCAGCGCCACCGCCACGAACGCCGTGCTCCGCGGATCCTGAAGCAGCTCCTGCACGTGGCGGGTCTGTCCCGCGATCGGGCCCACGCGGGCGATCGCGCCGAAGGTCTGCGGAGAGCTGAGCAGGCCGAGCGCGTGCCCCGTGGCCGGCGCGTCCAGCACCACCAGGTCATAGCCTCCGCCACGGCGCCCGCGGCGATCCTCACGAGTCAGCTGCCAGATCTTCACCATCGTCACCAGCTCCTTCGCGCCGGGTGCCGCCGCGGCGAAGTACTGGAACGTCCCGCTGGAGGCCAGCAGGCGCCCGGACACGCGTCCGCCCAGCGCCTGCAGCCACTCCAGCAGCGCGCGATCGGGGTCGATAGACATGCCCCACAGGCCTGCATCGAGCTCCACCGCCACACCGGCCGCAGCGGCCGGCACTCCGAAGATGTGAGGCGCACGGTTCTCCTGTCCCACCTCCACCACGATCGTGCGCCGGCCCGCGCGCGCCCCCGCCAGGCCAAGCGCCGCGGCCACCGTCGACTTGCCCACGCCGCCCTTGCCGGCCACCACCAGCAGCTTGCGATCCAGCAGCGATTGCATCCGCAGAGTCTGTCTCAAACCGTCAACGACCGGCTGGACCTACAATCGAGCGATGAACACAGCGCGCACTGAGCCGATCGACGAGCAGGTCGTGTACGACCGCAACGGCCTTGTGCCGTGCGTGGTGCAGGACTGGAACACCGGCGAGGTGCTCACGCTGGCCTACATGAACGAGCTGGCCCTGAAACGCACGCGCGAATCCGGCGAGCTGCATCTGTGGAGCCGCTCGCGCGCCGAGCAGTGGCACAAGGGCGCCACCAGCGGCAACATCCAGGCGGTGCGAGCGCTGCGCCTGGACTGCGACGGAGACACGCTGCTGGCGCTCGTGGAACCGGCCGGCCCGGCGTGTCACACCGGCGAGCAGAGCTGCTTTCACCGGGGCGAGCTCGAGCCCGGAGCGCCGTATGAGACGCTGCCGGCGCTGGAGCGCACACTGGCGCAGCGCGCCCGCGAGCGCCCCGCCGGCTCCTACACGGTCGAGCTGCTGGAGGACCCGGCCAGGATCGGCGAGAAGGTGATGGAGGAGGCCGAGGAGGTCGCTCGCGCGGCGCGCGAGGAGACCGACGAGCGCGTCGACGAAGAGGCCGCCGACGTCCTCTACCACCTGCTCGTGCTGCTGCGCAGCCGCGATCGCTCGCTCACGGACGCCGAGCGGGTGCTCGATGGCCGTCGCTCCTAGCGCGCACACGCGCGACGCCGGTGCGGTCCGGATCGAGCCGAGCCTCGCGCAGGCACGCGAGCTGGCCGACTCCCACAACCTGATCCCGCTGCGCTACAGCTTCATCGAGGACTGCGAGACGCCGGTCTCCGCCTTCCTGAAGCTGCGCGCGCTCGCCCCCGGCGAGCCGGCGTTCCTGCTGGAGTCAGCCGATCAGGGCCAGCGCGTGGGGCGCTGGTCGTTCATCGGCTTCCGTCCCCGCGCGGTGCTGCGCTGGGCGCTGGAGGACGGGGGAGACCCCTACGCGCTGGCCGCCGAACACGTGGCGCGCTTCGAGCAGGCGCCGCTGCACGACGCCCCGCCGTTCACCGGCGGCGCGGTCGGCTACTTCGGCTACGACCTGGTGCGCGCCGTCGAGCCGCTCGGCCCGGCGCCCGAGGACCCGCTCGGGCTGCCCGATCTGGCGCTGATGCTCTCCGACGCGCTGGTCATCTTCGATCATCTCAAGCACACCGTCACGATCCTCGCCAACGCCGATCTGCTGGCCGAACCCGACATCGAGCTCGCCTACGCCACCGCCGCGCGCACCATCGAGCAGATACGCGAGGTGCTCGCCGGGCCCGTTCCCCGCCCCGAGGCGCGGCCCGAGCAGCCGCGGCCGATGCCCGAGTTCCAGTCGAACATGACGCGCGAGGCCGTTCGAAGCGATGGTCGACGCGGATCGTCGAGTACATCTACGCAGGCGACGCCTTCCAGGTCGTCCCGTCGCAGCGCTGGTCGGCGCCGGTCCCGGTGGAGGCGTTCTCCATCTACCGCGGCCTGCGCGCGGTGAACCCCAGCCCCTACATGTACTTCCTCGACTTCGGCGACTTCCAGGTCGCCGGCGCCAGTCCCGAGCCGCTGCTGACCGTCAGCGGCCGTCACGTCTCCACCAAGCCGATCGCCGGCACCCGCCCGCGCGGATCCTCGCCCGAGGAGGATCGCCGGATCGCCGCCGAACTGCTGGCCGACGAGAAGGAGCGCGCCGAGCACGTGATGCTGGTCGACCTCGGCCGCAACGACCTCGGCCGCGTCTGCGAGTACGGCAGCGTGCGCGTGGACGAGCTGATGGAGATCGAGACCTACAGCCACGTGATGCACATCGTCTCCTCCGTGTCCGGCACGCTGCGCGAGGACGTCGGCCCGATGGACGCGCTGCGCTCGGTGCTCCCCGCCGGCACGCTCTCCGGCGCCCCCAAGGTGCGCGCCATGCAGATCATCGACGAGCTCGAGCCGATCAAGCGCGGCGGCTACGGCGGCGCGGTCGGCTACCTCAGCTACGCCGGCGATCTCGACACCGCCATCCACATCCGCACCGTGGTCGTCAAGGACGGCGTGGCGCACGTGCAGGCCGGCGGCGGCACCGTGGCCGACGCCAAGCCCGCCTACGAGTACGCCGAGTCCGTCGCCAAGACCCAGGCCGTGCTGCGCGCCGTGGGTCTGGCCTGCGAACAGCTGGACTGGCCATGAGGGTCCTCGTCCTCGACAACTACGACTCGTTCACCTACAACCTCGTGCAGTACCTGGGCGAGCTTGGCGCGGAGGTGGAGACTGTGCGCAACGACCGCGCCACCGTCTCTGAGCTGCTAGCCGGCGGCTATCAGCGCTGCGTGATCTCGCCCGGCCCATGCACGCCCGACGAGGCCGGCATCACGCTCGAGCTCGTGCGCAAGCTGCCCGAGGCCGGCATCCCCACGCTCGGTGTGTGCCTCGGCCACCAGGCGCTAGCGCAGGCCTTCGGCGGCAGGGTCACGCTGAACGAGCCCGTGCACGGCAAGGCCGCCGTCATCGAGCACGACGGACGCACCATCTTCCAGGGGCTGCGCTCGCCGCTGACAGTCGGTCGCTATCACTCGCTCGTCGTCGACGACGAGCTGCCCGACTGCCTGGAGGAGACCGCACGCGGCGGCGGCGTGGTGATGGGCGTACGCCACCGCGAACTGCCAGCCGAGGGCGTCCAATTCCACCCCGAGTCCGTGCTCACAGAGCAGGGGCACGAGCTGCTGCGCAACTTCCTCGAGCCGGCTGAGCCTCGCCCTGACGAAAGAACCCGCACATGCCCAATCCGATCCTGACCAACGCGATCGACGCGCTCGCCTCACGCAGCGACCTGAGCGAGGAGCAGACCGCGGAGGTGCTCGCCGAGATCATGCACGGCGATGTCTCGGAGATCCAGATCGCCGGCTTCCTGATCGCGCTGCGGACCAAGGGCGAGACGGTGCGAGGAGCTGGCCGGGCTGGCACGCACCATGCGCGCCCTGGCAGCGCACGTGCCGGTCGAACGCCACGACCTGCTGGACACCGCCGGAACAGGGGGCGGGCGCAGCTCCTTCAACGTGTCCACCACCGCCGCTCTGATCGCCGCCGGCGCCGGCTGCGCGGTCGCCAAGCACGGCAACCGCTCGGCCACCAGCCGCTCCGGCTCGGCCGACCTGCTGGAGGCGCTCGGCGCCCGCATCGACCTCACACCCGCGCAGGTGGCCAGCTGCATCGAGGAGGCCGGCTTCGGCTTCATGTTCGCGCCCACACATCACCGCGCCACCCGCTTCGTGGTCCCCGTCAGAGCGGAACTGGCCGTGCGCACGATCTTCAACCTGCTCGGTCCGCTCACCAACCCGGCGGGCGCCACGCGCCAGCTGATCGGGGTCTCCGACCCGCACTTCCTCGAGGTGATGGCCGGCGCGCTGGCGCTGCTCGGCGTCGAGCGCGCGCTGCTGGTGGCCGGCGATGACGGGTTGGACGAGGTCTCCGCCAGCGCACCCACGCACGTGATCGAGGTCAACGGGCAGAGCATCGAGCGCTACACCCTGGACCCGTCCGACGTCGGCATCGAGCCATCCGGCGAGGCGGCCCCAGACGGCGGCACCCCCGAGCAGAACGCCGCCGTCACACGCTCGATCCTGCGCATCCGCGACGCCGGCGAGCACATGCCCGCGCATCCGCGCGAGGCCGAGGATCTGGCCGTCATCAACGCCGGCGCCGCCATCTACACCGCCGGAGCGGCCGACTCGATCGCCGACGGCGTTGCGGCCGCCCGTGCCGCGCTCGCCGACGGTCGCGCGGCCGACGCGCTGGAGCGCTTCGTCGGCCGCCACACAGAGACACGCGCCGGCGCAGGCCGAGCGATGAGCGCTCCCACCGCCACCGTGCTCGATCGGATCCTGAGCGAAACCCGCCAGCAGCTCGAGCGCCGCAAGCACGAGCTGCCGCTCGCTCAGCTGCAGCAGGCAGCCGCCACCCGTGTCGCGACCCGGCGTTTTCACGACGCACTCAGCGCGCCCGGCATCGGTGTGATCGCCGAGTTCAAGCGCCGCTCGCCATCGGCCGGCGCTCTGCACGAGAACCCCGACCTGACCCAGATCGTTCGAGCCTACGAGCAGGGTGGCGCGGTGGCCGTCTCGGTCCTCACCGAGGGGCCCAACTTCGGTGGAGCGCTCGCAGACCTGCCGGCCGCCGGCGCCGCCTGCGGGCTGCCGCTGCTGCGCAAGGACTTCATCGTCGAGCCCTACCAGCTGTATGAGGCCCTGAACGCCGGCGCCGCGGCCATGCTGCTGATCGTGGCCGCGCTCGATCGCCCGACGCTCGCCTCGCTCCACGCCGAAGCGCTGGCGCTGGGGCTCGATGCGCTGGTGGAGGTCCACGACCGGGCCGAGCTGGAGATCGCACTCGAGCTCGGAGCCGACATCATCGGCGTCAACAACCGTGACCTGCGCGACTTCAGCGTCGACGTGCAGCGCACCGAATCGCTGATGGAGCACGTGCCCTCGGGAGTGCTCGTGGTGTCCGAGTCTGGGATCGCGCACGCGGAGCAGCTGCGCGCGCCTGCAGGAGCGTGGGGTGCAGGCCGTACTGGTGGGCGAGACGCTGATGCGATCCCGCCGATCCGGCCGCCGCGCTGCGCGAGCTGAGATCATTTAGACACAACAGCGGCCACATTTAGTTGCTCTTCAGCAGCGCCGAGCATCCTCCTTTGCAATGAAACGACTGATCGCCATCCCGTTCGTGTCCGCCGTCATCGGCGGCGGCATCGCCGTCGGTGCCATCGCCATAGCCGGTGGGCTCAGCTCCAGCAGCACCACCACCGTCACCGCGCTCCAGCCAGCGCCGGCCGCGCCCACGAACGCATCGCAGGTGATCAAGGGCCTCACGCCGCACGAAATCTACGTGCGCGACGCCCCCGGAGTGGCGTACGTGACCTCCACGGTCGTGCAGAAATCCGAATCGCCGTTCCTCTTCGGCCAGGAAGCGCAGCGCCAGGGGGTGGCCACCGGATCGGGCATCGTGATCAACTCCAACGGCACGATCCTGACCAACTACCACGTGATCGAGAACGCCATCAAGGTGACGGTCAGCTTCGAACAGGGCAAGACCGTCGAAGCCCAGGTGGTCGGCAAGGATCCCTCCAACGACCTTGCCATCCTGCGCATACCCACCGACGGCCTCACGCTGCACCCGCTCACACTGGGTAACTCCAGCACCGCACAGGTCGGCGACCCGGTGTACGCGATCGGCAACCCGTTCAACCTTCAGCGCACGCTCACCACCGGCGTGGTCTCGGCGCTGCAACGCCAGCTGACGTCCCCCAACGGATTCACGATCGACAGCGTGATCCAGACTGACGCGCCGATCAACCCCGGCAACTCCGGAGGTCCGCTGCTCAACGCCGCCGGCCAGGTGATCGGCATCAACTCTCAGATCGAGACCGGCGGCAGCGGCGACGGCAGCGTCGGCATCGGCTTCGCCGTGCCGATCGACAAGGCCAAGTCGGAGATCACGCAACTCGAGAAAGGCGGCACCCTGCGCGGCGCCTACCTCGGCCTGACCTCGCTCACGATCGACGGCTCGCTGTCCGCGCTCAACCTGCCCGTCAAGAGTGGAGCGCTCGTGCAGAGCGTGCAGAAGGGCACCGCCGCCGAAAAAGCCGGAATCAAAGGCGGCACGGCCACCACCGAAGGCGGCCAGATCTCCGTCGGCGGCGACATCGTCGTGGGCATCGAAGGCAAGCCCGTCAACAGCTCCGAAGAACTCGCCAACGACATCGGCGCCAAGAAATCCGGCGACACGATTAAGGTCGAATCCTGCGCCCGGCCGGCAACGGCAAGTACGAACACAAAACCGTCAGCGCCACCCTCGGGGAACGACCCAACTCGGTCGAAAACCCCAGCACCCCCGAAGGCTGAGCAGGCAGCAGCGGGCAGGCGCCCGCTACCGTTGGGGCCATGTCGAGCACCGTGCATCCGGTTGAGCACGCCGAGCTTGTCGCCACGCCGGCGGCTGGCTCGCCGGGTTCGCCCTCGCCGCGGGTCAAGATCTGCGGCATCACCAACCTCGCCGACGCCGAGCTCGCGGCGGGGTTCGGCGCGTGGGCGCTGGGCATGATCTTCTACGACGCAAGCCCCCGTCGCTGCTCGCTGGAGCAGGCGCTCCAGGTCACCACCGCGATGCGGCGCAAGGTCGAGCTGTGCGGCGTGTTCGTCAACGCCACGCTCGAGCAGATCGTGCACACCCACGAAGAGCTGGGTTTGACGATGGTGCAGCTTCACGGCGATGAGGGGCCCGCCTTCTGTGAGGAGGTGCGGCGGCGCACCGGCACGCTGATCGTCAAGGCCGCCCAGGTCTCCGGCCCGGGTGACGTCAGGGACCTGGAGCGCTTCCACGTCGACTTCCATCTGCTCGACGCCCGCTCGGCGGCCACCTCGCGTCAGGGCATGCGCGGCGGAACGGGGGAGACCTTCGACTGGCAGCTCGCCGCCTCGCGGCGCTCGAGCATTCCGCTGATCCTCAGCGGCGGGCTGAACGCAGCCAACGTGGCCGCAGCTGTGGCCGTGACCCATCCCTACGCGATCGACAGCGCCAGCGGCACCGAGTCGGCCCCAGGGCACAAGGATCCGCAGAAGCTGAAGGCGCTGTTCCAGGCGCTGAGCCCCAACCTCGATGTGCCGACGCCGGTGGCCGACGAGGCAGTGAAGATCGGCGACGCGGCGTGAGCGACGCGGTACAGCAGGCCACGATCGAGCATCGCTTCGGGCCCTACGGCGGGCAGTACGTGCCGGAGACGTTGATGCCGGCGCTGGCCGAGCTGGAGCAGGCCTGGATCCAGGCGCGCGCGGACCCCGCCTATCGCGACGAGCTGAACCTCCTGCTGCGCGACTTCGGCGGTCGTCCCACGCCGCTGTACCGGGCGCGGCGGTTCTCCGAGCGGGTGGGCAGGACCGTGTATCTCAAGCGCGAGGATCTCAACCACACCGGCTCGCACAAGCTCAACAACGCCCTCGGCCAGGCGCTGCTGGCCAAGCGCATGGGCAAGAAGCGGATCATCGCCGAGACCGGCGCCGGCCAGCACGGTGTGGCCACCGCAACGGTGTGCGCGCTGCTGGGACTGGAGTGCTTGGTCTACATGGGCGTTGAGGACACCCGCCGCCAGCGCCCCAACGTGCAGCGCATGGAACTGCTGGGGGCATCCGTGCAACCGGTCGACGCGGGAGCGAAAACCCTCAAGGAGGCCACCTCGGCGGCGATCCGCGACTGGGTGACCAACGTGCAGAGCACCCACTATGTGATCGGCTCGGTCGTCGGGCCGGCGCCGTATCCGGCGATCGTGCGCGAACTGCAGCGCGTGATCGGGGAGGAGGCGCGCGAGCAGATCCTGGAGCGCGAGGGCCGCCTGCCAGCGCGTGTGATCGCCTGTGTGGGCGGCGGCTCCAACGCGATGGGAACCTTCGCCGCGTTCATCCCCGACGAGCAGGTCGAGCTGATCGGCGTGGAGGCCGGCGGCGATGGCATCGACACCAGCCGTCACGGCGCGCCGCTGACCGTGGGCGGGCGCGCCGGCATCCTGCACGGCTCGCGCTCGGCGGTGATGCAGGACGAGGAGGGCCAGATCGTGCAGGCGCACTCGATCTCAGCCGGTCTCGACTACCCGGGGGCGGGTCCTGAGCATGCCCACCTGCGCGACAGCGGTCGCGCGCGCTACGTGGCCGTCAACGACCGCGACGCGCTGGCCGCGTTCCGTGAGCTGGCGCGCCTGGAGGGGATCATCCCGGCGCTCGAGACCGCCCACGCGCTGGCCTGGGTGCTCGCCCACCCTGAAGGGCGTACCCTGAAGTGCACAGGCAGGCAGGACGACGGCGAGCTGGACCTCGTGTGCCTGTCCGGCCGTGGCGACAAGGATCTCGCCGAGGTGCTGGCCGGTGCCTAGCGACAGCTTCTCGTCGATATTCGGGGACAAGCGAGGATCGGGACGCACGGACGATGTGGCCACCGCCACGGCCGCCACCGGGGTCGAGCGGCTCGCCGACGCGTTCGCCCGCAGCGGCAAGCGCGCCGCGCTGATGCCATATGTGATGGCCGGCTTTCCCACGCTCGCCGAGTCGCTCGCCATCGGCGAAGCGTGCGTGCAGAACGGGGCCGACGTGATCGAGCTGGGGGTGCCCTACTCCGACCCGCTGGCCGACGGCCCCGTGATCCACGAGGCCGGCACCCGGGCGCTGGCGGCGGGCTCCAACATGACCGGGGTGCTGGAGGTCGCGCGGGCGCTGTCTGGCCGCGTCCCAGTGGTGCTCATGTGCTACGCCAACATGGTGTTCGCGCCGGGCGTGGACGCGTTCGTGGAGCGGCTGGCGCAGACCGGCGCCTGCGGCCTGATCGTGCCCGACCTGCCCCAGGGCGAGGAGTCCGAGGTGCTGGCGGCATGCGACGCGCACGACATCGCGCTGGTGGCGCTGGTGGCGCCCACCACCACCGCCGAGCGGCTGGCCGCGATCGGTCGGCGCGCGCGCGGCTTCCTGTACACGGTGTCGGTGGTCGGCATCACCGGTGAGCGCCGTGAGCTCAGCGACCGTTTCGCCGAGGTCGTCGCCCGCGCCAAATCCTGCACCCAGGTGCCGGTTGCGCTCGGCTTCGGAATCAGCACCCCCGAGCAGGCGCGCCAGGCCGCCGATGCGGGCGCCGACGGTGTGATCGTGGGTACCAGGTTGGTGCGTGCCGCGGGCGAGTCTGAGGATCCCGCCGGCGCCGTCGGAGCGCTCGTCGGCGAACTGGCAGCGGCGCTCGCGCCAGGTCGCTAGGATTCGCCCGGCATGGGACTAATCCTCACCGTAACCGCAGGTCTGATCGTTTGGATCGTGCTGTGGGCGCTCGGCGCCAAAGGCTTCGACGCGTTCCTGCTGGCCACAGTCATCATCCTCGTCGGCTCTGCGCTGAAGATCCTCTCCGGCTACCTTCCCGGCCGACGCAGCTAGCGCCCGGTGCTCGCGCGCTGGCTGGGCCTCGCCGCTGTCGTCGTCGCGGGTGCGGTGCTGCTCTCCGGCTGCGGGGGCGCCGCCAGCTCGGAAGTGGCCGAAGCCACCGGCGGGCAGCTCGCGATCTATTCGAGCCTGCCGCTGCAGGGTCCGAACGCGACCATCTCGCAGCAGATCATGGGCGGTGAGAAGCTCGCGCTGGCCGACGCCGACGGGCGCGCCGGCGCGTTCAAGATCACTCCGGTGTGGCTCGACGACGCCAACCCCAAGAACGGTGAATGGAGCCCGGACGTGACGGCCACCAACGCCAAGACGGCCGCCGAGGACACCAGCACGATCGCCTACATCGGCGACTTCAATTCCCCCGCCACAGCGGTGTCGCTGCCGATCATGAACGCCGCCGGCGTCCTGCAGGTCAGTCCCTCAAGCCCCTATCAGGGACTGACAAGTTCGATCGACGCCGGCCAGGATGAGCCCGGGCGCTTCTACCTGAACCCCAAGCGCACGTTCGCGCGACTGCAGCCGGGCGACGTCGTGCAGGCGGCCGCCCAGGTGCGACTGATGAGCTCGCTCGGCGTCAAGAAGCTCTATGTGGTCGATGACCAGGACCCGTTCGAGATCCCGCTGGCCGAGCTGGTGGCCGCCGACGCCGTCGGCGCCGGCATCGCCGTCCCGGCGCACGACAGCATCGAAGCGCGAGCGGGCTCCTCCTTCTCCGGTGAGGTCGAAAAGATCGTGGAAAGCAAGGCACAGGCGGTGTTCTTCTCCGGCGGAGGCGGCACCGGCACGGTGGAACTGTGGCGCCAGCTGCACAGCGCCGACCCCCAGCTGCTGCTGTTGGGCTCCAGCGCAATGGCCAGCGAATCGTTCACCTCGCGGATCGGCGCGGCGGCCGCCGAGACGTATCTGACCACGCCGGTGCTCCCGTCCAGCCTGTACCCGTCATCTGGGCGCCACGTGCTGTCCGACTACGTCAAGCGCTTCGGCGGCGAAGCCGGCCCGTACGTGCTCTACGGCTATGAGGCCATGACCGTGGTGCTCGACGCGATTCGCAGCGCAGGCGCCCACGGCGACGACCGCACGACCGTCATCGATCGCCTGTTCGCCACCCGCGACCGCGAGTCTGTGATCGGCCGCTACTCGATCCTGCCCAACGGCGAAACCTCGCTGTCGAGCTACGGCGTCGATCGCGTGCTGGGCGGGCGCCCCGTGTTCTACCGCCAGATCGAGATCGGGCAGCGTTCCGCCGCGGCCGCCGGCTGAGCGCACCGCCGCCGACGGCCACGGCGGGGCGCGCTACTGCAGTCCCAGCACCAGGCGGAAACGCTGGACGGCACCGCCCAGTTCATGCCCGCCGCCCACAAGCGTGGTGGTGGCGCGCAGGTATGGCACGAATTTCGAGAACGCCGGATCTTCGGTCAGCCCCACGCCTTCCAGCAACGTCAGCAGGGTGGGGAAGTTCGCGATGATGCTCGGCTGTGCGCCTTCGCCGAGCGTGGAGGCCGCCGCGCTGCGCGACGTGGCGCTCGCCAGCGTGCTTGACGGGTTCAATGCAGCGCCAACCGACGCTTCGCCGAGGCCCATCACGAACTTGGCCTGTCCGCCGGCGCCGCGGCCGGCGGCGATGTAGAGCACCAGCGGCAGGCCCGTCAGCCGGGCGCCGATCGCCGCTTCGGCCCCCGCGATCGACGCCGGCTGGACCCCGCCGCCGCCCTTGCGCAGCTGTTCGCCGAGCGCCGCCACCGCGGCACGCGAGCGGGCTGCGTCGGTGGAGTCGAACACCACTCCGGCCTTCAGTTCCAGCAGGCTACCGCCGCTGGCGAACAGGCCGGCCGAGCCCATCCAGCTGGTGAACGCCCGCTTGGCCTGGGGCGTGTTCGCGCCGAGGACCTTCAGTGGCGCCAGGATTCCTTGCAGCAGCGACGTCACGCTCAGCGAGCTCGACGGCGCCTGTGGCCCAGCGCCACCCAGCAGGCCGGTCAGCGCCGAGAGCCCCTGCACGTCGCTGGAGAGCTCCGTGCTCGGGTGCCCCAGCCCGACCGCAAGCCACGATTCGCCGGGCAGCTCTTCCAGCGCCTTGGCGCTGTCGGGGTCGCCCGACAGGATGCCGCCCGCGGCGCCGCTCGAGCCTGGAGGCGAGCGTGTCGGCGTCGAGCGCCAGCGAGCCGGCGGAGGCCACCAGTGAGATGTTGGCTTGCGCTCCTCCCGCCAGCAGGCCCATCACGCCGGCGAGGCCCGCCTGTGAGCCCGTGTTCGCGGCGGGCTGCGCTCCCGCGGCCTGGGAGTAGAGGTGCGCCAGCGCGTTTGCCGGGGCTGCCGCCATCAGCTTCGCGTAGCCGCCCGCCCTGGCCAGCGACGGCGACCCCAGCGTGGTGTCGATCACGCCGTGCATGCCCGCTTCGCTGCCGATCACCGCGAAGCGATCCACGATCCCGAACGCCACGCCGCCGCCGCTGAGCTTGTATTTGACCCCGCGGTAGCCCACCTGGTGGGCGCCGGCATGCTGCGCCTCGCTGTTGAGGAACGTTTCAGCCTTGCCCACGTCGCTGGTGTCGAGCACGATCGCCCCCTGCACACCGCCGGCTCCGAACGGGAACGCTCCCGCCGCCCCGCCGCCGAGCAGCCCTTGCTCGAGCAGCGCGCTCAGTGGGCCCACCGCACTCGGTGAGGTCACGTACACGCCGGCGTTGGGCCCCAGCCAGGGCGCCACGTCGCGCTTGTATTCCAGCGTGGGTGCGCCCGGCGTCTGAAGCGCCACGAGCAGGCGCAGGTACGGGTCGGCCTGGTGGGTGAGCAGCTTGCCGGCCGCCAGCGCTTCCGTGCCCAGCGTCCCGCCAGGTCGCACCGCCGCCCCCGCATACAGCGCGGCCGACGCCGGGATCGCCACGGCGGGGTTGGCCGATGTGCCGACCGCGGCGGTCGAGCCGCAGCCGGCGATCGCCGCCGCGGCGGTCGCGATCGGCGCGACGCTCGCCAGCGCGCGCCAGGCGAGCCGGCGGCGGGGGACAGGAGCGGAAGACGGGGCTGAGTGCAAGGGATGGTCCTTTCTCTGGCCCATGGGCCGGCGGGTTGGCGATCGTGTTTCGACGTTTCCCTGCTCGCAGGCGGCTGGCCGAACTGCAACACCCGTGTCATCGCGAGTGGTTGCACGCCGTCTTGCGCAGCGGTGCTCACCGGGAGATTACGCCGCCCCTCCCCGGAAAAGGCTCACTTGCGGGGGTTTTGCCGAATTCGACGGCGTAGGGGAGGGAAAGTGGGAGAAGATGTGCAAATAGGGTTGCATTGTGGGAGGAAGTGGGTTATCTTCGCCGCAGCGAGCCGGGGTGGAGGGGCTCCTCCCACTCCTCCACCGCGGCTCGGTAATCAAGCTTGGGAGTTGCACCAGTGGTCCCCTTTCGCGGCACGTTCGACCATACGCTCGACGCCAAGAACCGCCTCACGGTTCCCGCCCGCTATCGCGCGGCGCTGTCAGAGGGCGTCGTGCTGGCCATGCCCGTTGACCTGAAACCGTGCGTGGGCGTGTGGCGCCCGGAGGAGTACGAGCGCTACACCCAGCGCGCGCTGGCCGAGCTGCCACCGCTGTCGCCGCGGTTGACCGAACTCGAGCGCTTCTTCTACGGGAGCTCCCACGACGCCGAGCTCGACGCCGCCGGGCGCATCATGGTCCCCGGCTTCCTCGGCGAGCACGCCGCGCTGTCCAAGGACGTGGTGGTCGTCGGCGTGGGCGACCGTCTGGAGCTGTGGGACAGGACCGCCTGGGACGAACATCGACCGACGCTGCTCAGCGGCGTCGCGGAGGTCACCTCGCGTGTCAACGACGCTGCTTGAGGCCGCGCCGCTCGACGGCTGCGGCGCACGCGCACCGCGCGAGACCGCGCTCACCGACAGCTTCGCCGCTGCGCTCGCACGACGCCGGCGCGGCGCCGGCGATACGCGCCGTCCCGCTCAGCGCGCAGCGCGCGCGTTCACGCCGCAGCAGTGCGCCGCCGCCGGCGCGCGCGCCTCGCACACGCCGGTGCTGGCCACCGAGCTGCTCGAGCGACTCGACCCCAAGCCCGGCCAGACCGCTGTGGACTGCACGTTCGGCGACGGCGGGCACGCCCGGCTGCTGGCCGAACGCCTCGGCCCCACCGGCACGCTGATCGCCATCGACCGCGACCCGCTGGCCGAGGAGCGCTTCGCCGAGCTGGCCGCCGAGGCGCTCTGCTCTACGCGCTTCATCCGCTCCGGCTATGCCGAGGCGCTCGAGCTGCTCGCCGAGGAGGGGATGCGCGCGGACATGGTCTATTTCGATCTGGGCATGTCCTCGATGCAGGTCGACACCCGCGAGCGCGGGTTCTCCTACTCGTATGAGGCGCCGCTGGACATGCGTATGGACCCCACCCAGGAGCTGAGCGCCAGCGACATCGTGGCCGAATGGGACGAGCGCCGCCTGGCGCACGTGCTGCGCGACTTCGGCGAGGAGCGCCACGCGGGCTCGATCGCCCGCGCGATCGTGCGCCGTCGCGCGCAGGCGCCGATCGCCACCACGCTCGAGCTGGTGGACACGATCAACTCCGCCATCCCCGCGCCCGCCCGCTTCGCCGGCGGCCACCCCGCCAAGCGCTCCTTCCAGGCGCTGAGGATCGCCGTCAACGACGAGCTCGGACAGCTCGACCGCGCGCTGCCGCTGGCCTGGAGCATCCTGCGCGAGGGAGGCATCCTCGCCGGCATCTCCTTCCACTCGCTCGAGGATCGCCGTGTCAAGCGCTTCCTCGTGGAGCGCGCCCGGGGATGTATCTGCCCGCCGGATCTGCCCGTGTGCGCATGCGGACGCGAGCCACAGGCACAGCTTTTGAGCCGCCGCTCGATCGTCCCCGGCGCCGCCGAGATCGAGTGCAACCCACGAGCCGCCTCCGCCCGACTTCGTGCTGCCAGGAAGCTGACCGACGAGGAGGTACCCGACCGATGACGCCACCAGCCGCCGCCGTCGCCGCCCCACCCGTACGCCGTGCGCGCACGGCCGCTCCCAAGCGGCCGCTGAGCGCGCCGCCGAGGCCGAGACGCGTCTCCGGCCCGGCCCGTCGCAGTCCTGCGGCGAGCAACCCTCAGGGGGAGGGCCTCGCGGTCGGGGTGATCGCCGCGCTGCGCAGCGTGGAAGGCTCTCCGCTGCTCGATCGGCTGATTCGCGGGCGTGTTTGGATCGGCCTGGTGGCGTTTGCCCTGATCGGCATCGTCACGTTGCAGCTGACGCTGTTGAAGCTCAACGCCGGCATCGGCAGAGCGTTGGCTCAGGAGACCACGCTGGAACGCCAGAACGCCGCGCTCAGCATCGAAAACTCCGAACGCGCCGCCGGCAACCTGGTGGAGTCGAGCGCCGCCAGCCTCGGTATGCAGCTCGTACCGGCAGGTGCGCTGCGGTTCCTGGCCGTGCGGCCGAGAGTCGACGCCGCGCGCGCCGCCGCCGCGTTGAAGACGCCCGTCAACACCGGCACCACCACAGGCTCCACCGCCACCACGACCGGCAGCGGCGGGGAAGCCCCAAGCAACTCCGCCAGCAGCGAAAGCTCCTCATCGGCGAGCACCACCCAGAGTCAGGGCACATCCGCCGAAGCGACCGTCACCGGCGCGAGCACGAACACCGCGGGGTCAGGCGAAGCGCCTGCCAGCTCGAGCACCGCCACGAGCCCTGCCACGTCATCAGTCGGCAACGGCGAAAGCTCCCCAGCCGAATCCACAGCCGGAGCCACCGGCGTCGCCGGCGCGAGCTCGGGGCAGTCGCCCACAACGCCCGCGGGCGGCACTCAGGCCGGGCCGGCGGGGTAAACGGGTGGCCGCCGTCCACAGCCGCATCGGCTCGATCTTCGCCGTGTTCTTCCTGCTGTTGGTGGTGGCGGGCGGACGCACGCTGTACCTCGGCGTGGTGCGCGCCGACGCGCTGCGCAAGCACGCAAGCGACCAGCAGCTCACCCGCGAAACCGTGGTCGCGCCACGCGGCACCATCACCGACCGCAACGGGGTCGATCTGGCGATCTCAGAGCCCGCGCAGGACCTCGCGGTCGACCCCTATCTGATCACCAACCCGCTTGCCAGCGCCCAGAAACTCGCACCGCTGCTCGGCCAGTCCCAGGACAGCGTGCTGCGAGAGCTCTCCGAGCACACCGGGTTCGTGTATCTGGCCAGGGCGCTGCCCGATCGCCGCGCCGACGCGATCCTGGCACTGAAGATCGCAGGCGTCACCGGCACGCCCGTCATGCGCCGCGTATACCCGCGCGGACCGCTCGCATCGCAGGTACTCGGCCTGGTCGGCACCGAAGGCACAGGCCTTGAGGGCCTGGAGTACTCGAGCGAAAACCTGCTGCGCGGGCACCCGGGGCAGCGGCGCGTGGTCAGCGACGCGATCGGACAGCCCGTGTCGATCACCGAAGCCCATCCGGCGGTGCCCGGCAAGTCGCTGGCGCTCACGCTCGACGCCAACATCCAGCAGCGAACCGAAGACGTGCTGCAGGCGGTCGGCAAGGTGTTCGCGCCCAAAGACGCAACCGCGATCGTGATGGATCCCCGCACCGGAGCGATCCTCGCGCTGGCCAACTGGCCGCAGGCCAACGTCAGCAGCCCGAGCACCTCCTCGGCGGAAGATCTCGAGAACCGCGCCGTCGGGTTCGCCTACGAACCGGGCTCCACTTTCAAGGCGGTGACCGTGTCCGGCGCGCTCGAAGACGGCGTCATCACGCCCAGCACGCCGTTCAACATTCCCGACCAGATCCAGGTCGCCGATCGCACCATCCACGACGACACCGAACACCCCGAAGAAACCCTCACCACCGAACAGATCCTGGCGCGCTCCAGCAACGTGGGCGCGATCAAAATCGGCAAACTGGAGGGCGAAGCCAGCTTCAACAACTGGGTTCACCGCTTCGGTTTCGGGGCGCGCACCGGGGTCGAACTACCGGGCGAGGAAGCCGGCGTGACGCTGCCGCTGAGCAAATACTCGGGATCCTCGATGGGCAACCTGCCGATCGGCCAGGGCGAGCTGGTGACGCCGATGCAGATGGCCACCGCCTACGCCGCCATCGCCAACGGCGGCATCCTGCGCCGCCCGCACATCATCTCAAGCGTCGACGGCAAGCTCCGTTCGCTCCCCGCGGGCCATCGCATCATCGCCCCCTCCACCGCCGCCGCGCTGCGGCACATGCTCGAGGGCGTGCTGGCCTCCGGCGGCACCGCCAGCGAGGTCGAAGTCCCCGGCTACAAGCTCGCCGGCAAGACCGGCACCGCCAGCAAGATCGACAAGGCCACCGGCGAATACTCCAAAACCGCCTATGTGGCCTCGTTCATAGGGTTCGCGCCCGCGACCGACCCCAAGCTGCTGTGCGCTCTGGTCGTCGACGAACCGCAGTCGGGCTCGATCTACGGCGGCACCGTCGCCGCCCCCGCGTTCGGGCAGATCATGAGCTTCGCGCTGCCCTACCTCAACATCCCGCCCGGTTAGCCTGGCTCCGACGGGGCGGAAACTAGACTGCTCCCAATGCCAGCGCCCCGAACCGCCCGATGAGGCTCGACCAGCTGAGTGCCGCGCTGGGCCAATCCGTGCGCAGCGCCCCGGCGCCCGCCGACGGCGCTGTGGAGATCGGCGGGCTGGCCCACGACAGCCGAGCGGTCAAGCCTGGCGACCTGTTCGTGTGCGTCGGTGGCTTCAACAGCGACGGGCACGACTTCGCCGGCCGGGCGGTTGCGGCCGGCGCGGCCGCGCTGGTGCTCGAGCGCCCGCTGGGCCTCGGCGTGCCGGAGATCGTGGTCGACTCCGCCCGCCAGGCGATGGCGCCGCTGGCCGCCTGCTTCTACGGGCACCCGGACCGCGAGCTGGCGGTCGTTGGCGTCACCGGAACCAACGGAAAGACCACCACCGCCTACCTCGTGCGGGCGCTGCTCGAGGCATGCGGGCGCCAGTGCGGGCTGCTCGGCACCGTCAAGTCGGTGATCGGCGGGCGGGAGTACCCCGTGCAGCGCACCACCCCCGAGGCGATCGAGCTGCAGCGCGACCTGCGCGCGATGCTCGACGGCGGCGACAGCGCCTGCGCGATCGAGGTCTCCTCCCACGCATTGGAGCTAGGGCGCGCCGAGCGGATCGCCTTCGCGGTGGCGGTGTTCACCAACCTCACCCAGGACCATCTCGACTTCCACCAGACGATGGAGGACTACTTCCTGGCCAAGCGCCGCCTGTTCGTGCCCGACCAGGGCCCGCCTCCGGGCGTGAGCGTGATCAACGTGGGGGATCCATACGGGCGCAGGCTGGCCGCCGAGATCCCGGGCGCACGCACGTTCGCGATCGAAGCACCCGCCGACTACAGCGCCAGCGGGCTGCGATGCGCGTTCGACGGATGCCGCTTCACCCTGCACACGCTCGCAGGAGAGCGTGAGATGTCGCTGGCGCTTCCGGGTCGCTTCAACGTCGCCAACGCGCTGGGCGCGCTCGCTGCCGCGCATGCGCTGGGTTGCGATCTGGACACGCTCGTGCAGGCGCTGGAACGTGGCGTGCGCGTGCCCGGACGTTTCGAGCCGGTGGACGAGGGTCAGGACTTCGCCGTGCTGATCGACTACGCCCACACGCCCGATTCGCTCGATAACGTGCTGCTCGCCGCCGGCGAACTGGTGGGCGACGGTCCCGAGGCGCGGCGCGGGAGGGTCATCTGCGTGTTCGGCGCGGGCGGCGATCGCGACCGCGGCAAGCGGCCGCTGATGGGAGGGATCGCCGCGCGCCAGGCCGATCTCGTGTTCGTCACCTCCGACAATCCACGCTCGGAGGAGCCGCAGCGGATCATCGCCGAGATCATGGCCGGCGTGCCCGACGATGCACGCTCGTGCGTGCACACGCTGCCCGATCGCCGCGAGGCGATCGTCGAGGCGATCGCCGCCGGTCGTCCGGGCGACGTGGTCGTGATCGCCGGCAAGGGGCACGAGCAGGGGCAGGAGTTTGCCGGTGGGGAGAAGCTGGCGTTCGACGACGTGGAGGTCGCACGCGATGCCCTGCGTGAGCGCCGCGTGAGCGTGGCCGGGGCCGGCGCCAGATGAGAGAGTGGGATGGGGCGCGAATCGCCGAAGCGGCCGGCGCCAGCCTCCACACACGCTCCTCAGCGCCAGCCGCCGGTCCGGGGCGCGCCGCGATCGACTCCCGCCACGCCGGCCCCGGAGATCTCTTTATTGGACTGCCGGGAGAGCAGGTGGACGGGGGCAGCTACGCGCCGCAGGCGCTGCGCGCCGGCGCGTGGGGCGTGCTGGTGGCGCCCGAGCACGTCCAGGAGGCGCTCGCTGCCGGCGCACCCGGAGCGGTGCTCTCACACCCCGACCCGCTGGCCGGCCTGCAGGCGCTCGCCCGCGCATGGCGTGCACAGCTCGCGGCAAACGGGGCGAAGGTGGTGGCGATCACCGGTTCGACCGGCAAGACATCCACCAAGGACATCCTCGCGGCGATCCTCGGCGCGCACCTGCGCACGGTGGCCACGCACGCCAACCTCAACAACGAGATCGGCCTGCCGCTGACGATCCTCTCAGCCGGTGCCGACACCGAGGCACTGGTGCTCGAGCTGGCCATGCGCGGCCCCGGGCAGATCGCCGAGCTGACCGAGATCGCGGCCCCGGACGTTGGTGTGATCGTCAATGTGGGCGCCGCGCACCTGGAGCTGCTCGGCACGCTCGCGGCGATCGCGGCCGCCAAGGCGGAGCTGATCGCTGGAATGAAAGCCCCCGGCACCGTCGTGGTGCCGGCCGGGGGAGCCGTTGCTGGAAGGGTACCTGCGCGGCGACCTGAGCACCGTCACGTTCGGCGAGGGGGGAGACGTGAGGCTGCTCAAGCGCCGCGCCGACGGCTGGGTGACGATCGCCGAGCACGAACACCGGCTGGAGCTGCGACCCTCCTTCACCCAGGCTCACAACCTGCTCAACCTGCTCGCCGCCGTGGCCGCCGCGGTGGCTGTCGGGGTGCGCCCCGACGGTCCGCTGGAGGTGCGCTTCAGCGCCATGCGCGGCACTCGCACGCCACTGGCGGGAAGTGTGCTGCTCCTCGATGACTGCTACAACGCCAACCCGATGTCCATGCGCGCCGCGATCGAGGACCTGGCCGAGACCGCCACCGGGCGCAGCGCGGCGGTGCTCGGCGACATGCTCGAGCTCGGCCCCGACGCGCCGCGCATGCACCGCGAGCTGGCCCGGCAACTCAACTCGAGCGGTGTTTCGCTGCTCGTCACCGTCGGCCCGCTGGCGGGCGAGATGGCCGGCGTGTTCACCGGTGAGTGTCACCCGGCAGCCGACGCGCAGGCGGCAGCGGAGCTCGTCGTTGGACTGCTGCGCGACGGCGACACGGTGCTCGTGAAGGGCTCGCGCGGCGTGGGCCTGGAGCGCGTGGTCGAGAAGATACGGGGGGCGCGCGCGCCCGGGGAAGAACTTGCGCAGGACGCCCAGGCGCTCCCCGCCGGCGTCGGGCCCGGGCGGCGCTGAATGGGCCGGGTTCTCTTCGGGGGTACGACCGCGCTGCTGATCTGCATCTTCCTCAGCCCCAAGTTCATCGCGTTTCTGCGCAAACGCGAGTTCGGCCAGCAGATCCGTGAGGACGGGCCCGAGGGACATCATCAGAAGGCGGGCACGCCGACCATGGGCGGGATCATCGTCTTCCTCGCCGTGTCGGTGCCGTTCCTGATCCTCAGCGAATACGAATGGCGCTCGGTGGGCGTGTTCGGCACGGCGATCGCATGTGCGCTGTTGGGTTTCATCGACGACTACACCAAGATCGTGCGGCGCCGCTCGCTCGGACTGCGGGCGCGCATGAAGCTGTTCGTGACCATCGCCGTGTCGATCGGGCTGTGGTACGTGGTCACGCACAAGGCGCACCTGCCGGAAACGCTGTGGCTGCGCTACGTGGACTACCACATCGACCTCGGGCCGCTGTACCCGGTGCTGATCTACCTGGTCGTGGCCGGCACCACCAACGCGGTCAACCTCACCGACGGCCTCGACGGCCTGGCCGCAGGCTGCGCGGCGATCGTGCTGCTGGCATACGTGGGAATCACGTTCCTGGCCGGCGACTACGACATGGCGATGCTGGCGGCGTGCCTGGTGGGCGCCTGCGTGGGCTTCCTGTGGTTCAACGCCTTCCCGGCCACGATCTTCATGGGCGATACGGGCTCGTTGGGGCTCGGCGGCGCGATCGCCGGCCTGGCGGTGATGACCAAGACCGAGACGCTCTTGATCCTGATCGGCGGCATCTTCGTGGTGGAGGCGCTGTCGGTCGTGATCCAGGTGGCCTACTTCCAGCTGACGCGCAAGCGCGTGTTCCTGATGGCGCCGATCCACCACCACTTCGAGCTGAAGGGCTGGTCTGAGACCAAGATCATCCTGCGCTTCTGGATCGTGGCCTCCGTCTGCGCCGCAATCGGCTTTACGATCTATCGCCAGAGCCGGGGCATCTAGCCGGCGCTCGGCTTCCATCCGTCCGTACGGGCAGGCTTCCGCGCGCGGATGTCGAAGGGAGCGAGGATGCCGAAACCCGCAGCCAAGCGGGGTCAGCCGCTGGAGCACCGCATCCTGCTGACCGCCACCATGTGCCTGCTGGCGTTCGGCGCGGTCATGGTCTACAGCGCCTCCTCGGCCACCACGCTGCTGCAGGGCCACGGCTACGGCGGCAGCTTCCTGATCAAGTTCTTCGTCTACGGCGCGATCGGCCTCGTGGCCATGCACCTGCTGGCACGCGACGGTGTGGCCAAAGTGCATGCCATCACCGCGCCGCTGCTGGCCGTGTCGTTCGTGCTGGTGGTGGCGGTGCACATACCGCACCTCGGCGTCAGCGTCAACGGCGCGCGCCGCTGGATCGGACCGCCGATGTTCCAGTTCCAGCCGTCGGAGCTGATGAAGCTCGCGCTCGTGCTGTACACGGCCACGCTGCTGGCCAAGCGCCCGGAGCGCGTGCACGACCTGCGCGAGCTGAGCAAACCACTGCTGATCGTCGTCGGCTGCGCCTGCCTGCTGGTGTTCACCCAGCCGGACCTCGGCACCGCGATGGTGATCGTGTTCACCGTCAGCGCGATGCTGATCGCGGCCGGCATCCCGCTGCAGAAACTCGCCGCCATCGGCGGCTCGCTGCTGGCGCTCGTGTTCCTGTACGCGCTCGTGCGGCCGTATGCGCGGGCGCGGCTGACGTCTTTCCTTGACCCGTGGGCGCACGCCTCCTCCAGTGGCTTTCAGGCGGTGCAGGGCCAGATCGCGATCGGCTCGGGCGGCCTGTTCGGCGTCGGTCCGGGCCAGTCGGTGCAGAAGATCTTCTACCTGCCGGAGGCGCCCACCGACTTCATCCTGGCGGTGATCGCCGAGGAGCTTGGGGTGGTGGGCGTGTTTGCGCTGCTGTTCCTGTACGGGCTGATCGCCTACGCCGGCATGCGCGCAGCCAAGGCCGCGCGCAGCCTCTACAGCGCGCTGATCGCCGTCGGCGTGACCTCGCTGATCGTCTCCCAGGCGATCCTCAACGCGTTCGCCGTGCTCGGCCTGGCGCCGCTCACCGGCGTGCCGCTGCCGTTCGTGTCCTACGGCTCCAGCAGCCTGATCGTGATGCTGGCGGGGATGGGGCTGCTGCTGAACGTGGCCTCCGGAGCCACCGGGCACGTGCGCTCGGTGGCCAGCCCGCGGCGGGCCTCGCCCGACGCGCGAGCGCGGGAATCGGCACGATGGGGCGGTGAGCAGCGCGCCGAGGAAGATCGTGATCGCCGCCGGGGGGACCGCCGGGCACGTGGTGCCGGCGCTGGCCGTGGCGGACGCGCTGCGGGCTGACGGCGCGCAGGTCGAGTTCATCGGCGGCCAGCGCGCCGAGGCGCAGCTGGTGCCGGCGGCGGGATATCCGCTGCACGAGATCGCCGTGCAGGGACTCAGCCGCTCCAACCCGCTGCACGCCGCACGCGCGCTGGCGCTGGCCGCGATGGCGCTGCTGCGCACCCGCAAGCTGCTGGCCCGGCTCGATCCCGACGCGGTGATGGGCGGCGGCGGCTACGTCGCCGGTCCGGTCGGCCTGGCGGCGCTGAGCCTGCGCATACCGCTGGTGCTGACCGAGGCCGACAGTCACCTGGGCCTGACCAACAGGCTGCTGGCGCCGTTCGCCCGGCGCGTGTGCCTGGCCTTCGCGCTGCCCGGACGTGACGGCGCCCGCTACCGCGTGACCGGACGCCCGATCCCTCCGCACGCGACCGACCGTGCGGCGGCGCGCGCGCGCTTCGGCCTGGATCCGGCGGACACGTGCGTGCTGGTGTTCGGCGGCTCGCTGGGGGCACGCTCGATCAACCTGGCCGCCATCGAGGCGTTCGCCGGCGCTTCCTTCAACGTGCTGCACGTCAGCGGCCGGCGCGACTATCCCGAGCTCAGCGAACGGGTGCCGGGGCCGGCGTACGACCTGCGCGAGTACCTCGACCTGCCCGAGTTCGCCGACGCGCTGGCGGCCAGCGACCTGGTGGTGGCGCGTTCCGGTGGCTCGGTGTTCGAGATCGCCGCGCATGGGCGCCCGGCGATCCTGATCCCGTATCCGCATGCTGCCGGCGACCACCAGAGCGCCAATGCCAGCTGGATGGCCGACGCGGGCGCCGCGGTGGTGATCCCCGACGGCGAGCTCGACGCCGCGCGGCTCGGCGGCGAGGTCGGAGCGCTGCTGGCCGAACCCGGCAGGCTGGCCGCGATGGCGGCGGCCTCTGCTCGCCTGGCCCGGCCGGATGCAGCGCGCGAGGTGGCCGGTGAGCTGCTGGCGGCGGCGGGCAGGTGAGCGTGGGGGAGCGGCCCTGGAGTGGCCGGCGCCTGCACTTCGTGGGGGTGGGCGGCGCCGGCATGAGCGGCTATGCGCGTGCAGCGCATGCGCTCGGGGCGCACGTCAGCGGCTCTGACGGCGCCGACGGGCCGTTTCTGCGGCGGCTGGCCGAGGACGGCGTGCTGAACGCCCAGGTGGGGCATCGCGCCGAGAATCTGCCGCCGGGCGACGGTGTGGAGCTGATCTACTCGTCGGCCATCGCAGCCGAGAACGTGGAGCGCGTGGCGGCGCGCGAACGAGGAATTCCAGAGCGCCCGCGGGCGGCGCTGCTGGGCGAGCTGAGCGCGCTGCGGCGCACGATCGCGGTGGCCGGCGCGCACGGCAAGACGACCACCGCGTCGATGATCGTGCACGCGCTGCGCGGCGCGCGTGCCGACCCCGGCTGGCTCGTGGGGGCCTCCATCGGAGGGCAACTGCCGAACGCGCACTGGTCGGAGGGGGAGTGGCTGGTGATCGAGGCGGACGAGTCGGACCGTTCGATGCTAAGTCTTGAGATGGAGATCGCGCTGCTTACGAACGTGGAGCTCGACCATCACGCCACGTTCGCTTCGCTGGAGCAGTTGCGCGAGGCCTTCCGCGAGTTCCTGGACGGCCCCGCGTGGGCGGTGATCTGGGATCGCCCCGAGCTGCTGGAGCTGCGCACGGGGCCGGTGGCCCCCTATGAGGTCAGCGAGCTGACGCTGACGCCTGGCGGTTCGCGCTTCGCTTGGCATGGCTACGAGGTGACGCTGGCGGTGCCGGGCGCCCACAACGCGCGCAACGCCACCGGCGCGCTTGAAGCCGTGCGCCTCACCGGCGCCGATCCCGCCGGCGCGATCGCGGGGCTGGCCGGCTTTCACGGCGCGGGACGGCGCTTTCAGCTGCTGGGCAGGAGCCCGGAGGGCGCGCGTGTGTACGACGATTATGCGCACCATCCCACCGAGGTCGCCGCCACGCTGCACGCGGCCCGCACGCTCGACCACAGACGGCTGTTGGCGGTGTTCCAGCCACATCTGTACTCGCGCACGGCCTCGCTGGCGCACGAGTTCGGCCGCGCGCTGGCACTGGCGGACACGGTGGTCGTGCTCGACGTGTACCCGGCGCGCGAGCGCGCCGCCGACCATCCGGGTGTGAGCGGTCTGCTGATCGCACAGGAGGCAGCCGAGGCGGCCGATGGGCGACAGGTGTGCTGGCTGCCCACGTTCGCCGACGCCGAGCCCGTGCTGCGCGCGCTGCTCGGCGAGGGGGACGTGTGCATGGTGATGGGCGCCGGCGACGTGGACGCGCTGGCGCGGGCGCTGGTGAGCCGAGCGTGAGTTCACAGGCTCCGCCTCCCACGGCTGTGCAGCGCGACTACCCGCTGGCGCGCCTGACCACCGTGCGCACCGGCGGGCGGGGCGAGTTCTTCGCACGCGTGGGCAGCGCCGGCGAGCTGAGCGAGCTGCTCGTGTGGGCGGCCACGGAGGGGCTGGATCTGGCGGTGGTTGGGTCCGGATCGAACCTGCTGGTGGCCGACGCCGGCGTCAAGGGCCTGGTGATCAAGCTCGACCGCGAGCTGGCGGCGATCGTGGTGGATGGACAGCGCATCCGCTGCGGCGGGGGCGCGCGGCTGCCGGCGCTGGCCGCGCGCGCGGCCGCCGCGGGCCTGTCGGGGATCGAGTTCGGCGTCAACATCCCCGGCACGGTGGGCGGGGCTGTGCGCATGAACGCCAACGCCTACGGGGGCGAGCTGGAGCGGGTGCTGGAGTGGGTCGAGATCGCCACGCCGAATGGCCTGCAGCGACGCGAGCCCCCGGATCTCGGCTTCGGCTACCGCAGCTCCAACATCCTCGCCGGCGAGGTGGTGGCGGGCGCGTCGCTGCTGCTCCAGGAGGCGCCGGTGGAGACGGTCAAGGCGGCGCTCGAGGAGATGCGCCGCCGCCGCCACGAGGCCCAGCCACAGGGCATCAAGACGTTCGGCTCCACGTTCAAGAACCCCGACGATCCCCGCGCGCAGGGCCGCAGCGCCGGCCAGCTGCTGGCGGACGCCGGTTGCAACGGCCTGGCCGTGGGCGGTGCGCGCTTTGCGCTCAAGCACGCCAACTTCATCGAGAACACCGGCACCGCCAGCACCGCCGAGGTGCTGGCGGTGATGGCCGAGGGTCGACGGCGCGTGCTCGATCGCAGCGGGGTGGAGCTGGAGCCCGAGGTGCAGACGCTCGGCGACGTGCGCTTTCCGTGGCGTTGAGAACCTGAGCCGGTAGGGGTTGGCGCACGGAGGTCGAAGACCGCTTGAATGGAAGCTCGCGCCGTTCGCATGCCGCTGACGTTCGCCTGGCCGCGCCCGCGCGGGCGTATCGCGCTGCTGGTCGTGCTGGCCAGCCTGCCGCTGCTGGCCGGAGGCTGGCTGCTGCTGCGCAAATCCCCGTTCGTGTCGGTGCAGCAGGTGCACGTCAGCGGCCTGCACGGCGCGCAGGCGGGCGCGATCGACGAAGCGCTGGTGAACGCCGCTCACCACATGAGCACCCTGGACGTCAACCGCGGGGCGTTGCGCGCGGCCGTGTCCGGCTTTCCGGTTGTGCGCCAGGTGATCGCCACGCCGCACTTCCCGCACGGCCTCAGCATCCGTGTGGTCGAGCAGCCGCCGGTCGCCGCGCTCGTGGTGGGCTCCTCGCGCACGGCCGTGGCCGCCGACGGGGTGGTGCTCGGTTCGACGCTGGCGTCGAGCTCGCTGCCGATCATCGGCGGCTACCGCGAACTGGGCGCCGGGCAGCACGTGGACGACGCAGGCCTACGCGAAATCCTCTCCGTGCTGGGCGCCGCCCCGGCGCCGATGAGGCGAGCGATCGCTCGCGCCTACGTGAGTCGACGCGGTCTGACGCTGCAGATGCGCAACGGGCTGCTGGCCTACTTCGGCGACGCCTCAAGGCCCCACGCCAAGTGGCTGTCGCTGGACAGCGTGCTCGCCGATTCGAGCTCTCAGGGCGCCTCCTATGTGGACGTGCGGATCCCCGGCCGTCCCGCCGCCGGGTTCCCCGCGGGGGTCACGCCGCCCGCCCAGAGCTCATCGGAATCCTCGGCCATCAACCTTCCGGCGAGCACCACCGAAACGACCGTGGCGTCGATCGCGGCCAGCCTGGCGGGCAGCAACAACGGCACTGCTTCGAGCACTCCAAGCGGCACGGAAAGCGCCCCTGGAACCCCTGCAACCACAGCGGAAACGCCGTCCGAAAACGCCAGCGCGCCGACGTCGAATCAATCGGAAGGGGCCACCGAATCCTCGCAAAGCACCGGCACGGCAGGTGGATAAACCTCAACTTGAGGTTGATACTGAGGGGCAGCGATATCTGAGGTAAGGGTTGAGGGTCCGCAAAATGCAAAGAATGTTGCGAGACTGGCCGGGTTCGTTGACAGGGCGAAGATCCCTGCATAACGTGCACAAGTCGGAGGGGCGGCGAACGCTATGCTGCAAACCCTAAATACCTACTGAAGGCTTCGGACAGAACCCATGGAGAGCAGCGGCAGCTATCTGGCAGTCATCAAGGTCGTAGGGGTGGGCGGCGGCGGCACCAACGCGGTCAGCCGCATGGTGGACGCCGGCCTGCACGGCGTGGAGTTCATCGCGGCCAACACCGACGCGCAGGCCCTGGCCATGTGCGACGCGGACATCAAGCTGAACATCGGCCACGAGTCCACCAAGGGTCTCGGCGCGGGCGCCAACCCCGACGTGGGCCTGGCCTCGGCGTCTGAGTCGCGCGACGACATCAAGGAGGCGCTGAAGGGCGCAGACATGGTGTTCGTGACCGCCGGCGAGGGTGGCGGCACCGGCACCGGCGCAGCGCCCGTGATCGCGGAGATCGCCAAGAACGAGATCGGCGCGCTGACCGTGGGCGTGGTCACCCGCCCGTTCGACTTCGAGGGCTCCCAGCGCGGCCGCCAGGCCACCGAGGGCATCGAGCGCCTGCGCGAGGTCGTGGACACGCTGATCGTGATCCCCAACGAGAAGCTGCTCGCGGTCGTCGAGCGCCGCACCACGATGCTCGACGCCTTCCGCGAAGCCGACGACGTGCTGCGCCAGGGCGTGCAGGGCATCACCGACCTGATCACCATCCCCGGCCTCATCAACCTGGACTTCGCCGACGTGCGCACGATCATGCAGGACGCCGGCTCGGCGCTGATGGGTATCGGCACCGCCAGCGGCGAGTCCCGCTGCGCCGAGGCCGCCCGCGCGGCGATCTCCTCGCCACTGCTGGAGGAGTCGGTCGACGGCGCCACGGGCATCCTGCTGAACATCACCGGCGGCAAAGACCTGGGCCTGTTCGAGGTCAACGACGCCGCCGAGATCATCCAGGCGGCAGCCGACCCCAACGCCAACATCATCTTCGGCTCGGTCATCGACGAGGGCATGGGCGACGAGGTCCGCGTGACCGTCATCGGCACCGGCTTCGATCACCGTCCGGGGCGCAGCACGCGGCGTGAGAGCGCCAGCAGCCGTCCGGGTAGACCCGATCGCAGCCCGCAGATCAGCGACCGGCAGCGCTCGACGCTCGAGATCTCCGACGACGACATAGACGTACCGCCGTTTTTGCGCTGACCCAGCGGTCAGATGGCCGGCGCGCCTCGGCGTCCTCGTTCGCTCATGTGCTCTCGCACACTTCGCTCGCTGCGTCCTTGATCCGCTTGGCCCTCTGACCGCTGAGGAGGGATTGGGCTCTCCCCGCTAGCCTGGGGCGCATGTCAACCGAGCCGAGCACCCTGCGCCGCACCGCCCTGTTCGATCGCCATGTGGCCGCGGGCGCCAAGATGGTCGAGTTCGCCGGCTGGGAGATGCCGGTGCAATACGAGGGCGTGCGCGAGGAGCACATGGCCGTGCGCGGTGCGTGCGGGATCTTCGACGTGTCGCACATGGGCGAGATCGAGACCAGCGGGCCGCAGGCGCTGGAGCTGCTTCAGCGGCTGCTGTCCAACGACGTATCGCAGATCCCCGTCGGCGGCGCCCAGTACAGCGTGCTTTGCCGTGAGGGCGGCGGTGTGCTCGACGACCTGTTCACCTACCGCCTGGACGTCGATCGCTATCTGACTGTCACCAACGCCTCCAACCATGCCCAGGACCTTGCCTGGTTTCGCCAGCACGCCGAGGGGTTCTCCGATGTGACGGTCGAGGATCAGATCGATGAGTGGGCGATGCTTGCCGTGCAGGGCCCGCTGGCGCGCGAGATCGTGCAGGCGATCTCCGACTCGCCGCTGCCGGAGCGGATGTGGACCGAGACCCGGCGCCTGGCGGGCATCGAGACGCTGGTGTGCGGCACCGGCTACACCGGCGAGGACGGCGTGGAGCTGCTGTGCAAGCCCGAGGACGCGGGAGAGCTGTGGGACAACATCGTGCGCCGCGGCGCCGTGCCGGCGGGCTTGGGCGCCCGCGACACGCTGCGCATGGAGGTCTGCTTTCACCTCTATGGAAACGATCTGAGCCTCGGGCGCGGCCCGATCGAGGCCGGCCTGGGATGGTGCTGCAAGGAGGACACCCACTTCATCGGCGCCGAGGCCGTGCGCGCCGTCAGGGAGAGCGGGCCGGCCGAGAAGCTGGTGGCGTTTGTGCTCGACGGGCCGGGGATCGCCCGCCAGGGAAACCCGATCGTGGGCGGGGGAGAGGTCACCAGTGGCACGCTCTCGCCGTGCCTTGGAGTCGGTATTGGCATGGCTTATGTACCTTTTGATCGTGCGGCTGTTGGCACCCACCTCGAGATAGACGTTCGTGGCAAGATGCGCACCGCCGTTGTCAAGGACAAGCCGCTCTACAGAAAGGGCTCGTGAATGGCCCAGGCCAGCTACCCCGACGACCTGCTCTACCACGCAGAACACGACTGGGCTCGCATCGACGGTGATCAGGCCACGCTGGGGATCACCTGGTACGCCCAGGATGCTCTCGGCGAGGTCGTGTTCTTCGACCCGCCGACGGTTGGCACGATTCTCACCAAGGACGCCTCCTACACGGAGGTCGAGTCCGTCAAGGCCGTGTCCGACGTGGTCGCGCCGCTGTCCGGCGAGATCGTCGAGGTCAACGAGGCGCTGAGCGAGAACCCGGCCACGATCAACGAAGACCCCTACGGCGAGGGCTGGCTGGTGAAGGTGCGCCTCAGCGACCCCTCCGAGCGCGATGCGCTGATGGACGCGGCCACCTACAAGGCCACGCTGGCTGGCTAGGCTGGCAGTGGTCACGATTTGAGCCGCTACACCTCCATCACCCCGCAGGATCTCGACGCGATGCTCGACGCCATCGGCGTCGACTCGCTGCAGGAGATCTTCGACCGCCAGATCCCGGCAGCGGTGCGCCTGCAACGCGAGCTCGACTTGCCGGCCGGCCTGCCCGAGCAGGATGTGTACGAGCACCTCAAGGCGCTGGCCGCGCGCAACTCCAGCAGCGAGGACGAGCTCAGCTTTCTGGGCGCGGGCATGTACGACCACTACGTGCCGGCGCTGATCGACATGCTGATGGAGCGCTCGGAGTTCCTCACCCCCTACACGCCCTACCAGCCCGAGATATCCCAGGGCGGGCTGCAGGTGATGTTCGAGTACCAGACGGCCATCTGCGAGCTGACCGGCCTGGACGTGTCCAACGCCTCCGTGTACGAGGGGCCCTCCGCGGTGGCGGCAGCCGGCTACCTGGCCAAGCTCCACAACGGCGCCAGCCGCTTCGTGGTCAGCGCGGGCATGCACCCGCACACGATCGAGACGTTGCGCACGCTCGCACACGGCTACGACATGGAGGTCGTGGAGGTTCCCCTGCGCGACGGCGTGACCGACCCCGACGCGTGGGCGCAGGCGATCGACGAGCACACCAGCGCGGCGATCTTCGCCCAGCCCAACTTCTACGGCGCCGTCGAGGACGCCGCCGCGCTCAGCGCCGCCGCCAAGGCCGGCCATGCCGGAGCCTCTGAGTCAAACGGCGCCGCCGGCGCTGGCAAGCCGCCGGTGGTCATCGCGCAGGTCGACCCGATCGCGCTCGGCATCCTCGCCCCGCCGGGCGACTGCGGCGTGGACGTGGCCGTCGGCGAGGGCCAGCCGCTGGGCAACCGCCTGGACTTCGGCGGCCCGTCGTTCGGCTTCTTCGCCGCCCGCCAGGAGTACCTGCGGCGCATGCCCGGGCGCATCGCCGGCGAGACGCTCGACGTGGACGGTCGCCGCGGCTTCGTGCTGACGCTGCAGACGCGCGAGCAGCACATCCGCCGCGAGAAAGCCACGTCCAACATCTGCACAGCGCAGGCGCTCAACGCGCTGGCCGGCGTGGTGTACCTGACGTGGCTGGGACGCCGCGGCCTGGTTGAGCTGGGAGAGCTGCTGCTGGCCCGCACCCACTACGCGCGCGAGACGCTCAGCGCGCTGGACGGCGTGGAGAAGCTCCACGAGCAGCCCGTCATCCGCGAGTTCGCATTGCGCCTCGACGCGGATGTGGCGGCGGTCAAGCGCCGCTGTGCACAGCAGGGCGTCAACCCGGGTGTGGACGTGCACGCGCTGAGCGGCCGCCCCGAGGACGAGGGGGTGCTGCTGGTGGCGATCACCGAGCGGCGCACCCGCGAGCAGATCGACAGGCTCGTCGCCGTGCTCGGGGAAGCTGTGGCGGCCGAGCGCGCGGACCGTGAGGCGGTGGCCGTATGAGCGCCGAGGCCACCGTGGAGACGCCGCTGCAGCGCCAGCGCGCGCAGACGATCTTCCAGAAGGGTGCTCCGGGGAGACGCGCGTTCGTGTGCCCGCCGCGAGAAGTGCCGGACGTGGATCCGGGCGAGCTGCTGCCGGCGGCCTTCCGCCGCGCCGAGCCGGCGCGGCTGCCGGAGGTGTCAGAGCCGGAGATCGTGCGCCACTACGTGGGCATCTCCAAGCGCAACTTCGATCTGGACTCGGGCTTCTATCCGCTGGGCTCGTGCACGATGAAGCACAACCCGCGCCTGCACGAGCGCGTGGCCGCGCTGCCGGGGCACGCGCGCCTGCACCCGCTGCAGGACCCCGAGCGCGCGCAGGGAGCGCTGGAGTTGATGTGGAACCTGCAGGGCGCGCTGGCCGAGATATCGGGCCTGCCGCACGTCTCGCTTCAGCCGTCGGCCGGCTCCCACGGCGAGCTGGCGGGGGTGCTGCTGACGCGTGCCTACCACGAGGATCGGGGAGAGACGCGCCACAAGGTGCTGACGCCGGACACCGCCCATGGCACAAACCCGGCCACGGTCACGATGGCCGGTCTGGAAGTGGTGAAGGTGGCCACCAACGCGGACGGCGGCGTCGATATCGAGGATCTGCGCGCGAAGGCGGACAGCGACGTGGCGTGCCTGATGCTGACCAACCCCAACACGCTGGGACTGTTCGACCCCAACATCACGGAGATCGCGGAGATCGTGCACAGCGTGGGCGCCACGCTGTACTACGACGGCGCCAACCTCAACGCGGTGATGGGCATCTCGCGTCCGGGCGATATGGGCTTTGACATCGTGCACTTCAACCTGCACAAGTCCTTCACTCAGCCCCACGGCGGCGGTGGCCCCGGCTCGGGGCCGATCGCGGTGTCCGACCGTGTGGCGCCGTTCCTGCCGGTGCCGGTGGTCAGCCGCGACGAGCAGTCCGGCAGCTTCGACCTCGACTTCGGGCGTGGGCTGGCGGGTTCCAAGACGATCGGGCGCCTGCGCGGCTTCCACGGCAACTACGGCTGCTTCGTTCGCTCCTATGCCTACATCTGCTCGCTGGGCGCGGACGGTCTGAAGGACGCTTCGGAAACGGCGGTGCTGAACGCCAACTACCTGCTGGCGCTGCTGAAGCGCAAAGGCGTGGCCGAGTATCTGCCGCTGGCCTACGGCGAGCTGTGCCTGCACGAGTTCGTGCTGTCCGGCGGGCCGATGAAGCGGGCGCTCCAGATCAAGACGCTGGACCTGGCCAAGCGGCTGTTGGACTTCGGCTTTCACCCGCCCACGGTGTACTTCCCGCTGCTGGTGGAGGAGGCGCTGATGGTGGAGCCGACGGAGACGGAGACCAAGGAGACGCTGGACGCGTTCGCGGAGACGATCGCGGCGATTCTCACCGAGGCGGCCGACGATCCGCAGATCGCGCAGAACGCGCCGTACTCCACGCCGGTGCGCCGTCTCGACGAGGCCACCGCCGCCAAGCGCCCGGTCATCCGGCAGAGCCTCTAGAGCGAGCCCAGCTGTGCGCATCTTCTCTGGCATCCAGCCCACCGGGCGCAAGCACCTGGGCAACTACATTGGCGCGATCGCGCAGTACGTGACCAGCCAGGAGCGCGGCGAGGGGATCTTCTGCATCGTCGATCTGCACGCCATCACGGTTGCCTACGACCCGGCCGAGTTGCGCGAGCGCGTGTACGACACCACAGCCATCCTGCTGGCCGCAGGCCTTGACCCCGAGCGCTGCGTCCTGTTTCGCCAGAGCGACGTGCCGGCGCACACTGAGCTGACGTGGCTGCTGTCGAGCGTGACGGAGCTGGGCCGGCTGCAGCGCATGCACCAGTTCCGCGACAAGTCGGTGGCGCAGCGCGAGCTGGTGTCCGCCGGGCTGCTGCTGTATCCCGTTTTGCAGGCGGCCGACGTGCTGGTGTACCGCGCGCACGAGGTGCCTGTGGGCGAGGATCAGCGCGAGCACCTGGAGCTGATGCGCGACGTGGCAAGGCGTGTGAACGCCCGCTTCGGCGAGGGGCTGGTGGTGGTGCCCGAGCACCGCATCCCGCCGGTGGGCGCGCGCATCATGGACCTGCAGGATCCCACCAGCAAGATGTCCACCACCGGCGGCAGCGAGCAGGGCAGGATCTACGTGCTGGAGGAGCCGAAGGCGATCGAAAAGAAGATCGCCAGTGCGGTGACCGACTCCGGCAGCGAGGTCCGAAGCTCCCCGGATAAGCCGGGCGTGAGCAATTTGATCGAAATCCTGGCAGCCGTTCGCGGCAGCGACGTCACGGCGGTGGAAGCCAGCTTCGCGGATTCCCGCTACGGGGACTTCAAGAAGGCGGTGGCGGCCGAGGTGATCGCCTATCTGGCGCCGGTGCGCGAGCGCTACACCGAGCTGCGCGCCGACGAGAGCGAGCTCGACCGGATCCTCGCCCGCGGCGCCGCCCAGGCGCAGGCGCTGGCCTCCGAGACACTCGCCGACGTGCGCCACGCGATGGGCTTCGGGCCTGCGTCGGCGCCCCGCGCGAGCGCCCCGTCGGGGTCGTGAGCTACGGTGGTCGGATGCGTGCCCCGAGCAGCGATCACACGGCGGTGAGTCGATGAGCCTGGCGAGTCTGGAGCTCGATCTGGACGTGTTCAGCGGGCCGTTCGACCTGATGTTGACGCTCGTTCTGCGCGAAGAGGTCGACCTGCTGGAGCTGCAACTGGCCGAAGTGGTGCTGGCCTATCTCGACCACCTCGAGCAGCGTGGCGAGCTGGACCTGGAGACGGCCACCGAGTTCATCGTGCTGATCGCGGCGCTGCTGGAGCTGAAGTCGCGGCTGATGCTCACCGGCGATGAGGAGCAGCTGCTCGACATCGAGCCCGAAGCGGCCGCCGAGGAGCTGCTGGCGCGGATGCTGGACGCGCGCCGCTTCCGCGCCGCCTCCACCCATCTCTGCGAGCTGCTGGCGGGCGAGGAGGGCGTGCGCTTCCGCGCGGCGCCGCTGCCGGCGGAGCTGCGCCGCACGGTGCTGCCGAGCGCCGACGGCTCCCAGAACCCGGAGGTGTTGGGCGCGGCGATCGGCAGGCTGCTGACGATGCCGCCGGCGATCAACGTGCGCCACATCGCGGTGGCGCGTGTGACGGTGAGCGAGCGCCTGGCGCACCTGCGCAACCTGCTGCGGCGCGGCGCGTTCAACTTCGACGAGGCGGTGCGCGGCGCCGATCGCATGACGGTGGCGGTCACGCTGTTTGCGCTGCTGGAGATGTACAAACGCGGCGAAGCGCTGTGGGAGCAGCCGGAGAGCTTCGGCGAGATCGCCGTGCGCGCGATCGCCGCCCAGCCCTCCACACCCGCGCTGGCATTTGCCGCCGGGGGGTCCGCAGAGGCCGCGGCGTGAACGTGGCCGCAGTGGAGGAGATCGAGACCGAGATAGACGATTCCGACGTGGAGCAGCCCGGGTCTGTCGATGGCGAGCTGCCCACGCTGGCACGCACCGTCGAAGCGCTGATTTTCCTCTCCTCAGACCCGCTGAGCGTGGCCGAGCTGGCCGACGCGGCGCAGGTGGGGGAGGGGGCGATCCAGACCGCGATCGCGCTGCTCACAGAGCAATACGCCCCCGGCAAGCGCGGGATCGTGCTGCGCGAGCTGGGCGGCGGCTGGACGTTCGCCAGCGACCCTGCCAGCGAGGATGCCGCCCGGCGGCTGCTGAGCCGTCCGCGCACCTCCACGCTGACCCCCGCGCAGGCAGAGACGCTGGCGATCGTGGCCTACATGCAGCCGATCTCACGCCCCGAGATCACCCGCATCCGCGGCGTCAGCGCCGACTCGGCCAGCGCCACGCTGCTGGAGCGCGGCCTGATCGAGGAGGCCGGAAGCTCCCAGTTCGGGGCGGTGCTGTACCGCACCACCATCCAGTTCCTGAAGCTGTTCGGTCTGAACAGCCTCGATGAGCTCCCGACATCGCCCGCTGGGATCCCACGCCCGAGGAGCAGGCCGAGCTACGCGACCGGCTGCTGCGCGCCGGGGAGGCACGCTCCGGCGCGTGAGGCGCCGCTGAGCGGCGCGAGACTTCGACCTCCGCCGCTTGCTCGCAGATTGCGAATAGATCTCGCTCGCAACTTGCGAATAACATCGTTCGCAGATTGCGAGCTAAAATCAGGTGCATGTCGGCCAGCGTCCTGCCAGCTCCCACCAATCCCTTCGTGCACGCTCGTGCGCTGCTGCCGGAGGAAAGCATCGCGCGGGTCGAGAACACGCGCCTGGTCAGCCTCGTCGCGGGCGGACACAACGCCGTGCTGCACGCACCGCGGCGCTTCGGCAAGACCACGCTGGTAAGCACGTGCCTGCAGGACGCCATCGAACGCGACATGCCGGGGGTGCTCGTCGACCTCAGCGACGTGTTGAGCGTGGCCGACGTGGCTGCTCGCCTGGAGCAGGCATTCCGGGCACTTCCCGGGAACGTTCGCGGTCTCATCGGCAGGGAGCTGGGGAGCATCGGGATCAGCACCCCGCTCGGCGGAGTGAGCCTAGGCAGGCGTTCTTCGCCCGCCGCCGATCCGCTGGCTTCCATCCACAAGCTGCTCGAGCTGCCGGCGCAGATCGCCGAGCGGCAGGGCCGGCGCGTGCTGATCGTCCTCGACGAGTTTCAGGCGCTGATCGCCCTCGACGGTCTGGACGGGGTCTTCCGCAGCCACATTCAGCACCACAGCAACGTCAGCTACATCTTCGCCGGCTCCGAGCCGTCGCTGTTGAAAGTCCTGTTCGAGGATCGCGCGCGGCCGCTGTACGGACAGGCCGAGCGCCTGCGGCTCGGGCGTCTCGAATTCGACGCCAGCTACGACTTCGTGCTACGCCGCTTCCACGAAACCGGCAAGGAGAGCGGGCCCGAGGCGACCTCTGAGCTCATTCAGCTCGCCGAGGGGCATCCGCAGCGCCTGATGCTGATCGCTCACCTGCTCTGGGATCGCGCTGCCGCGGGGCAGCCGGCCACACTGGCAGAGTTGCGAGGAGCGCACGGGGCGGCAATGCGAGCGGTTGGCCCCGAGCTGCGCTACCTATGGGATTCGTTGAGCGCCAACGAGCGGCGCGTGCTGGCAGCACTCGCGTCCGGCCTGTCTCCGTACGAGCGAGAGGCCAAGGATTCGATGGGGCTCGCGAGCAGCAGCGCGGCACGCTCGGTGGAGCAGCTGGAACGGAACGCCGTCGTCGAGCGGATCGACGACGGCGAGGACATCCGGATCGTCGACCCCCTACTCGGTCGCTGGGTGCGGGTGCACGGTGGCGCGCGTGTCCAGATCTACGTGTTTCCGCACCACGGCGGCTTTGCCGTCACAGAAGGCCCGTCCCTCGCGTTCCTGCGGGCCACGCACAAAACCCTGTCCGACGCCGAAGCGGACGCCGATGGAGTGGCATCGCGCGCAGCCCGGGCCGACGTGATGATCTTCGACACCGACGATCCCAACGACCTTCCCGACTGGGCGTTGTCGGAACGGGGCTCAAGCAGCTGAGCGCTTACGACATGTGCGCCTGGCTAGCGTTCACAGCGCGAGATGTACCCGCAGTGCCTCGTCCAGATCGCCCATCACGTTTGCGGGCACCGAACCGATGCGCTTGCCGATGCGCTGAACATCGATGGATCTCACCTGCTCAGCCTGTGCCTTGCAGTCGTCGTCCAGCCCAGTGTCGGCGGTTTCCAGCAGAACCTGAAAAGGGTGCACCCTGTGGGTGTTCGACGTCACTGGAATGACCGTGAGGACTCCGCGCCCGAGCCTGGCTGCCGCGGTATTGGCGCCGTCGTTGCTGACGATCACCGCCGGTCGCGTCCTGTTCGCCTCCGAGCCCACAACAGGATCGAGATTGACGAGACGGATCTCACCACGTTGCATCAGGGAGCAACACCATCATCAGTCGTGGGCTCCCACGCGGCCGCATCCCCGGAGGACTCCCACGCATCCCACGCTTCCTCGTAGGCACCGCCCAGCTCCGTGGCTCGCAGCGCACGCACAGCCTTGTGGAGCACCGCCGAACGAGACATGTGCCCTTGCGCTTGAGCATAGGCGTCCAGATACTCGACATCGCCCTGCGGCAAGCTCACGCTCAGCTTCATACCCACAGATTACCATGGTACGAATAGAAGTCATACCTATTTGCTACCGGTCTAGTGACCGGGAGCTGGGCCCGCCCACGCAAGCGCTGGTGCTCGCGCCAGTGGCCTACGCCGTACTCGCCGCCAGCTGCCCGCACGCCGCCGCGATGTCACGCCCACGCGTCAGACGCACCGTGGCCGGCACGCCGTTTGACTCCAGCGCCGCGCGGAACGTGGCGATCGACTCGCGGCTGGAGCCGTCGAACTCCGAGTCGGTGGGGTTGTACGGGATCAGGTTCACCTTGAAGATCGACTGCTCATCCACCCGCGGCGGGCGCAGCAGGCGCGCCAACGCCAGCGCCTGCTCGTAGCGGTCGTTCACGCCCGCCAGCATCACGTACTCCACGAACACGCGCCTGCGCTTACGCGCATAGAACGCGCGGCAAGCTGCGATCACATCCGCCAGCGGGTAACGGTCGTTGACCGGCATCAGCTCAGAACGCAGCCCTTCTTCGGCCGCGTGCAACGACAACGCCAGGCGAATCGGCATGTCGCACTCGGTCAAGCGCTCGATCCCCGGGATCCAGCCGACCGTCGAGATCGTTGTGCGCCGGTGGGTCACACCGATGTCCGGCAGACGTTCACACGCCTCCAGCACGTTGTCCAGGTTCAGCATCGGCTCGCCCATGCCCATGAACACGCAGTGGTCGATCGCTTCAGTGCGACGGAAGTGAAGCGCCTGCTCCACGATCTCACTGGCCGTCAGGTTGCGCGCAAACTTCATCTTGCCCGTCGCGCAGAAACTGCACGTCAAAGGACAGCCCGACTGCGAAGACACGCAGATCGAACGACGCCCGTCACGGAAACGCATCAGCACCGCCTCCAGCGCCCGCCCGTCCTGGGTCGCAAACAGCGCCTTCACCGTGCCGTCATCCGAGTGCGCCTCCTCGCGCAGCTCAAGCGAGCTGAACGGCAGCTCGCCGGCCAGCTTCTCACGCAAGCTCGCCGGGATGTTCGTCATCTCCTCATAGCCGCGCGCACCGCGTGCAGCCCACATCCACACCTGCCCCGCCCGAAAGCGCGGCTGGCCCAAGTCGGCGAGTGTCTTGTCTAGAAGCTGGAGATCCATGACGATCAAGCGCTCACTGGCGAAGGCGGCCCAACGGCAGACGGCGGCCCGGCCAGTGGACTGCGCCTCCTATGGTTGCAGCACATGAGCACAAACCCCCGCCAGCAGCCATGCGCCTAGCCAAGTACCTCGCCCACGCCGGCGTCGCCTCACGGCGCGCCGCCGACACTCTGATCGCCGCCGGGCGCGTAACCGTAGACGGCGCGCTCGTCACCGACCCCGCCCGCGACGTCAGCGACCTGAACGCCATCGCGCTCGACGGACGGCCGCTCGCCGGCGCCGAGCCGCGCGCCCTGTATGCCCTGCACAAGCCCGTCGGCGTGCTCTCCACCGCCCACGACACCCACGGGCGCAAGACCGTCATCGACCTGATCCCCGCCCGCGGGCTGCGTCTCTATCCAGTTGGCCGCCTCGACGCCGACAGCAGCGGCCTGATCCTGCTCACCAACGACGGCCAGCTCGCCCACCAGCTCACCCACCCCAGCTTCCAGGTACCCAAGACCTACCGTGCCAAGCTGGGAGCGCCCATCAGCGAGAACGCACTGCGCCAGCTGCGCGTAGGCGTGCAACTGGAAGACGGACCCACCGCGCCCGCCCGCGCCCGCAGAACCGGCCACAACGGCGTCGAGCTGACAATCCACGAGGGCCGCAACCGCCAGGTCAGGCGCATGTGCAAGGCCGTCGGGTTCCCCGTGCTGGAGCTCACCCGAATCAGCTTCGGCCCGCTGCAGCTAGGCGCCCTCGCGCCCGGCGATCACCGCCAGCTGAGCGCGCGCGAGGTGGACGAGCTGAGAGCCCTCCAACGGTGACAGCGCTGCGCCCCACAGCGCTCACAGCGCTGCGCGCACGCGCGCTCTGACACAATCGCCGCCAATGCGACTCTTCGCCCTGCGCGGTGCCACCAGCGTCGAGCGCAACGACAGCAAGGACATCCTGCAGGCCACCTCCGAGCTGATGCAGGAGATCATGCAGCGCAACGCGCTCACGCCCGAGAACGTCGTCAGCTGCCTGTTCACCGCCACCCGCGACCTCAACGCCGAGTTCCCCGCCGTCGCCGCCCGCGCGCTCGGATTCGACAGCGTGCCGCTGCTGTGCGCCCAGGAGATCCCCGTGCCGCAGTCCATGCCGCGCGTCATCCGCGTGCTGATCCACTACTACGCCGCCCAGGATCACAAGCCCGCGCACGTCTACCTGGGAGACGCCCGAGCGCTGCGCGCCGACCTGCACGCGGCACAATAAGGTCGTGCCGATCGAGTTCTCACAGCGCATCAAGCGTATCCCCGTCTATCCCGCCGCCGGCGGCTACGCCCAGCAGCAGCCGCTCGTGCGCCTGGCCAGCAACGAGACGCCGTTCGAGCCGCTGCCCGAGATCCGCCAGGCGATCGACCGCGCCATCGCCACGCTCAACCGCTACCCCGACCCCACCAACTCGCTGCTGCGCAAGGCGCTCAGCGAGCGCTACGAAGTGCCCGCCGAGCGCATCGCCATCGGCAACGGCTCCTGCGACATCCTGCTCGCGCTCGGCGACGCGCTGCTGGAGCCCGGAGCCGAGCTCGTCTACGCCTGGCCCTCGTTCTCCGTCTACCCGCACCTCGCCGCCGCCTCCGGCGCCCGCGCCGTCATCGCCGCCCTCGACGGCCAGCAGCGCCACGACCTGCACGCCATGCTCGCCGAGGTCACCGTCGCCACCCGGCTGGTGATCGTGTGCAACCCCAACAACCCCACCAGCACAGCCGTCGCGCTCGAGCACATCGCCGAGTTCATCGACCACATCCCCCCGCACGTATGCGTGATCCTCGACGAGGCCTACTGCGACTTCAACCTGCTCGACGACCCCGACGCCTCCATCGACCTGCTCCAAGCACACCCCAACCTCGTGCTGCTGCGCACCTTCTCCAAGGTCCACGGCCTCTGCGGCCTGCGCGTCGGCTTCGCCCTGTGCGGCTCCTCCGAGGTCCCGCGCGCCGTCGACCAGGTGCGCCAGCCGTTCTACTGCAACGCGCTCGCCCAAGCCGCCGCCATCGAGTCCCTCGCCCACCAGGACACCATCGTCGAACGCGTCACCCGCACCATCGCCGAGCGCATCTCCTTCGACGAGCGCCTGCAAGCGCTCGGGCTCTCCAGCGCCGAGTCGCAAGCCAACTTCTGCTGGATCGAGCTGGGCGCGGAGCGCGACGAGGCGCAGATCATGAGCGGCCTCGCCCAGCGTGGCGTGCTCGTGCGCGCCGGCTCAGCGCTCGGCAGCGCCACGCCCGCGCTGCGCGTCACCTACGGGCTGCCCGAGGAGAACCGGCGCTTCTTCGACGCGCTCGCCCAGCTGCTGTAGACCAAGCGGGGAGCACCAACGGGTAGCCGCCGCCAACTCGGGCGGCCGGCCACCACGCGCGCATGCCGGCGCAACCAGCGCAGTTGTCTCCCATTGCTTTACCCGCACGTGATTGTCTGCTACAAAGGGAACACGACCATGAGCACCGCTTTCGCAACAAGCAGCACCACCTTCGCGTATGCCACGTGGTCGTATCGCTGCGCCTGGCGATTTAGTTAGGCGCTTCGGCCTGCACCCGTCTCGTGAGCGGGCAGCGGTCGTCAAGGCTCCACACGAGCCAAGCGCCACCCACGCGGGTGCCAAAGAGCGCCCCTTCACGAACACCCGGCCTCCGCCGGGCCGAACCGCAGCTCTGGCGCACCTCTAATATCCCCGGCGGCAGTGAAAGGATGAATACATGATGATCGTGATGAGAGAGACCGCGACCCCAGAAGAGGTCGACGCGGTCGTGGCCAAGATCGAGCACGCCGGCGCGCGCGCACACCCCATCGTCGGCGCCCGCGTCACCGTCATCGGCGCCATCGGCGACGTCGAGCAGGACGCAAACATCGCCAGCCTCGGCCTCGAGGGCCAGCCCGGCGTGGACCGCGTGATGCCCATCCTCAAGCCCTACAAGCTCGCCTCCTCCGAGATCACCCACGGCGAGCGCACCGTGCTCGACATCGACGGACGCAAGGTCGGCGGCAACAACTTCGCGCTCATCGCCGGGCCATGCACCGTGGAGTCACGCGATCAGCTGCTCACCACCGCACACGTCGTCAAGGACGCCGGCGCCACGCTGCTGCGCGGCGGAGCCTACAAGCCACGCACCTCGCCCTACGCCTTCCAGGGGCTCGGGCAGGAGGGGCTGCGGCTGCTGGCCGAGGCCAAGGCCGAGACAGGGCTGCCGATCGTCACCGAGCTGATGGACATCGCCGACCTCGACGCCGTGCTCGAGGTCGCCGACGTGATCCAAATCGGCGCGCGCAACATGCAGAACTACCCGCTGCTCGCCGAACTCGGCCGCGCCGGACGCCCCGTGCTGCTCAAGCGCGGACTCTCCGCCACACTCGACGAGCTGCTCATGGCCGCCGAGTACGTCCTCAAGGAAGGCAACCCCAACGTCATGCTCTGCGAGCGCGGCATCCGCACCTTCGAGACCGCCTACCGCTTCACCCTCGACCTGATGGCCGTGCCCGTGCTCAAGGAGCTCACCCACCTGCCCATCATCGTCGACCCCAGCCACGCCGCCGGCCGGCGCGACCTCGTGCTGCCGCTGTCGCTCGCCGCCGCCGCCGTCGGCGCCGACGGCATCATCGTCGAGACCCACCCCAACCCAGACGAGGCCATCTGCGACGGGCCGCAGGCGCTGCGCGCCGAGGACTTCGCCGACTACGCCCGCGCAGTCGAGCAGGCCGCCGCGCTCGCCGGCAAGGCGCTCAGCGCCGTCTGATGGGCCGAGGACAAAGTCCCGCGCAGCGCCGGCGGCCCGCTTGAGGGTGGCCATCCTCGGCGTGGGGCTGATCGGCGGATCGATCGGTCTCGCCGCCCACGGGCGCGCCGGCGCTGAGGTCTGCGGCTACGATCCCGACGCGAGTGTGGGGGAGCGCGCGCTGGAGCTCGGCGCCATCCAGCGGCAAGCCCCCGACATCGACAGCGCCGTCGCCGGCGCCGATGTCGTGTTCGTGGCAGCGCCCGTCAGCGCGCTCGCCGCCACCGTGCAGGCCGCGCTCGACGCCGCCGCCGAGGACTGCGTGGTAAGCGACGTCGGATCCACCAAGCATCTGCTGGAGGCCGCCGGCAGCGACCTGCGCTTCATCGGCGGGCACCCGCTCGCCGGCGCCGAGACCGCCGGGGTGGAGCACGCCCGCGCTGACCTGTTCGACGGCGCCACCTGGTATCTCACGCCCTCCCAAGGCAACACGCCCGGAGTGCTGTATGAGCGACTGCACCGGCTGCTCGTCGCCATCGGCGCGCGGCCCACCGCCATCGACGCCCACACCCACGACCGCCTCATGGCCTGCGTGTCGCACCTGCCGCACGTGCTCGCCAACCTGCTCGTCTCCCAGGCAGCCACGCTGCTGGGTGGCAGCCAGGAGTCCCCCAACCTCCCCGCCGTCGGCCCCAGCTTTCGCGACAGCACCCGTGTGGCCGGCGCCAACAGCGCCATCTGGACCGACATCTACATGTCCAACCGCCACGCCCTGATCGACTCCATCGACCAGTTCTCCGCCCGCCTGCAGCAGGTGCGCGCATGGCTCTCCGCGCAGCAGGCCGATCACATCACCGTCTGGAACGAGCAGGCGCGCGCCGACCGCGACGCGCTGCTCGGGGCAGGCCTCGCCGGCGGCAGCGTCTGCGAGCTGCGCACCTCCGTACCCAACCGCCCCGGCGTGATCGCCGACATCGCACTCGCGCTCGGACGCGCCGGCGTCAACATCGTCGACATGGCCCTCGCGCCCTCACAGGACAACCGCCAAGGCGAAGTCGCGCTGTGGATCAGGGGGCAGGAGCAGGCTGAACGGGCGATTTCGCTGATCGCCGACCTCGGCTTCCCCGTCGTGCAAGCATGAGCGCCACCTCATGAACGTTCGCTTCGAGCCATCGCAGGGACTCACCGGCCAGCTGCGCGCCCCCGCCGACAAGTCCATCTCCCACCGCGCCGCGCTACTCGGTGCCATGGCCTCCGAGCCCGTGCACATCCACGGCTACCTGCACGCCGCCGACACCACCTCCACGCTCGACGCCGTGCGCGCGCTCGGCGCGCTCGTGGAGATCGGCCCCGACGAGGTCGTCGTGCGCGGCGCCGGCCTGCGCGAGGCCAACGAGCCCGACGGGCCGATCGACGTCGGCAACGCCGGCACGCTCATGCGGCTGCTGCCCGGCTGGCTGGCCGCGCAGGACGGACGCACGTTCACCATCGACGGCGATCAGTCCATCCGCCGCCGCCCCGTCGATCGCATCGCCGAGCCGCTGCGCCAGATGGGCGCCCGCATCGACGCCCGCGACGGGCGCTACCCGCCGTTTCAGATCCACGGCGCCCGCCTGCGCGCCATCTCCTACGAGATCGACGTGGCAAGCGCCCAGGTCAAGTCCTGCGTGCTGCTCGCCGGCCTGGCCGCCGACGGCGTCACCACCGTCGGCGAGCCCGCCCGCAGCCGCGACCACACCGAGCGCATGCTGCTCGCCGCCGGCGTGGCCATCCACCGCAACGGGCGTCACGTCACCGTCGCCAACACCGACGAGCTGGCCCTCGAGCGCATCGTCGTCCCCGGCGATCCCAGCTCCGCCGCCTTCATGGTCGCCGCCGGCGTGCTCGTGCCCGGCTCGCGCCTGTTGATCTCCAACGTCGGCGTCAACTGGACCCGCACCGGCTTCCTGCGGATCGTCAGGCGCATGCAGGGCATCGTGCTCGGCGACATCGAGGACGAGTCCGGCGAGCTCATCGCCCACGAGCCCATCAGCGATCTCGACGTCGCCCACGGCGCGCTCGAGGGCACCGTGGTGGAGGCCGACGAGGTGCCGCTCGCAATCGACGAGCTGCCGCTCGTGGCGCTGCTCGGATGCTTCGCCGAGGGCGAAACCGTCGTGCACGGCGCCCAGGAGCTGCGCGTCAAGGAGATCGACCGCATCGCCGGCGTCGTCGACGGCCTGCGCGGCCTTGGCGCCAACATCGAGGCCACCCACGACGGCTTCGCCGTGCACGGCAGCGGCGGGCTGCGCGGCGGCGTCATCGACGCCCTTGGTGACCACCGCATGGCCATGATGGGCGCCGTCGCCGGCCTCGCCTCCAAAGAGGGCGTCGAAGTCATCGGCATGGACGCCGCCGCCGTCTCCTACCCCAACTTCGTCGAGGACCTGGCAAGGCTTTGCTCGTAGCCATCGACGGCCCCGCCGGCGCCGGCAAGTCCACCGTCGCCAAGGCGCTCGCGCGGGAGCTCGGGTTTGGCTACCTCGACACCGGGGCTATGTATCGGTGCGTGGCGCTCGCCGCGCTGGAACAGGGAGGGGGGCCGCTGACGGAGCGCCCCGCCGGTGTGCTCGGGACGCTCGCCCAATCCGCTGCCATTGACTTCGACACGTACACAGGCGGCCACGCGGGAGCTGCGCGCGTGCTGCTCGACGGCCGCGACGTCAGCGAGCGGATCCGCACGCCCGCGGTTGCCGAGGCCGCCTCCATCGTCGCCGCCGACCCACATGTCAGGGAGGCGCTTGTCGCCAAGCAGCGCGAGGTGATCGCCCGTGGCAACTGGGTAGCAGAGGGACGCGACATCGGCACAGTCGTCGCGCCGGACGCCGAGCTGAAGGTGTTCTTGACTGCCGACCAGCGCGAGCGCGCGCGGCGGCGCGCCGCCGAGATCGGGACCGAGGTCGCAACCGTGCTAGCCGAGCAGACCTTGCGCGACCAGCGCGACAGCTCACGCCAGCACAGCCCCCTACACGCCGCCCCCGACGCCGTCACGCTCGACACCAGCGGGCTGAGCGTCGAGGAGGTCGTCTCGCGCATCGCCGCGCTCGCGCGGGAGGATGAATCGGACGCGGATCACCGAGACCAAGCCTGATCGTTAGCGCCATTGAGAGCGCTATAATGTCGCCACTATGGCGGCGACAGAGACGGCGACTATCCGCGTGTCACGCAGCACTCGCGATCTGCTGGCCGAGCAGGCGCGCGAGAGTGGGGTGTCGTTGGCTTCCCTGCTCGCCGAGGTTGCGCGCAAACGACAGGCCGAGCTGATCTGGCGTTCAGAGCGCCGGGCCAGTTCCATCGACGCCCAAAATCGTGACGTCGAAGCTGAGGACCGTGACTGGGAGATGGCTCTCGCCGATGGCATCGACTGATCCCCGTAGGGGAGAGGTGTGGTTGGTTTCGCTGGGAGCCGGTAGAGCTGGTGAGCCGGCCAAGAACCGTCCCGCGGTGGTCGTCTCCGTCGACGAGCTCAACGGCGACGGCGACGGAGACGATACGCTGATAGTCGTCGTACCACTGTCCAGTTCGCGCGCCCCGTCCGCTCTGCGTCCCGAGATCCCGCCCGGTGCCGGCATCGACCGTCAATGCCGCGCGATCTGCCGCGCGGTGCGGTCGCTCTCCCGCCAGCGCTTCCTGGGTCATGTCGGCACGCTCGCGCCCAATCGACTCGTGGAGATAGACCATGCTCTCTCGCTGATCCTCGGTCTCCATAGCTCCGCGCCTCCCCTGAGGCCAGGCGACCGCCCGCAGGTGCGCGAGCCGGCGGATGGCGTGCACATACGTAAGTCGGTAGTGGATCCGGACGAGCGCAGGGCGATCGTGGCAAGCCTGCGAGGAGCGCTTGCCGGAGGGCCGAGCCTGACCGCCGGCCTCGAGGCCGAGCGCCGGCTGGAACGGGAACGCGAGGACCGCAAGGTTCAGGGAACGGCGTCCTGACCGTCGTCCTCGATGCGTGGGCCGTGATGGCCCTCTATGAAGACCACCCCTGCGTCGGAGACGTCGAAGCGGCCATCGACACTGCCGAGGCGGTCATGTCCGCTATCAACCTCGGCGAGGTGCTCTACAAGCTGGAGCGCGAGCACGGACGCGAGCGCGCCATTGAGCTGGTGGACCGTATGCGCGCAGTCACAGTGGTCGAAGACCCCGACTGGGATCTCGTCGTCCGTGCCGCCCACGTCAAGGCCGAAGGCGGTCTCTCCTATGCTGACTCCTACTGTGTCGCAACCGCCCAACGCCACAACGCCCCTCTCTACACGGGCGATCCCGAGATTCTGGCGTTGACGCACCTCGTCCAGCTCGTGGACCTACGCACGGAGCCAACCCCATGAAGGTCGCAATCGTCGGATACCCCAACGTGGGCAAGTCCTCGCTGATCAACCGCCTCACCGGCACGCGCGAGGCGGTCGTACACGAGCGCGCCGGCGTCACCCGCGACCGCAAGGAGCTCGACTGCGAGTGGAACGGCCGGCGCTTCACGCTGATCGACACCGGCGGCGTGGACTTCGAGGACCACGACCCGCTGGCCGGCTCGATCCGCCAGCAGGCCAAGGCCGGCATCGCCGAAGCGGCCGTGGCGGTGCTCGTCGTCGACGCGCGCGCCGGCATGCGACCCGGCGACCAGGAAATGGCCGATCTGCTTCGCCGCTCAAAGCTGCCCACCGTTGTTGCGGCCAACAAGTGCGACAGCGTCAACGAGCTGCCGCTCGCCTCCGACTTCCATCCGCTCGGGCTCGGCCAGCCGCTGGCCGTCTCCGCCTCCCAGGGCCTGGGAACGGGCGATCTGCTGGACAAGATCGTCGAGCTGCTGCCCGAGGGCGAGATCGAGGAGCCCGACGACACCGTGCGCCTTGCCATCATCGGGCGCCCCAACGTCGGCAAGTCCTCGCTCGTCAACCGCTTTCTCGGGGAAGACCGCGTGATCGTGGCCGACGCCGCCGGCACCACCCGCGACGCCATCGACATGCCGCTGATGATCGGCGAGCGCAAGCTGATCCTCGTCGACACCGCCGGCATGCGCCGCCAGTCCAAGGTGTCCGACTCGGTCGAGTACTACACCACGCTGCGCTCCCAGCGCGCCGCCGAGCGCGCCGACGTGGCGTTCGTCGTGTGCGACGCCCACGACGGCATCACCTCCCAGGACCTGCGCATCGCCGAGCTCGCCATGAAGGCCGGCTGCGCCACCGCCATCGTGCTCAACAAGTGGGACGTGCAGGAGCCGATCGACAGCGCCAGCGGCCAGCACCTGGACCTCGACTACGAGCGCGGCCGCGTGGCCGAGAAACTGCGTCTGCGGCCGAAGGTGCTGACCGTCAGCGCCAAGACCGGGCGCCACGTGCCACGGCTGCTCACCGAAGCGATCACGCTCGGCGACCGCATGTCCGGGCGCATCCCCACACCAGAGCTGAATCGCTTCCTGTCAGAGACAGTGCAGGCCCGCCAGCCGCCCGTCGGCACCCGCCGCGGCTCCAGCAACCACCGCCTCAAACTGATCTTCATGACCCAGATCGACGAGCGCCCGCCGCGCTTCGCAATCCAGGTCAACTCACGCGCTCGCGTCACTCGCGACTACGCCTACTTCGTCGAGAACCGCCTGCGCGCCCGCTACGCGCTCGACGGCGTGCCGCTGATCATCGACTTCGTCGAGCGCGGTCAGCGCGGGAGAGCCCGCGCCGCATAGACTCCCGAACCTGTTGCCAAGCCCAGGGCGCAGTCACCTCGCCCGTTCCCCATCATTAGCCCACCCCCTGAACCGCTGGAGCTGAGCCACCGAGCCATGACCGAGTTTTCCGACAACGAATTCCTGTTCACGTCCGAGTCCGTCACCGAGGGACACCCCGACAAGATCGCCGACCAGATCTCCGACGGCGTGCTCGACGCCGTCCTCGCCGACGACCCCTACGGCCGCGTCGCTTGCGAGACGCTCGTCAACACCGGTCTGGTCGTCGTCTCCGGAGAGATCTCCACCAACACCTACGTCGACATCCAGGAGATCGCCCGACAGACCATCCGCAAGATCGGCTACACCGACGCCGATCTCGGCTTCTCCGCCGACTCCTGCGCCGTACTCAACGCCATCGACAAGCAGTCCCCCGACATCGCCCAAGGCGTCGACAAGGCCTACGAGGCGCGCACCGAGGCGGGCGATGACGACGAGCTCGATGTCGCAGGCGCGGGCGATCAGGGCATGATGTTCGGCTACGCCAGCAACGAGACGGACACGCTGATGCCGCTGCCGATCTCCCTCGCCCACCGTCTAGCCGAGCGTCTGGCTGCGGTGCGCAAGGCCGGCACGCTCAACTATCTGCGCCCCGACGGCAAGACACAGGTCAGCGTGCGCTACGAGTACGGCAAGCCGGTCGAGGTCGAAAAGCTCCTGATCTCCACCCAGCACGCCGAAGGCGCCGAGTCGCTGATCCCCGACGACCTCTGGGAGCACGTCGTCGAGCCGATCCTGCCCAAGGAGCTCTACGACGAGCACAAGCTACGCAGGAACTTCCTCGTCAACCCCACCGGCCGATTCGTGATCGGCGGCCCCGTCGGAGACGCCGGGCTGACCGGACGCAAGATCATCGTCGACACCTACGGCGGCATGGCCCGCCACGGCGGCGGCGCCTTCTCCGGCAAGGACCCCTCCAAGGTCGACCGCTCCGCCGCCTACGCCGCGCGCTGGGTGGCCAAGAACATCGTCGCCGCCGGCCTCGCCGAACGCGCCGAAGTGCAGGTCGCCTACGCCATCGGGGTGGCGCATCCGGTGTCGGTGATGGTCGAGACGTTCGGCACCGAGCAGGAGGGCCGCACCCGCGGCCAGATCGCACGCGCCGTCGATCACGTCTTCGACCTGCGCCCGGGCGCGTTCCGCGAGGAGCTCAAACTGCACCGCCCGATCTACCAGAAGACGGCCGCCTACGGGCATTTCGGACGCGACGATCACGACTTCACGTGGGAGCGCACCGACAAGGCCGACGCGCTGCGTCAGGCCGCCGGTCTCTGACCGGCGGCCCCTCTACTGTCAGAGCGATGGGAAGCATCGCCCTGGTAGAGCCGATGACGACGGCACGCGCGCTGCGCGGGCCGTTCGACTACCGGCTGCCCGAGGAGCTGATCGGCGGGGTGGACGTCGGCTCGATGCTGGTCGTGCCGTTCGGCCGGCGCGAGGTGCTCGGCGTGGTCGTAGGCCTCGCCGACAGCAGCGACGTCGCCGATGAGAAGCTGCTCGCGCCGCTGCGCGCGCTGGAGCTCGGGGTACCGGTCGACCTGGTGGCGCTGGCCGAATGGATCGCCGCCGAGTACTGCTCCACGATCGCGCGTGCCCTCGGCCTCGTGCTCCCGCCCGGCGCCGCCCGCCGGCTCAGCGGGCGCAAGCGTCGCGCCGTAGCACGACCCCAGCATTTGAGCGTCGGCGCCCGCAGCCCGCACGCGCCGCAGCTCACCCTCGAACAGCACGCCGCGCTGGAGCCGGTCCTGCAGGCGATCGCCGCGCGCCGCTGCGAGCAGCGGCTGTTGCACGGCGTGACCGGGTCCGGCAAGACCGAGATCTACCTGCACGCCGCCGCCGCCGCCCTGGAGCAGGGCCGCGGCGCGATCGTGCTCGTGCCCGAGATCGCGCTCACCCCGCAGATCGTCTCCCGTTTCATCGAACGTTTCGGCGACACCGTCGCTGTGCTGCACTCACAGCTGCGCCCCGCCCAGCGCTACGCTGAGTGGCGCCGCCTGCGCGAGGGCCACGCCCGCGTCTGCGTGGGACCGCGCTCCGCCGTGTTCGCACCCATCGAAGACCTCGGGCTGATCGTGCTCGACGAGGAGCACGATTCCTCCTACAAGCATGAAGGCGACCCCCGCTACGACGCCCGCGACGTGGCCGCCGAGCGCGCCGAGCGCTGCAGCGCCGTACTGCTCGCCGGCAGCGCCACCCCACGGCCCGAGGCAGTACAGCGCCTGCCCGCCTCCGTGCTCGCCACCCGCGTCGACGGTCGCCGCCTGCCCGCCGTGGAGATCCTCGACATGCGCGGGCAGACCCAGGGGCTGCACCCCGTCACCGCCGAAGCGCTCGCCGAGGTGCGCGCCGCGCGCAGCAAGGCGATCGTGCTGCTCAACCGCCGCGGCTGGTCCAACTTCCTGTCCTGCCGCTCCTGCGGGCAGGTGTGGAGCTGCCCCGACTGCGACGTGTCGCTCGTGCTGCACCGCGCCGGCGGCTACGTCGCCTGCCACCACTGCGGCCACCGCGAGCCCGCTCCCGCCCGCTGCGACAGCTGCTCGTCCACGTCCGTCGCCCGCCACGGCGCCGGCACCGAGCGCCTGCAGCACGACCTCGCCCGCGTGTTCGACGACGGGCGCTTCCCGATCTTCCGCCTCGACGCCGACGCCGTCTCCGCTGCCAGCAGCCTCCCCGGCGCCCGCCTATCCGCGGCCGGCGCCACGCCCGACCCCGAGCAGCAGGGGGTCGCCGCGCTGCTGCGCAGCTTCGAGGCCGCCGACTGCGGAGTGCTGATCGGCACCCAGATGGTCGCCAAGGGCCACGACTTCCCCGACGTCACGCTCGGGGTCGTGCTCGACGCCGACGCCACGCTGCGCTTCCCCGACTTCCGCGCCGAGGAGCGCACGTTCGCGCTGATCGCCCAGCTCGCCGGCCGCGCCGGTCGCGGCGCCGCCGGTCGCGTGCTCGTGCAGACCATCGCCCCCGACGCCCGCGCCATCGAGCACGCCGCCCGCCACGACAGCCACGGCTTCAGCGCCGGCGAGCTGGAGCGCCGCCGCGCGCTCGGCTACCCGCCGTTCTCGCACCTCATCAGGATCACCTGCTCCGCCGTCGAAGCCCACCACGCGCTCGCCGCCGCAAACGCCATACGCCAAGCCATCGCCCAGCAGCTTGCCGAGCCGCGCCCAGGCGGCGGCGCCGACCCGGTCGTGCTCGGCCCCGCCACGCTGTTCCGGCTGCGCGGACGCGAGCGCCAGGTGCTCGTGGTCAAGGCCGCCCAGCGCCGCGCCGCCGTGCAGGTCGTGGGGGAGGCCGTGCAGCGCGTCGCCGACACCCGCGCCCACGCCGGCGTCAGCTTCAGCGTGGACGTCGATCCGCAGTAGGTTGCTCCAGGTTTGCGCAGTACGCTGATACCAGCGTGCAATCTCGCCTGATCTTCCTTGCGTTGGCCGCCGCGGTCGTGATCGGCTGGCATCCCGCTCGGGCGCTCGCCGCCGGCGGCGCGATCGCCGGCAAGGTCACCGAAGCCTCCAGCCACAAGCCGATCGAAGGCATCGAAGTGTGCGCGTTCGCAACGTCCGCTCCCGGTCAGGAAGAAGAAGCGGAAACCGAACCCGACGCGTGCGTCAAGACCAACAGCGGCGGCGAATACACGATCTCCGGCATCAGCGCCGGCGGCTACACGGTCGGCTTCGGAGACCCCTTCCCGAGCGCCCTCAACTACGTCACCCAGTACTACGACGACAAGCCCACCTCTGGGGAAGCCAAGGAACTCACCATCGCCGGCGCCACCGTCCCCAACATCGACGCGGAACTCGAACCGGGCGCCGAGATATCGGGTACTACGAACAGCGCAGCCACCGGCGCGCCGGTCGAAGGCGTGACCGCCTGTGCCGCCAAAGCCGGCGCGGCGGCCCTTGAAATCGTCAGCTGCGCGGTCACAGCCAACGGCGGCAACTACACCATCACAGGACTCCCCAGTGGCAGCTACGACGTGATCTTCGACGGCGGCGGCTATTCCGCCCAGGCATACAACGGCGCGAGCACCATCGCTGGGGCCACAGTGCTGAGTCTGGGCGCCAGGGAAATCAGGCAGGGCATCAACGCAACCCTTCAGACCCTCACCGTGCAGAAAATCTCCCCCGTGTTGCCCGGCGTGGGCACCAATCCCACATCGCCCGGCGGCATGCCCACAGGTGGCCTGTCCGCGCCCAAAGCGGCTGTGTCACTTCTCAGCACGCGGATCACGGTTGCCAACAGCGCCACCGCGCTCGTCAGGCTCCGCTGCTCGACGGCGCTCGCCTGCCACGGCAAGCTCACGCTGACCGAGAAGCGAACGGCCAGGCGCGCCGGCAAGACGATCTCTGTGACCGACACGATCGGCGCCGGGCGCTTCTCGCTGAAGCCCGACCAGTCCGCCACCGTCAGGATCGCGATCGGGCCCAGCGCCCGACGCCAGCTCGGCGCAGATCGCGCAGGCATCGGCGCACGCCTCGCGCTCGTGCAGACGGCGCCCAAGCCAGCCCGCACCACAGTCAAACGAGTGCTGCTGCTCGACCGCCGCTCGGCGCCCGCCAAAGGCTGATGGGCAAAGCTGCCAACTGCTCCTAAACTCCCTGTCGATGAGTGCCGCAGATGACATGGCCAGCGATCTCCCAGAGCTCCAATCCGAGGACGCCGACGTGGAGGTCGAGCGCGAGCAGGACGCGCCCGAGGCCACCGAGCTGGACGCCGAGACCCGCGCACGCCGCGACGCGGCGCTGCGGCACGTGCGCAAGTTCGGCGATCCCGTGCTGCGCGCCACAGCGCTGCCCGTGGAGCGCTTCGACGACGCGCTTCAGGTAGAGGTCCAGCGCATGGGCGAGCTGATGCACGACGCCCTGGGAGTCGGTCTGGCCGCCACCCAGGTCGGTGTGCTGCACCGCCTGCTCGTCTACTGCGTCGACACCGACGGCCCGCTGATGGTGCTCGTCAATCCCGAGCTCACCTGGTGCAGCGAGGAGCTCGAGCTGGGCGAGGAGGGCTGCCTCAGCCTGCCCGCCGTGCACCTCGAGATCGAGCGCCACGCACAGGTGCACGTGCGGGCCAAGGATCAGGCCGGAGCCGAGATCGAGATCGAGGCGGAGGGCCTGGAGGCAAGAGTCATCCAGCACGAGATCGACCACCTCAACGGCGTGCTGATCCTCGATCACGTCTCACGTCACGAGCGCAAGGAAGCCATGCGCGCGATGCGCGACGCGCAGACCACCGCCAGCGCCGCCTAGCTGCACGCCGGCGGGACCCTTGAGCACCGTCTTCCTCGGCACATCGGAGTTCGCCGCCGCGATCCTCGAACGGCTGGCGCTGAGCGAGGAGTTCCGCCCCGCGCTCGTGCTCACACGCCCCGACCGGCCAAGCGGCCGCGGGCGACGGCTCTCCTCGCCGCCCGTGGCCGAGAGCGCGCGCGAGCTCGACATCGCGCTCGCACAGCCCGACAGCGTCAACGACGCCGACGCGCGCCAGCAGATCGCAGAGCACCTCCATGGTAAGGAGGGGGTCCAGGATTCCAGTCCCCACGGCGGCTCGCCCCACGCGGTGATCGTTTGCGCTTTCGGGGCGCTGATCAAGGAGCCGCTGCTCTCTCAATACGAGCTGCTCAACGTCCACCCGTCGCTGCTGCCGCGCTGGCGCGGCGCCGCGCCGATCGAGCGCGCGATCATGGCCGGCGACGAGCGCAGCGGCGTCTCCATCATGCGCCTCACAGCCGGGCTGGACAGCGGCCCGGTGTGCCTCACCGCCGCCGAGCCGATCCTGCCCAGCGACACCTACGGGTCGCTCGCCGCACGCCTGCAGGACGTGGGCGGGGAGCTGCTGATTCGCGCTCTGCGGGAGCGCCCGCCGTTTCACGAGCAGCCCGAGCAGGGCGTCACCTACGCCGAGAAGATCACCGCCGAGGACCGCATGCTGGATGCCAGCCGGCCGGCCGCCGAGCTCGATCGTCGCGTGCGCGCGCTCAGCCCGCACATCGGTGCGCGTGTGGCGCTGCCCGACGGATCTCTGCTGGGCGTCCATTCCGCCACGCTGCTTGACGCATCCAGCGAGCCCGCCTCCCAGCCGGGTGTGGCCGAGCGCGACGGGCATCTGGTGCTGGACTGTGCATCCGGTGTGCTCGATCTGCTCGTCGTGCAGCCACCCGGCGGGCGCGCCATGGACGCCTCCGCCTACCTACGCGGTCACGGCGCGCCCGGGCGCCGGTAGGCGCTGGCGTAGGGCGGCACCGCGACCTCGCTACTCATCAACGGGTCCGGTTGTGGCGTGCCCTGGCGCATGGTCAGTGGGATCACACCGGCCCACGCCTCCAGCGCATAGTCCTCCTCGTCGTCCAACGGCATGCCCGTGCGGATCTTGGCCGAGGCCTCCTCGATCGACAACGCCAGCACCGCCGTGGCCTTCAGCTCGTTCTCGGTTGGATGGCGCACGTCGCGCCAGCGCCCGGGCACGATGTGTTCGACCACAGCCTCCAGCGCCGCCAGCTTCTCCTGCGGATCATCCACGCTGCGCGCGCGTCCGAGCAGCATCGCCGAGCGGTAGTTGGCCGAGTGGTGCATCGCCGCCCGCGCCAGCGCCAGCCCGTCGATCAGCGACACCGTCAGACACGCCGGCGCGCCCGCCGCCAACATCTTCAGCGTGCGGCTGGCCACCGAGCCGTGGCAGTACACCGTGTCACCGCTGCGCGCGTGCAGGGTGGGGATCACAAATGGCTGGCCATCGTCCTCGACGATCCCCAGATGCGAGATCAGCGCCTCGTCCAGGATCGCGTCGATCGTCTCGCGCTCGTAGTTCGCGCGTTCCCGCTTGCGTCGCAGCCGCACGCGCTCGGACGGCGGTCCGGCCGGTGATGTGGATGAGGACATCACAGCGCTCCCTTCAATCTGTTATAGTACAATCCAGTGTCTGAACTGATACAGTATCGAACTCCGGCGCACAGCGCGGCGGAGCTCGCCAGCGGCATCGAGGCCAAGGTGGCCGACGGGCAGCTCGCCCCCGGACAGCGCCTGCCGTCGGTCAGGCGCCTGGCCGAAGACGTGGGCCTCAGCCCGGCCACCGTGGCCGCCGCGCTCGCCGAGCTGCGCCGCCGCGGCGTGGTCATCAGCGAGCCGCGACGCGGCACGCGCATCGGCGAGCGACCGCCGATCGGCGCCTGGCGGATTCAGCTGCCCCTACCGGCCGGCGCCCGCGACCTCTCGCGCGGCAACCCCGACCCTGCGCTGCTGCCCGACCTGCAACGCGCGCTGGGACGCACAAAGCTGCCGGCGCGCCTGTACGGGGAGACACCCGCTCTGGACGAGCTGATCGAGCTCGCACGCGAGCAGCTGCGCGCGGACGGCGTACCCTACGGCGAGCTGTGCGTGGTCAGCGGCGCGCTCGACGGCATCGAGCGCGTGCTGCAGGCGCACACCCGACCCGGTGACCGCGTGGCGGTCGAGAATCCGGGCTATGCCGCCCTGTTCGACCTGCTGCGCTCCCAGGGGCTCGTGATGGAGCCGGTTGACGTCGACGATCGCGGGATGCAGCCAGAGCAGCTGCGCGCAGCGCTCGAGCGCGGCGCGTGCGCGGCGATCCTGATCCCGCGCGGTCAGAACCCCACCGGCGCGGCGCTGGACGGCAACCGCGCCGGCGAGCTGCGCGAGGTGCTCGGACCGCTTCCCGCGAACGCTGCTGATCGAGGACGACCACCTCGGTGTGCTGGCCGACTGCGAGCTGCACACAGCGCTCCCCGGCCGTGAGCGCTGGGCGGCCACCCGCTCGGTGTCCAAGGCGTTCGGCCCCGATCTGCGCCTGGCGGTGCTCGCCGGCGATCCGCAGACGGTCGCGCGCGTACAGGGACGCCAGCAGTGCGGCCCCGGATGGGTCAGCCACATCCTGCAGGCGCTCGTGCTCAGCCTGTGGAACGACCCCGAGGCCCTCCAGCAGGTGGCCAGGGCACGCGAGGCCTATGGCCGGCGCCGCGGGCAGCTGCTGAAGCGGCTGCAGCAGCGCGGCGTGAAGGCCCACGGCGCCTGTGGCCTGAACGTGTGGATCCCGATCGCGGACGAGGCCGGCGCCATGGCTGCGCTGTTGCAGCGCGGCTGGGTGGTGGCGCCCGGCGCGCCGTATCGCCTCGGCCACAGCCCACCCGCGATCAGGGTCACGATCGCCACACTCGGCGATGAGGAGAGCGAGCGCCTGGCCGAGGACCTCGTCGATGTGCTCACCCCGGGGCGCGCCGCTCGCAACGGATAGCCGATGATGTCCCCAGTGCCGAGCAATACAGTTGCCAGGATCGCCCCCGCCCGCAGTTGCGCCTATACGGTCCTGCGCCGCGTGTTCGAGCGCGACGCCTACGCCGATGAGGCGCTGCAGGCCGAGTCCGGGGAGCTCGACGCACGCGACCGCGCGCTGGCCATGCACCTCTCCTACGGCGCCGTGCAGCGCCGCGGCACGCTCGACCACCTGATCGCGCAGCTCGCCGGACGGCCGGTGGCAGAGCTCGACCCGCCGGTCCTGGCCGCGCTGCGGCTGGGGCTGTATGAGCTTTTGTACCTCAGCGGATCCCCCGACTACGCGGTGGTCGGCGACGCCGTGGAGCTGGCCAAGCGCGACGCCCGCGCCGGGCACGGGCTCGTCAACGCCGTGCTGCGCCGCGCCGCACGCGAAGGAGCCGACACACTGCTGGGCGCGCTCAGCGACGCAACGCCCGAGCAGGCCGCCATCAAGCACTCCCACCCCGACTGGATCGCCAGGCTGTGGTGGCAGACGCTCGGGCCGGACGCCGCTCGCGCGCTGATGGCTCGCCGACAACCAGCCCGGGGAGGTGGCGCTGCGCGTCAACACGCTGCGCGCCGACCCCGCCACGCTCGCCGCGCAGCTGCCCGTGCGCACTCGCACCGATCCGCTGGTACCCGAAGCGCTCGTGCTGGAGGAGCCGTTCGACATCCACGCCTCGCCGCTGTGGCAGGCGGGGGCCTTCATGGCGCAGTCGCGCGCCGCCATGCTCGTCGCGCGTACGCTCGCGCCCACATCCGGAGAGCGGGTGCTCGACCTGTGCGCCGCCCCCGGCGGCAAGAGCACGCACCTCGCAGCGCTGATGGGAGGCGAGGGCGAGGTGCTGGCCGTCGAGCGCAACAAGCGCCGCGCCGGAGCGCTCGTGCGCACCGCCGAGCGGCTCGGCGCCGGCAACGTACACGTGGAGCTCGCCGACGCCACCCACCACCGCTCCGAGGGCCCCGTGTTCGACCGCGTGCTCGTCGACCCGCCCTGCTCGGGGCTGGGAACGCTCGGAGCGCGGGCCGATCTGCGCTGGCGCGTGAACCCCGAAGCGATCCAGGCGATGTCCGCCGTGCAGGCCCAGATCCTGCGCGTGGGGGCCGGCGCCCTACGTCCGGGCGGCGTGCTTGTCTACTCTACCTGCACGATTTCCTCCATCGAGAACGAGCGCCTGATCGCCGCCTTCCTGGAATCCCACGCCGACTTCGCCCTCGACGACCTGCGCGTCGAGCAGCCTGCGCTGGATCTCGCCGCCTCCGTGCGCGAGGATGAGCGGCGAGGAGCAGTCCCTGCCGGGATGCTGATGACACTGCCCAACCGCGACCGCACCGCCGGCTTCTTCATCGCCCGGCTGCGCCGGAGCTGAGCCGTGGACGGCGAGCAGGAGACCCCCGCCAAGGCGGCCGTCAATCTCGGCCCCAAATGTCCCAACTGCGGCGAGCCGTGGCTGCGTGCCACCAACCTCCCCGGTCGCTACCGCTGCGTCTATTGCCTGCACCGCTTCGAGCTCACGTCGGTGTGCCCCAACTGCGGCGAGCACTCCACGATCGTGCGCATGTCCTCCACCGCCATCATGAAGTGCAACAACTGCGGCGACTCCATGCTCCAAGCGGTATGACCGCGCCGGGGGAGCTGCTGCGCGAGGTGCACGTGGCGCCGTCGATCCTCTCGGCGGACTTCGGCCGGCTGCGCGAGCACGTAAGCGAGGTGCTGGACGCCGGTGCGCGGGTGATCCACGTGGACGTGATGGACGGGCACTTCGTGCCGCAGATCACGCTCGGGCCGCTGATCGTGGGCGCGCTGGCCGACGTGGTCAGGCCGGCGGGCGCGATCCTCGACGTGCACCTGATGATCGAGCGGCCGGAGCGCCACGCCAGCGAGTTCGCCAAGGCCGGCGCGCACTCGATCACCTTCCACGCCGAGGCCACCCCGCACATCGCCTACACGGCCTCGCTGATCCGCGAGCAGCGGCGCGTGCGTGGGCGTGGCCGTCAACCCCGGCACGCCCGTGTCGGCGCTCTCGGAGATCGCCGGGCAGATCGACCTGGCGCTGTGCATGACCGTCAACCCCGGCTGGGGCGGGCAGGCGTTCATCGAGCGCTCGCTGGTCAAGCTCCCGCAGCTGCGCCAGCTGGTCGGCGAGGGGGTGGCGGTCGAGGTCGACGGCGGCATGGACCCCACGATCGCCCCGCAGTGCCGCCACGCCGGCGCCAACCTGTTCGTGGCCGGCTCCGCCGTGTTCGACGCCGAGGACCCCGGCGAGGCCTACAGAGCGATCGTGGCCTCGATCAGCCGCGGCTGAGCGCCGGGCGCGCGCCGCCTCGGCGGTACAGCGTGCCCAGCGACAGCGCCAGCAGCGCCGTGGCGCCGGCATAGCCGACCTCGCAGCGCAGCAGCTGGTCTGACACCAGCGGGCTGAGCATCCACGCCAGGAACACGACCGCCGCGCCGAACCAGCAGGCCGCCGCCGCCCGCGCGCGGTCGCGCGCCAGCGCCGCCTGGTTGAGCGCCCCGGCGCTCAGGTGCAGGCCCATGCCCACGCCGATCAACGCCAGGCCAAACGGGTTGTACGTGTATTTCTGCTCGAAGAACACGTGGCCCAGCGCGAACGGGCCGACCAGCAGCAGCCCCAGCGCCACCATCGTCGCGAACGCCGCGATCGCCAGGATCGTCGTGCGGATCGCGCGCGCGAACGCGTCGTGCCCCGCCGTCGTCTCGAGGCCCGTCAAATGTGGCAGCAGCGACGTCTGGATCGCCTGAAACAGCTGCAGCGGCGCGCGCGCGATCAACAGCACGTTGAACACGATTCCCGCCAGCGCCTTGTCGTTCGACGTCGCGTCTACCGTCAACACCGCAGCGTTCAACAGCGTCTGCTCGGACAGCATGATCGACGACACCCACACCGCAAAGCCGCCGCCGCGGCGCAGCGACAGATCCTCGTGCGCCGCCGCCTCCTGGACGCCCTCGGTGCCCGGACCAGCCAGCGCCGCATCTGCCTCATCGACCGTGATCGGGGCCCTCAGCTCATCGAGCCCGCGCAACGCACCGTGACCTGCGCCAGCAGCCGTGGTTCCGGAGCCGCTGCGGGCAAAGGCGGCGGGCACGACCACCAGCGAAACGAACGGCGCCGCCGCGATGCCCAGCGCCACCGCTGTCTGTCCGCTTGCGATCCCCAGCGCCACCGCGATCGCGAAGCTGATGCGCGACACCGACTCCATCAACACCAGGCCGCCGAACAGGCCGAAGCGCTGGTGTCCTGCCAGCCAGCCGCGCGCGAAATAGCTGGCCGCATACGCCAGCGTGCCGATCACCAGCACGTAGTACAGCGCCGCGTGGTGTTCGAACACGTGGTTGACGATCTCGTCGTGAAGCGCCAGCGCCACCGCCAGGAAGGCCAGCGCGAAGCCCGCCTGCAGCAGCATCGGCACGCGCAACGCGTGCGCCTCCTGGCCCCGGGCGCGTCGTTCGGCGATCGTGCGCGACAGCAGCTGTTCGATCGGCCGGTAGATCACCGAGATGATCACGAACATCACTGACCACAACAGGTCCAGCTGCTTCGTCGCCGCTTCGCCCGCCGGCGTGTGGCCGAGCACGTGGCTGGCGATCGAGAAGTACGCGAACGTCAAAAGCCCCGTCGAGGCGATCCCGATAGAGAGGATCCTTGCGCCGCTGCCATACGAGCGCGCCGCGCCAGCGCCGTCCCCGGCGGAGGCCGGGGGGCCTACGACCTTAGAGGCGGACAAGCAACATCGTCCAGGGGAACGGCGTACGGATCTCCGCCACCTCGCCGTGGCCAGACAGCAGGTCCACGAACGAGCGCGTGGACCAGTGGTTGAGGTGGCCGGGGGTGTTGCCCAGCTGCGGCCAGTAGGCGCCGCGCGCCATGTTCACGATCCGCCAAAGAGGCTCGCGCGGCACCGACACCAGCAGGTGGCGTGAGGCGCAGCGCGCCATCTCACTGACCGTGTGCTCGGGGTCGGGCACGTGCTCCAGCACCTCGATCGCGCTGGCCAGCTCGAACTCGCCGTCGGCGAACGGCAGGTTCTCAGCCTCCATCACCCGATACTCGAGGTTCGGCGCCTGGCGCTCGGCCCAGCCGGCCTGGATCGACTCCTCCTCCAGGTCGATGCCCACCACGCGCCCCACGCCCGCGCGCGCAGCCCACTTGTGCACCAGCACACCCTCGCCGCAGCCCACGTCCAGCAGCGACCCGGGGGAGGCGAGCGCGAACAGCTCGTCGAGGTTGCGCTCAAAGCCCGCCATCAGACGCCTGACCACCGGGTTGGAGGAGCCGTACTTGTCGTAGGTGTTGCCCGTGACCACGCCGTCCTTGGACACGGTGACGCCGCTCATAGCCTCACCGCCTCGCGCTCGTGGGTATCGCCGACGTCCTTGCCCTCGCCGTCTGCCGAGGACGCGATCCGCGCCTGCTCGTTGGACTGGTAGTGCGAGGGCTCCACGCCGAGCTGCAGCTCGATGCGCCGCACGCGCTCGAACGTGCGCTGCGTCATCACCCGCTGCGCCGCCAGCAGATCGCCGATCACGCCGAGCGCGAACAGCACCACCGCCGCCATGAACAGCACCGCGCCCAGGATCAGCGACTGCACGTGACCCTTGCCGTTGCCTTCGGCGTAGGCGACCACGAAACGGACCCAAACCGAGCCCGCCGCCAGCCCCATCAGCAGCGCCGCGCTCCAGAACACGCGCAGCGGCTCGTACTGGGCGTAGATCCGGAAGATCGACACCGCGTTGCGTCGCACATACGCGCCCATCGACGGGAACAGGCGCGACTCGCGCGTCTTCGGGTTGGTCCTGATCGCCACGTGATCGACCGCCACCAACTGCTTGCCCGCTTGGATGATCGTCTCCAGCGTGTAGGTGAACTTCGACACCACCATCATCTGGATTGCAGCCTCGCGGTTGTAAGCGCGAAAGCCCGACGTGGTGTCCGGAACGGATGTCGAGGAGGCCTGGCGCACCACCCACGAGCCGAGTCGCTGCAGCGCCTTCTTCAGCGGCGAGAAGTGCTCGATCCCTTCCACCTCGCGGTCGCCCACCACCATGTCGGCGCGTCCTTCCAGGATCGGGCGCACCAGCTTGACCACGTCCGGGCCGTAGTACTGGTTGTCGGCGTCGGTGTTCACGATCACATCCGCACCGAGCTTCAGCGCCGTGTCGATGCCCGCCTGAAAGCCGGCCGCCAGGCCCTTGTTGTTGGTCAGGCTCACGAGATGATCGACGCCCAGTTCGCGGGCCACCGCGATCGTCTGATCGGTCGAGCCGTCGTCGATCACCAACCACTCGACCGTGTCGAAGCCCTCCACCTGGCGTGGCAGGTCGGCCAGCGTCGCCGGCAACTGGGCCGCCTCGTTGAAGCAGGGGATCTGGATGATGAGCTTGATGGGTGGAGGATAGGCTCTGACGCGGTGCGAGGCGCGACGCTCACCCGGCTGAGCCCGGGCCCAACCCGGCCGAGCGGCCAGACGCGGCTGGCGCGACTGCGCGCCACACCGACGGGCACGCTGGCGCGCGTGGGGCTCGCCGCCATGTGCGTGGGCGCCGTGGTCGGATACTTCGCGTTCCCCACATATCCCACCTACGACTCCTTCTACGCGCTGTTGTGGGGCCGCGACCTGCTGCACCTGCACCTGCCCGACTTCAGGGTCTACCGCGGGCCGACCGAGCATCCGCTGGCGATCGCGTTCGGGCTGGTGTGCTCGATCTTCGGGCAGGGCGGCGCGCGGCTGATGGTGCTCGGCTCGATCGGATCGTTCGTGGTGGCCGTGGCCGGCATCTACCGGCTCGGGCGTTTGTGCTTCGGGCCGGTCGTGGGCCTGGTGGCCGGCCTCTTGCTGCTCAGCCGCTTCTTCGTTGAGAACCTCGCCGCGCAGGGCTATCTCGACATCTCCTACATCGCGCTGATCGTGTGGGCGATCGTGCTCGAGGTCGAACGGCCGCGCCGCGGCGCGGCGGTCCTCCTGACGCTCGCCGCCGCCGGTCTGCTGCGCCCCGACGCATGGGTGCTGAGCGGCGTCTACTGGCTGTGGTGCGCCTGGCCGGCCTCCAACCGCCAGCGCCTGCAATATCTGGCGCTGGCCGCCATCGCGCCCGTGGTCTGGGCCGGCCTGGATGCGATCGTGACCGGCAACCCGCTGTATTCGCTGAGCGCCACCGCCGAACTGGCGCAGGAACTGGAACGCACCCAGGGCTTTGGCAGCGTGCTCGGCTCGCTGTGGAGCTTCAGCGACCGCATCGACAAGCTGCCCGTGCTGCTCGGCGCGATCGTGGGTGTGCCGATCGCGATCTGGATGGCGCCCAGGCGCGTGCTCGTGCCGCTGGCCGCGCTGGTGGCGCTGATGGGGGTGTTCGTGGCCGAGGGAGCGGTCGGCGCCTCGGTGATCGACCGCTACCTGATGGGCGCCGCCACGGTGGCGCTGCTGTTCTGTGCGGTCACCATCGGCGGCTGGACGATGCTCGAGCCGGGCTCCACGCTGCGCCGCGTGTGGATCGTGGGAGCGTCGCTGCTCGTGCTCTACGGCGCCGTGCTGGCCGCCACCACGCTCAGCCTCTCGAGTCTGCGGACCACGCTGGCCGAGCACGACGACTTCCACACCGGCCTGGCCGTCGCGCTCAGGAGCCCGGCCGTCAAGGCCGAGCTGCAACGCTGCCCGCTGCTGTCGCTGCCCAACAACAAGCTGATCCCAGACGCGCGCTGGATCCTTGACTCGATCGGACAACACGACATCGTGGCGCGCAGCCAGGCACGCGCCGACGAGGGCAGGGGCTCGGACGTGCTGGCACGTCGCATCAAAGCTGCCAGCGTGGCCGTCTATCCGCTGGGCAGCGCCGTGTTCTCGGAGGCGATCGTCGACGTGGGCGACGATCCGCTGGATCAGGTGCCGCTGAGAACCTTCAAGCGGATCTACACGAGCCGCTACTACGCGGTGTATGGCAACTGCTGAGACCGGCCCGCCGGAGGCCAGCGCACGCGAGCGCCGCTGGGCCTGGCCGGCGCTGGCGCTGGTGCTGCTCGGAGGGCTGGGATTGCGGCTGTGGGGGGTGGCGCAGGGGCTGCCCTACGTCTACAACACCGACGAGAGCGATCACTTCGTCACCCGCGCGGTCGAAATGTTCGAACACGGGAACCTCAACCCGCACTACTTCGCCAACCCGCCCGCCTACACGTATGTCCTGCACTACCTGTTCGCGCTCGCCTACGGCGGCTCGGCCGGCGTGCAGCGCGCGCTGGCGCTGCACCCGCAGGAGGTGTACACGCTGGCGCGCCTGGCCGCCGCCGTGCTCGGCGTGGCCGCACTGTGGCTGCTCTACGGCGCCGGCTCGCGCCTGTTCGGCCGCGCCGTGGGGCTGCTGGCGGCGGCCATCGAGGCGGTGGCGTTCCTGCCGGTCTTCTACTCGCATCTGGCGCTCAACGACGTGCCCACGCTCGCCCCGCTCACACTCTCGCTGCTCGGCAGCGCCGGAATCGTGCGCAAAGGGCGTGTGCGCGACTACCTGCTGGCCGGTGTGGGGCTGGGCCTGGCGTGCGCCAGCAAGTACACCGCCGGGATCGTGCTGCTGCCGCTGGCCACAGCCGCGATAACGCGATATCTCGATGTCGACACGGCCGCCAAACGGCATGTTGCGCTCGGGCTGGCGCTGGGCGGGGCGTGTGCATTCGCGGCGTTCCTGCTGGCCAACCCCTATGCAGTGCTGGACTATTCGAGCTTCCACACCGGACTGCTGCACCAGTCCGCGCAGTCGGCCGAATCGCAGGGCAAGCTCGGCGCGCCCAAAGACGGCGGCCTCCTCTACTACCTGTGGTCCTTCACCTGGGGACTCGGCTGGCTGCCGGCGCTGGCCGCACTCGGCGGCGCGCTTGCGATCTGGCGCTCGCAGCCGCGGCTTGGCTGGCTGCTGGTTCCCTCCACGCTGCTGTTCCTGGCGTTCATGGGCATCCAGGGCCGCTACTTCGGCCGCTGGCTGCTGCCGATCTTCCCGATCGCCTGTCTGCTGGCGGCCTTCTTTGCGATCGAGCTTGCGCGCGCGATGAACGGGCTGCTGCACGCCCGCCCGCCCCGTGTGGCGCTCACCGCCGCGCTGCTGGCCGCGCTGCTGGCGCAGGGTCTGATTTACAGCGTCCACAGCGGGATGGTGCTCGCGCGCGCCGACACCCGCACCCTGACGCGCGACTGGATGCTCGCCAACGTCCCCAAGGGCTCGAACATCGTGGTCGAGCCGGTGGCGCCCAACGACTGGGCGCGCGAAGTCATCCCCGGCTTTCCGCTTCAGGAAGCGCCGTACCGCTGGAACAAGTACCAATCGATGCTCAACCGCGTCTCCGCGGGCGGCCAGCTCGAAGCCGAAGTGGGCGCCAGCCACCAGGTCAGCATCGAGAACTACGAGACCACACTGCACCCGATTCTGCTCAGCTACTACGAGGCTCACGGCTACTGCTGGATCGTCAGCGGATCCACCCAGTCCGGGCGCGCATTCGCCGATCCGGGCGTCGTGCCGCAGGCGATCGCCTACTACCGGGCGCTGGAACAGCAGGGCGAAGTCGTCTACCGCTCCTCGCCGTACGCGACCGGGCAGGGTCCGGTGGCGTTCGACTTCGACTGGAGCTTCGACTACTACCCGCTTGCCTACCGCAGGCCGGGACCGCAGATGACGATCTGGCGTTTGCACGGAGGGCGCTGCCGGAAATGAACGATCGGCCACCTCCGCGCGCAGGCGAGCGGATGCCCGTCTCTCCTGTCAACCCTTGCGAGGCTATCCTGGGCCGGGAGATGCCGAGCTGCACCGATACCGACAAGCTGCACCTGTCACGGGCGATCGAGCTCGCGGCCAAAGGCGGCGGCGCGGTCAGGCCCAACCCCGTCGTGGGGGCGGTGGTCGCACGCGACGGGCAGGTTCTCGGCGAGGGCTGGCACGAAGCGTACGGAGCCGCCCACGCAGAGGTGAACGCGATCGAGGCCTGCGGTTTGGCCGACCTGAGCGGAGCCACCCTGTACGTGTCGCTGGAGCCCTGCTGCCACGAGGGCAAGACGCCGCCGTGCACCGACGCCATCATCAGCGCCGGCATCAAGCGGGTGGTGGTGGCCTCCGACGATCCCACCGAGAAGGCGTCCGGTCGCGGGCTCGGGATCCTGCGCGACGAGGGCGTCGAGGTGGTGCTCGCCGAGGGCGAGCTGGCGAGCAGAGCACGGCTGTTGAACCAGGCGTTTCGCAAGCACGCGCGCGTTGGGCGTCCGTGGGTGCTGTTCAAGTCGGCGATGACGCTCGACGGCAAGGTGGCCACACGCAGCGGCGACTCCAAGTGGATCAGCGGCGAGGAGAGCCGCGGCCTCGCGCACCGCTGGCGCGCCTCCGTCGATGCGATCGTGGTCGGCATCGGCACCGCGCTGGCGGACGACCCGCAGCTGACCGCCCGGCCCGACGGCCTGCCGGCCGAGCCGGAGTCCCAGCCCCGCCGGGTGGTGTTCGACTCGCTAGCGCGACTGCCGCCCAGCTCGCAGCTGGTCGCCGCCGTGGCCGAGATCCCGCTTACGATCGTCGTCTCGCGTGCGGCAGCGCGCGCGGACACCGACGCACTGGAAGCCGCCGGAGTGCATGTTCTGGTGGCCACCGGCGAAAACGAGCCCGCCCGCGTGCGCTCCGCGCTCGACCAGCTGGGGGCGCTCGGCGTCGCCTCGGTGCTGCTGGAGGGCGGTCCGCACCTGGCCGGCGCATTCCTCGACGCCGGAGAGATCGATGAAATCCGGCTGTTCCTGGCGCCGATCCTGCTCGGCGGCAGCGCCGCCCGCGACCCGCTGGAGGGCGAAGGCGTCGAGCGCATCTCCGACGCGCTGCGCGCGCTCACGTTCGAATGCGACCGCATCGGACAGGACCTCCTCATATCGGCCCGGCTGCGCGAGTGGTGAGCTGATGGGCACGCATGGCGGCGCTTGGCGGCGTCCTCGGTCGCTCGCGTGCACAGCACGCCACGCTTCCTGCGTCCTTGCCCAGCTTGCCCTGCGTGTCCATCAGGGGCCCACGACTTGGATGGGGCCATCGTGTTCACCGGCCTGATCGCGGATCTGGGCAGCGTCACCGCGCTCGATCACGATGGCGACGGGGCGCTGCTGAGCATCGCCAGCACGCTCGCCGGGGATCTCGGCGAGGGCGACTCGATCGCCGTCAACGGCGTCTGCCTGACCGCCACCGAGATCGACGGCGACGGCTTCCGCGCGCAGGCGATGAACGAGACCCTCAGACGCTCTTCGCTGGGGCAGCTGGGGCCCGGATCGCCGGTCAACCTGGAGCTCGCGCTGCGTGCCGCCGACCGTCTCGGCGGGCATGTGGTGCAAGGCCACGTCGACGGCGTCGCCACCATCGTCGGGGTGCGCGAGGAGGGCTTCTCGCGGGTACTCGAACTGGAGCTGGAGCAGGCGCTGACGCGCTATCTGGTGGAGAAGGGCTCGGTCACGCTCGACGGCGTCAGCCTCACCGTCAGCGCCCTGTCAGAGCGCGGTTTCTCCGTTTCGCTGATACCGGAGACCCTGCAGAGAACGAACCTCGGCCAGGTCCGCAAGGGTTCAGTTGTCAACATTGAGGTGGACATCCTGGCAAAGCACGTAGAGCGACTGCTGGAGGCACGAGCATGAACGCAGCGCAGACAAGCACACCGTTCGCGACCATCGAGCAGGCCATCGAAGAGATCCGCGAGGGCAAGATGGTGGTGGTTTGCGACGACGAGGACCGGGAGAACGAGGGTGATCTCACGCTCGCCGCGCAGTTCGCCACGCCCGAGGCGATCAACTTCATGGCCAAGGAGGGACGCGGTCTGATCTGCCTGTCGCTGACGTCCGAGCGCTGCGACGAGCTGGGGCTCGACCTGATGGCGGCCAAGAACGAGTCGCCGTTCGAAACCCCCTTCACGGTGTCGGTGGAGGCCCGCGAGGGCGTCACCACCGGCATCTCCGCGCACGATCGCGCGCACACCATCCAGGTGGCGATCGACCCCGCCAGCCGCGCCCGGGACCTCGTCCAGCCCGGTCACGTGTTCCCCCTCAAGAGTCGTGCCGGCGGTGTGCTCGAGCGTGCCGGGCAGACCGAGGCGGCGGTCGATTTCGGCGCGTCTGGCCGGCCTGAATCCGTCCGGCGTGATCTGCGAGATCATGAACGACGACGGCACCATGGCGCGCGTGCCGGAACTCGTGGACTACTGCGCACACCACGGTCTGAGCATGATCACCGTGGCCGACCTGATCGCCTACCGCCGCCGCCACGACATGCTCGTCGAACGGGTGGTGGCAACACGCCTGCCGACCACCTTCGGCGACTTCGAGGCGGTCGGCTACCGCTCGCTGGTCGACGACAAGCACCACGTGGCGCTCGTCAAGGGCGACATCGCCGGCAAGTCCGACGTGCTCGTACGCGTGCACTCGGAGTGCCTCACCGGCGACGTGTTCCACTCGCTGCGCTGCGACTGCGGCGAGCAGCTGGAATCGGCGCTGGCGATGATCGAGCGTGAGGGGGAGGGGGTGCTGCTGTATCTCTCCCAGGAGGGACGCGGGATCGGCCTGCTGAACAAGCTGCGCGCCTACCGTCTGCAGGAGGATGGCCTGGACACGGTCGAAGCCAACGAGCGCCTGGGGCTGCCGGCCGACCTGCGCGATTACGGCATCGGCGCCCAGATCCTCGTCGACCTCGGCCTCGGCTCGATCCGGATCCTCACCAACAACCCCAAGAAGATCAAGGGCCTTGAGGGATACGGCCTGTCGGTCAGCGGCCAGATCCCGATCGAGCACGCGCCCAACGAGCACAACGAGGCCTACCTGCGCACGAAGGCGCAGCGGATGGGACACACGCTCCATCACCAGGGCCTGAACCTCGACGGCGAGCTGGAGCGCGCGGCCGAGCAGAGCAAGATCGACGGCCCGCCCGAGGTGCAGGCGCCATGAGCGAGCGCTACGCGATCGCCATCGGGCGCTTCTACGGCGAGCTGGCCGAGCGTCTGCAGAGCGGGGCGCTCACCGCCTTCTCCGCACAGGGGCACGAGGACGTGGAGATCTTCGACGTCCCCGGTGCGTTCGAGCTGCCGCTAGCAGCCAAGTACGCGGCGCAATCGGGGCGTTTCGACGGCGTGGCGTGCCTCGGAGCGGTTATTCGCGGCGAGACCGACCACTACGACTTCGTGTGCTCGGAGACCGCCAGCGGAGTGATGTGCGTGGGACTCGAAACAGGCGTACCCTGCGCCTTCGGGGTGCTCACCTGCGAGACCATGGAGCAGGCGCTCGCGCGCACCGGCGGAGGCAAGCGCGACCAGGGCGCGCACGCCGCCGAGGCGGTCATGCGGATGGCGGCGCTGCGCCGCGAGCTCATAAGCGGCTAGACTGCCACCCATGGCAAAGGTATGTCACAGCTGCGGAAAGGGTCCGGCCTTCGGCAACAGCCGCAGCCACTCGATGGTCGCCACCAAGCGGCGCTTCGACCCGAACCTGCAAAAGGTCAGGATCCTCGTCGGCAAGGCGCCAAAACGCGTCTACGTCTGCACCCGCTGTCTCAAAGCGGGAAAGGTGACGAAGGCCCTCTAAGGGCCTTGCCGGAGCTAGGAACGCCGTCCGCTATCTGGCGGAAGGCCCGGCGAAGCTGATAGACCTGTCGCCGTGAGCGATACGAATCTGGTCCGCTTCCGCGCCGCCGTGGCGGGGGCGCTGGCTCATCTGGAATCACGGCGCGAAGAGGTCAACGACCTCAACGTGTTCCCCGTCGCCGACGGCGACACGGGCGACAACATGGCGCTCACGCTGCGCGCCGTGCTGGAGGAGCTCGACCGGCTGCAGGGCGATGACGGGCGCACGATCGACGAGATCGGACGCGAGGAGATCGTCCAGTCCGTCGCGCGCGCAGCGCTGCTCGGCGCGCGCGGCAACTCCGGCGTGATCCTCTCCCAGCTGATCCGCGGCGCCGCCGAGGAGCTGGTGAGCAGACCCGGGCAGCTGATCGACGCACCGCTGATCGGCGCCGCGCTCGTCAAGGCGGCCGACCGCGCCTACTCCTCCGTGCGCGAACCGGCCGAGGGCACGATGCTGACGGTGGCGCGCGTGATGGCGCACAAGATCGTGGCCGACGTGGCGCACAGCTCCGAGTACCCCGCGCTCGGGCCGCAGACCGAGCCGGGCGTCCAGGACACGGCGATCGCCGGCGCGCTCGAGCGCGCGGTGCACGCAGGGGAGGACTCGGTCAGGCGTGGCCCCGAACTGCTGGCCGCGCTGCGCGACGCCGGCGTCGTCGACGCCGGCGGCTACGGCCTGACGATCATCTTCGCCGGCGTGGTGGCCGCGTTGCGCGGCGAGGACCCGCCCGAGCTCGAACACCACGCGCCGGCGCGCATCACCCACCCGCACCACTCCTCGGGCACCTACCGCTTCTGCACCAACTTCGCCGTCACCGGCGCCGGCTTGAGCCCCGGCCAGTTCATCGCGCGGCTGGAGGCGCTGGGGGACTCGGTGCTGGTGGTGGGCGACGACAAAACTCTGAAGGTGCACATCCACACCGACGATCCCGAACTGGCGACCGCGGTGTTCGCCGAAGCCGGTGAGGTCTCGCGCCTGGACGTGGCCGACATGCACGCGCAGGTGGCCGAGCGCGCCGGGCGCCTGGCGGCCTCCGCCGCCGACGGCGCGGGCCACGCGCCGGGCGCGCACGAGCTCGACACGCCCCCCGAGAGCACTGTCAACGTGGCCGGGCCGCTCGTTGCTGGCGAGCCCGTGCGCTGTGGCGCGGTGGCGGTCGTCAGCGGCGAGGGGCTGGCTTCCATGTACCACGAGCTCGGCGTGCACACGCTGGACGGCGGTCCCACGCTGAACCCGTCCACGTATGACCTGCTCGCCGCGATCCACGACGTGCCGGCAGAGGAGGTTGTGCTGCTGACCAACAACTCGAACGTGATCATGGCCGCCGAGCACGCCGCGCGCCTGTCGGACAAGCAGGTGCTCGTCGTCCCCACCGCCAGCCAGCAGGCGGGGCTCGCGGCGGCGGTGGCGCTGATGAGCGAGCGCCCGATCGAGGCGAACGGGCAGGCGCTGTCCGAGGCGTTGGCGCACGTGCGCACCGGCGCCGTCGCCCCGGCCGCCCGCGATGACGCGCAGGGACGCTTCAGACGCGGAGACGCGGTGGGCTTCGTGGAGGAGGAGATGATGGCTTGGGGCGAGCCGCTGCACACGCTCACGGCGGTGCTGGCGGCGCTCGCGGACCCCGCCGCGGAGAACGGCGGCCCGGAGCTGATCAGCGTGATAGCCGGCGAAGACGCGCCGCTTGGGTTCGGGGACATCGAGGGCATGGTCAACGGCGGGGTCGAGCTCGAGCTCCGCCACGGCGGCCAGCCCGCCTACTGGTGGCTGCTCGCGGCCGAGTGACAGCAGCCTCACACCACCACCAGCTCGTTACGACCGCCGCCACGATCATGATGCTCGGTCCATGGCGGTGATCACGCAGCACACAGAGGACACCGCAACCGCAGGCGAGCGCATCCGCGCTCCCGCGCGGGCGTTCGCCTCGACCCGAGCGCTCAGCCGCCGGGAACTGATCGATGCGCCGATACGCTGGCCGCGACCGTCACAGCTGCGCCAGCCGCTCGCTCCACCAGCCAAGAAGATGGCCGCCGGGATGCGCGCGCTCGGGCTGCTCACGGTCGGCGATCTGCTCGAACACCTGCCCACTGACAGCCGCGAGGCGAGGACCGTGGGCGCGCTGCGCGCCGGCGAGCAGGCCACGGTGGCGGTGCAGGTGCGCAAGATCGCCGCGCGTTCGGTGCGCCGCCGCGGAATGCGCCCGCTGGTCGAGTCGACGGTGTTCGACGCCACCGGCACCATGCGCGCCACGTTCTTCAACCAGCCATGGCTCGTCGAGCGCTATCCGCCGGGTACCCGGCTGCTGCTGCACGGCAAGGCCGACGGCCGTGGCGGCTTCGGGGTCTCCCATCACGCGCTGGCCGCCGACGCCCAGGCGGAGATGCCGGCGGATCCCGTGGAGAGCGACGCAGTGGCGCACTACCCGGCCACCGAGGGCGTCAGCTCGACGCAGATCCTCACGCTGGTGCAGGGCGCAAGACGCTCGCTCGCCGACGTCACCGAGGCGCTGTCGGCGGCCACCCGCGTGGCCGAGGGACTGCCCGACAGGCCCAGCGCGCTGGCCGCGATGCACTTCCCGAAGCTGGCCGGCGACGCCGAGCAGGGTCGGCGCCGGCTGGCGTTCGACGAGCTGCTGCTGACGCAGCTGCTGTTCCTGCGCCGCCGCGCGGTTCGCACCGCCGGCCAGGGCGCCCACACGCTGTGCGAGACCCCCACGCTGAGCGAGCGCTGGCTGCACGACAGCCTGCCGTTCGCGCTGACGGGCGATCAGCGGCGCGCGATCGACGAGATCGCCGAGGACCTGCGCCGCCCGGCCGCGATGCAGCGCCTGCTGATGGGCGAGGTCGGCAGCGGCAAGACGGTGGTGGCGCTGCACGCCATGCTGCGCGCGGTCGAGCACGGCCGCCAGGCGGCGCTGATGGCGCCCACCGAGACGCTGGCCGAGCAGCACTTCGCCACGATCCAGCGGCTGCTGGGCGGCGAGCCGGTGGCGGCTGCGCTGCTGAGCGGCTCCACACCCGCGCGCCGCCGTGAGGACATCATCGCCAAGCTGGCAAGCGGCGAGCTGGCGCTGGTGGTTGGTACTCACGCTCTGATCGAGCCCGACGTGCGCTTTCGCGAACTGGCGGTGGCGGTGATCGACGAGCAGCATCGCTTCGGGGTGCGCCAACGCGAGGCGCTCGTGGAGCGTCAGGCGAAGCATCCACCGCACACGCTGCACATGACCGCCACGCCGATTCCCCGCACGCTCGCGCTGGCCCGCTACGGCGACCTGGAGACGAGCGCGCTGCACGAGCTGCCCCAAGGCAGGCAGCCGATCGGCACGCGCCTGGTGAGCAGCGACGCAGAGCGAGCACGCGCCTACGACCACCTGCGCGAGCAGCTGCGATCAGGCCGCCAGGCATTCGTGGTGTGCCCCCTGATCGAGGAGGCCGACCCGCCCGCGGCCGTGGGGCTTGCCGGCTCCGAGGCCACGCGCAGCGGGCTGCGCGCCGCCAGCGCCGAGCTGACCCGGCTACGGGAGGGGGAGTTGGCGGGCTATGAGCTGGCGCTCCTGCACGGTGGCATGCGCCCGCGGGAGAAGCAGCAGGCGATGTCCGCGTTCGCCAGCGGAGCGGCCGACGTGCTGGTGGCCACGACCGTGATCGAGGTCGGGATCGACGTCCCCAACGCCACCGTGATGCTGATCGAGAACGCCGAGCGTTTCGGCATCTCACAGCTGCACCAGCTGCGTGGGCGCGTCGGGCGCGGCCAGCACAGCTCCAGCTGCTTCCTGATCGGCCCGCCCTCGCCACGGCTGCGCGCATTGGCCGAGCACAGCGACGGGTTTCGCCTGGCCGAGATCGACCTGCAACTGCGCAGCGAGGGCGAGCTGACGGGCACGCGCCAATCCGGCTTCAGGCAGTTCCGCGTGGCCTGCCTGCCCGATGACGCAGAGCTCTTGGAGCTCGCCCGCGCAAGGGCGATGGAGATCTTCGAGCGCGATCCGCAGCTGCTGGGAGCCGAGCACGCGCTGCTGGGAGTGGAGCTCGAACGGATGCTCCAAGGCCGGGCGCTAGAGCCGATCCCGGCCTGATTGGACTCGATGCCGCGACGGGCCGGAGCGCACCGCTCGTTACGGTTCTCAGCATGAGGGTGATCGCTGGCAGGCTCGGTGGCAGGCGTCTGAAGGCGCCACGCGGACGCGTCACCAGACCCACCTCCGATCGCGTCAAGGAGGCGCTGTTCGCGATGCTGGGCCCGATCGAGGGCACAACGGTGCTGGACCTGTTCGCCGGCACCGGCGCACTCGGGATCGAGGCGCTCTCGCGCGGCGCCGAGCGGGCGGTGTTCGTCGAGCGCGACGCGCGTGTGGCGAGCGTGTTGCGCGAGAACCTGGACGCGCTCGAGCTCGGTTTGCCAGCAGCGGAGCTGCGGTGCAGCGATGCGCTGATCGCCCTGCGCAGCGCACGTGGACGCAAAGAGACATACGATCTCCTCTTCATCGACCCTCCCTACGCACAGGCGAACCAGCTCAGCGCCGAGCTTGCGAACATCCTGCCGTCGCTGCTGAGGCCCGGGGCGCGCGTCGTCGTGGAGAGCGACCGTCGGGCGCCATTGGTGCTTGACATGCTCATCGAGCGGGCAAAGCGCTACGGCGACACTTCGATCACAATCCACCTCCATCCATGACTCCGCCAGCAAAGATCGCCGTCTGCCCCGGCAGCTACGACCCGGTCACCAACGGTCACCTCGACGTGATCCGCCGCGCTTCCCACCTCTACGACGAAGTGGTGGTGGCGGTCGTCAACCGCTCGGTGCGCAAGAGCGGCGCGCTGTTCGGCATCGACGAGCGCGTCGGCTTCATCGAGCGTGCGATCACCGACCTGGAGACAGTGCGCGTTGAGCCGTTCTCCACGCTGGTGGTCGACTTCGCCCGTTCGATCGGCGCGCGCGCGATCGTCAAGGGGCTGCGCGCGATATCCGACTTCGAGTACGAGTTGGAGATGAACCAGCTCAACCGCCGCGAGGCGCCCGAAATCGAGTCCGTTTACCTGATGGCCTCTCCGCAGTACAGTTTCCTGTCATCCAGCGGGGTCAAGGAGCTGGCCACGTTCGGAGGCCGGATCGACGATCTCGTCCCCGACGAGGTGGCCACTCGCTTGCAGGAAGAGTTGAGACGTTGACGAAATTCACGATCACAGAGCAGATGTCGAATCCCGGCGGCCAGCCGCGGGGCCGAGCGTCCTGCGGAGGTGGCTTCTAGATGGATGTCCTCGTACTCATAGACAAGCTCGACGACTTGGTGCACAACGCCAAGACGATTCCCCTGAGCGACTCCGTACGGGTCGACAAGGAGGAGATCTACGACATCCTCGACCAGATGCGCGCCACGATCCCCGAGGAGATCAAGCAGGCGCGCTGGATCGTCAAGGAGCGCCAGGAGATGCTCGCGGAGGCCAAGAAGGAGGCCGAGCGCATCATCAAGGACGCCCGCGAGCGCCAGGAGCGCCTGGTCGGCGAGGAGGAGGTCACCAAGCAGGCCGAGCGCGCCGCCGAGGACATCATCGAGGACGCCCGCGCCCGCGAGCGCGAGATCCGCCTCGGCGCGGAGGACTACGCCGACGAGATCCTCAACACGCTCGAGGTGAACCTGTCGAAGTTCATCGCCGCCGTCCAGCGTGGACGCGAGCGGCTGCAGGGCAAGGACGAGCCCGCCGAGGTCAACAACTAGCTCTCGACGCGAATCGGCTCGCGTTTCGACCGATTCGACGCGGCCCACTCACACGGATAGGCTTTGGGTAGGGTCAAGCAATGAACGCGCACACTGTCAAGTACAAGACGCAGGTCGCAAAGGCGCTGCTCGGGACCGGCATCGTCGAGCCGATGCGCCCCGACAAGGCGGTGCGCTCGATCGGCGCGCTGCGGCGCTGGGGACCGACGCCCGCGGCCGCCTACATCGGTAGCGCCGTTCGCTACCCCGATCGCCCCGCGATCGTCGACGACCGCGGCACGCTGACCTTCTCGGAAGTGCACAGGCGCACCAACGCGCTCGCCAACGAACTGCGCAAGGCGGGGATCGGCGAGGGCGACGGCGTGGCGATCATGTGCCGCAACCACCGCGGCTTCATCGAGGCCACCGTCGCGTGCTCCAAGCTCGGAGCCAGCGCGCTGTATCTGAACACCGCCTTCGCCGGTCCGCAGATCACCGACGTACTCGCCCGCGAGGACCCGGCGGCGGTCGTCTACGACGAAGAGTTCGCCGGACTCGTGGGGGACGGCGCCGCAAACAGGAAGCGCTTCGTGGGCTGGAGCGACTCGGCGAACGGCGCGCCGGACCCCCGCATCGAGGATCTGATCGCGCACGGCAGTCAGTCCGACCTGCAGCCGCCGGCCGAGAACGGGCGCGTGGTGATCCTCACCTCCGGCACCACCGGCACGCCCAAGGGAGCCACGCGCAAGCAGCCGGACTCGATCGAGCCGCTCGCCGCGCTGTTCTCGAAGATCCCGCTGCGGGCGCGCGAGGTGACGGTGATCTCGGCGCCGATGTTCCACTCCTGGGGCTATGCGCACTTCACGCTGGCGCTGCCGCTGTCCTCCACGATCGTGCTGCGGCGCAAGTTCGACCCGGAGGACGCGCTGCGCGCGATCGCCCAGCATCGCGCCACCGCGCTGGCCGTGGTGCCGGTGATGCTGCAGCGGATCATGGATCTCGGCCCCGAGACGCTCACCCGCTACGACACGCACGCTCTGCGCATCATCGCGCTGAGCGGCTCCGCGCTGCCCGGCGAGCTGGCGATCCGCGCGATGGACGCCTTCGGCGACGTGCTCTACAACCTGTACGGCTCGACCGAGGTGGCGTGGGCCACGATCGCCACCCCCGAGGACCTGCGCGCCGCGCCTGGCACCGCCGGCAGGGCACCGATCGGGACCGTGGTGAAGCTGCTGGACGAGCGCGGCGAGGAGGTCGGCCCCGGCCAGGGCGGGCGGATCTTCGTGGGCAACGAGATGATGTTCGAGGGCTACACCGGCGGCGGCGGCAAGGAGATCGTGCGCGGCCTGATGAGCACCGGCGACATGGGGCGCTTCGACGCCGGCGGCAGGCTGTTCGTCGACGGTCGCGACGACGAAATGATCGTCAGCGGCGGTGAGAACGTGTTTCCGCGCGAGGTCGAGGACCTGCTGGCCGACCACGGCGAGATCGAGGAGGCGGCCGTGGTGGGCGTCTCCGACGAGGAGTTCGGGCAGCGGCTGCGCGCGTTCGTGGTGGCGCGCGGCGGCGCCGGGCTGACCGAGGATGAGGTCAAGAGCTACGTCAAGCAGAACCTCGCCCGCTTCAAGGTGCCACGCGAGGTCGTGTTCCTCGACGAGCTGCCGCGCAACGCCACCGGCAAGGTGCTCAAGCGCGAGCTTCAGACCGAGAGCCTGCAAACCGAGAGCTAGTTCCGTCCTGCCCCTCCCGGCGCCGACGGTCTCCCGCTAGCCTGGGAGCACGATGGCTGCCGAGACCCATGATTTCGACCTCGCCGGGCTGCGCCTCACCGCCGGTGAGGGCCGCAAGCTGGAGCTGGAGGTCCCGATCGAGCCGCTGGCGCTCGGCAGCGAGCAGTATGCGGCCGAGCCGGGAAAGGTCCCGGTCCAGCTGACGATCTCCAAGATGACCGGTGGCGGCTACGCGCTGCTGATCCGTTTCACCGCCGGAGTGCAGGGCCCATGCATGCGCTGCCTCGAGCAGGCCCACCCGAGCGTGGAGGTGGAAGCGCGCGAGGTGGACAGGCCGGGTGGCGGCGAGGAGCTCGACAGCCCCTATGTGAAGGACGAGGTCCTCGATCTCAAGGCGTGGGTGCGTGACGCCTTCGCGCTGGCCCTGCCAGCCAAGATCCTGTGCCGCGATGACTGCGCCGGGCTGTGCCCCATATGCGCAGTCGATCTCAACAAGGCGGGCCCCGAGCACCGCCACGAGAGCGCTCCCGACCCTCGCTGGGCGAAGCTGCGGGAGCTCGAGCTGAAGTGATTTGAGCCTCACCCATCCCACCCACCCAGGTGTAGTCCCACCCACCCTGGTAGCCTTCGGGGCCGATGGCCGTCCCCAAGAAAAAGCAATCCCACAGTCGTACCGCCCAGCGGCGTGCCCAGCACAAGATCGGCGCGCCCGCGGTCAACGCCTGTCCGCAGTGTCACAGTCCACGTAGGCCGCACCGCGTCTGTCCGGTCTGCGGCAGCTACGCCGGTCGCGAGATCGTCATGCCCGGAGTCCACGCGCATGATCACGATCACGACCACGACCACGACGCTTAGCCGGCAGTGACTTCAGGGGCTGCGCCGTCCCCGTCTTCGGGTTCCTTTGGCGATCCGCGTTCGCCGGTGATCGCGGTTGATTGCAACGGCGCCGATCTCGGCCCGGCAGAGGTGGCGGCGGGAGCGGCACTGGCTGCCGAGCAGGGCGCGCGAGTGCTGCTGTTCGGGCCCGCCGGGCAGCTCGGCGAGCTGCCCGACACGGTTGAGGTGGTTGACGCGCCTGTGTCGATCGCCAAGGCCAACGATCCGGTCGGCGCCGCGCGCACCACGCCCCAGGCTTCGATCGTGCTGGCCGCCCAGGCGGTCGCCGAGGGGCGCGCGCAGGCGCTGGTGTGTGCCGGAGGCACCGGCGCGGCGCTGGCGGCGGGCACGTTCAACATCAAACGCGCACGCGGCATCTACCGCCCGGCGCTCGCCATCCCGCTGCCCGTCCCGCATCATCCCGTCACCCTGCTCGACGTCGGCGCCAACGCCGACTGCCGGCGCGAGCACATCGTGCAGTTCGCCTTCATGGGCGCCGCGCTGGCCAGCACCGTGCTCGACGTGCGCCGCCCGCGGGTGGGGCTGCTGTCCAACGGCGAGGAGTCCCAGCGCGGCAGCGCGCTGGTCCTCGAAGCGCACGCGGCGCTGGCCGAGCAGGCCGCCGACGGGATCGAGGCGTTCGAGTTCGTGGGCAACGTCGAGGGCGGGGACGTGATGAGCGGTGCGGCCGACGTGATCGTGACCGACGGCTTCACCGGCAACATCGCCCTGAAGCTGATGGAGAGCGTCTCCCAGACGATGCTGGGCGCCGTGCGCGAAGCGGCGATGTCATCCACTCGCGCAAAGCTCGGCGGCGCGCTGCTGCGCCCCGCGCTGCGCGGCTTCCGCGACGAGATCGATCCCGAAGCCAACGGCGGGGCCTACCTGCTCGGGCTGCGGCGCCTCGGGGTGGTGCCGCACGGGCGCTTCACCCGTGCCGGATTCGCGCAGGCGATCCTGCGCGCCGAGCGCGGCGCGCGCGCCGACATCGTCGGGCGCACACACAGCGCGCTGGAGCAGGCGGGGGCGCTCAAACGAGCTCCGGTGTCCGCGCCGGCAGCTAGCCTGCCGCACACAGGATGAGCAACTCAATCTCCCGCGAGCAGGTCTACACGCTGATCCAGGCCCACCTGGCGGACGAGCTCGACATCGAGCCGCAGTCGATCCTCGAGAGCACCCGTTTCAAGGAGGATCTGGAGGCGGACTCGCTCGACCTCTACACGCTCGTGCAGGAGCTCGAGGACACCTACGGAGTGCACATGTCCGACGATCAGGCCGCTCAGATCCTGACCGTCGGGCAGGCGGTGGACTTCGTGATCGCCAATGACGGCGGGGCCAGCAATGTGGATCGATGATGCTGCTGGACGAGCTGCTCGACGAGCTGCCGGCGGATCTCGCGCGACAGGTGTTCACCCACGCCTCCTGGAGCGAGCGGCGCAGCGACTCCTACACGCGCCTTGCGTTCCTCGGCGACAGCGTGCTGTCGCTGGCGGTGACCACCTACCTGTATCCCCGCCTGGAGGCCGAGCGCTTCGGGGCGGGACGGTTGACGAAGATTCGCGCGCAGGCCGTCTCCGGAGTCTCCTGTCGCGCGGTGGCCGAACGCTTGAAGGTGCCGCAGCGGCTGCGCGCGGCGGCGCCGGCGGGAGTGCGCGCGAACACCGCTGCACTCGGGACCGAGCGCGTTCTCGCTTCCGTGATCGAGGCCGTGATCGGTGCCTGCTACCTGAACTCCGGCTACGAACGCACGGCGGAGGCTGTGGTGGAGGCGTTCACGCCGGAGATCGAGCAGGCGCTGGAGCATCCGGTGGACTTCAAGTCGGCGCTGCAGGAGCTGCTCGCCCGTCGCGGAGCGGAGGTCAGCTACGAGGTCACAGGCGAGGACGGGCCGCCGCACGAGCGCACCTACACGGTGGTAGCCCGGGTCGAGGACGAGGAGCTGGGCAGGGGACAGGGGCGCAGCAAGAAGCACGCCGAGCAGGAGGCGGCACGCATGGCGGTGGAGCAGCTGGAGAGCAGCAAACCAAAATGAGGACGCCGATCCAGCGCCGCCATGCGTCCTCATGGGGTATCGCATGCGTCTGAAGTCGCTGACGCTGAACGGCTTCAAGTCGTTCCCCGACCGCACCAAGCTGGACTTCGGCCCCGGCGTCAGCGTGGTTGTGGGCCCCAACGGGTCGGGCAAGTCGAACGTCACCGATGCGGTGCTGTGGGCGATGGGCGAGCAGTCGCCGCTGGCGATCCGCGGGCAGTCGATGCAGGACGTGATCTTCGGCGGTGGCCGCGGCGTGCAGGCGCGCAGCGCGGCGGAAGTGGAGATCGTGCTCGACAACTCCGACGGCACGGTCGACCTGCCGCTGAGCGAGATCTCGATCGTCAGGCGCCTGGACCGCAACGGCGAGGGCGGCTACCGGCTCAACGGTGCCCGCTGCCGGCTGACGGACGTGATCGAGGTGCTATCCGACACGGGCCTGGGCAAGGAGACGCACTCGGTGATCTCCCAGGGGCGGGTGGATGCGATCGTGACTTCCAAGGCGCGCGACCGGCGGCTCTTGATCGAGGAGGCGGCGGGTCTGGGCAAGCATCGCAAGCGCCGCCGCCGCGCCCAGCTGAAGCTCGAGCACACCCAGGAGAACCTCGACCGTGCGCTGGACATCGAGCGCGAGGCGCGCACGCGGCTGCGCCCGCTCAAGCGCCAGGCCGAAGCGGCCGAGCTGCACGAGCGCCTGGAGCGCCAGATCCTGCAGGCGCGCCTGGAACTCGCCACCGACACCTCGCGCACCCGTCGCCTGGAGCTGGAGAGCGCCGAGACGCGGGTGGCGGTGGCCCGCCAGTCGCGTAGCGAGATCGAGTCGAAGCTGCAGGAGACGATCGACCGTCGCGGCGAGGCCGAGCGCGCGCTGTCCGAGCGCGCCGAGCGCCACGATGGCCTGTCGCGTCGCGTGTACGAGGCGCGCTCCGCACACGAGCGGCTGGGGCTGCGCGGCGAGCAGGTGGGCGCGAGTGTGCACACGCTCACGCGTCGCATCGAGCGCATCGAGCAGGAACTGCAGACGCTGCTGGCGGTGAGCGAGCTGCCCGGCGAGGGCGCAGCGGCGCAGGCCGGGGAGGGTCGTATCAGTGCACTGGAAGGCGAGCTGGCGGAGCTGGAGAGCCGCCGCGAGCAGGAGCTGGACAGCGAGATCGCCGAGCTGGAGAGCGCGCGCGAGCGCGAGCAGGCGCTGGTCGAGCAGCTGGAAGCCGAAGTGCAGAGCGCCCGCGACGCACGCGCCAAAGCCGATCAGGATGCAGAGAGCGCGCGCCAGCGCTCCGCTGCGGCCGAGCGCAGCGCGCAGGACGCCAGGCGCGAGGCCGCGCGCGTGGGCGCCGAGCTGGCCGCCGCCAACCAGTTCCTGCGCAGCCACGTGCGCCTCGGCGGCGATCAGGAGAGCGGCGCCAAGTCGCTCAGCGAGGAGCTGCGTGTGGCCGAGGGCTTCGAGCTAGCGCTGGCCGCCGCGCTCGGCGGTCGCCTCGACGCGGCGCTGGTGGATGACGTGGCCGGCGCCGAGGCGCTGTTGGATCGCGTGGGACCGGACGGCGGCACGGCGCTACTGGCCGACAGCTCAGTCGCCGGCGGGCAGGCGAGCCAGGGCGAGCCGCCGGTGGCCGGTGCGCGCAGGTTGCTGGAGCTCGTCAGCGGGCCGGCCGAGGTCGTGAAGCTGGCCGAACGCCTGCTCGTGGACGCATGGGTCGTCGAGTGTCTGGAGGAGCTGCCGGGCGACTTCTCAGGCATCGCCGCCACGCGCCAGGGCCGTGTGTGGTTTGCCGCCTGGGGCGAGGTGCGCCAGCTCAGCGAGGGCGGCACCGAGCGGGTGCTGGCGCGACGCAACGAACGCGACAAGCTGATCGCCGCAAGCGAGCAGGCGGCCCAGCTCGAGCAGGGCGCTCGCGGTGCGTGCGAGGAGGCGCTGAGCGAGGTCCGCGCCGCCGAAGAGGCGCGCGGCGAGGCCGAGCGCGCGCTGCGCGAGACCGAGCGTCGCCAGTCCGAAGCGGTCGAGTCGCGCCGGCGCACCGGCTGGCTGATCGAGCAGCGTCGCTCGGCGCCCGCCGAGGGGCCGCTGGCGGTGCGCAAGGCCGAGCTCGAGGGCGAGCTGGCCTCCGAGCGCCGCCAGGTCGAGCGCGTCGAACGCGAGCGCGTCGAGCGCCAGGCGCGGATCGAGCGCCTGCGCGCGCAGCTGGCTGCCGACACGGCCGCGATCCCGCTCGCACAGCGCCTGGTGGCTGCGATGCAGGTCGCCGCCGAGGCTGTGAGCGCGCGCCGCACCGCGCTCGAGCAGGAGCTCGCGGTCGACCGCCAGGCGGGCGAGCAGATGACCGAGACGCTGCGCGCCTGCGCCGCGCGCGAGGCCGAGATCCAAAGCTCGCTGCGCGCCGCCGGCGAGGCCGTCACCTCCGCCGAGGTGGCCGCACAGCGCCTGCGCGACCAGGTGGCCGAGATCGAGCTGGAGCTGGCGAGCGTGACCGAGCAGCTGGGGTTGCAGGCCCCGCAAGCCGACGAGCAGGACGGCGAGGCGGCTGCGACAGTCACCCCGCAGGCTGCCGTCACGCCGGACACAGAGTCTGCCCCGCTGTCGCACGAGGAGATCGAGGCTCTGCAGGCGCGCGTGCTGCGGTTGCAGCGCAGGCGCGAGCAGCTCGGCCCGGTCAACCCGCTGGCCAAGGAGGAGTACACACAGGCGCTGGAGCACGTCGAGGAGCTGGAGCGCCAGCGCACCGACCTGGAGACGGCGCTGCGCGAGCTGCGCTCGGTGATTCGCGAAACCGACCGCCAGATCCAGGAGACATTCGAGGAGACCTTCACGGCTGCGGCACGCAACTTCGAAGAGCTCGCCCAGGACGTGTTCCCGGGCGGCTCGGGGCGCCTGCGCCTGGTCAAGGACGAGCAGGCTCCGCGTGCGGTGCTGGGCGGCCAGCCGTTGGGAGACGGCGACGCGGACGCGGCGGCGGAGGCGGCAGCCGAGGCTGAGGCGGAGGCCGAGCTACGTGGCGCCGAGGAGGACCTGCCCGGCGTGGAGATCGAAATCACGCCCGCCGGCAAGTCGACCAAGCGCCTGACGCTGCTGTCGGGTGGCGAGAAGTCGATGACGGCGCTGGCGTTCCTGTTCGCCGTGTTCCTGGCGCGCCCGTGCCCCTTCTACATCATGGATGAGGTCGAGGCGGCGCTGGACGACCTCAACCTGGACCGCTTCCTGGCGCTGCTGCGCCGCTACGCCGACCGCGCTCAGTTCATCGTGATCACCCACCAGAAGCGCACGATGGAGGTCGCCGACTGCCTGTACGGCGTTTCGATGGGCGCAGAACGGCGTCTCGAAGGTGATCTCGCGCCGTCTGCCGCAGGAAGAGACCCAGGAGCCCGAGCAAGAGCACGAGCAGCAGCGCGAGGTTGCCGAGGTCGCTTGACCCCGGCGCTGCTACCGTTGCGCGGCCCGTGGCGCGCGACTGGAGCGATCTGTTCACAACCGGCGAGGCCGGCGATTCCGAGCGCCCCAGCGGGGGCGAGGCGGAGGATGGCGCACGCCGCCAGCGCGGCGGCCTGTTCCGCCGCCTGCGCGAGAGCATGGCCAAGACCCGCCAGGCGCTCGGCTCGGAGATCCAGGCGACGCTGTTCGGGGTGCTCGACGAGCAGACCTGGGAACGGCTGGAGGAGGCGCTGATCATGGCCGACGTCGGCGCCAGCACGACCGCGTCGGTGGTGGCCACGCTCGAGGCGGAGGCCACATCGGGGGAGATCGAGGGCGGGCAGGCGCTGAGCGAGCGGCTGATCGCGCTGCTGGCCGACACTGCGCGCGTCGGCGATGCGCGCATCGACCTGCAGGCCAAGCCCACGGTGATCATGGCGGTGGGCGTCAACGGCACCGGCAAGACCACCACGATCGGCAAGCTCGCCTGGCACCTGCAGCAGGAGCTCGGGCTACAGCGTGCTGCTGGGCGCCGCCGACACGTTCCGCGCTGCCGCCAGCGAGCAGCTGGAAGGCTGGGCCGCAGCGCGCCGGCGCTGAGATCGTGACCGGCCCCGAGGGCTCCGATCCGGGGGCGGTCGCCTTCGAGGCGATCGCGCAGGGCGCGGCAAAAGGCGTGGACGTGGTGATCATCGACACCGCCGGGCGCCTGCACACCCAGGACGACCTGATGGGCGAGCTGGCCAAGGTGCGCAGGGTGATCGCGCGCCAGCTCGAGGGCGCGCCGCACGAGACGCTGTTGACGCTCGACGCGACCACCGGCCAGAACGGCCTGCGTCAGGCGCGGCTGTTCGCCGAGACGGCCGAGGTCAGCGGCGTGGTGCTGACCAAGCTCGACGGAACCGCCCGCGGCGGCATCGCGCTGGCGATCGCGCGCGAGCTGGGAGCTGCCGGTCAAGCTGATCGGGGTCGGGCGAGTCGCTCGAGGACCTGCGCCCATTCGACGCGGAGGACTTCGCACGCGCTTTGATCGCGGACGAGCTAACCTCATAGGCATGGGCTCATGGGTCATCTGGCTCGTTCGTGGCCTGCATGCTCGGTGTGGGGGAGATGCACAGAGGCGGGCTGTACCTGCTGCCGTTCGCCATGGGCGCGGCGGTGGCCGCCGTCGTGAGCCTGCTCGGCGTGGGCGCGCTGCTGGCCGTGCTCGTGTTCGCGCTCAGCTCGGCGATCGTGGTGGGGACGCTGCGTCCGGTGGCGCGCCGACACCGCCAGCTCCCGCCGGCCATCCGCACCGGCGCCGCCGCGCTGATCGGCCGTCGTGCGATGGTGCTCGAGCGGATCGCCAACGCTGAGGGAGTGGGCTGCGTGCGGATCGACGGCGGCGAGGTGTGGACGGCCGAAGCTATGACGAAGACGAGGTGATCGACGCGGGCGAGCGCGTGGAAGTGGTCGAGATCCGCGGCGCCACCGCCGTGGTCATGCACTGACAGCGCCATCGCCAAGCCGGCCGGGGGTGCGCCGGCCCCCGAATGTCCGTACTCTCCAGATGAGCCGACCATCGGCTGGAGCTTTCAGAAAGGAAACGTCACTCATGGCTGGCCTGATCGTCCTGGTCGTGATCGTCGTGTTCGCCCTGATCGTGGCCGCGCGTGCGATCCGCGTGATCCCGCAGGCGCGAGCCGGTGTGGTGGAGCGACTGGGTCGCTACAGCCGCACGCTGGAGCCCGGTCTGACGATCGTCACGCCGTTCATCGACCGTGTGAAGCCGCTGGTGGACCTGCGCGAGCAGGTGGTCAACTTCTCCCCGCAGTCGGTCATCACCGAAGACAACGTGGTGGTGGGCATCGAGACGGTGCTGTATTTCACGATCACCGACCCGCGCTCGGCCACGTATGAGATCGCAAGCCCGCTGCAGGCGATCGAGCAGCTGACCGTCACCACGCTGCGCAACGTGATCGGCGGCCTCTCGCTGGAGGCCACGCTGACGGCGCGCGAGAGCGTCAACACCGAGCTGCGCGTGGTGCTGGACGAGGCGACCGGCAAGTGGGGCATCAGGATCAACCGCGTGGAGATCAAGTCGGTCGACCCGCCGCAGGACATCCGCGCGGCGATGGAGAAGCAGATGCGCGCCGAGCGCGACCGGCGCGCCGCGATCCTCACCGCGGAAGGAGAGAAGCAGGCGCAGATCCTGACGGCGGAGGGCGCCAAGCAGGCGGCGGTGCTGAACGCCGAAGGCGCCCAGCAGTCGGCGGTGCTCGAGGCCGAGGGCCAGCGCCAGTCGGCGATCCTGCGCGCCGAAGGTGAAGCGAAGGCGATCGACACGGTCTTCACCGCCATCCACGAGGGCAAACCGAACCGCGAGCTGCTCAGCTACGAATACCTGCAGATGCTGCCGTCGCTGGCGGAAGGCGACTCCAACAAGGTGTTCGTGGTGCCGTCGGAGTTCGCGCAGGCGTTCGGCGGCATCGGCGAGGCGCTGTCGCGCAGGCTGGACACGGGCGAGCAGCAGCCGCCCGCGCCAGGCACCACGCCAAGCTGACGATTTTTGTCGCCCGCCGGCTGAGATCGGCGCGACGTCTGTGAGAATCAAGCTCTGATGTTCGACTCGCTCGCCGAGAAACTGCAGAGCACGCTCTCCGACGTGCGCCAGCGCGGCACGCTGACGGAGCAGACGTCGACGCGGCGATGCGCGAGATCCGCCTGGCGCTGCTGGAGGCGGACGTCAACTTCAAGGTGGTGCGCCAGTTCACAGCGCAGCTGAAGGAGCGCTGCATGGGCGCGGAGGTGATCGGCAAGCTGAACCCCGGCCACCAGGTCGTCAAGATCGTCGGCGAGGAGCTCACCGCCTTGATGGGTGGCGCCTCGGCCGGCCTCAGCTTCTCCCCGCGCCCGCCCACCGTGATCCTGATGGCCGGTCTGCAGGGCTCGGGCAAGACGACCGCCACAGCCAAGCTGGCGCGCTACCTGCACGAGGAGCACTCATCGAGTGTCGCGGTGGCCGCCTGCGACGTGTATCGCCCGGCGGCCGTCGATCAGCTCGTCAAGGTCGGCGCGCAGGCCGGCGCGGCCGTGTACGAGCAGGGCACGGATCGCGACCCGGTGGACATCGCCAAGTGGGCGCTGGAGCGCGCCAAGACGGAGGGCAAGGACGTGCTGATCGTGGACACCAGCGGCCGTCTGCACGTGGACGAGGCGCTGATGGCCGAGCTGGTGCGGATCCGCGACGCGGTCAAACCGCACGACGTGCTGCTGGTGGTCGACGCCATGACCGGCCAGGACGCGGTCAACGTGGCGGAGAGCTTCGCGCGAGGCGGTGCAGTTCGACGGCGTGGTGATGAGCAAGCTCGACGGCGATGCGCGCGGCGGCGCGGCGCTGTCGGTGAAGGCGGTCACCGGCAAGCCGATCCTGTTCGCGTCCACCGGCGAGAAGCTCGACCAGTTCGAGCGCTTCCACCCCGACCGCATGTCGCAGCGGATCCTGGGCATGGGCGATGTGATGAGCCTGATCGAGAAGGCCGAGCGCCAGTTCGACCAGGACGACGCGGCGGAGCTGGAGCGCAAGCTGCGCCGCAACGAGTTCGGACTCGACGACTTCCTGGATCAGCTGAGAGACGATCCGCAAAATGGGGCCGCTGACGAACCTGCTGGGGATGATCCCCGGATTGGCGGGCCACCAGCTGAAGAACATGAAGGTGGACGAGCGCGAGATGGATCGACTGCAGGCGATCATCCAGTCGATGACGCCGCTGGAGCGCCGCAAACCGGAGCTGATCAAGGGCTCGCGCAGGCTGCGCATCGCCCGCGGCTCGGGCACCAGCGTGCAGCAGGTCAACCAGCTGGTCAAGCAGTTCGCCCAGATGCGCAAGGTGATGCGTCAGGTGGGGCGCGGCAAGATGCCCGACATCGGCGCGCTGATGCGCAACGCGCGCTGAACCGTCTAAGCTCTCGGTCGCAGGTTTATGTCCATAACCGAGAGGAACAAGTGTCGGTAAGGCTGAGGCTCACCCGAGTGGGCGCCAAGAAGGACCCGATATGGCGTGTGGTCGTCGCCGACCAGCGCTCCCCGCGCGACGGTCGGGTGATCGAGACGATCGGCCACTACAACGCGCAGACAGACCCCTCGACGATCGTGATCGACGAGGATCGCGCGCGCAGCTGGCTGGCCCGCGGCGCGCAGCCGTCGGACACGGTGCGCAAGCTGCTCCGCATTCAGGGAATCTCCTAGGCCTCGCCCGCGGAGGGGAGTCAGGCAATGCCCAGCGAGAACCCCAAGCGCCTGCTGGAGTACCTGGCCGAGGGACTGGTCGACGACCCCGATGCGGTCGTGGTCGAGCAGTTCGAGGAGGACGACGGCACGGTGGTGCTGGAGCTGGGCGTGGCAGCCGATGACTACGGCCGCGTGATCGGCCGTGGCGGGCGCACCGCGCACGCCCTGCGCACCGTGGTCAAAGCGGCGGCTGCCGGCGAGGGCAGTCACGTGCTCCTAGACATCGTCGATTGACCGAGCGAGCAGGCGAACCGCAGTCGCAGGCGCCGGCGAGTCTGCCGGTGGGAAGGGTGGGCCGCGCCCACGGGTTGGATGGCAGCTTCTACGTAACGCGCCCGCGCCCGAGACTGCTGGTGCTCGGCGCGATGTTGACGGTGGGGGACCTGACGGCCGAGGTGGTGCGCCGCTCGGGCACCGAGCAGCGCCCGATCGTGCGTCTGCGGGGAATCGACGATCGCGAGGCCGCCGAGGCGCTTCGCGGCGGTGAGCTGACGGTGGCGGCCAGCACGGCGCCGACGCTGGCTGAGGATGAATGGTGGGCGCACGAACTGGAGGGCTGCACGGTGCTCGACGGCGAGCAGGTGCTGGGCACGGTCACGCGCCTGCTGGAGCTGCCCTCCTGCGAGGCGTTGGAGGTGCGCACGCCTCAGGGTGGCGAGCCGCTGCTGGTGCCGCTGGTCAAAGACGCTGTCCGCAGTGTTGCGCCGGCCGATGGCAGGATCGACGTGAACCTCGATTTCCTGGGGCTCGCCGCCGAGCCGCCCCCGCCGCGCGATATGGGCCGCCAGCGCGGTGGATGCCCTTGAACATCGACGTCTTCACGCTGTTCCCCGACTGGTTCGACTGGTTCTCATCGCAGCGTCACGTCAGCAACGTGCTGGCCGACGGTTCGAGCTTGGAGTGCGTGAACATCCGCGAGCACACGCCGCTGAGCGGCGCCCAGGTCGACGACACGCCGTTCGGCGGCGGCGCCGGCATGGTGCTGCGGGTGGACGTGATGGAGGCCGCGCTGCGCGCCCGCTACGGCATCGATCCGGTGCAGCTGCGCGAGCGCCGGCGTGTGATCGCGCTGGCACCCGGCGGCAGGCTGCTGGATGACCGGCTGGTGGACGAGCTGGCGGGCGAAGAGGAGTTGACGCTGCTGTGCGGGCGCTATGAGGGCTTTGACGAGCGCATCCTGGAGCATTTCGCGAGCGACGTGGTGTCGATCGGGCGCTATGTGCTCAGCGGCGGAGAGCTGGCGGCGATGGTGGTGTGCGATGCCGTGCTGCGCAAGCTTCCGGGGGCGCTCGGGCACGAGCAGTCGGCCGAGCAGGAGTCCTTCAGCGTGGCGCTTGAAGGCCATCCGGAGTATCCGCACTACACCCGCCCGGCCGACTACCGCGGCTGGCGTGTGCCCGACGTGCTGCTGTCCGGCCACCACCAGCGGATCGAGCAGTGGCGCCGCGAGCGCAGCCGCGAACGCGGCGCGGGTTCGCTACCATGCTTGACGCGCTGGCCGTGAGCTCCCGTTGGGGGCCTGCCCTGGTCCATCAAGGCGCCCTCTTTTACTTATGAGCAGCGTCATCGAAACCATCGAGCGCGCGCAGATGCGCCGCGTTCCCAACTTCTCGCCTGGAGACCGTGTCAAGGTCCATTTCCAGGTGATCGAGGGCGCCCGCAGCCGTGTGCAGGTGTTCGAGGGCGTGGTGATCAAGCGCCAGGGGCACGGTGCCCGCGAGACGTTCACCGTGCGCAAGCAGTCCTTTGGCGTGGGCGTTGAGCGCATGTTCCCCGTTCATTCGCCCAAGATCGAGCGGATCGAGCTGGCCGCGCGAGGCGACGTGCGCCGCGCGAAGCTCTACTACCTGCGTGACCGCGTCGGCAAGCGCGCCCGTGTACGCGAGCGCCGCTACACCGGCCCGGAAGAGGTCGTGCAGCCGGGTCTTCTGTATGAGCCCGTCGACGCCGATGGCGTGAGCGCGGAGGACGCGGCGCAGGAGCCCAGCACCGACGTGCAGCTCGACGTTCAGGCGACTGAGACGCCCAGTCAGGAACAGGCGGCTTCATCTGAGCCTGTTGCCGCGGCGGAGTCCGAGGCGACCCCCGATGCTTCCGCGTCGGCCACGGACGCAGCCGACTCGCCCGCGGATGCCGGTGACGCCGGGGAGGGCGTCTCCACCGGCGATCAGCCGGCGTGAGCCCAAGCACAAAGACGGGCGCCAAGAGCTCGAAATCGCTGACCGCTTCGATCGTGGAGCTGGTCGTGATCGTCGCCGTGGCGCTGGGTCTGGCGCTCACCATCCAGGCGTTCGTGGTCAAGCCGTATCGGATCCCGAGCGGCTCGATGGAACCGACGCTGAAGGTCGGCCAGCGGGTGCTCGTCAACCGCATGGGCATGGACTTCGGCAAGCCTCACGTCGGCGAGATCGTGGTGTTCCACCCGCCTGAAGGCGCCGAACAGGGCATTGCGGCCCGGTGGAGCACGCGGTCAAACCGGGCGGCAGCCCCTGTGGTGAACCGGTGGCCGAAGTGGACTCGAGCGTGAACTTCATCAAGCGCGTCGTCGCCGGCCCGGGCGACGAAATCTACATCAAGGAAGGCCACGCCTATCGCAAGGCGGCGGGCACGAGCACGTTCGTGGCCGAGAAGGACTCCTATATCGCGCCCTGCAGCCGGGGTCGCTGCCGGAATGCAACTTCCCGATCCCCATCAAGATTCCCGCCGGATCACTGGTTCATGATGGGAGACAACCGCGGGCGACTCCGACGACAGCCGGTTCTGGGGTCCGATACCGCTCAGCTGGATCATCGGCGGGGCGTTCTTCACCTACTGGCCGATCAGCAGGATCGGCGGGCTGTAGGGCCTGTTCAGAACCCGGTCGAGCCGCTGGCCGATGCTGCGCGAGTGTTCTGCCGGTCGTTGCTGCATGATGGGCGCGTGAGCGAACCGGCACTTGAAGTTCTCTCGGAGCCATCCGCTTCGGAGCCCAAGGCCGGTTCCTCGGCTCGTGCCCGGCGCCGCGGGCGGCGTGCAAGCAGCGGTCAGCGCCTGTTCGCGTTCGACCGCCGCCTCGGTGTGCGGTTTGTGGCGGGCGCCGACGAGGCCGGCAGGGGATGCTTGGCGGGTCCGCTGGTGGCCGCCGGCGTGCTGTTCGACTACGACGCGCTCAGCACCCGCGATCTGCGTGCGCTGAGCGCGCTGAACGACTCCAAGCAGCACACCCACGAGGCCCGCGAGGAGCTCTATCCGCTGGTGCTGCGCAGCGCCGCCCGCGTGGTGGTGGTGTCGCGCTGTGTGCGCGGGATCGACGGTCGCGGTCTGCACAAGACCAATCTCGCCGCGCTGCGGGACGCGCTGCGCGGAGTGACCGCCGCCGTCGACGGTGAGGTGCTGTGTCTCGTGGACGGCTTCTCCGTGGCCGAGTTCGAGCGTCCGCAGCGCGCCGTCATAAACGGCGACGCCACCAGCGCGGCGATCGCTGCCGCCTCGATCGTGGCGAAGGTCACGCGCGACCGCTACATGCACCATGCCGACACGCAGCACCCCGGCTGGCGCTTTGCCGAGCACGTCGGCTACTCCACGCCCTCGCACCGGGAGGCGATCCTCCAGCAGGGCGTCTCTCCGCTGCACCGCATGTCATTCCAGTCGCTCGCCTACCAGCAGCTGGCGCTGTAGCCACGCTCTTTGCCTCAACGCCCGGAGGCGCTGGCCTCATAGCGGCTACCAGGCCGCCTCCAGGTGGTCGAGGCGCAGCAGGCGGTCGCGCGCGTCGAGCGTCACGCCGATCGCGTCGAAGCGGATCTCGCTGGCGGCGGGGCGCTCGGCGTGTGACTCGCTGAGCCATGCCGTCGCGAGGGCTCGCAAACGCACCTGCTGGCGTCGGCGCAGGCCGCCGAGCGGGGCCTGGTCGGAGTCGGCGGCGGGGATCGGCCGGGCGTGCGCGCGGCGGGTCTTGACCTCCACGAATGCCAGGGTGTGCCCGTCGAATGCGATCAGGTCGATCTCGCCGTGACGGGTGCGCGCGTTGCGGGCGAGGATCTTGAAGCCGAGGCGGGTCAGGTGCTCGGCTGCCAACGCCTCGCCTGCTCGTCCGATCGCGCGTCGGCGATCGTCGGCTGGCTTGCGTATGTGGGTGACCTTGGATGTCCTCGCTGGGGGCACCCACCGGACGCTAGGGGCTGAAACGCGACGAGAAAGCGATCTTTGTGCCTTCTTGGTGACGTCTCTGTCACCACCCACTGGATTGAGCGAGAGGGAACCGGGGAGGGCAGGACTTCGCCCTCCCCGGCTGGAGGGGATCAGGAGAGAGGGAGCCGGGGAGGGCAGAGGGTTGCCCTCCCCGGCTGGAGGGGATCGCATCCAGGAGGGTCAGATGCTGCTGCGTGTACATCGCCCGGCCACTTCGACCGGCCTGTGTTCGTACCACGCCAATCGACCTACCGAAACCACACGAGCCGGTGAGTCGATTGACGTTTGAACGATCATTGCCAAGAAAGCATACCAAGAAACTGAGGAATATCAAGGGGCGTCGATGAAAATGTCGGCACGGGGCGGCCGGCGCCGCTGCATTAGGTTGTGCGCGAGCGGAGTTCTCGCAACGAGACAGCCGAATGGGGAGCGCTCGCGTAGCCTCTTGGCGATGCCAGAGGATCGAATCGATACCAACGCCGATGCGCCCCTGACGGGCGTCCAGGATGACGCGACGCCGGGCGCATCGGACGTGCGCGAGCAGCAGGGGCCGAGTTCGTTCGACGGAGTGACCAGCTTCATGGGCATGCGCTGGCGCGACCCGGAGACGGTCACGCTCGAGATCCGTCCGGAGCTGATGAACCGCGGTGGCCTGCTGTCGGGAGTGGTGACGTACGCGATGGTGGACTACTGCATGGGCTCCACGCTGTGGGTGCAGACGAGCAAGCAGGAGCACATCGCCACGATGAACATCTCGATCAACTACATCCAGACGGCCACGGCGGGGGAGATCGTGTGTCGCTCCACGCTGGATCGCCGCAACCGCTCCAGCGCGATGCTGCGCAGCGAGATCCGCCACGAGGACGGGCGCCTGCTGGTGACGGCGGTGGGCAGCTATGCGATCTTCCCGGCGCGCGCACGACTGACTCCGACCCCGGCCGAGCGCTGACCGCCACCGCGCTCACGATCGCCGGCTCGGACTCGGGTGGCGGCGCTGGCATCCAGGCCGACCTGAAGGCGTTTGCGCGCTGCGGCGTGCACGGCACGAGCGCGATCACGGCGATCACCGCGCAGAACACGCGCGAAGTGCGCTCGATTCACGCGATCCCGCCGCAGATGGTGCTGGAACAGGTCCGCGCGGTGCTGGCGGACATCCGCGTGGACGCGGTCAAGGTCGGCATGCTGGGCACGGCTGAGGTCACGCATGCGGTGGCGCAGGCATTGGATGAGCTGCCGGCGGGAACCCCGGTGGTGGTCGATCCGGTGATGGTGGCCGAGTCGGGCGCCCGGCTGCTGGCCAGCGAGGCGCGGCGTGTGCTGATCGAGCAGATCCTGCCGCGCGCCACGGTGCTCACGCCCAACCTGCCCGAGGCGCGCGTGCTGGCGGGCGCGGCGTTCGCGCAGGGACCGCCAGCCGGGGATCGCGGGTCGACCGCCGGCGAGGATGGGGAGGCGGCGCAGGAACTGGAAGCGCAGGCGTTGGCGCGCGCGGTGCTGGCGCTCGGCCCACGCGCGGTGGTGCTCACGGGAGGGCATCGCAGGCGCGCGGTCGACCTGTTCGTGGACGCGCCCGACGCGGCGATCGTGACGATCGAGGGGCCACGTCACCGGGATGGCGCGGCGCACGGCTCCGGCTGCACGCACTCCTCGATCCTGGCCGCGCAGCTGGCACTCGGACACACTGCGCTGCAGGCGGCCCGCACGGCGCGCGCGATGGCGGGGGAGGCGGTGGCCAACGGGCTACGCGACGTGGGCGAGGGCGCGGGGCCGGTGGACGTGCTCGATCTGGCGCGCCTGCGCTTGACCTGACCATGCGCGCCCGGCGGTTTGCCATAATCGGAAAGGCGATGAAGCTACTGCGGATGAAGCCCGGTCATGGTGAGATCGTTCTCGCCGAGGGCGACGTGGAGGTGCCCGAGCAGGAGCGCGAGCTGATCGAGGCGTTCCGTCGCGAGCTCGACGCGGGCATGTGGGCGGCGGTGCCCACCGAGGCCGCGGGCGGCCGCCGCGAGGCGGAGCTGGTCAAGAGCTTCGCCGAGGTTCCGCGCGACGCCGAGCGCGTGATCTTCTTCCCGCGCGCCGCCGGCGGCGCGCCCGGCGCGACGCTGTCTGAGCGCGCGCGGCGGCTGTTCGCACTGGTCACCGCGCGATCGTGCTCGTGGTGCTGCTGTGGGAGCTGGTCGCGTCCCACGCTCAAAGCGACGCTGCGCGCGTGCGCGTGGGCGCCATGCGCGGGAGCTCCTCGGTGACCGTGGCCTATGACCCCGGGCGCGAGCGGCGCGCCGAGCAGCGCGCCCGCGCGCTGCTGCGCTCGTGCGTGGACGAGCGCGACTGGGCGATGTATCGCGATCTGGGCTTCCTGCGCGTGTGGGGCGGGCTGGGCGAGCACGCCGGCGGGCTGGGCGCGGCCTATGCCTACCTGATCTACCCGCACAAGCCGATCGTCGCCTACGTGCCGGACACGGGCGAGCTGCTCAACGAGTACTGCGTGGCGTTCCCCGACCACAGCCGGCCCTACGGCAGCGCGCGCCTGCCGGACTCCGACGACGTGCTGGCCAAGTGGATGGCGCTGACCGCCGATGAGCGCCGCCTGATCGGCGAGGCCAACATGCACCTGCCGGGCCGCCAGGTCGATCCCGAGCGGGTCAGGCGCGACCTCGCGCCGGCTGGCGGCGTGGGAGCGCCGGCAGGATGCCCGCCGGCGCGCGATAGTGTGCGCGCCGCGTGAGCACATCCGAACCCTTCGACGTCAAGCACCGCAGCCGCGCCCTCACCGACGGGCCCGAGCGCGCGGCCGCGCGCTCCTACCTGCACGGGATCGGCTACTCGGCGGAGGATCTGGCCAAGCCGATCGTGGGCGTGGCGCACTCGTGGATCGAGACGATGCCGTGCAACTTCAACAACCGGGTGCTGGCGGCGAAGGTCAAGGAGGGCATCCGCGCAGCGGGCGGCACGCCGATGGAGCTCAACACGATCGCGATCTCCGACGGCATCACGATGGGCACGGCGGGGATGCGCGCGTCGCTGGTCTCGCGCGAGCTGATCGCGGACTCGATCGAGCTGGTCGCCTCGCGCGCACGCGTTCGACGCGATCGTGACGATCTCCGGCTGCGACAAGACGATCCCGGGCACGGTGATGGCGCTCGCGCGCCTGAACATCCCGTCGCTGATGCTGTACGGCGGCTCGATCCGGCCCGGGCTGGTTCAAGGGCGAGGAGGTGACGATCCAGCAGGTGTTCGAGGCGCGTCGGCGCATATGCGGCCGGCAAGATCACCGAGCAGGAGCTGCACGAACTGGAGGAGGCCGCCTCGCCGGGCGCGGGCGCGTGCGGCGGGCAGTTCACGGCCAACACGATGGCGATGGCGTTCGAGGCGCTGGGCATCTCCCCGGCCGGACGCGTCGATGGTGCCGGCCGAGGACGGGCAGAAGCTCGAAGGTGGCGGTGCAGGTGGGCGAACTGGTGATGGACGTGCTGCGCCGCGGCCAGCTGCCCGAGCGAGGTGATCACCAAGCAGGCGCTTGAAAACGCGATCGCGGCGGTCGCCACGAGCGGCGGCTCGACCAACGGCGTGCTGCACCTGCTGGCGGTGGCCAAGGAAATGGGCGTGCCGCTCGAGATCGACGAGTTCGACCGCGATCTCCGAGCGCACGCCGCTGCTGTGCGACCTGCAGCCGGGCGGGCACTACGTGGCGACGGACCTGTATGAGGCGGGCGGCGTGCCGCTGGTGCTCAAGCGCCTGAGCGAAGCGGGCATCCTCAACGAGGACGCCCTGACGGTCACCGGCCGCACGATCGGCGAGCACGCCGCGCGAGGCGCAGGAGACGCGAGGGCCAGCGCGTGGTGCGCCCGCTGGACGAAGCCGCTGAAACCGACGGGCGGCTTTGCGATCCTGCGCGGCAACATCGCGCCGGACGGCTGTGTGGTCAAGCTCTCCGGCCACGAGCGCCGCGTCCACAGCGGCCCGGCGCGCGTGTTCGACGGCGAGGAGGCGGCGATGGCGGCGGTCCTCGGCAAAGAGATCAACGACGGGCGACGTGGTGGTGATCCGCAACGAGGGCCGGCGGGCGGCCCGGGAATGCGCGAGATGCTGGCCGTGACAGCAGCGATCGTCGGCGAGGGTCTGGGCGAATCGGTGGCGCTGATCACCGACGGGCGCTTCTCGGGCGCCACGCGCGGCTTCATGGTCGCCCACGTGGCGCCGGAGGCGGTCAGCGGCGGTCCGATCGGCGCGCTGCACGACGGCGACGAGATTACGATCGACGTGGACGCGCGCAGCCTGTCGAGTGGCGCTCAGCGACGAGCAGATCGCCGAGCGCCTGAGCGGCTACGAGCCGGCGCCGCGGGCGGACGAGCACGTGGACGTGGCGATCCAGAAGTACGCCAAGCTGGTCGGCAGCGCCGCCCAGGGCGCCGTCACCAGCTGACCCCGAACCTCCCGCCCGCGGGCGTCCGCTCAGCGCCGGCGCTACTCGGCCAGGAAGTCGCGCAGCAGCGCGTTGAACGCGGCTGGGCGCTCGATCATGGACACGTGCCCGGTGTCCTCGAAGATGACCTTGCGCGAGTTTGGGATCAGCTCGGCGAACACGTCGGCGTCGCGGACGGGGATCAGGCGGTCCTTCTCGCCCCACACGATCAGCGTGGGGCAGGCGATCTCGGGCAGACGTTCACGCACGGGGTATTCGAGCGTGTCCTGGAGAGCCTGCATGAATCCGGGCTTGCCGGCGCCGCGGATCTGCTCGGCGGCCAGCGCGGCTGGTAGGCGGCTGGGGTGGCGGGCGACCACGTTGAGCGCCGCATCGCGCAGACGCGGCCTGCGCGCGAACGCATCCGATTTGGAGGCGGCCCAGCCACCGGTCATGGCCAGGATCCGCTCCATGCGCCGCAGCACAGGCACTGCGCGGGTGGCTCCGGGGTTGGCGTGCGTGGAGATGCCGGCAGCCGACACCAGCACGAGGCGCTCCACGCGCTGGGGCACGGCGATGGCGAGCTCGGCGGCGATGAAACCGCCCATCGAGTTGCCGACCACGACGGCGGCGTCGACCGACAGCTCTCCCAGCAGCCCGTCCAGCAGCCGCGCATAGCCGGCGATGGAGATGTTGCTGGCGGGCATGGGAGAGGCGCCGAAGCCGGGCAGGTCGACGGCGATGACGCGGTGCTGGGCGGCGAACACGGGTAGTTGCTCGAGCCAGTTGGCCCAGCATCCGGACAGGCCGTGCACGAACACCAGCGTCTGGCTCACGCCGGCGTGCTCGGCGCCCAGCTCGATCGTGTTGACCGCCTGGCCGTCCACGGCGATCCAGCGCTGGTGGGCGCGCCAGTCCACGTCGAGCCACGGCGAGCGGCCCACCGGCCCATAGGCGGCGGCCTCGCCGGCGGGGATGCGCACGCCGGGATCGGGCAGCGACGATGAGCTCACAATGTTGAATCTACTCCAGCTGGCGATAATGCACAGATGTGCACGCACGCGAACTTCGCCAGGCAGGCAGGCGGAGCGCCGGCGGCGGCGAAATACGGCTGTCGATGAACATGCAGATGGAGGCCCACCACATGCGGGCCCAGGGGGATACGCCCGAGCGGGCGGCGTGGAACGACGCGATCGCGCTGCTGGACGCGGACCTGACGCGCCGCGACAGCGCTGCGCGCACACGCCGTGCGTACAGCACCGATCTCGACCAGTTCGCCCAGTGGGCCAGTGGCGAGGGCCTTGAGCCGAGCTCGACGGACTCCAAGGCGGTGCGCCGCTACATCGCGCGGCTGTCCGAGCAGGGCGCGGCGCCGAGCACCTCGGCGCGTAAGCTGGCGGCCATGCGCGCGCTGTTCTCGAGCCAGCGCGAGCACGGGCACATCGCCCAGAACCCAGCGGACCTGGTTTCGACTCCGCGGCGCTCGGATCATCTCCCGCGGGTGCTCAGTCAGCGTGAGGCGGCCAGCCTGCTGGACGGGATATCCACGAACGGCCCGCTGGAGCTGCGCGACCGCGCGATGTTCGAGCTGGCCTACTCGTGCGGGTTGCGGGCGGAGGAGATCGTGTCGCTGCGGCTGTGCGACGTGGACTACGACGAGGAGCAGCTGCGGGTGGAAGGCAAGGGGCGCAAGACGCGCGTGGTGCCGGCCGGCGAGCCGGCGCTGGCGGCGGTGAAGGACTATTTGGATCGTGGCCGTGGGGGCCTTGTGATCCCGTCGCGGGGCGCAAGCTCCAGCTCCGAACAGCAGCCGCTGTTCCTCAGCAAGACCGGTCGGGCGCTTGGAACGGGCGATGTGAGGCGCAGGCTGAAGATGTGGACGGCGCGCACGGGAGCGGGCCAGGGAGCCTCGCCGCACGCCCTGCGCCACAGTTTTGCGACGCACCTGTTGGACGGCGGCGCGGACCTGCGCAGCATTCAGGAGATGTTGGGGCATGCGGACGTGTCGAGCACGCAGATATACACTCGGGTAGAGTCCGCCAGGCTTAGAAGCGCGTATGCGCGCAGTCACCCTCGGGCCTAGACAGGGGGGATGGAGCCCTGGAGACCAACGTCAAACCGATTGAGCTGCGCGAACTGTGGCGGCGTTATAAGAATGAGGGAGACACTCGCGTTCGCGAGCGGCTTGTGGTCGCCTATTCGCCGTTGGTGAAGTACGTGGCCGGTCGCACGGCGGCGGGGCTGCCGCCGCACGTGGAGGAGGCCGACCTGATCTCCTACGGCCTGGTGGGCCTGATCTCGGCGATCGAGCGCTTCGACCTGTCGCGGGACATCAAGTTCGAGACGTACGCGATCATGCGCATCAAGGGCGCGATCATCGACGAGCTGCGCTCGATTGACTGGGTGCCGCGCAGCGTGCGAGCGCGGGCACGGGAGGTGGAGCGCGCGAACGCCAAGTTGGAGCACACGCTGCAGCGTGCGCCGACTGACAAGGAGATCGCGGCGGAGATGGGCATAACGCTTGAGGAACTGAACGATTCGCTGCTGGCGATCTCGCACTCGTCGATCGTGGCGCTGGATGAGCTGTGGAGCGTTTCGGACTCCAGCGGCGATCAGGTGTCGCTGATGGACACGATCGAGGATCCGGGTGCGCCGGACCCGGCGCGGGCGCTTGACCTGGGCGATCTGAAGGACCGGATCGCGGATTCGATCGCCAAGCTGCCGGAGCGGGAGAAGCTTGTGATCGCGCTGTACTACTACGAGAACCTGACGCTTCGCGAGATCGGCGAGGTGCTCGGCGTGACCGAGTCGCGCGTATCTCAGATGCACACCAAGGCGGTCCTGCGCCTGCGCTCGCGCATGCAGGAAGAGTCCTTCGACGACTGAGCGGCGCGGACGCTGGCAGCGTTCGAGCGGCGCCTGTGTGGTGCGGGCAGACGGCGCGCGGGCTCGCGCCCGGCTACCCTGATGACTATGGCAACGCGCACGATCGTCACCTCTCAGCCGGATGTGTCCTGCGATGTATGCGAGCGCAGGCTGCTGCGCGGCGAGCAGCCGGACGTGTTCCTGGCGGCTGGACGGCGGCGCACGGTGTGCGAGCTGTGCGCCCCGCGGGCGGCGCACGAGGGCTGGATGCGCGAGAGCGACACCCAGGCGCTGAAGCTCCCTCCGATGCGCGCACGGCGGGGGCGCAGCTTCCTGGATCGCCTGCGCCAAGTGGGCAAGGCGCCGCTTGAGCCCGGTCGGGAGGGCGCTGCGGGAGCGGAGGGCGAGTCCTACGACTTCCTGGACGGCTATGAGCCGGCCGGTGCCCAGCCGGTGCCGGCCCGTGGCCGGGCGGCCGTGGAGACGGACCACCACAACGACGTGGCAGATCGTGTGGACGCCGAGTCACCGGCGCCGGTGGCGGCTTCGCCGGCTGCGCGGGCGGCGAAGCCGCAGGCGGAGACCTACGTTGATTTGGCGATCGATGTGTTCAACCTGAGCGAGTACCCGCGGAGGCTGGCCGGTGTGGCACGCTCGCTGGGCGCGCCCGTGGTGAACGTCCGCTCGGCTGAGCATCTGGAGAGCGTTGTGCTGGTGGTGGTGGCATGGGAGCTGTGCTGGTATCGCTACGAGGTGGACCTCAGCGAAGCGACGGCAACCACACGGCTGCTGGCGCAGGGCACGGAGCTCGAGGAGCTGACGCGCGAGGAGCGGGTGGGGAACGCGGTGGCGGACGAGTCCGGCCTGCTGTCGGCGGCCTTGTTGTAGTCCTGTTGCAGCCCTTGTTTATTTGTGCGCGCGGAGTAAGATCGCCTGACAGATGATCTACTGCGTGGTACCAAAGCCCCTAGCCGACGAACTCTATCCGAAGCTGGTGGAGCACTACAAAGACGATGCGAACGTGACGGTGATCGTGGATCGCCGCGAGTTCGACCGTCGTGCCCGCTACGGCCACACGGCGGGGAAGGACGATGACGATTCGCAGCGTCGCGTGATTCGCGACCGCCGTCGGGCACGCGTGTCCGGCGACCTGCTGCCGCTGGCGCACGCCTCCTGAGCGTCGCCATCTGCATCGGCGCGGGGCGGCTCCGTCCCAGGCACGCTGCATAATCCGGTCGCGTGAGAACCTGTTGCGAGAAGATCGGCACGCCTGGATGCGCCCCTGGACGCTGCGCGGGATCGCCACGCGACGTCTTGATCGTGCCACCAGCACGATCTTCACCGTCCCGCGTCGCCCAGCTTGGTCCATGAGCGCCCCGACCGCACCGCCTATCTCGAAACAGGTTCTATGAAGGTGATCGTCAACGTCGACGGGGGCTCCCGCGGCAACCCGGGCCCGGCTGCGGCGGCGTGCGTGATCGCATCGCCGGACGGCGAGGTGCTGGGCGAGCACGCCGAGCTGTTGGGGATCCAGACCAACAACGTGGCGGAGTACCGCGCGCTGCTGCTGGGCTTGAAGCACGCGCGCGAGCTGGGCGCCAGCGAGATCGAGGTGATCGGTGACTCGGAGCTGATCGCCAAGCAGGTCAACGGCGTGTACAAGGTCAAGCACGCGTCCATGAAGCCGCTGTACCTGGAGGCGATGCAGGCGCTGCGAGGCTTCGACAAGTGGAAGATCCGCACGGTCCCGCGAGCCCAGAACGCGCACGCGGATGCGCTGGTCAACGCCGCCTTGGACCAAGCAGCAGCTGCGCGCTGAGCGGCGCGAGACTATGTCCTCGGTCGCGCGTCGCGCGCACCGCGTTGCCCGAGCGGATGGTGCTCGGGCAACGCTACGGGCGTTGACGTGTCCTGCGGGCTTGGGCGTCAAATGGTCGCCGCGAATGGACTCTCCCGCCTGAGCGCGTTCAGCGAAAGCTCCACGTTTTGCCGGAGGCGAGTTTGACACCGATGGCACCTTTGAAGGTTACTTCGGGGGTTTCTTCGCCTATTTTGGCTTTCAGCGAGGTGGAGCTGACGGACAGTTCGTGTTCGGCCTGTTCCACCTGGCCTTCGGGAGACTTGAGAGTAAAGCTGCCTTCGATGGGTGTCGGACCCAAGGGGCATTTTGAACCTTTGGGTTCGAGCGTAGCCACCGTTGTGCCTACTTTGGGTTTGGTGGACAGTTCAACTTCTTTTGTGCCTACCGTTGTCGCGGTACTCACCAGTGTGGTTGTTTTGATACTGGGGAGTTCACAGCTAGAGACGTTGTTAGTACATTCGGTGAAAGTAAATGTGCCGACTAACGTAATCGGTGCGGTGAGGTTTTTTACTATCACAACCGTTTTGCATTTGATGGTTATCGAATGAGAGGGTATTGAGAGTTCAATGGTTGTGGCGATTTTCGTGGTTTCGGCAAGTTTGGTTTCCCCTTCAAGGGTTTTGCTTTCCACTTTCCAGCTCGCGGCCGAGGCCGAAGCCGATACGGCCAGCAGTCCGAGCCCGCACACCGCCACAAGCACGGCACAGTGGACTGTGGCGCTTTTGATTGCACGCATATTGCACCCTTTTTCTGTTTGGATGCTCGCACTGGCGAGCATCGCTTGATTCGGCAGCCAAGTTTCGGAAGCTGCCGCCGCATCGAGCGTGGCATGAGGTCGGCTGGCTTGTCAAGCATTCGCTTCGTTCGAGCATTAGGCCACTGCGTAAATGGCTTAGCCAGGGCATAGTCGCCCATGAGGATCGGAAACAGAAAGCTGGCAATGGCAGCTCGAGCGGAACTGGCTCGATTGCTTGCGGATCCGCCAGGCTCAGCGGAGCGTCCCACGTCGATCGGCAGCCGCACGATGTGCCGCGACGATCGACGTGGGACGCGGAGCTCAGTGAAGGTGCTGCGCCGATTTGGCCAAAGCCAGCATCTGCTGGTTCGAGAGGCTCTCCAGCAGCGTGTTGGTGAGCCAGTAGAGCACGTTGTCGCTGCGCCAGCCGATCACGTGGATGTGTGAGCCGTCGTTGACGAAGCGGTAGTTGCGCCCGTCGATGGTCTGGGTGCGGGCGTGGGCGAACAGCGGCGGGTTGAGCCAGTCTGAGCCCTCGAAGTCGTAGTACTCGCCGAGGTTGTTCTGCTGCCACACGACCACGTAGGCGTGGTGGGGTTTGTGCTGCTGGTCTTCCAGCTTGTAGGCGCGCACCTGCTGCTGTTCGGCAGGTCCCGTCTGCAGCCTGGGGTAGAGCACCGGGAACGGCACTTCCAAGGCCGCTTTGACCATTTCGCTCTCGCCGCTGGAGCTGGTGGGGTAGAGGCCGAGCGCCGCTGTCGACTCTTCGCCGCTGCTGTGCGCGTGGCTGTGGCTGTGGGACTTGCTGTGGTGGGCCGGTTTGCTGGCCGGCAGTTCGAGCTGTTCGTGGCCATTGAGGAACGTGTCGAGGGTCTGGGCCTCCAGTTCGGGCGTGGAGGTGACGTAGTCCCCGCCCTTGATCTGCGCGTTGACGTTGCTGGTCAGGAACTTGACCTGCCGTATGGGCTTTGACTGCGAGAACGCGACCAGCTTGGTCAGTTCGATCAGCTCGCTGGCGGAGTCGTTGAAGCCGGCCTGCACGATCGCGTGCCCGACCGCTTTGGCCACTTCGTCGATCTGTCCGGCCTCGTTGGCGGGGTTGATCTGCTCGCGCAGGTCGCGCAGGAAGTCCTGCTGGCGCGCCACGCGTACGAAGTCGGAGTCGGTGTGGCGGTAGCGCACGTAGTTGAGCGCGTTTTCGTAACACAGCTTCTGATAGCCGGGCTGGAGGTTGATCGTTGTATATTCTTCCGTTCCTTCGCCCTTCTGGTGAAGGTAGTGGTGGTCCACGTTCACGTAGGCGCAGCCGAGCGTGTCCACCACCTGGATGAAGCCTTTGAAGTTGACGTCGATGATCGCGTCGAAGTGCTTGATCTGCGGGAACACTTCGCGTTTGATCGTTTCCGCCGCCAGCAGGATGCCGCCCTTGGAGCCGCCGGACCTGCTTCCGATCGTGTAGGCGGTGTTGATCTTTTCCTCGGGGTACACCGCTCCGTTGGGTGCGGTGATGTTGACCATCAGATCGCGGGGGATCGACATCACCGATGTCTGTCCCTGTTCGGGATCCAGACGCACCAGCAGGATCGTGTCGCTGCGAGCTTCGGGGCTGCGTTCGAAGCTGTTCACGGAGCCTTCGCGGCGATCGGAGCCGAGCACCAGGAACGTGGCCGGCCCGCCTGAGTATTCGGGGGCCACCAGACTCTTTGGCGCATCGATGTGGTTGGCCGCCGGGAAGACCTCTCTGGCGATGCCGCCGACGGTGTTCAGCGCGACGGTGACCGTGGCCCCGGCACTGAGCGCCACGATCAGCACGCCGGCGATCAAAAACCGCTTCCACATGCTCCACCACAGCGAAGGTCCGTGCTCGTCGTCAGACATGGGGTGTGTGCGTGAGGCGGCTCATGGTGGTTGGGCAAGCTGGCGCCGCCCCCCGACGGCGCGCTCGGCTCGCCTAGAGGGTAGCGAGCGCATCGGAGCACAGGTGCCGCCTCGGCGGGTACGCTCGCCTCATGTTCAGCCCGCGCAACCGAGAGCTGCTCGGTCTGGTGCCCTCGGCACTGCTGGTGGCGGGTGGTTTTGCGGCGATCTTCATCCAGGCGCAGAACAACACGCGGGCCGCCGCCACGAACGCCACGCTGAACCATCTCTCGGGCGTGTCGCTGACGTATGGGGCGATCTTCCTGGGCCTGTGCCTGGCGGCGCACATCGTGATCCGGGTGGCGCTTCCCGACGCCGATCCCTACCTGTTCCCGTTGACCGCAGTGCTGGCGAGCGTGGGGATCGTGATGGTCTACCGCATCGATCCGGTGCTGGCGCGCCAGCAGGCGCAGTGGATGGTGCTGGGCCTGGTGGGGTTCGCGGCCACCATCTTGGCGCTGCGCAGAGGCGGCGTGGGGGTGCTGGAGCGCTACCGCTACACGATCGCGGCGGTTGGGATCGGGATGACGGTGCTGCCGCGGCTGCCGGGCATCGGCGAGCAGGTCAACGGCGCCTACCTGGACATCCACTTCGGCAGCGTGTCCTTCCAGCCGGCCGAGTTCGCCAAGGTCGCGATCGTGATCTTCCTGGCCAGCTACCTGCGCGACAACCGCCAGATCCTGGTCACGGCGGGGCGGCGCGTGCTCGGGCTGACGATCCCGCCGGCCAAGCAGTTCGGGCCGCTGCTGGTCGTGTGGGGCGCGGCGATGGGCACGCTTCTGATCACGCGCGAGCTGGGCACCTCGCTGATGTTCTACGGAGCGTTCCTGGCGCTGCTGTACGTGGCCACCGGGCGCTTCTCGTTCCCGCTGATCGGGCTGGTGCTGTTCGCGTTCGGCGCGTGGTTCGTGGCCGAGCACGTAAGTCACGTGCAGGCGCGCGTGCTGGCCTGGGAAGAACCGTTCAATCCGGTGCTCTACAACCGCTTGGTGGGCGGCAGCTACCAGCTGGCCCAGTCGCTGTTCGCGCAGGCCGACGGCGGGCTGCTGGGGGCGGGTTTCGATCGCTCGCTGCTGCGCACCGCGCACGGCAGTGCATCGATCCTGCCGGTGCCGGAAAGCGACATGATCTATGCGGTCATCGTCAACGAGCTGGGTCTGGCCGGCGCGGCGGCGCTGCTGCTGGTCTACCTGCTGCTGATCGCCCGCGGCCTGAAGACGGCCGTGCTGGCGCGCGACTCGTTCTCCAAGCTGCTGGCCACCGGCCTGTCGTTCGTGCTCGCGATGCAGGTGTTCGTGATCGTGGGCGGCGTCACACGCGTGATCCCGCTGACCGGTGTGACGCTGCCGTTCGTGGCCTACGGCGGCTCCTCGGTGGTGATGAACTTCGTGCTGGTGGCGCTGCTGCTGGTCGTATCCGACCGCGCGCGCAGGCCGTATGAGGCCCACTCCCGCAGGTGATCGCCGGCAGGTGAGCGGCCGCGGTCGTCGAAGATGAGCCGGATGGTGTCCTCCACCACCACGCGCGCCATCCCCCGCATGTTCCTGCGCACCGCCCCGCCCGGGGTGGGGCACTACGGCGCTCCGCTGGACGACGGCTTCTGCTCGCCGGCGGGGCTGCACCGCCGGCCGTGGCTGGAGCGCCTGCGCCGCGCGATCGCCGATGACCTGTTCGTGCTGCACTTCCAGCCGATCGTGGCGCTCGGCGACGGCACGATCTCCCATTACGAGGCGCTGCTGCGCCTGGCCGACGAGCCGGACGGCCGCCTGATCGCGCCGGGCGAGTTCCTGCCGGCGGCCGAGCGCTACGGGCTGATCCGCGACATCGACCGCATGGTCCTGGACAAGGTCGCGGCGCTGCTCGGCGGCGATGTCGGCCGCCAAGGCGTGAAGGTCGCCATCAATGTCTCGGCGGTGTCGGTCACCGACGGCGCCATGCTCGCCTACATCGAGCGCGGTCTGGCCGCACACGAGGCCGAGCGCTCGCAGCTGGTGGTCGAGGTGACCGAGACGGCGGCCATCTCCGACATGCAGAGCGCCCGCGTCTTCTGCCTGGGCGTGCTCGCGCTCGGCTGCGAGGTTGCGCTTGATGACTTCGGCGCCGGCTTCGGCTCCTTCCAGTACCTCAAGCACCTGCCGTTCAGCTACCTGAAGATCGACGGTGACTTCATCCGCGGGCTGCCCGTGTCGCGCACCGATCAGCTGGTGGTCAAGGCGCTGGCCGGCGTGGTCAGCGGCATGGGCCGACAGACGATCGCCGAGTTCGTGGGCGATGAGGCCACCATGAGCATGCTGCGCTGCTACGGCGTGGACTACGCGCAGGGCTTCGAGGTCGGGCGCCCCAGCCCCGACATCCTGCTCGCCGCCTAGATCCGACTGGCCGGCCCGCTACTTCGGCTGCGGGAACTGGCTGCGCATCGCCGCATCCCACGCGCGGTCGCTCACCAGCCGGCGCATCAGGATCGTCAGCTTGGCCGAGGGCGTGATCGTGATCCTCGCCCGTGGCCTGCTCCTCGTGATCGCGCGCTCGATCACCTTGGCAACCCGGTCCGGGCCGGCGCCCAGCATCCGCATGGGACCTTCGTAGGCGCCTTTGGTGATGGCGCCCACGGTGGCGTTGAAGTGCGCGTAGGGATCCTCGCCGGAGCTGTCAACGTCGCTCATGCTGGCCGTGGCAGCCTCGCCGAACTCGGTGGTGATCAGCCCGGGCTCCAGCAGGATCACGTCGATGCCAAAGCCCTTGACCTCGTAGCGCAGCGCGTCGGAGATCGCCTCCAGCGCGTGCTTGGTGGCGTGGTAGTGCCCGCCACCGGGGAACGTGAGCAGGCCGCCCATCGAGCCGAGGTTGACGATCTTTCCCCACCGTTGCGCGCGCATCTTCGGAAGCACCAGCTGGGTCAGGCGCACCAGCCCGAACACGTTGGTCTCGAACTGCCGCCTGACCGCCTCCAGCGGCACCGTCTCGATCGCGCCGCTCTGGCTGTAGCCGGCGTTGTTGATGAGCACGCCCACCGCGCCGTGCTCGCGCTCGACCTCCGCCACCGCCGCCTGCATCGAGTCCTCGTCGCACACGTCCAGCGCGAGGGTCTCACAGCCCGCGGCGCTCAGCTCGCCGAGCGTCTCCACGCGCCGCGCGGTGGCGTACACGCTCCAGCCCGAACGCGCCAGCCGGAGCGCGGTGGCACGGCCGATGCCCGAGGAGCAACCGGTGATCAGCACCGCCTTGGACGGTTCGGCCATCGGCGCAGCATAGAGCCTGTGTACGGCTTGACATCGCCGTGGAGGTAGGCTCCCTGCATGACCACACTTTCCGCAGCCGACCTCCCCGCCGCGTTGGGTGACGCGGCGCGCGAGTTCATCTCCAAATCGCATCGCCTGCTGATCGGCGCCGAGCGGCCCGAGGCCGCCGACGGGCGCACGTTCGCCACGCTCGACCCGGCCACCGGCAGCGAGATCGCGCAGATCGCCCTGGCCGGCCCGGAGGATGTCGAACACGCGGTCGCCGCCGCGCGCGCGGCCCTGGAGGGTCCGTGGGGGACGATGCCGGCCGCCGGCCGCGAGCGCCTGATGCACGCGCTGGCGCAGGCGATCGAAGATCGGGCGGTGGAGATCGCCCAGATCGAGTCGCTGGACAACGGCAAGCCGGTGGGGCTGGCCCAGTACGTGGACGTGAACGGCGCGGTGGGGCATCTGCGCTACTTCGCCGGCTGGCCCACCAAGATCGAGGGTGGCGTGCTGCCGGTGAGCGCGCCCAACATGCACTGCTACACGCGCCGCGAGCCGGTGGGTGTGTGCGCCCAGATCATCCCCTGGAACTTCCCGCTGCTGATGGCCGCGTGGAAGCTCGGCCCGGCGCTGGCGGCCGGCTGCACGGTGGTGCTCAAGCCGGCCGAGCAGACGCCGCTGAGCGCGCTGCGCATCGGCGAGCTGGCGCTGGAGGTGGGCTTCCCGCCGGGCGTGGTCAACGTGCTCACCGGCGACGGCTCCACCGGCGCGGCGCTGGTGGACTCTTCCGGCGTGGACAAGGTCGCCTTCACCGGCTCCACCGCGGTGGGGCGCGAGATCGGCGCCAAGGCCGGCGCGGCGCTCAAGCGCGTGACGCTGGAGCTGGGCGGCAAGTCGCCCAACATCATCCTGCCCGACGCCGACATCGACGCCGCCGTCAAGGGCTCCTACCAGGCGATCTACTTCAACTCCGGGCAGGCGTGCAACGCGGGCTCGCGCCTGTTCGTGCCGGCCGAGCGCTTCGACGAGGTCATGAGCGGCCTGGCCGAGCAGGCATCCGCCGCGCGCCTCGGGCCCGGCCTGGACCCCGCCACGCAGCTCGGGCCGCTGGTGTCGGCCGAGCAGCAGCAGCGGGTGATGGGCTACATCGAGTCCGGTCGCGCCGAAGGCGCCGAGGTGCTGGCCGGCGGCGAGAGCGCGCTGAGCGACAGCGGCGGCTACTTCGTGGAGCCGACGCTGTTCGCCACCACCTCCGACGAGCTGCGCATCGCGCGCGAGGAGATCTTCGGCCCGGTGCTGGTGGCCTCTCCCTACGACAGCCTCGAGGAGGTGGCCGCGCGGGCCAACGCCAGCGAGTACGGCCTGGCGGCCGGCGTGTGGACGCGCGACGTGGGCAGCGCCCACCGCCTGGCGGCGATGCTGCGGGCGGGCATGGTCTACATCAACACCTGGGGTGTGGTCGATCCTTCGGCGCCGTTCGGCGGCTTCAAGGCGTCGGGTATCGGCCGCGAGCATGGCCACGACGGTCTCGACGCCTACCTGGAGACGAAGACCGTGTGGACGGCGCTGTGAGCCTCGCCGCTTCGTGAGCGCGGTCGCTCAGAGCGAACCACTGATTGGCGTTCGCTCCCGGCGCTGGGCGCCCGTGCTCGGGGCGCTGCTGGCGCTGGTGCTGGTGGCCGCCACGGCGGAGATCGTGCTCGACGGCGCCGCCGGGCTCTCGCCGCTGATCCCCAAACAGCCCGCCATCGCCGGCTGGCTCAGCCCGATCGGGCAGCGCCTGGGCTACCGCACGTTCCTGATCGCGCTGCTGGCCTCCGCCGGCGCCTACGGCGGCGTGCTGGCGCTGGCGCGCCGCCCGGCGCTGTTGAGCATCTCCAAACGCTCCGCCATCGCGCTGATCGCCGCGCTTCACCTGATCGTGTTCATCGGTCCGATCCTGCTGTCCACCGACGTGTTCAGCTACATCGCCTACGCGCGCATGGGTGTCGAGCACGGCCTCAATCCCTATCTCCACGGCCCGGCCGCGATCTCCAGCGACCCGGTGTTCAAGTACGTGGGGCATGACTGGCGCAAAGTGGCCACCGCCTACGGGCCGCTGTACACGCTGCTGTCCTACCCCTTGGCGCCGCTGGGGGTCGACGGGGCGCTGTGGGGGATGAAGCTGATGGCGCTGCTGGCCAGCGCCGGCACGCTGGCGCTGACATGGCGCTGCGCCCGCGCGCGCCACTTCGACCCGGTGTGGGCGATCCTGGCGGTGGGCCTGAACCCGCTGTACATCGTCTACGGGCTGGGGGGCGCCCACAACGACATGGTCATGCTGCTTGCGATGATGGTTGCGGTGGCGCTGATGGTCGCCCCGAGCGCGTCCGCCAGAGGCGAAGCGGGCGCCGCCGCCGCGGTGGTGGCTGGCGCGCTGGTGAAGGCCACCGTGGCGGCGCTGCTGCCGTTCATGATCGTCTCCCGCCGGCGCCTGGCGCCGATCGTGGGGACGGTGGGTGCGCTGCTGGCGTGCGCGCTGATCGGCTACGTGGCGTTTGGCATCGACGGCATCAACGTGGTGGCCGCGCTCAACCGCGACGCCGCGTTCGTGTCCACGGACAGCTTCGCCACCGAGATCGCGCACCTGTTCGGCAAGCCCGGAGTGTTCCCGATCGACCACGCCCTGCTGAAGGCGGGCCTAGTGCTGATCGTCGCGCACCTGCTGTGGCGCACATGGAGGGGCTATGACTGGGTGGCCGCCTCAGGCTGGGCGCTGCTTGCCATCTCCGTCACCAGCACGTGGCTGCTGGCTTGGTACATCCTGTGGCCGCTGCCGCTGGCCGTGGTCACCCGCGACAAAAGGCTTTTGTGGGCCACGCTGGCGGTGCAGCTGCTGTTCGTAATCCACCAGATCACGCCGCTGCTGGCCAACGTGCAATGAGCCTCCCAGACACACCTGCCGTCGACCGTTTCTCCTCGCTGCCCGCGTGGCTTCGTCCGCGTGATGTCGAGCTGCCGGGCCTGGGCCAGCTGCGTTTGATCGAGACCACGGTGCTCCTGCTGGTGGGGCTGCTGCTGGCGATCGCCACCATCAACGACGTGGCTCGCCAGGTGCACGTCAACCAACGGCTGATCGCCGATCTGCGCACGTGGCGCTCCTACACCGGGCACAATTTCAAGAACGTGACCGCCGATCAGGAACTGCTCGGGCCGTCCAGCCAGCGCGAGGTGGTGTGCGGCAACACCAGTGCCGGCGCGCCGAAGGCGACCACCCAGATCTGCCTGCTGATCTGGGGCCCGATCGTCAATGGCAGACGCCCCGTGCACGGCGGCTGGTACCTGCCGGCCAAGGTGGAAGACGAACGCAGCGATCGCTACGGCTGCTTCGGCGCTGAGGCCGAAGGGTTCTGTCCGCGATGAGCGCCACCGCGGCGCCGGTCAACGACGGCGTGCGCGCCCCACAGCGACCCGGGCGCCTGCCCACATGGTGGCCGCTGGCGGCCGTCACGCTGCTGGCGGCGCTGCTGCGGCTGTCCACGCTCGACCTGCAGAGCTTCTGGTACGACGAGGCGTTCACACCGGTGCACGTGCTGCACGCGAGCCTGTTCTCGACGCTGCGCTCGGTCACGCACACCGAGAACTCCCCGCCGCTGTGGTATCTGGTCGAGTGGCTGGACGCACGCGTGCTGGGCAGCGGCGAGGTGGCGCTGCGCCTGCCATCGGCGCTGGCCGGGATCGCCACAGTGCCGGTGGCGTGGGCGATCGGACGAGAATTGGAAGGCGCGCCCGCCGACGGCTCAGCGCCGGCCCGTCCGTCCGTCCGTCGCGTGGCGCTTGCGTGCGCGGCGTTCGTGGCGGTCAACCCGCTGTTCGTGTGGTACTCCCAGGAGGCGCGCGTATACGGGCTGTTCGTGCTGATGGGGGCGCTGGCGATGCTGTGCTTCCTGCGCGCCGAGCGCGACCCCACGCCCAGGAACATGACTTGGTTCGCGCTGGCTGGCGCGCTGGCGCTGCTGACCCACTACTTCGCAGTGTTCCTGCTGATCCCGATGGCCCTGTGGCTGTTGCGCGAGCGCGCCACGCGCCGGCTGGCGCTGGCGGCGTGCGCGGCGATCGCGGTGATCGGATTGGCGCTGCTGCCGCTGATCTCCGCCCAGGGCGGGCACGGCACGCAGTGGATCGGGCGATGGGCGCTTTCCGAACGGCTGCAGGCGATTCCGCAGTACTTCCTCACCGGCTACTCCGGTGCTCCGCTCGGGCACGGCGTGGAGTTGCTGGTGGCGCTGCCGATCGTGGCCGGCGTGGGGTTTTGGCTGTTCCGTTTGTTGGAACTGCCGGTCGCCGGGCCGGCGGAGCGCAGCGAGCGCCGCGCCGCGCTGATCGCGCTGGCGACAGCTGGTTGCGGGGTGCTTGTCCCGATCGCGCTGGTGGCGTTCGGCGCCGACTACCTGGCGCCGCGCAACCTGGTGGCGGCAATGATCCCGCTGACGGCGCTGTTGGCGCTGAGCATCGCGGCGCCGCGCACCGGGCGCGCGGGGGTTGCGCTGGCGCTGATCGTGGCGCTGGCGTTCCTGGCGGTGTCGGTCGACGTGGACCTGAGCCCGCGCCTGCAGCGCGGCGACTGGCGCGGAGTGGCCAAGGCGCTGCGCGCCGGGAGCGGCGCGCGTGCGATCACCACGGTCGAGTTGGGCTCGGCGCCGCTGGAGTACTACATGCCTGCACTGCGCAACCTGCCCGCCGATCGCAGCGTGCTGGTCAGCGAGATCGACGAGACCGGCTACGCGCCGCTGCGCGCCTCCGCCGGAGAACCGCCCGCGCCCGGCTTTCGCCTGACCGCGCAGCTGGACGTTCACGGCCTGATCTTGTTCCGCTTCCGCTCGCAGAGCCCGCGGCTGGTGTCCGAGGCTGCGCTGCGCAGCCACGTGATCACGCTCGCCCACCCCGAGGTGCTCGTGCCGTCCACCGACAGCGTCGGCGGATAGGACACGCGATGGCATCCCGGCCCGCGAGTCCGTCCGTGGCAGCAGACCCACCTGCGGGCACGCCGGCGCCGGCGGAGGTGATGGCGCGGGCGCGCACGGAGAACTTCCCTGTGGCAAGCCGTGTGCTGGGACGCGCGACACGACGCGACCTGCTGGCCATCTACGGCTTTGCGCGGCTGCTGGACGAGCTCGGCGACTCGCTGCCGGGCGACCGCCTGGCGGCGCTGGACTGGCTGGAGCGCGAACTCGACATGGCGTTTGCAGGTTGCGCGCAGCACCCGCTGCTGGTGAGGTTGCAGCCCACGCTGCGCGCCCGCCAGCTCACCCGCGAGCCGTTTGCACGCCTGATCGAGGCCAACCGCGTCGACCAGCGCGTGCGCCGCTATGACACGTGGGAGCAGCTGCGCGGCTACTGCGCACTGTCGGCCGACCCGGTGGGCGAGCTGGTGCTGGGCGTGTTCGGGCTGGCCACGCCGCGACGGATCGCGCTGTCTAACTCGATCTGCACGGCGCTACAGCTGCTGGAGCACTGCCAGGACGTGGCCGAGGACTGCGCCGCCGGGCGCATCTACCTGCCGCGCGAGGACATGCGGCGCTTTGGCTGCAGCGAGGCGGAACTGGCCGCCGTGCACGCGCCCGCGCCGCTGCGCGAGGTGACTGCGTTCGAGGTGGCGCGCGCACGTGGCCTGTTCGCGCAGGGTGCGCCCCTGATCGACACCCTGCGCGGCCGTCCAAGGCTCGCGATCACGGCGGTGCTGGCCGGCGGGACGGCCTCGTTGGATGCGATCGAGCGCGCCGGTTTCGACGCGCTCGCCGGTCCGCCGCAGCCGAGCGTCGCCGATCGGCCTGCGGGCGCTGGCGGCCACGCTGCGGCCGCGCAGGAGCCCGGCAGCATGAAGACGGTCACCGCCACCGAGCAGGCGTACGCGCACTGCGAAGCGATCACCCGCTCGCAGGCTGCCAACTTCTACTACGGCATACGTCTGCTGACGGGCAGCCAGCGCGCGGCGATGTGCGCCGTGTACGCGTTCGCACGGCGCGTGGATGACATCGGTGACGGCACGCTGGCGCACGAGCAGAAGCTGGCGCTGCTCGACGCCCAGGAGCACGCGCTGGGCGCGATCGGCGCAGAATCGCAGCCAGCCGACGGCAGCAGCGACCCGGTGATGGAGGCGCTCACCGACGCCAGCGAGCGCTTCGCGCTGCCACTGGACGCGCTGGGCGAGCTGATCGAGGGTGTGCGCATGGACGTGGGCGGCGTCACGTATGAGAGCTTCGACGAGCTGGTGTTGTACTGCCGGCGCGTGGCCGGCGCGATCGGACGCGTGTGCGCGGTGATCTTCGGCGGACGCCACGGCGCGCCGTTGGCGCCCAGCGCGGAAGCGCTGGCGGACGATCTGGGCGTGGCGCTGCAACTGACCAACATCCTGCGCGACGTGCGCGAGGACGCGCTCAACGGCCGCGTGTACCTGCCGCGCGAGGATCTGCGCCGCTTTGGCCTGATCGCAGCCGACCCAAAGGACGGGGCGGCTGAGGCGCTGGGCGCGCTCACACGCGCGGTCGACGGGCGCGACCCGCAGGCGCTGGCGCAGCTGTCCGAGCTGGTGCGCTTCGAGGGGGCGAGGGCGCAGGAGTGGTTCGACCGGATTCCCGCGCTGGGCGGACTGCTGGACCGCCGCAGCGCGGCCTGCGTGATGGCGATGGCGGGCATCTACCGGCGTGTGCTTGACCGCATCGAGCTCGACCCGGCGCGGGTGGCCGACACGCGCATATCGTTGCCCAAATACGAGAAGGCGTGGGTGGCCGCCCGCGGCATGCTCGGAGTGAGCTGGTGAGCGAGCGACGCGTGGTGGTGATCGGCGGCGGGCTGGCCGGCATCACCGCCGCTCTTGACTGCGCCGCCGCCGGCGCCGCCGTGACGCTGCTGGAGGTCAGGCGCAGGTTGGGAGGCGCTGCCTACTCGTTCGAGCGCGACGGCCTTGAGATGGACAACGGCCAGCACGTGTTCCTGCGCTGCTGTGGCGCCTACCGCGCGCTGCTGAGGCGCTTGGGCAGCGAGCAGCTGGTGTCGGTGCAGCCGCGCCTTTCGATCCCGGTGCTGAAGCCCGGCTCGCGCACGGTGACGCTCGAACGCGGTTCCCTGCCGGCGCCGCTGCAGCTGGCCGGCGCGCTGGCTCGCTATCCGCATCTCAGCTTGGCGCAGCGCCTGGGCGCGGCGCGGGCGGCGGTTGCGCTGATGCGCTTGGACCCGGAGGACCCGGCGCTCGAACGGGTGACGCTGGGCGATTGGCTCGCTCGTCACGGCCAGGGCACGGATGCGGTGCAGGCGCTGTGGGACCTGATCGCGCTGCCCACGCTGAACGTTCCCGCCGCGCAGGCGTCGCTGGCGCTGGGCGCGTTCGTGTTCCGCACCGGCATGCTGAGCGGCGCCGACGCGGGCGACATCGGCTTTCACACAGGGACTCTGGCGCAGGTGATCGGCCGCCCGGCCGAGCGGGCGCTGGCTGCGGCCGGTGTGGAGGTGCGCCTGGGGTGGGGGGCCGAGCGCCTGACGCGCACCGGCGCCGGTTATGAGATCGGCTCGCGAGGAGGCGAGGACGGCGTGAGCGCGGAGGCGGTGATCGTGGCGCTCGCCCACACCCGCGCGGGCCCGCTGCTGGAGGACCTCTTGGGAGAGAGAGCACGCGCACTGGCCGGCCTGGGCAGCTCCCCGATCGTGAACCTGCACGTGGTGTATGACCGCGAGGTGTGCAGCCATCATTTCGCCGCCGGCGTGGGCACCCCGGTGCAGTACCTGTTCGATCGCAGCGCAGCCGCCGGTGCGCCCGCGGGATGTCAGTATCTGGCTGTGTCGCTTTCCGGAGCAGAGCGCGAGATGTCGATGTCGGTGAAGGAGCTGCGCGAGCTGTATGAGCCGGCGTTGCGCGAGCTGCTGCCGCGCGCGCGACGCGCGCGTGTGGAGAGCTTCCTGGTGACCCGCGAGCATGCCGCCACGTTCCGCTCGGCCCCCGGCGTGGGCGCACTTCGCCCCGGCCCGCGGACCTCGCAGCCGGGACTGTTCCTGGCCGGCTCGTGGACGGACACGGGCTGGCCGGCGACATTGGAGGGCGCCGTGTTGAGCGGCCACGCGGCCGCCGCGCGTGCGCTGCGGGAGCTGGACCCAGCACGTTCGTCAGGTGTATCCGCGCCGTCGGAGCTGGCTCGATGAGCGATCTGTTGGTGGCGGCGCCGATGCGCGTGGAGGCGATGCTGATCTCCTCGGCCACGCGCGGAGCGTTGGTGCGCAAGACGGGGATGGGGCCGGCGCGCTCCAAAGCGTCGGCCGGGCGCCTGGCGCGCCACGCGGGCGGCGTAATGCTGGTGCTGGGCTTCTGCGGTGGCCTGGACCACACGTCCGTGCCCGGCGAAGTGATCGTGGCGGAGGAGGTGTACGCGGCCAGCGACGAAGGCCACCCGGAGTTGCGCGTGCAGTGCGGGATGACGGGCCAGCTGGTGCAGAGGCTGACCGGCAAACGCCTGAAGGTGCGCACCGGCAGTGTGGTGTGCGTGTCGCGACTGGCGCTGGGTGAGCGCCGCGCACAGCTGCACGCCGACGGGGCGATCGCGGTGGATATGGAGTCGGTGTGGCTGGCGGCCGGGGCGGGGGAGCGCCCGTTCGCGGTGGTGCGTGTGGTGCTGGACAGCCCGTCGCACGAGCTGATGCGGCCACAGGCGGTGTTCGGCGCGCTGCGCGCCGCGCGGGCGCTGCGCCGCGTGGCAGCGGCGCTTCAGGACCTGACGCCGGCCTGAGGGTCGTGTTGGTGCAGGTCGAGCACTATTTGTTCGGTGCAATTACTTTTGCGGCAACCGCACAAATAGAAATTTGTTCGGTACATTTGGGTTGTGCCACAACCGCACAAAACTTCGAGTGAGGGTCGTGGCCGGCCTACGCGGGCTGCTGTCTATGAACGCCTGCGTGTCCAGATCGGGGAGTTGCGCAACCGCCTTGGCGGCTTGCCCTCGCCTGGGCAGGCGGACAGCATCTGGCGCGGCATATGGCTGGAGGAGGCCCACCACTCGACCGCTATCGAGGGCAATACGCTCGTGCTCAAGCAGGTCGAGCAGCTGCTTGAAGAGGGTCGTGCGGTGGGGAACAAGGAACTTAGGGAGTACATGGAGGTGCGTGGGTATGCCGATGCAGCCACTTGGGTCTATGGCCAGGCGCTCGACCCCGGCGCGTGGTCAAGCGGCGAGCTGCTCACGCTGACTGAGCTTCGGCATATCCATCGCCTTGCGCTGACACCCGCGTGGGATGTTGCGCCTCATCCCAGTGCAGGTCACAGCGAGCGCCCGGGCTCGTTCCGCGAGCATGACATCCGGCCGTTTCCCGGCGGTATGCGCCCGCCACCATGGCCTGAGGTGCCTGCCATGGTGATGGATTGGATCAGCGAGGTGCAGGCCTTGGCACGAGTGCGCGACGGCATCGAGCCGGAAGGGCTGGCCAAAATCCATGCGCGCTTCGAGCAGGTTCACCCGTTTCTCGACGGCAACGGGCGCACGGGGCGACTGGTGCTCAATCTGTTGCTGGTGCGGCTTGGATATCCGCCCGCAATCATCTTCAAGGGCGAGCGTCGACGCTACCTTGCCGCGCTCCAGAGCGCCGATCGTGATGATCACGGTCCGCTCGGAGAGCTGATTGCGCGTGCCATCCTCGACAATCTCCACAGGTTCGTCGTCCCAGCCGTCGCCGGACCATCGCTCTTGGTCCCGTTGCCAGCTCTGGCCTCGGAGCGGATCTCTGCAAACGCGCTACGCGTGGCCGCGACGCGGGGACGCCTCGAGGCATCCAAGGCCGCCGACGGCACCTGGCGCAGCACACGCGCCTGGGTCGAGGAGTACCTCGTCGGACGTTACGAGCGCTAGCTTCCGCTCCCGCTGACCACGCGGTCGCGTCCTGAGCGCTTGGCGTCGTAGAGCCGCTGATCGGCCGAACGCGCGAGCACTGCGAGCTCGTTGGGATCGTTTGTCGAGGCGACGCCCACACTGGCGGTGACGGCCAGGCCGGTGGCTATGTGCTCCCATGTCTCGTGGCTGATCCGCTGGCGGATTCGCTCGCAGCAGGCAGCGGCAGCATTCATCTCGGTCATCGGCATCAGGACGAGGAACTCCTCTCCGCCGCTGCGAACGACGATGTCCGCCTGGCGCAGGACATCGCACAGCAGCGCGGCCACCCGTATGAGTACCTGGTCGCCGGCATCGTGGCCGAAGCGGTCGTTGATCGACTTGAAATGGTCCAGGTCCACGATCGCGAGACTGAACCAGTCGCCGCGCTGCTCGCTCAGCAGGCGCTCGAGCTCGCGGGCGAAGTAGCGGCGGTTGTGCAGGCCGGTGAGCCAATCGCGCTCGGCCTGCTCCTGGAGCTGCTCTTGGAGCGCTTCGAGCTTCCTGGCGCGACGCTCAAGCTCTGTGTGCGCCTCGGCGAGCTGCCGGTTGTTGGCCGCCAGGGCGGTGCTCGTCTGGCGGGCGGCACTCGCCTCGAGCGTCGCCCGTTCGAGTCTCAGCTGCAGCTCGGACAGCTCTTGAAATGCCTGGCGTTCGAGCTCTGCGGCTCGAGCGAGCGCGTCGTAGGCCTCCTCGAGCCTGCCCGCAGAGCGCAGCGTGGACGCGAGCGTGGAGAGGATCAGGCTGCGCGTCTGCGGCACGCGATCCCCGAGCCAACTGAGAGCGCCCTCGCCGGTCTGGAGGGCTTCGTCCAGCTGCCCGAGAGCCATCCGTGCCTGGACGTCGGCGCGCACGCTCGCTCCGAGCACGTATGGATTTGGATCCTCGCTGGCAGACAGAAGTTCGATCGAACGCTCCGCGTCCGCAAGCGCATCCTCGGCCCGACCCAGCATCAGCCGAATGTCCGCCCGCGTCGAGTAGATCACCCCCAACGCGAAGCTGTTGGCGCCGTCGACCCGGCGCGCCGTGACAAGCGCTCGCTCGAGCTCGCTGGCAGCCGTGACCAGGTCGCCCTGCTGCTGGAAGTAGCAGGCAAGGTCGTTGCGGGAGATCGCCTCCTCCCACGCGTTGCCGGTCTCGATCGTGAGCTCGAGCAGATCTTCGATCCGACCCCGCAGGTCTGGGACCTCGACGGTGCCGAAGATCGGGCATGTGGCTCGCCGAGCGTAGACCCGCAGCTGGAGATCCTGCGCCGCGTCCGCGTGGTCGACGGCCAGCTGGGCGTGACGGAGCGCCTCGGCGTATGAGCCGGTGAAGAAGCTGATCTGCGCCTTCAGGGCCGCGACCTCCGCGTGCGCGACCGCGTCGTGGCTCGTCTGTGCGTGTCGCTCCGCCTCCATCGCGAGCGCCAGCCCACCGCGCAGATCACCTCGATGCAGCGACACCATGCCCTGCAGCGCGAACGCCCGCGTGCACAGCTCCTCGTCCCCGAGCGAGCGGCCGATCTCGCAGCACCGGATCGCGTCAGCGAGGGCGCCGGCTGGGTCCTCGTAGTAGATGCCACGCGCTTCGGCCAGTTGCAGCCGCGCCTGCCGCGCGTAGTTGCTCCCGGCGGGATCCAGGTCAGTCGCTGGGAACGAGGCCATGAGGGGAGGTGTCGACGCTTACCCTCCGTCTATCGGCAGATGCCGGGGCGGACTTGATGAGCGGTGACCTGGACCTAGCGCTTGAGCTGCTTGGGAGTACGGCGCCGATCACTCCAGAGATGGTGCGGCGAGCACTCGACGAGGATTGAGCTCGCCGGTGGCGCTGCTGGACGTCAACGCGCTTGTCGCGCTGGCTTGGGACTCGCACGTGCACCACGCGGCGATACGCGCGTGGTTCACGGCGAACGAATCCGCGGGATGGGCGACGTGTCCGATCACAGAGAGTGGCTTCGTGCGGGTGTCGTCCAACCCGATCGTGCTGCCAAGCGCGATCGGCGTCGATGCGGTACGAGGAGTGCTTGCGACATTGCGCGCACGCCCCGACCATCGCTTCCTGACCGATGACGTCTCAATGGGCGACAGTGACGTGCCGTCGATCGCCGGCTATCGGCAGGTGACCGACGCGCACCTACTGACACTTGCCCGTCGCCGCGGGGTGCGTCTGGTCACGTTCGACTCGAGCATCCTCGCCATGGGCGACGGAAACGACGTCGAGGTATTGACCACACTTTGAAAAGGATCCGACGACCGGGGACGGCTGACGACAGGCTCGCGCGTCGCATGGTTCACAATCTCGCCCAAGTGTGGGCGGTGTTCGGAACCGCTTGTGAAGCAGCACGAATAGGAGGAAGACAGGTGTCTCTTATACGCAGGCGCGTTGGTTGTGCGGGTGTTTCTTGGGCGGTCGTGCTGGTGAGTTGTTGCGTGTGGGCTTCGGTGGCGTCGGCAGCGGTGACGCCGGGCTGGGAGTGTGTCCCGACGACGGCTGGTCAGGCTGTGGTGTCTGGTGGCACGGGCAGCGCGCCGTCCTGTGGTGGCGGCACAACGCCAGTGCTGGCGCCGACGTACGTGGCGTCGGGGGTCGGCGGGAAGCCGACGGTTGAGTTCTCGACGATCAACGTGCAGGTGGTTTCGGGCAGCGGCTCGACGAATGGCGCGGTCAATGGCAGGGGCAACCTTGTGGTGGGCTATGACGAGAAACCGGGGACGCAGACAGGATCGAACAACCTGGTCCTCGGCTATGGCCAGAGCTACAGCAGCTATGGCTCGATCGTCGGTGGCTCCTACAACTCTTCTACGGGCCCGTTCACGGACGTGTTCGGCGAGGCAAATAGAGCGAGCGCCTATGCCGCTTCGGTCACGGGCGGGATGCACAACGCTGCGGAAGGCCAGAAATCCCTGGTCGCGGGTGGCCAGCAGAACAAAGCCAAGGGTGTGTACGCGTCTGTGGGGGGCGGCTCGGAAAACACGGCCGAAGGCGAAAGCTCCGAGGTCAGCGCAGGTCTCGCCAACAAGGCCAGTGGCGCCGACTCCGCGGTCCTCGGCGGCAACTACAACCAGGCATCCGATCCGTTCTTCGAGCGTCGTCGCCGGGTGTGAGAACCTCGCGGGCAGTGGGAGCAGCCCATCCGGAAACTGTGGGACCGGTGCGGAGGCGGTCCTCGGTGGCTTCGAGAACACCGCCTCGGGTCTCGAGTCGACGGTGAGCGGCGGTGAGGTCGACAGCGCCTCCGGTGGCGCCGCCTCGGTCGCCGGTGGGCAGTTCAACGACGCTACAGGCGGGGGGTCGTCGATCGCGGGTGGCGACGACAGCAGCGCGAGCGGCTCCTTCGCGTCGGTGCTCGGCGGTTTCAACAACTTCGCCACCACGTTCGACGCTGTGGTTGTCGGCGGAGAGGAGAACACTGCGCAGAACAACGGCGCCACGGTTCTCGGCGGCGACGGCAACTCGACATCCGCGAATTGCCAGGCGATCCCCGCAGCGCCCGGGAGCTGCTGACCGCGGACACTCGTCGCTTCCCGAACCGGCAGTCATCGGCCATGGCGTGGATGCGCCACGGCCGGTGACCGGCCGGGCGGCTATCGGATTTGCAGGCACCGTACACGGGCGGCCGGTGTCGTCCACACCACCGTTTGGACCGGACCCGAGATCTGGTCAGGTCGATCAGCTCGCATCGTAGGGCGGCAGCAAGGGGGGTCGTCTCGGGTCGAAGGGAACTTGGCGACCCATCGACAAGCTCTGAGCCAAGTCCGACAACGTCGGCCACTGGCTCGTTTGCCGACAAGGAAAATGGAGCCAACCGAAGTCAACGCGAACCGATCTGCGCGGTTGCCTGGTGGTCGGCTGGTACTCGCCGCAAGCCGGTAGAGGAGTGGGGAAAGGCATTTGATGCGGTGATGCGCTAGCATCATCCTATGCGGACGACCTTGAACATAGACGAGGATGTCGTTGTGGTTGCGCGGCAGCTCGCCGTTGGGGAGCACCGCTCGCTCGGCTCTGTTATCTCTGAGCTTGCTCGTCGAGGGCTGACCCCCGCTCGGGTTGAGGCTGACGACGGACTGCCGGTCATCCGTGTTCCGGCGGGTACGCCGCCGATCACGCCGGAGATGGTGCGGCGAGCACTCGACGAGGATTGAGCCTCCCGGTGGCGCTGCTGGACGTCAACGCGCTTGTCGCGCTGGCTTGGGACTCGCACGTGCACCATGCGGCGATGCGGGCATGGTTCAAGGCGAACAGCTCCGCTGGATGGGCGACGTGTCCGATCACAGAGAGCGGCTTCGTGCGGGTGTCGTCCAACCCGATCGTGCTGCCAAGCGCGATCGGTGTCGCTGCGGCAAGAGGTGTGCTTTCGACATTGCGCGCGCACCCCGACCATCGCTTCCTCACCGACGACGTATCGATCAGCGATGGCGACGTGCCGTCGATCGCCGGCTATCGGCAGGTGACCGACGCGCACCTACTGACACTTGCCCGTCGCCGCGGGGTGCGCCTGGTCACCCTCGACTCGAGCATCCTCGCCTTGGGCAACGGAAACGACGTCGAGGTGTTGACCACACTTTGAAGGGATCCAACGGCCGGGGAGCCCGGCATCGTCACAAACGATACGGGCCACGCACCACCCTGGGCTCGCGCTTCGCGTCTGCCGCCAATCAATGCGCCGCGGCGATGACGAGAAGGCGCAACTCCGAGCACTGTTCGAGGTGGCCAATTGGCAGTTATTGGCAGACGAGCCTCTGAGGCTCCCTCCAACGCGACCGAACTCGAAGCCGCTTAGGCTGGGCTGTCTCCGTGTGCTCCCGATAGTTGGGGGCTGGATAGGTCTTTGAGGTTTGGACGGGTTCCCCGATCGGGGAACCCGTCCGTGCCCCATTGCAGGCTGCCTCCTTCACCGCCAAGTGAAGAGAGAGGTTGAGCCTTATGACGAAGGATGACGTGCTGTTCGGCTACCGTCAGCAGCTGTTTGCGGAGGCAGCGAGAACGAACGTATCGGCAGCGTGCTGGACGTTCGGGGTGCACCGCTCCACCTACTACCACTGGAAGCGCCAGGTCGACCGCCATGGCCTTGAGATGCTCCGCCCCCCCGGGAGCGTCGCCGGCCGCAGATGCCCAACGCGTTGCCGAAGATGATCGAGGAGCGGATCGTGTCGTTCTCGATCGCTCACCCCGGGCTCGGGCCCAGACGCGTCGCTTCGGAGCTCGCGAGGGAGAATTGGGGCGGGATCATTGTCTCCCCGAACGGCGTGTGGAAGGTTCTCTGCTGCCACGGGCTGAACACCCGAGCGAAGCGGCTGGGGCTAATCGCGGGCTACGCAGCACCCTATGAGCCGCCGAGAACACCAGAGCCAGAGCGCCATATCGACGTCGATCATCCCCGTGAGCTGGTCGGGATCGACTGCTTCTACGTCGGCAGACTGAACGTGCGCCACACCAGCATCAATACAGGACGACCACAGACCACAAGGACGCATCCCCACAGACATCGTCTACCGTGCCCGAAAGATGGAGGCCAGATGAGCCACACCTGTCGGCACAACCCGGAGACTGCCCACCCTAAATCCTCTCCAGTACAGGGGATTCGGCTATGAACCCAGGCGGGGTTTGGTTGAAACTTGGCAGTGCCAAGCCTTGTAACCGGTCTCTCACGTCGGCTCCATGAGGTGCTAATGCAGCCGGTCCCAGGTTGGAAACGAGGTTCGCAGCTTGTCCCGAAGCTCTCCAGATCTGGCAGTGCGACGGCTGCTTACGATGCCAGATTAAGCACGAAAGGCCCAGCGACCACTGGGCCTTTCGATCTCAAGACGCCGAACGACGCCTCGGTTATCGCGAGTGGAAGGTAGCCAGACAGCTACCAAGCTCGGGTAGCATATGCACAGATTCCCCCGTTAAACGCGCGATTCGCGCGTCTCAAGTGGCTTTGCGGCTCGTTTCGAGCATGCTATGGTCGCAAAATGAGCGCATCGGCAAGTCGAATCGACGACACTGACCGCCGCATTCTCCGAGAGCTCGGGGACGATGCTCGCCAGTCAGCCACGGCGATCGCTGAAAGGGTCAGCTTGTCGCCTTCATCTGTCCGACGCCGAATTGCCCATCTTGAGGCTATCGGCGCGATCGCCCGCTACACGATTGTGATGGATTACGGTGTGTCCGGCCCATCAGTCGAGGCCTACATTGAGTTGAGCTTCGGGAGTTCGACAGACATCGTCGCGCTCTTGGACGAACTCGTACTACTTCCAGAGGTACGGGAGGCAGCAATGCTCGCTGGCGATCCAGACGCGATCGTGCGCCTCCGTGTACGGGATCTTGAGCAGCTTCGCGAGGTGGTCGGAGGCATCCGTAAACGTGCCGAGGTTGTCGGGAGCAAGACGTTGGTCGCCCTGGTCCGGGTTCAAAACAACTCGGGGCGGCATCAATCGAACGATATCCGCAACCATCGGATCTGACGCACAGACGGATCTGCTGCTCTGCGCGCTGGTCGACACCCATACGGTCTCTCCTAAGCGGGGCGCCTTTGTGGACGCCCCGCCGCAGGAGTCCGAATTATTTACGAACCAGCTCGTAAATAATTTGGAGAGCGACTATTAGCGCCACAGCGATAACCGAGGCTTCGCTCATTGGGCACCTCCTTTGGTGTTGGAGTGCCATGCGGAATGATACCGATCCTGAGAACTCAAAGTGCCCGTACTCCGACTCCCACTGTCAAAGCTCAGGCGCGATCTCGCGCGTGCGCCTGACATCGCTCCAGCGCAGGCCCTCGCGCAGCAGCGCCGGTACCCCCAGCGCGAGCGCGGTCACAACCTCGATCGCCTGCAGGATGATGCCGTAGGCGATCGCCGTGCCGGCGCTCACGCCGTAGGCGGCCAGCACAACCAGGCAGGCGGCCTGGAACACGCCCACGTTGGACGGTGTGGCCGGCAGGACCGCGCTCAGGTTCACAGCCAGCAGGATCGCTGCCGCGGCCACCAGGCCGCCGTCCGATTGCAGTCCCAGCGAGAGCAGCACCATGTAACACGCAAGCCACTGCAGTGCCCAGGCCAACAGCTGGCTGGCCACCGCGCCAGCGCCGTAGCGTGGGCGCGCGAACACAACCAGGCCGCGGCGGGCCAGGGTCAGCATTTTCGTGATCGAGTTGGCCGCCAGCACCAACCGCGCAGAGCTTGACCGCTGGGCCAGCATCAGCAGCCGCGGACCCAGCAGGATCAGCAGGCAAACCAACAGCGGCAGCGCCAACGCCAGCGCGATCCCGCTCAGCTGTCCATGCGCCAGCGGCACGCTGGTGAATGTGACCACCAACAGCACCGCCAGTGCAAACAGGTTGATCAGCGTCTGCGAGAACACCGTGCCGGCCACCACCGGCAGCAGCCGCCTGTTCGGCCCGTCCAGACGGCGGGTGAGCACGATCACGCGTGACGGCTCGCCGATTCGCCCGGGGAACACCGCCGAGGTCATCACGCCGATCATCGTGGCGCGCGTCACCCACCCGAGCGGGATCGCGGTGTCGGGCAGCGCGGCGCGCAGCGTCTGATGCCAGGAGATCGAGCGCAGCACCAGCGAGCTGCCCATCAACGCCAGTGCCAGCGCCAGCCAGCCGGGCGTGGCCGTGATCAGCGCGTGGCCCACCCGCTGGAGGTTCAAGCTCGACAGCGCCAGCACAACGATCGCCGCTAGCACCACGGCGATCACCACGATGGACACGCGTTTGCCCGGCCTGCGGCGTCGGGCCGGCGGAATCGGTGGCGCGTCCATCGGCGGTGGTCTATCACGCTCGCTATCCTCACCGGCGCAGCGATGAGGCTCGCTCCACACCTAGACCGTCAGGAGCTGGCCGCGATCTTCGCGGGTGGCTTCATCGGCGCCGTCGCCCGCGCGGCGCTGGCCAAGAGCCTCACGGTCGGCCCAGATCAGTGGCCGTGGGCCACGTTCAGCGTCAACATCGCGGCCGCGCTGGCGCTCGGCTACTTCGTCACGCGCTTGCAGGAGCGCCTGCCGCCATCGACCTATCGCCGCGCGTTCCTCGCCACCGGCATCTGCGGTGCGCTGAGCACGTTCTCAACACTGATGGTGGAGCTGCTGAAGATGATCGACGCCGCCCACTGGGGACTGGCGCTGGCGTATGCGCTGGCCAGCATCATCGGCGGCCTGGCGGCCATCTTCCTGTCCACCAAGCTGGTGCGGCGAGCGAGGTTGACCGCATGAGCTTCGTGGCGCTGTGGGGTGGGGTGGGGGTGCTCGGCGGGCTCGGCGCAATCGCCCGCTTCCTGCTCGACGGACTGGTGTCCGGCAACGCCAACTCGCGCTTCCCGCTGGGCACGCTGCTGGTCAACCTCAGCGGCAGCGTGGTGCTCGGCCTGCTGGTGGGTGTGGCGCTCAGCGGCGATGACTACCTGCTGGCCGGCACGGCTGTGATCGGCTCCTACACCACGTTCTCCACCTGGATGTTCGAGTCCCACCGCCTCGCCGAGGACGGCCGGCGGGCACTGCTGGCTGCCAACGTGGTGCTCAGCCTGCTGCTCGGCGTGGGCGCCGCCGAGCTCGGCCGCCTGATCGGCGGCGGGTGATGCGCGACGCGCTGAAGCTGAGCGTGTACGTGGGCGAGCGCGAGCGCGCCGACAGCTCCCTGCTGGCCGATGCGCTGATGGACGTGTTCGATCGCCACAGCCTGACCACCAGCGCGATGCTGCGCGGTATGGAAGGCTTCGGCATCAAGCACCGCCTGCGCACCGAGCGGCTGCTGACGCTCTCCGAAGATCTGCCGATCGTGGCGCTGGCGGTCGATGAGGCGCCGCGCATCCAGGCGGCGCTCGGCGACGTGCGCGCACTCAGCGGCCACGGCTTGATCTCGCTCGAGCGAGCACAGCTGCTGGACGCCGGCGACAGCGCTCCCGATCACGGCGCCGACGCGTTCAAGCTGACGGTGTACGTGGGCCGCGGCGAGCGCGTTGAAGGCCGCCCGGCATACGCCGCGATCGTGGACTGCCTGCACGCAAGCGGCATGGATGGCGCCAGCGTGCTGCTCGGACTGGACGGCCACGCCCACGGCCGGCGCCGGCGCGCCCGCTTCCTGCACCACAACGCGCAGGTTCCGCTGATGATCCTCAGTGTGGGCGAGCGCCACAGCGTCAACCGTGCGCTCACAGGAATGTCGGCCATGGACTGTCAGCCCACGATCACGCTGGAGCGCGTGCGCGTGTGCAGGCGCGACGGCGTGGCGCTGGCGGACCCGCACGAGCCCACGCGGGACGACGGCGTGTGGCAGAAGCTGACGATCTACGCCAGCGAGCAGACCGCCCACCGCGGCCAGCCACTGCACAGCGCGCTGGTGCGCCGCCTGCGCGAGCAGGACGCCGCCGGCGCCACCGTGCTGCGCGGCCTGTGGGGCTACCACGGCGATCACCAGCCCCACGGCGAGCGCTTCTGGTCGCTGCGCCGCCACGTTCCCGCCATCACTGTGCTGCTGGACACCCCCGCCAACAGCCGCCGCTGGTTCGAGATCGTGGCCGACATGACCGACCAGGCGGGGCTCGTCACCAGCGAGCTGGTGCCGGCCGCGCGCGCCGGCGGGCCGGGGATCGAGCTTGGGGAGCTGGGGCTGTCGTGAACACGATTCTCGACGGCTTCAAGGACGCGTTCCTGATGGCCTGGGAGGTGTGGTGGGCGCTGGTGCTCGGCTTCGCCATCTCGGCCATCGTGCAGGCGTGGGTGGGACGCGAGCGCATCCAGAACGCGCTCGGCGGCTCGGGCTTTCGCCCGGTGGCGATGGCCACCGGCCTCGGCGCCGCGTCCTCGTCGTGCAGCTATGCCGCGATCGCGATCTCCAAGAGCCTGTTCCAGAAGGGCGCCTCGGCAGCTTCCGCGCTGGCCTTCCAGTTCAGCTCCACCAACCTCGTCGTCGAGCTCGGCGCCGTCATGTGGGTGCTGATCGGCTGGCAGTTCACGCTCGCCGAGTTCGTCGGCGGATTCGTGCTGATCGCGATCATGACCCTGATGCTGCGCCTGTTCGTTTCAAGGCGTCTGGAAGAGCAGGCCCGCGCCCACGCCCTCCAGGCCGACACCGGACATCAGCATCACAGCGCCGGCCAGCACATGACCGTCCGCGAACGCCTCACAAGCGCCAGCGCCTGGTCTGACGTGGCGCACAACTTCCGCAACGACTGGTCGATGGTGTGGAAGGAGGTGGCGATCGGCTTCCTGCTCGCCGGGTTCGTCGGCCAGCTCCACAACGGGTTCTTCAACGCTCTGTTCATCACGCACGCCCCCGCCGGCGTGAAGCTGATCGAGAACGCCATCGTCGGGCCGATCATCGCCGTCCTCAGCTTCGTGTGCTCCGTCGGCAACGTGCCGCTGGCGGCCGTGCTGTGGTCGGGCGGGATCAGCTTCGCCGGCGTGATCGCGTTCATCTTCGCCGACCTGATCATCCTGCCGATCGTGCAGATCTACCGCAAGTACTACGGCGACGCCTACGCGCTGCGGATCGTGGCGCTGATGTTCGTCACGATGGTCATGGCCGCACTCCTGGTGGACCTCCTGTTCGGCGGCCTCGGGCTGATTCCACACACCCGGCCCACGCGGGCGGACGTGTTCGGCCACGTCGAGGTCGACTACAAGCTGTTCGCCAACATCGCCGCCGCAGCCGTCTTCGCCGCACTCTTCGCTCTGACCATGCGACGCGGCGTAAGCGATCCGGTATGCGGCATGAAGGTCGACAGGGCCAAGGCGCTCCACACGGATTTCGACGGCAGGACCTACTACTTCTGCTCGCAGCACTGCCTGCACACGTTCGAGGCCAACCCCGCTCAGTATGTGGGGAAGCGATCTGCATCCGGCGGGACGGACGAGCCCTGCGCCCATGCCCACTGACGCGCGCTACGTGCCCGCCGCCGGCTGCGCGTGGCTGACCAGGCTGTATGACCCGGCGATGGCGCTGACGATGCGCGAGCGCGCGTTTCGCCCGGCGCTCATCCACGCGGTGCTCGCCGACCCGCGACCGGGCTTGGTGCTGGACGTGGGCTGCGGCACCGGTACGCTCGCGACCCAGCTCGCCGCCGCCGACCCGGCGCTGCGGATCATCGGCATCGACGGTGACGAGGAGGTGCTCGCAATCGCCCGCCAGAAGGCGTCGCCGTTCGGCGAGCGCGTGCGCTTCGACAAGGGCCTTGCCAGCGCCCTGCCGCTGCCGGATTCGTCGGTCGACGCGGTGATTGCGTCCCTGCTCCTGCACCATCTGGCGCCTGCCGCCAAGCTTCAGGCATTGTTCGAGGCACGCCGAGTGCTGGTTCCCGGCGGGCGTCTGGTGATCGCCGACTGGGGCCAGCCGCACGATCCGCTGATGCGCGCTGCGTTCTTCACGCTGCAGCTCCTCGACGGGTTTCAAAACACTCGCGACCACGTCGCCGGACGCCTGCCGGCGCTGGTTGCACAAGCAGGCTTCGGCGAGGTGGACATCACACGGCGCTGGCGCACCGCGTGGGGGAGTCTAGATCTGATCGTGGCCAAAGTCCATCCACAGGCCTGAGCAAAGCCCAGAACCGCGCGTCTCGCGTTCTACCCTGGATACGACCACCGAAAAAGGAGCAAGCATGAAAGCTGTTTGGAACGGAACCACGCTGGCCGAGAGCGACGACACGCTGGTGGTCGAGAACAACCACTACTTCCCCGCTGACAGCATCAACGTCGAGTTCTTCAGCGACAGCGGAACCCACACCACTTGCGCGTGGAAGGGTGAGGCCAGCTACAAGAACATCACCGTCGATGGCCAGGTCAACGCGGACGCCGCCTGGTACTACCCAGAGCCCAAGGACGCCGACTACTCCGGCAAGTCAGCCGCCGACTTCAAGGACCGCTACGCCTTCTGGAAGGGCGTCACCGTCGAGGCGTGAACGGGTGCCAGTTCAGTACTCCCTGCCGTCACAGGCGGCCGCAGCCGACTTCGAAGGACTGCTTCTGGCGGCGCACACTGATCTAGTGCGCGCCGCCATCGCCTTGGAGAGCCATCTCGCTATGGGGCGCTCGGCACAGCTGTCACAGCTGCGTTGCTCCTTCATGGGTACGTGACATAGGAGGCATTGTCGGCATGGTGGGCCCACAAAGATCGACCGAAGAGTGCTGCACCCAACCTTCTGGATGCCGCGTCTCCAACCAGCGGCGGACATACGCTATACATTGCGCTACCAAATCTCTCGATTCAGTGCATCATTGCAATCATGGATCGCGAGCATTCTCAAGACGGACCCGTGCTAAGCCTGGAGAGAGCGTGAGCAACAAGAGCCCTGCGCTCGTAGTTGTGGGGCACCTCCATCCACTCGTGCTGCGCGGACTGGCTTGGGTCCTGGAAGAGGATCGTCGCTTTCAGCTGCTCGCGGTAGGCCTCGTGGGTGCCGATTTGGAGCACACGATCGGAGACTGGCTGCCGAGCATCGTGGTTCTTGGCGACTTGTTCGACCCAGCGATGCTGGCAAGGGTGACTTCGTCGCGAGCAGCTCCGGCGGTGCTCGTGCTTACCCACGATCCGCCGATGCCCTACCGAGACTTCCTGTCGGCGGCTGGCGCGAACTGTCTCGACTACAACATCCCAGTGGAACAGCTCATGGACGAGCTCTACATCTCTGCGCTGAGTAGTCAAGCGGGCTCAAGCGATGATAAGCGGGACGGAAAGCAGAGCATGCAGGACAGACTGGCCACCCTGACCGAGCGTGAGAACGCGGTGTTCGAATCACTCGACGAGGGGGCATCCAATGCCCACATCGCGTTGAGAGTAGGCATCTCTGAAGGCACCGTCAAGACCCACTTGGCGAAACTCCGACGCAAGCTCGAGGTTGCGAGCAGACGGGAGCTAGTCGCATTGTCGCTTGTGGCGCGGCAGTTCCGGGCGCTGGGGTAGAGGCAGCTCGGCAAGCACCTGGTCACTAATGTCATTTCAAATACTCTCGTAGAGTGCCAAGATCAGTGACTCTGTAGTCCCCGATCCCTGAGTTCGGGAAGCTAGGAAAACCAGAAGCGGGGCTCGATTCGGCTGTTCCAGCCAGTCTCGGCCGGCACGCATGCGATTACGTGTTTGGCAAATTGCCCTTGACATTACGACCCCACGCAGGGACCTTATTGCACATACCTGGATTAACCGCATCTGGCACTGGACGGATGATGGCGTAGCGCCATACAGTGCGGATGATGACCTCTGGACGAAACTGGACTGCCTCTTGGCCACAGTCTCAACGCAGTCCAGCAACTCGGCCGCGGGCAAACTCGACCGACATACGAGCCAAGCGCTTCCTCGTGGCTCTGCTGACGATCCTGACGGCCCTCGGATATTCGCAGTCAGCTCAAGCCCAGACGTTCAAGGCCGACATCTTCTGGCAGACCAGCGGTCAATGCTGGCAAACCGGCACGCTTGGCGCCGAAGCGTTTGAATGTGACAACGCCACGGCCCCGGAATACCTCAACTCGCACATGATCGACAACGAAACCGGTGTAGAACCGTTCAAAGTCGCCCAGCCCGGCCAATATTGTAGCTACACCGGCCTCGACACGCTCGACAGACCGGAAGAAGCCCCGGTATTCACGGCCGGCGAACCGGCCGCGCACCAGATCGGTGACGGCCACGGCAACGTATGCGCGGCCTGGGCCCACTCGGGTGAACCAGAGCAATGGGGTGTTCAGACGCACAACGACCCACCCGAAGGCTTCGAATGTGCCCTGACTACTCCGGGGCAGCGTTGCGGTATGGAGAGGTACTTCTCGCTCGCCACCCCGGAAGCGGTCAAAACATTGAAAGGTCTGAACGACTGGCCTTGGGCGTCATATCTCGAAGGCACCCGTTTCATCGATACGGCAGCGTTCCGACTCTACAACCCGGCAGAAATTCTCGCTTGGGAACAGGGCGGTGCGCCAAGTGGCGCGGGTTGGGGGTATGTATGCCCGGTCGTTGAGGATCGAACATCGGGCGACATTCTCGAACTGTGCGACGAGCAGTGGTACGGTCCGGCGCGCGAACACGAAAACGACGAACCGGAATGGGAAGGGCGAACCTTCGTCTCGGAATGCAAAACCGACCCCGCGGGACTGGGCCACAACGTCGACAGAATCGTCAGCGACGGTTCCGAGGTTCTGCTCAATGGCTTCAATGAACCGCCGGAAATCAGCTCCCCATTCAACGTCAACTGGCTGGGTGTTGGTTTCTCAGCGGCCGGGATGCAACAGTATTCCGAACTCGACGATCTGCCCTTCAAATTCAAAACGTCGCACGGTGGTCGTAGCAGCCAACCAGAACTCGGCTCTGGGTGTGGGAGGAGTTCCTCAACGAAAGCCACAGAATGGGCATTGATTGGCGTCGCCAACGGCGTCGAATCTTGGGAAGTCGATAAGACCGCGGGGCGACTGCCGCCAACGACCGCGTTCACTGAATTCGAAGCGCGCGAAGCCGAAGTCTCATCGCAGGCCGCTTCCGAAATCACCGCGACTGAAGCGAAGGTCACCGGCGACGTGAATCCCAACGGCTTCGAAACGACCTGGAACGTCCAATACGGACCACTCAACGTCGAAACATACGCGACACCCGAAGCCAATCTTGGAGCCACTCGCCTGAAACCCACACCCGTTGCGGGCACCCTGACTGGTCTGTCCTCCGGTACGACCTACTACTACCGAATCAAAACGACCCACACGTTCAACGTCAACGGGACAAAAGAACGCCAGATCAGCTACGGCCCCCTGGAAACCTTCACGACCGCCGTTCCCCAATGCGCGGGAGCCAACCTCTTCGCAGCTGGCTCATCGTTGCAGGCGCTTGCCCAAGACAACGTGTGGACGGGCGACTTCAACAGCGCTGCCGACAAATCTCTGTACGCGTGCAACGGGAAAGACGGCTCAGGCGGCACGCCGAAAGTCAGCTACGAAGCGACCGGCAGCGGAGCAGGCTACGGCAAGTGGGAGGAAAAACACGAATACTCAAAATATGGCCTGATTGGCACGGACGCGCCCGTATCTGGCGGGGAACAAGCGAAAGTCGAAGAACAACGCACCGAACCCACCCTCCCAGGGAAGATCATGTCGATACCGGTGCTTCAGGGCGCAATCGCCGTCGTCGTCCATCTCCCTTCCGGATGCACTGCGACCTCCGGCCCGGCGCCCGGCCGCCTTGTCCTCAACAACAAAACGCTGGAGGGCATATACGCCGGCACGATCACGGAATGGAGCGAGATAAGCAGCGCAGAAAACGGCGAAGACGAAATCGTCGGAGAAAAATGCAACACACACTCGAAAATCAGCGTGATTGTGCGGAAGGACAGATCGGGCACCAGTCACATCCTGAAGCGATACCTCAACCTCCTGGTCGCAGGCGCATCGGAAATGGAAAACGGGGAAATGAAGACATGGGGCGAAGTGGCGGAAGACGGTGCGGAAAACCTGCTGTGGCCTCGCGCAGCGCACGTGATACACGCCAAAGAAGAACTGGACGCCGGCCTCTTGACGGAAGTCGCTGCTACCCCAGGAAGCATAGGCTACGCAAGTCTTGCCGGGACGCGCGAAAAGCACTCGTTCGTACCGCCCGAAGGCGGCGAAGGCAAGGCGACGTTCTGGGTGGAGCTGGAAAACGAATCGAGCACCTCGAAAGGGAAAACGACTCGTAAATTCAAGGATCCTGCGAGCAACGGCGATGTCGCGGCGAAAGCCAGCGCCAATTGCGCCGACACCGTCTACCAAAACGGTACGAAAGTGTTTCCGCCGCCGCTGGTGACAGAACCCTGGAATGATGTCGCCGCAGAAGTGAGATCGAAAACGTACTCGCTGTGCGGCCTTACATATGAGATGGCACTCAGCGATTATGAAGCCTACGGGGGGACAGCCAAGGAGACCGGAACGGCGAGAGACTACCTAAACTATCTCCTCGACAAAAAAGGCGGGCAAGCGGATGTCGCAACACACGATTATCTGGCGCTGCCTGAAGAAATCCTGATCGAGTCACAGCGAGCGATAGCAGGAATGGAGGGCGCCGAAGGGCATACAGGCTGAGCGCCGTCAGCAAGGTCCGCGAGTCGCTGCTTTACGGCTAGCTTCGCGGTACTCCGGCCGCAGTTGGCGTCCTGCCCAAGGCTAGTTGATAGTGTGTGAGACTATGCTGCACTGCCCAGTTGCAAGGACGAAGCTAATGTTCCTGGTCGCTGTCGCGTCTACGGTTGCGGCAATCGCGGCAGTCGGCGCGGGCCCCGCCGGTGCATACCTGTACTGGAGTGCGGGTGGCGTCGCGCGAGCGGACCTTGACGGCGGTGGGGTGAACGCCAGCTTCATTCTGGATCCATACAGGTCGGGGCCATTTTGGGGCGGCTCGGTGCGCGGGCTAGCTCTCGATGACGAATACGTGTATTTCGGGGGGGCTGACGGCGTAGTGGGGCGCGCCAAGCTCTCCGGTGGAGATGTCGACCCCGACCTGTTCACCATTCCGCAGCCAGGGCCAGAATCGCTGTATAGCGGACATGAAGTGGACGCGAGCGCGCTTGCGTCCGGCGGTGGCTTCGTCTATTGGAGCAGCGGTGAGGCTATGGACAGCACCGGCCAGCCGACCGATGCGATTGGACGAGCAGACGCGAATGGAACCGATGTGACCCCGGCGTTCATAGCCACTGGGGCCCCGGTCTTCGCGCTCGCTGTTGCCGCAGGGCACATGTACTGGGTGTCGGAAGGTGGTATCGGGCGAGCCAACCTCAATGGCACAGCTGTTGAACCGGGGTTCATCCGCCAGCCCAAGGGCAGCGTTCACGGGCTTGCGGTGGGCGACGGCCATATCTACTGGGGCAGCGAGCACGGCGTCGCACGATCAGATCTCACTGGCCATCAAATCGACCTGGGCTTCATCACGGGTGTCGCCCACGTTTTCGACGTGGCCGTCGCCGGAGGACGGATCTACTGGTGCGCTGAAAAATACGTCGAAGAAAACGTTTTGAAGGCGGAGCAGCCGTGGATCGGGTTTGCCGAGTTGAACGGCAAAGACATTGAACGGACCGTCATTAAGGCGACCGTCAAGATCCACCTGCGTCTAGCGGCGAACGATCTCGGGCCTGGGCGGTTGCGACCAATGGCCCGCCATCGACGACGGCAGGGAGCCACGAGGTGATGCCGACTTCCGCCTAGCGCCGGCCCGCCCGGCGCAACCTCCACACCAGATAGACCACCACCGCCGCGTTGACCAGCAGCGCGCCCACCTTCAGGAACGTGGCGCTTTTGGTCAGCTCCCACAGCTCCGGGATGAACAGCAGCGAGGTGGCCAATACCGTCAGCCACTCGCCCCACACCTTGCGAGTCCACAGCCCGTACGCCTCCACGCCCTCCAGCACGCCGTAGGCCAGCGCCGCCACGCCGAAGATCAGGTCCTGTTGGGCGTGGATCTTCTTGACCTTTTCGATCACCGTTTTGATCCAGTTGCCCTTCGGATCGAGGCCCATGTGTTCCGCTGTTCGTGCGATTTCGCTGGCCCAGTTGGCGTGGGGGTGGGTGACCAATACGAGCCCCACCGCCATCAGCACCACCGCGCGCAGCGCCCGCTCGGCCGCGATCCACCGCAGCAGGCGGTCGCGGTCGGCGGACCGCTCAACGCGCTGGAGCATGTGCGTAGTATGAGCACCGGGAAGGTGCCACGATCGACCGGGGACGGATCCATTGCTTGATCGCAGGGCCGCACAGGGGAGTGCCGCACAGCTGGTGATCGGGGCGGATGTCCGTCGCGCGCCCGCCATCGCGTTGCTCGTGCTCGCCTTCGCGGCGCTCGGCCTCTGCTCCCCCGGGTCGGTGCTGGCCGCCCAGCCCGCATCCTCACCCGCCGCGCCAGCCACCCTGAAGGTGGGCACGCAGACGCTCACGCTCTGCGGCACCGCGCCGCCGTCCTACTGCGGGCGGCTGCGCGTGCCGCTCGACTACCGCACGCCCGCCGGGCCGCGGATCTCGATCGCCTACCGCTGGTACCCCGCCACCGCGCCCGGCACCGGCGGCGCGTCTGGCACCGTGGTGCCCGTCGAGGGGGGACCCGGCTACCCGTCCATCGGCTCCGTGGCCGGCGGCTACAGCGTCATGTACGGGTCGCTGCTCCAGCACTGGAACATGCTCGCCGTCGACGACCGCGGCACCGGACAGTCCACGCCGCTCGACTGCCCCGCACTGCAGAACTTCGCCGGGCCCACCGCCAGCCAAACCTTCCAGCGGGCCGCCGGAGGCTGCGCGCAGGAACTGAACCACCGCTGGCGCAACCCCGCCGGCGGCTGGGAGCACGCATCCGACCTGTTCACCTCAGCGCCCGCCGCCAACGACCTCGCCGCTGTCATCTCAGCGCTTGAAATCCCCAAGGTCAACCTCTACGGCGACTCCTACGGATCGTTCTTCGCGCAGGTGTTCGCCGCGCGCTTCCCGCACCTGCTGCGCAGCGTCATCCTCGACTCCACCTACCAGACCAGCGGCCTGGACCCCTTCTACCGCTCGACCGTCAACGCCATGCCCGGCGACTTCGACCTCGCCTGCAGCCGCTCGCCCGCCTGCGCCGCCGCCGCGCCCGGATCCTCCTGGGAACGGATCGGCGCGCTCGCCCAAAGCCTGCGCCACAGCCCCATCTCCGGCACCGTGCCCGGCCCGGGCGGGACCATGCAACACCTCAGCATGGGCGTGGTCGGGCTCGTCGACCTACTCAACGACGCCGCCGGCGACCCGCACATCTACCGCCAGATCGACGCCGCCGCCCGTGCGCTGCTCGACGGTGGCCAACCACAGGCGCTGCTGCGGCTGTACGCGCAGCGGCTCTACGAAGACGAGTCCTACTTCGGCAGCAAGGTCGGCGAATACTCAGCCGAGCTGTACCTGGCCGTCTCCTGCCTGGATTACCCGCAGCTGTTCAACATGGCCGCCAGTCCCGCCAAGCGCGCCGGCGAACTGGCCGGCGCCGAAGCCGGCCTTGCTCAGTCCACGTTCGCCCCGTTCAGCACCGCCGAGTGGCTCGCCCAGGACCAGAACACCGAGGCCTACAGCGCCTGCCTGGACTGGCCCGCGCCCACCGAAGCCGAACCGCCCACCCCCGGCACCCTGCCGCTGCTGCCCGCTTCATTGCCGGTGCTCGTGCTCGGCGGTGAACTGGACACCTGGACACCGCCGTCCGAAGTGCACAACGTGCTCGCCCAGCTCGGCGGGCGCAGCCGCTTCGTCGAGCTGGCCAACTCCACGCACGTGGTGGGCGAGGGCGACACCGTATGCGGCTCGGAACTGATCCAGGCGTTCGTCGCCCACCCGCAGGCCATCGACACGCTCGACGCCTCCTGTGCAGCCGCCGTGCCCGCCATCCACACCGTCGGCATCTACGCCTCCCAGCTGGGCGAACAGCCGGCCATCGAACCATCTCCAGGTGACGACGCCGCGCCGCAGGACCTGCGCCTGGCAGCCGCCGCCGTCATCACCGCCGGCGATGCCATCGCCCGCTACGAAGCGATCGAAGCGCCCCTCGACCATGGGCTATTCGGCGGCACCGTCACAGCCACCCACAGCGGCGCCCTGCTCACGCTCAGCCACGACCAGCTCGTCCCCGGGGTGTCCGTCAGCGGCACCGTCGCGCTCACACCCGCGCCCATCCTCCTCGACGGCAACACCGTTATCGCCAGCCTACGCGCCTCAGCGCCAGGGATGCGCACCGCCACGTTCACCGCCACCTGGACCACCGCCGGCACCGGCGCCGTCGCACAGGTCACCGGCGCCGTCGGCTCAGAACCGGTCTCCGGAACGCTGCCCGCGCCCTGACAGAGACTGCTCGCGGGAGCACAGGCGCGCGCCAGCGGCCGTCAAGCCTCCAGCAGCAGCGTCACCGGACCATCATTCACCAGCTCCACCTCCATGTGCGCGCCAAACACGCCCATCTGCGCGCCCAGCCGAGCGCAGAACAGCTCATACAACGGCCGCGCCTGCTCCGGGCGCGCCGCCGCCATGAAGCTCGGACGGTTCCCGCGACGCGCATCGCCGTAAAGCGTGAACTGGCTCACGCACAGCACCTCGCGCTCGCCCAGCGCCTCGTTCATGTCGCCCTCCGCGTCCGCAAAGATCCGCAGCGCGCGCACCTTCTCCGCCATGCGCTCCGCCATCGCCGCGTCGTCCTCGTGCGTCACGCCCAGCAGCACCAAAAGGCCCTCGCCGATCTGGGAGATCAGCTCGCCGTCCACGCGCACCGACGCTCTGCTCACCCTCTGCACATGTGCGCGCATCCCGCGCCGCAGTATGGCATACTTAAGTAGATGCTTAACCATGTAGAGGTGGCAAACGCGGGAGGCGACCCGGAGGTCGCCCTCATCTTTCATGCCCTCGCCGATCCCAGCAGACGCGCAATGGTCGAACGGCTCAGCCACGGTCCCGCGTCCGTCAGCGAACTGGCCAAGCCGCTTGCCATGTCGCTGCCCGCCGTCGTGCAGCACCTGCACGTGCTGGAGCACAGCGGGCTGGTCAGCTCGCGCAAGCACGGGCGCGTGCGCACCTGCTCCATCCAGCCCATCGCCATGAACAACGCCGAGCGCTGGATCGCCGAGCGGCGCGCCAGCTGGGAGCAGCGCCTGGATCGCCTGGGCCATTACCTCGCAGAGCACCCCGACACACCACAGAAAAGGAGTCCCAAGTGACGACCACAGATCAGCAGCGCTCGAGCGAACACACAACGTTCGTGATCCAGCGCACCTATCAGGCATCTCCCCAACGGGTCTTCCACGCGTGGGCCGACGGCCAGGCCAAGCGCAACTGGTTCGGACCGCCCGAGCTGCCCGTCGGCGCCTACACCATGGACTTCCGCGAGGGCGGGCGCGAGCACATGTCCATCGACATGCCCGACGGCGGCGCCTACAGCTTCGACGCGCTCTACCAGGACATCGTGCCCGGCCAGCGCATCGTCTACACCTACGACATGTACCACGACCGGCAGCGCATCTCCGTGTCCGTGGCCACCATCGAGTTCCAGCCCGCCGGCGAGGGAACGAAGCTGACCGTCACCGAGCAGGGCGTCTACCTCGACGGCCTCGACACCAGCGCCCAGCGCGAGCACGGCACGAACGCCCTGATGGACGCGCTCGGAACCTACGTGCAGGGCGGCCAGGAGGACGGCGCATGAATGACGCCGTGACCGACATCCACACCGGCAAACCGGCGCGCGACGAGCGCTGGGTGGCGCTGTACGTGCTGTGCATCGGCATGCTCATGATCGTGCTCGACGTCACCGTCGTCAACGTCGCGCTGCCCTCCATCCAGGAAGACCTGCACTTCTCCAGCGCCAGCCTCGCCTGGGTCGTCAACGCCTACCTGATCGCCTTCGGCGGCCTCTTGCTACTGGCCGGGCGCTTCGGCGATCTGGTCGGGCGGCGCTCCATCTTCCTAGCCGGCGTCGCGCTGTTCACCGCCGCCTCGCTGCTGTGCGGCCTCGCCCAGAGCCAGACCGTGCTGATCCTCGCGCGCTTCGTGCAGGGCATCGGCGGCGCCATGACCTCCGCCGTGATCCTGGGGATGATCGTCACCATGTTCCCCGAGCCACGCGAGCAGGCCAAGGCCATCGGCGTGTACGCGTTCGTGGCCTCCGCCGGCGGCTCCGTCGGGCTGCTCGCCGGCGGCGTCATCACCCAGTCCATCAACTGGCACTGGATCTTCTTCGTCAACATCCCCATCGGCATCCTCACCGCCGTGTTCGCCACCCGCCTGCTGCCACGCGATCAAGGCATCGGCTTCGGCCAGGGCGCCGACGTGCCCGGCGCCGTGCTCGTCACCTCCGCGCTGATGCTCGGCGTCTACACCATCGTCAAGCCAGCCGCCCAATACGGCTGGGGCGACGGGCGCACGCTCGCGCTCGGCGCCGCCTCGCTGGCGCTGCTCGCCGGCTTCATGATCCGCGAGGCCACCGCCGCCAACCCACTGATGCCGCTGCGCATCTTCCGTGCGCGCAACATCGCCCTCGCCAACATCATCCAGGTGCTGTCCGTGGCCGGCATGTTCGGCGTGTTCTTCCTCGGCGCGCTGTACCTGCGGCGCGTGCTCGGCTACGACGCGCTGCAGATCGGCCTCGCGTTCCTGCCCGTCACGCTCACCATGGGCACACTGTCGATCCGCTTCTCCGAGGGACTGGTCACGCGCTTCGGCGCGCGCGCCCTGCTCGCTCCGGGGCTCGCGCTGATCATGGCCGCGCTCCTGTGGCTCACGCAGGCGCCCGTCGGCGGCAACTACTTCACCCACGTCATGCCCTCAATGCTGGCGCTCGGCATCGGCGCCGGCGTGTGCTTCCCCGCGCTCATGAACGTCGCCATGTCGGGAGTGCAGCCGCACGACGCCGGCCTTGCCTCCGGCCTGGTCAACACCACCGCCCAGGTCGGCGGCGCGCTCGGGCTGGCCGTGCTGGCCACCCTGTCCGCCTCGCGCACCAAAACGCTCAGCGCCGGCGGGCACTCCGGCGCCAGCGCGCTCACCGGCGGCTATCACCTGGCCTTCTGGGTCGCCGCCGCCCTAGTGGCAGCGGCCATCGCCGTCGTGCTCGGCGAGAGCCTGCTCGCTGCACCGGTCGCTGCCACGCTGCCACACGCCCACGCTCAAAGCGACGGCGCCGCTCACACGGACGCCGTCGACGCACCGGAGCGTGCTGCTGTCTGACCGCGCGGAAGGAAGGCCGAAAGCGCGCTCGAGCCGATCATCGGCGCCGGCTCCACCACCTGGTGGCTGCCGTCGTCCAGCACGATCACACCGCCGTATTTCAGCCAGTGCCTGGCAGCCCGCGGGCCGCTCAGCAGAGCCGCCTTGGCATACACCTCCGCCAGCAGCGCGCTCGGCGCAAGCGCCGTCGCCTGCACCACGCCCGTGAACGCCGGTGAGCCCGTGGACGGGTCCAGCAGGTGGTGGGCCGGGCGGCCGTCCGCGTCCAGCCAGCTGCGCCTGCCGATCCCGCTGGTGGCAACGCCCGTGTGCGAGCGCTCGAACGTGTGCAGCACGCTGCCGTCGAACGGGCTCTCCACGTTGATCTCCCGCACCGTCGAAGCGCTGCCGCCGATCGTCAAATCGCCCGCGCAGTCGATCGCAAAGCACTCGTGCGTGGACAGCCGTTCGCCCAGCACGTCCGCGAACAGTCCCTTCGCCAGGCCGCCGCTGTCCAGCTGCACTCCAGCCGGACGCGTGATCGTCCCGGCCGCCATGTCCACCGTTAGCTGGCTCCAGCCGGGCATGGCGCGCGCGCTGGCCGGCGTCCGTGGCGGCGCGAGCGCCAGTGCCGTGGGCAGCTCAAGCGGCGCGCGCAGCTCATCGTAATAGCCCGCCCGCTCGATCTGCTCCAGCAGCGTCGCATCCACCAGGCCGTCCGTCAGCGAGCCCGCCAGCATCGCCGCGCGAGCCAGGCGCGCCATCATCGGGCTCACCGCCACCCGCTCGCCGCCGTCCGCGTTCACCCTGCTCAGCTCGCTGTCTCCCACGAACCGCGAGAAGCGCTCGTGCCACAACAGCAGCGCCGAGCGCGCGCCGGCCACAGCGTCGCTCGCCGAGCCCTCCTGTCCATCTCCCGTCACAAACACCGCGCACGAGGAGCCGAAGCACGCAAAGCGGTCGCTGACCTCCACCGCGCCCGTCATGACTGCGACGTGGTCACAGCCGAGGCCGACGAGCTCGATTCGCCGGTGCTCGACGATTCGCCGGATTCCCCGGTCGCGCTCGTGCCCGATTCGCTCGTTTCACCGGTGCTGGTCGTGTTTGACGATTCGCTGCTGGCGAGATTGGTGACCGCCGTGGCGCGTTTGCCGGCGGCGCTCAGCGCCGGGTCGTGCCCGGATGCCATCTGCACGTAGATGCCCACGAACGCGGCCGTGAACAGGGCAAGCGCGGTGGACACCACCGTGCGGCGGATGCGCCGCGCGCGGCGGCGCAGCCCCTCGCGGTGGCGCCTGGCCAGCGCTTTGGCCTGCAGCTGCTTGGCGGTGGGGTCCGACGGTTGGGGGGCTGGGGTGGGGGGCAAGCTCATGATTACTCCTGACGGGCCGGTTGGTTTGCGTTAACCCGCATCCTCGGTGGCGCAGCTGCGATTTCCCTTGAGCGACCCTGGGAGAAACCTGAGGAGCGCAGCAGCCGGACCGCCAGCAGCCCCAGTGCCGGCAGGACCGCCACCGCGGTCATCGCCAGGAACCACGTCTGGCCCGCGTCGGTGCCCTCGCCGAGGGAGTGTGCGATCCCCAGCATCCACGCCAGGGCGGTGAAGCGGTGCAGTTTGCGCCAGCGCTGGGCGCCGATCCTGGCGCGCGCGTAGTAGGACAGGCCGAGCAGCGCCAGTCCCCAGAACGCGATGATGCCGGTGCTCGTCCAAAACGTCTTGTAGCCGCTCAGGAACGGAACTGAAAATGTCGCCCAGTGAGGGGCTTATGTAGCTGTCACCCAACAGTGTCAAGCCGTGTACCGCGATCGCCGCAAGCGTGGCCAGCGACAGCGCCTCGTGCGCCACGCGCAGATCCACGCGGTTGGCCTTGCCAAGGCGCGCGCCCATCGTCAGCCCGATGCACACCGACACGCTCGACAGCAACAGCGCCGCGATGCCCGCCGCGCGACTGGTGATCCAGAACAGGTGCGGAGCGACCGCTGTGGCCAGGAGGCTTGTGTGGGTGCTGATCATGTGAACATCCAATCGGGTGAAGCTGAGAGTCAGCTGTGAAATCGCTGAGCCCTCGTCGGGGATCCTGGGTGGCGCAGCTAGCTCGCTGTGGCCGTCCGCGCCACCAGCGCCTTGATCACGTTGCTGGGGATCGCAAATCCCACACCGCTCGAGCCGCCCGCGCCGGTGGCGCTGCTGGAGCCGGAGATGATCTGCGAGTTGATGCCGATCACCGCGCCGGCGGAGTCGATCAGCGGCCCGCCCGAGTTGCCCGGGTTCAGCGCCGCGTCGGTCTGGATCACACGCTTGATCACATTCCCGTCGGGAGCCTGGATCTGGCGGTCCAAAGCCGACACCACGCCGGTGGTCAGCGTCCAGTTCAACCCGAACGGGTTGCCGATCGCGTCCACTCCGTCGCCGACCTGCACCCGGCTGGAGTCGGCAAGAGTGAGCGGGTGCAGGGCCAGGCCGCTCGTTTGGATCTTCAACAGCGCCAGGTCGTTGGGCTTGTCCTGGGCGATCACTGTGGCGGTGAAGGTGTGTCCGCTCTGGCCATCCAACGACACGGTCACCTTGCTGGCGCCTTCGACCACATGCTCATTGGTCGCGATCAGGCCGCTCGAGTTCAACACGACTCCCGTGCCAGTGTCCGCCTTCTGCACCTGGCGTTCGCCGCTCAGCGGCGAGGCTGCCCGTTCGGCGCCGCCGCCCGCGTATGTGATGGCGCGGATCGCCACCACGCCGTGCGCGTCCCTTTCATACACCTGGCGGGGGGTCAGCAGGGAGGAGGTGACTTCCGCGGCAAACGATCTGCCGCCCGCTTCTTCCACGATCACCTTGGTGTGCGTGCCGGAGGCGAACGGGTGCGCCAGCACGAGCACGGCCGCGACCGCCACGCCGCCCACTGCGGCTGAGACGAGTGACAGTGCCTTCGAGTGCAGCATGGTCGGCCTCCGGCGTTGGGGTTGTGAGATCACGTTGGTAGGTGTCGCTGAAGCGTCACTAACCCCTTCCTAAGGACGCGCTAAGAGCTTTAGGAGCTGCGAGCTGGCTGTGCGGCGCCGGTCCGCGGCAGGCGCACCACGAACTGTGCGCCTCCGTCCGCGGCGTTTGAGGCCGTGATCTGACCGCCGTGCGCGTTCACCACCTCGCTCACGATCGCAAGCCCCAGGCCCGCGCCGGCCTTGCCGCGCTCGCGCCCGCCCTCGGCACGCCAGAAGCGATCGAACAGGTTGGCGTGAGCGGTGGCCGGCAGACCGGGGCCGTGGTCGCGCACGGTCACCGTCACGTCGCGCTCGTCCTGCGTGACCGACACCTCGATCGCGCTGCCAGCCGGCGTGTGCACGAGCGTGTTGCGGGTCAGGTTGGCGAACACCTGGCGCAGCTGGTGGGAGTCCCCGCTGACGAATGCGGGAGAGGGCGCGCTGATCGCGATCTCACGGTCGGGCGCCGTGGCGCGAGCGTCATCGACCGCGTCGCGCGCCAGCAGCGACATGTCCACCGGCGCGCGCGTGGGCTCCGGCTCCTCGTCCAGGCGCGCCAGCGTCAGCAGGTCCTCCACCAGCACACCCATGCGCTTGGACTCGTCCTCGATCCGTCGCATCGCCATCGCCGTGCCGTCCGCATCCCTGGTGGCGCCCATCCGAAACAGCTCCGCGTAGCCACGGATCGACGCCAGGGGCGTGCGCAGCTCGTGCGAGGCGTCGGCCAGGAACTGGCGCAGGCGATCTTCGCTTGCCTGGCGTTCGGCGAAGGCCGCCTCCAGACGGTCGAGCATGCCGTTCAGCGCCAGCCCCAGCCTGCCGACCTCGGTCTTGGAGGTGGCCGGGCTGACGCGCCGCGAGAGATCGCCCGCCGCTATCTGTCCCGCGGTCACCTCCATGCGATCCAGCGGCCGCAACCCCACGCGCACCACGAAGAACGCGCTCGCGCCCAGCGCCAGCAGCACTCCCGCGATCACCAGCGCCTCCACCAGCAGCAGGCGGTGCAGCGTCTGGCGCACTTCGCTCAGCGGCAGCGCCACCAGCGTCAGGCCGTTGTCGTCGTGGTCGCGATGCACGTACACGCGATAGCGGAGCCCCGATGAGCCCACCGAGCCGACGGTGAACAGCGTGCCCACCGGCACGCGCTGGGGAATCCGCGGCCGTGGCAGCGTCTTCTGCCCGTAGTTGTTGAACGTCAGCGAACCCACGAACCTCCCGGCCGCCGTTTTGCGTTCGGCGTAGGTGCCCGGCGGCACCGCCGGCGCGCCGGCGGGCGCCGTGCCCGGCGGGATGTCCGCGTCGGGCACGTTGCCGCGGCTGAGCGTGCCGCCTTGCGCCCTGAAGCCATGCGCGTCCAGTTCGTGCGACAGCGCCGGATTGGCCGCTTCCACCTCGCCGTTCAGGCGGCCTTCCAGGAACGAGCTCTGCTCGGCGTATGTGACAGCGCCGAGGATCACCAGCCCGATCGCCGCCAGCACCAGCACGCTCGTCAACACGCGCGCGCGCAGCGACTGCATCACGCGCGTGGCGCCTGCAGCGCGTAGCCCACGCCGCGCACCGTCTTGATCAGCGACGGCCCGTGCGCGTCGAGCTTTTTGCGCAGGTAGCTGACGTAGGTCTCCAGCACGCGCCCGTCGCCGCCGAAGTCGTAGTTCCACACGTGATCCAGCAGCTGCGCACGCGTCAGCACACGACGCGGGTTGAGCATCAGGTAGCGCAGCAGGCGGTATTCGGTGGCCGTCAGCTCGATCGGCGCGCCCGCGCGCGTGACCTCCCGCGACTCCTCGTCCAGCTCCAGGTCCTCGAACACCAGCCGGCCGGACTCCGGGCTCGACTGGCCGGTGCGGCGCAGGATCGTCCTGATCCTCGCCACCAGCTCCTCCAGGCTGAACGGCTTGGTCATGTAGTCATCGCCGCCGCCGCTGAGGCCGCGCACCTTGTCCTCGGTGGCGTCGCGCGCCGTCAGGAAGATGATCGGCACGCTGGCGCGCTGCGCGCCCAAGCGCGCCGCCACCTCGAACCCCTCCATGTCCGGCAGCATCACGTCCAGCACCATCAGGTGCGGTTTGAAGCTGGACACCGCCGCCAGCGCCTCACGGCCGCTGGCGGCCGTCTCCACGGTGAAACCCTGGAAGCGCAGCGCCATGGCGACCACCTCGACGATGTTGGGCTCATCGTCGACCACCAGCACCCGGTGTGCGGCGTTCTCGTCAGTGGCCATCGGTGGATCCTCTCAGGTGGTGGCGGCGCACCGCCGTTGCTCGATCGCTTCATCACACAGCGGCGGGCTGTGCGCACGCTTACGGATTCCTGGGAGTTTGCTGAGTGCTCTCGCCCATCAAGGCGGGCCGCTCGAATGCCGATGAAATTCCCATGTTGCGTCCGATATTGCCGCTGCGCCGTCAAGGGGCTTTGATCATCACGATGGTGGCCGTGAGCGACGTGGCCTACCGGCTGCTGCTGCGCGAGCCGCTGCGCCGCGCGCTGGGCATCCGCCAGTAGGCGGGCGCGGCTCTCACACGCCGCTTCGCTGCGCCAGCGCCGGGGCAGCGTCGGGGCCAACACCGGGATTCAGCGACTGCGGTCTGCGCAGCAACGTCCTGCGCAGGCTGACCACGCCGTACCAGCTGCGTGCCACGAAGCCGGCGAACAGCGCCACGTACAGCCCGCCCCAGTACACGAACGGCAGCAACACGATCGGGGGCGGCAGCGTGCCGTTGCGCAGCGCGTACACGAACGTGCACAGCACCAGCGCCAGCACGATGCTCTGCGGCAGCGTGTGCCCCCAGTGCCAGCGCGGGTCGGTGCTCTTGCGCGTGACCTTGTAGATCGGCTTGCGGTTGCGACCGCCGGCGATCGCCTGGATCGAGGCCTTGGCGAACACGGGCGCCATGCCGCTCCAGATGATCCGCACGCGCCACAGGTCGCGGATCGGGTGGCGCTGGCGTTTGCGGCGGTCGTTGTAGGGGCGGTTGATCACCAGCAGCCACGCCTCGGTGGCCAGCACGATCGGGATCACGTGCTCGACGAAGCTCTGCCCGCTGGTCCTGTAGGGGACGTAGCCGAGCAGCGCGCCGAGGATGCACGGGATGTAGACCATCACGGCGAACGCGTGCAGGTAGTAGAACAGCAGCTCGGCAAACTGTCCGCGCTGGCGCAGGTTCAGCCCGCGCAAGTCGCCCCAGATCATCAGCCGCACGGTGTCGATCGCCCATGTGCCGCGCTGCTTGTACACGTTGGGCACGTCCTCCGGTGAGTGCTGTCCCACCGCGCCCACGATCGGCAGGTACAGGCTGCGCCAGCCGCGTCGCAGCGCCTCCACGCCGGACTGCAGGTCCTCCACCAGGTTCCAGGTGGGGAACAGGCCGATGTCCTCGAGCGCTTCGCGGCGCCACACCACCCCAGATCCGCACGGGAACGCTGCATTGGCGGCGTTGCGCGCGAGCATCTGGCCGCGGTAGAACATCGCCTCGCGGTGCCGAGCTCGTCGTCGCAGTCGCGCGTCTCCACATAGCGCAGCTCGGGACAGCGCTCCACCAGCATCGCAACTGCCGAGTTGAGGTTGCCGGCCTTGGCCGCGCCGTCGCGGCCGGGGGCGAAGCGGGTAGGAGGGGAGTGGTAGATGACCGGCAGCTCCGCCACCGCCCGCTCCAGTAGCGGGTCGTGGCCGTCGTCGCTGAGGACGATCAGCATGCGCTCGCGGGGCCAGTCCTGCTCCAGGATCGAGGAGATCGTGCGCAGGATCATGCCCACCGGCTCCCCGCAGCAGGGGACGATGATCCCCACGGTCGGCTCAAGGCCGTGCGGCAGCGGATGCGGGTCGGGCACCGCTCGCCACCAATTGTTGGCCACGCTCAGATAGGTGGTCAGGAGCGTGAACACGTTGGCGCAGAAGAACGGCCACGACAGCCACGGTGTGTGCCGGTTGAGCACGGAGAACAGCCACGGCATGTACACCAGCGACGCCAGCAGGAACACGATCCCGGCGCAGCGCACCAGCCAGTGGCGTGAGAGCGGCGGGTAGTCATCGCCGAACGCGCGCGCGGCGGTGGCCATCGGGCTGGACGGCGCCGCCTGCGCATCGGGCGCATCGTCTGGGGAGAGCGGTGGCGGTGGCGGGTCATCGCGTCGGCGCAGAGGACTGCCGACCGAGTCGGGTGGGCCCGGGAACGTGGCGGAGGGATCGTTTGTGTGGCTTGAGATGGAACTCACCATCTCGGGCATCGACAGTCCAAGCGTGTGAACTTGATTCGCTGGCGGGCGCTTGCGCGGGCGGACGATCGACGCGTTGCTAGGGAATGGTGGTGTTGGCTGGCCTGTGGCCGGCGCTGCAACCCGCCACCTCGTCGAACGGGCGCTCCAGGAAGTCCCCGGCGATCGGTGCGACGGCGCCTGGGTTGAAGCTGAACAGGCTAGCTTCTGTGCAGTCTTGTGCGGTCTCTTCGCCTCCGCCGTGAGCGAACGCGAATTCCTCCAGCGCTTCGCCCTGGGCATCCAGCTGTCTGGTGTTGGGGTCGACCATCGCCCAGCCGCCGTCGCCGCGCCCGTAGACGATCAGCGCTCGCAGCCAGCCGGCCTGGCGATAGGGCAGCGCGTTTTCGAGCATGGCGGTCAGTTGTGCGGCGGCTTCGGCGCGGGTTTCCACTTCGGCTTGGCCGCTTTCATGGCAATCGCCGCCTTGCTGGCTGGCGCAGTAGCCGATCTCCGAGACGATGATGTTGTCCTGCCCGGAGGTCATCCGCTTACGGACTTCGGGGATGGATTGGATGCCGAGGTCGTCTTCGGCTTCGATCCCAGATGGCGGACCGTAGGGGTGGAAGTACCAGCCTTGGATCTCGCTGTGCAGGCTTGGCTCGGCTGCATACATGGCCGGGATCCATCCCGGCGCGAAGGCTTCCGCTTCGCCCTGTTCGTTCAGTTGCTGATCGGTGCCGATGGCAGCCACGTAGATGTCTGTGAGCGGGATGCCGGCGGCCTGCGCGGCGGGCAGCAGCTTGGCGATCACGTGGGCGTATTGGGCGCCGTTGAACATTGGGGTGGTGTAGCCCCACGGCTCGTTCATCGGTTCGAACAGCACGGGCATCCGGGGGTCCTCGCGCCGGATCAGACCGAGGATGGCCGAGGCTGTTGAGACGAACCCGGCCACGTACTGCGCAATGGTGGTCTTGCCTTCGGCCGCTTCTGCGCCGGTGCGAGCTTCCTTGGGGAGGTAAGGGTCGGAGCTGAAGTTGCCGTGGTAGCCGCGGTACTCGATGGTGCTAACCGGGATCATCCCGTAGCGGTGATCGAGCTGGAGCTTGTCTTCGAACAGCGTCCCGCCGCTGGAGTCGCGTTCGGTTTCGCTCGGCAGCGCTCCGGCGTAGATCTCGAAGCTGCGGTCGTACACGATGCCGTAGCGCGCGAACTGGGCCACGGGCCCCTGCGGTTCGTGCGTGTAGGGGTTGCTGGCGCTGTTGCCGTTGAGACCGAGCCAGTACCCGTGCGGCGCCGCTGCGCTCGTGGGGGTTGAAGTGAACGTGAGCGAGGCGGCGCGGCTCGCCGGGCTGTGGAGCGCACAGGCGGCACTCGCCGATATGAGTAGTCCGAGCGTGGCCCGCGCGGACCAGCGGCGTTTCATCGCGTGGGACTTACCTCTTCTTCTTGCCGCGTTGCAGCGTCAAATGCACTGCGACGGTCTGCGCCGGGGCGCCTTGCGGTAGGAGCTGCAGGATCGCAAGGTGCGCAGCGAGATGGCCGTGGGCGTTGGCCAGCAGCCTGCGAGCAGCGGAGTTGAGTTTGAGTGCCACGATGGCCGTCGCGCCGCCCGCGACCGAGAATCTTGCGGTGGCGATCGCGACGGTGGAGAAACCTCGTCTGCCGTGCTTCTTCCTCACACTGGCTCTGGCGGTGATGGTGAGCTCTCCAGAGCAGGTCGCCACGCCCTTGCAGGTCAATTTCACTGACGTGGCGCCGCTGGCACGCACCGTCAGGGCGCCGCCGCCCAGCGTGACGCCGGAGGATTCATGAACGACCACCGCCACGGGCGCCGGGCTGGGCGGTGGGGGAGCCGCCGCTGTCAGCGTCGCTGAGATGGCGGAAAGCGGATTGGTCCGCGCGACGCCGGTCCCGCCGGCGTTGGTGGCCTGCACTTCGCAGGCGATCGTGCGCCCCACGTCGGAGGCCGTCAACGCGTACGTTGCGCTGGGGCCCGTTTGCAGCACCTGTTCGCTGGTGGTGTCTTTGAACGCGTAGCTGAACGTCGGCGAGTTGCTCCATTCGCCAGGCGAGCAGGTGACCGTGTAGCCGACGCGTGGGACCGCGCGGATGCTCACGCCGCCGCCGCGAGGCGCCAGCTTGGGATCTTCGCTGCCGTCCACGAATTCGTGGATCTCCGGCGCGGCGAGGTTGACGAAGCCGTTGAGCGCGCCGTCGCTGCAACGCTGTTCGTTCACCAGCGCCACAACGTCGACCACACCGGTCAACGTGGTTGGAGACCCGGGGAGGACCACGCCACCGCCGCTGTCGCCGCCGCACGCCGATCCGATGGCGCTGGTGGCGCATAGGAACACCGCGTCGGCTTCGCCGCCGCAGTGGCGAGGGAAGCCGAGCGTCATGCCGATCGAATACAGGTTTTCGTTGAGTTCATGCGTGCTCGGATCCTCTTCCCCGAACCCGGCAAGCTGGACCTGCGTGCCTTCAGCGGGGGTTGTGGCGCTGCTCGGCAGCGCGATTGCTTTCACGGCGGAGGATGCCGTGAGGGGGCTCGCCAGTTCGAGCACGGCGACGTCATCGGGCGCCCCCGCGCCGGCCGAGTATTCGAAGTCGGGATCTACGCGTGCGCGGTTGACGGGGCGCGCCTGTGCGGTGGCGCCGCTTTGCACTTCCTGCGGGGTGATCTTGGAGATGCCTGCCACCACTTCGAAGTCGCTGGCGGGAAGCGGATGTTTGGTGACGGAATCGAAAGCACAGTGAGCGGCTGTGACGATGTGGCTCATGTCGATGATCGACCCTCCGCAGAGGATGCTCCGCTCTTCGCCGTTCGCTTCGTATTCGGCGAACACCGCCACCTGCCACGGAACCTGTTCGACCGTGGCCAGCGTGCCGCCCACGACGGCGGCGCGCGCTCGGGGCTTTCGAGCCTGCGCCGGGGTCGATGTCAGCGCGAGGCCGAGGATCCCCGGCAGGCACAGCAGGACAGCGAATCGTGTGAGGGCCAGGCCCTGTGATGGCCCAGCGTGTGTCACGAGCTCACCTTTTCGGCGATCACTATCAGCTCGTGGCGATTGCGCTGGGTGCGAACCGTGCGCATGGGAAGACCGAGCTCGTTCTGGAGATGATCGATGAAGGCCAGGAAGGCCGGTTCGTCCCACACGTGGAAGTGGATCGAGTAGTTCTGCTCGAGCAGCTCGGCCACCTTGGCGTCGAGCTCTCCCTCGGGGACCTTGTCGACCTGTCTGGCCCATTCTTCGTAGTGCACCCTGCGCGAACGCTCCGGACCGTCGGCGTGGTCGCTGAGCAGATGCGAGAGCGGCGTCACCGTTCGCTGCGCGTCGAAGGTGGCGTCCTTCATCGGCACGGCCAGATACAGGTGCCCTCCGGGGCGAAGCACGCGCAGGTGGTTCTCGATCGTGCGGATCGGGTCCTCGGTGTGCTCCAGGAAATGGTTGGCGATGATGAAGTCCTGGATGGCATCGGCTTGGGTGGCCAGCGTCTCGCCGTCGTCGATCACGTCCACGGCCACCAGCGGCTTGTCCGCCAGCTCCGGGTAGTGCGCTCGCAGCCCGTCGACGTCGAATCGATCGACATAGCTGACGGTGGCGCCGCGCGGCACCGGCAGCGGCCAGTGCAGCGCCCCGATCTCGAGCCCGTGGCCGTGCAGCAGGCCGCGCGAGACGCGCAGGCGCGTGCGATCCATCGCCCATTCGGCCGGACCGCGACGGCGGGGCGATCTGAGTTTCGCTGTGAGCGCCACTCGCGCGAAGCCTAGCGAGTCGACCGTACGCCGCTGTCACAAGATCCGGGCCAGTGCGAAGTAGCAGTTGTGAGGCCTGGCGAGAACGACGATGGCGTCCTGCTGCTGGCGGCGGCGGCAGGCGAGCAGGCGGCCTTCGAGGTCTTCTACCGCCGCTGGCTGCCTGCGGTGATGGGCTTTCATCTGAGCCGGGTGGGCTCGCGGGAGGCGGCGTTCGACCTCACCGCCGAGACGTTCGCCGCGGTGGTGGTCGGCTGCGGGGGTTTCGACCCGGCGCGCGGATCGGCGGCGGGCTGGCTGTTCACGATCGCGGAGCACAAGCTGTGCGACAGCCTGCGCCGCGGACGGGTGGAGGCGCGGGCGCGCCGAGCGCTCGGCCACCGGCCGCTGCTGCTCGTGGACGAGGACCTCGCCCGGGTGGAGGAGATCGCCTCGCTGGCCGGCGCATCGCAGCTGAACGAGTTGCTCGGCGCGCTGCCGGCCGACCAGCAGGCTGCGGTTCGCGCGCGGGTGCTGGAGGAGCGCTCCTACGCCGCGATCGCCGCCGATCTGCGCTGCTCGCAGGCGGTGGTGCGCCAGCGCGTGCACCGCGGGCTGCGCAAGCTTCGAGAACAGCTGGGGGACACCGCGTGAGCGCCTTCGAGGAACTGCAGGCCCAGCTGTTGGCCAGCGTGGCCGAGCGCCAAACCGACGGCGTGGTGGGAACCCACTCGCGTTGGCGGATGCGGCTGAGGCTCCGCGCTCGACCCAGGCGGGGTCTGCTGCTGGCGGGCATGCCGCTCGTGTTCGTGGCCGCTGCCGCCGCTGCCACGATCGCCACACAGGCAGGCGAAGCCTCAACGGATGCGCTGTTCAGCCGTGTGATGAGCTCGACCAGAGCCGGGAGCGCGGCGGTGTGCAGGCCGGCTGGCTGGCGCGTGAAAGCGAGCCTCAGCGGCGAAGCGCCCGATCCGCGGATCACGGCCGTGCTGCCCGAGCTGGCCACCTCGCCCGCGCGCCCGCCAACTGCCAAGACGGTGGCGCTGGCCGAGCACCTCAGCGGTGGCGCGGTGCTGTACCGCACTCTCAGGGAAGTGGCGATGCCCGGCGGCATCACGCTGATCGTGTTCGTGGCTCACGGGCAGGGTCCGTTCACCGTGACCGCGCCGCAGGCGTGCCTGGAGGCAAGGCTGGCCCGCCTCGCCCAGCTGGACCCGAACCCGCACGATCCGGTGCGGGTTGCCGTGGCGCGGAAAATCCGTGAATTTCCGGACACCAACGTTTCCTCAGAGTCGCTGTCGCTGTTCCACGGCCGGCACGGCTCACTGGAAGGCGGCGGTTCGCTGGGGCTGCCCGCACACGGGCGAGCGCTTGCCACGGGCGTGGTGTCGTGGGGTTACGGCTGCACACACGGGCGCTGCTCGCCGGATCTATACGACGGCGTGGTCGGGCCCGAGACCGCCTATCTGACGCTCGTGCCCGCCGGACCTCCGGGTCCGCATCGCGGCCGCGTGCGTCGACGCATCGCGGTGGTGGATGGACTGTTCGTCTTCTCGATCCGGCAGAACAGCGGGCACGAGACCCTGATCCAACACGCCGCCGACGGCAGGGCTCTCAGCTCGCGGGCGCTCAGGTAGGCACGGACGCGGTCCTGTTCACGGCCCAAGCAGTTTGCGAACCGCCTCGCCAACGTCCTGCTCCAGCTGAGAGGGGAGCCTGCGCTCGGCGCGCGAGTGCCGGCGGACGACGGCGTTCGGCAGATCGATCACCGCGAGGGCGACGATGTCGAGCGCTCGCGCGTCGGCCGCTCCGCGCAGGTCTTTGGCAAGCCGCATCACGGTCGCCTCCAGCGGCGCGTTGATCTCGTACAGGCGCGCACGGAACAGGTCGTCGGGGTCGTCGTCGAGGAGGTCGTCGCGGCGCAGCGCGAGCAGCAGGCGCGCGTCCTCGGGATGCTGGCGGGCGAAGCTGACCTGCGAGCTGGCCATGGCGATTGCCGCCTCCAGCGGATCGGGGTGCTCGGCGGCGGCCAGCGCCAGCTTCTGAAAGCGTTCCAGCGCGCGCAGCCAAGCCGCTGCCAGCACACCGTCGCGGTTTCCGAAGCGGTGGTATAGCGTGCCCACCGGCGCATCGCTGGCGCGCGCAATGGCGGCCACGGACGCGGCGCGCGGTCCGTCGCGCAGCACGATCGCGCGGGCGGCGTCCAGGATGCGGTCGGTGTCGTGCTTGCGCGGAGGGGCCATGCAAATAGTATGATCGCTCTATATGGAGCGGTTGCCTTACATCGACGAGCATTCCATAGAGATCGGCGCCACTCGCGAGCAGGTTTGGCCAGCTCTTGCGTCGCTGCTGCGGGCGGATTTCGGGCGCACGCCGGCTGTTGCGTCGCGCCTGCTGGGGCTGGAGCCGGCACGGTCGAGCGGCGACTGGCGCGGGACGCTACACGTGGGAGACTCGGTGCGTGGCTTTGCGGTTGCGGAGATCGACCCGCCGCAGAGCTTGGCGCTGCGCGGTCATCATCGCTTCTCCAGCTATGAACTGGTGTTCGAGCTGGAGACGACGCCGACGGGCGGCTGCAGGGTGAGCGCCCAGACATGGGCGGATTTCCCCGGCATCACCGGCCGGGCGTATCGCGCGATGGTGATCGGCAGCGGCGGCCACCGGGTCATCGTGTGGGGTCTGCTGCGCCGGATGGCGCGCCGCGTATGACGGTGGGCGCGAACTGGGGCGCGAGCGCGGATGAGCGCGCGCTGGCGATGGACTGCGACCGCCTGATGCCGGATGTGCCGGTTCGTCTGCACCGCGCGGTGTCGATCGCCGCTCCGGCACCGCTGGTGTTCCGCTGGCTGGGCCAGCTGAAGCTGGCCCCCTACAGCTACGACCTGATCGACAACTTCGGACGCACGAGCCCGCGTGAGCTGATCGCGGGCGCCGAGCAGCTCCAGGCCGGTCAGCGCTTCATGTCGATCTTCTCGCTCACATCGTTCGCCGACGGCGAGCACATCACGTTGCGCGCGCGCCGAACCGCGGTGACGTACGCGCTGCTGCCCCACGAGCGGGTGACGCGCTTGGTGGCTCGCGTGCTGTTCGACCCTCCAGGAGGTCGTATCGGCGCTGCGCTGGTGGGTCAGGCGCTGGCGCTGGGGGACCTGGTGATGATGCGCAAGCAGCTGCTGACGCTCAAGGCGCTCAGCGAGCGCGACGCGGCGCGGCGTTGAAATGACGCCTGGTGTCTGAGAAGAGACTGTTGAAGATGAGCCCGTTCATGGGCCCGCCGAGCCGGCCGAGCAGCGTGGGCTCCAGGGCGATGGTCCATGTGAAGCGGCAGCGGCTGGGCCCGTCGGGCTCGACCACGTAGTCCTCGGCCAGGCGCCGGAAGAGGGGTGCGCTGGCTTCGGTGACGTAGAACGTGTTGCGGTGGCCCTCCTCCCAGATGAAGTAGAGCTCCTGCACCTTGCTCGCCCCGCGCATGATGGTGGCCTGCCTGGTGGTGCCCACGCCGAACGGACGCGGGGAGGTCCAGCGGATCGAGAGCAGGCGGCACCAGCCCAGCGCATTGTCCGAGACGATCTCGCGCCAGACGTCCTCGGCCGGGCGGGGTATCTCGAACGTGTCGGAGAAGCGCACCGGCGCTGAGCTCAGAAAGCTCTCATCGGCGGGCTGGAGTGGGAAGTTCATGGCACGCATGTATACGCGTATCTAGAGGCGGATGCCATGCGGTGGCCTCAATGGACGGGCGGTGGCGTGCCTTCGGCGCTGGCGGCGAGCCCCGGATTCCAGTCGCACACGACGCACGCATGGTGGAACGCCGAGCGGGCGAACTCGAGCGCTGTGCCGTGCGGGTCGGAGCTCGAGCGCACGTCGTCCCAGTCGAGGATGTACTCGCCGAGGGCCTCCTCCCAGCGTGAGGCCGAGGGGGAGAGGCTGGCCGTGCTGAATCCGTCCGGAGCGGGGTGCGCGTAGGCGTAGAAGGCCGCCTTGCCGTATCGCGCATCGCCGGGCCACCAGCCGATGGCCACCTCCTGCGCGTCCATGGCGTTGCGCATGATGAAGTCCTCGGACGGTGGATCGGCGGGCAGGCCGGAGAACAGGCTGACGGCGAGATCGAACGAGCCCCACCACGCGTTGACGGGCGTTGAGCGCCCGCGAAACGGGGCGCGAAACGCGGCCAGGACGAGCGCGGCGTGGGTGGCCGCGGCGAAGTAGGCGGAAACCTGCTGGGGGTCATAGCGGTGGTGCTCCTCGTCCCGGTCGAGCGGCACGCTCCACGGCACCTCCTGCGGGGTGGGGTCGATCTCGACGGCGCCGGCGAGGCTGCCGACCGCGGCGAGGATCTCGCGCGTGACCTCGCCCACCGCGCGATCGGGTGCGAGCGCCACGCGCCGGATCTCACCGGCGCTGTGTTCGATCACCGCCTGGTGTGCTCGCAGGTCGAGTGCCACCACCAGCGCCCCCGAGCCGTCGGGCGCTTTCAGTGGGGCTGTCTCCCATCCGCGCGCGGTCAGGCGCAGGGCGGCGTGCTGGAGCTGGGGCTCGGGCGCGGCGAGCGCCACCGCCAGCTTGCCGAGCACCTGTGTGTGGGCGTGGAGCGTGTCGCAGGTCTCGCTCCAGTGCTCATAGGAGATGTCGGGCCAAGCGGTGAGCATGGATACACGCTACCTCGGACTCCACCGGCGGAACGCTGCCGGAAATATCGGCCACACGATTGCAATTTAGCGGCCATACGAACTTGGGTTATCGGCCATACAACGCTACCGTGGTCACACCATGGAGTCTCTGAGCCGGGCTGCATCTGAACTTGCAATCCCCGAGCGCACGCTGCGTCGTGCTGCTTCCGAGGGTCTCGTGCACGGCGAGCGTGAAAGTCCGCGTTGCTTTCGGATCACGCTCCGAGAGGAAGCGTACCTGCGTAGCCACTGGGGGCTGCTGAAGTCATTGCGCGCGGCGCTTCGTACAGAGCCCAATGTCAGGCTTGCGGTGTTGTTCGGCTCGACAGCCATTGGGAGTGACGACGAGCGCTCAGACGTCGACGTGCTGGTCGTTTTGCAAGATCCAGGCGTGGGTCGGCTTGCCGAGTTGGCTGCGCGGCTCTCTCTGCGCATAGGTCGCGAGATGCAGCTTGTGCGGCTGTCTGAGGCGCAGACCTCGCCTGTGCTCATGGTCGATGTCATCGATCACGGACGTGTGCTGGTCGATCGAGATGATCTTTGGTCGGGCTTCGGAGAGGGCGCTCCGAGGTGGCGACGTCTTGCCCGTAGCGCCGAACGCTCCTCGCCCGGCGATCTTGATGAACAGAACCTCGACCATCACGCTGCGTGACGGGAGCCGATCCCATCCCTCCGCCGCTTGACCTCGACGCGTTGTGAGACGCAGGTGTGATCTCGCGCGTTGGCTCGGCGTCTGCAACGACTACGCGAACTGCGGCGCATGCTGGTCCATGAATATGCAACTGCCACAGCCGAGCAGGTTCACGAGGCGGCGCTGATCGTGACTGGCAACTTCCCGGCTTTCTACGACGCTTACCGGGAGTGGATCAAGCGGGGCTTCAGGCCCAAGTCCAGAACCTAGGCGGCGGTCGTCGGCAGTGCGGACGCGGGTACAAGGTCGGAACCCTGCCAGCTTCCTTGAGGATCTCATGGAGCCGGTGGCTCGGCAAGCCCGGCGGCGTGCTCTTGCGGCGATCCGGCGGGCAGCGTAGCGACGATTCCGTTGTCGGTCTGCATCCGCGCTAGTTGTCGCGGGTGTAGCCGTCGGCGATCGTTGGGTCGTCTGGGCTCGTCGGATAGTCGCCTTCAAGCACCGCCAGGAGCCGACGTAGCCATGTGGCGGTGCCGATCTCGTCGATGAGCTTCTCGTTGGCCTCGATCCAGCGCTCTTTCGAGACGAGGGGCTCATGGCTACCCACCAGATCGGGATCGACCGAGACGGCGTAGATTGGGTTGATCAGCATGGCTGTGACATCGTCCTCGCTGAACATGACCTATGTCCTCACTTAATGAGTGAGATTATGCGCCTACAAGTGGCATTCGTCTAGCGGCGCGTTCGTATCCCGCCTCCCGGGCGATCGGGCAAGGTGCGAGCCCGCCGCGAACCTGCCCAGCAACTCGACAGAGGGCACTCGGGACGATGCAAGGCATCCATGATGCCCAGCCCAGCGCCTTAACTTGGGTCGGGGGCGTGGACGAGGTGCTGCTGCTCCGTACTTTGAGCTGGAATATTTTGCTGGAATAGTTTCCGCCGGATGGGGTCGTAGGGTAGTCGACCATGATCTATCTCGACTCCGACGAGCGCGAGCAAGCGTTCGAAGCTTTGCTCCCAATCGCCATAAAGACTCAGGACGCGCTCGCGCGTGTTCAAGACGCACTTGATGACGAGCATCGACGGACATCGCCTCTACATTCAGACTTCCATCCCTCACAGCGCAGTGCCCTCATCGGCATGAGTCGACACGCCTACACCGTCCGCGAATGGGGCGGAGTTTTCGAGAGCAGTTTGGTGCCTCGGATATGCAGCGACACGCAGGAAGCCCAGAACATCTACATGTGGCTACTGGACGATCGGTACGTGCTGCGGGTCAAGCATGATCTCGATGACATCGTCGATCCCGGTACCGCCACGCTTTTCTCGCTCGCGCCCCAGGCAGACCCAGTCGTCGTATTCCTGACCTGGGATACCGCTCCAGAGCACAAGATACGCAACGTCTCATTCGCTACCCTCGATCAGCCGGCCTGGACTATCACGCTCGCTGAGCTTGTTGCCGCAGCAACCCCGGCGCTAGTCGTCCGGACGCCTCGCCCGCGTGTTGTCGTGCGCTCAAGGCAGATCGCCGACGAAGATGTGAGCCAGACCAGCGACCCCAGCTAGTCTGCCTGGCGATGCCCGAGTTCTACGGAAGTTTGCTCAAGCTCGCCCGAGAGGCTGAGGGCTGGCCTCAAGCCAAGCTCTCGGAGCGATCCGGTATCGCGCAGGGCAGTATTTCTAAGTACGAGAAGGGCCTACAGCAACCGAGCGCATCCCAGGTAGCCGCCCTCGGCAATGCCCTGGGCTTTTCCACGGGCTTCTTCGAAGATGCCGAAGCACGACCGGCAGCCGTGATGTATCGCAGCCGCTCCCTTCGTTCTGCGCGACTCGAGGCCCACGTCAGAGCCCGCCTCAACCTCGCAAGGCTCGTCGTTCAACGACTGATCGCAGATGTCGAAGTCGACACCGTTGCCCGCTTTCCCGATCCCGACATGAGCTTCCAGTCGCCCGAGACGGCTGCGGAACAGCTTCGCGCAGCCTGGTGGATTGGGCCTGGTCCGATAGAGGGCATATGCGACTACATCGAGGCGGCCGGCGGCGTCGTTATCAGGGCCGATCTCGGGACCGATCAAGCAGTCGCAGCCTACATGCACCCTCTCAGCGATCCGGTCCGCTGGTTCTTCGTCAATACTCAAGTTTCTGCAGGTGATCGAGTCCGTTTCTCCCTCGCCCACGAGCTAGGGCACGCCACGCTTCACGAGGGGGGACTGGCCCCAGACACGCGAGAGGCAGAGAACGAGTCCAACCTATTTGCCGGGGCACTTCTCCTGCCAGAGCGTGATCTCCGAGCCGAGCTACCCCGCGGACGGCTCCGGCTCGAGCACCTTCTCGAACTCAAGCGCCGCTGGGGGGCATCCATGCAAACCATTGCTATGCGCGCGCATCAAATTGGCGCGATCCCACGAACCGAGCTAAGTCGGGTCTTCCGCGAGATCAGTGCGAGGGGGTATCGCAACGACGAGCCAGTCACCATCCCGCTCGAACAGCCTTCCTTGCTGAGTTCGGCTCTAAGGATCCACCGAGAGCAGCACGGGTTCAGCGAGGCGCAGCTCGCTGAGCTTGCTCAAGTCGAGCCAGCCGTACTCACTCGGCTTCTCCCTAGCCACTTTGCGCCTCAGTCTGGTCCCCATCTACGCGTAGTAAGCCTAAGAGAGTAGTCCGCCAGCAAGGTGCTGCGTCCACCTGCGTTCGCGGCACGCTCGGCCCTTCTGCATCCCGGGAACACGGCACGCCGCGGAATCGATCGTCTCGTGGCCGCGCGGCGCGCGCAAGCCGCGATGATGTGGAGGCATCGGAGCACTATGCGAACATCTGTTCCCATGACACGTTCGGCTCCCCCTAATCATCGCGGTCCCATTCTGGGGCGTCTTGTTCTGCTCGCAGGTGCCTATGCGCCGGCGGCACTGATCATCGGGGCGAGGACGGTGCCCCGCCCCGTCGGGTGGATCGCGGTTGCAATGGGTGTTATCGGCGTGTCGGTGTGGTCGCTTTTCCTTGCGTGGCTTCCGCGTGCTCAGCCCAGGGAAATCGAGCTAGCGGCGGTTGAGCCTGCGGACACCGAGATTACGGCGTACATCGCCTCCTACCTACTGCCGATCTTGGCGGCCGCTTCGCCGACCACCGGCGACATCGTGGCTTACGTGCTGTGTGCGGTGCTTATTCTTATCGTCGCCTTCGCGGCGGACCTAGGCGCTGTCAATCCCGTCGTCTACCTGTTCCGCCTCCGCGTCATCAGAGTTCGGGTCGCCGAGGAGCCAGTTATTATGCTCGTGCGAGCCGTTCCAAGAGCAGGAACTACAGTTTTGGCCAGTCAAGCGTTGGGGGTCGTGCTAATGCTGCCGGATAGCGAGAAGGGCTGAGGTGTCGGCGAACCAAGTCAACGTGCTGCTAGCGCGTCGGCCCGACAAACCTGGCCTGACAGCATTTGGCCATGTCGACGTGTCAACTGCTGGCCGTAGCGGACTCGATCGGATCGTCTCAAACTTGCACGAAGCGGTGATGAACCTAACTGAAGTCCCGTTTCATCCAGATGATGAGGCGGACGATCATGAGGTATTGACTAACAAGCTGAAAGGATTCGACTCCTGGTTTCAGGAAAAAGCGGCATGGAGTCTCGAGCGTACCGTAAAAGAGGTACGACAAACTGGACTTCCTGAAAGTCTGGGTGGAAATGAAATCCGGAACGGCGGATGGAGCTTCTACGTAATCCACGTGGTCAAATCAGATGCGGACGTAGTCGCGGTTCGAGCCAAGAGTCCTACGTGGGGGCTTAGCAGCGAGGGCAAACTCTTGACGGCGTTCATAGGGACGCAACTCAAGCCGGTTACCGAACCGCTCATCGCTTTCGATCACCGCGCGGATATTCTGGTCGTCGGGCAGAAGGTATACGTACTTAGTCCTCGCAGCGCTGAGCGACTACTTATCGATGCTGACGCCGTAAAGGCACGGGCACCTGAAACCGCTGCGTCATTCAAGGCACAGCTCGGCGCCAAGCTGACTGCACCGACTGTTACGGCTGTAGAACGCATTTGCTCGCACAACGCGAATATCGCGCGTCGGGTCGAGCGCCTGATCCGCGATGAAGCGCTTGGAAAGGTAACAGCAGCGGAAGTCCGCGCCGCGCTTCCAGACGCGGGCCTCGCAAAGACCGACTTTGGCAGGTCGGGACCCCTGCAGGCAGTAACGGATGGTCACGCGACGGTGCTCATCGATATTGCAGCTGACCTGTACTACCAGCCTCGATTTGATGCGTCCCCTCGCCGTGTGGCTTCATACCGCAAGATCTAAGTGTTCAGAGAACCAGTCGGGTCGCACAAGCGGCATTGGCCGAGCCTTAAGGCTCTGTCGCCAAGACTTCCTAGTTTAGTCTCGTCGGCCCTGTCGATTCCATGAAGACCGGGACATCTTCCTTCTCCTGTGGATCTCGACCGAACTTACACCTCACATTAGAGTTCAAAGTTCCTTCCGGTACCAGCCATGCGACGTCCCACGGGTGCGGTCGACCGTCGCCCATCGCAATATTGAAGCCGGTTGCATCCGGCGCCGAGTCGCCCTGGTCATAGCCGGTTCCGCTGTCATCCCCGGGCAGTTCGTGAAAGCCGCGGCATACGATCATCGCCAGCAGGTCCGGTGGCGGCACACTACGTCCTGATATCTGACTCGTGACATCGACCTGCACCATAAGATAGGTGTCGCCCGGCGGGGCAGATGGACTCCCTCCAAAACCGTTGGGATTCTGCGTAATACGCGAGAGCCGAGCTGAGAAGGGCCAGACTGCGTGCGGGTTCTTGAAGATCTCAGTGAAATGTACGATCGGCAGTTCCTCGGGCTGGCTTTGTGCAGTGGTAGAGGCCGAAGGTGCAGATGGAATACCTTGCGCAACGGGAGAACTGGTCGTTGTCCGAATCGTACTGCTGCCACATCCCACGAGCAGTCCAGCCAAGGCCGTGGTTGCACCAGCGCGCATCACAGTTCTTAGTGCCATCCAACCCTCCGCATTAGCGAGAAGCCTATCTTGCTGTGGAGAACTGGCCTACCCATGTTTTTGATCGTGCACTGTCGCGCAATCGGCGTTCAACGAACCTGCGTAGCGCTGGCGACGCGATAAGCTCGCGTTCGCTGATAATCGTATTTTTGTGGGGGGAGTCGTGGGCTGGTTCGATAGCGAAGCGGTAAGCAACTCAAGAAAGATGTCGCGTTCATCGGCGGCCTAGTCGCAGATCAGGCCTTTGGTCGGCTTCCGCCCGGAGCAGCGGACGAAATGATCGGCAGCGCGACGGCGCGCGAAGCTTACGCAAGCCCTCGACGCTGCCGCGAAGGAGCTCGGACCGGACGAGGCGCGTAAGAAGGCCATCAGCGCCGCCAGGCGATGACGCCCGGATGCGGGCTCAGGTCCGGAGCCTTCCTTGGCGAGATGTAGAACGGCTCGCCGAAGACGCGATTCGGGAGATGCTTACGAGGTAGCCGGCTTTGCGTAAGTCTCCTCGCGTTGATACCCCTACGGGTAAGTCCAGTCATCCGAACCGCATGGCCATATAGACTCCAGAGCTATGTCGGTGTTTGGCAGAAAGTCAAAAAGCTTTGCTGACCATCCGCTGGTCACGGTGGATACCCTCGAACGCCTTACTCGGCTTGGGCGAGCCCGCTACGAAGGCACCGTCGACGTCTACGACCTCTGGCCGACGACGTATCGCTTCGAGATCCAGGCTCTGAGCCCAGACGCACAAGAGCGCTTTCTCGTGGCGCTGTTGGCAGCGGTGCGGTCCGTCGGTGGATGGCTCGCTTACGGCGCCGAGGATGTTGTCGACGGGACGTTCGGTTCGCCCAATAAGGGCCACGTGAGCCGAGACAAGATCTTCGAGTCTGCGATTGAGTTTCAGCACGATATTGGCGCGTGGTGGTCTGGGCTCAGCCCGATGGAGCAGCTCTTTTGGCAGAAGCGCCATCCGGGCGTGCGCTGGCAAGATGAGCGTGAGCCGCCCTGTCGCGATGCGGCGCGAATCACGCCTGTCGCGATCGGCGAAGAGCGATGGATCACGAGACTCACGGGAGCTGACGACTCGCGAGGCTTGGTCGTAGCGCACCGAATCCTTGGCCGCTACGTACTCGAGCTCGATTACGCCGACGACGACGGGCATCGCCTGCGTGATCCGCGTGACGAGACCGATGATCTGTATGAGCTGTATCTCAAAGCGGGTCGCGGCATACCGCTGCCAGGAGTGTGGGCCGATCCAGAGTTCGCGTCGTTCCTCAAATATCCCATGCCACGCCTCTAGATTGAGATTATTTAGCCGCGAACAGCATCAGCTGCGCCTAGGCGCAAAGTCGCACAGTCCGCATTCAGGGACCCGCGAGGCGTGCGCTCGTCCTCGTCCGCCTGAAGGTCGCGGGGGCATGATGCCGCATCTTCTGCGAATGATCCCGCCAGTAACCCCAACGATGACCGGGAGGTAGCTGTGGCGCAGAAGGGTGTTGTCTTTCGAACAGCTATGACGACTAAGCAATGCGGCGAGGTCTTTAAGAAGGCTGCAGGCACCGCACAAGGCACGGTTGGTAAGGCGATGGAGCTGATCCCAAAGGCAGCCGGCGGGACGGCCGGCCTGATGCAGGCAGGGTTCTATAAGCCAACGTTCGATTCTGCGTTTGATGCCCTAGGCGAGTCCCCAAACTTCGCCGTCGGTACCCAGATCTATGGGCTTGCTACCGCAGCCCGATCGGGCGGCACGCCACTTCACATGTACGTGTTTGACCGATCCAGACACCGCGAGGTTCAGTTGGTATCTGCGCATGGATTGACCGGTGGCGGGGGCTCCCGAAGGGTCGTGGAGAAAGCGTTGGCGGTGTTCCGAGCCGCTGACCCGGCGCTGAGAGTCACTGATGGGAACATCTCTACACCCCCGAGCGCACGAAAAGCGGCCGTCGGGCCCACTTCCCCAGTTGTGGCCAGAAAAAGAGACTCTGGACAACGGGAACACGTACGTTGCTCAAGGTGCGAGGCACTGAGCTACGTTTCGCGGCACGACGCGCCGTGCTGGGCATGTGGTAGGCCTCTCGACGGGAGCGCTTCGGGTTCGCCTGGCGGGTGACGGCGCGCAGCTGTAAGCTTGCCAATTATGATGCGACTGGCAGCGCTATTCTGCGGATCGGAAGCCGGAACTCCACGCGGACGCAAACCATCTCGACAATCGTTTAGGGGGATTTATGGGTGCATGGAAGTCTAGGCTGCCACTCTTGGGTGTGGTCTTTTCGCTCCTCCTGTCGGCGTGCGGAAGCTCGGGCGAATCGAGCGGAACGACGTATTGGCGTGCTAATTTCGCCGGCGGCACGTCGCTCTACATGTCCGTTGTTCGGAGCGGCGAAGACGTTTCCGGCTGGGCAAAGTATGGCGATGGCTCGTTCCAGCATTATGTTGGGACCGTCAACAGCGACGGCACCTACAGCGTCTCGGCTTATGCCGGTTCGACGCTCAAAATCGAAGGCAAAGCGATGTCGGTGACGAACTCGGAAGGTACGAACCACTACGCGAGCGTCGGTGAGTCGGCATACAAGGCGGCCGGCGGCCAGACGTAGCAAATTTTGCGAGTTACCGCTGCGCGAATCGACTGCGGCACATCCGTCTCGAAGCATCAGAAGCTTGAGCGTCGTGACCGTGAACAAAACGGCGTCATACAGACGGCCCCAACTGAAAGGCAGAGGCTTGAGCAACAACGCAGAGCGCACAGTCTCAGCCGCCGGCCTTGTCGGAGAGACGGGACGCACTGTCCACGTCGGCATGGCAACACGGCGGGCACAATCGCTTGATGACGCGCTCGGTGACGTGATCCCCGGCTTTTCGTCGTTCCTCGGCGGAACTCGCAGGATTGTCCTCGTAACGGACAGAAGCATCCACCTGTTTCGCGGCCGACGGTTCGATCGGCCCGAGGGGCTCCTAGGCTCCTATCCCCTCGGAGGGGAGGAGATCGCGTTCGATGGCGCGAAGCTCTCGTTTCCGGATGGCCAGGTCGTCTTCATGACGGCACATCAGGCCGGGGAGCTCATGCGGGACGCCGTGGTCGAAAACCGCGAAAGCCTCGCTGCCGAGCTTGCCCGTCGTCTCGGCATAACCGACGAGGTAGGCATCACTGTCGCGACTGGCAAGAGCCTAACGAAGACCGATCGGCTCGGCACCGTAATTGAGCGCGTGGCTGACCTTGTTATTGACGGTGAGCTGTCAATCGACCGCGTCGGTGAGGGTCGGGTGGTACTCGTGACGGACCGTTTCGTTCGCCTCTATTGCGGAGATCGAGCGGCAGACATTGGCGCCCTCATCGGAGCCTTCCCGGTCGGCCAGAGCACTCTCTCATGCGAGACGAACTGCGTAACCTTTCCCGACGGCGAAGTCGTCAGGTTCCAAGACGATTGCGCACGGCGACTCTGTGATTGCGCCGGACAGGGCTAGGACACCATTCAGCGGTCGCTCCTCGGGACGGAGATCGATAATCCTGGCAATCGGAGTCGCACAACCGGTAATACAGTAAGTTCATCGTCGCCAACGGGTGTGAGTCCCGTCCGGGTAACTGTCAGGAGGCCCGGTAGCAGTCTGGCGGCTCGGTCTGGAAACGGGTCGGGTCAACCCAGCGTCAGAAGCCTCTTGATGCGCTGGCCTAGCCTGATGCACCGCTTGGACTGGCTCATCGAGGCCGGCGTCATCCCTGCCGAGAAGCGCAAGCGCTGGGACGATCTGCGCGATCTACGCAACGAGACGACGCACATCAGCATCCGGCATCTCACGAGCCCGCACGAAGCGCTGCGCGTACTCGAACTGATGGCGGGCGAGATCGACGCCCTATGCGTCACGTAGCGACCCTCCACGCCCCCGCGACGCACCCTGGGGAAATCAGTGGGGAATTAAGGCGCCCCGTCCACGGGTCCTGATAGCCAAAAAATCGCTTGGTTAGACGTGTTGCGGCGATGCCGGAGGAGGGACTCGAACCCCCGACACGCGGATTATGATTCCGCTGCTCTAACCAGCTGAGCTACTCCGGCCCGGATGACGCAGCAGTCTAGCCATCCGCTCGCGCGGAGGCCAAGGAAGTCGTCTCGCTCGCGTAAATGACCGCAAAGCTGCGCGCAGGGCCGCTCTCCGGCTCCAGCGGTAGCCTCGTGCAGCGATGAGCGCCCCAACCCTGCTCGCAGTGCCCAACGTCTCCGAGGGACGCGTCCAGGCGCGCATCGACACGATCGCCGCCGCGTTCAGGTCAGACGCTGCCACCAGCACACGCCTGCTCGACGTGCATACCGACGCCGACCACCACCGTTCGGTGTTCACGCTGGCCGGCCATCCGGGGAAGCTGTCCCAGACACTGCTTGCCGGTGCGCAGGCGACAGTCGAGCTCATCGACATCGTGAGCGCAAGCGCCGACAGCGCACAGGACCGCCAGCACCCACACGTGGGCGCGCTGGACGTGGTCCCCATCGTCTACTACACCCCCGAGCGCCGGGGCGCAGCCTGCGCCGAGGCGCTGGTCATCGCCGACATGATCGGACACCAGCTGCACGTGCCCGTGTTCCTCTACGGCGAGCTGTCCGCCGGCGACACCCAGCCCGCGCGCAGCCGCGCCGAGCTGCGACGCGGCGGTGTGTCTGGCCTCGCCCAGCGGATGGCCGACAGCGACGCCCCGCTCAAACCAGACTTCGGCCCCGCGCACATGCACCCAAGCGCCGGCGCCACGCTCGTGGCCGCACGAGCACCGCTGGTGGCCTTCAACCTTCAGCTCGCGCCGCCCGCCACGTTGCAGGACGCCCGCGCCATCGCGGCGCTCGTACGACACGGCGGAACTCACGGCCTACCCGGCGTGCGAGCCATCGGCGTGCTGCTGGACGGGTACGTGGCGCAGGTCTCCATGAACATCGAGCAGCCGTTTCACGTGTCGCTGGCCGAGGTGGTGGCGGCCGTGCGCGCGCACGGCCAGGTGGCCAGCGCCGAGCTCGTGGGGCTGGCTCCCGCCGTCGCCTTCGACGGGTTTCCCCAGGATTTGCCCATCCCGGGGTTCGATCCCGCACGCCACCTGATCGAGAACGCATTAGGCTGGTAGGTCATGGCCCAGACAAAGCGCAAGCGACAGACCAAGCACCGCGGTAACGCCGCCGGCGTGGTCGAGTCGCGGGGACGCACCGGGCGCAAGCCCACCGCCGCCGAGAAGAGCGGCGACCCGCGCGCGCTCGCCAGGGAAAAGGAGAAGAAGCTCGACAAACGCGACCAGCCCCCCACATGGCGCGGAGCGTTCGTCAAGGCCATGTTCGCAGCCGTGCTGATGCTGCTGATCGTGATCGTCGCCTTCAAACAGTCCAACCAGGCGATCGCGCTGTTCCCGATCGTGCTGGTCATGTACGTGCCCATCAGCTACTACACCGACAAGTTCGTGTACGACCGTCGCCAGCGCAAAAAGGCCAAGGATGGGGGAAGCAAGGGAGCATCGCCGCGATGAGCGCGCCCGACGTGCGCGCTTTCACCGTCGGGCCGGTGCAGGAGAACTGCTACATCGTGCGCGCCGACGAGCACGCCTCAAGCGCCGTCATCGTCGACCCCGGCGAAGAGCCCCAGCGCCTGCTGGACGCCATCGACGCGCTCGGCGTCAGCATCGAGGCGATCCTGATCACTCACTGCCACTTCGACCACATCGGCGCCGTCGCCCCCGTCGCGCGCGCCACCGGCGCCCCCGTGTACTGCCCCAGCATCGAGCAGCCGCTGCTCACGGACGTGATGAGCTGGGTGCCGCCCGGCTTCGGGCCGTTCGAGAGCTACAACCCGGACCACCTGCTCTCCGGCGGTGAGCACCTCACCCTCGCCGGCATCGACTTCGACGTCATCTTCACCCCCGGCCACAGTCCTGGGCACCTCACCTACGCCACCGCCGGCGCGCTGCTGTCCGGCGACGTGCTCTTCCAGGGGTCCGTCGGCCGCGTCGATCTCCCCGGCGGCGACTGGCCCACGCTGGAGCGCTCCATCGAGGAGCTGCTCAAAGACTATCCGCCCGACACGCTGGTGTATCCGGGGCACATGGGCGTCACCACGCTGGGACGCGAGCGCGACAGCAACCCGTTCCTCACCGAGCTGCGCGTGCGCGTGCCCGTGGAGCGCCACTCCTCAGCGCCGGACAGTTGAGCGACGCCAAGATCAAAGCGCCGCGCGGCACCTACGACGTGCTCGGCGAGCAGGTTGCCTCGCGGGCGCTGCTGGAGAGCCGCGCTCGCACGATCCTCGAGGGGGCAGGCTACGAGCGCATCGAGACGCCCACGTTCGAGGCCACCGAGCTGTTCGCCCGTGGCGTCGGAGCATCCACCGACATCGTCAGCAAGGAGATGTTCACGTTCACCGACGCCGGCGGACGCTCGCTCACGCTGCGCCCCGAGGGCACCGCGCCGGTGTGCCGTGCCTACGTCGAGCACGGCATGCACAAGCGCCGCCAGCCCGTCAAGCTCTGGTATCTATCGAGCTTCTTCCGCCACGAGCGCGCACAGGCCGGGCGCTTCAGGCAGTTCTGGCAGGTCGGCGCCGAGGCGCTCGGCTCGGAGGACCCCGCCGTCGACGCCGAGCTGATCGTGCTGCTCAGCGCCATCATGAAGGAGATGGGCGTAAGAGAGGCACGGCTGCGCCTGGCAAGTCTCGGCAGCGTCGAGAGCCGCAGCGCCTATCGCGCGCAGCTGCAGGCGCACCTGCGCGCCAACCAGGACAAGCTGGCCGAGGAGATCGTGCAGCGCATCGATCTCAACCCGCTGCGCGCGTTCGACTCCGAACACCCCGGCACCCGCGCCGTGATGGCGGATGCGCCGCGGCTGCTGGACTTCCTCAGCGACGAGGACGCCCAGCACTTCGCGCACGTGCGCGAGCTGCTCGACGCCGCCCGCGTGGCCTACGAAGTGGACAGCACGCTGGTGCGCGGCCTGGACTACTACACGCGCACCGTGTTCGAGCTCACCTCCGACGCGCTCGGCGCGCAGAGCGGGGTGGGCGGCGGCGGGCGCTACGACGGGCTCGTCCAGCAGCTCGGCGGGCCGCCCACACCCGGCTTCGGGTTCGCCGCCGGCGTCGAGCGGATCCTGCTGGCCGGCGACCCCCAGCACACCAAGCCCGCGCCGCCCGAGCTGTTCGTGGCGCTCGACGGCTCAACCGAGCAGCTGCGCCGCCAGGCGTTCCTGCTCACCAGCAACGCGCGCGCAGCCGGCCTCGCCGCGCAGATGGAGCTCGGCGGGCGCTCGCTCAAGGGCCAGCTCTCCTACGCCGGCTCGCTCGACGCGCGCTGGGTGGCCATCGTGGGGGAGGAGCACACCGTGCTCAAGGACATGCAGGGCGGCGGGCAGAGCACGATACCCACCGACACCGTGCTACACGCCATCCTGCGCGCGCACAGCAGCCTGTAATCCTCACGCTGGAAACACGTCCATAGCGTCCAACGCTTATACCGGCGTTCAACTTCTGGGCTGCAACTGCCGAATAGGAGGCGATGTCACTGATCTCCCGGCCTCTCCAGATCATGCTGCTCGCCGTCGGCGTCCTTGCGCTCGTGTGGTTGTTCGCCCTGCAAGGGCATTCCGCCACCAGCACCAACGCGCCCACCGGCGCGCCGGTCGTCTCCGCCGCCACGCCAGCCGCGCCCTCGGCTGCCGCGCAGGCAAAGGCCGCCGCCGCTCCCACCAGCGTCTACCACGGCGCCGCACCGGGCGTTGAAGGGCTCACGCGCGCCATCAACAAAGCGCACAAAGCCGTCGCCACCTCCCAGGGCTACGCCACCAAGACCGAACAGAGGTCAAACCAGGCTTCCGGTCAGCCCGCTGGCACCAGCACCGCCACCGCGTCCGCGCCGCACACCACCAGCACGCCCGCCAAAGCGGCGCCGAGCAAGCCCGCCACCGCCAAGGCAGTCCCCACGCACGCCACCACCAAACTTCACAGCACCAGCAAGCCTGTGACCCACAGCGTCACAAAGCCCGCCGGTTCCGGTTCCACCAGCAAGAGCAGCTCCAAGTCAGCCGTCCCCGCAGGGCAGCGCACGATCGAAACGCAGCTCTCACGCGGCAACGTGGTCGCGCTGCTGTTCTGGAACCCCAAGAGCCCCGCCGACACCGTCGTGCACCAGGAGCTTCAGTTGCTGTTCAAAATCCACAGCTCTCCCCAGGCTTATGCCGGCCGGGCCGAAGTGAAGGGGCTGGTCAGGGACTTCGGCGCCGACCTGCACAAGAAGATCGCGCTCGACGAAGCTCCCGCCAGCCAGGTGGCCGAGTTCGGCTCCATCACCCACGGAATTCAGGTGTACAACACGCCCACGCTGCTGATCATCGACAAGCAGGGCAACACGATCGTCATGAACGGCGTGCAGGACATCTACTCGATCGAGCAGACGATCGAGGAAGCACGCAACTCCGGAGCAAGCAAGTAACTCCCGAGTCGTAAACTCGCTCCGGTGAGCATCGGCGCCGAGGAGTTCGCAAACCATCTGGAAAGCCCGCTGGGACGCGGCCACACGCCCGAGGACGCCTTCACCGGCGCCGCCGGCGGCGCCGCCTGCGGCGACCTGATCCGCATCTCCATCGCACTCGAGCAGCACAGCCCCGATGGGCTGATCTGCGACGCCGGCTTTCACGCAAGCGGCTGCGGCGCCACCACCGCCGCCGGCAGCGCAACCGTGGGCCTAGTCAGAGGCACGCCGCTGCTCGACGCCGCACGCATCGGCCACGAGCAGATCGCACAGGAGCTCGGAGGGCTGATGCCGCCAAGCGCCACGCCGCCGAGCTGGCCGCCGACGCGCTGCACCGCGCGCTGGGCGCCGCCGCGCGCCAGTGCGCACCGCTGAGCCCCGCCACGGGACGCACGCTGGTGGCGATGAGCGGCGGCGTCGACAGCGCCGTGGCCGCGCTGCTCACAACCGAGGCCGGCGCCGAGGCGGTCGGCGTCACGCTCGAGCTGTGGTCTGACCCTGAGAACGACGGCGATCTCAGCTGCTGCTCCGCGCAGGCCGTGCGCGGTGCGCGTCGAGCTAGCTCACGAGCTCGGCATGGCGCACCTGTCCATCGACCTGCGCGCCGAGTTCCGCGCCGGCGTGGTCGAGGGCTGGCTCGCCGACCACGCCGCCGGGCTCACACCCAACCCCTGCGTGCGCTGCAACGGCAACGTCCGTCTGGACGCCATGCTCCAGCTGGCCGAGCGCCTCGGGTCAGACACACTCGCCACCGGCCACTACGCCCGCGTTGCAACCGGTCCCGTGCTGCGCACCGCCGCCGACGTCAGCAAGGACCAGAGCTATGTGCTCTCAGCGCTGCAGCCCGCAGTCGCTGTCCAAACTGCGCTTCCCGCTCGGTCACATGCACAAGGATCAGGTCCGGGCAGTGGCCGAGCGTGCCGGACTCGCGGTCGCGCGCAAGCGCGACTCTCAGGATCTCTGCTTCCTCGCCGGAACCCGCCAAAGCGCGTTCCTGGAGCGTCACGGCGGCCTCGGCCAGCGCACCGGGCAGATCCTCGACCAGGACGGCAACACGCTCGGCCAGCACAACGGCGCGCACGTCTACACCGTCGGTCAGCGCCACGGCCTCGGCATCGTCCGCCTCACAGCCGCTGTACGTGCTTGCCACCGACACCGCTTCCAACACCGTCACCGTCGGCCCCCGCCAGCAGCTGCTCGAACGCCAGGTGCGCGTACGCGAGCTCACCCTGCACCGTCACAGCAGCTGCATCGACGGAGTGCGCGTGCGCGCCCACGGCCGGCGCTTTGACTGTCGCCTCGCCGGCGACCTCGCCGCCGGGCGCCATCAGCTCGCCGGAGTGGAGCTGTCCGAGCCAGCCGAGCGCACCGCTCCGGGGCAGCTGGCCTGCCTGTACGCCGGCGATCTCGTCGTCGGGCACGGCACCATCGCCGCCTGACGATCACCGAGTCACGACACTCACGCCCAGGCGACGCCTAATATCACTCGCCTGATGACCACCGACGAGATCCGCGAGCGCTACCTCAGCTTCTTCGCAGAGCGCGACCACCAGCGCATCCCCTCAGCCTCGCTGGTGCCCTCCGCGCACGACCCGTCCGCGCTGCTCACCGTCGCCGGCATGCACCCGCTGAAGCCCTACTTCCTCGGGCAGGAGACACCGCCTTCCCAACGGCTGACCAGCTGTCAGAAGGTGTTTCGCACGGTCGACATCGACAACGTCGGCAACACCGCGCGGCACCTCACCTTCTTCGAGATGCTCGGCAACTTCTCCTTCGGCGACTACTTCAAGCGCGAGGCCATCGACTTCGCCTGGGAGCTCTCGCGCGAAGTGTTCGGCTTCAGCGAGCGACGACATCTGGGTCACCGTGTTCGAAGGCGACGACGGACTCGGGCTCGGCCCCGACGAGGAGGCGATCGCGCACTGGCTCGAGGCCGGCGTCTCGCCCGAGCGGATCGTGCGCTGCCCGCGCTCTGAGAACTTCTGGCAGGCCGGCCCCAGCGGTCCCTGCGGCCCCTGCTCGGAGCTCTACATCGACCGCGGCGTCGAGCACGGCAAGCCCGAGGATCTCCCCGGCGGCGAGAACGAGCGCTTCCTGGAGTACTGGAACCTCGTGTTCATGCAGTACGACCAGCAGCCCACCGGCAGCGACGGCGGCTCGGTGCTCGAACCGCTGCCCGCCAACAACATCGACACCGGCCTCGGCCTCAACCGCATGGCCGCCATCCTCCAGGACAAGCAGTCCGTGTTCGACACCGACCAGTTCACGCCGCTGATCGAGCTCGGCCAGGAGCTCTCCGGCGTGCGCTACGGCGAGGCCTTCCACACCGACCGCGCGCTGCGCATCCTTGCCGACCACACGCGCGCGATGACGTTCCTGGTGGCCGACGGCGTCGTGCCATCCAACGAGGACCGCGGCTACGTGCTGCGCCGCGTCATGCGCCGCGCCATCCAGCAGGGCATCGCGCTCGAGCTCGACCCCGGCTTCCTCACCAGCTACTCCCAGCGTGTGCGCGAGATCATGGGCGGCGCCTACCCCGAACTCGCCCAGCAGGCGCAGGCCATCGACATGTGGCTGTCGGCCGAGGAGGAGAGCTTCGGACACACGCATCGCCCAGGGCATGGCAACGCTGCGCGAGCACATCGAGCGCGCGCACGGCGATGGCAGCTCGAGCGTGCCCGCGCTGGAGGTCTTCCGCCTGCACGACACGTTCGGCTTCCCCTACGAGATGACCAGCGAGCTGCTGGCCGAGGAGGGCCTGAAGATCGAGGGCGACTTCGAGGAGCTGATGGAGCAGCAGCGTGCACGCGGGCGGGCAGGAGCCAAGCTGGGTCGGGGGACGGGGGAGACACCCAGCATGCCCGTGCCGCCGCCAGCACGTTCGCCGGGCAGAGTGGCTTCGACACGCACTTCACCGGCTATGAGACAGAGGAGCAGCAGACCACCGTCGGAGCGCTGCAGAGCGTCAACGGCGCCGGTGCAGGCGAGTCCGGCGCCTCGCACTACCTCGTCAAGCTCGCCGAGTCGCCGTTCTACGCCGCCGGCGGAGGCCAGGTCGCCGACGTTGGAACGATCGAATGCGCCGACGGCGACTGCCGCGCGCGCGTGCAGGACGTGTTCCGCATTGGCGACGACCAGGCGCTGTCGGTCGTCGTCGAGCAGGGCGTTCTGACGCAGGGCGAGCCGGTGCTCGCGCGCGTGGATCGCCGCGCCCGTCACGCCACAGAGTGCAACCACACCGCCACGCACCTGCTGCAGGCCGCGCTGCGCGAACTGGTCGGCCCGCACGTCCGCCAGGCCGGCTCCTACGTCGGCCCCGACAAGCTGCGCTTCGACTTCAGCCACGGGCAGGCGCTCAGCGCCGAGGAGCTCAGCCAGGTGGAGGACCGCGTCAACGACTGGATCGCGCTCAACGATCCCGTGCGCGCCATCACCACCACGCTCGATGAGGCGCGCAGCCTCGGCGCCATGGCGCTGTTCGGAGAGAAGTACGGCGACGTGGTGCGCATGGTCCAGATCGGCGACGGGCACTACTCGCGCGAGCTGTGCGGCGGCACGCACGTCAAGCGCACCGGCGAGATCGGCCCCTTCAGGATCCTCAGCGAGACCTCAAGCTCCGCCAACGTCAGGCGCATCGAGGCGCTCACCGGCCCCGCCGCCGTCACGTTGCTGCGCCAGCACGACGCGCTGCTCGGCCAGATCGCCGAGCAACTGCGCACACGCCCGCAGGACGCAGCGCAGGCCGTCTCCACACTGGCCCAGGAGCGCAAACGCCTCGAGAAGGCGCTCAAGGACGGCGCCGCAGCCGGCGCGCCCGGCGCCGGCCCCGATCTCGACGCACTCGTTGCCGAAGCGGAGGAGATCGCCGGCGCCAACGTGCTTACCGCCACCGTCCAGGTCCCCGACGCCAAGGCGCTGCTCGATGTCGTAGACCGCGTCAAGGGGCGCCTTCCCGACGCCGCCATCCTGCTCGGCGCCGCCGCCGACGGGCGCGTGCATCTCGTGGCCAGCGTCGCGCCCGCGCTCGTCGCACGCGGCGTCAAAGCCGGCGCCGTGGTCAAGGTCGCCGCCCAGGCCGTCGGCGGCGGAGGCGGCGGGCGCGACACCATGGCCCAGGCCGGCGGGCGCGAACCGGAGAAGCTCGACGCCGCCATCCAGGCCGCCCGTGCGGAGATCAGCGCAGCGCTGGCAGGCTGAGGATGCGCGTGCTCGCGCTCGACTACGGCAGCGCCCGCTGCGGCTGTGCTCTCAGCGACCCCACCGAGACGATCGTCACGCCGATCGACGCCATCGAGCGACCGGACAGCAAGCGCGGCTTCACGCGCCTGCGCGAGCTCGTAAGCGAACGCGAGGTCGACATGGTCGTGGTGGGACTGCCGCTGTCGTTGCGCGGCCAGGACACCGAGCAGACCCGCCTCACGCGCGCCTTCGCCGAGCAGCTGGGCAGACGCCTCGGCGGGCAGATCCCCATCGAGATGCACGACGAGCGTTTCACCACCCGCATGGCCCAGCGGATGGACGGCTCGTTCGCCAGCAGCGAGGACTCCCGCGCCGCGGCGCACCTGCTGGAGAGCTGGCTCGCCGCCCGATCGCGTTAGGGTCCAGTTCTTGTCCCGCAGCGAAAGATCACGTCAGGGCGGCGAACGCACCGCCGAGGAGCGCGAGCGCGACCGCCAGGAGCGCGAAGCGCGCCGCGCCAAGCGCAGCGGCGAGGCCCCCAGCCAGCCAGCCGCTCCCGCCGAGGGCTCACAGCCGCCACCCGTCGAGGAGCTCCAGCCGCCGGCGCAGGAGATGGAGCCCGCACCCGAGGCGCACGAGCAGGAGCCGGCGCCGTCAGATGCCGGGGGCGCGCTGTACACCGACCCGCCCGTGTTGGAGGAGCAGCCCGAGCCCCACGCGCAGCTGGAGCCCCAGCCAGTGCTGGAGCCGGTGGCCGAACCGAAGCCACTGATGGAGGAGGACCTGGTGCCGTTGGTTGAGCCCGAGCCGGCGACGGATGCCGAGCCGCTGCTGGATCCCGAGCCGCTGCTCGGTCCCGCGCCGCTGGCCTCCCCGCCACCCCCGCCGCCACCGCCCCGGGCCTCGAGCGCGATACAACCGCCGCCGCCGCTTCCTCCCGAGCTGGGCGGTACGCGCAAGGCGATCGCCGCGCGGCGCAAAAGAGGAAGTTCGCTGCCGGCGCGCCTGGCCGCGGTGGTCGCGCTTGCGATCGTGATCGTGGCCGTGATCCTGCTGGTGCGCTCGCTGACCCACAAAACCCACGGCGCCGCCACCATCGCGCCGCCTCCCGTCGTCAAGGTGCTGATACCGGAGGGCAAGACGCGCATGCAGATCGCCGAAATCGCCGCCGCCGACCACCTCAAGGGGAGCTACCGCCGCGCCTCCGAGCACTCACCGCTGCTGGACCCGGCCCAGTACGGCGCGCCCCATGGCACCGCCAACCTCGAAGGGTTTCTGTTCCCCGCCACCTACGACATGAGCTCAGGGGCGCCGGTCAGCCGGCTGGTGCAGGCGCAGCTGATCGCGTTCCGCGAACGCTTCGGTGCCCACGACATCGTGCGAGCCAAAGCACTGCACGTGACGCCCTACCAGCTGCTCACCGTCGCCTCCATGGTCGAGCGCGAGGCGCAGATCCCCAGCGACCGGCCGAAGATCGCGTCGGTCATCTACAACCGTCTGCGCGAAGGCATGCCGCTGGGCATCGACGCCTCGATCTACTACGCGGTGGAGTTGAAGAGCGGGATCTCCACCTACACCCACGAACTGACCGAAGCCCAGCTGCACATCGACTCGCCCTACAACACCCGCACCCACACCGGGCTGCCACCCACGCCGATCTCCAACCCCGGCGAAGCGTCGATCGAAGCGGCCGCGCACCCCGCCCACGACGCCTACCTCTACTACGTGGCCGGCGCCGACGGCTGCGGCGAGCAGGTGTTCTCCAACACCCAGGCCGAATTCGAAGCCAACGTGGCCAAGTACGAAGCGGCCAAGCAGAACAACGGCGGGCACCTGCCCGCCTGCAAACACCACTGATGAGCCGCCTTGGCGTCCTCGGCTGGCCGGTCGCGCACAGCCGCTCGCCGGCCATGCACAACGCCGCGCTCGCCGCCATGGGACTTGACGGCTGGCGCTACCAGCGTCTACCGGTGGCGCCGCCGCTGTTCGCCGAGACGACCCGCGCGCTCGGGCCGGCCGGCTTCGTGGGCGTGAACGTCACGATCCCGCACAAGCACGCGGCGCTCGAGCTGGCGCACGAGGCGAGCCCCGCCGCACGCGAGATCGGCGCGGCCAACACGCTCACGTTCAAGTCAGACGGCACCATCGCGGCCGAGAACACAGACGCGCCCGGCCTGCTGGCAGCACTCCAGGAGTCCCCGCGTGGGCTGCGCGCGCTCGTGCTGGGCGCCGGCGGCAGCGCCCGTGCGGTCGTGTGGGCACTGCGCGAAGCGGGCGCCAGCGAGGTGCTCGTGCACAACCGCACCCACGCTCGCGCCGAGGAGCTGGCACGCGATCTCGGCGTGCGCGCCAGCACTCGCCTGGAGGCAGCCGATCTGCTCGTCAACTGCACTTCCGTGGGCCTGGACGGCGACTCCGTAGAACGCTCGGCCACTGACGGCCATGAGCTCAACCAACTCGGGTTGACGTTCGATCAGCTCGGTGAGTACTCGTATGTCATCGACCTGGTCTACCGCTCAAAAACCACAGAACTACTGGACGCTGCCAGGGCGCACGGCGCGCGCACCGTCGACGGTCTCGAGATCCTCATGCAGCAGGGAGCTCTCAGCCTCCAGCTGTGGACCGGCCACGAGCCCTCACGAGACATCATGCGCCAAGCCGCCGGACGGGATCCCGCCGCCGACTGAGCAGCCGCCGCACAGGGGAGAGGGGCGATGAGCGACTCCCCGCAGAAGACCGACCCGAACCTGGAGGAGATGCTCGGGTTCGACCCCGACGTCGACATCCAGCCGGTGATCTCGATCGAACGCGCCAGCGCCGAGCAGCGCAGCCCGCTGCGCGGCGGCGAGGAGCGCCACGACCTCGACATGGAGCTGGACGGCGATGAGCTGGCTGGCTTCGACGCCGAGCCCGATGACGCGCCCGTGCGCTTCGCGCTCGACGACGAGCTCGACCCCCACGACCTCGACCCCCATGCCGGCCACGAACACGAGTCGGAGATCCTCGAAAGCGAGGACATGTCCGGCATCACCAAACCGGCCGTCCGGGGCTCATCGCCACGCTTCCTGACCGACGTGATCGTCGCCATGGGCCTCGCCTCCCAGCGCCAGGTGGACGACGCGCTGGAGTCATCTCGCATGTCCGGCACCACGCCCGAGAACGTGCTGCTCGACCACAACATCCTCACCCAGGACGCGCTGGCGCGAGCGCTGGCCGAGCGCTACGGGCTCGACCACATCGACCTGGGGCTGTTCCAGGTGGACATGTCCGCCGCCAACCTCGTCAGCACCGTCGTCGCCAAGCGCTACCACGCCGTGCCCGTGTCGTTCGCCAACAAGCGCACGCTGCTGGTGGCCATGGCCGACCCCTCCAACGTGCTGGCCGTGGACGACATCGCGATCATGACCGGCTATGAGATCCGCGTGGCGGTGGCGCCGCCGGATGACATCGCCGCGCTGATCTCGCGCCTGGACCGCCTGGAAGACGTGGTGGGGGAGTCCGAGGATGATGTCGAAGAAGAGACCGTCGAGCTGCACGAGAGCACCGAGGACGCTCCCGTCGTCAAGCTCGTCAACCAGATCGTGGCCCAGGCGGTGGAGCGTGGCGCCTCCGACATCCACCTGGCGCCCGACGGGCACGAGACGCGGGTGCGCTTCCGTGTGGACGGCATCCTGCAGGACATCACCGCCGTGCCCAAAAAGCTGTCCGCCGGCGTGGTCTCGCGCATTAAGATCATGGCCGAGCTGAACATCGCCGAGAAGCGCCTGCCCCAGGATGGGCGCGTGGGGCTGGTGGTGGACGGCCGCCACGTCGATTTGCGCGTGGTCACGCTGCCCAGCGTGCACGGCGAGGGCGTGGTCATGCGCGTGCTGGACAAGGGCTCGGTGGTGGTCGAGCTGGACAAGCTGGGGATGGCCGAGCCCGAGCGCGAACGCCTGGAAGCGGCCTGCGCGGAAACCCACGGCGCGGTGCTCGTCACCGGCCCCACCGGCTCGGGCAAGTCGACCACGCTGTATGCGGCGCTGAAGCTGCTGAACACCCCCGAGAAGAACATCATCACCGTCGAGGACCCCGTCGAGTACGAAATGGCCGGCCTCACACAGGTGCAGGTGGCCACCAAGGTCGGGCTCACGTTCGCCATGGGGCTGCGCGCCATGGTCCGCGCCGACCCCGACGTGATCATGGTCGGGGAGATCCGCGACCGCGAGACCGCGCAGATCGCCGTTGAGTCGGCGCTGACCGGCCACCTGGTGCTCTCCACGCTGCACACCAACGACGCGCCGTCGGCCATCACCAGGCTGATCGAGATGGGCATCGAGCCGTTCCTGGTGGCCTCCTCGCTGGACTGCGTGGTCGCCCAGCGCCTGGCGCGGATGCTGTGCTCGCACTGCAAGAAGCGCACCATCATCAGCACCAGAGCGCTGCGCGAAAGCGGCTACAAAGCGCGCATGGAGATGGAGGCCTATGAGCCGGTCGGCTGCCGGCGCTGCGGCGGAACGGGCTACCGCGGACGGGTGGGGCTGTATGAGGTGATGAGGATGTCGCCCGAGATCCAGGCGCTGGCGCTCGAGCGCCAGCCCTCGGAGGCGATGCGCGAGGTGGCGATCACGCAGGGCATGACGCCGCTGCGCGAAGACGGGCTGCGCAAGGTCCGCGAGGGACGCACCTCGATCGCCGAGATCGCGCGTGTGGTGGGAGGCGGAGCGTGACACTCGAACGTTCGTCCAGCGGCTCCCGTGACGGTGCGCAAACGTCCTATACGCGACCGATGTGCCAGTCATGGATATAGATTTCGCAGACCTACTGATGGAGGTAGTGCACCGCCGGGCCTCCGACCTGCACCTGAGCTCCGGCGCTCATCCCACCGTCCGTGTGCGAGGGAAACTGGGGCCGCTCGAGGATTACCCCAAGCTGTCCTCCACCGACACGCGCGAGATCGTCTACTCGATCCTCACCGGCGATCAGCGCCAGCGCCTGGAGACCGACTGGCAGCTGGACTTCGCCTACTCGATCCCCGGACACGCCCGCTTCCGTGTCAACGCCTACTACCAGCGTGGCGCGATCGGCGCCGCCTTCCGTCTGATCCCCTTCGGCATGACCTCGATCGACGAGCTCGGACTGCCCGCCACCGTGCACGAGTTCACACGCCGCCCGCGTGGCTTCGTGCTCGTCACCGGCCCCACTGGCTCGGGCAAGTCCACTTCGCTGGCCGCCATGATCGACGAGATCAACAGCACCCGCGAGGAGCACATCATGACGATCGAGGACCCGATCGAGTTCCTGCACGGGCACAAGAAGTGCCTCGTCAACCAGCGCGAGCTCGGCTCCGACGCGCAGAGCTTCGCCGAGGCGCTGAAGGCCGCCCTGCGCCAGGACCCCGACGTGATCCTGGTCGGAGAGATGCGCGACCTCGAGACCATCTCCACCGCGCTGACCGCCGCTGAGACCGGCCACCTCGTGTTCGCCACCCTGCACACGCAGGACACCGCGCAGACGATCGACCGCATCATCGACGTGTTCCCCGCCCACCAGCAGGGACAGGTCCGGGTGCAGCTGTCGGTCGCGCTGCAGGGCATCATGACCCAGCAGCTGCTGCCCACCGCCGACGGCTCCGGCCGCGTGGCCGCCTGCGAGGTGCTCGTCCCCAACCCCGCCATCCGCAACCTGATCCGCGAGGGCAAGACGCACCAGATCTACTCGGTGCTGCAGACCAGCTCGGCCGTCGGGATGCAGACCATGGACACTTCGCTTGCAACGCTGGTGCGCCAGGGCAAGATCACACAGAAGCTCGCCGAAACGCGCTCCTCCGCACCTGACGAGCTCAGGCGCCTGCTCGGCGCCAACACGCTGGCGGCGGCGTAGGCATCGCGCCATGAGCACCTACGTCTTCAAGGCGCTGGACCTGGCCGGCGGCAAGGCTCGCGGCGAGGTCGAGGCCGACTCCAAGCAGGCGGTCTCCGATCAGCTCAAGCAGCGCGGGCTGATCGTCCTTGACATCTCCGACAAGCACTCCTCCGCCAACATCGAGCTGACCTTCATGAAGCGGGTCACGCCGGTGGAACTGGCGATCTTCGCCCGCCAGCTGTCCACCATGATCTCCTCCGGCATGAGCATCCTGCGCGCCCTGTACGTGCTCGAGGATCAGACCGAGGGCAAATACCTGAAGGAAACGATCGTGGCCGTGCGCAAGGACGTTCGAGGCCGGCCTGTCGCTGAGCGACTCGATGGCGCGCCACCCGAAGGTGTTCAACCCGCTGTTCGTGGCCATGACGCAGGCGGGGGAGATGGGAGGCGTGCTCGAGGACGCCCTGATCCGCGTGGCCAACCAGCTGCAGAAGGACGCCGCCCTCAGGCGCCAGATCAAATCGGCCATGATCTACCCGTCGCTGGTGATCGTGTTCGCCGTCGGCGTGATGATGGCTCTGGTCGCCTTCCTGGTGCCGGTGTTCGTGGGCGTGTTCAAGCAGTTCGGCGGCGAACTGCCCGCCATGACGAAGATCTCGGTGTTCCTCTCGGAAATGGTCACCGGCTACTGGTGGGCGATCTTCGGCTCGGTGGGCCTGCTGATGGCGCTGTTCATCAACTGGAAAAAATCTTCGTGGGGACGCAAGCAGTGGGACCACTTCCGCCTGCACATACCGATGAAGATCGGCACCATCGTCCAGCAGATCGCCGTCGCCCGCTGGTCACGCACGCTCGCCTCGCTGACCGGCGCAGGTGTGCCGCTGCTGCTGGCGCTTGAGATCACCGGGCGCACCGGCGGCAACGTGGCTGTCGAGGAGGCCATGGACGGAGTCATCTCCTCGGTCAAGCGCGGAGGCACCATCGCCGCGCCGCTCGCCCAGGCGCCGCTGTTCCCCGCCATGGTCACGCACATGGTCGGCGTCGGTGAGGAGACCGGTGCTCTCGATCAGATGCTCGACCGCATCGCCGAGTTCTACGAGGAACAGGTCGATGCCTCGGTCAAATCGCTGACCTCCGTGATCGAGCCGATCATGATCATCTTCATCGGCGGCATCGTCGGCTTCATCGTGATCTCGATGTACCTGCCGCTTTTCGAAATCTACAACCACATCGAATAACCACTACGGCGAGACCTGGATCTTGCCGTCGCTGACCGACAGCGAGACGCCGCCTTCGAGCAGCTTGAGGATCTCGCCTCCGGCCAGCTCCCTGCGCCAGCCGCGCAGCGTGCGGACGTCGGCCTCCGGCGCGCCGGCACGTGCGGCGGCCACCACCGCCTGCAGGTCGGCGCGGGAGGCCAGCAGCTCGTAGGCGAGGCCCGCCTCACGCGCCCTCGCGCGCAGCAGCGCCTCGCTGAGTGCCACCAGCGGCGCATCGTCGGGCTTGGGCGCCGGCGGGCGCTCGAGCTGCGGCGCGGGGTCGCTGGCGCGCGCCGCTCCACGCTTGATCACCTCCAGCAGATCCTCGGCGCGACGGCCGCTGCCGCTTGCGCCCACGCCCCTGATCCGCTCCAGCTCGTTGCGCGAGGACGGTTTGCGCCGCGCGATCTCCACCAGCGCGGCGTCGCTCAGCACGCCCTGCACCGGGCGGTTCTGACGCTCGGCGGTCTGCTCGCGCCACTGCACCAGCTCGCGCGCCACCGCTCGCGCGGGTGCGCTCAGGCCGTTGATGCGGGGCAGGCGCGCAAAGATTGCCTCGGGGTCGCGCTCGTCGCTGGAGCGCTGCAGCGGCTCGCACTCCTCGAGCGCCCACCCGAGCCTGCCCAGCGCGCGCAGTCGCTCTTCCAGCGCCTCGGCCAACTCGAGCAGGTGCACCACATCCTCGCGCGCGTAGGCCAACTGCTCGCCGGAGAGCGGACGCGCGTCCCAGCGCGTGAAGCTGGCGGTCTTGGCCAGGCGCAACCCCAGGATCTCGCCCAGCAGCGAGTCGTAGGAGCTCTGCGCCCCCAGACCCACGAACCCGGCTGCCACCTGCGTGTCCAGCACGTTGCTCACCTCCGTCTGGAAGTGCCTGCGCAGCAGCGCGATGTCCTGGCGTCCGGCGTGGACCACGATCTGGATGTCGGGGTCGGCCAGCACCGCCGCCAGCGGCGCGCCGTCGAGATCCTGCTCGAGCGGGTCCAGCAGCGCGATCCGCTCCTGCCCGCCGTCGTAGGACTCGCCTACAGCCAGTTGCACCAGGCACAGCAGCGTCCGGTAGCGACCCTCGCCCATGAACTCGGTGTCGAGCGCCAGCCTGCCCGTCGCGCGAGCGGTCTGCGCCACCGCCTCGAGCGTCTCCGACTGTCGGCTCTCGCTCATGGTTTGGCGCCCGGCAGCAGCCACAGCACCTTGTCCTGGTGAAGTCCCGCCTGCTTTGACACGTCGGTTCCGTGCGCGCGCACCCACAGGGCGGGCGCCGAGCAGGCGGGATCGTTGTACTTGATCGTTTTGCCGCAGAACGAGGTCAAGAACGCATAGCGGACCTCGCCTTTTGCGATCAGCTGCTGGAGCTTTGCCACCGGTGTGAACACGCGTCCAGCGTATGTGGTCAGAATCAGGATCGGCTCGCCGTCGGTGACGATCAGCGAGCCGATCTGGGTGGCCGACTCGGCCGCCAGCTCGTAGCGGGCGCCGCGGTTGTGGGCGCGCACGTAGGCGCTGACCGCGTCCTGCTGTTCGGTGGGCAGCGCGCCCACGTAGCCGGCGTCGGTCACGTGGTTTTCGATCGCCGTCATGTCGGAGTTCAGCGAAATGGCAAGCACCGAGGTCAGCGTCAAGGCCAGCACGCCCGCGCCGAGCAGGGTACGCAGGGGTGCTGAGCTGAATGGCGCCCGTGCCAGCAGCGCCAGCGCCAGCGCCGCCACAGCGGCCACCAGCGCCACCCACCACGTTGCCGACATGGCGTACAGCAGGCGCTCGGTGTAGTAGACGCCGACGGCCAGCGCCAGTGCCAGCAGGGCCAGGCGCGGCCAGCTGCGCGTCGAGGTGGCCCACGCCACGCCGATCCCCAGCACGGCAGCCACCGCCGGGGTGAACCCCTCCACATAACGCGGATGCAGGCGGATCATGTGGCTGAACAGCACGATGCCGGTGGCCAGCCACAGCGCCAGGCCCGCCGCCGCCGCACGGCGGACCCGCAGGCGGTCGGCCGTCCGTTTGGGGTCCTCCTCGGCGGACTCCGGGCCAGCTTTCAAACCCCACAGCAGCGCCGGCAGTCCCAGCAGCAGCCCGATCAGGATCTCCGATCCCAGGCGCTGGCCCGACAGCGGCCCCACGCGCGCCAAGAGCCGCGTGGCCGACGGCGGCAGGATCGGGATGTGGTCACGCTCGGACTGCGTGGCCACCGGATAGGTGTGGCCAGGTTCATAGGTGGTGTCGCCCGGTTCCGCCGTTTTGCTGCCCAGCCGGTCGCTGCCGTTGAACACGAACGCCGCGTTCCACGCGCTGCCGTTGGTGGAGCCGATCGCCTACGGGCGATCGTGCGCGGGCACAAGCAGCGTCGCTCGCCAGCCACGACAGCGCCACCGCCACATACACCGACGCCCGCCAGCGTCAGCTGGATCACGCGTCGCAGACGCGGGCCGGGCAGTCCCAGGTAGGCGAACACCGCCAGCCCGGGCAGCGCCACCAGCGACTCCAGCAGCTTCACGTTGAACGCCAGCCCCAGTGCCGCCGCGCCCGCAAACAGCCACGCCCTGCGGCCCGTCTCCGCGGCGCGCACCAGCAGCAGCATTGCCAGCGCCAGCATCGACCATCATCACCGCGTCCATCGTGTCGCTGCGGGCGGTGATCACCTCCACCGGCAGCACCGCCATCGCCAGCGCCGCCGCCAACGCCGCGCGGCCGCGCTCCACACGCGGCGCACCAGCTCGTACAGCAGCGGCACCGACGCGATGCCCGCCAGCACCTCTGGCAGCTTCAGCGTGGTGGAGCTGAAGCCCAGCAGCTTCACGCTGATCACCTGCAGCCACAGGTCCACCGGTGGCTTGTCGATCGAGACGCTAGCCGCCCGGCTCGAACGCGCCGAAGAAGAAGTTGTGCCACGACAGCGACATGCTGCGCACGGCGGCGTCGTAGAACGGGTCGGGCGAGACCTTGGCGATGTAGATCAGCCGCAGCACCGCTCGCGCCCAGCACGATCATGCCCAGCGCGGCCCACTCGGTCGCTCTTCGCCGTGTTCTCACCGCGGGAACGCTAGTCTCATCGCCGTGGCCGCAGGCGAGAACAGCGACGACGAGGGTCAGGCGCAGGCATCTCATGAGCCGCGGGAGTGTATGCCCTGTCGCGGCAGCGGCCAGGTGATCTCCAACCTCGGCGGAACCCCAAGCACCGTCGCCTGCCCGTGGTGCGGCGGCAGCGGCGTGCGGGCTCAAGGCATCGACGCTCAGGCGGCGTGGCCGGCCAATGAGCCACCCAAGGCGGCCGAGACGCCCGCCGAGCCGCCGGCCTGAGCGGTCCCCTGGTTCACCGGCGCGTCGATTGCGCCGGCGGGTGGCGCGAGCGTCCAGTGCTCGTCCAGCATCTGTCCAGCGTTCTTTGCAGCTGTAAAGGTCAACTTCCCCAGGGCCGATGCACCGCCTGACAAGGCCAGACCGAGGTGCCAAGGCAGAGCATCCAAGGGGTGCGTAGCAAAGCCGGCGGCTCTCGAAACAGGGGGACGCATCGCCGCTTGAGGCGATTTACCGCGGGCTGGCGCCCATGTAGTGGATCCTAGGAGGATTCAAAATGTTGTATCGACTGCGCCAGCGCTCGCAGGACGAGGGTGGTTTTACCCTCATCGAGCTCCTGGTCGTTATCCTGATCATCGGCATTCTGGCCGCAATCGCCATCCCGTCGTTCCTGAGCCAGAAGGGCAAGGCCTACGACGCAGCGGCGAAGGAGATGGCTCGTACCGCTCAGACCACCGCGGAAACGTACGCGACCGACCACGAAGGCTCCTACGTGGGTCTGACGCCTCCGGTCCTGCACGAATACGAGGTTTCGATCGCAACCGTCGGCACCTCCGGTGGCGCATACATCAGCGCTGTTGGTAAAGCGACGGCCACCGAATTCGAAGTGACCGCCAAAGCAGCGCAACACGGGCGACGAATTCATCGTCAAACGCAACGCCGCTGGTGAAGTCACCCGCGAATGTAAAAGCACGACCAAGGGCTGCAGCGGAGCATCGACCGGCACTTGGTAGTCACAGCATTTGAGCACTGCATTGGGCAGAGCTCAGCGACATCGGGCACAGCCCGATGAGATCGAGGGGGCGGCCAGTGGCCGCCCCCTCTGTCGTGTGCGTGTGAAGACGCCCACGCGCAGAGCGCGATCCGTGGTGGGGGCGCGGGCAGCGATTCGTTTGTCCAGCGATGCGCCGACCCGTCAAGCAACCCGGCGCGTGTGTCGATGGCATCCCACTATGACGGGCGGCGCGTTCTCTTCCAAGCGGGGCGATGAGGGCTTTACCCTGATCGAGCTTCTGGTCGTGATCATGATCATCGGCATCCTGGCCGCGATTGCAATCCCGGCGTTCCTGAACCAGAAGGGCAAGGCCTACGACGCCTCCGCCAAGGAAATGGCGCGCACCGCCGCGCAGGCCGTCGAAACCTATTCGACCGACCACGAAGGTTCCTACAAAAGCCTGAGTACCACCGTGCTGCACGAATACGAGGTGGCGATCCAGACCAAAGGCCCCAACGCCTACGTCAGCGCCGCCGAAGAACAGGAATCCGGCAAGGGCTACCTCGTCACCGCCATCTCGCCGGGCACCAAAGACACGTTCACCATCTCTCGCAACGCCGCCGGCGAAGTGACCCGTACGTGCAAAAGCGAAAAAACTGGCTGCAGCGGAGCATCGAGCGGCAGCTGGTGAGGCAGGGCCCGCGACTCAAGGGTCGCGCCACGGCGGTCGAATAGCGTCTCATGGAGGCCGCAACCTTCGCCGGAGTGCTGGGCGCGATCGTGGGATCGTTTCTGAACGTGGTGGTCTATCGACTGCCGCGTCACGAGTCGCTGATCACGCCCGCGTCGCACTGCCCGCGCTGCGGTACCCCGGTCAAGCCCTACGACAACATCCCGATCCTCTCCTGGCTGCTGTTGCGCGGGCACTGCCGCGGCTGCGGCGAGCCGATCTCGGCGCGCTACCCGCTGGTGGAGGCGCTGACCGCCGCGCTGTGCGTGGGAGCGGTGCTGGCAAATCACTCCGCTGTGTCGATCACGCTCGCGATCCTGCTGATCTTGCTGATCGTGCCCGCTGCGCTGATCGACCTCGAGCATCGGATCATCCCCAACCGCATCACCGCCCTGGGAGCGCTGCTGGCGCTCGCAGTCGGCTTGGCATTGGATCCGGGCGGCGAGCCCGAACGGCTGATCGCGGCAGCGGCCGCCGGCGGCTTTCTGCTGCTCGCCGCGCTGGCCTACCCCGGAGGCATGGGCATGGGCGACGTCAAGCTCGCGGGCATGATGGGCCTGTTCCTCGGCGCCGCCGTCGCTCCCGCGATCCTGATCGCGCTGATCGCCGGGGTTGGCCTGGGCGCTTTGGTGATTGCGCGCAAGGGCGCCAAGGCGGGACGTAAGACGGCCATTCCGTTCGGTCCGTTCCTCGCGTTGGGGGCGCTCTGCGCGGTGTTCGCCGGACACCAGCTGGTGAGTGTCTACGTCAATCACTTTCTGCACTAAAGCGCCAAGGCACTGACGCCGATACCCCACCTGCGGGCGAACAGCCCAATGCCTGAGTCTCAAACTCGAATATGCAACTCCCCTCCCGAATCTCACCCACCGAGCATCAAGCTCAACATGAACATCGGTCGCCGTGCGGGCGCCGACGTCGTGGGCCTGGACATCCAGCCCGGCTTCGTGGCGGCCGTCAAGGCGCGCGTCAACGGCTCGATCGTGGCCGAGCAGGCCGCCGCTGTGGCACTCGGCCCGGAAGTGGTGCGCGACGGAGAAGTGATGGACGAGGAGGCTCTCGGCGAGGCGCTACGTGAGCTGTTCAGCCAGAGCAAGATGAGCAAGCGTGTGCGCGTGGGGGTGGCCAACCAGCGCACCGTGCTGCGCACCCTGGAGCTGCCGCCTGTCACCGATCACAAGGAACTCGCCGCGGCCGTCACCTTCCAGGCCCAGGACCAGGTCCCGATGCCGCTCAACAACGCCGTGCTCGACTTCCACCCGCTCGGCGTGATCGACACGCCCGCCGGTCCCCGCCAGCGCGTGGTGCTGGTGGCCGCGCAGCGCGACATGGTCGAACGACTGGTCAGCGCCGTGCGTCGCGCCGGGCTCACGCCCGAAGGGATCGACCTGTCGGCGTTCGCGCTGATCCGCTCGCTGTACCAGCCCGACCCCGAACAGTCCGCGCGCGTGCTCTACCTGAACGTCGACGGCCTCACCAACCTGGCGATCGCCGAGGGCACCATCTGTCACTTCACGCGCGTCGTCGGCGGCGGCCTGGAGGGCATGGCCACAGAGCTTGCCGAGCGCCGCGGCATCGCGCTCACAGACGCCCGCGCGCAGCTGCTGCGGGCAGACCTCAAAGCCGCCGCCGCGGTCGTCTACGACAGCCCCGCCATGGCCGTCGAGCCGGGCGGCGAGGCGGCGGACATCTCAGCCAGCGCCGAGCCGGGCGAGAGCCACGGCGACGAGCACAGCTCCGCGGAGGTCAACGACCTCGACGGCGACGCGCCCCCGATCTCGGTGGCCGCCGTGCCGGCGCCCGCGCCGCAGCAGAGCGCCGCCGACGCGGAGGTGCTGAAGACACTCGAGGCCGGCATCCGCGAGATCTCCGGCGAGGTGCGCAACTCGCTCGACTTCCACCGCTCGCAGGAGGGCGGCGGCGACGTCTCCCACGTGGTGCTCAGCGGCTCGGCACAGGACATCCCCGGATTCGCCGACGCGCTGCAGCTGGCGCTCGGCGTCGAGGTGCGCAGCCACACGGTTGGGCTTCAGGACGACCGCGTGGCCGAGCATGTCTCGCCGCACCGGCTGGCCGTCGCCGCCGGTCTGGCCACCTCGGAGGTGGCGCAATGAAAGCGGTAAACCTGATCCCGGCGGAGCAGCGCGAGGGGGCAGCTGTAGGCGTCGGTCGCTCCGAGGGCGCCGCCTACGCGATCATGGGCCTGCTCGCCGGAGCGGCGCTGCTGGTGCTGCTCTACGGAATGGCCAAAAAAGAGGTCAACTCACGCAGCTCGCAGGCGGCCAGCCTGGCAGCCCAGGCCCAGAGCGCGCAGGCGCAGGCCAGCGCGCTGGCGCCCTACACCTCCTTTGCCGCCATGCGCGAACAGCGCGAGCAGGCTGTGAGCACGCTGGTGGACTCGCGCTTTGACTGGGCGCACGCCTTCCACGAGCTCGGCCGCGTGATTCCGCCGAACGTGTCGATCGCCTCGCTGACCGGCACGATCGCCAGCGCTTCCACCAGCTCCGGCGCATCCGCGCCCGCCGCCAGCGCACCGGCCGCGGGCGCCGCTTCCGCGGCGTCGGCCACGGCGGTCGCTTCGGCTACGCCTCCGGGTGCGGTCCCCACCTTCACGCTCACCGGCTGCGCCGTCAACCAGAAGGACGTCGCCCTGTTCCTTGTGCGGCTGCGCCTGATGGACGGCGTGTCCGCCGTCACGCTCGGGAACTCGACCGCGTCGGCAACCGCCGGCAGCTCTACCGGAGCGTGCGGGACCAAGGCCCCGATCTTCACGCTGACCGTCGCCTTCGAACCGCTGCCGACCACGGCGGCTGAGACCGCCAGCGCGACCAGCAAGGACAAGACGGTGGCGAGCACCACCGCACCTGCCAGCACCGCCGCCGGCTCGACGGCGGCCACCTCTTCGGGGAGCGCACTGCGATGAAAGGCCGCGATCGACTGATACTGATGGGCGTCATCGTGGTGGTGATCCTCGGCGCCGGCTGGATGCTCGTGGTCTCGCCCGAGCGCCAGAAGGCCGGCAGCCTCAACGAACAGGTCGGCACCGCCAGGGCGCAGCTGAGCACCGCCGAAGGCGAACTCTCCAAAGCACGCGCCGCCCAAGCGCAGTACGGCAAGGCCTACGCGTCGATCGTGAGCCTCGGCAAAGCCGTGCCCGCCAGCGACGAAACGCCGTCGCTGGTGTACGAAATTGCCGACGCAGCCGAACACAGAAACGTGTTCTTCGGCGCGATCGCCTCGTCCGCGAGCAGCTCCTCCTCGGCCGCCACGGCCGCCGCGGCGAGCGCTGCGGGCTTCAGCTCGATGCCGTTCACGTTCACCTTCAACGGCAGCTTCTTCAATCTCGAAAAGCTGTTCCGCAAGATCACAGGCTTCGCCACCCTCACCTCGGCCGGGACGGTCAACGCGAGCGGACGGCTGCTGACGATCCAGAACGTGTCTCTGACATCGTCGAACTCCTCCACACAGTCTTCAAAGACCGAAAACGAACTCACGGGAACGGTCACCGCGACCGCGTACGTGCTCCCGGGTGGACAGACGGTGACGGGCGGAGCCAGCCCGGCGGCTCCCGCGGGTGCCACCACGCCGGCCGCTTCCACGACGTCCAGCTCCACCACCGCCCCCGCGACCGTGACGGTGACCCCATGAGCGAGTTCCTCAACTCACTGAAGGCCGACTTCCTGGACCGGCGCCTGCTGCCGTTCATCGCGCTGGTCGTGGTGGCGCTGGCCGCCGCCATCGGCTATGTGGCTCTGGACAGCGGCTCGAGCTCGACCGCCACCCCGACCGGCAGCCCGGCCGTGACTGCTCAGGCCGGCGCCTCACACCTGACGGTCAGCCAGCTGACGCCCGAAAAGGCCGTCGCTGAGGTGCCCACCGGAGCCGCCTCCCAACACGAAGGCTCTGCACGCAACCCATTTGAAGCGGTTGTCAAGCCCACGACCCCGAGCTCCAGCAAGACAGCGTCGACCACCACGTCGTCGAGCTCCAGCAGCTCCTCGGGCAGCTCGGGCTCCAGCTCCAAATCCCCTGCCGGCAAAGAACCCGCACCGGTCAAGAAGCCGACCAAGCCCAAGCCCAAGATCGTCTACCACGTGGCTGCGCTGTTCGGCCTGGTTCCCGCCGGCGGGGCCACGCCCGGCACCGAACTGACGCCGTTCGTGAACATCCCGCTGCTCACGCCGCTGCCCTCCGCGGAAGAGCCCCTGATCGACTTCAGGGGTGTGACCACCGGCGGCAAGAGCGCAACGTTCACGGTCCTCGGCGAAGTGATCCTGCACGGCAGCGCCACCTGCCTGCCCAGCGAACAGCAGTGCGAAGCGATCGACCTGCCGGTGGGCAAGAGCGAGCTGCTCGAATACCTCCCGCGGCACCGGTCCGGTACAGGTCTATGAACTGCGGATCGTCAGCATCGCCTCCAGCAAGGCCTCCAGCGCCTCGGTGCAGAGCCTGATCAAGGGCGAGTCCAAGGCCGGGACGCGAACTGCTGCGCCGCAGCGGGCTGGCGGCGATTCCGGACCTGCACTACTCCGCACAGTACGGCGTGCTGGCGTTCGCCAGTCGCAAGGCGTTCGCCGCCCGCGCCCACGGCGCCCGCCGTCGCTGAGCGCCCAGCAACGTCGCTGACCGCCCAGCAAATAAGCTAGGGGTCATGGAGCTCCGCATGATCACCGCCGGCGAGTCGCACGGCCCCGGCCTGACCTGCATCGTCGAGGGGCTGCCGGCCGGCCTGGCGCTCGTGCCAGGAGGACATCAACGGCGACATGGCGCGTCGCCAGCTCGGGCACGGCCGCGGCGGGCGCATGAAGATCGAGCGCGACAGCGCCGAGATCACCGCAGGCGTCCGCCACGGGCGCACGCTCGGCGGGCCGATCGCGCTGCAGGTCGCCAACCGCGACTACGCCAACTGGGAGGAGCGGATGAACCCCTGGCCGGTGGCCGACGCGGTGCCCGAGGTGCACCTGCCGCGCCCCGGCCACGCCGACCTGGTGGGCACCCAGAAGTACAAGCACACCGACGTGCGCAACATCCTCGAGCGCGCATCCGCCCGCGAGACCGCCGCGCGCGTGGCCGGCGGCGCGCTGTGCAAGGCGTTCCTGCACGCGCTCGGCGTGGAGGTCCGCTCGCACGTGATCCAGATCGCCTCCGTGCACGCGCCCGAGCCCGAGCGCGAGCTGACCGTCGAGGACTTCGCCGAGGTCGACGAGCTCGCCCGTGCGCTGCCTGGACGCCGAGGCATCGAAAGCGATGGTGCGCGAGATCGACAAGCTGCGCAAGGCCAACGAGTCGCTCGGCGGCGTGTTCGAGGTGCAGGCCTTCGGCCTGCTGCCCGGCCTCGGCTCCCACGTCTCCTGGGAGGAGCGTCTGGACGGCCGCCTGGCGATGGCGATCTGCTCGATCCAGGCGCTGAAGGGCATCTCGATCGGCGACGGATTCACCGTGGCCGGCCTGCCCGGCTCACAGGCCCACGATGAGATCTTCTATCTCCGAGGCGCGCGGCTACTACCGCGAAACCAACCACTCCGGGGGGCTGGAGGGCGGCATGACCACCGGCTGCCCGCTGGTCGTTCGCGGCGCCATGAAGCCGCTGCCCACGCTGACCAAGCCGCTGCGCTCGGTCGACACCGAAACGCACGCAGCCCGCCGCAGGCGCTGCGCGAGCGCACCGACTCCTGCACGGTGCCCGCGGCCGGCGTGGTCGGCGAGGCGATGGTCGCGCTGGTGCTGGCCGACGCCTACCGGCGCAAGTTCGGCGGCGACCACATCGACGACGTGCGTCGAGGCCGTGCGCGCATACGAAGATCGGATCGGATGGCATTCGTCCTGATCGGCTTCATGGGCGCCGGCAAGTCGACCGCCGCCCGTGAGCTCGCCGACGCGCTGGGCGGGAGCGCGCTCGACAGCGACGCGCTGCTCGCCGAGCGCCTCGGCCACTCCGCTGGCGCGCGAGTTCGAGCTGAACGGCGAGGCAGTCCTTCCGCGCCTGCGAGGAGGAGCTGGTGTGCGAGCTGCTGGCCGGCAGCGAGCCCGACGCGGTAATCGCGCTCGGCGGCGGCAGCGTGCTGTCAGAGCGCGTGCGCGGGGCGCTGGCCGGCCATGTGACCGTGCTGCTGGACGTCGATCCGGAGATCGCCTGGGAGCGCGTGCAGCAGCGGCGCGGACGGCGCCGAGCGCCCGCTGGCACGTGACCGCGACGCGTTCCTGTGCGCTGCACGCGGCTCGCAGCGACCTCTATGACGGGCTCGCCGACGCCGTCCTTCCAGGGCTTGCGCCCGGCGGCATCGCGCGCGCGCGCGCACGCGCTGGCGTCGCTGCGCGCGCGCGCCCGCCGGCACCCGCCTGCTGTGGGCCCGCTGCGGCCTCGGGGGAATACCCGGTGATGATCGGCGCGGGCCTGCTCGCCGGACTGCAGCGACACTGGGGCGGCTGCTGGCCGCTGGACCGCGTCGCGCTCGCGGCCGTTCTGCGTCAGCGACGAGATCGTCGCCGCGCTCTACGGCGAGCGGCTCGGGCCGATGGCTGGGGCGAGCGCGATCGTCGCCCGGGGAGCAGAGCAAGACGCTCGCGCAGCGCCGAGCGCGTGTGGCAGGCGCTGGTGGCGCGCGGGGATCACCCGCGCCGACCACGTGGTGGCGCTGGGCGGCGGCGTGGTCGGCGATCTCGCGGGCTTCTGTGCGGCCACCTACCAGCGCGGCATCCCGGTCGTGCAGGTGCCGACGACGCTGGTGGCGCAGGTCGACTCCGCCTACGGCGGCAAGACCGGCGTCGATCTGCCCGAGGCCAAGAACTACGTCGGCGCCTACCACCAGCCAGCGGCGTGCTCGTCGACCCTGACACGCTCTCGACGCTCCCGCGCGAGCGAGCTCGCGGCCGGCTGGGTGGAGGTGCTGAAGACCGCGCTGATCGCCGGCGGGCGGCTGTGGGAGAGCGTGTCCGGCGGGCGGCGAGGTGGACGAGCGGATCGATCTTCGCGTGCGCTCGCACGAAGCTCGCGGTCGTCGGCGCGGACGAGCGCGACGGCGGGCCGCCGCCAGGTGCTGAACCTCGGCCACACGGTCGGGCATGCGATCGAGACCGTCACCGGCTACGGGCGCTACCGTCACGGCGAGGCGGTCGGACTGGGCCTGCTGGCCGCGCTCGCGCTCTCCGGCCAGGACGGGCTGCGCGAGCAGGTGCGCGAGCTGCTGCTCGCACGGGGCCTGCCGGTGACGCTCGACGCGACACCTCCACCGATGCGTCCTCGACGCGCTGGCGCGCGACAAGAAGCGCCTGGCGACCGAGGTGCCGTTCGTGCTGGTGGACGCGCCCGGCGAGGTGGGCTACGGCGCGAGCTGCCCGCGGCGGACGTGCGCGCTGCGGTTGCGGGAGCTGCGCGCATGAGCGGCCGAGCGCTACCGCGTCGAGGTCATGCACGGCGTCAACCTCGACCAGCTCGGACGCCGCGACCCGCCGCTGTACGGCACGCTCACGCTGGCCGAGCTGGAGCGGCGGATCGCTGCCGAGGCCGCGGCAGCTGGGCATGGACGCCGACTTCTTCCACACCAACCACGAGGGCGAGTTCGTCGAGCGCCTGCACTCGCTGCGCGGCAGCGCGCCGACGGCGTGCTCCTGAACCCCGGAGCGTGGACGCACTACGCCTGGGCGATCCGCGACGCGCTGGAGATCGCCGGCCTGCCCGGCCGTCGAGGTCCACCTCTCCGATGTCGAGCCGCGCGAGCCGTGGCGAGGGGTCTCGGTGATCGGCGAGCTGTGCTTCGCGACCGTCTCCGGGCGCGGCCCCGATGGCTACCGCGCAGGCGCTGGGCGCTGCTGCGCGAGACGCTCGACGGGAGCGGGAGCGTGAGCGGCCGTGCGCGACGCGACGCCGTGCGGCGCGCGCTGGACCGGCTGCGAGCTGCCCGGGAGCTCGAGCTCGACGCGCTGCTGGTCGAGTCGCTCGTCGACCTGCGCTACCTGACCGGCTTCAGCGGCAGCAACGGCGCTCGCGCTGATCCGTGGCGCGGCGCGGCGGCGAGACTCGGCGCGCACCGCTTCCTGACCGACTTCCGCTACGAGACGCAGTCCGCCGCAGCAGGTGCCGGCGACCTGTTCGAGCGCGAGATCGTCGCCGGCGACCTGCTCGAGGCCGCCGCCGCCGGCTGGAGCGGAGCGGCCGGCCGGCTGGGCTTCGACGAGTCGGCGATCACCGTCACGGGCACACCGCCGGCTGCGGGAGCTGCTGCCCGACGGCTGGGAGCTCGTCGGCTGCGCCGGGCTCGTGGCGCGAGCTGCGCGCAGTCAAGGACCCGGGGGAGATCGCCCGCATCCGCGCCGCCAGCGAACTGGCCGACGAGGCGCTGAAGCGGCTGCTCGAAGACGGCCTGGCGCGGGCGCACCGAGCGCGAGGTGGCGATCGAGCTGGAGCTGCGCATGCGCCGCCTGGGGGCACAGTCGGCGAGCTTCCCGTCGATCGTCGCCGCCGGCGCGCACGGCGCGCTGCCGCACGCTGAGCCGCGGGATGTGGCGATCGCGCGCGACGTGCTCGTGACGATCGACTGGGGCGCCTACCTCGACGGCTACTGCTCGGACTGCACCCGCACGTACGCCACCGGTGAGGGGATCTCGGATCTGGCGCGCGAGATCTACGCGCTGGTGCTGAGCGCGCAGCTGAAGCGGCCTGGAGGCCGTCAAAGCGGGACTGAGCGGCCGCGACGTCGACGCGGTGGCACGCGAGGTGATCGAGCAGGCGGGCCACGGCGAGCACTTCGGCCACGGACTCGGGCACGGCGTCGGCCTTGAGATCCACGAGGCGCCACGGCTGGCAAAGACCGCGCCGGAGGATCCGCTGCAGGTGGGCAACGCGTGACGGTGGAGCCCGGCGTGTACCTGCCGGGCGTGCTCGGCGTGCGGATCGAGGACCTGCTGATCGTGGGAGCCGAGGCTCAGGACGTCCTTACGAGCCTCTCCAAGGAGCTCACCGTCATCTCCTGAGGCCCGCCCCGCCGGCCACCGCCGCGGATCGAGCCGCCGGCCAGCGCCGGTCGCGTGGAGATCAACAGGCGCATGCCCATCCAGGCGGCCAGCGGCAGCGACCAGGCCAGGAAGATCAACGACTGCACGTCCGGCGAGGTGTGCTGGGGAACCCAGTAGAAGCTCAGCCACACGATCACCGAGCTGGACAGCGCCAGCACCGGTGGGCGAACGGCCGAGCCGTGCGTCTCCCAGGCCAGCAGCGCCAGCACGAACGGCATCGTGTAGTAGATCGTGTCCCACGTGTCGAGCATGCAGCGCAGCAGCAGCACGAGCGACAGCGCCAGCAGCGCGTCGCGCAGCTCAAGCGGCCGTCCGCGCAGCCGCATCCACAGCACCAGCGCGATCGCCAGGCCGGCGAGGATGATCAGCGGGTGGCTGACGTCGCTGCTCCACGACGGGGCGGTGCGGTAGTCGAGCTTGGGCAGGCCGAAGGCACCGAACACGGGCAGGCCGTGGCGCCCGAAGAACCAGAACAGCTGCCACGGCTGGAAGTCGGGGCTGGGGGGCGCGGCGATCACGCGGGCGCTGACGGCGAACGCGCTGGAGGAGGCGATCGCAAGGGGTGCCAGGATCGCCGCCGCACTCGCACCGGCGAGAGCAGCGCAGCGCCAACGCAGACGCGCCTCGAGCACCAGCAGCACCGGGCCTGCGGCCAGCAGCGCCCACTCCTTGTTGGCGATCGCAAGCCCCAGCAGTAAGCCGGCCAGCAGCGGGCGCTTGCGCTCGGCGCTCAGCACCGCGGCCACGCACAAACAGCCGCCCAGCAGATCCTCGGGGTGGCCGAATTCCAGGCCGCGCAGCGTGATCGGGTTGGCCACGCAGACCCCAAGCGCCACCGCCCGTGCCAGCGTGGAGTGCCCGGCGGCGCGCATGCGGGCGATCAGGAACAGGCCGAGCACGGCGGCGCCAAGCAGGCACGGGACGGCCGCCATGCGGTAGACGGCCAGCGCGCCACCGCCCCACAACTCCGGCAGCAGCGCAAACGGCGCGCGCTCGATCAGCGAGCCGCCGTAGGCGGGCGCCAGACGCAGGAACTCGCCCACGTGACCGTGAAGGAGCGCTTCATAGGAGGGCAGCACCTCGACTTCGTAGTCGCTCCACGCGAAGCCGGTCAGGCCCAGCCACGCCATTGCGGCGCTTGCGCCCAGCGCCATGAATGCGCCCACGGCGTTCTCGCGAAGCACTCGCCTCATAGCTCGACATCGACCAGCGGGCCGGCCTGCTTGAGCGCTTGTGACGGCTGTTGTAAACGGAGTATTGTCCACCGCTCAGGGCTGCCATTGCCCACCAACGCGCAGGAGGTACTGGGGGATCATGCCGTCGCTACTCGACCTCACCAGCCAGGGGGACGTGGGGACCATCGCCGACGAGTCAAAGCTGGCGTCGGTCACGCTGATGAACCCGCAGCAGCTGTATGAGCTGTGGGAGCGCCAGAACTGGCAGTCGCACACGATCGAGCTGGATCGGGACCGCCGCGACTGGGAGTCGATGGACCCGGCCGTGCGCACGCAGCTGTCCTGGAACCTGGCGTCGTTCTTCATCGGCGAGGAGCGCGTCACCACGCAGTTCTCCGGCCTGGTGATGGCCTACGAGAGCCAGAGCGAGGAGGCGTTCCTGACCACCCAGCAGGTCGACGAGGCTCGCCACGCACAGCACTTCAACCGCTTCTACGAGCACGTGATGAACATCGACGGGAGCTTCGAGGACCGCCTGGCAACGGCGCGGGAGAACCTCACACCGGCGTTCGTGAAGTTGTTCGACGGTGTGCTGGTGGATTGGGGCCGGCGGCTGGTGGAGAACCCGCGCGACGTCGAGGCCAAGGTCGACTTCGTGACGCTCTACCACATGATCATCGAGGGCACTCTCGCCTTGACCGGACAGTGGTTCCTGACCGACTACATGGAGCGCAAGGGGATCCTGCCGGGCTGGGTGCAGGGGTTCAAGCTGATCTCCCAGGACGAGCACCGCCACGTGGCCTATGGCACGTGGTTCCTGCGCGAGAAGGCCAAGGATCCGGCTCTGTGCAGGCGCATCGGCGAACGCCTCGGCGAGCTGATCCCGCTGGCGGCCGAGGTGCTCGTGCCGCCGGGCGCCGATCCGGATCGCTACGCGATCCTGGACTACTCGATGGAGGACACCAACACGTTCGCCTTCAACGCGCTCAGCCGGCGGCTGAAGGTGATCGGCGTGGACATGGGGAGTGTGGCGGCGGCATAGGTGTAACGCCGGGCCGCAGAGTCGAAAACAATCCTGGCAGTCGGAATGTAGCGATGGTCTGAATCGCCCAGCCACGTGCTGAGTCGATGCGCATGACCGATACCGACGCCGATAACACTCCACTGGACACACGGCTGTCCCACGAGTGTCGCGCGAGACTCGCAAAGGCGGCGGGTCGCGATTCCGCGGCATGGCGCATCGAGGCATTTGCGTCGTACTCGCAGATTGCAGACGAACTGGAGCGCCTACGGGCGCAGGTGCCTCAAGCGATCGAACGGGCAGAGCGCGCGGCTGCACCTGCGGAGGCAGCGCCCGCGGAGGTCGCGCCCGCAGAGGCTGCGGCCGTAGAGGTCGCGCCTGCGGCCGCACCAGTGATGGCCGCACAGGTTGGGGAAGAACACGGCGGAGTCGAGCCAGCGGCGCAGGAGATTTCCGTGCAAGAGCGCGAACGGGGAATGGAAATAGCCGAGCGAGCACTCGACGATGCGCTATTGGCGGTGGGCCCGCCATGTGGCCACGAATGGTGTAGCAAACTGAAGCTGTTCTACTCAGGCGCGCGGATAGAACTGGCTTTCAAGGCCTTGCACCGCGCCCGCGCACAGCTGTTCATGCTCTACGAACCATATGAGCTGGAGGCGCAGGCCGAGGCCCTGCAACCCCTTGTGAGCGCGCTGCCGGAATCCAGCTCGGTGTTGAAGTCACTCACAGGCATATTGGCCAAGATCCAGGGCCAGCCTGAGCAGCTGACGCTGGCCATGCGGGTCGGAGGCGCTACAGCGCGAATCGCGGGTCCTGCGCAACGCCCTGATTGTCGCCAGCGCTGCGCTGTTCACGGTGACGCTCCTGCTCGGCGCGCTGCACGTGGTGAACACGGAGATCATCTCGCTCTGCTCAAAGCCGGCCGGCTCCGCGACAAGCTTCTGTCCGATGGGCCCCGGCTCGGAGCGCTTCGATGTGTTCGCGGTAGAGCTCGCCGGGATGCTGGGCGGCCTGCTGTCGGTGGTCATACCGATCGCAACCGGAGAACAGATCAACACCCCGTACCGGGTTTTCATCCAGCAGCTCGTGCTCAAGACGTTCGCGGGAGCGGCGACCGCCCTTGCCGGCGTGGTGTTGGTGCAGAGCGAATTCATCTCCGCCTTCAAGGTCACCAGCGACGAGTCGATCCTCGGCTACGCGGTGTTCTTCGGCATCGCTCAGCAGGCTGTGACTGGCGCGGTAGATCGCCGTGCTAACGCTTTGGCGAAAGCCACGCCAGACGTCAAGTCCACCTGACGGACATGGGGCGGATTTCGCGCGCGCCCGTCTGGCCTGCTGCGCGGTCAAGCCTCGCCGCAGTCATACAGCGCGGTCGCGGAGGCGCTTTCGCCGCTCGCTCCAGCTTCTCGCTTGCAGTGGGAGTGGATCCACACGATGCGCGGGTCTTCGCTGACCACCGGCACGAGAAAAGCGCGCACTTCGCCGCTGCTCACACGCTGCTGTAGCTGAGCCAGCGTGGGCGCCGGGATGCCGCCCTGATAGCCGCCGATGGGCAGCACCTCCTGGCCCGTGGCGAGGATGAATGGCGCGGCCAGGATCGATGAGTCGGTGGCCAGCGCGATCGGCGTCTGGTACTGCGAGGAGGCCTGTTCCATGGCCTGCGCGTCCACGCTCATCCGTTCGCGCTGGGAGGCACGCGAAACAGTCGCCGAGGCCGGCTCATACGGTGCGGCAAACGGGCCGAGGCCGCGCGTGACCATCAGCACGGAGGCCACAGCTGGGAGCAGCAGGGCGCTGCACGCGAGTACGGCCGCCCGCGTGGCGTCAGAGCCCAGCCATCCCCTGCGCCCGGGCAGCAGCGATGCGATCAGCGCCAGCACGCCGGCCAGCGCCGCCACTGGCACCAGCCATCCGGGCACGTTGGTGCCGCTGCCGAGCAGGTAGATGCCGTAGCCGATCGAGCACAGCACCGCCGCGCCGAGTACCGTCCGCGTCTTCTGGCTGCTTCTGGTTCGCCAGGCCAGCTCGGCACCGACGCCGCAGAGCGCACCGACGGCAGGGGAGAGCGCGGCGACGTAGTAGGAGTTGGGGAACCCGCCCGCGCTGAAGAACGCGGCCAGCGTCAACAGCCACACCCCCCACAGCACCAGCGCGGCGCGCAGCGGGTCGCGGCGCCCGCGCCCACGTCGCAGCGACAGCGCTGCCATCAGCGCGATCAGCGCCGCGGGCAGCAGCCACCCGTCGTCGCGCCCGAACACGCCGCTCAGCAGCCGGTGCCAGCTCGGATGGACCTTGTGGGTGGGTGCGGAGTTGGATTCCGAGGCGCGCACCAGGAACTGCGCCGGATGCCCTGCTCCCGCGAACACGGTGCTTCCGCCCAGCCTGCCGAAGCCGTTGTATTCGAAGGTCTGGCTGAACAGCGAGTCGTTCTGGGTGCCGTCCACGTACGGCCGATCGTGCGCCGGCACGAGCGAGACGACGCTGATCCAGCTGAGGGACACCACCAGCGTGACGAGCCCCGCCGCGCCGATGTGCGCCAGGCGGACGCGCGCCGACGCAGGTGCGGCCAGCAGGTATGCGCCGGCCAGCGCCGGCAGCACCAGCCACGCGACCCCCATCTTCACTTGAAAGGCAAGTCCCACCCACAGGCCGGCGAGCGCGAGCGTGCGCGCCCGGCCGCTCACGAGCGCCGCCGAGGTAGCGTCTGCGGCGAGCACCAGCAGCATGATCAATAGCGAGTCGGCCACGTTGCCGCGGTTCAAGGCCACGGTCACAGGGCTTGAGGCAAGCACGGCGGCGGCCGTGATCGCGGCCACTGGGCCTGCCAGGCGGCGCACGGCGCGGTAGAGCACCAGCACCGTGATCACACCCTCGATCACCTGCGGCAGCACGATCGCCCACACGTGAAAGCCGAAGATCCGCAGCGACAGCGCCTGCGGCCACTGCGCTCCGGGGATCTTGTCGATGCTGACGGTGCCCGCCGGATCGAACGAACCGAAGATGAAGTCGTGCCAGCTGGAGGACATGCTCCTGGCGGCCGCGCCGTAGAAGGCCTCGAGCGCCGCGCCGTTCATGCCCCAGCCATACGCCAGGCCGGCAAGGGCGGCGATCGTCAGCAGCGCCGGGCGTGCCCAGCGCGGCTGGTCGGCCGGCGAGCGCCAGAAGCGGGGGAGTCGTGACGGCGCGCTGCGCCAAGACCGCGCCCGAGCACGCTCCGCCTCCGGCTCTGCCGCCCCCACAGGCATTGGCGCATAGTAGACCTCGCGTCGGATTTCGGGTCAGCGGTTGTTTTCCGCTGGCTCGATGTCGGTCCGCTACTGGGTCCTGACGCCCACGTGCGCCACGGCGCACCGCCCCGAGCACCACGCCCTCTATCCTCAGCCCCACATGATCTCGACCAACCAATTCAAGAACGGCAACCACATCGAGGTCGACGGCACCGTCTTCAAGATCCTCGAGTTCCAGCACGTCAAGCCGGGCAAGGGCGGGGCGTTCGTGCGCACGAAGCTGCGCCGAGCCTCCGACGGCAACGTGATCGACCGCACGTTCAGGGCCGGCGAGAAGTTCCGCTCGGTGCACACGGAGGCGCGGAAGATGCAGTTCCTGTACGCGGACGGCACCGACGCGCACTTCATGGACACAGAGTCCTTCGAGCAGATCGCGTGTGCCGGAAGGCACCGTCGCGGAGGCGCTGCGCTGGATCACGCCGAGCAGCGAGGTGGACGTGCTGTTCATCGACGGCGAGCCGGCCGACATGCAGCTACCGAGCTCGGTCGACCTCGAGGTCGCCGAGACCGAGCCCGGCCTGCGCGGCGACTCGGTATCCGGCGGCGGCACCAAGCCGGCGACGCTCGAGACCGGTGCGTCGATCCACGTGCCGCTGTTCGTCGAGCCGGGCACGCGCATCCGCGTCGACACGCGCACCGGCGACTACATGCGCGCGCGTCCTGAATGCGCCGCTCCGAGCAGCGCCGGGCGGCGGTGATCGCGCTCTACCAGCACGATCTCACCGGCCGTCCGCTGGCGGAGACGCTGCGGCCGCGACGCTTCGCTGTTCGCGCGGGCGCTGGCGCACGCGGCGGCCGACCGCGCGGAGGAGCTCGACGAGGTGATCGACCGCCACGCCCACGGCTGGTCGGTGCAGCGGATCCAGCCGCTGGAGCGCAGCATCATGCGCGTCGCGCTGGTCGAGATGCTGCACCCGGACGCGGCGCCCGCGGATGAGCCGATCCCGCCGGAGGGCGCGATCGAGGAGGCGGTGGAGAGCGCCAAGACGTTCTGCGGCGTCGGAGGCTCCGGGGTTCGTCAACGGCGTGCTGGCCGCAGTCCTGCGCGAGGTGCGCGAGAATGCGCAGATCCGATGAGCAGCGTCGAGCGCCTAGACGAGTTGATCGCGCGCCTGGAGCGCGCAGCGCGAGCAGCTGCGCTCCGGCGAGCTCTCCCCCGACGCGGCGGCGACGCTGGTCGAGGACTGCGCCTCGCTCGCCGACGCAGGCGGCGGCGGAGCTCGAGCAGCTGACGCGCGCGGAGGCTCCAGCTCCGGCGCCCGGCCAGGACACGCTCCTATAGGCGCCGTCGCGCCGGATCGTGAGCGCCAGCTACCCCGACCACCTGCGCGAGGAGGTCGAGCGCTACCTGCAGGCGATGCGCTTCTCCGAGGAGCCGCTGACGGCACGGCCTCGACGAGGCGATGCGCTACTCGCTGCTGGCCGGCGGCAAGCGAATCCGCCCGGTGCTGGCGCTCGCGACCGCGCGCGCGGTCGGGCTGCGATCACCGCCGAGGTGCTGCCGCTGGCCGGTGCGCATCGAGCTGATCCACACCTACTCGCTGATCCACGACGACCTGCCGGCGATGGACGACGACGAGCTGCGTCGCGGCCAGCCGACGTGTCACGTGAAGTTCGGCGAGGACGTGGCGATCCTGGCCGGCGACGGGCTCTACGCGGAGGCGTTCCGCCACCTGCTGACCCACCAGCGCTCCGCGCCGGAGCGGGTGCTGCGCGCGGCCGCCGAGCTCGCGGCGGCCACCGGCGTCAACGGCATGGTGGGCGGGCAGTACGCCGACGTGAGCGCGCATCCCAGCCGCCGGCGCCGGGCGCGCTGCGGCGGCTGCACGAGCTGAAGACCGGACGGCTGATCGCGCGCTTCGGTGCTGTGCGTACTACTGTTGACAGGGATCGAAGACGGTCCTGAGACAGCTCCGCTTCCGTCGTTTCGCGGCTGAGCTGGGTGTGCTGTTCCAGATCGTGGACGACATCCTCGACGTGACCGGTACCGACGATGCACTTGGAAAGCCACGAGGTAGCGATGAGCGTCACGGGAAGCGCACGTACGTGAGCGAGTTCGGGATCGAGCGCGCGAGGGAGCTGGCGGCGGAGTCGCATGGCATCGCTCGCGAGGCTCTGCGCGGAGATCGCGACCGTTCGTCGCTGACGGCGCGCGCGCCGACGGGCGTCGCGACCGCCGAGCTCGAGGAAATCGCCGACTTCATCTACACCCGCACCTCATGAGCCTGCTCGAGCACATCGACGGCCCCGAGGACCTGCGCGCGCTGTCCGAGCAGGAGCTCGCGCAGCTCGCGCAGGAGGTGCGCGAGCACATCATCGACACCGTCGGTGAGATCGGCGGGCACTTCGGCGCCAACCTCGGCACGTGCGAGCTGGCCGTGGCGCTGCACTCGGTGCTGGAATCGCCCGCGCGACAAGATCCTGTGGGACGTCGGCCACCAGGCCTACCCGCACAAGGTCCTGACCGGCCGGCGCGATCAGCTGGCGACGATCCGCCAGTACGGCGGCCTCGCGCCGTTCTGCTCGATCGCCGAGTCCGCCGCACGACATCATGGGCGCCGGCCACGCGTCCACCTCGATCGGCTACGCGGTCGGCATCAAGGAGGGCATGCGCCATCTGGAGTCGGCGGAGGACGGCAAGGTCGTGGCGGTGATCGGCGACGGCGCGATGACCGGCGGCGTGGCGTTCGAGGCGATCGGGCAGGCGGGCGGGCTGGGCACGCCGATCGTGGTGGTGCTCAACGACAACGGCATGTCGATCGCGCCCAACGTGGGCGCGCTGTCGCGCTACTTCAACCGCGTGCGCCTGAACCCCAAGCTGTGGCACGCGCGCTCCGGCGTGGAGGGCGGCCTGACGCGCCTGCCCGGCGGGATCGGCGCCGCGTTCGAGCGCCTGGGCCCGCACCTGAAGGAGTCGATCAAGGCGTTCTGGGCGCCCGGGCCTGTGGTGGGAGGAGCTCGACTGGGCCTACATGGGCGTGATCGACGGCCACGACGTGCGCGCGCTGCGCGAGGCGCTGCGCGAGGCGCTCGCGGCGGAACGCCCGGTGGTCGTGCACATCGCCACGGTCAAGGGCAAGGGCTTCGCGCCGGCCGAGGACGGGCGGCCTGGAGGGCATGGAGAAGTGGCACGCGGCCAAGCCCAAGCTCGATCCTCAACGGCTCGCCCACGCGTCCGGTGCCGGTCGGTGCGCAAGGCGGCGGTCCAAGAGCCGAGCCGCCGCGCCGCAGTACACGCAGGTGTTCGGCGAGGCGCTCGCTGCGCGAATGCGAACGCGACGAGCGCGTGGTCGGGATCACCGCGGCGATGAACTCCGGCACCGGGCTGAACATCCTCCAGAAGGCGATGCCCGACCGCTACTTCGACGTGGGGATCGCCGAGCAGCAGGCGATCCTGTTCGCCTCCGGGCCTCGCGCTGGAGGGCGTCAAGCCGGTGGCGGCGATCTACTCGACGTTCCTGCAGCGCGCCTACGACCAGATCGTGCACGACGTGTGCCTGCAGAAGCCTGCAACGTGGTGTTCGCGATGGACCGCGCCGGCCTGGTCGGCGACGACGGCCCGACCCACCACGGCGTCTTCGACATCGCCTATCTGCGCTGCCTGCCGAACATCGTGCTGATGGCGCCGCGCGACGAGGCGATGCTGGTGCACATGCTGCGCACGGCGCTCGAGTACGACGACGGGCCGGTCGGCGCTGCGCTACCCGCGCGGGCGAGGGCGTCGGGCGTGCCGCTGCCCGAGCGAGGGCGTGCCGATCGCGATCGGAACCGGCGAGATCCTGTGCGAGGCGCGAGCGGCCGCAGACGCACGCTGGCAGGCGCGTGGCGCTGATCGGCTACGGCAGCGGCGTGGGCAAGGCGCTGGAGGCAGCCGCGGAGCTGCTCGCCGTCACGACATCGCCGTCACGGTCGCCGACGCGCGCTTCGCCAAGCCGATCGACGCGGGCCTGATGGCCCAGCTGGCGGCCGAGCACGACCTGCTGGTCACGATCGAGGAGGGCGTGCTGGCGGGCGGCTTCGGCTCGGCGCGTGTGGGAGACGCTGAACGACGCCGGCGTCACGCCGCGGATCCTCCGGGTCGGGCTTCCCGACCGCTACGTGACGCACGGCAAGCCGGCGCTGCTGCACGAGGAGATCGGCTTCACCGGCGAGCGCATCGCCGAGCGTGTGGTGTCGGCCATCTTCGATCGCGCCGGCGCCCGGCACACCGTCCGGGGTAGCTCAGGGCCAGGGTCGGACGGATCGGCGATCGTCGGAGCCTAGGAGCGAGGGGTAGGGTCGCAGCGAGCGTCGCAGGTCCGCGGGCTGCTGCGTCGTCGCTACGCGTGGCTTAAAGAAACGGCCCGCCGGGGAAGCGGGCCGTTTCGGGGAGGAGGGATTCAGGAGAGATGATGTGTCACTCTCGATCGCTAACCATGATGGACCCAGGGCCCCCAAAGGTGTGTGACATAGGCCACACAAGGCAAAAACCGCTTTGTGTGCAAGGGTTTGAGGCTGATGGAGAAGCGCCGCCTGGACACCCTGCTGGCCGAGCGCGGCCTGTTCCCCTCGCGCAGTCGCGCGGCCGCGTCGGTGATGGCCGGCGAGGTGCACGTGGGCGTGGGCGAGCGCCGTGCGGTCAAGCCGGGCGAGATGGTCGACGTGGAGGAGCTCGTCAGGGTCGAGGAGCGCCCCGCGTTCGTCTCGCGTGGCGGCGTCAAGCTGGCCAACGCGCTGGAGTCCAGCGGCGTGGTGGTGGCAGCGCCGCCTGGCGCTGGACGTGGGCGCCTCCACGGGTGGCTTCACAGACTGTCTGCTGCAGCGCGGCGCAAGCCATGTGATCGCGGTGGACGTGGGCTACGGCACGCTCGACTACCGGCTGCGCGTGGATCCGCGCGTGTCGGTCATGGAGCGCACCAACGCGCGCGCGCTCACGCCTGAGCTGCTCACCGACGCCACGACCGCCACGGCCTCGGGCCTGCCCGACCTGGCTGTGATCGACGTGTCGTTCATCTCGCTCAGCAAGGTCCTGCCGGCGGTGCTGGGCTGCGCTGGCGAGGGCTATGACGTGCTGGCCATGATCAAGCCGCAGTTCGAGGTGGGTCGCGGTCGCGTCGGCAAAGGTGGCGTGGTGCGCGAGGCCGATGACCGTCGCTCAGCGCTGATCGGCGTGGGGGAGAGCGCACTCGATCTGGGCGCCGCCGTGCTCGGCTACTTCTCCTCGCAGCTGCCCGGCCCCAAGGGCAACCGCGAGACGTTCATCTGGCTGGCCGACCCCGTTCGTCGTCAAGCGGGCGCCGGTGATGTGGCCGAGCTGGAGGAGATGGCGAGGAGGGTCGAGCCGTGAGAGAGGTCACCGTCTTCACCCACGGCCGCCCCGACGACGTCGGCGAGGCGCTGCAGCAGCTGATCGGCTACGCCGCCGAGGCCGGGGTTACGCTGCGCATGGACGCAAACGAGACCAGCAAGCTGCACCTCAGCGAGATGCCCGGGCTGACGGTCAACGCGCCGGTCAAGGAGGACGTGGAGCTGTGCATGGCGCTGGGCGGCGACGGCACGATCCTGCGCGCGCTGCGCCACTACGCCGGCACGGGAGTGCCCGTGTTCGCGGTCAACTTCGGGGAGATCGGCTTCCTGGCCACCGTCGAGCCGCAGGACATCGCCGACGGCGTCCGTCGCGCGTTCAGCGGCGAGTTCGAGCTGCTGCGACTGCCCGGTATCGAATTGCGTCTCCCAACTGGCACGCAGATGGCCATCAACGACGTGGCCATCCACCGCAAGGTCGGCGAGCGGGTGGCCGATCTCGCCTATGCGCTCGACGGCGAGGTGGCCGGCAGCGTGCGCTGCGACGGTCTGGTGGTGGCCACGCCGGCCGGGTCCACGGGCTACAACCTCGCCAACGGCGGGCCGGTGATGGCCTGGGGAGTGGCCGGTTTCGTGGTGTCGTTCATCGCGCCGCACTCGATGAGCGCACGCGCGCTGGTGGTCGCGCCCAACGACCCCCTCACCATCTACAACCGCTCACGCGAGCCGCTCGATGTGGCCGTGGACGGTCGCCCCGTGGGCGAGATCGCGGCCGGCGAGTCGATCGACGCGCGCTTCGTGCTGGACGTGGGCACGCTCGCCCAGCTGCCCGGCTCGTCCTTCTACCGCCGCCTGCGGGAGAAGTTCGGCCGTCTCGCCAGCTGAGGCCCGAAGGGCGATCGCGGGGCGCTCAGGCGACGCGAATGCTCGACTGGGTGGCCGCCTGCTCGTGGGCGACCGGACCTTCGTGCTGCATCGAGGCGATGAAGTCGTCCAGCTGGTCGCGGGAGAAGCGCCGCTGCCCGCCCGGAGTCCTGTAGCAGCCGATGTGGCCCGCGTCGGTCCAGCGTCGCACCGTGGCGAGCGACACGCCCAGATAGCGGGCGGCCTGCGAGCTGGTGAACACCAGCTGGTGCTCGTTGCGGGGGTTGGTGTGGGAGGTGGAGAAGGGCATCACGCCCCATGTATCGCCAGTCGAGGCCGGGAACTTGAGCGAAGCGCACGTTTGTCGACGTTTGGCGCGATCCGCCTTTTTATGCAATGCCCCATGCACAGATCTACTCAAAACTAGACATTTCATCCAAACCTCCGATATAGTCGTCAAACCTACTCAAAGGTGCGGGAGTCCCTCAATCGGAGATTGCGGGGGGACCGCTTCGCAAAAAGCCCCAAATTGGGGCCGGCGATGGAGACAAACATGCCTTGGAACCACTAGTTTCGACGTTTCGCAATTGAGGCGCCGCGCCCGCAGCCACTGGCTGTTGGCACGGCGCCTCGATTATTTGAACCGCGATACGTCCGCGCGCTGTATGGCCCGTCAACGGTCAGGACTGCCCTGTATCCACCAGAGCCTGTCTGGGGCCCGTCAATGGTCAGGACGGCTCTGTATCTAGGGGTTCGCCTGCGCGATTTTCCGCGCGCGGCGTCCGAAGGCCAGCTCCTCCTCGAAGCTGGCCTCGCCCATGGACGTGGAGCTCAGGTGCCCGTCGCGCTTGAGCAGCGCCACGAACTGCTCCACCAGGTCCTGATCCAGCTGGCGGCCGGCCACGCGCCGTAGCTCGCTGATGGCGTCCTGCGTGGTCATCGGCGTGCGGTAGGCGTCGCGTGCGGTGAGCGTGTCGAAGGTCGAGCAGATCGCCAGTATGCGCGAGGACAGCGGGATCTCGCTGCCGATCAGGCCGGCCGGGTAGCCGCCGCCGTCGACCTGCTCGTGGTGGTACAGGATCGCATCGGCCACCGGCCCGTAGCCGTCCAGCCGGCCCACCAGCGTGGCGCCCTCCTGGGGGTGGCGCCTGATCACGGCCCAGTCCTCGTCGGACAGCACCTCCGCGTGCAGGATCCTGTCCGGCAGCGCGAACTTTCCGATGTCGTGCAGCAGACCGGCCGTGTGCACCAGATCCTGCTCCGCCTCATCGCAACCAGCCTCGCGCGCCAGTTCGCGCGCGTAGCGGGCCACTGCCGCGGAATGGCGGGCGGTGGAGCGATCGCGCAGGGCGAGGGTCTCCACCAGCGTGCTCAGCACGCCCAGCTGCAGCGAGGCGAGGTGGATCGAGCGCGCTTCCAGCTGGTCGGCGCGATCCTCCGAGCGCAGCAGCGCCACCATCAGGTACTGGAAGATCAAGATCACCAGCGCCGCCCCGATCAGCGCATACAGCCCGAACTTGACGTAGGCGACGGCCAGCCCCGCCGTGAGCGCCGCCTCGGCCAGCTGGCCGGGCAGCAGCGGCACGAACAGTTCGGTGATCTGCGGCAGCAGGCGCCGGTTGACCAGCACACGGTTGTCCAGTGCGATCACCAGGAAGTTGAGCGCGTTGGTGACCATGAATACGGCGAACACCACCAGCCCGAATTTCAGGCCCTGCGTGTTCAGGTTGGCGGAGTTGTGGACGTTGCCCACCAGTCCGCTCACCATCAGTCCGCCGATCAGGGGGAAGATCGAGAAGCTCGACACGTTGCCGAGCCACAGCGTGGCGCTGAGCCTGCGCCTGGCCGAGGTGTACACCACCGAGGCCACTGCGATGGCCACCGCCGGCGCCGGCCCCAGCAGGCACATGGCCAGCACCTGCGCCACCGAGCCCGCCGACAGGTTCTGGCCGCGAATGGTGAACTGCATGCCCTGCCCGACCAGCGACAGCACCGCCAGCACGATCACCAGCAGCAGCGGCTGCCATTCCGCGTTGTGGGAGATCAGCGCGCTGATCGCGAGCGCCGAGACGAGCAGCAGACCCTCGGCTGCCAGAAAAAGGCGTGTGGTGAGCTTGCTGGACATAGCTTCGACCGTCGTCTTTAACGGCCCGATCCGCGTCGTCCTTTACGGGCGAGCGGCCCGTTTGCACCTTTAGCGCGCGGCGCCCACCGGGCCGGAGGAGTCCTCGAGCACCTCCGCCGGCAGTTCCGCCGCGCGCGCCAGCGCGCCGCGAGGCACGCGCAGGAAGGTGATCGTGCTCAACAGCGCGCCCGTGCCCGCCACCGCGAACGCGTCTCGTGGCGAGCTCAGCACGGCGATGGCGCCACCCAGCGAATACCCGATGGCGGGCGAGATCGCGCCGATGCCTTCCACCGCCCCCATCAGCTGCCCGTGCAGTCGCTGCGGCGCCACCAGCTGCACGGAGCTGATCAGCGATGCCCACTGGATGCCGTTGCCGATGCCGCCCACGAGGCTCGCCAAGCTGGCCACCGCCAGCGAGGGCGCCACCGCCCAGCCGAGGTTGGCCAGACCCACCACGACGGTGCTCACGCTCAACAGCATCGCCAGCGAGCGCCCGATCGAGCGTGCGAACACGATGCTGCCGAGCGCCACGCCCAAGCCCCACACGCCCACCAGCAGGCCGTAGCCGCTGTCGCCCACGTGCAGGCTGGATTTCGCGTAGGCGACCTCCAGCGGGCCGGAGAACGTGAAGAAGATCAGCGCCACCGCCTCTCCGCGCAGCAGCCGGCGCAGCACCGGCGCACCGCGCACGTGGCTCCATGCCGCGCGCACCCGCGCGCGCACCGAGGCGTCTTCGCCCTCCTGCACTTCGGCCGCCACGTCGTACAGCAGCAGCGCGCACGCGATGAACGACGCCGCGTCGATCATCAGCGCGGCGGGCACGCCGAACGCCGGCACCACCAGCCCCGCCAGCGCGGGGCCGAGCGTGAACGTGATGGCAAAGCCGAAGTTGATCGCCGCGTTGGTCACGCGCTCGGCCTCCAGCGCCGCCGCTTCGCGATCCTCGCCCGGATGGTGCTCGTGGGGGGCGAGCGTTCCGCGCGCCCATTCGCGCGCGCCGCTGGCGGCCGCCGTGCGCAGCAGTGCGCTGGCCGCCAGCGCGGCGGTGCCGTCGATCGCCACCAGCACCAGCACCGCCGCCAGCGAGAAGTGCAGCTGCACCACAGCCGCCAGCGCGCTTGTGGCCAGCGCCTCCACCGCATACAGCGCGCTCAGCCCGCCGCTGGCTCCGTGCGCCTCGATCCGCGCCACCAGCACCGGCACCAGGAAGGCCGACAGAACCTGTCCGGCCACCAGCAGCGCGGCCACCGCCAGGGCGCTGCGCGTGTGGTCGAACACGGCGATCGAAAGCGCCACATATCCGAACCACGTGCCGAGCCGGTTGATCGTGTACGCAAAGACGATTCGCCGCACGCGCGGCGAGCTGGGCAGCGAGAACACGTCGTTACGCTAGCGAGTGGCTGAGATGGTTGGAGCGCCCGTGCGGGCGCTCATTGCGGGTTCTGCCCCGGTGCCTCCATGTTGATCACGTGGAGGTCTGGGAAGCGCTGGGCGAGCATGCGGATCAGCGAGCTCGTGGGCACCTCGTCGAGCGGGCCGCCGAGGATCACCATGCGGCTGCCCACCGCGTGCTCGAGCATCTCCGCAACGGTGGCCGCCTCCAGGAAGATCGTGACCTCGGGCATCGTCTGCGTGAGGTCGTCCAGCAGGCCAGCCCGCCGTGCGGCGTCGGAGTCTGCGATCACCACCCGGGCGCTTGCGCCGACCACGCGCAACGGACGGCGATGCTGCTGCGACTGCGCGGCCGCTCCGTCGGCCTCTCCCGTTTCGAGCTCGTTTTCCATGCTCGACATGATGCGTGCCAAGAGGCCGTTTGTCTGTAGAGCCGATGGTGCCGATCGTGTCGTCCCAAAGGTGCTGGATTAGGTTGACCGTTGATTTCTGGACGATCGGTCCTGTCCACTCGCTACGGTGTTCCTCTTATGGAAGAGGGTACCCCCGGTATAACGCGTCCGATTGACGTGATCATCGCCGATGATCACACGGTGGTGCGCGACGGCGTGCGTGCGGTGCTCGAACGCGAGGCCGGCGAGTTCCGGGTGGTGGCCGAAGCGGCCGACATCCCGTCGGTGGTGCGCGAAGTGCGCGAGCACAAGCCCGACCTGCTCACGCTCGACCTCACCATGCCCGGCGGCTCCAGCCTGGGCGCGCTGCCGTCGTGCTTCATGGCGCACCCCACGCTGGCGGTGGCGATCCTGACGATGCGCGAGGACCCCGAGTACGCCCGCCAGGCGCTGCGTGCCGGTGCGCGCAGCTACGTGCTCAAGGAGGCCGAGCCGGCCGAGCTGCTGCAGGCCTTCCGCCTGGCGGTGGCCGGCGGCAACTACCTGCACCCGCGCCTCGGCGCGCTGATGGCCACCGGCGAGGACGGCGTCACCGACGGCGTGGCGCTGTCAGAGCGCGAGCGCGAGGTGGTGCGACTGATCGCCAACGGCTACACCAATCCCGAGATCGCCGAGCAGCTCAACGTGGCCGAGCGCACCGTCAAGACCTACCGCGCCCGCGCCATCGAGAAGCTCGGGTTTTCATCGCGGGCTGAGATCACGGCTTACGTTCGCCGCGTCGGTCTGGTCGACTGAGCGCCCCGCCCAGCCCTTTTCATAGGCCAAGGGTACCCGCGTCTATCGGTAGCCCGCGGCGCGAAGTGCGGAGAGAGTGGCCATCAGGGTCAGTGGCGCGTCGCTGAGTGCTCGGAAGCCAAACCGCGTATAGAACGACGACGCATTTTCGTCGACGGCGTGCACAACTATTGCGTGGACAGCGACCTCCTCAGATGCGCGGACGACGCGCACAAGTGCGTCGTTGAGAAGTGCCGCGCCGGTCCCGCCGCCCTGCTGGCCGACGTCGACAGCTAGACGAGCAAGGATCGCAACCGGAATCGGGAAGTGCTGGGATAGCCCTTTGCTCGTTTCGGCCGTCGCTTCGTGATGATCGAGCTGCCCGGCGAGAAGCGTGTAGTAGCCGTACACGCGCTGGTCAGGGGTTACAGCGACGAACGTGCGTGCTGCGTCCCGACGCTGGTTCTGGCCTGCGTAACGCACGAGCCAGCGGTCGAGTGGTTCGTTGCCACAGCTAAAGCCCGTGACGTCATGGCTGGTGGCGTCGTAGCGTTCGGTGCCGGCGAAGCCGGCGCTCACGCGCGCTGACGCAGTTCGCGCAGACGTCCGACGGTGTCTTGATCAACAGCGTCCAGTGCGTCCAGGAAGCGCGCGGCCTCGTGTTCGTTGAGCACGATCCGCTGCTGATGCCGGAAATCAGACTCCGATTGCGACGCCCGCGAAATGAGTCAATCGGCTTGCGGAGGGCGCCGGACTACAATCGGGTCCATGAACGCTGTGGTAGCGGAGGCTACGATCGACCGTGCGGGTCGCGCCCTTATCGACGCTGCGTCAGTGCCAGCGAAGGTGATCCTGTTCGGCTCGCGCGCGCGTGGGGACGCGAACGATCGCAGCGACTTCGACTTTCTCGTGGTCGAGCGTGATGTCGCTGATCGCTTTGCCGAGACGGCGCGCTTGGGGCAAGTCCTCGGACGGCTCTTGATTCCGGCCGATGTCGTCGTTGTCAGCGAGGAATACGCCGAGAAGTGGGCTCCGGTGAGGGGCACGCTGGTCCACGAGGCGATGAGCCAGGGCCAGGTCATTGCCGAGTCCTGAGGCGCACGAGCTGGCACTGCTGCTGATGGGGAAGGCCCAGGGGGACGAGTCGATCCTGGACAAGCTGCTCGACGACCACGACATACCCGACGATGTCCTCGGCTTTCATGTCCAGCAGGCGGTGGAGAAGCGCTTGAAGGCGGTGCTCGCGTTCAACGAAGTCGCGTATGAGCACACGCACAGCGTCAGCTACCTGACCGCGCTGATCGAGAAGCATGGCATCGATCTCCCGGGTTGCCGCGAAGAGATCGAGGGACTGACACCGTGGGCTGTTGCGGCCCGATACGACGGCATGTTTGAGAAGGTGCTTGATCGCGCCGCCGCGCGCACGCTCGTATCGGAGATGCGGGACTGGTCAGGGCGTCGAGTCACCGAGCGGCACGTGCCGCCGCCTAACGCCAAAGCTGGCCAGGCCGATGATTAGGAGCCCTCGGCGGCGTCCGGATGACGGCCAGCTCGAATGCCGCATCAGAGATCCCAAAGCTCTTCTATGCAGTAGGCCGCGACGGTCGCTGATCGGTGTTCAGTCCCCGTACCCGCTATGACAGTTGTCCTGCGAGAAGCCCCCGAGAGCGGGGTGGTCGATTGTCACCGACCCCCAATTGTCTACACGGCCAGCGCTGCCGTTGGACGGTGGCGCGCTCGAGTCGGCTCTGCCGAATAGGCTTGAGGCGTGGCTAAGACTCTCTTCAAGCCGGTGTCATACGAGCTGAGCCAGCTGCTGGGCGACATCGACCTCGGCAAGCTCGCGCTGCCTGAGCTTCAACGGCCGTTCGTCTGGAAGAAGTCGGCTGTGCGTGATCTGCTCGACTCGATGTACCGCGGCTTCCCGGTCGGCTATCTGATGCTCTGGAACGCCGCAGAGGTGGACGCCAAGCTGATCGGTGTCAATGGCAAGCAGCACACGCCGACAGAATTCATCGTCGACGGCCAGCAGCGGCTGACCGGTCTCTACGCGGTCATGAAGGGCGCTGAGGTCACGTTCAAGGATTTCAGCAGAGGTCGGATCAGCATTGCGTTTCGACCTCGTGACGGGAAGTTCGACGTCACCGATGCTGCCATCGAGAAGGACCCCGAGTTTCTGCCCAACATCACCCAGCTTTGGACCGGCGAGGACTGGGAAGTCATCGAGACGTTCATCGAGCGCTTGCGCGCATCGAAACCAGAGGCGCTTGGGGACGGTCGGGAGAAGCAGTTGCGGACCGCACTCGGACGCCTGAGCGGCCTTGAGGATTTCCCGTTTCTGGCGGTCCAGATCGGCCATGAGGTTGACGAGGAGCGCGTCGCCGAGATCTTTCTGCGCGTCAATAGCGGCGGCACGATGCTGACCCAGGCCGATTTCATCCTGACGCTGCTCTCGGTTTTCCGCGAGGAGGACCGGAGGCGTCTTGAACACTTTGCCCAGGCAGTCCGGGTTGTCCCGGGTGACGCCACCCCAAGCCCCTACAACCATTTGGTCAAACCAGCCGCCGATCAGCTATTGCGCGTCGCTGTCCTGGTCGCGTTTCAGCGTGGGCGGCTTCAATCCGTTCTCGCCCTTCTCCGCGGTGGCAGTCTCGACGGCGACGCGACGCTCGTCGAGGGCGACCGCGAGGCTCAGCTGGACAAACTGACCGCAGCGATCGACGTGATTCTCGATCTCACGAGCTGGCACGAGTACATAAAGACGCTCATGTCGGCGGGTTTTCGGCGCTCGAATGAGATCTCCTCGGAGAACAACGTGGTGCTCGTCTACGCGCTGTACCTCATCGGGCGTGGCTATGGCATCTCACATAGCGACCTGAGGACGACGATCGCCCGCTACTTCTTCATGTCGTCACTCACCGGGCGCTACACCGGCTCCTTCGAGGCGCAGATCACGCAGGACGTGCAGTCGTTTACCCAGGCGACTGACGGCCCCGACTACCTGGAACGACTACGGCAGGCGATCTCCACGACGCTCACCTCGGACTACTGGACGATCACGCTGCCCCAGGGACTTGCGACTTCCGCGGCCCAAGGTCCGGGACTGTTCGCTTACGCGGCATCGCTGTGCCTGCTCAACGCGCGGGTTCCGCCGTTCGTCGAAGAGAGCCCCGGCCATGAGCAGAAGGCGGCACTGTTCCTTCGCGACCTGTTCGATCCGGTCCTCCAGCCCAAGAAGGCTCCGGTTGACCGCCACCACCTGTTTCCGCGCAAGTACCTTGAAGGCCAAGGCGTTCGGGGCACGTCCAACATCAATCAGATCGCAAATCTGTCCTACGTGGAGTGGCCTGAGAACATCGAGATCTCCGACACGGCACCTTCTGTCTACTGGCCGCGCTACGCCGATCAGTTCTCATCCGACGATCTCTTCCACCACGCGCTGCCTGATGGTTGGGCGCAGATGGGCTACGAAGAGTTCCTGCAGGAGCGCCGCGCGCTCATTGCGCAAGTCATCCGTAAGGGCTTTGAGGCGATCGGCGCTCCGCCGGCCGTCGCAGAGCCAGCTGAGAGTCCGGCGCTCGTGCCCGACGCCATCACCGATACATATCTACATCCTGACCGGCCGTTCTCGAACGACCTCGCAATTCGCAGGGTCGTGCGACAACTACGGGGAAATATCCTTTGGTACGAGCAACACATGGACCGTAAGGCCCTGGAAATCCTCGCCGACGAGCTGTCCGTCGATCAGATCGACGAGCTTCGACTACTCTCGGGACCGGCGAACCTATCGGCCAAGACCAAGAAGGCGTTCGAGCGTTTCTCAACCGAGCTCGAGAAACGGGGCGTCGTCTGCCAATGGCGGGTGCTCCCGGCCGATGAGGCCCGCGCGCTTCACGCCCGAGTTATCTCGGACGATCACCAGACGTTTGAGGTCCCGCCGCTCAATTCCGTCCTGGCCGGAGTCGTCGACTCGATCCGGGCATCCGAGATGCCAATGGGTACGTTCGAGGATGCCTGGGTGGGCGAGAGCATTCCTTTGGCCGAGTACGAACTGGATAAGTAGGTGGCCACCTGACCCCCTTCGGCGACCTCGATCTTCTGAAGGGTGGGCCGCATGCGGCCCATCCCGCGACAGGCGCATGCGCCTGTCGACGACTCGCACATGTGCGAGTCGCACAGCATCAAGATTCTGTACCCGCTAGCTCGCTATGTGGCTTGAACCCCGCTGCGCAGGAGTAGGCTCTTTGCATGGCCTCCTCCTCGCAGGTCCCCGCCGAGGGCTACCAGCTGAAGGGCATCTCCCCCCGCGCCTTCCAGCACCCCGCCGACCGCGCCGCCACCGCCGCGCTCGGGTCGATTCCATACCTCGACACCGTGGTGCGAAAGCTGGTCGAGCTGGGCTACGAGCGCGCGCTGCGCCAGAGCTATCTCGGCTCGGCCGTGCGCCTCAGCGAAGACCAGCTGGGAGACGTGTGGCGCGAGCACGCCATCGCCTACGCCACGCTGGACATGGCCGAAGTGCCCGACCTGTACCTCACGCAATTCCCCTCGCCCAACGCCATGGCCATCGGCGCCGCGCGCCCGATCGTGGTGGTGCAGTCGGAGCTGATCGCGCTGCTGGACGCGCCGCAGCGCCGCGCCGTGTTCGCGCACGAGGCCGCCCACATCCTCTCCGACCACCAGCTATACAGGACCGCGCTCACGATCATGGTGATGCTCACCCGCAACGCCCGCCTGCCGCTGCCGCTGGCGCCGGTGCGCACCGCGCTGATGGAGTGGGGGCGTGCCACCGAGCTGAGCGCCGACCGCGCCGCCGCCATCGTCACCCGCGACCCGCTGGTGGTGTGCAGGACGCTGATGTCGCTCGCCGCCGGCGCCATGGTCGATCAGCTCGACCTCGACGTGTTCATGCGCCAGGGCCTCGACTACAACGAGGGCGGCGGGGGCGTCGAGCGCCTCACGCGGCTGCTGCTGGACCTCGGCGTCACCCATCCGCTGCCCGTCAAGCGCACGCACGAGCTGATGGCGTGGGTGCGCTCCGGCGAGTTCGACCGCATCGTCGGCTCGCGTGAGTACCCGCACCGCGATGATCCCGCCGACCCCCGCGCCGACGGCGGCGAGGCCGTGTCCTTCTACGCCGAGAAAATCCGCGACGCCTTCAAGGACGCCGGCGAGTCGGTCAACGCCGCCGGCCAGCAGCTCGCCGACTGGCTGCGCGGAAGCGGCGGCGACAGCGACTCAGATCCAGACTCGGACTTCGACGAGGCCAGCGCCACGCCTGATTAGTGTCGTTAGACCGGCTGAGCGGCTGCGCTCGGACGACCCGCCATCGGCACCGTCAGACGCACCGTCGTGCCTTTGCCCGGTGCCGGCATGAACTCCAGCTCCCCGCCGATCAGCTCCGCGCGCTCGCGCATGCCCGACATGCCGAAGCCGCCCTCCAGGCCGTCGCCGCGCGGGCCAAGCCGCTCGGCGCCCGGCATGCCCTGGCCGTCGTCTGTCACCGACGCCACGATCTTGCCGTCGCGCTCGACCACGTCGATCACCGCCCTGGTCGCCTGGGCATGGCGGCTGACGTTCGTCAGCGCCTCCTGCACGACCCTGTAGATGGTGCTCTCCAGCTCCGGGTCCAAGCGGCGGGCGTCGCCGTCGAAGGACTCCTGCGCGGTGTTCTGGGCGAGGGAGATCTCCGTCTTGACCTCCAGCCCTTCAGATCGCCTGCGCGCGGCGGGCCAGCGCCTCCAATGCAGCCGCCAGGCCGAGATCGTCGAGCGCCGCCGGGCGAAGCTCGGTGATCAGGTGGCGAAGCTCGTCGATCTCGGTGCCCAGCCCCTCCAGCACCGTCGCCACCGCCTCCGTAAGCGCCTGCTTGTCGTCCAGGTCGCGCGCGTTGGCCAGCTGCAGGCGCAGCGCGCCGATGCCCTGGATGGTCTCGTCGTGGATCTCCCGCGCCCAGCGCGCGCGCTCGCGCTCGCGCGCCTCCATGCCGTAGCGCAGCCGCTCGATCTCCACCGAGCGCTCCGCCGCCAGACGCTGCGCCACACTGGCCGCGAACGCGCTCAGCGCCTGCGCGATCCGGCCCGCGGAAGCCGCCGTCGGTGCGCAGCGCGATGATCAGCCCACCGCCCTGGCCCGTCCATGCTCAGCGGCTCGACCAGCACCGCGCGGGCCTCCAGGCCCAGTTCGTGCAGCCATGCCGCCTCCTGCCCGCGCGGACGCTCCAGCGCGATCGGCTTGCCCGCTTCGTAGAGCGCGCCCAGCGCGCTGCCCTGCACCGGGATGATCCGCAGGCGCACCGCCCCCGCGCCGCTGGAGGCCGCCACGCGCAGCTCGCCGCGCTCCTCGATCACGATCAGCAGCGTGCTGGCGTCCAGCAGCGCCAGGCCGCGGTCGGCCATCAGGCGCAGCAGCCACAACTCCGATCCGGAGAGCATCAGAGGATTATGAAGGCGCCGGACCGTCGATGATGGCAGCGAGTTCCTCGCCGCCGCCCGGACGCGCCGCCGCGCTGGTGCGTCGCAAAAGCTCCGCCGCATCGTCCGGCTCGCGCCACGTGGACAGCCCCACCGACACGTTCGGAACGCGGCGCACTCCGCCCGCTTCCACCTTGATCGTGCGCAGCCGCTCCAGCACTCTCCTTGCCACCGTCTCGCCGTGCTTGGCGTCAGCTCCGGGCAGCACGATCAGCAGCTCGCGCTCGCTCGGGCGCCCCACCCGGTCGAAGCGGCGCAGCTCGCGCGTCAGCGTGGTCGCCACGTAGGCCAGCAGCTGCTCCTGCAACTCGGCGCCGTGCTCGGCCTCGGACTCGCCGAAGTCCTCCATCGCCACCAGCAGGCAGCTCAGCCCCGCACCGTAGCGTTCCACGCGCCCGATCTCCTCGTCCACGCGCCGCAGCAGCGCCGCCGGCGAGAGATAGTCGTTGACTCCCGGCGGGAGCGGTTGGGTGCGTTGATGAGGGTCGCTGGCAGCCATGCCGTTAGCGGACGAGTTTCGCGGTGAGCAGATGTGGTCCTTCGTGCTCCAACAGGGTAGCTCGCGCGGTCCGTCCCCGGTCGCTGGTACACCTGGTGCGTGCTTCAAGAGCTACGTGTCGAGAACCTGCTGCTGATCGAGCAGGCGCAGCTGCGCCTGGCGCGCGGCCTGAACGTGCTCACCGGCGAGACCGGCGCCGGCAAGACGGTGCTGGCGCACGCGCTCGACCTGCTGCTCGGCGGGCAAGCGCGCGCGGGGATCGTGCGCCCCGGCGCCGGCGAGGCTTACGTGGAGGGGATCTTCGACCTGCCCGAGCACGTTCGTGAGGAGCTCGGCGAGCGCCTCAGCGCCGATGCCGAGGAGATCGTGCTCGCCCGCCGAGTGGGACACGACGGACGCACGCGCGCCTATCTCAACGGGCGCTCCGCCAGCGTCGGCCGACCTGCGCGACATCGGCGGGCTGCTGCTCGCGTTCTACGGCCAGCACGAGCACCGCAAGCTGACGCTGTCCGGCGTGCAGCTGCAGATCCTGGACGGGCTGTGCGGCGATCGACATGTCGCCAACCTGCGTCAGTGCGCGGCCGCCTTCGCGCAGACGCGTCAGCTGCGCGCAGCGCCTGGTCGAGCTGCGCGAGCTCTCCGCCCAGCGCGAGCGCGAGCTGGACCTGATCGTGTACGAGCTCGGCGAGATCGACGAGGTCTCACCCGACGAGGGCGAGTACGAGCGGCTGCGCGCCGCCCGCGAGCGGCTGCGCCGGCTCGACGCGCTGTGCGGCGCCGCCGGCCTCGGCGTGGAGGCGCTCGCTCCCGACGCCGGCGTGCGCGAGCACAACTCACAGCCCGCCGGCACACAGCTGCTGGCGGCCGCCGTGGCGCAGATGGACGCGCTGGCCGGCCTCGACCCCACGCTGGACGCGCTGGCCGAGCGCATGCACGCGCTGATCGATCGAGGCCGACGATCTCGCTGCCGGCCTGCGCGACTACCGCGACGTTGCCGCCGGGCGCGAACTGGACAGCTCGCTGCTCGGAGACGAAGAGGTGACGCTGGACGCCATCGAACAGCGCCTGAGCGCCATCGAGCGCCTGATGCGCAAGCACGGCGGCTCGATCCAGACGGTGCTCGAGCACGCCAGCCGCTCACGCGCCCGCCACCAGGAACTGGCCGGCGCCGAGGTCGCGCTCACACAGGCCACCGAGCAGCTCGCCCAGGCCGAAGCCAGCCTCGCCCAACACGCGGCCGCGCTCAGGACCGCACGCGCAGGACGCCGCGCAGGGGTTCGCCCGGGCGGTCGGCGAGCAGCTGGCCTCGCTGGCCATGAGCGATGCCACGCTTCGAGGTGCAGTTCGGCGAGCGCGAGCCCGGCCCCAGCGGCGCCGACGCGGTGGAGTTCATGATCGCGCCCAACCCCGGCGTGCCCGCCGGCCCGCTGCGCGAGATCGCCTCCGGCGGCGAGCTCTCGCGCGTGATGCTCGCGATCATGAGCGTGGCCAGCGCCTCGGCCATGGACGCCACGCTGGTGTTCGACGAGGTCGACGCCGGCATCGGCGGCCACACCGCCAAGGCGGTGGGCGCGCGTCTGCGCGAGCTGGGCGAGCGCAGGCAGGTGCTGTGCATCACGCACCTGCCGCAGATCGCCTCGCTCGGCGCACGCCACTTCTCGATCGTCAAGGACACCTCCGCCGAGCCCGACGCGCACCACCGTGGTGCAGCTGGCCGAGCGCGAGGTGGTCGAGCGAGCTGGTGCGCATGCTGGGCGCCGACAGCGACGACCGCACCGCGCTGCGCCACGCGCCGCGACCTGCGCAAGGCGGCTTAGCAAAAGCCAAAAGTGCTCGCAAACAGTGCGTTTCGGGCCGGCGGGCGTTACCCTCGCTGCAATGGCCGCCACGCGATCGAGCTCAGCGCATGACCTCTCGCAGGCCAACACGCCCCCTGCCGGGCAGGCGGAGGGGCCGCAGCGCATCGTCAGCGGCCCGGTGCGCCCGGGACGCAAGACCAAGCTGCTGGTCAGGAAACTGCTCCGCGGCGACATCGCGCTGATCGATCACCTCGACATCGATCGCGTCTCCGCCGAGGAGCTCGATCAACTGCGGCACGGTGGCCGTGCTCAACTGCAGCGCCTCCTCCAGCGGCACCTATCCCAACCTCGGCCCGCAGCTGCTGGTCGAAGCGGGCATCGTGCTGGTCGACCTGGAGGACGACTCGCTGTTCAAGCTCCTCGCCGACGGCGACCCCATCGTTGTCCGCTGCGGTCAGCCGGTGGCCGGGCGCTCCAGCGCGGAGGTCCTGCGCAAGGACGTGGTGCTCGCCCGCGGCGAGCTGCTCGACCCGCAGCGCGTGCGCGCCGACACCGAAGCCAGGCGCAGCGAGATCGGACAGGCGCTCGAGCTCTTCGCCCACAACACCATCGAGCACATGCGCGAGGAGCGCGAGCTGCTGGCCGGCAGGATCGACCTGCCGCGCTTCGCCACCGACTTCCGCGACCGCTCCACGCTGGTGGTGGTGCGCGGCGTCGGACACCAGCGCGACCTGCGCGCGCTGCGCCCGTTCATCCGCGACATGCGACCTGTGATCGTGGCCGTCGACGGCGGCGCCGACGCGCTGCTGGAGGAGGGGCTCACACCGCACATGATCGTCGGCGACATGGACTCCGCCGGAGAGCACGCATTGCGCTGCGGCGCCGAGCTGGTGGTGCATTCCTACCCCGACGGCCGCGCCCCCGGACGCCAGCGCCTGGAGGATCTCGGCCTGCCGTTCAAGCTGGTCCCGGCTCCCGGCACCAGTCAGGACATCGCCATGCTGATCGCTGCCGAGAAGGGCGCGCGCCTGATCGTGTCGGTGGGGTCGCAGTTCAACCTGGTGGAGTTTTTGGACCGCAACCGCAAAGGCATGTCCTCCACGTTCCTCACGCGGCTGCGCATCGGCGAGATCCTGGTGGACGCCAAGGGCGTGAGCCGGCTCTACCAGCCCCGCCCGGGGCTGACCCCGCTGCTGGTGGTGATCGTGGCCGGCCTGCTGGCCATGGTCGCGGTCGTGGGCCTGACGCCGGCGCTGCGCGACGTGGTCGAACTGCTGTGGCTGAAGCTGAAGCTGCTGGCGTGATCGACTACCGCTACCACGCCCTGTCACTTGCAGCCGTGCTGTTCGCGCTGGCGCTCGGCGTGGTCATCGGCGTGGCCATCGGCGACTCCAACCTCGTCTCCTCGGCCAAGAACGGGATCGTGCACAACCTCGAATCCGAAGTCGGCGAAGCGCACCGCCAGAGCGGCGTGCTGCAGGCCAAGCTCGGCCAGGAGGAAGCGTTCGCCAACGGCCTGTATCCGCTGGCCACTCACGAACTGCTCAACGGGCGCGCGATCGGGCTGGTGTTCCTCGGCGGCTCCTCCGACCAGGTCGACTCGCTGGTGCGCAGCGCCGTGGCGCAGGCCGGCGGCAACCTGGCCACGGTGGTGGCCCTGCGCGATCCGCTGGACATCCCCAGCATCGACCACGAGGCGGCCGGCACGCACTACTCGCCGCTGACCGGCACGCCGCTGATCGAACGCTTCGGCGAACTGATCGGCCGCCAGCTCGTCAGCGGCGGCCCGCTGGCCGACCGCGAGCTGATCAGCCGCGTGCGCGCCGGCCTGATGAGCGCCTTCGACGGCCAGCTCACGCGCCTGGAAGGGCTCGTGCGTGATGCGCGCCGAACCGAGCGGCATGAACCCCGAACAGAGCGAAGCCGCGGCCGGCTTCGAGTCCGGCCTGCTGGCCGGCGTGGCCGCCGCCGGCGTGCCTGTGGTGGGAGTCGAGCTGAGCAGCACCGAACCGTCGCAGGTCAGCTGGTACTCCGGCAAGAGCCTGTCGAGCGTCGATGACCTCGACGTGCTGGCCGGCCAGGCCGCGCTGGTTACGCGCTGGCCGGCGATCACGGCACGTTCGGCTCCAAGTCCACCGCCGACTCGCTGCTGCCGTCGCCCACCGCTACCGCCGCCGCCACCGCCGCCACGCCCTGACAGCGCTCGGGCGCGTCCGCCCGCGCCGCTAGCTTTCACGGCCGATGCACGCCCTGCCCTTCCTGGTGTCACTGCCCTGCGCAGGCGCTGCTGGCGCCCGCGTTGATGCGCTCGCTGAGCGACGCCGGACACACGCCGTCGCAACTACCGCGGCCGCGCGCTGCCGCACCCGTTCGGGGTGCTCGTGCTGGCCGCCGCGCTGCTCGCGCTGATCCCGCTGACGCTGGTGGCGCAGCTGGGCTCCAGCGCCGTCTTCTACCCGAGCATGGGACCGATCGCCGTGTACGCGCTCGGGGTGCTGGCGCTGGGCCTGGTGGACGACACGCTCACGCGCGAGGGCTCTGCCGCTGCGCGCGAGGGCGCACCGCCGCAGCGCGGCTGGCGCGGCCACGGCGCGGCGCTGCTCCGGGGCGAGCTCTGCACCGGCGTGCTGAAGGCGGCCGGCTCGCTCGGGCTGGCGCTGCTGGCCATGAGCTGGCTCGGCCTCTCCAACGGGCGCTGGCTGCTGGCCGCCGGGGTGCTGGTGCTGGCCACCAACGTGTTCAACCTCCTGGACCTGCGCCCCGGACGCTCGACCAAGGTGTTCGTGGTGCTCGGTGCAGCGCTGGCGCTGGGCTCGCACGCAGCTGCGCACGCTGTGGGCGCTGGGGCTGTTCGTCGGCCCGGCGCTGGTGGCGGGCGTGTACGACCTGCGCGAGCGGGCGATGCTGGGCGACACCGGCGCCAACCTGCTGGGCGCGCTGGCGGGGCTGTGGCTGGTGCTCACGCTGTCCGGTACCGGGCAGCTCATAGCGCTCGTGCTGCTCGCCGGAATCACGCTATATGGGGAGATTCGATCGATTTCGGCGCTCGTGGAACGGACTCCGGGGCTCCGGCAACTAGACTCATGGGGCCGGCCCTCATGACCTTGCACCACACCGAACGCCACGCGCAGGCGCCAACCAAGACGCGGTTCATATTCGTGACCGGCGGTGTCGTGTCCTCGCTCGGCAAGGGCATCGCCTCCGCGTCGATCGGGCGGCTGCTGGTTTCCCGGGGCTTGACCGTGGGGCTGCAGAAGTTCGACCCCTACATCAACGTCGACCCCGGCACGATGTCGCCCTACCAGCACGGCGAGGTGTTCGTGACCGAGGACGGCGCCGAGACCGACCTCGACCTCGGCCACTACGAGCGCTTCACCGACGCCAACACCAGCCGCGCGTCCAACGTCACGGCGGGCGGCATCTACGACACGGTCATCCGCCGCGAGCGCCGCGGCGACTACCTCGGCGGCACCGTGCAGGTGGTGCCGCACATCACCGACGAGATCAAGCAGCGGATCGCGCTGATCGCCGAGTCGACCGACGTGGACTTCGTGATCACCGAGATCGGCGGCACCGTGGGCGACATCGAGTCGCTGCCGTTCCTGGAGGCGATCCGCCAGTTCCCGGTCGACGTGGGCCGCCGCCGCTGCATGTTCATCCACCTCACGCTGGTGCCCTTACATCGGCCACGCCGGCGAGCTGAAGACCAAGCCCACCCAGCACTCGGTCAACGAGCTGCGCCGCATCGGGATCGCGCCCGACATGCTGATGTGCCGCTCCGAGAGCTCGCTGTCGAACGAGATCCGCAAGAAGATCGCGCTGTTCGCGAGCCTGCCGATGGAGGCGATCGTGTCAGCCTGCGACGTGGACAACATCTACAAGGTGCCGCTCACCTTCCGCGACCAGGGCGTGGACGACTTCATCCTCGAGCACTTCGGCGCGGAGGCGCCCAGCCTTCCCGACCTGACGCGCTGGATCGAGCCGATCGAACGCTCCGCGCGCGCCAGCCGCACGGTGCGGATCGCGCTGGTGGGCAAGTACATCCAGCTGGAGGACGCCTACCTGTCGGTCGCAGAAGCGCTCCGGCACGCCGCCTCGCTGCAGGAAAGCCGCGTGGAGATCGACTGGATCGACTCCGAGGGCCTGGAGGCTGCCGACAACAGCGAGGTCGTGCAACGGCTCGCCGACGCCGACGGCATCCTGATCCCTGGCGGCTTCGGCGGCCGGGGCATCGAGGGCAAGATCGCCGCCGCCGGTGTGCGCGCGTACGAAGCTGATCCCGTATCTGGGGATCTGCCTGGGCATGCAGGTGGCGGTGGCCGAGTTCGCGCGCAACGTGGCCGACATGGAGGGCGCCAACTCGACCGAGTTCGACATCGAGACGCCCTACCCGGTGATCGACCTGCTGCCCGAGCAGAAGGAGGTCGCCGACCTCGGCGGCACGATGCGCCTGGGCGCCGATCCGATCAAGCTCCACGACGACACCCGCGTCAGGGAGATGTACGGCGAGGCGGTCATCTACGAGCGCCACCGTCACCGCTATGAGGTCAACAACCTGCTGCGCAAGCGCTTGACCAGCGCGCGCCGACGGCGCCGGCGGCGGCCTGCGCGTGTCGGGCACCTCGCCGGACGAGCGCCTGGTGGAGGTCGATCGAGCTCGACGAACACCCCTTCTTCGTCGCCTCCCAGTTCCACCCCGAGTTCAAGTCGCGCCCGGAGCGCCCCGCGCCGCTGTTCCGCGACTTCATCGCCGCCGCCCTGGAGCGCGCGTCCTCCCGCTCGGACATGCGGGTGACGGACACCCGCGATTCGGAAGCCCGCGACGAGGAAGCCCACGCGGCCGGTCAGGGCGCAAGCCGGTCGTGAGCGCCGGCGCCGGAGCGTCCACGATCGGGACACTCGAGCGGCGCTACCTCAGCGGGACGTTCGCCGAGCTGTGCCGCATCGAGAGCCCGTCCGGCAGCGAGCGCCGCTGCGCCGAACGAGTGATCGCGGAGCTGCGCGCGATCGGCGTGCAGACGCACGAGGACGACGCGGGCTCGCGGGTCGGGTCGGACTGCGGCAACCTGCTGGCGCGGATCCCCGCCCGCGACGTCCACGGGCAGCCACTGCCGGCCGACGAGCGGCGCCGCTGCCTGCTGCTGTGCGCGCACCTGGACACGGTGCCGCTGCAGGCGCCGGTGGAGCCGCTGCTGGACGGCGGGTACTGGGAGAACTCCGGCGAGGGGATCCTGGGCGCGGACAACAAGGCGGCGGTGGTGGTGCTGCTGGCGCTGGCGCGACACATCGCACGGCACGGCTCGCCGGTGGACGTGGAGCTGCTGTTCACCGTGTGCGAGGAGGTGGCGCTGCTGGGCGCCGGCGCGTTCGACGCCTCGCAGCTGCGCAGCGACTTCGGCTACACCTTCGACCACGCCTCGCCGATCGGCGAGATCGTGCTGGACTCCCCGAGCCACTTCCGCATCGAGGCCAGCTTCCGCGGGGCGGCCGCCCACGCGGGCCTGCATCCCGAGCTGGGCGCAAGCGCGATCGTGGCGGCCGCGCACGCGGTGGCCGTCGATCCCGCACGGGCGCATCGACGAGCGGACGCACGGTCAACGTGGGCACCGTCACCGGCGGCAGCGCCATGAACGTGGTCGCCGAACACTGCTCGCTGCTGGCCGAGGTGCGCTCGATCGACGAGAAGCAGGCCGAGGGGCTGGTGGCGCAGGTGGTCGACCGCGTCCACGAGGCGGCCAACCGCCCGGAGTGCGACGTGCGACGTTGACGTGAGCGTGCAGCGCACGTTCGCCGGCTACCGGCTGTCAGCCGAGGACCCGGCGGTGCGCGTGGCCGAAGCGGCGCTGCGCGCCTGCGGGCACGAGCCCACGCCGATCTCAAGCGGCGGCGGCTCGGACGCCAACGTGCTGATCGCGCACGGCTTTGCGGCCGTGAACCTGGCCAACGGCACCGAGCGTGACGCACGAGCCGGGCGAGCGCGTGAGCGTGACGGCGCTGGAGGAGATGTTCGACGTGGCGCTCGCGCTGCTGGAGCAGACGGCGGCGCTTTCGCGGGACACGGCACTGTAGCTTGCAGCCTCGATGTTGAAGCTTCGCGCCGCCACAGTGGTCGAGATCGACCGCCCCCAGCCACCGGACTCGAGCCCCGCCGGAGCTGCCGACGCTGTTGACGGTGGAGCGGAGCAGACACTGACCGTTGAGCTGCGCGGGCAGGAGGGCGAGCGCCGCCCGGCGATCGTGGACACGGCGCTTTTGGGTCGCGCGGAGGTGGGCGATGAGGTGATCGTCAACACGCAGGCGCTCGACCTGGGGCTGGGCTCGGGCGGCTTTGACATCGTGCACGTGAACCTCACGCGTGGCCTGGACGGCGAGGGCTCGGCGGACGCCAACGTGATGAAGCTCAACTACACCAGCCTGCAGCACGCGGTGCTGCCGGTGGACGACGAGCGCCTTGAAATCCCGGTCGAGCGCCCGGTGGCGGTGCTGGCGCTGCACGGCCAGCTGGCGGCGGTGGCGTGGGCGTTCGCGCAGCGCAAACCCGGGCGCCAGGCTGGGCTACGTGCAGACCTATGGCGGGGCGCTGCCCGGTGGGCACTCGCGCACCGTGCGCACGCTGCGCCGGCGCGGGCTGCTGGCCGGCCACGTGACGGCGGGCGCCGCGTTCGGCGGCGACGGCGAGGCGGTGAGCACCGCCGGCGCGCTTCACCATGGCCTGCGCACGCTCGGCTGGGACGCCGCGGTGTGCGGTCCCGGGCCGGGCATCGTGGGCTCCAGCTCGGCGCTGGGGCACGGCGGCATGGCGGCGCTGGACTCGGCGCACGTGGCGCTGGCGCTGGGCTGCCGCACGCTGCTGGTGGCCCGCATGTCCTCCAGCGACGATCGCGACCCGCCACCGCGGGATCTCCCACCACACGCTGACGGTGCTGGACCTGCTGCTGGAGCCGGTCACGGTGGCGCTGCCCGCGGGGATGCGCTCTCCCGTGGGCGCCGATCTGCGCGCGGGCCTGGGGGCGGTGTTCGGCGGCTCGATGCCCAGCCGTCCGGCGCTGGCGCTGGACGTGGCGCGCCCGGTGCGCATCACCCGCCACGACTGGCGCCGCGCGGCGGTCAACCTCCCCGACTACGTCGCCAGCGGGCTTCCCACCGAGACCATGGGCCGCTCGCTGGCCGAGGACCCGCTATTCTTCGGCGCGGCGCTGGCCGGCGGCATCGGCGCTGGCCGAGCTGGCGCTGAAGCGGGAGGACCCGGACGGCGGCGGCGAGCCCGACGAGGGCGGCGAGTCGCGGTGAGCGAGCGCGGGGATCGTTCGTTTGAGCCGGTGGACGGCGAGACGGTGTACGACGGGCTGTTCTTCAAAGTGCGCATCGAGCGCTTCCGCCACGCCGACGGCGAGGTGGTCACGCGCGAGCTGGTGCGCCACCAGGGCGCGGTGGGGATGCTGGCCTACGACGGCGAGCGCGTGTGGCTTGTGCGCCAGCCGCGCGAGGCGTCGACATCCCCGACCTGCTGGAGATCCCGGCCGGGCGCCTGGACGTGGATGGCGAGGAGCCGCTGGAGGCGGCGCGGCGCGAGCTGGCCGAGGAGGTGGGGCTCGGCGCGCGGGCGTGGGAGCCGATCATGAGCTTCTACCCCAGCGCCGGCTTCAGCGACGAGCGCGTGCACCTGTTCGCGGCCACCGATCTGTACGAGTGCCACGCGGAGACCGAGGAGAACGAGCGCATCGAGATCGTGCCGTGGCCGCTGGATGACCTGGATGGGGCGATCGCGCAGTGCAGCGACGCGAAGACGCTGATCGCGCCTGTACTGGCTGGCGCGCAGGCTGAACGCGCCGTTGCACACTCAAGGAGCACAGCGCCCGGAGGCGAAGCCCGCAGGATGACGCCGCCCGGGATCGCCTCGCCCTCCGCCGCCGTGGGAATCGAGACGCTGATCCTGGATTTCCTGGCCTACCTGGAGCTCGAGCGGGGGCTGTCGCGCAACACGCTGGCGGCCTACCGCTCCGACCTGCTGCAGTTCGGCGAGTTCCTGCAGCGCCGCGGCCTGAGCGTGTATGAGCGCCAGCCACGGCGACCTGGCGCAGTTCCTGGCCGAGCTGAGCGCCGGCAGCGCCACCCAGCCGCCGGTGGCGGCCTCGACGGTGGGACGCAAGATCGCGTGCCTGCGCTCCTTCTACCGCCACCTGCGCCGCGAGGGGATCGATCGAGCACGACCCCACCGCCGACCTGCACGGCCCGCGCAAGCCCCAGCGCCTGCCGCACGTGCTCTCGCGCGGCGACGTGGCGCGCCTGCTGGAACAGCCCCAGGGCGCGGGGCCGCTGGCGGTGCGCGACCGGGCGCTGCTTGGAGGTGATGTACGCGTGCGGGCTGCGCGCGTCGGAGGCGGTGGGCCTGGAGCTGGGGGACGTGGACCTGGAGGAGGGGCTTCTGTGCGCGCGCGGCAAGGGCTCCAAGGAGCGCCTGGTGCCGATCGGGCGCCAGGCGGTCGAGCGCGCTGTCGGTGCTACCGTCGCGGCGCGCGCCCGGAGCTGGTGGGCGACGGTGTGCAGCAGCGGCTGTTCGTGAACCGCCGCGGCGGCTCGCTGACCAGCCAGGGCCTGTACAAGATCGTGCAGGGCCACGCGCGCAGGGCGGGGCTCCAGGACAGGATGAGCCCGCACACGCTGCGCCACAGCTTCGCCACGCACCTGCTGGCGGGCGGCTGTGACCTGCGCTCGCTGCAGGAGATGCTCGGCCACGCGGACCTGGCGACCACGCAGGTGTACACGCACCTGTCGGCCGACCGCCTGAAGGACGCCTACTTCAGCGCGCATCCGCGCGCCTCCGCATGAGCAGGTTAAGCGCGAGATGACGCCGGCGCGGGGGCGCAGGGCGCTGGTGCTGGTGATCGACGCGTGCGGCGTGGGCGCGCTGCCGGACGCGGCCGCGTATGGGGACGAGGGCACCAACACGCTGGCGCACGTGGCCGAGGCGGTGGGCGGCCTGGAGTTGCCGACGCTGGAGATGCTGGGCCTGGGCTCGATCATGCGGATTGCGGGCGTGGCGCCGGCGGCGGACCCGGCGATCCACGGCCGCCTGCACCCGCTGGGCGCGGGCAAGGACTCGATCAGCGGGCACTGGGAGCTGATGGGCGTGTCGATGCGCGATCCGCTGCCCACGTACCCTGGAGGCTTCCCGCCGGAGCTGGTGGCGCGGCTGGTGGCGGCGATGGGCCACGAGGTGATCTGCAACCGTCCGGACAACGGCCTGGCGGCGATCGAGGAGTTCGGCGCGGAGCACCTGCGCACGGGCGCGCTGATCCTGTACACGTCCCAGGACTCGGTGCTGCAGCTGGCGGCGCACGTGGAGCGCGTGCCGGTGGATGAGCTGTACCGCGCGTGCGCGGCGGCGCGGGCGGCGATGACGCGGCGCGCACGCGCGTGGGGCGCGTGATCGCGCGGCCGTTCACGGGGCGGGAGGGCGCGTTCGGGCGCACGGAGGGCAGGCGCGACTACGCCCTGAGCCGCCAGCGCGCAGCTACCTGCAGGAGCTGCAGGACGCCGGCGTGGAGGTGCACGCGGTGGGCAAGATCGACGACCTGTTCGCGGGCGTGGGCATGAGCGCGGCGCACGCGGGCGCCACCAACGCGCAGGCGCTGGACAGCGTCGGTCGAGGCTGCTCCAGGAGGGCGGCGGAGCGGCCTGGTGTTCGCGAACCTGATCGAGACCGACCAGGTGTACGGTCACCGCAAGGACGCGCACGGCTTCGCGCGCGCGCTGCGAGCAGATCGACGCGCGCGTCGGGCGCATGCTCGAGCGAGCATGCGCGAGCGGGGACCTGCTGATCGTGACGGCCGACCATGGCGTCGACGCGCCGCACCCGGGCACGGACCACACGCGCGAGTACGCGCCGCTGCTGGCGGTCACCGGCGGAGATGCTGGCAAGCGCGCGACGGCGGCGCGGCGCCGGCCTCGGGCGGCTTGCGCCACGACGGCCCGCTGGCGGACGTGGGCGCGACGGTGCTGCGGTGGCTGGCCGGCGGGACGCGGAGGGCCTGCCGGGCGACGTTCGTTCGTAAGCTAGTGCGCGATGCCGGAGCTGCCGGAGGTGGAGACGATCAGGGGCCAGCTGGCGCCGCTGGTGGAGGGAGCGCAGGCTGACGCGGATCGAGATCCTGGACCCGCGCTGGTCGCGGCCGCTGGCTCCGCGCGAGCTGGAGGACGCGCTGACGGGCAGGCGCGTGCGAGCGGCTGGGCAGGCGCGGCAAGTACCTGGTGTGGAGCTTCGACGGCGACGTGCATCTGGCGCAGCACCTGCGCATGACGGGCGCGGTGCTGGCGGACCCGGATCCGGAGCCGGCGCACGTGCGCGTGCGCATCGAGCTGGGGCCGGACGCGCGGGCGCAGACGGCGCGACGACGCGCCGCAGGCTGGCGATCGTGGACCCGCGGCGCTTCGGCACGGGCGAGCTGCTGCTGGGCGGCGAGGCGCTGGAGGAGTTCTTCGCGGCGCGGCTGGGGCTGGAGCCGTTCGACGAGCGCTTCACGGCGGAGCACCTGCGGGCGCTGGCGAAGGGCAGGACGGCGCCGATCAAGGCGCTCCTGCTGGACCAGCGCAGGATCGCGGGCGTGGGCAACATCTACGCGGACGAGGCGCTGTTCCGGGCGGGCGTGCACCCGCTGCGTCCGGCGGGGTCGGCTGACTCAGGCGCAGTATGCGCGGCTGCGCGAGAGCGTGATCGCGGCGCTGAGCGCGGGCATCGACGCGCAAGGGGCGACGATCGACGATTTCCGCCACGTGGACGGCGTGCGCGGCTCCTTCCAGGACCAGTTCCTGGTGCACCTGCGCGAGGGCGAGCCGTGCGGCACGTGCGGCGCGCACGATCGTGAAGATGGTCGCGGCGGGCCGCGGGACCTACGTGTGCGAGAGCTGCCAGCCGCGGCCGCGCTCAGGCGGCGGAGCAGCTCGTCCAGCAGCCCGCTCCGGCGGCGGCGCTGACCTCGGTGAAGCCGCCGACCAGCTCGCCGCCGACGATCACCTGCGGGAAGCTCATCATGCCGGTCTCGCGCGCGAGCTCGGCGCGTCCGTCGGGATCCTTGGACAGGTTGATCTCCGAGAACTCCACGCCGCGCGATCTTCAACAGGCCCTTGACGCGCGCGCAGAACGAGCACGGCTCGGTTGTGTAGACGATCACGTCTGCTCATTACTTCATTTAGTATAGCGGGCGTTCGTGGCAGCTTCGGCCGTCAGTCGGAGCGCACGAATAGCGCTCTGGCACGAGCTGCTCGGTCTGCTTGGGCGGGCGCAGGTAGTTGCGCTCCTGCGCGCGGCGGGAGCTTCGGCGCGCTTGCCCTCGTCGCACGTGCTCGTAGGGGATCAGCGAGAGCAGGTGGCGATGAGGTTCAGGCGCGCGGAGCGCTTGTCGTCGGCCTCGACCACGTACCAGGGGCTGTCGCTCGGTGTCGGTGTAGTTGAACATCCTGTCCTTGGCTTCGGCGTAGTCGACCCAGCGGGCGCGCGCCTCCAGGTCGGTGGGGCTGAACTTCCAGCGCTTGCGAGGGTCGGCCAGCCGTTTCTTGAAGCGGCGCTCCTGCTCGTCGTCGCTGACGGACAGCCAGTACTTGACGAGCACGATCCCTTCGTTGTGAGCGCCTGCTCGAACAGCGGGCAGAAGCGCAGGAACTCTTCGTACTCGTCCTCGGTGCAGTAGCCCATGACGTGCTCGACGCCGGCGCGGTTGTACCAGCTGCGGTTGAACAGGACGATCTCGCCGGCGGCGGGCAGGTGCGCGGACGTAGCGCTGGAAGCACCACTGGGTGCGCTCGCGCTCGCTGGGCGTGGGCACCGCCACGACGCGGCACGTGCGCGGATTGAGGAACGTGACGATGCGCTTGATGGCGCCGTCCTTGCCGGCGGTGTCGCGGCCCTCGAACAGCACCACCAGCCGCCGGCCGCCGGCGACGACCCACTCCTGCAGGTACACCAGCTCGGTCTGCAGGCGCAGCAGCTCCTTTCGTACTGCTTCTCGCTGAGCTCCTCAGGTGCGCCATTGACCATTCGGATGGCGACGGTCGTCGGGTGGATGGATCAACATGTGTGCGTGTCCAGCCGAGCTGTGAAGACGGAAGCGGTGGTGCTGCGCTCGATGCGTTACGGCGAGGCGGATCGCATCCTGCACCTGTACACGCCTGCATGCGGGGCGTGGACCGCGATCGCGAAGGGCGTGCGGCGCGCGCGCGCAGCCGCTTCGGCGGGCGCCTGGAGCCGTTCTTCCGCTTGAACATCGAGCTGCACGAAGGGCGCGGGGAGCTTGCTGACGGTGACGGGCGCCGCAGACGATCGGACGGCCACGCGCGCCTGCGCGGCGACGCGCGCGCGCTGGACGCGGCGGCGCGGGCGTGCGACGCGGTGGGGCGCCTGTTCGAGACCTCGGAGCCCGCACCCGGGCGTGTTCAACCTGCTGTGCCGCCAGCTGGACGCTGCTGGACCGCGCAGACGCGGTCGACGCGGAGCACTCGGCGGTGGCCGCGCGAGCGCTCGGCGCGGGGCGTTCCGCCTGAAGCTGCTGCTGGCGGCGGGGCTGGCGCCGCAGCTCGGCGCGTGCGCGAGCTGCGGCGAGCAGGAGCACCTGGTGGGCTTCTCGGGGGCGGCCGGCGGGTGGTGTGCGGGGCGTGCGAGGCGGGCTCGTTCGCGCTGGCGCGGGAGCGCGTACGAGTTCATGACCGAGGCGCTGGGTCGCGGCGCTGACGGAGTGCCGCACGCGACGGCGAGCGGCGCTTGGCCAGGTCGAGCGCGCGATCGCGGCACGCTGGAGCACCACGCGCACGTACGCCTGATGCCGGCGTCGTCCGGTATCGTAGGCGCCATGGACGAGGGCCTCCGATCGCATACTGATGCTGGACGGGGCGTGGCGGTGTTCGCGTCGGACGGCAAGAAGGTGGGGACGGTGGGCGCGGTGCTCGGCGACGCGGAGAGGACATCTTCCACGGCCTGCTGATCCACACGCCGGAGCAGGGCCTTCGCTTCCTGGAAGCGGTGGCGGTGGCGTCGATCCACGAGCACGGCGTGGACCTGAGGATCGACTCGGCCGCAGCTCACAGCCTGCCGCACCCGAGCACCAGGCGCCGGTGTTCGAGGAGGATCCGGAGCACCAGGAGCGCTGGCGTCACTGGGCTTCTGAGACAGTATTTATAGATTTACTGATGTTACTTAAAATATCTCCTATACTATTTAAACTCTTATCAGCAGAATTTTCAGACACTTTTGAAAAAAGAGTGCTAAACATACCCATTAAATTATTAGTAACATTTTTCATATCATCAGTCATTGGTTTATCTCCTTTAGATTGAGTTAATTTATCAATCTTATCAACAACTGAGTCATTACCAGGTTTATTTATATTTTCTACTTTTTTACTTTTTCTTGTTTTTCTAAATTCGGAGAGTGCATCTTCTTCATCTACTTTATTTTGTTCTGTCGGTTTTTCATGATTTTGTAAATTTGTTTCAGTTTCTGTTTTTTTCTCTTCTTTTATTTTTTTCTCTTCTATCCATAATTCAGTGAATTTTTGTATTGGTACATCTAAATCAATATTTAGACCATCTCCTTTTTGAGTTATTGTTTTATCCATTAATTCCTGTAAAAATCCTTTAATTTGTTCTATAGGAGATTTTTTTAAGTCTAATTCCGACTTAGTTTCAGGATTTTTATCTAAATTCATAGTATCAGTCATTTTAGATATACGATTTAAAGCTTCCCCTTCAAGAGGAGCTTTTCCATTTTCTGCCAAAAGCTCATTAACTTTACCAATAAATTCTTCTTTTGTACCTAAAGATTTAGCATTACCAAAAACCTTAAAAGCATAACTTATAAGTTTAATTCCATCATTAAATTCCATTTTTTTATCAGTTTTGGCATCATCACTCGAATTGTTAGTTCCTGTATGATGATCTCTTTTATAAGTATCAAGCCAGGCATTGGAACGGCAGGTTTTGGGGAATCTGGGGCAACAAACAAGATCACTCGACCAAGACCGGCCTTGCCAACGCGCAGGAAAGCGACCTAAGGAATGGCGTGCTGCGAATACGTGCCGGTCAGGAATCCGTCATCCGATGATGGAGATGCAACATCGGTGAGTGCGCCAAATCACTGTAGCGGCCCGTTAAGAGACTGTCAAGGGCTGGCGGATGTCATTTTTGCGGTGCGCCGTGGCACGGGCGTCTCGCCCGTGATTCTCGCGCGCCCAATTGAGAAATTAACCTGGAGGCCCCGAAAACCCACGGGCAAGATGCCCGTGCCACGAAGCACAACCGTCTACAGTCGCGGAAACGGCTGCGGCCGCGGCTTCGGCACGGGCACCTGCGTCGCGCAGGCGGGGCATTGCCCGAAACCGGCCCTTCGCCGTGGAATCGGTCCGCAGTTGATTCCCGCAGGCCGGGCAGCGGAACACGAACTTGTGCGAGACGATCGGCCGCTGCCGCAGCAGCGATTCCAACTCGAAATCCGACAGTTTGGTCCCGTCCGGACCGCCTTGCGGCTTGTGCGATACGCTGGCTTGATCGAGCGGCTTCATTTCAACTCCCCCGCAAAATAGTCGGCCTACTGGCCAAGGCTCGACAGGCGCTACCGGCTGAACCTTGCCCACGCCGGCCCGGTGCTTCTCTTACACCCTTAGTAATAAACGTCTGGCCCGGCCAAAAGTTCCTGAATTTCCGAGAATTCTTGCCGACGGGTCGTTTCGCAAGATTCTCCAGATTCCTAATATATCGGCCAGCGGAGCGGAAAAGCTTGATCCGAGCCGCTTGCGTTGCGGAACGTAGCACGGGCGTCCCGCCCGTGACGACATGGGCGAGACGCCCATGCTACGGCGCCGCCCGTCTCGCCCTTGGCGGTGGAATCTGGTAGGATGTTTTCGCCATGCTGGCCAAGCGGATCATTCCGTGCCTGGACGTGCAAGCGGCCGGGTCGTCAAGGGCGTCAACTTCGTCAACCTGCGCAACGCCGGCGACCCGGTGGAGGTGGCGCGCCGGCTACGAGCAGCCGAGGGCGCCGACGAGCTGGTCTTCCTGGACATCACCGCCAGCCACGAAGCCCGCGGACATCATGATCGACGTCGTGCGCCGCACGGCCGAGCAGGTCTCCATGCCGCTGACGGTCGGCGGGGGCATTCGCACGATCGAGGACATCCGCAACCTGCTGCGGGCCGGGGCCGACAAGGTGTCGATCAACTCGGCGGCGGTGCGCGACCCGGATTTCGTCACGGCGGCGGCCGGGCGGTTCGGCGGCCAGTGCATCGTGGTGGACATCGACCCCAAGCGGGTGATGAAGGACGGCCGGGAAGTCTGGGAGGTCCACATCAACGGCGGCCGGATGCCGACCGGCCTGGAGGCGGTCGCCTGGGCCCGGGAGGTCCAGCGGCTGCGGGGCCGGCGAGATCGTGCTGACCAGCATGGACGCCGACGGCACCCAGAACGGCTACGACATCGAGATGACCCGGGCGGTGGCCGAGGCGGTGAACGTGCCGGTGGTCGCCTGCGGCGGGGCCGGAGCCCGAGCACCTCGTACCAGGTGCTCACCGCCGGCGGGGCCGACGCCGCCCTGGCGGCCAGCATCTTCCACTTCGGCACCTACACCATCGCCGAGACCAAGCGCTACCTGGCCGACCGCGGCGTGCCGGTAAGACTATAAGGAAATACCGTTTTAACGGAACGAGAAGGCCCTATGACCGAATGGGCGGTCCAACAGACGACTTGGTATTTCGTCGATGAATCGGGCGACCCGGGGTGTTTTGACCGAAACGGAAAGGTCATCCTGGGACTGAAAGGAAGTTCCCCGATTCTGATGTTAGGTTGTACGTTGAAATGTCCGATCCCAATCCAGTTCGCGTGGCCTTGGCAGAATTGAGGCCGCAAAACTCTTGGCGGATCCCCGCCTGCGGTCGATTCCTTCGATGACCAGGACTTCAAAGGCTTTCCACGCCAAAGATGATTGTGCGGAGGTTCGAAAAGCGGTTTTTGGACTGATCATTCAGCAGGAATTTGAATTCAAGTGTGTCGTTTTTCAAGAAAAGAGGCCGGCTCCTTCCTGTGTATGTATGGAAGTGTCCCGGGGACCTCGCAGCGACAAGAGGGAAGATTTTACGATCGTATGGTTCGGCTCCTTTTCTGTGAAACTGGGTTAAGCCAAATTCTTCCTCATTCTGCGTTGGTTAGGGTTTGTTTTTCACGGCGTGGGAGGAGGGGCTAGACCCCCCTGGAATCTGCGATCCGGCAAGTCCTGGATGGGACGAGCCCACCCCTTGGCCAAAGATTTTGAAATTGAGGTTCAGTGCCAGAAGCCCCCGGAAGAGCCATGCCTCCAGATCGTCGATTACATGAATTTTGGGCAATCCAATTAGCCTTCTTGCGCCGGGACATGGC
>CAVRQK010000022.1:0-13631 GCA_963723325.1 uncultured Solirubrobacteraceae bacterium | reverse complement strand
TGATGTGGTGATACTGACTGGCAGCACGCGACGCTCGTCGGCGAAATGTTCGGGTTGGGATTGGCTCAGCTCTCGGGGGTCCGCGCACGGCGACGCTGAGTGATCCCGCGGCTCCTGCCGTTGTGCTCCTTCACGGCACGGGCAATGGCTTCTTCCGTTGCCTTCGCCCCGGCGGCTAGAACGTTGCGCTCTAGGTGTCCGTAGTAGCGCTCTGTTGTGCGGATGTCGCCGTGTCCGAGCTGCTGTTGCACATACCTGAGTGAATTGCCGCCCGCTAGCCAGGCCGCGGCAGCCGTGTGCCCGAAGGGCGTGCAGCGGCATGTCGCGCAGGCTCGCGTCTTGAAGCGTCGCCTTGTGCCAGTCACGCGAGACGGTTGTGCGGTCGAGCGCCTTGCCATCCCCATCGCCTTCCCAACGCCCATGGTCGCTCTTGCGGACACGTACTGGCATGACGTACACGAGAGCGTCGAGCTGGCCGCCGCCCTCCATGGTGCCACGGAGCGCCACCTGCTTGCGCAGCGCGTTCGACAGCCCGCGTCCAATCTCGATCGACCTGAAGCGATCGGACTTGGTTGAACCGACCTTCCCTTTCTTGCGGGAGCGGTAGACCACGATCACTCCCCCGACTCTTCGAGCTCCAGGTCTCCGATCTGCAGCCCGAGCGCCTCGGAGATGCGCAAGCCGCTGCCAATTAGCGTCTCGGCGAGCGGACGGTAGATCTCCGAGCATGAGTCGAGGTAGAGGGGTATCTCCTGCAGGCGCAGATAGTCACGCTCGATATGCGCCGCTGGCAACTTCGGGACGTCAAGCGCCGGGTTCGTCACCATCAGCTTTTTCCTTGACGGCGGCGTTCAGACAGACGACGAGCGTGCCAAGCGTGTTGTTGATCGTCTTCGGTGCTAGTTCCTCGGCTTCCATCGCCTCAGTCATCACATCCATAAGCTCGAGGACGTGCTCGACTTCCATACGTTGGAGCGGGACCGACTCGAGAACCGGCATGAGGCGAAGGCGCCCGTTCGCGCTCATAAGGCTCCCCAAGTTCCCTCCTGGAGGTCAGGCTTGCGGCGATCGAGCCAACGCGGCCAGAATCCCCAAAGGTCTCCTTCGTGTGGATGACCTCGCGGCGCTCCGCCTTCTCGGTCTGGCGCCGGCGCCAGTTCGCGGCGGCGGTCTGGCTCGTAAAGCCGCGCTTGCTCGTCGAGTTTTTCCGTCGGAGCGCTTGACCGTGCAGCGCCACCTGGTTCCGTCTGCGGTCTCGTATGGGTAGACACCGCCGCTGCTGCCGTAGACCGTTCGTTTGCGCTCCACGACTGTTTTGGTCATGAATCGCTTCGTCAAACGCCTGCGCGGGCGCCTCGTCGTCGAATCGCCGCGAGCGCTGACGTCCTTTTGGCGTCTCGCCAGCGGACCTCCCATCTGCCTCTCGTGAAGCTGTAGCTCACCGGGCCTTCTCCTGAGGCAAGTAGGCCCTCTTGGTGGCGTAGATCACTGGGGCGCTCCTGGCCGAACATTGACACGCCAAATGTTCGGCAAATTGTTCGGCTTTGTCAGTGACACAATGCCGAACAGTAGCGCGATCTGGCGACGAGAAGGCTAGGAACTAGAAAAAGCCCTGATTTACAGGGCTTTTTCTATGCGCCCGAGTGGACTCGAACCACCACGGGGAAATCTCCCCACAAGGCCCTCAACCTTGCGCGTCTACCAATTCCGCCACGGGCGCAGGGGGGCGAGTATAGCCGCGGGCTGGGCCGCGCGGACGGCTCGGTGCGGGCGACTTGCATCCGTCCACAGCGGCGCTACAGTGCGAACACATGTTCGTTGAAGTGCGCAGTCCAACCCGAACGGGGAGGCCGCAGACATGGATCTGACCAAGCGCCAGCAGGAGATCTTCGACTTCATCCGCAAGTACTCGGCCAAGTACGGCTACCCGCCGACGGTGCGCGACATCGGCAAGGCGGTCGGGCTGGCGTCCTCCTCGACGGTGCACGCGCATCTGGCCAATCTGGAGAAGATCGGGCTGCTGCGCCGCGACCCCTCCAAGCCGCGCGCGATCGAGCTGCTCGACCGCGCGGTGGCAGCGCGGTGGACAGCGTGAGGGGATGGTGCGCGCCGAAGGCCTGCCGCTGCTGGGCTCGGTGGCGGCCGGTCAGCCGATGCTCGCGGAGGAGAACATCGAGGAGTACGTCGTCCGTCCCCGAGATCGCCGGCGGCGAGGACGGCGAGTACCTGCTGCGGATTCGCGGCGACTCGATGAAGGACGCGGGCATCCTCGAGGGCGACTACGTCGTGGTGCATCCGCAGGACACGGCCAAGGACGGCGACGTGGTGGTGGCTCTGCTGGGCGAGGAGGCCACCGTCAAGCGCTACTTCCGCGAACCCGACCACATTCGCCTGCAGCCCGAGAACGAGACGATGGAGCCGATTCGCAGCAAAGAGGTCAAGGTGCTCGGACGGGTGGTCGGTCTGCCTGCGGCGGGTCTGACGGCGCGCGGCGCCGCGCGAGCCACGCTCTTCACAGACGCTGCGCCGCGCGCTAGGTTAGCTGCGCAGATCAGGCAGCCGCGGGGGCGCAAGCCTTCGAGGAAAGTCCGGACATCACAGGGCAGGGTGGTCGAGGTATCGACCCGGGGAAACCCGCGGGAAAGTGCCACAGAAACAAACCGCCTACGTCGCGCCGTCCCACGTGAACGGCGGGCCGGCAAGGGTGAAATGGTGCGGTAAGAGCGCACCAGCGTCGCGGTGACGCGGCGGCTGGGCAAACCCCACCCGATGCAAGGCCAAACAGGACCGTTTGCAGGTAGCCCGCCGAGGTCCAGGTAGGCCGCTCAGATGGATGGCTGCTCAACGACAGAATCCGGCTTATCGACCCGCTAAGGAAAAGCCCCGCTCCGGCGGGGCTTTTCTATAGGCAAGTCGGTCCCAGGGTCGACGGCTCGCTCGCCGGCGCTCACAGCTCTCAGCAAGCCGCGTGGGCCTTCACCCATGGATCCACCGGGGCGCGATATCCGGGCGGCACCGCCGGCACGCGGTGGTGGCGGGCGTGTGCTGTGGGTGGCGCATCGAGCGCATACACCGAGTAGCCGCTCGCGTGCTGTCCCGCAGGACCGTCGATCACCAGGCGGATGCTCACCAGGTCATGTCCGCTGTCGGGCACGAAGGCGAACAGGCGCCGCAGCGCGCGAGCGCTCAGTCGGAAGCTGATCTTGGAGCTGGCGCCGGGTGCGAGCGCGAAGTGAGCAACGGTCGCGATCGCCCGCTCGGCCGATCCGCCCCCGACACGCGCCGCGCTGGCGGCCGGCAGGTAGTAGCTCATGGTGGCCGTGCCCGTCACAGCGAAAGCGTTACGGTTGCGGATGGTCGCGCTCACCGTGTGCGAGTGGCGATGCAGCCGCAGCCGCGAGTGCGCCACCACCAGATACACAGGACCCAGTCCCGGCACGCCAGACGCCGATGACGTCGAGGTCGTCTGCGGCGTGGAGTCGCTCGTGGCGCTCTGCGCCGGTGACGCAGGGGCCGACGGCGGGCTCGGCGGCGCCTGCACGTACGCATAGGGAAGATCGAACGGCGAGCCGTATGCTCCCGCGCCCCAACTCGTCAGCGCATCGCCCGTCGCGTCGATCGTCACGTCAGGCGGCATCACCGCTTCGGTCGTGGTTGTCGAGAGGCTCCTCGGCGTCTCCCACGAGCCGCCCGCCGGACGGTAGCTCGCTTCGGTGCTCTCCGTGTTTTCCAAGGTGTTCCACCGGCTCCACACCAGCGACGCCGCTCCCGCCGCGTTCTCGCTCAGCGCCGGTTCGCGTGCCAGCGAGCCTTCCGGCATGTTGGTCAGTCGCAGCGGCCCAGTCCACACGCCGCCGTTGGGCAGGGTGTCGGTGAAGACGTCGCCGCCGGCGTTCACCCACGTCGCCGTGCTCACGCCCGCAGCATCAACTCCAGCCTGTGGCTGCGGCAGGCCGCAGAACGTGCTCTCGGTCGAGCCTTCGATCAGCTGCGGCGTCCACTGGCCGCCGCGCAGGCTCGCCGAGAAGATCTCACGAAGTTCGTAGTTCAGCCACAGCGCCGTCGCTTCGCCGGCCGCGTTCTCCGCTACCGATGGATCCTCCAGCCGTTCATGGCTGGACGCGATCGTCTGCGCCCCCTGCCACGCGCCTTCGCGCAGCTCCTCCGCCATCAACGAGTACAGCCCGCTCAGTTCGTCGTACTGCACCCACACCGTCACGAAGCCACCGTGGCCGTCGGCCGCCACGTCCACGTGGCCGTAGCGCTGGACGCCGGTTCCCGGCGTGCTCAGCCTGACTGGAGCGGACCAGCTGGACCCCTGGCCGCTTGCCGCTTCGATCCATTCTTCGCCGCCCGCTTCGTCGTACACGTACCAGACGGCTGCAGCGGCGTCGCTTGCGTTCACCGCCACGCTCGGGTTGTAGGCGTATCGCTGCGGGACCGCCGCGCCCAGGCGCACGGCCGGCGCCCACGCGCCCTGTCCGCTGCGCTGCGAGGAGAACATCTCACTGGCGGAGCCCGCTTCCGAATCGCCCCACACAGCCGTCGCGCGGTCGTCCGGCGTGACGGCCACCGCCGGTTCGCGCACGTGGAGATGGTTGGGCAGCGGGACCGGCGTCGTCCACGATCCGGCGGTCGCGCGGGTGGAGGAGCTCGAGCGCCACCGATTCGCCTTCCGTCGTCTGTGCCCACAGCTCCGTCGTTTCGCCCGATTCGGCCATCGCCACCGCCGGCGGGCCGTCGAGTGAGATGGCCGACGCCACCTGTTCGGTTGGGGTCACCCACGAGGAGGCCGCCTCGGCGCGCGTCGCAGCCAGCGTCATCGCCGCACACACGATCGCCACTGCCAGGGACGCTTGGCGGCGACGGGCGAGGATGGCGAGCGCGACCATATGACTCCTGTCGACTGTTGCAAACAGTCTCATTAGTGTGGCCGGCCATTCTCAGCCAGCAGCAGGTGCTCGGAGGCTGGCCGCGGGAAGGTTTCTCCTCACAGCGGCGTCTATAGCTCGTGAATACCACAACCAGACGGCCACCAGACCCCTCCAGGAGGAAACCCCATGAAGCGATCGCTGCTCGTACTCGCCCTCGTCCTCGCAACCACCGCCAGCGCGTCGGCTCTGGCCAGCGCGCACCGCGCAGCAGCCGTCGCTCACGCCAGCCGTGCCGCCAAGATCGGCCTGCGCCACACGGGACTCGGCACGATCCTGGTCAGCTCCTCAGGTGCCACGCTGTATGAGTTCACCCGCGACCACGGCCACAACAGCTGCGTCAAGGTGAGCGGCTGCGCGGAAGTGTGGCCGGCGTTCACCAGCAGCGGCAAGCCCACCGCCGGCTCGGGAGTGCGCGCGTCGCTGCTGTCCACCGTCAGGCTCGCAAACGGCGGCCAGCAGGTCACCTACGCCGGGCATCCGCTGTACCTGTACGCCAGCAACCCCAGCGGCACGTCATACGTGGGCGTCAGCGCCTTCGGCGGCAGCTGGTACGCGATCAACGCCTCCGGTCGGGCGGTCAGATAGCCGCGCGAAGCGGCAGCTGCCGGGTCAGCGCTCGATCAGCATCACGCCGCCCGCCACGGGCGCCTGCGCCGGAGCTTCGGCGGAGGCGTGGCGGGCGGCCACGTTGATCACCGGCAGCGCTCCCAGCGCGGCGGCGGCCATCAGCAGGAACGAGACGGTGGGGTGGTGCACCACCACCTGGACGATCACCGCTATCACGATCCCGCCGCCCTGCCCGGCCATCCAGATCAGCGCCGTGGCGCTGCCGCTGTTGGCGCCCGCGCGGTTCTCGGTCAGCTCCAACAGCACCGGCAGGCTGGTCACCAGGAAGAAGCCGATCACCGCCACCGCCACCGCAAAGCCCGGCAGCCAGTCGATCGCGGCCAGCACCACGCACGCCGCGCTGGTCCCAAGTGCTGTGGCCTGCAGCAGCCTGAACGTCTGCCCGCGCTTGGCCGCCGCCGCCGGCACCGCCGCCGAGCCGATGATCCCGGCCACCACCATCCCCACCAGCAGCCCGCCCGCCGTGTTGGTGGACACGCCCGCCGGCTTCAGCAGCGTCTGCAGCCAGGTGGTCACCGCCACGAACACGCCGAAGCCCAGGAACGACACGCCGGCCAGGCTGCGGATCTGCGGGTCGCTCCACACCGCGCGCAGCGCGCCCGGCTCCAGCACCACGTCGTCGTTCTCGCTGCGCCCAGGTGTGCGCAGCGCCACGCCCAGCACCAGCACAGAGGCCAAGGCGTAGATCACGTTGACCACCAGCAGCGTGTGCAGATCGCCCGAGCTGGCCAGCGTCGGCCCGAGACCCAGCCCGAGCAGCATCCCCACGAAGATCCCCGCCGAGCCGTAGGAGATCCCCTCGGTGCGTTTGTCCGCCGGCAGGTACTCGCTGGCCAGCTTGGTGATCGCGTTCAGCACCAGCGGCTGGCCGATCGCCACCAGGATCTGCCCCGCCAGCGCCCACTCGAAGCTCACGCCGCCGAGGCGCACCAGGCCACCCAGCGCGGTGACCGCCGCGCCGGCCAGCAGCGATGAGCGAAACCAGCGGTCCAGAGCCATTCCAGCCGGGATCGACAGCAGCACGTACAGCAGCGGGAAGACCTCCGACAGCCAGCCGACGGTGCTTTCCGAGACGTGGAAGTGGTGGGCGCTGGCGGTGGTGATGGGGGCGAACGTCAGCCACAGCATCTGGCTTGCAGATGCCACGAACCCGTACGCCGCCACTACACCCCAGGAGCGCTTCACAGGGCGGTGATTCTAGTGTCCCGCCGAGACCTACGAGTGCAACTGCTGGCGGGCGGTGTCCATCAGCGTGGGCTCGCTCTTGAGCTCCTCCAGCGCCGAGCGCATCGCGTCCAGCTCGCAGTCGATCGCCGCCGGCCACGGCTTCGGCGGATGATCGTCCAGCGTCTTCAGGCCGTTGCCGGTGATCATCGCCACGACCGTGTCGTCGGGCGCGAAGCGTCCGCTGGCGGCAAGTTTCTCGAGCACCGCGATCGTGGTGCCGCCGGCCGGCTCGGTCAGCAGGCCCTCGGTGGCGGCCAGCAGGTCGATGCCGGCGAAGATCTCCGGGTCGCTGACGAAGCCACCCGTACCGCCGCGTTTGCGCACGGCGTCGATCACCAGGTAGCCGTCGCCCGGTGCGCCGATCGCCAGCGAGTGCGCGGCGGTCTCCGGCGTGATCGGGTGCGACCTCCGCCTCCTCGGCGATGATCGCGCTCGCGATCGGGTTGCAGCCGCTCGGCTGGGCGATGTGGATCGTGTGCGCGGTCGGTCTCCGCCAGCCCCAGCAGCTGCAGCTCGACCAGCCCCTTGTGCACGCGCGAGGAGAGCGTGCCGCCGGCCGCCGGGATCAGGATGTGGTCCGGCGACTTCCAGTCGAGCTGCTCGACGATCTCGAACGCCGCCGTCTTGGCGCCCTCGGCGTAGAACGGGCGCAGCGTGATGTTCGCGAAGTCCATACCCGTCGCTTCCGCCAGCTCGCGGCAGCGGCGGTTGGCTTCGTCGTAGTTGCCCTCGACCTGGCACACCTTGGCGCCCAGCGCCATGCATCGCGCGCGCCTTCATGTCCTCCAGGCGGTTGGGGTAGAAGATGTAGGCGTCCACGCCCGCCTTGGCCGCCAGCGAGGCGACCGCGGTGCCGACGTTGCCGGTCGAGACGCAGCCGATCTCGGTCTTGCCCCGCTCCAGCAGCCGCGCGACCGACATCGAGACGACGCGGTCCTTGTAGGAGAAGCTCGGCCGCGATGTGGAGTCGTCCTTGAGGTACAGGTTGCTGAGGCCGAGCTCCGCGCCCAGGCGGTCGGCGCGGATCAGCGGCGTGTAGCCGGAGAACTGCCCCACGCGCGCCTGCGCTGAGCGCGTCGACGATCGGCAGCAGCTCCTCGAAGTGCCAGATGTTCTGCGGGCGCTCCGAGCTGGGGAACGTCCCTGAAGTGGCTGGCCGCCAGCTCGTAGTCGTAGACGATGTCCAGCCCCTTGCCGCAGTCCGGGCAGGCGAAGATCGGTCTACTCCAGCGGATAGTGGTTGTCGCAGCGGTGACAGGCGAGGCCGGTCGCGCATGAGCGCGTCCGCTGCCTGGTCCCTGAACGTGGGCTGTCTGCGGTCTGTGTGCTCATGCTGGCTACCTCGAACGATACGCCCGGCCACGGCGTCTGTGCGCCGTGCTCCTCGTGGCCGAGCGCGAGCCACAGCTCCTCGGCCATGTGCGGCGCGAACGGGCCGAGCATCTGGGCCAGCACCCCCAGCGCATCGATCGAGCGCCTCGAGGTTGGCTCGGCTGAGCGTCTGCCCTCGCGGCGAGCGACGCGTTTCTCGAAGTCCTTGATCCGGTCGAACAGGCGCATCACGTTGCGCACCGCGCTGTGCATCTCGAGGCTCTCCATGTCCTCCGTGGTCCGCTCCACGGCCGCCTCGCACCACTGCGCCAGTTTCAGCCGGAGGTGCTCGGCTGGTGTCTCTGACCGGCTCCGCCGTCGTCTCGCGGGGACGCGTCTGCTGTGCCGCCCGCGCTCGTCGGCCGCTGCCGCCGTGCGAGCTTCGCATGCGAGTACTCCCACACCTGCTTGAGGAAGCGGTTGCAGCGCAGCACCGCCGAGTCGCTCCAGTTCAGCGACTTCTGCGGGGCGGCGCCGCATAGAGGACGGCCAGCCGCACCGTGTCGGCGCCGTAGCGCTCGACCAGCTCGTCGGGGTCGACCACGTTGCCCAGATGCTTGCTCATCTTGCGCCCGTCGCTGATGACCATCTCGTGAAACAGGCAGCCGGCGAACGGCTCGCCGTCGGCGAGGAACGCCAGCGGGCCGATGTCGCGCAGCGCCTTGGTGACGATCCGCTGGTCGAACACGAAGTTGCCGCTGTCCGAGCCCGCCACCAGGCGCTCGCGAGGGCAGCCAGTGGCGCAGGTCGGCCAGCGCCAGGATCTCCTCCAGCGGCTCCTCGCGCGACTCCGCCGGCACGCACGCGGGCACCCACAGCCACAGCGCGTCGAAGTGGCAGTCCAGCGTGTCGGTCTCGCGCCGGGCCGGGCCGCCGCAGCTCGGGCAGGTGGTTTGCACGAACTCGTCGATCTCCGCCAGCGGGTTGCCGGCGCCGGTGGGGCGGATGTCCAGCGGCAGCAGCACCGGCAGCTGCTCCCGCGGGCACCGGCACCGTTCCGCACCTGCTCGCAGTAGACGATCGGGATCGGCGTGCCCCACGAGCGCTGGCGCGAGACCACGAAGTCGGATGCCCGGTAGCGCACCGCCGTGCGCGGCCGCCCGCGCTCCGCGCGCTGGACCGGCGTCGGCCTCGCCGTCGTCGGCGGTGCAGCCGGCGCGAACTCGATGCCCAGGCGCCCGGCGATGCACCTCGTCGGTGCGGTCGTGCGCCGGGACACCGAGCACGGCGGTCGGGCCGAAGCGCGAGTCGACGACGGGGGAGACCAGCACCGGCAGCGGCTCTCCGGCCGGGCCCGATCACGACGCGCCCGGTGTCGATCACGGGGATCGTCTCGGCCTCGCGCGAGCTGCGCTCCCAGCCGCCCGAGCGCAGCTGCTCGAGCTGCTCGTGCGACCTGCGGGTCGGCCGCCCACGCGTCGGCGTCGGGATGGCGTGCGGAGACCAGCACGAAGCGCGCGTCGGCGAGCGCATCGGCGTGGGGGGTGAAGACCGTCAGCGTCGTCATCGCCGTCGGGCGCATGCAGGTCGAGCTCGACGCCGTCGACCCGTCCCAGCACGATCTGCTGGGAGGCCAGTGCGACCTCGTCCCAGATGCCGCTCGCGGCGCGCTCGGCGAGGCGCCGGTCGTTCTCCTCGCACGTAGGCGCTGATCCCCAGATACCACTGCGGCAGCTCGATCAGGCGCACGGGGCCGTGGCAGCGCCAGCAGGTGCCGCCCGCCTCGACCTGGATCGAGGCCAGAGTGGTTTCGCAGTTGTCGCACCAGTCGACGTTGCCGGTGCCGCGGTAGATCAGCCCGGCCTCCAGCAGCGTCAGGAACAGCCACTGCGACCAGCGGTACATGACCGCGTCGGAGCTCAGGAACGAGCGCTCCCAGTCGAAGGAGAACCCCAGCCGCTCGAGCTGGCCGGTCATGTGCGTCGGCGCAGCGGTTGACCCACTCGCTGGGCGAGACTCCCGCCGGCGATCGCGCCGAGCTCGGCCGGCAGGCCGAAGGCGTCGAAGCCGAACGCGAACAGCACCGCTCGCCGCGCGCGCGGCGGAAGCGCGCGTAGGCGTCGCCGATCGAGTAGCTGCGGACGTGCCCGATGTGGATGTTGCCCGATGTGAACGGCGCGGAGGGCTTGATGTAGAGGTGCGGCTGCTCGTCCGACCAGCGGCGGCGTTCGGAACGCGTCGCGCTCGCGCCAGGCGCGCCTGGCGGCGGGCCTCGATCGTCGTGCGGCTCATAGCGCCTGGTACGGGTCCGTCGCTCATGTCGATCGAGCATATCCAAGGGCATAGCGTGCCGGTGTGACCGTTGCTATGCTCAGTCTCACTTGGCTGCCGTCACCCACAAGGCCCTCACTGCGCGCCTGTCCGTGCCCTTCTCGGCCCCGCCGAGAGCGGGGTCTTCTCGTCCGCGCCAACTGCGAGGATGCCGCGATGGAGATAGAGATCGGACGCGGCAAGAAAGGCCGCCGCGCTTATGGATTCGACGACATCGCGATCGTGCCTCGCGGCGCACGCGCGACCCCGACGACATCGACATCTCCTGGAAGCTCGGCCCGTACCAGTTCGAGCTGCCGATGCTCGCCTCGGCGATGGACGGCGTCGTCTCGCCCGAGACGGCCGGCGATCATCGGCAAGCTCGGCGGCCTGGCGGTGCTGAACCTCGAGGGGATCTTCACCCGCTACGAGGACGCCGACGAGCAGCTCGAGCGGATCGCCGGCGCTGCCCAAGGAGCTGGCCACGCGCGAGATGCAGGAGATCTACCGCGAGCCCGTCAAGCCCGAGCTGATCGCGCAGCGGATCCGCGAGATCAAGGAGCAGAAAGTCGTCGTCGGCGGCCTCGCTGACGCCCCAGCGGGTGCTGCAGTACCACGAGATCGCGATGGAGGCCGGGCCTCGACGTGCTCGTGATCCAGGGCACGGTCGTCTCCGGCGAGCACGTCTCGACGGTCTCCGAGCCGCTGAACCTGAAGGAGTTCATCCCGACGCTCGACGTGCCGGTCGTCGTCGGCGGCTGCGCCTCCTACCACACGGGTCTGCACCTGATGCGCACCGGCGCGGCCGGCGTGCTCGTCGGCGTCGGTCCGGGCGCCGCGTGCACCACGCGCGGCGTGCTCGGCATCGGCGTGCCGCAGGCGACCGCGATCGCCGACGTCGCGCACGCGCGCTCGCACGCACATGCTCGAGACGGGCGAGTACTGCCAGGTGATCGCCGACGGCGGCATGCGCAACGGCGGCGACGTCTCCAAGGCGATCGCGCTGCGGCGCCGACGCCGTGATGATCGGCTCGCCGCTGGCGCGCGCCTACGAGGCGCCGGGCCGCGGCTTCCACTGGGGCATGGCGACGTTCCATCCCGACGCTGCCGCGCGGCGCGCGCGTGGCGACCACGCAGAACGGCACGCTCGAGGAGATCCTCGTCGGGCCCGGCACGCGAGAACGACGGCACGTTCAACCTGTTCGGCGGCCTGCGCACCTCGATGGCCACGTGCGGCCACAAGGACCTCGCGGAGTTCAACCGCGCCGAGGTGGTGGTGGCGCCGTCGCTGCAGACGGAGGGCAAGGCGCTGCAGCGCGACCAGGGCGTGGGCATGGGCGCGACCAACGGGAAGGTAGCCGCCCTCGTCAATGACTGACGCGGTCGCCGCCGCGGCGCCGTCGGAGACGGGCGCCGCGGGCGGCGCTGCTCGAGCAGCCCGCGCGAGCCGCCGACGCTCGGCGCCGGCGAGCAGGGCCGCGCACGAGCAGGCGCCCGGCGAGGAGGTCGCTGGTGCTCGACTACGGCGGGCAGTACTCGCAGCTGATCGCCCGCCGCGTGCGCGACTGCGGCGTGTTCAGCGAGCTGCTGCCCGCACCACGTCGCCGCTCGAGGAGGTCGCCGCGGCGCAAACCGCGCGGGATCATCCTCTCGGGCGGCCCGGCGTCGGTCTACGCGACGGGCGCGCCGCCGCTCGACCTGGGCCTGCTCGAGCTGGGCGTCCCGGTGATGGGCATCTGCTACGGCATGCAGCTGCTCGTGCACGCGCTCGGCGGGCGCGTCGAGCAGGCCGAGGTCGGCGAGTTCGGCCGCTCCGAACTGCACGTCGCGCGAGCCGGGCGTGCTGCTGGCGGGCATGCCGCGCGAGCAGACCTGCTGGATGTCCCACCGCGACACGGTGTACGAGCCGCCGCCGGGCTTCACCGCGCTCGCCTCCTCGACCGGCTCGCCGGTGGCGGCCGTCGAGAACCGCGAGCGCGGCGATCTACGGGATCCAGTTCCACCCCGAGGTCGTCCACACCCCCTACGGCCAGCAGATCCTCACGCGCTTCCTGACCGAGGTCTGCGGCTGCGAGCCGACGTGGTCGGCGGCCTCGATCGTCGAGGAACAGGTCGCGGCGGATCCGCGAGCAGGTCGGAGACGGCAGCGTCATCTGCGGCCTCTCGGGCGGCGTCGACTCCTCGGTCGCGGCGCTGCTCGTGCACCGCGCCGTCGGCGACCAGCTGACCTGCGTGTTCGTCGACCACGGCCTGATGCGCAAGGACGAGGGCGAGCAGGTCGTCAAGACCTTCCGCGACACGTTCAAGGTCCCGCTCGTCGCCGTCGACGCCGAGCGCCGCTTCCTGGACAAGCTCAAGGGCGTGACCGAGCCCGAGGCCAAGCGCAAGGCGATCGGCGCCGAGTTCATCCGCGTCTTCGAGGAGGAGGCCGCCGAAGCTCGCCGGACGGCGGCGACGGTGCCGCTTCCTGGTCCAGGGCACGCTCTACTCCGACGTGATCGAGTCCGGCGGCGGCACCGGCGCGGCGACGATCAAGTCCCACCACAACGTCGGCGGCCTGCCCGACGACCTGCAGTTCGAGCTCGTCGAGCCGCTGCGGGCGCTGTTCAAGGACGAGGTCCGGGCCGTCGGCGCCGAGCTCGGGCCTGCCCGAGCGCCTGGTCTGGCGCCAGCCGTTCCCCGGGCCCGGGCCTCGCGATCCGGATCGTCGGCGGCGAAGCGACCAAGGAGCGCCTCGACGTGCTGCGCGAGGCCGACCACATCCTGCAGGACGAGATCCGCAAGGCGGGCCTCTACCGCGAGCTGTGGCAGTCCTTCTGCGTGCTGCCCGACATCCGCACCGTCGGCGTCCAGGGCGACGAGCGCACCTACGGCTACGTGGTCGTGTCCGGGCGGTCACCAGCGACGACGCGATGACCGCCGACTGGGCGCGCCTGCCCTACGACCTGCTCGAGACGATCGCCTCGCGCATGATCAACGAGCTGCGCGAGGTCAACCGGGTCGTGCTCGACATCACGTCAGCAAGCCGCCCGGCACCATCGAGTGGGAGTAATGCGGGCCTAGCCGACTTCGCCTATGATGTCCGCTCCGCCGCGCGCTACGCGTGGCCTTTTTCACGCCATGGCCCCCTCAGCAAAGACATACGTAGCGAAGCCGACCGACCGCGAGCGCAATTGGCTGCTCGTCGACGCCAACGGCAAGACGCTCGGACGCCTGGCCAAG
>CAVRQK010000021.1:0-52036 GCA_963723325.1 uncultured Solirubrobacteraceae bacterium | reverse complement strand
CCGTCAAAGACGAAAACGCCCGAAAACAAGTCTGCCTGGAAATTGGAATGGGCACGAGGAGTCCCGCCATGATTAAGCTCAAAACCGAAGAAAGTAAACCGCTCGTTGCTCTCGCTGAGCGCCCGACGCTCGACACGCTCGTGCTCTCGACGCGCATCAAGCCGGACGAAGAAGCTTATGCCGTCACACGCAAAGGAGTGGGGTCTCTCGTTTCATGCAGCTCTTCAAAGAGGGCCGCGAGCCGGGACGCATCTCGCACTCGGTCATCAACGACATGATCGCGGACAATCTGATAAGAAAATCAGCCGTCAGGTCGATGAGATCCTGCACCACGAAAACTTCCAGAAACTGGAATCAGCGTGGCGCTCGCTGAAGTTCCTCGTCGACCGCACGGACTTCCGCGAGAACATCGCGATCGAACTCTTAAACGTCACGAAGGAAGTTCTTTGGCGGATTTCGAAGACGCTCCGGATATCACGAAGTCCGGTCTCTACAAAACGGCATATTCCGCCGAGTACGGACAGTTCGGCGGTAAGCTCTACGCGGCCATCATCGGCAACTACGACTTCGGCCCGGGCGCGCAGGACGTGCGCCTGATGCAGCACCTGGCCTCGGTCGCGAGCGTCTCGCACAGCCCGTTCATCGGCGCGGCCGCGTCATCCTTCTTCGGCATCGAGGATTATCACGATCTGCCGCAGTTGAAGGATCTGCATTCCGTGCTCGACGGCCCGCGCTATGCCAAGTGGAAAGGCTTCCGCGAATCCGCGGACTCGCGCTATGTCGGCCTCGTGCTGCCGCGCTTCATGCTGCGGCTGCCGTACGGAGCCGACACACAGCCGGTGAAAGGCTTCGCGTATCAGGAAGACGTCTCCTCCCCGGCCACGATCAGTACCTGTGGGAAACGCGGCGTTCGCCTTCGCCTCGCGCAAGTTCACCGGCGCAGGGGCGATCGGCGCGGCAGTGAGCTATGGCCTGCAAAATGGCGCAACCACGATCTCCGGCGTGACCGCATTCCATCGTTAAACAGTCCTTGCGCAAACACAAGCCCCGCTGCTGCGGGGCTTGTTGTTTGCAAATCAATAAATCAGATGGTCTTCGCCAACGTGGCCGCGATGAGTTTGTGCGAGTTGTGCTGCAACAGACGCACGTTGCATTGCATCGGCAGCAACGATAAGTGAACACACGGAATTTGTAGCTTTACACGATGGCCTGGATCGTCTCGCTCATCACTTCAAGGTTTGTTTCAGTATTCCGGAGAAAATCAATAGCGAGTTTACAGGTAAAATATGACCGATATGCGTGCGACCATATGGTCAATCGAGATTCTATAAAAGACAAGTATCTTGCCAACTGTGGATGAGTACGAGTGTACAAGGTGAAGGTTATGAAAATTGCAGTATCTGCATGTTGGCTGTTATCCGGATTGATGTTGGCGGCAAGCGGGGCATATGCCCAGGAGGCGGGGCAGCATCAGAGTCAGCGTGCCGAATCGGCAATTCAAAAGCCGGTTGAAATCGATGTAAATGAAAAACTGCTGGGCGATGCCGAGGCCTTGATGAAAGCGGGCAAGCCGGACCTCGCCTATAAGCTGCTGGAGCCGTTCGAGTTCGATCGTGCCGGTGAGGTGCGCTTTGATTATTTGCTCGGGATTGCAGCATTGGATAGCGGCAAGCCGGATAAGGCCACACTTGCCTTCGAGCGGGTGCTGGCAGAGTTTCCCAATTATGCCGGCGCGCGCCTGGATATGGCGCGTGCCTATTATCAGATCGGGGACATGCAGCGCGCGAAGAGCGAATTTGAAACCGTGCTGAATGAAAATCCATCTGATGCGGCGCGCGCCACCATCGAAAAGTATCTGGATGACATTGTAGAGCGTGAAACCGGAAATAAAACGCATATCAGCGGCTATGCCGAGGGAACGGTCGGGCGTGATGACAATGTCAATAACGCTTCAGAAAATCCAGGCAATATCATTACGCCAACCCTTTATCCGACCAATAATGAATTGTCGGATAATTATTACGGGGCGGGTGCAGGAGGTGAAATCAGTCACGACCTGAATACCAATTTCCGGCTGTATGCGGGAGCGGATATAGGCAAGCGGAACAACTATCGGCAAAAGAGTTTCAATCTTTTCAGTGCCGAAGAACGCGCCGGCATGATCTATGGTACTGCAATCGACAGTTACCGGATCGGCATGTCAGGAGGCCAGAACACCCTGGGCGGAGCGCGATATTACGATTCATCCGGGGGTGAATGCGGAATGGCGCCATTCGTCCAGCGCCATCGAGCAGGTCAGCCTGTTCGGGCAGTATGTGCAATATCGCTATGCCGATCCGGCTGGCAGGTGAATGACATCAACCAGCTTGTTGCCGGTGTCGGCATGCTGCATACGCTGGGGAAATCAACGCTGTCCGGCAGTTTGTATTTCGGAACCGAGAATGATGTCGGACCGGCAACGGCGGCCAAACCCGCAGGCGGGCGGACCGATGGTGCCAAGCATTTTGCCGGGATTCGCGCCGGCGGGCAGGCCGCCGTTCGTGACAGTGCGAAACTGTTCTTCAGCGCAGGGGAACAACTCGGCTATTTCAGCAATGTCGACCCGGTAATTTCCGGTCGCCGGGTGGACCGTCTGGGTGACCTGACCGTGGGGGTGAACTGGTATCCGGACGACCTGTGGGTGGTGCGGCCGCAATTTGTGCGTTATCTCAACACGTCGAATGTGGCCGCTTATGCGTATGACCGAAACGATTACTCGTTGACGGTACGGCGCAATTTCAAGTAGCCGGACCAAAATTTTTCAGGACGATATTCCGTTACCCTGCTGGCGCCGTTGCAATATTTGCATAAATCAGACCCTTTGGGCCAGTTCGGCCGCCATGCCGATATAGGTCTCGGGTGAAAACTGCAACAGGCGCTGCTTCTCCGCTTCCGGAATTTCCAGCGTGTTGATGAAGGCTTGCAGCGAGTGCGATTGATTCCATCCTTGCCGCGCGTCAATTCCTTGAGCTTGTCGTAGGCGTCCGCGATGTTGTAGCGGCGCATCACCGTCTGGATCGGCTCCGCCAGCACTTCCCAGCCGCTGTTCAGGTCTTCAGCCATGCGCTGCGGTTGAGCTCCCAGCTTGTCCAGGCCTTTCAGGCAGGATCGTAGGCGAGCAGCGTGTAGCCGAGCGCGACGCCCATGTTGCGCAATACCGTCGAATCGGTCAGGTCGCGCTGCCAGCGGGAGACGCGGCAGCTTTTCCGAGAGGTGGCGCAGCAGCGCGTTGGCCAGGCCGAGGTTGCCCTCGGAGTTTTCGAAGTCGATCGGGTTGACCTTGTGCGGCATGGTCGAGGAACCGACTTCGCCCGTGACCACTTTCTGTTTGAAATAGCCGAGCGAGATGTAGCCCCAGATGTCGCGGTTCAGATCGATCAGGATGGTGTTGATGCGCGCATAGGCGTCGAACAGTTCCGCCATGTAATCGTGCGGTTCGATCTGGATGGTGTGCGGGTTGAAGCGCGATGCCGCGCGCGGTCGACGAATTCGTGCGCGAAGCGCTCCCAGTCCACGTTGGGATAGGCCGCCAGATGCGCGTTGTAATTGCCCACTGCGCCGTTGATCTTGCCGAGGATCTCCAGTCGCCGCCAGGCGCCGCTCGGCGCGCGCAGACGGTAGACGACGTTCGCCATCTCCTTGCCCAGCGTGCTCGGCGTGGCAGTCTGCCCGTGGGTACGGCACAGCATAGGCGACGTCGGCGTGCTGGTGCGGCAGCTATCAAGCGCCGATCAGCACGTTCAGCGCGGCAGCATCACGGCGTCGCGCGCCGCCTTAGCATCAGCGCGTGGCTAGGTTGTTGATGTCTTCGGAAGTGCAGGCGAAATGGATGAATTCCAACACCTTCGCTGTTTCCGGATTGCCGGATAATCTGTCGCGCAGCCAGTACTCTACGGCTTTCACATCGTGGTTGGTGGTGGACTTCATGGTCTTGATCGCGAGTGCATCGGCTTCGCAGAAGTTGCTCGAGGCATCCAGAGCTGGATGGCGCTGCGGAGAACGGCGGAATTTCCGGGATATCAGCCTGGGCGCTGAGCGCCTTTAGCCATTCGATCTCGATCAGCACGCGAAAGCGGATCAGGCTGAATTCGCTGAAATAGCGCGCAAGGCATCCACCTTGCCGTGATAACGCCCGTCGAGCGGCGAGAGGGCGGTGAGTTTGGTGAGTGTGGTCATGGCAGGATGGGATCACGTCGAAGCACGCATTTTACGCGAATCGGCCATGACCTTGTTCGATGATGCTCCCCCGAGGCAAATCTCGCCATCGTAAACGACCGACGGATTGTCCGGGAGTCACGGCCCACTGCGGCTCGTCAAAAGCGATTTCGCATGAACGCCGGTCCGAGACGCTGGCAAGGCGGCAGGCGCATCCGCCTGCCGATAGCGCGTCTTGGCCGCGTAGCCGCGCTCGGTTGCGGGCGCATGCCGCTGATCCAGTGACTATCCAGTGCGTCCAGCGCGGATGAGCAGCGGGTGATCGTGTCCCTGCACCACGATCAGGCGATTGTTCGCCATATCCTTGCCTGCCACGAACCATGGTTCGCCCGACGTTTCCCGCGAACCGCCGATACCCAGTCCCTGGCGTTGACCGATGGTGTAGAACGAGAGTCCCATGTGCTGACCGACCACATTGCCATCCGGCTGTACCGCTTCACCCGGTTCGGTCGGCAGGTAGCGATTCAGGAATTCGCGGAACGGGCGTTCGCCGATGAAGCAGATGCCGGTGCTGTCCTTCTTTGCATGATTGGCAAGCCATGCTGTTCGGCAATGGCGCGCACTTCCGATTTCAGGATGTCGCCGAGCGGGAACATGGCACGGCTCAGTTGCGCCTGCTTCAGGCGATGCAGGAAATAGCTCTGGTCCTTGCTGCCGATCGTCGGCCTTGAGCAACTCGAATATCCGTCCGCTTCGCGCACCTGCGGCATAGTGGCCGGTGGCGATGGCGATCCGCTCCCAGTTGCATGGCATGGTCGAGAAAGGCCTTGAACTTGATCTCCGCGTTGCACAGGATGTCGGGGTTGGGCGTTCGCCCCGCCTGGTATTCGCGCAGGAAATGGCTGAACACGCGCTCCTTGTATTCCTTGGAAAAGTTCACCGCTTCGATGGGGATGCCGATGTGTCCGCGACCGCGACCGCGTCGAGCAAGTCCGGCACGCGATCGCAATATTCATCGTTGTCGTCATCCTCCCAGTTCTTCATGAACAGGCCGACCACGTCGTGGCCCTGCGGCTTGAGCAGCAAGGCGGCGACGGAGGAGTCCACGCCTCCGGACATGCCTACTACGATGCGGCGCCGAGATCGAAAATTGTGTTTCACGCTTGCACCCTCGCCCGCCGGGATTGAAGATTGTTTTTCTGGTTCGCCTCCTCGCCCGCTTGCGGGAGAGGATTGAGGAGAGGGGCTTTCGCGGGGGAGGGTTGGGGAGATAACCGGCGACTTGGCTGCGGTCTCTTGCAGCCTAGTCGAATGGCTAGTAGTTCCTTCAGGGGAACGAGCTTGCTCGTCAGTCATATTGAACGAATAGCTCCAGCGGATACGTTTTCCTGCCATGTGGTCTTCCACGCAGCGCAATATCAGCGGGCTGCGGTGGCTGGGTCGGCGGCACGGATCTGTTCGGGCGATAGCCATCAGGTTTGCATTATACCGCTGTCGAGTTTGCGGCCAGGCTCATGCCCGGTGATTTTACCGGTGAAGGCGAATCGCAGGTAGGTGGTATCCGATTCGTTTGAATGCCAGCGATAGATGCCGAGCAAGGTATTGCGGAATGAAGTGATAGGCCGATTCTTCCACTGTTTCGCGAACCACCGCTTCGATCAGGGATTCGTTGGCCTCGAGATGCCCGGCAGGCTGGTTGTAGCGCAAGCTTCGCGGTGAATCACATTGTGATGGCGATCTTCGGGTAAGGCCGTTCCTGCCTTCACGAGGCTCGGCCGCGTGCATTCACGCAGGCCTGGCTCTATTTTCCTACTCTCCTCACTTGCAATCGGCTAAACTGTGCGCGATCGCGCTTGACTTTGCATTGCTTCTCTCAAAAGGACGCGAGTCGACACAGGAGGTCGCTGTCAATGTCAACGAATCAGCCCATCAAGGTTGGTCCGCTCAAAGAGAGTGAACTCGAAGAGGCGGACCGCATCGTCCGGCTGGCGTTCGGAACGTTTCTGGGATTGCCCAATCCGCTCGACTTCATGGGCGACCGCAATTTCATGACGCCGCGCTGGCGCTCGCCCCACGTCAAGGTGATCGCGGCGCGCGAAGACGGCCGCCTGATCGGATCGAACGTCGCCACGCGCTGGGGATCGTTCGGGTTCTTCGGACCGCTGACCGTGCTGCCGGAATACTGGGACCGCGGCGTGGCGCAGCGGCTGCTCGAAGCCACCATGAAGATTTTCGACCGATGGGGCCTGCGGCACACCGGGCTGTTCACGTTCGCGCAAAGCGCCAAGCACGTGGGCTTGTACCAGAAGTTCGGCTACTGGCCGCGCTATCTCACCGCGATCATGACGCGCACGCCGGAGGCTACCCACGCGGATGCGCCGGCGTTGCTATCGGCCTTCACCAGGAGCCGGCGCGAACAGGCCATCGAGGCCTGCCGGAAGCTCACCCACAAGATCGACAAGGGACTCGATCTCACCGGCGAAATCCGGGCCGTGCTGCGCAGCGCACCGGCGATATCGTGCTGACATACACGCGCGGCGCGCTCGATGCTTTCGCGGTGTGCCTGAACGGACCCGGATCGGAGGGCGGGGAGAAGACGTGTTACGTCAAGTTCGGCGCGGCCCGCGGCGGCGCGGGCGCGGGCGAACGTTTCGACAAATTGCTGGATGCTTGCGACGCGTTTGCGCCTCGCGCGGAGCGACTGTAGAGGCTGGCGTGAACCTGGCTCGCGAAGATGCCTACCGGCGCATGCGCGCCCACGGATATCGGACCACCTGCAGGGCGTCGCCATGCAGCGTCCGCATGCGGACGGATTCAATCGGGCCGATGCCTACGTGATCGACGACTGGCGCTGAGGTCGAGTCCTTTCCTTTCTTCTTGACTACCAGTTGGTGATGGAGCCGTCGGGCCGGAAATAGGTTTGCGCGCGGGCGGTGACGGGCTCGGTGATTTCGGCGATCTGCGTGAGCTGCTTGAAATCGAGTTCAACGCCCAGGCCGGGGCGCTGGTTGGGATAGAGCTTGCCGTTCTTGAAGTCCAGGCAGACGGGCAGGTGCGGCAGCGTGCGGCCCTGGTAGTTGTACTCCATCAAGACCGGACCGGAAAAGGTGCCCAGGGTATTGACCAGCGCCGCGGTTGCGATAGGTCCGGTGAAGTGCGGGACGATGCCGACAAAATGCGTCTCGCAGATGGCGGCGATCTTGAGCATCTCCGTGATGCCGCCCACGTTGGGCAGCGTGGCGCGGACGTAATCGATGTCGTGGTGCTCGACCAGCGTGTTGAAGTCCCAGCGGTTGCCCCATTCTTCGCCGGCGGCGAGCGGCACGTTGACCTTGCGGCGCAGAATGGGAAGGTCCTGCAGGAAGGCTTCGGTGCGGACGGGGTCCTCGACGAAGTACGGCGCCAGGTCCTGGATCAGGTCGCAGCCGCGGATGGCGTCGGACAGGTCGAAGCGCTGGTGGAAGTCGACGCCCAGTCGCCATTTTTGCCGACGCCTTCGCGCGCCTGCGGCGCAATCTTCGTGCAGCTGCGTGATGCGCTCGTGGGTGTTGAAGGTGGTGTTGGCGGGCAGTCCATGGCGCCGAAGCGGAAGGCGCGGTAGCCGGCCTCGATGGTGAGGTGGGCGCGCTCCTTGATGCTCATGCCGGGCTTGACGCCGGGAATGATGCCGGCGGTGTTGTAACATTCGCAGTAATTGCGCACCATGCCGCCGAAGCCGATGCACCGGCAGGCCGAGCGACTTTTCCCTTGATATCCCAGAGCGCCAGGTCGAGCGCGCCGATGGCGTCGGTCTTCTCGCGCCGGCGGGATAGAAGAAGGCGCGGTTCATGTCCTGCCACAGACGCTCGATGTATTGGGGTCGCGCCGATGAGGCGGCCGGCGCTCTGCGCCAGGAGTGTCCTTGGAGCCGCCTTCGCCGATGCCGGTGATGCCGGCGTCGGTCTCGACGGTCACCACCAGGTCGCTCTGATTGAAGAGGGGGTTGGGATTGGGCGGCTCGTAAGCGCGCACGCGCGTGATCTTCATTTTGGGCAGGGCGGCGAGGGCGGGGGAAAGCCAGTGGCGGCGGCGAGGGCGGCGGTAGAGGGATTGCAGGAATTTGCGGCGTTGCATGGTGAGGGCCTCCGATTCTGGGTTGCAATCGTAACACCCGGAGGGTGAGCTGGCGATGACTGAGTAGAGAAGCCGCCCCGGGGCCTTGAAGGGTGCATCGGAACCGGTGCAAAGGGCCGAGACCTGTGGAAACATACCCGCGGGTACGGGGCGTGTGCCGCATTGCATTGCAGACCCCTCCCCCCCTATCTCTGTAAATAAGTCGTTTGTTATCTTTGGTATAGAGGACGAATTGCGCTGCAAATATAAGATTCTGCTGAAGTATTTGCAACGGACACTCGCCAAAGGAGTTAGGAGGGGCAGTGGACAGTGAACAGTGGACAGTGAACAGAAAAAAACAGGGAGGCATGTTCAAAAACAGGGAATAGGGAATAGGGAATAGAAAAATCAAGGACCCGTTTGGATCGGGCGGCGGGCTCGGCGGCGGGCGGGGAGACTCTTGTTTCGGGCGGCGTTGGTTTTGAAGGACATTCTGAAACTATTGTGCGCTCAAGCGGGGTACCCGTTAACGGGGCGGGCTTCTCACTAACGGCTAGTGCAACGCAAGAGTTGGACTAGACAGACTTTAAAAGCGAATTGCAGGTGATTAAAAACGTCCAGGTGCTTCCAAAGCCTGGATTATTCGTACTGAGAACGCCGTTCTCGGAGTCGCAAAACTAAGCCAGCATACTCATTGTCGAAGGGAAATCAAACCCAGAGTAATATCTGAAGGTTGCAGAAATGCTAATACCAGTTCTAGACAAAAACAAGAGACCGCTGATGCCGACGAGTCCAGTAAGGGCTAGGATGCTTCTCAGTAGTAGGAGCGAACCCTACCGTAACAAACTCGGCATCTTTTGTATCATATTACAGAGAGAAGTTACGCCGAACAACCAGCAAATAGTAGTCGGCATCGACCCAGGATCAAAATTCGAAGGTTGGTCTGTAGTCGTACGTAGAAGCAACAACTATCCGCAACGGAACATCAGGTGCGCCGTATTGGGTTAAGGATGCTGTAGAAGTTCGTAGGAACATGCGTAGACGAAGACGTGGAGACATCCGTAGAAGACCTTGTAGGATCGAATTTAGAAACAAGAACAAGACAACCCTACTACCATCGACCTATGCTCGCTGGAACGCAAAGATCAGGATCTTGGTGCTACTACAGAAGATATTGCCCATCACCGACGTAGTAGTCGAAGATGTCAGAGCAGATACCATGCCGAAGCCAAACAAGCGATGGAACCGCAACTTCTCAGTAATTGAACAAGGTAAGAAGTGGTTCTACAGGCGGATACCTGAGTTAGGTCTGAAACTACACACCATGCAGGGCTACGACACCAGCACCCGTAGAAAGCGGCTTGGACTCAAGAAGGTGTCGAACAAAGCCGAGCAGTCGTTCTATGTCAGCGTTGTGGATGCTGAGCATCGGCTGCAAGCATAACGGGCGCAATGAACGTGGTGGCGCCGGGCTGGGAGTCGACGGTGAGCGAGCCGTCGTGGCGCTCGACCACGATCCGCCTGGCTGTGGAGAGTCCGAGGCCGGTGCCTTGCCCCACGTCCTTGGTGGTGAAGAACGGGTCCAGGATCTGCCCCAGCGCCTCCTGTGGGATGCCGGGCCCGTCGTCGGCGATCTCCACCACCGCGCAGTTGCCGCCGTCGGCGCGCGTGGTGATCGTGATCGTGCCGCGCTCGCCCAGCGCGTCGATGGCGTTGTCGATCAGGTTCGTCCAAACCTGGTTCAGTTCCGAGCCGCGCACCGTCAGCGGGGGCAACGTGCGGTCGTAGTGGCGCACAACCTCGATGGCGGTGTGCTTGAGCTTGTGGCCAAGCACGGTCAGCGTCGTCTCAAGGCCCTCGTGCAGGTCGACCTCCACCAGCTCGCCGCGGTCCATGTAGGCGTAGGACTTGACCGCTCCCACCAGCGTGGACATGCGCTCGGTGGACTCCACGATCTCGCCCGCCAGGCGCTCGGCGGTGACGGTGGCGGCCACCCAGCGAAGCGCCGCGCCGGTGGCCGGCCCGGCCAGCTCGGCCACGCGCTGGAGCCACCGCGGCTCGGCGCCGGCGAGCGCCAGCGGCTCGGCCAGCCGCCACGGCTCCTGCACGCCGAGCGCCTCCAACCGTGCGATCAGCTCTTCTTCGGCATCGGCCGCGTCAAGCGCGTCGAGCGCGCTGCACGACGCCGCGTGGGCGACAGCCTCGCGCTGCAACAGCACCAGCTGCGCCGCCTCCTGGCGCTCCACACCCGCCTCCACGAACGACCCCAGCGCCGAGTCGATCGCCGACAGCGCCTCGGTCATCTGCGCGGCCGCCCTGCGCGCAGCGGCGGCCGGATTGTTGAGCTCGTGCGCCAGACCGGCGGCCATCGTGCCGAGCGCCGCCAGACGCTCGCGGCTCTGCTCGATCTCGCTCACCCTCCTCATCACCGGCGCCACCTGCTGCATCACGCGCCGGTTGACCGAGCTGTACTTCTGTGCCAGGCGCCTGAACTCCAGCGGTTCGACGATCGCCAACCGGCACGAGCTTTCGGCCTGCATGCGCACTCCCAGCGGACTGTCGGTGAGCACCGCGATGGCGCCCATCCAGGTGGGCGCATGCTGGCGGCCAACCGGATCGCTGCGTCCCTCATCCAGCATCAGCGCCTGCGCTTCGCCCTCCAGCAGCAGCTGCAGCCCGGGCGGAGTCTCCCCCTGCTCGGCGATCACTTCGCCGGCCTGCACCCGCCGTGGCACGGCCAGCTCCACCCACTCCTGAAGCTCGGCGTCGTCGAGGTCGTCGAACAGGTCGACCGCACGCAACTCCTGCAACGTGATCGGCGCCTCGCTCACGCCTCCACCAGATATTCGTGCACGAGCGACACCGCCATCGAGCCCTCCCCCACGGCGCTTGCCACGCGCTTGATCGAGCGCGCGCGCACGTCGCCGGCCACGAACACGCCGGGCACGGTGGTCTCGAGCACGTACGGCTCGCGCTGCAGCGGCCAGCCATTGGTCTGCGCGTCGCGCCCGGCCAGGATGAAGCCGCGCTCGTCGCGCGCCAGCACGCCGTCCAGCCAGTCGGTGCGCGGCGAGGCGCCGATGAACACGAAGCAGGCGTCCGCGTGGAGTGACTCCTCACCGTTCGGCCCGGCGACCCTCAACCGTTGCAGGCGCCCCTCGTGCGCCTCGGCGGCGGTGGCGGAAGTGCCGGTGCGAACCTCGATGTTCTCGAGCGCCGCGATCTGCTCGATCAGGTAGTGCGACATCGAGGCCTCAAGCGTTGCGCCACGCACGAGCATCGTGACCTTGGCGGCATAGCCGCTGAAATACACCGCCGCCTGCCCAGCGGAGTTGGCCCCGCCGATCACCACGACCTGCTGCTGGGAGCACGCGCGCGCCTCGGTCATGGCCGCCCCGTAGTAGATGCCCGCGCCGGTCAGCTCGGCGAACCCGGGCGTGTCCAGCTGGCGGTAGGAGACCCCGGAGGCGACGATCACCGAGCTTGCGCTCAGCACCCCGCCTCCGCTCAACTCGATCAGTCGCGCTGCACCCTCGGCGCGCAGCCCCACGGCCTCCTGCACCGTCAACAGCTCCGCCCCCAGCCGCCGTGCCTGGTCGGTGGCGCGCCGCGCCAGGTCCGAACCGCTGAGACCGGCCGGGAACCCGAGATAGTTCTCGATGCGACTGGACTGTCCCGCCTGGCCTCCGGGCGCCTCGCGCTCGACCATCACCGTCTTCAGCCCCTCCGATGCGCCGTACACGGCCGCAGCCAGGCCCGCCGGTCCGCCGCCCACCACCACCAGGTCGTAGTGGTCCTGTGCGGGTGCAACGGCCACGCCCAGTCGCTCGGCCAGCTCCAGGATGGTGGGGCGCTCCAGCACCGTGCCGTCCTCCAGCAGCGCCACCGGCAGCCGCTCGGCGTCCACCCCCACGACCTGCAGCAACTCGCGCGCTTCGCCGTCACGCTCGATGTCCAGCCAGCGCGCCGGCACGCGGTTGCGCACCAGGAAGTCGCGCAGATCATGGGACTCGCGCGAGAAGCGGTGGCCGATCACGCGCACACCGCCGGACTGCAGCGCCGCGCCCGACTCCCACGCGGTCAGCAGATCCTCCACCACCGGGAACAGCTCCTCCTCCGGCGGATCCCACGGCTTCAGCAGGTAGTAGTCGAGCGCCACCTCGTTGATTGCCGAGATCGCCGCCTCGGTATCCGCGTAGGCGGTCAGCAGCACCCGCTTGGCCTCCGGCACCAGCTGGCGCGCCTGCACCAGGTACTCGGTGCCGGGCATACCCGGCATGCGCTGATCGGCGATCAACATCGCCACCTGGTCGCCACGCGCGCGCAGCTGGCGCAGGATCTCGAGCGCCTCCGCACCCGACGGCGCGCGCAGGATCCGAAAGCGCTCGCCAAAGCCGCTGCGCAGATCCCGCGCCACGGCGGCCAGCACGGCCGGCTCGTCGTCGACCACCACGATCGCCGGGCGGCGCTCACTCGCAGGCTGCTCGTCAGTCACCGTTTTCACCCCGGTCAGTCGCGGATATCACGCCACGACTTTAGAGGCCGGGCCGAGCGCTCGCACGGATGGCGGCGAAGCGGCCGAGAAGGCCAAGGGCGTGCTCGACCACGACAAGAGCTGATCTGGGGCATGTCCGCTGGGCATGTCCGAGACCTCGGAGCCGACGCCAGTGCCGGCTCCGATCCCGCCGTCAGCCCTTCCTGCCGTCCACCGCCCGCTGCAGCTGCGCCTTGCTCATGCCAGAGAGCCCCTGCACGCCCAGCTTGCGAGCCTCCTGGTAGAGCTGCTCGCGGGTGCGCCCGCGCGGGCCCGGAGCGCTGGCGCAGGCAATTCGATCCAGCCAGTGGCGCGCGCTCGACTTCTTCGTTTGTTGCAGCAAAGCCGTGAAAGCTGTCACCGATGACGAACATGCATCGGCCGCTCCTGAAGAGCAGGGGTGTGGACTTGAGCTCTTCGCCTGCGGCGCGTGCAAGTTCACGCTCTGCGCCACGCGGCGTAGCGAATACGGCGGCTGTTGCGAGGGCTTCGGCGTGTTCGAGGCCGAGCAGCTCCCTCACGCCCTCACGGAAACCTTCACGCTTGAGCAGGGTTGGAAAGGAGCGGTCGCACGCGTACTCTTCATCCAATGCGCCGAGCAGCCGGACAGCTTCGTGACCGACGTTGATGACGCCAAGGAGGCGAATATGGGGGGCGTCTCACGATGACCATCCTCATCACCGCCTTTGAGCGGTCGCCCGACGGCGGCAAGGGCCTCGCGCGCGATACGCGCGTGCGTTGGGCGCTCGAGGAGGTGGGCCAGCCCTATGAGGTTCGCCTTGTCTCATTCCGGGCGAAGAAGGAACCAGCGCATCTGCGCCTTCATCCTTTCGGCCTGATTCCGACGTATGAGGAAGGCGATCTTGTCCTGTTCGAGACAGGCGCGATCGTCTTCCACATCGCCGAGCACCATGTGGGCCTGTTCTCGGACGAAGCCAATGCGCGGGCGCGGGCAATCACCTGGATGTTCGCCGCGCTCAACACCGTTGAGCCCCCGATCCTCGAACTCTCGACCGCCAGGTTCGCGGAGGGTGAGAAGCCATGGGCCGAAGAGCGCTTGCCTCTGGTCAAGGACCGAATTCGCGATCGACTGGTCCAGCTCTCGGCCCGCTTGGGCGATGCCGACTGGCTCGACGGGGACTTCAGCGCGGGCGACCTCATGATGGTGTCGGTGCTGCTCAGGCTCAGACCCTCGGGCCTTCTAGACGAGTTTCCCAAACTGGCCGCCTATGTTGCCCGCGGCGAAGCGCGGCCCGCATACGAACGGGCTTTCGCCGCCCAATGGGCGATCAACGCCGCGCTGACCGACACGGTGTAGCGCCCATACCCAGCTCACCCGCCCAGCGGCGAGGGCGGTATCTCGGTTTCCCCCTGTACCTCTGGGATCACCATCACCACCTCGTCGAGGAAGCACCACGACCACTCCTCCCCAGGCTCGAGCGAGCGGATGATCGGGTGCCCGCTGGAGCGCCAGTGCGCGGTGGCGTGCCGGTTGGGCGAGTCATCGCAGCAACCCACGTGGCCGCAGCCCAGGCAGATGCGCAGGTGCAGCCACGGATCGCCCGTCTTCAGGCACTCCACGCAGCCGTCGCTGCTGGCGGGCAGCTGCGTGACGGTTACCTGATCCAGGTGTGTGCAGTTGTCCTTGGCCGCATCGCTCATGGCTGGTTCTCCCCGGTGGTCTGTTTGCAGGCCCCTCGGATCGTAGTACCGCGAGAGCCGCTTTTCACGCTCCCGCCGTCGAAGGCAGCCAGCTGAAGCGCCGGGAGGCGACGATCACGCCGACGGCCGCCCACACGGCGAGCGCGAGCAGATCGCCGGGCGCGAAGGCTGCGGTGAAAGAGCCGCGAACCGATGCCAGATGAAGCGCCGCTGCCAGGTGCTCGATCGGGAAGAATTCAGCCACGTGACGCAGCGCGCTGGGCAGCACCGAGGTCGGTATCCACACGCCGGAGATGAAGTACAGCGGCATCATCGTCGCCTGCACGATCGGCTGGGCGGAGTCGGATGAGCCGCCGATCAGCGCCGCCACCGCATAGCCCAGACAGGCGAACGTGACCGTGCCCAGCAGCAGCGTGCATGCCATTGCGGCCAGCGCGGCCAGTGGGAAACCGACTCCGTATGCGAGACGCGCGATCGCCAGCAGCAGCGTTCCCATGATCACCACGGTGGTGAGTGTGGACAGCGCCTGCCCAGCCACCAGCACAGCCGGCGGTACGGGCGTGGCCCGCCTGCGCTTGAGGATGCCGGCCTCGCGTGAGGCGGAGATCGAGATCACCAGCGACCCGTAGGCGGCGGTGATGATCGACATCGCCATGATGCCGGGGACGTAGAAGCGGGAGAATTGAACGCGCACGCCGTCCACGGTGGTGTTTCCGTGCCCGAACACGCCGGTGAAGATCACCAGCAGCAGGACCGGGAACACGAACGTGAAGAAGCGCGCGCGGGGGTCGCGAAAGCTCGCCAGCAGGTCGTAGCGGGCCTGGTGGGCGATCAGCGAGGGTGACATGCGATCAGCTCCCTTGGTGGTTGGCGATCAGAGATAGGTAGGTGTCCTCGAGCGTGGCGCGGCGGACCTCCAGATCGTGGAGGTCAAAGCCGCAATCCAGCGCCCAACCCGAGATGGCGTGCAGGTCGCCGGCCACGCTGGGGCTGCTCAGCGCGAGGCGTCCGTCGTGCAGAGGTTCGACCCGCTCCATCAGCGCCGCCGGCAACTCGTGCGTGTCCGCGTCGGCCGGAGGGGTGAACGTGATCTGTGCGGCTGAGGTGTCGCGTCCGCCAAGCGTGCGGGGGGTGCCCTGGGCAATGATCTCACCGGCGGCGATGATCGCGATCCTGTCGGCCAGCCGCTCGGCCTCCTCCATGTAGTGGGTGGTGAGGAACACCGTCTTTCCGAGCTCGCGCAGGCCCTCGATCACCGCCCACGCTGCACGGCGGGCGGATGGGTCGAAGCCGGTGGTGGGCTCGTCGAGGAAGATCAGCTCCGGGTCGCCGATCAGCGCAAGCGCCACGTCCAGCCGGCGGCGCTGCCCGCCGGACAGCGTGCTCGCTCGCTGCTCGGACTGTTCTGAGAGCCCGACCAGCTCGAGCGTGTGATCGATCGGGCGCGGGCGACGATAGTAGCCGCTGTACAGCTGCAGGCACTCGCGCACGGTGAGACCTGGCTCGGTTGCAGATTCCTGCAGCACGATGCCGATGCGCTCGCGCCACGACCGCGCGGCGTGGGCCGGGTCCATCCCCAGCACCCGCACGCAGCCGGCGGTGGCCGGCTGAAACCCCTCGAGGATCTCCACGGTGGTGGTCTTGCCAGCGCCGTTGGGACCGAGGAAGGCAAAGATCTCGCCGCGGGCTACCTCCAGGTCGATACCGCGAACGGCCTCGTGCTCGTCATAGCTCTTGCGCAGGCCCGAAACCTCGATGACCGCCTCGGAGGTGTGCTGGCGAGAGGACGCCTGGCGCTGGGCGACGGCGGCTTCGAGTGAGTTCGTAATCATGGCCGGAACGCTACGGCGCCACGGGCGCCCGGTCATCGGCGCAGGGGACGAACTTCGCCCTCCACCCGGGGGCGGAGCTGCCCCGCCAAGCCTCCACCCGCAGGCCGATGACAAGTGCGCACACCGGGCCTATTGTTGTTGGGGTGATGAGACGCATCGTCAGCCGAACTCAGGGCTGGTTCACATCGTGTGGAGTGTGGGCGGCACCCGGCACGCAGGTCCCGCCCGAGGTCATCCTGATGCGCTGCATAGGCCTCGGGTTCATGGTGTTGATGCTCGCCGCCACGATCACCACGAAGCCGTACCCCGCTCTGCACGGCAGCGGCCTGGCGGTGCTGGTGGCGCTGTGTGTGATGCCGGTCGCGATCGTGATCGCCAACCCCCGCTCGGCTGCCGGTGAAACCATGCGCCTGTGGACGCTGGGTACCGTCGCCGTGGCCGGCACGGTCCTCGCCATCGCGCAGCCGAATGGCATCTGGGAGGCGAGCCCGTACTACGTGGCGATCGTGGCCGCGATGCGCCTGGAGCGCACCACCGCGGTGTGGGCGCTCGGGCTGACGCTGCTGCTGCTGGGAGGCGCGGGAGCGCTCGGCGATCACTGGGGCGCGAGCCTGTCCACGATGATCGGTGCGGTGCCGTGGTTCCTGGTGATGCGCCAGATGCGACGCATGCACGATCAGAACGTGGCGCTGGAGCGCTCGCAGGCGGCCGAGGCAACGGCAGCGGCAGCGGCCGAGCGCGGGCGCATCGCACGCGAGATGCACGACGTGTTGGCGCACACGCTGTCGGCCCTGGCGCTGCAACTCGAGAGCACCCGGCTGCTCGCACACGATCACGGCGTGGACCCTGAGATCTCACGCGCGATCGATCAGGCTCATGGTCTGGCGGCCTCCGGGCTGGAGGAAGCGCGCAGAGCAATCTCGGCCGCGCGCGGCGAGGACCTGCCGGGGCCGGAGCGCGTGGGCAGCTTGGCCGAGGCATTCTCCGAGCAGAGCGGGCTGCCTGCCGCGGTGGAGATCCACGGCGACCCGCGCGAGCTGCCGGCAGATGCGCGCCTGGCCGTCTATCGCACCGCCCAGGAGGCGCTGACGAACATTCGCCGGCATGCCAGCCCGTCCCGCGTGCAGGTCAGCCTCGAGTACCGCAAGGACGCGGTCGCGCTGACCGTCGAGGATCATGGCGAGAACGACATCCCGCTCGCACGCTCTGACACAGCCGCGCCGACCGATGGTTACGGCCTTGCCGGCATGCGCGAGCGCGCCGAGCTGCTGGGCGGAAAGCTGCTGGCCGAGCCGACCGGCGACGGCTTCCGTGTGCAGCTGTGGCTGCCGGCGTGAGCGGCGCAGAGGACGCTCGGCGAGCGCCATCCGCTGCACCAGTGCGGGTGCTGCTGGCTGACGACCAGCGTCTGGTGCGCGAGAGCCTGGCAACGCTTTTGCGCCTGCTCGGCGGCATCGAGCTGGTGGCCAGCGCCAGCGACGGCGAAGACGCGATCTCGCTGGCGTTGACGCACGAACCCGACGTGGTGCTGATGGATCTGCGTATGCCGCGCTTGGATGGCATCGAGGCCACACGCCAGCTGCGCGAGCGGATGCCCGCGGTGCGCGTGATCGCCCTCACCACGTTCGCCGACGATGAGAGCGTGCTCGGAGCGCTGCGCGCCGGGGCGCGTGGATATCTGACCAAGGACGCCGGCGCGGACGACATCCAGGCGGCGATCCTGGCGGTGGCTGCCGGCGAGGCGACGCTGGACCCGGCGGTGCAGGGCCACGTGGTGGCGGCGCTGGCCGAGCGCCCCGGCGAGCAGGCCTGCGCGGAGACCCCCGAGCTACCCGACGGATTGACGCCGCGCGAGGCCGAGGTGCTGGCACTGATCGCCGACGGGTTGACCAACACCGAGATCGCCGATCGCCTGGTGGTGAGCCCCACGACCGTCAAGTCGCACATCAACCACCTGTTCTCCAAGGCGGGGCTGCGCGATCGGGCGCAGGCGGTGGCATATGCATACCGCGTGGGGTTGGCACGGCCACCGGGTGGGCCAGCCGACGGCTGGTCCTAGCTTCCTTCTCCCCTCTCCACGCTCTCCTTCAGCCGCCCCAGTCGCTGATCCCATTGCGTCTCGGCCTGGGTGATCCATGCGGCGGCCTCGTGTAGCGCGCCTGCGCGCAGCCGGTAATGCACCTCACGCCCCGGTCCTGGAGAGCGCTCGAGCAGGCCGGCGCCATCGAGCGTGGCCACGTGCTTGGCCACCGCCTGGCGGCTGATCGGAAGCGCCGCTGCCAGCACCGGCACGCTGGTGCTGCCGTCGCGCAGCAGCGCCTGCACCATCCACCGCCGGGTGGGATCGGACAGCGCCGCGAACACGGGGCCGACGTCGTCGCTCAAACCGCTGCGCACGCGAAGCTCAACGCCAGGGCAGGCAATCCACCAGCCCTCCGGCGGCTACGAGGGCCAGTCGGCCGACATCGAGATCCACGCCCGCGAGATCCTCGACCTGCGCGGCCACGTGGACGCGATCTACGCGCGCCACACCGGCCAGACGCTCGAGCGCGTGCACGAGGACATGGAACGCGACCGCTTCTTCACCGCCGAGCAGGCAAGTGAGTACGGACTGATCGACCGCATCATCAGCTCGCACGAGCTGCAACGGGTGGCCACGGGCTTTGGCAGCCGCGAGGAGATTCCCGCCAAGCCCTGAGCTATGGTGCGGCGATGACAGACGCCCCGTACCCCACCTGGGTACTCGACTTCGCCGAAGGCTCACGGGAGATGCGCGACCTGCTCGGGGGCAAGGGCGCCAACGTGGCGGAGATGACACGCGTGCTGGGAGCCGAGCGCGTGCCGGGCGGCTTCACGATCACCACCGAGGCGTGCGTGGCCTACATGAACGGAGACGGCGCCTTCCCTGAAGGCCTCGACGAGCAGGTCGCGGCCGCGCTCGATCGCCTGGAGGACCTGTCGGGCAAGCGCCTGGGCGACGCCGCCGACCCGCTGCTGGTGTCGGTGCGCTCGGGCGCCCGCGAGTCGATGCCGGGGATGCTCGACACGGTGCTCAACCTGGGCCTGAACGACGACACGGTGCTCGGCCTGGCGCGGCGCTCGGGCAACGAGCGCTTCGCGTGGGACTCCTACAGACGCTTCTGCCAGATGTTCGGCAACGTGGTGCTGGGGGTGCCGGGCGAGCGCTTCGAGCAGGCGATCGCGGCAGCCAAGACCGAGCGCGGCGTGGCGCTGGACACCGAGCTGAACGCCGAGGCGCTGCGGGCGCTCACGTATGAGTTCCAGGGCTTCTACGAGTTCCCCGCCGACCCGCGCGAGCAGCTGGCGCGGGCGATTCGCGCGGTGTTCGACTCCTGGCAGGGCGAGCGCGCGATCGCCTACCGGCGCATCAACCGCATCCCCGACGAGTGGGGCACGGCGGTCAACGTGCAGCAGATGGTGTTCGGCAACCTGGGCGAGAGCAGCGGCAGCGGCGTGGCCTTCTCGCGCGACGAGGTCACCGGCGCCCCGGAGCCTTCAGGCGACTTCCTGGCAAACGCGCAGGGCGAGGACGTGGTCTCGGGCGTGCGCACGCCGCGCGACATCCGCGAGCTGCGCGACTGGCTGCCGGACGTGCACGCGCAGCTGATGGACATCCTGCGCACGCTGGAGCGCCACTACGGCGACATGCAGGACACGGAGTTCACCGTGCAGGACGGCCGGCTGTACATGCTGCAGACGCGCAACGCCAAGCGCCCGGCGCAGGCGGCGGTGCGCTTCGCGGTGGATGCGGTGGCCGAGGGGCTGCTGGATCGCGCGCAGGCGATCTCCACGATCGACCCCTCGAGCCTCGATGCGCTGCTGCACCCCACGTTCGACCCTTCCGCGGACTATGAGGTGGTGGCCACAGGGGTGCCCGCCTCGCCGGGCGCGGCCAAGGGCGAGATCGTGCTGAGCGCGCCCGACGCCGTCAGCGCGGCTGCCGAGGGACGCGACGTGATCCTGGTGCGCTCCTTCACAGAGGCCGACGACGTGGCCGGCTTCCACGCCGCCCGCGGGATCCTGACCAGCGAGGGCGGCAAGGCCAGCCATGCGGCGCTGGTGGCGCGCGGCATGGGCCGCCCGGCGGTCACCGGCGCTGGCGACGTGCAGGTCGACGTGAACGCCGGCGAGGTGCGGATTCTCGGCCACGTGCTGAAAACGGGAGACCGCATCGCGATCGACGGCAGCCTGGGGAAGATCACCTTGGAGGACGTGCCGCTGGTGGAGCCACAGGTCTCCGAGCAGTTCCAGACGGTGCTGTCGTGGTGCGATGAGCTGCGCAAGCTGGGGGTGCGCGCCAACGCCGACACGCCCACCGACGCGATCAAGGCGATCGAGCTGGGCGCGGAAGGGATCGGCCTGTGCCGCACCGAGCACATGTTCCTCGGTGAGCGCCAGCCGCTGATGGCTGCGGTGATCATGGCCGAGGATGACTCCGAGCGCGCAAGTGCCATCGCGCAGTTGCGCCCGCTTCAGGAGGACGACTTCGAGCAGATCCTCACAACACTTGAAGGCCGGCCGGTGACGGTGCGCCTGCTGGACCCGCCGCTGCACGAGTTCCTGCCACATCCCGCCGATCTGCCCGAGGGCTCTCACGCGCGCAAACGCGTGGAGCAGCTACAGGAGACCAACCCGATGCTGGGCACGCGCGGGGTGCGCCTGGGGATCCTGTTCCCAGAGCTGTATGAGATGCAGATCCATGCGCTGTTCGCCGCCGCGTCGCGGGTACCGGACGCGCGCGTCGAGGTGATGGTGCCGCTGGTGGCCTACGAGCGCGAGCTGGAGCTGATGCGTGGGCTGATCGAACGCGTGGCCGCCGAGCACTCCCCCGGCGAGTACCTGATCGGCACCATGATCGAGCTGCCGCGGGCGTGCTTCCAGGCCGACATGATCGCCCGCGACGCCGACTTCTTCTCCTTCGGCACCAACGACCTCACGCAGACCGCGCTGGGCTTCAGCCGCGATGACATCGAGGGCCGGGTGCTGGGCCGCTACATCGACGTCAAGATCCTCGACCGCTCGCCGTTCGAGACGCTCGACACTCCGGGCGTGGGGCAGATGGTGCGCATGGGCGCGTGGTTGGGGCGCAAGACCAAGCGCGATCTGAAACTGGGCGTGTGCGGCGAGCACGGCGGCGACCCAGACTCGATCGACTTCCTGCACCACTCCGGCATCGACTACGTCTCCTGCTCGCCCTACCGCGTGCCGATCGCACGGGTGGCAGCCGCGCAGGCCGCGATTCGCGAGCCGGCGAGCGCCGAGTTCTAGGCCACAAGCGATGCTCAGCGCCTGCTGCCCGAGCCGCAGCGGGCGCGCTGACCCCAGCAGCGCGCCCGCCGTGAGCGAACTCGTGACCTAGATCGCCGCTTCGACCAGTTTGGTGAACTCTTCCTGGCCTTTGACGTTGGGGTGATAGCTTTCCGACAGTGGGTTTGACTGGCCGTTGAGCCATTCTTCCGACGCGCACACCTCGTGCGCTTCAAACGCGCTGGTGGGGTTCACGAACGTGAATTTCAGCGCTTCGGCGCGTGCCTTGACGACAGCGTCGAGTTTTTCCGCCGATTCGTTCATTTTCTTCTCGTTGCCCGATGTCAAGAAGTTAACGTTGCACGTCTTGCCTTCTTTGGTGAACAGCTTCGGGTAGCCCAGCACGATCACCTGTGCGGTGGTCGCTTTGGCGCGGATGTCTTTGTATGTGGTTTCCAGCAGGCCCGGCAATTTTTTGGCAATGAATTCGTTTGCTTCGCTGATCGCACTGCTGCACGTGAAGTAGTACAGCGCGCAGTTGAGGATCACGTTGCTGAAGCCGGCGTCGTTGCCGCCGATCGTGATCGTCACCAGGCTCGTGGTGCTACTCAGGTGGCTGAGCTGTTTTTCGTTGACTTCGGGCGTCTTCGCACCGCTGCACGCTTCAAAGTTCAGCGTGTAACCCTTGGCCGCCGCGATCTTCGGCCCGTAAGCGTCTGGGCTGCGGTCACATTCGCCGGATTCTTCGTAGAAGACCCGCGTGCCCACTCCCGAGGAGTAGGAGTCACCCAGGTCGACGTACTGCGGTAGTGCAGACGCCACAGCCGCCGGCACGAGCATCCCTGCACACAGGGCTGCCAAGCCGATGACTCGACGCCAATTCTTCCCAATCCCTCTCATCCCTCTACCTCCGTGTGTGTTGGATTCGCCCACGCGGAGCGAGAGGCATCCCCCCAGGACCGCCGAGCGCGTCGGAGGAACCTATCCGCACGCGACGCCGCCAGTCAACAGCTTCCTGTCGGCAAAGTTCCAATGAGTCGCTCTATCGCCATGCTTGATCAGCTGCCGGCGAGCGCCTCTCCGGCCTCCGTCTCCAGCTCCCCGACGACCACCTCGACACGGTCTCGGCCGTTGCGCTTGGCCGCGTAGAGCGCGCGATCGGCCGCGCGAACCAATGCAACTGCCTCGCCGGCGTCATCGGGCAGGACCGCCAAGCCGATGCTGGCGGTGATCCGATCGATGTCGGGCAGCCGTATCGTCGCGATCGCGCCGCGCACCGACTCGGCCACCCGCAGAGCGCCCTGCTTGTCGGTCGACGCAAGCAGCATCAGGAACTCCTCGCCGCCATAGCGTCCAGCGAAATCGCTCTCCCGCAAAGCCCCGCGCAGCGCCACCCCGACCGCCGTGAGCACCTGATCGCCGCGGTCGTGCCCATATCGATCGTTGACCGCCTTGAAGTGATCGAGGTCCATCAGCAGCACCGCCAGCGGGGCGAACGTGCGCGCCGACTGGGCCACCATGCGCGTGAGCGTGTCGTCCACCGCCCTGCGATTGGGCAGCCCGGTGAGCGCGTCGGTGGCAGCCTGCCGCTGGGCGATCGCGAGATTGTGCAGGTTGGCGAGCACGGGAGCCGCATCGGAGACGGCCTTGCGGACTCGCTGGTGCTGGGTCTCCGCCAGCGCATCGGCATGGGTGATCAGCACGACGCCGATCACCTCACCGCCGACCAGCAGTGGCTCGCACGTCGAGGAGCCCGGCAGCGCGCCGCAGATCTCACACCTCACCAGCGCCGTACTGTCGGCACTCGCCACGTGACCGCGACCGAAGCGCACCGCCAGGCACGAGCGAGGCGTGGCGCCCGGCAGCGATGAGCGCAGCTGCGGTAGCTCGGCCAACGACGTCTTGGCTTCCAGGCTGTCGAGGACGTTGTTGCGGACGAGCACCACCGCATTGGACCCGCCAAGCAATCGCTCCACCTGGCCGCGCAGTAGCTGATGAGCTTCCTCCTCGTGTTCGGCCACCTGCAGGGCGGTGAGGTATTCGGCCTCGCTGGCCTCGAACTCCTGGTCTTCGGCATGGCGGTCCACCAGGTGCTTGAGCCTCACCCCGGCGAACAGCATGATCGCGCTGGCCAGCAGCGCGACGAGCGCGGAAAGGATCAACCACCGGCGAACGGCGCCATAGGTCGCCTCGGCCCTGGCATGGGCTGCAGAGGCCGCGGCACGCTCAACCGCTCTGCGTCCCGACACGAAACGGATGAGCGGATCGAGTGCGTTTGCGATCGCAGCTGCGGCCCGCACGCGTTGGGCCCGGACGACAGGGAGCGCGATGGTCCTGAGCGGGCCCGTTGGAGACAGGGCGGCTGCATTCCATTCAGCTGGGATCCGTCGCAGTCCCGCGGCCTCGGCTCTTGGATCGTGAGCGTGTATGGCCAGGAAGCGCGCGAGATCCTGGTTCACCCTGGGGATCGCTATCTGGTCGAGCTGCGCTTTGAGGGCGTCCGCTTCCTCCAGCTTGTCCGCAGCCGCGATCTCCAGGCCGATGCGCTCGGTGTCGGCGAGGTCGATCGTCAGCTCGCTCGTCACTTCGTCGGTCAGCAGGTTGTCGGAGAACACCTGCTCGTTCACCCGCTGCACCTCGCGCAGCCCGCCGAGGCCGAGCACGCCCACCGCGAGGAAGGCGGCGAGCAGCACGAACAGGGCCAGGAAGAAGCGTGTGCTGATGCGGATCGAAGCGAGCCGGATTCGGATATATCGACTCCTTTGACAGCCCTCTTGAGCGGCGCGAGGACCCACGGATCGAGCGGCAACACTCGGCTGGCAAGTGTTCTCGCCGTCCATTGTCCAAACTGAGCTTCGTGCTGCGTCGTAGATGATGAGAGGCCACACCATGTGGTGCGGCAAGTTCGAGCGTAGGAGACACCATGCCCCAATACATGCTGTTGCTGTATTCCGACGATCCAGACCCACAGGAGCAGGCAGAGCGCGACGCCGAGATGCCGCTGTGGATCGAGTTCACCGAGAGCCTGCGCGAGGCAGGGCTGCTGCTCGGCGCCGACCGCCTGCACCCGGCGCAGTCAGCGACCACGGTCCGCGTGCGCAACGGCGAGACCGAGATGGTGGATGGGCCGTTCGCCGTCACCAAGGAGTACCTGGGCGGCTACTTCCTGCTGGAGTGCGCCGACCTGGACGAAGCACTCAGGCACGCCGCGCGCGCGCCGCTGGCGCGCTACGGATCGGTCGAGGTGCGCCCGGTGGCGGAGATGGGTCCGCAGATGGCGGCGAGTGGAGAGGCAGCCGCAGAGGCGTGACGGAGAGCGAGGATCGGCGAGCGGCATCGGGCGATGAGCCGCTCGCCGTCGAGCGCGCCTTCCGCGAGGAGCGCGCGGCGGTCCTGGCCACACTCATCCGTCACGTCGGCGACTTCCAACTGGCCGAGGACGCCGTCCAGGACGCATTCGCGGCCGCTGTCTCCACCTGGTCCCGCGACGGCGTTCCGTCGAACCCCGCAGCGTGGATCACGACCGTGGCCAGACGGCGAGCGATCGACCGGCTGCGACGGGCCCGGTCACTGGCCGACCGCACCGACCGCCTCGCGGAGCTGGCGCGACTGGATTCCCAGGAGCATCCGTCGGTGAGCGACGACGGCGCTGTCGCCGATGATCGCCTGCGGTTGATCTTCACCTGCTGCCATCCGGCGCTGGCCATGAATGCGCGCGTGGCGCTCACGCTGCGTGCGCTGGGAGGCCTCAGCACCGCCGAGATAGCCCGCGCGTTCGTGGTCAGCGAGCCGACCATGGGCAAGCGAATCGTGCGCGCCAAGCGCAAGATCGCCGACGCGCACATTCCCTACCGCGTACCCCCCGATCACGAGCTCCAGGATCGCCTGCAGGGGGTGCTGACCGTCGTGTACCTGATCTTCAACGAGGGCTATGCGGCCTCCGAAGGCGACCGTCTGGTGCGAGGCGAGCTGTGCAGCGAGGCGATTCGCCTCGCTCGCCTGCTGGCCAAGCTGATGCCCGACGACGCCGAGGTGCTGGGCCTGCTGTCGTTGATGCTGCTGAGTGACGCCCGCCGCTCAGCGCGGGTGGACGACGCGGGGCGCTACCTGGCCTTTGACGAGCAGGATCGCTCGCAGTGGGACCAGGGCCGCATCCGCGAGGGACAGCGAATCCTCGAGACCGCCATCCGGCTGCGCCACCCCGGTAGCTACCAGCTGCAGGCGGCAATCGCCGCGCTGCACGTCCAGGCGCCGGACGCCGAGCACACCGAATGGCAGCAGATCGCCGAGCTCTACGGTGCGCTGGCGCGGCTCAGCCCCTCACCGGTGGTCGAGCTCAACCGGGCGGTGGCCGTGGCGTTCGCCTCAAGCGCGGCTGCCGGCCTGGAGCTGCTCGCCCCGCTGCTCGGCGACGCTCGCCTCAAGAGCTACCAGCCGCTGCACGCCGCCCACGCCGAGCTGTTGCGCCGCTGCCATGACGCGGCGGGCGCCACACGGGCCTACGAGCGCGCGATCGCTCTCAGCACCAACGCCGTCGAGCGCGCCGAGCTGCAACGACGCCTGGAGCGACTCACGGCCGGCGGGCCTGGACAAAGCGGCAGCACAGCGGAGGTTGTCTAGTACACATGGCTGTCGTCCTTAAGGTGCAGACACGGGCGCTCGATACTGCCCGTGAGGTACTACACCAACAACACTGACAGGCAGGCTCGGCCACCCAGTGGAACGTCATGGAGGACGTCATGTTTACTTCGTCTCGCCCCATAGCTGAGAAGTTCACACGGCGGCTGGGAGCTGCCCTGGTGTCCTGCCTGGCCATCTGCGGGCTCACCGCCGGCTCCGCCTCGGCGGCCTCGACCGCAACCGCAACCTGCCCGGGCCAGAGCTTCGCGGAGGTCTTCTCGGCCTTTGGCGACACGAACCTCTACACGCTCGTTCCGGGTGGCGAATTCAACAGCCCCTCCGAAGGCTGGGCACTGTACAACGGCGCGCGGATCATCCAGAGCACCCGGCCCAACGGGTCGAGCGGCTATGTGTTGGACATGCCGAGTGGATCGATGGCCGTCAGTCCAGGTGTGTGCGTGACGCTGCAGTACCCGAGCGCGCGCGTGTGGGTGCGCTCTGTCAAAGGCAGCGAAGGCGCGTCCGTCTCCATCGCCTACCCGGGCACCAGGCTCACAGTCACAAGCCCCCAGAACGTCGGGCAGGTTCGCGGCCAGCAGACGAGCTGGACCTTGCCGGGCGCGTTCAACATCCAGCCCCAGATCGCAGGCGCTGAAGAAGGCACACGCGAAGCAAAGTTCGTGTTCGCCGTCTCCGGCAGGTGCACCGAGGTCCAGCTGTCCGGCCTGTACGTCGATCCGCGCATGCGCTAGCGGTGGCCCCTGGCGGGCGGATCGAACAAGAAATGCCCGATGGTCGTCTCGTCATAGGTCGGGCCGGTCAGCGGCGAGCTCTGTCGGCCCAGCACGATGCGGCCTTGGACCGGCCCGTGGCAGCCGGGCTGCAGGCTGAAGAGCATCGTGACGTGAACAGTCTGCCCGCGCCTGACGTCGCGCTCGATCGGCTGCCCCACACCTCCCGCGTGACAGGCGCGACCACTCTGGGGAGCGTATTCGGCGGAGTAAGCGGTGCTGGCGTTCTTCACCGACACGGGCGCAACGAACGAGAGGTCGAGCCGATAGACGCCGTTGGCGTTCCTGCTGACCCTCAACGTGACCCGTGAGTGCAGGTCACGGCCAGCGCCAGGCAAGGGCGACGGCGCTCCTGTCACCGCAGCGAAGCAGGATGAGGGACCGCCGGGCTTCGGTTCGGAGCCGATCTGGCAGCGACGCCCCCCCAATCGGAATTCGATGGCAGACAACTGATAGGCCCGGATGGCCGCAGCCGGCAACTGTTCCGGCGACACGAAGGCGGCCGCCGTGGGAGCGCCGACCGGCGCTGGCTCAGGCGGCTGTGGGAGCACGATCAGATATGCGCCGTGGCTGCCGCTGGTTACCACCGTGTGGAGCCGGCCCGTGGACTTGTAGGTGACGCTGACGGCGTGTGGACCGAGCACCCCGAATGCCAGCTGGCGGCGTTCACGCGCGGCGTTGTAAAGCACCACCACATCCGGCTGGCTGCAGGTCGATCGGTTCAGCGCGCCGGGCGGCAGTTCGTGAAACAGCCCGTCGTCCTTGAACTGTCCTTCCTGCCCCAGGATTCCCAGGCGACCGTCGAGCAGCCGCCCGACCTGCAGGCAGAGCGCTCCGCGGGTGGTGGTGACGATCCTCAACCCCCAGGGCAGCCCGCCGCCTGGATCGGCCGCCGACATCGCCAGCACGCTCGCCCCGCTGGAACGACTGCCCGAGCCGGGCACCGGCTCGCCGATGCCGGCGAAGCGCGATGGACGTTCCGGGCCGTTCGACGGGCGGACCGGGGCACCGATCCCGATCAGCCGCCCGGTGGCGTATGCGGCCGCGGCAAGCAGCAGCGCGCCGATCGCGATCGCGGCAAACGCCGGGCGGCGCCGCCATCTGCGCCCGAAGCGCTGCGGGCGTGTGGCTCCGAACAGCTCCTCGGCGGCGCCCAGCAGTTGCAGCTTGCAGTTGTGGTGGAAGTCGTTCACGAGCCCACCTCCCCGGCCTGTCTGAGCGTTGAGATGGCGCGGCTCACACGCTTGCGTACCACCGCGGTCGAGCATTCGAGCTGGCGTGCGATCTCGCCGTAGCCGCGCTCATCCAGCACTCGCGCACGGAGCGCGTCGAACTGATCGGGTGGCAGTTCGTCCGCGAGGCGAACCAGCAGGTCGGTCTCGGCAGCAAGCTGAAGCACTCGTTCGACGTCGCCGTCACCGATCTCCAGCGGCTCGAGCGCCAGCCGCCGTCGCGCGGCGCTCTCCACGCGACGGCGTCGATAGCTGTCGATCAGCGCGTTGCGCGCGATCGTGAGCAGCCACGGCGCGGCCGACCCGTTGATCTCGGGCGGCCTGTCGGCCAGCGCAAGCAGCGATGCGGCGAAAGTCTCGGCCATCAGGTCCATCGCAACCTCCGGATTGCGTGTGCGCTTCAGCAGGAACGCCAGCACCAGCTCGTGGCGCCGCTCATACAGCACGCCGAACGCGTCGCGGTCACCGGCCCGTGTACGGGCCAGAAGCTCCCCATCGGTCTCTGCGTCGGCGCCTGGCGGCATGTCTTCCATAACGCGCGAGCCACCGTTTTTGTGACCAATCGCGGTCTCGGGTCAGTTTTCTTGCATACCGACGACACGGCGATCTACCGAGCCGGTGTGGTGGTTTGCCCGGACGTGGGCGCCGCCGGCGCATGGGATGGTCTGTGCCATGAGCACACCAACCACACTCACCAAGCCAGCCCTTGCGGAACTGATCGACCTCAGCGGCAAGACCGCCATCGTGACGGGCGGTGCGATGGGGATCGGCTGCGGCATCGTGGAACGCCTGCACGAGGCCGGCGCCGCGGTGGTCATCGCCGACCTCGACCTGGAGACGGGCGCCACCGTGGCGGAGCAGCTCAACAACACACGTACCAACAGCGCACTGGCGCTACAGACCGACGTCAGCCGGCAGGGCGACATCGATGCACTGTTCACCGCCACCGTGGAGCGCTTCGGTGGGCTGGACATCCTCGTCAACAACGCCGGGATCTATCCGTTTGCTCCCTTCCTGGACATGCGCCCAGAGCTCTTCGAGCACGTGCTGCGGGTCAACCTGTTCAGCGTGTTCGCCACCATGCAGGCGGCCGCCAAGCAGATGATCGCCCAGGGCCGCGGCGGCAAGATCATCAACGTCAGCTCGATCGACGCGCTGCACCCATCGATGGTGGGGCTGGCCCACTACGACGCTTCCAAGCACGGCGTGTGGGGGCTGACCAAGAACGTCGCTCTGGAGCTGGCCGAGCACGGCATCGCGGTCAACGCGCTCGCGCCCGGTGCGATCGCCACCCCTGGCAGCGGCGCCAGCGACATCGATCCCGCCATGATGCGCGAAACGGAAGAGCGCATACCCCAGCACCGCATGGGAACGCCCGACGACATGGGACGCGTGGCGCTGTTCTTGGCCTGCGAGCTCTCCAGCTATCTCACCGGCTCGCAGATCGTGGCCGACGGTGGGATGCTGCTGCGCTGAGCGGCGCCGCCGCACGGCTCGAATTTGTCACAAGGTCTGCGTTCGCGCAAACCTGCTGTAGATGACGGATGCCGGCGAGGATCGAGATGCGGCGCTCGTGGCCGCGATGGCAGCGGGCGACGACGCCGCGTTCGCGGTCTTCTATCGCCGCTACCTGCCGCTGGTGGTGCGCTGGTGCCTGCGCGAGACGGGTAACCGCGAGCTGGCCGCCGACCTGTCCGCCGAGGTGTTCGCGGCGGCGTTGATCTCGGCGCGTCGCTTCCGGGCCGAGCGGGGCTCGGCGGTTGCGTGGCTGCTCGGGATCGCACGCAACAAGCTGCTGGAGAGCCGCAGGCGCTCGCGGGTGGAGGACTCCGCCCGCAGACGTCTACGCCTGGAGCCGGTTTCGCTGACCGACTCCGATCTGGACCGCGTGGAGGAGCTGGCCAGCCTCGATGAGGAGGTGCTCGAGCTCCTCGACGGGCTGGCGCCGTCGCTGCGAGAGGCGCTGGCGGCGCGCGTGGTGGACGAGCGCTCCTATGAGGAGATCGCAGCGGAGATGCAGTGTTCGCAGTCGGTTGTGCGCCAGCGCGTGAGCCGCGCCCTGAAGACCTTGAGATCCCAGTTGGAGGAACGGTGAGCGACTACTTCGATCGAGTGGAGCAGGGCATGCGCGAGGCGCTGCGGCGCGAGGCCCACCTGCCCTGGCATGCGCGCCTGCGTCCGCGGCTGTCACGTCCGCTGATCGTGGCGCTGGCGTGCCTGCTGATCGCCGGCTCGGCGCTGGCCGCCACCGGCCTGCTGCGAACGGGCGAACCGGTGGGAGCGAGCGTGCCGCCAATCCCCAATGCCGATGAAGGCGCGACCATCCGGGGCAGCGCACACCTGTTGGCGCTGCGTGTGGCCGATCCCGACGGAGGGCCGACGTGGGGGTTGCGCGTACTGAGGACCACACGCGGGTTGATGTGCCTCCAGCTCGGCCGCGTGGTCGACGGGCGCATCGGGGTACTCGGGCAGGACGGCGCCTTTCACAACGACGGCGCCTTTCACCCCCTGTCGACGGATTTCCTGGACGGCATCGGCTGCGGGACCGAGGATGCGCGTGGCAACGCATTCGTGAACGAGCAGATCAGCGCGCTCCCGGCGAGCGCGCTGACCGGAGATGAGGAGCACATATCCGGCGACTGTTACAAAGCCAGCCCCGAGCCGAGCGCCTGCCCACCGATCGACCTGCGCGATGTCTACTTCGGGCTGCTCGGTCCCGATGCCGTCAGCATCGCCCACACCACACCAAACGGCGCCACCGTCACGACGCCCACGGTCGGTCAGGACGGCGCCTATCTGGTGGTCCTGCCTCACAGCACCAAGCGCTGCGCTCCAGGCGCGTTGGTCTGCGCCATCACCCAGGGCACCGGCTACACCGGAGGCCCCGAACTGCGTCAGTCGGAAGTGATCCGAGCGGTCAGCTATCGCAACGCCCCCACATGCCACGTACCTCTGCCGAGCGAATGGGTGCCGCACCGCCGCTTTCCCACATGCCCGTCAGTGGGCTATGCGCCCGCACCCACACGCCACTTCACCCCGGCGCAGCTGGCCAGCCGAGTGACGGTGCACGCCGAATCGGCCCGCTTCTACTGCGAAAAGCGCGAACTGACGGTTCCCTGCGATACCCGGATTCCCGCCGGCTTCAGGCGGATCGACATGAGGTTCGGACCGCCGGAGGTGCTGCTGGTGGTCGAGTTCACGGCCCGCGCCGCGGTCACGAACTTCGACAGCCACTACGAGATCAACACGACCAACCCAGACGACCCAGGCAACCCGAAATGCCCAGGTCCGGGGGGCGGGAGCTTTGGTCCAACCCAACGCAACCTGCGTGCCGGTGAGCGCGTGCGCTACACCGAGTTCGCCAATCCTGAATGCCGCGGCCTCTCACACATCACTGTGGGGTACGTCACCGTCGACGGGCCCTCCGGGTCCATGCCAGTACCGGGGCTGCCCGGGCAGAGCGGGGAAATACCAGTGGGCAGCACCAACTTCTGGATCCCGTGAGCACCGAAGCTCCCGGCCAACTCCGGCCAACCCATCTGCATCATTACTCGCCTTTCGATGCGGACTTGCACGGATGCGGAAAGCGACCGACATACAGGACGCTGGCTGTAACGCATTGACGATCTGTGGGGAGCCCATCATGAGTACGGTCGAGTCCAGCGTGACCGAGCATTCGGTCATTTCCACGAGCTTCACCCTGCCGCCGTTGGCCGAGCGCATAACCGGTGCCACCACGCTTGGGCGGATGGTGCTTTCGGCCGCGGAGCGCGGCGATGACGTAGCCCTGCGCCACCCCAGCGGCGACGGCCTCGAGTCGATCACCTACAGCGAGTTCGGGCAGCGCAGCCGCGTGATCGCGCGCGGCCTGATCGCGTCGGGGATCCAGCGCGGCGAGGTGGTGGCAATCCTGTCCTCCACGCGAGCGGAGTGGACGCTCTGCGAAGCCGGCGCAGCCTGCGCGGGAGCTGTGACCGCGCCGATCTACCACACCAACTCGGCGGAGGAGTGCCTGCACGTGCTGTCGCACTCCGAAGCCCGCCTCCTCTTCTGCGAGGACGCCGCCCAGCTGGCGAAGATCGAGCGCATCCGCGATCGCTGCCCAGCGCTGGGACAGGTTGTGCTGATCGACGGCGAGGCGTTCGGCGCCATCTCTCTTCAGCAACTGATCCGGCGCGGCGACACGGTGGCTGAGGAGGAGGTCGAGCTGCGCGTACGAGCCGTTCAGCCGCCGGACCTGGCCACGCTCGTTTACACATCGGGCACCACCGGCTCGCCGAAGGGCTGCATGCTCACCCACGCCAACCTGCTGGCCGCCACCGCCATGTGCCGCGGCCAGCTCGAGCTGGACGACATCCAACCTGTGATCTACATGTTCCTGCCGCTGGCGCACGTGCTGGCACGGATCGCGCAGACGGTGGTCCTGGATGTGGGCGGCACGCTGGTGTACTGGAGCGGAGACTCCAAGCTGATCCTCCAGGAGGTGGCCGAGGCCCAGCCCACCCACTACGTGGCGGTTCCCCGCCTGTACGAGAAGATGCACACCGGCGCGCTGAGCGCCGCCGCCGGTCGCGGCAGGCACGCCCAGCTGCTGTTCGCGTGGGCGCTGGAGGTAGGCCGCCGGGCGCGCAGCACCGAACGCGCCGGCAAGACCCTCGGCCCGCTTTCCGCGGCTCGGCTGCGGCTCGCCGATCGCCTCGGCCTGCGCGCAGTCCGTGCGCTGTTCGGCCCGCGCCTAACGCTCGCGCTGGTGGGCGCAGCGCCGATCGACCGCCAGGTGCTCGAGTTCTTCGACGCCTGCGGGGTGACGGTGCTGGAGGGTTACGGCTTGACCGAGAGCTGCGCCGCCGCCACGCTCAACCCGGCGAGCGCGCCGCGCTTCGGCACGGTCGGGCGCGCGCTGCCGGACAGCGAGGTGATGGTCACGGCGGATGGCGAGGTGCTGTTGCGCGGCCCGCAGGTGTTCGCCGGCTACCACCGCGACCCCAAGGCCAGCGCCGATGCGTTGGCCGAGGGCTGGCTGCGGACGGGCGATCTGGGGTCGCTTTCCAGCGACGGATATCTCACCCTCACCGGGCGCAAGAAGGATCTGATCATCACCTCCAGCGGCAAGAACATCACGCCGGCCAACATCGAGAGCGCGCTGCGCGACACGCGCTGGATCTCAGAGGCCGTCGTCTACGGCGACCGGCGGCCATACCTCGTGTGCCTGATCACGCTCGACCCGGACGAGGCGCCCAAGCTGGCCGAGCAGCTGGGGATCCCAGCCGACCCGAGCTCGATGGCTGGCGACGCGCGCGTCCACGAGGCTCTGCAGCTGGACGTCGATGCGGCCAACGCGCGCTTTGCCCGAATCGAGCAGATCAAGCGTTTCGGCATACTGGACCACCAGCTCACACAGACCAGCGGCGAGCTCACACCGACGCTGAAGGTCAAGCACTCGGTGATCTACGAGCGCTACCGCGAGCTCTTCGACGGGCTCTACGCCGAGCAGCAGTGAGATGCAACCGTGAGCACCGCCGAACACACCCGCCTCTCAAACGCCGATGTGGCGTGGCTGCACATGGACCGCCCCACCAACCTGATGGTGATCAACTCCGTGCTGCTGTTCGACGAGCGGCTCGACTGGGAGCGGCTGACCGAGGTGGTGCGCACGCGCCTGGTGGAGACCTACCCGCGCTTTCGCCAGCGTGTGGTCGAGAGCCGGCTGAGGCCCGGAGGGCCGCACTGGGAGGATGCTCCCGACTTCGACCTCAGCTGCCACCTGCACCGCCGTGGCCTGCCCATACCGGCGGACGTGAACGCGCTGCAGGCGCTCGTGGGGGATCTCGCGTCGGTTCCGCTTGAGCGCTCCAAGCCGCTGTGGGACATGTACTTCATCGACGGCCCCGGCCGCGGCAGCGCGGTGATCGTGCGCATGCATCACTGCATCGCCGACGGGATCGCGTTGGCGCAGGTGCTGCTGTCGCTGACGGACGCCAGCCCCTCCGCGCCGGGCGAGCACCGCGCGCAGCCGCCGGCTGGCGGCGGCCAGCGCGATTCCTGGCTGCGAACGGCAGTCGGAGTTCCGCTGGCGGTCCTGCGCGAGGGTCGACGCACTGCGACCAACCCCCTGCACGCGCTCGAGCTGGCCGAAGGTCTCGCCGCCGATGCACGGGCGCTGGCCAAGCTGCTGTTCACCCCTGCCGACCCCTCCAACCTGCTCAAGCAGGGTCGCGGCGCCGCGCGCGGCGTGGCTTGGAGCAGGCCGCTGTCGCTGGCGCAGGCGAAGGCGGTTGCGCACGCCCAGGGGGGAACCGTCAACGATGTGTTGCTGGCGGCCGTGAGCGGCGCGCTGCGCGACTATCTGCTGGCGCACGGACAGGAGCCGCAGGCGATCCGTGCGATGGTCCCCGTCAACCTCCGCGCCCGTGACCGGCCGGCTGCTCGTGAGCTCGGCAATCGCTTCGGCCTGGTGTTCCTCACGCTGCCGGTTGATCTGGCCGGTCGTCGCGAGCGTCTGCACGAGCTCAAGCGGCGGATGGACGAGATCAAGGACTCACCCGAGGGGCCGGTGTCCTATGCGCTGCTGGAGACAGTGGGGCTGGCGCCGCCGGAGCTCGAGAGCCGCCTGGTGGACGTGATCACCGCCAAGGCCACCGCCGTGACAACGAACGTGCCGGGCCCCCGCGAGCCCGTGTTCCTGGCCGGCAGCGTGCTGCGCACGGTGCTGGTGTGGGCGCCGACAGCGGGTAGCGTGGGGATGAGCGTGAGCATCTTCAGCTACAGCGGCAAGATCACCGTCGGCGCTGCTCGTGCACTCCCAGCTCGTGCCCGACCCCCACACGATCGTGGATCGCCTGCAGCGTGAGCTCACGGCGATGGCGCGGCTGGCTCCAGTGACGCGCACGGGGGCGGCATGACCCCACCGGGCGTGGCCGTGTTCGCGCCAAACCCGCTGCTCACCGTCACGCTGGAGCGCGAGGGCGAGGAGCGCGAGAGCATCCACTTCCACGCCGGCGGTCAAGGCGTGTGGGTGGCCAGCATGGCGCTGTGCATGGGCGCCACGCCGGTGCTGTGCAGCCTGCTGGGCGGCGAGCCCGGCGAGCTGCTGCGTCCGCTGATCGAGAAGGCCACCGGCGCGCCCGCTCATCTGGTTCGCAGCGCCAGCGCCAGCGGCTGCTACGTCACCGACCGCCGCTCGGGCGAGCGCCAGCTGCTGTCCATGAGCCTCAGCGACCCACCGTCGCGGCACGAGCTGGATGAGCTGTTCTCGCTGACCTGCGCGCAGGCGCTGGCATGCGGCTGGCTGGTGGTCACCAACCCGCTGCCCGGCGAGTCGCTGCCGCTGGAGGTGTATCGAGACCTGGTGGCCGACGCGCGCGCGGGCGGCTGCTCGCACGCTGGTGGACCTGTCCTCGCCGCGCCTGGACAGCGCGCTGGAGGGCGAACCCGACCTGGTGAAGATCAACGACTGGGAGCTGGCCGAGTTCGTGCGCGGGCCTGTGTCCACACCTGAGCTGATGCTCGCCGGCGCACAGCGCCTGCGCGACGGCGGGGCGCGCAGCGTGATCGTCACCCGCGGGGAGCTGCCGGCGCTGGTGCTGCACGAGGATCGTGCCTGGCAGCTGACCCCGCCCCGCTTCGAGCACGGCTTCCGCGAGGGTTGCGGCGACTCGATGATGGGCGCGCTCGCCGCCGCGTGGGCGCTTCGGCGAGAGCCTTCGAGCGCGCGGTGGTGCTCGGCGCGGCGGCCGGCGCGGCGAACTTCCTGCGGCGTGGGCTTGGGCACGCCTCGCGCGAGGTGGTCGAGCAGCTCGCCGACGCGGTCATGCTCGATCCCTGGCCGGTCGCCGCGGCCGCCTGACGCCCGGCTTGGCTACCAGGGAGGCGCGACCGCCTCACCGCGCAGAATCGCCGCCGGCGCCTGCTCGGCGATCCATTCGACGCTGCTCGGGCGGGCACACTTCGCGCAGGCGCTCGAAGCCGGCGCTCAGGCGCAGCTGCCGTCCACCGTGGGAGGAGTGCGCGTCGCTGGCCAGCAGGTGCACGAGGCCCTCGCGCGCGAGCCGCAGCACGTAGTGCATCGGGGTTGGCGGGATCGGCCTGCACGATGAAGTCGGCGGTCCACTGGATCAGGCAGCCGTGCGCGGCGAGCGCGCGCAGACGCTGCTCGAAATCGGCGCCGGCGTGGCGCTCGGGATGCGCGACGATCGTGCGCGCGCCACGCGCGGCCAGGCGCTGCGCCATCGTCGCCAGCTCGTCCGCCAACGCGCCCGGAGCGGGCTCGAGCAGGATCCACCCGCCGCCGTCCGAGCGAGACCTGCGCGCAGGTGCTCCGCGCTGAGACCGCTCGGCTGCCAGAGCTGCGCAGACCTCCGCCGCCCTGCGCGATCCGCACCCGCACGCCGCGCTCGTCGAGCTCGCGCTGGAGCTACGGCCACCCGCTCGGGCAGCTGCTCGATGCGCACGTCGTGGTCGTGCGCGGATGTGCGGCGTGGCGCACACCACGCCGATCCCGTCCCGCTCGGCTTCGCGCGCCATCGCCACGCTGTCGGCGAGGTCGAGCGCGCCGTCGTCGAGCGCCGGCAGGATGTGACTGTGGAGGTCGATCACACGGCGGCGGGCAGGCCGACGAGCTCGGCGCTGCGCTCCCACAGTCCGCGGGCCAGCTCCTCGTCCTGGGCCTGACGGGTGGGAGCGAGGACCTTCTCGTCCTGGACGTACTCGCCTGTGAGCGCGCCCGCCTGCTCGGACACGGCCAGCCACACCAGCGAGCGAGCTCCACGCTCGGGTGAGCGGAAGAACGGGCCGCCAAGCGTGGTCAGCACCTTCCACAGCCCACCGTCGTTCTTGCCGAAGCCGGTGCGCACCACCCCGGGGTGAAAGCAGTTGGCGTGCAGCTCAGGCGCGCGCCGCGCGAGCTCGCGCGTGAACAGGATGTTGCACAGCTTCGAGGTGCCGTACACACGCATCGCCGCGTAGGACTTCTGCGACTGCAGATCCTCGAGGTCCAGCCGTCCGGACTTGTGGGCGTCGGAGGCCGTCGTCACGACACGACCGCCGTCCAGGCGATCGCGCAGCAGGTTGGTCAGCAGGAACGGCGCCAGGTGGTTCAGCGCAAAGGTCTGCTCGAATCCCTCGGCGGTCTCCTTGCGCGAGGCGAACAGCGCACCGGCGTTGTTGGCCAGCACGTCGATGCGACCGTGGCGCTCGCGGACCTGCTCTGCCAGCTTGCGCACCTCGGCCATCAGCATCAGGTCGGCCACGTACTCGTGTACCGGCGCGCCGCCACCGGCCGCCTTGGCCTCCGCCGCCACCGCGCTCACCCGCTCGGCCTCACGGCCGACCAGCGCCACCTCCACTCCCTGGCCCGCAAGCTCGATCGCGGCGGCGCGACCGATGCCGCGCGTTGCACCCGTCAGGAGGACCAATGCCATGTTGCTGATGCTACTCGGCGTGCGCGCTAACCTCCCAGCATGTGCCGAAACATCAGAAATCTCCACAACTTCGAGCCCCCCACCACCGACGACGAGGTGCGTGAGGCGGCCCTTCAATACGTGCGCAAGATCAGCGGCTTCACCAAGCCCTCCCAGGCCAACGCCGAGGCGTTCGATCGGGCGGTCGAGGAGGTTGCCGCGGCGTCCAGACAGCTGCTGGGCGATCTGGTCACAGCCACTCCGCCAAAGGACCGCGAGGTCGAGGCGGCCAAGCGCAGGGCCCGCAGCGCGCAGCGGTTCGCCGCCTAGCGATTCATGCAGCGTCGCCCTGCAGCCGAGGAGGTCAGCCATCCGCTGTTCGCGCGGGTCTACGCGAGACTGTCTGAGGGTGCAGAGACACGCGGCACCGCGACCCATAGGAAACACCTGCTGAGTGACCTCGCCGGCAGGGTGGTGGAGATCGGCGCCGGCAACGGCCTGAACTTCGCGCACTATCCATCCACTGTCACGCATGTCAGCGCAGTGGAGCCCGAGCCATCGCTGCGCGCTCACGCCGAGCGGGCAGCAGCTGTGGCTCCAGTGCCGGTGAGCGTGGTGGCGGGCACGGGCTGCAGCGTTGCCGCTGAGCAGCGGCGACTTCGACGCGGTGGTGTTCTCGCTGGTGCTGTGCTCGGTGCCCGACCAGGCCGCGGCGCTCTCAGAGGCTCGCCGGCTGTTGAAGCCGGGCGGTGAGCTGCGCTTCTACGAGCATGTGAAGGGCCGCCGCGGCGGCGTCGCGCTGGGGCAGCGCGTGGCCGATCGCACCTTCTGGCCTCATATCGCCGGCGGATGCCACCTCGCTCGTGACACCGAGACCGCCATCGTTGAAGCCGGCTTTCAGATCACGCACGTACGCCGCTTCGCCTACAGCCCTGCTCGCCTGCTTCCCTCTGCTCCCCACATCCTCGGCACGGCGAGATCGCCCTCGTGAGCGGCGCCGAGCTCGGCCTGGCGCTGTCGGTGTTCCTCGCCTGCGCGGTGGAGGCGGTGGAGGCGGTCACGATCGTGCTGGCGGTCGGCACCACCCGCAGCTGGTCCTCGGCGATGAGCGGAGTTGGTGCGGCCACACTGGCGCTGGCGGCGATCGTGGCGGCGCTCGGCCCGGCGCTCACCGCCCTGCCGATCGACCTGCTGAGAGTGCTGGTCGGCGGCCTGTTGCTGATCTTCGGCCTGCAGTGGCTGCGCAAGGCGATCCTGCGCGCCGCCGGCGTGAAGGCCAAGCATGATGAGCTGCTGATCTACGAAGCCGAGCGCGAGGCGGCGCTCGCCGCCGGCGCGCGCGCTGAAGGCTTCGACGGCTACGCGTTCACGATCTCGTTCAAGGGCGTGCTGCTGGAGGGCCTGGAGGTGGTGTTCATCGTGCTCACGTTTGGCGCCAACCAGCACCGCGTGGGGCTGGCTGCCGGCGCGGCCGGCGTTGCGGTGCTGCTGGTGATCGCAGCCGGCGTGGCGGCTCGCGCGCCGCTGGCGCGAGTGCCGGAGAACACGATGAAGTTCTCGGTGGGCGTGATGCTGACCTCGTTCGGGATGTTCTGGGGCGCCGAGGGCGCCGGCGCCAGCTGGCCCGGCGGCGACGGCGCGCTGCTTGCGATCGTCCCCGGAACGTTGCTGGCGGCGCTCGTGCTGACCGAGGCGGTGCGGCGCAGGATCCTCTCGCCGGCGAGCCCATGACGCACATCCGGATCTTCGTGGCCGGCGTGTGGGAGTTCGTGGTCGGCGACGACTGGCGGCTTGCGCTCGGCGTGGCGCTTGCGCTGGGGGTGATCGCGCTGCTGGCCGTGGCATCGGTCTCCGCGTGGTGGGCGATGCCACCGACCGTGCTCGCGCTGCTGTGGATCTCGATCCGCCGTGCCGCGCGTGAGGCGTTGCGCGTCAGGTGAAGATGATCTGCCCTCCGGCCGCCTTGCCGTAGAACTCGCCGACGGTGATGATCTCCTGCACCTGCGGGATGAAATCCTCCTGGGTCAGGTGGAAGAGATCGACTGACGCCTTGCAGGCATACAGCCCGGCTCCGGAGTCGGAGATCATCTCAACGAACTCGGGGATCGGCGGGATGTCGAGCTTCTCCATCTCGCCCGCGAGCTGGCGGGTGACCAGCGAGGAGATGCCGGGGAAGCCGCCGGCCCAGGTGGCGAGGTGCAGGCCGGGGTTGCCCACGGTTGCCACCTTGACGTGCTCGTGCTTGGCCTTGTTGATGGCGTCCAGCCCGAAGAAGGTGAAGAACAGGTTGGCCTCGATGCCCTCCATGCGCGCGCCGTTGGCCATGATCAGACCTGGGTAGATGCCCTCCAGGGAGCCCCTGGAGATGATGATGGAGACCTTCTCGATCGTGTCGCTCATGTCTGCCTCGCTCTTTTCTCTAGATGCAGCCACGTGGCTTGGGGATGCCGCCGATCTTGGCGGCGAGCTTTGCCGGACCTTTGGGAAACAGCTCATACAGCTGCTTGATCGGCACGCCGGAGCTCTTGCCGAGGCTGCGGATCGACGGCGCGGAGCCGCTGCTCAGGTAGGTCTTGCGCATGAAGTCGATCACCTGCCAGTGGCGGTCGGTGAGGGTTTGGATGCCGTTGGCGCGAGCGATCTCCTGGGCCATCTGCTCGTTCCACTGCCGAGCGTCGAGCAGGAACCCCTCGGCGTCGACCTCCACCGGCGAGTCGGCAAGCGTGATCGTTGTCATTGGACACCTCCTGATGTCTGAGATAGCGGCCGGCCGGCGAGCGAGTGAAACGGCGCGCCGATACCGGGAATGTCGTGGCCGGGTAGCAGCACGTGCCAGTAGAGCGGCTGGAAGGCGAGCTTGGCCAGGTGGTTCAGCCGCGACTCGGCCAGCAGCGGGAGCGGACCCACGTGCGGCTCGGGGAAGCGGCCGGGCAGCGGCTCTGTGTCGTAGTCGAAGTCGATCAGCAGCGCCTTTTGGAATCCGGTCTCGATGAAGCAGTTGGCATGCCCGTCGTAGAAGGCGAGCGGCTCGTCGCCTTCGAGAAGGACTCGATGTTCTCCAGCACTATCGCGCCCTCGAAGTGCGTTACCGATCCCGCCTTCGACGTCGGCACGTTGCTGGCGTCGCCGATCACGAACACGTTGTCGGCCACCTTCGACTGCAACGTGTGCCGATCGGTGGGCACGAACCCGAGGTCGTCGCCCAGGCCCGGTGAGCGCGCGATGTAGTCGGGACCGCCGTGGATCGGGATCGTGACGAGCAGGTCGTATGGGAGCTCGCGCTCGTCCCAGCTGTGCAGGCGCTTGGAGCCCTGATCGACGCTTCCGGTGGCGAACTCGGACTCGACGTGGATCTCCTTCTCCGCGAGCAGCGCGCCGAGATGGGCTGAGGCGACCGGCTTGGTGAAGGCGCCGTCCAGCGGCGTGACGAACGTGAGCTCCACGCGCTCGCGCAGCCCTCGCTGCTGCAGCCACCAGTCGGCCAGGAAGCAGAACTCAAGCGGCGCGACCGGGCACTTGATCGGCATGTCGATCACGTTGACCACCAGCCGCCCTCCATCGAAGCTCTCAAGCGCGCCACGCAGCGCGCTTGCGCCTTGCAGGCTGTAGAAGGTGTGAACCGAGCTTCCCCACCCGGGCCCCATCAGGCCGTCGGTCTCCTGCGGCTGAAGCGATGCGCCGGTGGCGATCACCAGCACGTCGTAGCCGATCTGCTCGCCGTCGCCAAGGCGCACGCTGCAGGCGGCGATGTCCACGCTGTCGACCTCGGCGAGGCGAAACTCGATGCCATCGCGCAGCTGCGCGTGGCGCGGGCGCACGATCTCCTCGGGCTCGGCGAGACCGAACGGCACGAACAGCAGTCCGGGCTGATACACGTGATCGTCGTCGCGATCGATCACCACGATGCTGGCCTTCTCGCCGTAGTGGCGCTGCAGGCGGTTGGCCAGCAGCGTACCTCCGGTGCCACCTCCGAGAATGAGAATTCGATGGGCCATCCCATCAACCATCCTCGCCCTCTTGGCTCTTCATCCCAACGGGGGCAAGCCGCCCAGTTGCTGCGGAGAACCCCGCAGCCGCGCGCCTGTGGCTCAGGAGTGCCCGAAGCGCACGTCGGGCAGCACGCGGCGCGCCCACGAGGGCAGATACCAGGCGCGGGCGCCCATCAGGCGGAGCAGCACGGGCAGCAGCAGCAGCCGAACGAGCGCGGCGTCGAGCAGCACGGCGACGCCGAGGATGATCCCCATCTCCTTCGGCGGCAGTGGACCGGACAGCGCGAAGGTGAAGAACACCGCCACCATCACCGCCGCGGCGGCGAAGATCACCCGGCCGGAGTGCGCCATGCCGCCCACCATCGCCTCCTTTGCGCTGTGGCTGTTGTCCCAGTGCTCCTTGGCGCAGGACAGCAGGAACATGGTGTAGTCCATCGAGACGGCGAAGATCATCGCGAAGAAGAACACCGGCCCCCACGCGTCGAGGAAGCCCTGTGGCTGAAAGCCGAGCAGCGAATGCAGCTGACCGTCCTGGAAGATCCACTTCGACACACCGAAGGCGGCACCGGTGGCGAGCAGGTTGGTGAGCACGCCGGCCGCCGCCAGCAGCGGCGCCTGCAGGGCGATGAGCAGCAGCAGGAACCCGAGCACCAGCACTACACCGATCACGAGCGGTGTCTTGGATGAGAGCAGGGTTTGCAGATCGTGGTTTTCGGCGACCGCGCCGCCGAGCAGCGCGCCCTGCGGAAGCTCGCCACGGAGGCGCTCGATCGTCGCCCCGACCGCGGGGTTGGAGGGGTCCTGGCGTGGAATCGCGGTGATGAGGGCGCTGCCGCCGGCGCCCTGCTGGATGGGCATGACCTGGGCGATGCCCGGGTCGCTCTTGACGATTCGCGCTACCGCGGCGGCCTGTGCTGCGGGAGCCACGATCTGCAGCGGCCCAGTGGCGCCCGGCCCCATGGCGGCTTGCACCTGGTTGTAGCCGACGCGCGACGAGTCGTTGGCGGGAACCACCTTGATCGACGGCATCGATGTCTTCAGCTGCGTGACGGGGTAGGCGAGTGCGAGCAGCGCCACGAGCGCCGGGACGCCGTAGCGCAGCGGGTGGCGCCACAAACGCTCGCCCCAGGCGGCGAAGCGGGGAGAGCGATGAAGCGCGGGCGGGTTGGACCTGACCCATGGCAGCGAGAGCTTCTCCACCTTTGGGCCGAGCTTGGCGAGGACCGCCGGAAGCAGCGTGAGCGTGGCCGCGAGCACGAAGACGACCGCCAGCATGATCCCCAGGCTCATGCTGCGAAACGCCGGGCTGGGAACGAGCATCACTGCTGTCAGGGAGATCAGCACCGTCACTCCGCTGAACAGCACCGCCTTGCCGGCGGTGTCCATCGTCACAGCGGTGGCCTGCTCGGCGTCGAGCTTGGATCCGAAGAACGCGCCGCGGAAGCGCATCACGATGAACAGCGCATAGTCGATCCCGAGCGCCAGCGCGAACATCAGCGCGAAGTTCATCGCCCAGATCGAGATCGGCGCGATCCGCGTTCCGAGATACAGCGAGCCGGCTGCGGCCAGCAGGCCGAGCATCGTGAGCATCAGCGGCAGCCCGGCCGCGACCAGCGAGCCGAACGCGAGCAGCATGATGCCGAGCGTCACCGGCCAGGAGATCACCTCCGACTTCAGCATCGCGGAGCGGTTGGCGGCGTTGAAGTCAGACCACATGCCAGCCGCGCCGGTGAGGTTCACGACCACGCCGTTTGCGGAGAGCTTGTGCAGCGCCCCCTTCAGGCTGTCGGCGGCGGCGACCATTCCGTTGGGGTCGCGCGCCGCGCCGGCCTGCACGATCGCGGTGTGGCCATCGGCGGATATCGACATCCCCGGCGCGGGAGCCACGACCGTGCGAACCGCTCCATTCGCGCGCAGCGTGCTCTCGACCCGCGCGATCGCCGACTTGAACGCCGGGGTTCCGACCGTCTGCGTCGGCGAGTAGAGGACCGTCATCAGCCCGTAGCTGCCGAGGCCCGAGAAGTTGCGTTCCACCAGCTTGCGAGCCTGGATCGACTGCGATCCGCTGGCTTCCCAGCCCGCGCCGGAAAGCGCCTTCTCCACCCGCGGCGCAAAGAAGCCCAGCACGACGGCGAGCATCAGCCAGCCCGTGAGCACCGTGCGGAAGTGCGTGGCTGTATAGCGCCCGAGACGACCGATCGGCCCCACGTGGGCTGCGTGACCGGCAGGCGCGGTGGTTGGCGCGATGGCTGGGCGCGAGGCGACCGTGCTCATGACCTTGCCGGCAGCACCGCGTCGAGCTCGTCCAGCTGACGGCGCAGACCACCGCACACCAGCTCGCACAGCTCGAAGACGCTGTCGTCGGCGATCGAGTAGAGCGAGAAGTTGCCGTCCTTGCTGCGGGCGACCAGGCCGCTGCGCAGCAGCAGGCCGAGATGCTTGGAGACGTTCTGCTGGGAGGCGCCTGTCGCCTGTTGGAGGTCCTGGACGGTGGCAGGGCCCTCTCGCAACGCGTCCAGCAGGCGGATGCGCGTGGGCTCGGAGAGCACACGGAAGCGCTCTGCGATCAGCTCCACCAGCGGTGCCGGCAGCGGGTGAGGAGTGGTGGTTGCAGCCATACGCCCACAGTAGCACAACTGTATAGTTGTTTACTACTGTAGTTGTATAGGTAGGTGCCACGGATCGAGTGGGGTAGTTGCGGCGGATCTGCGCTCCCTCGCCATCGACCACGATCGAGACCTGATGAGCATGACCGCCACAGCCCGTCGCACCGGCAAAGGCCTTGAGCACGAGGTGGATGTCAACGGCCGCCACACGATCCTCACCGACGAGCCCGAGCACCTCGGCGGCTCAGACCTCGGCCCGGCGCCGCACGAGCTACTCGCGGCCACGCTGGCGTCGTGCGTCGCGACCATGATCGCCATGTACGCGCAGAACCGCGGATGGGACATCGGCGAGACCGCTGTGAAGGTTGATTACGACACCGACAGCTCTCCACGGCACTTTGAGATCGAAGTGCGCCTTCCGGGCCACTTGACCGCCGAGCAACTGCGACGACTGGAGCGCGTTGCCGACACGTGCCCCGTGCGACGGGCGCTGGAAGCCGGGTTCACCTTCGAGGAGCAGATCGTGACGAGCGCGGCACCGAGCGCCGCGGCGTAGAGGAAGCACGCCGCGGCTAGCCCGTTTCGAGCCCCCGCTACTTCAGGTCGGCCGAGGTCTTGCCCAGCAGCAGCCGCGCCACGATCAGCAGCTGGATCTGCTGGGTGCCCTCGAAGATGTCGAGGATCTTGGCGTCGCGGGCCCACTTCTCCAGCAGCTCGCCCTCGCCGTAGCCGACGCTGCCGCACAGCTCCACGCAGCCCAGCGCCACATCCACGCACGTGCGTCCCGCCTTGGCCTTGGCCATCGAGGCCTGCAGCGAGTTGGGCTTTGAGTTGTCGGCCATCCACGCCGCCTGCAGCGTGAGCAGCCGCGCGGACTCGTAGTCGGCCTCCATCTCCAGGTAGCGCGCGGCGGCGGCGTGCTGGCTGAGCGCCGGCGCGTCGTAGTCGATCGTCACTCCCGCTCGCTCGATCTGCTCCCGCGTCTCCTCCAGGCAGGCGCGGGTCAGCCCGACGGCCATGCCGGCCACCAGCGGGCGGGTGTTGTCGAAGGTCTGCATCGCCCCGCCGAAGCCCTGCTTGGCGTCGACCTCGGCGCTGCCGAGCATGTCCTCCTTCGGCACGCGGCAGTCCTCCAGGCGAAACGCGGCGGTGTCCGAGGCGCGGATCCCGAGCTTGTGCTCCAGGCGCTCGAGCTTCAGCCCCGGATTGGAGCGTTCGACCACGAACGACTTGATCGCCGCACGGCCCTTGGAGCGGTCCAGCGTGGCCCACACCACCACCAGCTCGGCGCGCTCGCCGGATGTCACGTAGATCTTCTCGCCGTTGAGCACATAGGCGTCGCCGTCGAGCACCGCGGTGGTGCGGATCGCGGCGGAGTCCGAGCCGGCCTCCGGCTCGGTGATCGCCATCGCCGCCCAGCGGCCTTCAAAGCGCTGCAGCTGCTCCTCGCTGGCCACCGACGCGATCGCCGAGTTGCCGAGCCCCTGGCGGGGCATCGTCAGCAGCAGTCCCACATCGCCCCAGCACAGCTCGATCACGCTGAGCACGGTGGACATGTTGGTGCCGTTGCGGTTGACCGCCTCGCCGCCGGAGCTCGTCTCGCGGCGCACACCGGCGGCGCCGGCGCCCGAGTCCGAGCCCTCGCTCATGCCGTCGATCAGCGCCGCCAGCATGTCGAGCTCCTTCGGGTACTCGTGCTCGGCCAGGTCGTACTTGCGCGAGATCGGGCGGAAGACCTCGGTGGCGACCTGGTGGGCCTGGCTGACCAGCGGCACGAACTTCTTGGGTGTCTCGAGGTTGATCATGGTTCTCCTTACGCTCTAGACGAGCAGGGCGCCCTCCATCACGCCCGCTGCCCGCAGGTCCCGATACCAGCGCTCCACGGGGTGCTCCTTGATGTAGCCGTGGCCGCCCAGCAGCTGCACGCCGTCGGAGCCGATGTGTGCGCCCTTCTGCGCGCACAGCCTGCGTGCAAGCGCCGCCTCGCGCGCGAAGCTCTTGCCCTCCTCGGCGCGGCTGGCGGCGCGGTAGGTGAGCAGCCGCATGCCTTCCAGCTCGATCCCGATGTCGGCCACCGAGAAGGCCACCGCCTGGCGGTTGGAGATCGCTTCGCCGAAGGCGGTGCGTTCGTTGACGTACGGGATCACGTAGTCGAGCACCGCCTGCGCCGTGCCCACTGCCAGCGCGCACCATGCGATGCGGGCGCGCTGCACGCACTCCTCATAGATCTCGCGTTTGCCTTCGCCCAGCAGCGCACCGGCCGGCACGTGCGCGTCCTCCAGCGTGACCTTCCCGGTGGCCGCCGCGCGCAGGCCCATGGCGGGCTCGGCCTCCACGAACAGCCCCTTGGTGGATGACTCCACCAAGAACAGCGCCGGGCCCAGACCCTGGGCGTCGGCCGCGATCACGAACAGCTCGGACTTGGCGGCCAGCGGCACGAGCGACTTGACGCCGCTCAGCACCCAGTCGCCTTCCTCGCGCCGCGCCTTGGTGCTCAGCGTGAGCGGATCGAACAGCGCGCGTGGCTCCAGCAGCGCGAGCGCCGCGGCGGGCGCGTTCTCGGAGGTGAACGCCGGCAGGTAGCTCGCCTGCTGATCGGCATCGCCCCACAGGCCGAGGGCGCTGGCCACCGCGCCGGGCGCCAGTGCGGCAAGCGCGATGCCCATGTCGCCGTGGGCCAGCGCCTCGCTGACCAGCACGCCGGTCAGCGCCGACTGCTCGCTCATCACGCCGCCGACCGCCTCCGGCACGCCGAGTATACCCACGCCGAGCTCGGCCGCCTGTGCCAGCAGCTCGGGCGGCGTGGAGCAGGCATGGTCGGCGTCAAGCGCGGCGGGTCGCAGCTGCTCGGCTGCGAATGCGCCGACCGCCTCGCGCAGCATCTGCTGCTCCTCGTCGGGCGTCAGGTCGAACAGGCCCGAGGAGGAGGATGGCCGTTGGCGGGCGGGGCTTGTCAGCTTGCTGGCGGCGGTGAAGGCGCGGCTGGCCGCGCCAGCGGTGCGAAAGCCGCCGCGCGCGCCGCGATACAGCGCTCGCTCCAGCGGCTTGCGCGCGCCGACCTTGTCCAGCAGCGGCGAGCCTGCCATGCGGTTCAGGGCGCGCAGCCCCAAGCCCATGCTGCGCTCAGCGGAGTTCATGGCGTGTCGTTCTCCTCGCTCGTGTTTGTGTGGCCCGTGATCGGTTGCATGCGCCCTTCGAGATGTGTGGCCTCGCCGTCTGTGCTCTGCACGCCGAAGCGGATCGCATCGCCGTCCTGCAAGCTCGCGAACGCCACCGTTCCGGGCAGCGAGATCGGGGCGCGGAAGCGCACCTCGACGGTGAGCGCGTCGGGCAGGCGCTGCTGCAGCGCGGCCAGGCAGCGAGCCTTGGTCCACATGCCGTGCGCGATCGCGCTGGAGAAGCCGAGCGGCTTGGCCGTCAGGGGGTGCATGTGGATCGGGTTGCGATCGCCGGACACCGCCGCGTAACGACGGCCGAGGTCGCCCGCCAACGTCCACTGTTCCTGCACGGTCAGGGCCGGTCGCTCCTCCGTCGTGCTGGAGGCCCGCCCGCCGGAGGTGCGGCCGCGGCGCAGCATCGTGCTGCGCTCCTCCCACACCAGCTCGCCCGCCACGCGCGCCTCGGAGATCAGCGAGAAGTTGAGCCCGCGCGGGTGCTCTTCAAGCCCCGTGGGATACACGCGCAGATCCAGCGACTCGTGTACAGCCAGCGGTCGGCGCTGAGTGATCTCGTTGGAGATGTGCACCAGCCCGATCGGCGCGAAGGGAAAGTGGCCGTCGGTCATGATCGCCATGTGCAGCGGGAAGGCCAGCATGTGCGGGTAGGTGGCGGGCAGGGTGTCGCTCGGCGCGAAGCCGCACACCTCCACATACCTGGCCAGACGCTGCGGCTCCACGCTTGCGCGCTCGAGCGTCAGTTCCAGCTCGGGGATCTCCCCTCCGCCGCCGCCCACGAACGGCAGCCGCGAAGCGCCCGGGATCAGCGGCGCGACCGCGCGCAGATACAGCGGCAGCGTGCTGGGAGCGCTGTTCAGCCGGCGGGTGATCATCACGCGCCCAGCAGGTTCTGGCCGCACACGCGGACCACGTTGCCGTTGACGCCGGTGGATCCGGGGCTGGCGAACCAGGCGATCGTCTCGGCCACGTCCACCGGCAGCCCGCCCTGGGCGAGGCTGCTCAGGCGCCGGCCGACTTCGCGCGTGGGGATCGGCATGGCGGCCGTCATCTGCGTCTCGATGAAGCCGGGGGCGACGGCGTTGATCGTGGCGCCGCGCGCGGCCAGCTCGGGGGCGAGCGCCTGCACCATTCCGATCAGGCCGGCCTTGGACGCCGCGTAGTTGGTCTGCCCGGCGTTGCCCGCGATCCCAGACATCGAGGACACGCACACGATCCGCCCGCTGGACGCCAGCAGGCCGTTGTCGATCAGCGCGTCGTTGATCCGCTCCACGCTCGAGAGGTTGATCTCCATCAACTGACTCCAGCGCTCGGCCGGCATCTTGGCCAGCGTGCGGTCGCGGGTCACGCCGGCGTTGTGCACGAGGATGTCCAGGCCGCCGGCGAAGCGCTCGGCGATCCGCTGCGGAGCCTCGGCGCTGGTGATGTCCAGGGCGAGCGCATCGCCGTTGCACCCCCTGACGAGCTTCTCCAGATCGTCCTTGGCCTGCGGCACGTCGAGGCCGACCACGTTGGCGCCGTCGCGGGCGAGCGTGGTGGCGATCGCCGCGCCGATCCCGCGGGAGGCGCCGGTCACGAGCGCCACCCGGCCGGCCAGCGGCCGCTCCCAATCAAGACCCGGGATCGCGGACACGCCGGCGGCGATGCTGAGGACCTGGCCGGAGACGTAGGCCGAGCGCGGCGAGAGCAGGAAGCGCAGCGTCGAGGCGAGCTGGCCCTCGGCGCCGACGGCCACGAGTACGAGCTGCACGGTCACACCGCGCCCGCCGAGCTCCTTGCCCAGCGAGCGGGTGAAGCCCTCGAGCGCGCGCTGGGCGGTGCTCGCGCGCAGCGAGCCGGCCTGCGACGGCACGGTGCCCAGCACGACCACCCGTCCGCAGCGCTTCAGCGAGCCGACGGTCGGGTAGAAGAAGCGCTGCAGCTCCACCAGCTCGCCGGAGTCGGTGATTCCGGTGGCGTCGAACACCAGGCCCTTGAAGGCCGCCGAGCCGCCGCTCTCGGGGTTGAACAGCGCGGCGTCCAGGCCGGCCGCGGCGGCCGCCTCGCGCAGCGGGCGCTCGCCGGTGGTCGATGCCCGCACGCTGGCCTCGCGCAGGACCTTTGCCAGCGCGCCGGCCAGACGGCCGCCGGGCGCCGCGCCGAGCAGCACCTCGCCGTCGATCAGCGGCTGGCCCGGGCGGTAGCGCTTGAGGGCGGCCGGGCGCGGCAGGCCCAAGCGGCCGGCCACGAAGGCGCCCACGGGCGAGTTGACGACTTGTGCGTAGAGATCGCTCATCTGTGTCCTCCTGCGCTCTCGAGGATTGCCAACACTCCCTGCCCGCCGGCGGCGCAGATGCTGATCACACCGCGGCCGTGCCCGCCGGCGCTCAACTGCTTGGCGAGCGCCGCCACGATCCGCCCGCCGGTGGCCGCGAACGGGTGCCCGGCGGCCAGCGAACCGCCGTTGACGTTCAGCTTCGCGCGATCGATCGCGCCCAGCGGCGCGCTGCGTCCGAGACGCTCCGAGCAGAACTTCGGGTCCTCCCAGGCCGCCAGCGTGCACAGCACCTGCGCGGCGAAGGCCTCGTGGATCTCGTAGTAGTCGAAGTCCTGCAGGCCGAGCCCAGCCCGGTCGAGCATCCGCGGCATGCCGTAGGCGGGCGCCATCAGCAGCCCCTCCTTGCCGCCCACGTAGTCGACCGCGGCGGTCTGCGCGGCGGTCACGTAGGCGAGCACCGGCAGCTCGTGCTGTGCCGCCCACTGCTCGCTTGCCAGCAGCACCGCCGAGGCGCCGTCGCTGAGCGGCGTGGAGTTGGCCGCCGTCATCGTGCCCTCCGGGCCGCCGAACACGGGCTTCAGCTTGGCCAGCTTCTCGATGTCGGAGTCCGGGCGCAGGTTCTGGTCGCGCTCGAGGCCCAGGTAGGGGGTGAGCAGATCGTCGAGGAAGCCCCGCTCGTAAGCGGCGGCCATGTTGCGGTGGCTGGCCACCGTCAGCTCGTCCTGGGCGCTGCGCGCGATGCCCCAGTCGCTCGCCATGATCGCGCAGTGCTCGCCCATCGACAGGCCGGTGCGCGGCTCCTCGTTGCGCGGGATGGCGGGGATGATGTGGCTCGGACGAACGCCCGCCAGGGCGCGCAGCTTGCCCACGTTGGAGCGCTGCCGATTGGCGTCCAGCAACGTCTGGCGCAGCTGCTCGTTGAGCGCGATCGGCGCATCGGAGGTGGTGTCGGCGCCGCACGCGATACCCACGTCGATCTGGCCGAGGGCGATCTTGTTGGCGATCAGCACGGTTGTCTCAAGGCCCGTGCCACATGCCTGCTGCACGTCGTAGGCGGGCGTCTCCGGGGAGAGGCTCGTGCCGAGCACGCTCTCGCGGGTGAGGTCGCGGTCGCGCGAGTGCTTCAGCACGGCGCCGCCGGCCACCTCGCCCAGGCGCTCGCCCTGCAGGGCGAAGCGGTCGATCAGCCCGTCGAGCGCCGCCGTCAGCATCTGCTGATTGGTGGTGTGCGAGTAGACGCTGTTCGAGCGCGCAAACGGGATCCGGTTGCCGCCGATCACGGCCACGCGGCGTGGAGTGTCGTTCATGCTTCTGTGCCCTTCCGCTTGGATTTCACTTCCGTCTCGACGCCTCCGGAGCGCAGCCGCAGGCCGGGCTCGAGCATCGAGATCAACAGCTCCGAGGCGGCCTGAGCGGAGATCGCTTCGCTTGTGAGCCACCAGCGCGCCAGCGCCTCGGCGGCGCCGAGCGCCGCGACCGACAGTGCCTCGACCTCAACGCGCGCCGAGCGCCGCACACGCGCCGGCATCTGCGCGAGGATCGCCTCCGACACAGCCTCGAGGATGCGCCCGCGATACTCGCCCACGCGCTCGGCGATCTCGCCGCCTTGCGGCTGCGTCTCGTCGAACAGCACCGCCCAAGCGGCGCGATCGGCGTCGAGGAAGTTGAAGAAGGCCCCGAGGCCGGCACCCAGCGCATCGCTGGGGCTCGCGGTGGCGCGCACCGCCTGCGCGATCGTGGCCAGCAGCGCGTCTCCCGCCCGTTCCATGCAGGCGATGTAAAGGCGCTCCTTGTTGCCGAAGTAGTTGTAGAGCAGCGGCTTGGTCACGCCCACCGCCGCCGCCACCTCATCCATGGTCACCGCCGCGTAGCCGCGTTCGGCGAACAGCTGGTGGGCCACGCCCAGCGTCTGTTTCATGCGCACAGCCCGTGTGAGGCGCCTGCGCGGCAGGGCGTTGGGATCAAGCGGCATCGCTGCGGAACTTACCACGGTATAAATTTATACCACAGTAAGCCAAGTCCCAAACATGCACGACAAGGTGCTGCAAGTCCAGGGACGGCCCTCGACCGAGGGACCATCACGCTGCCCCGCCTCGCGCGCGTACGCCCGCGGCCGACTTGCCGTCAACCGCGGGCGCGCACTCGAGGGTGCTCAGACGAACTTGTAGGTCGGCCCTTCGCTCGAGGCCCCGCCCCCGGGGCTCGTAACCACGACTTCGACCGTTCCTGGAGTGCTCACCGGGGTCTTCGCTGTGATTTCGGTTTCCGAGACGATCACGACCGACGTCGCCGTGCCGCCGATCGCAACGGTCGAGCCTTTCAGGAAGCCCGTGCCTTTGATCACCACTGACGTACCACCGGCTCTGGGTCCTTCGGCCGGGGTGATGG
>CAVRQK010000020.1:0-42176 GCA_963723325.1 uncultured Solirubrobacteraceae bacterium | reverse complement strand
ACGCACGTGTCCCCGCACGTGGAGTACAGAAACGCCAGCACTGTCACCCGCCCGCGCGAATCCCACAGCGACACGCGACGGCCGTACTGGTTGGTCAGGGTGAACGGCGGCGCCTGCACGCCTTCGGGAAGCGCCGCGCCGTCGAAGCCCGAGCCGCCCGCCGAGCTGGCCGGAGTGGGGTGCCCGCCGCCGGAGGAGCCGCCCAGCGAGACCACCAGCAGGACAGCCACCAGCACCACGCCCACCAGCGCAGCGAGGACCATGTCGAGACGCGGGCGCATCGCCGCTCAGGGTAAGGGAGAGCGCTCGCGTGGGGGAGAGCGCTTCGGTGCGCGGTCGAGCACCGTGGCCGGCCTGTCGATCGCTCGCCGCAGGCAGGAGAAGCGCGCGCGGCCGCGTAATTCCAACTGATGCGTTTGCTCAAACCCGCTGCCGGCGCTCGGGCGCGAATCTCACGCGCTGCATTTGCCATGGCGCTCCTCACGGCCCTGTCGCTCATGCTCGCCGCCATGGCCGCCGCCGAAGTCAGCGAACCGGCGCCGCCGTCCAACGACGCGCGCGCATCCGCCCAGCACATCAACACGCTGCCGTCCACCATCGAAGGCACCACCGTGGGCGCCACGCTCGAACCCAACGAGGCTTCCTCCGGCTGCTCCGGCTCCACCAGCGGTTCGGTCTGGTACACGCTGCGCACGCCCGTCCACCAGCGCGTCGCCGTCGACCTGGCCGCCGGAGGGGCGCTCGACGGCACCATCGACGTCTACCACGCCGTGCGCTCGCAACTGCTGTCCGAGGGCTGTCAGGCCACCAACACCAAAGGGCATGCCTCGCTGTCGTTCGAGTCCTCCAAGAACGGCGTCTACTACATCCGCGTGGCCGCCCTCAGCGACTCCCAGCGCGCCACCTTCACGCTCGAAGTGTTCCTGCCCACGCCGCCCGTCGAACCGCCCGGCCCGCGCCTGCCCGCCGCCGGCGTCAACGGCCACGTCGACCGCATCCAGAACATCAACGCCGCCTACTCCTTCCCCATGAGCGCCGGCGTCAGCTACATGATCAGCCTCGCCAACGAGACCGAAGGCGGCTGCGTCAGGGGCCACCTGTTCGCGCCCGGCACGCGATCCTTCGAATCGGGTAGCGCGCTGAAGAGCACCGGCTGCGGCGGCTTCCGGCTGTTCACGCCCGGACCCGGCGAAGGCGGCATCTACAGCCTCGAGATCACACCCAACCTGTCCTTCGCTCCCGTCCAGCGCTTCCACCTGCAGGTCGCGCCGGCCGGGCCCGCCGAAACGGCGCCAGGGCTCACGCTCGGCAACTACGCCCGCGCCCGCGGATACCTCGACGGGCGCAGCGTGCGCGTGCTGCGCCTCTACCGCATGGACATCACCAGCCACTCCAACCTCACGCTCAAGCTCAGCGCCCCCGAATCCGCTCACTTCAACCTGCAGCTGCGGAACGAAGGCGGCAACGTGATCGAATGCGACTGCGAAGGCGGTGGCGGCTCGGAGACGCTCACCCACCAGCTGAACCCCGGCCACTACTACGCGGTGGTGTCCGTGCGCGATGCCAGCGCCGGCGCCTACACGCTGGAGCGCGAGTCGCGCACCATCACCTCCACCAGCCTGTCGTTCTCCACCTCCAAAGCCAGCGCCGGCACGGGCCTGGGCATCGACGTCAAGGTCTCGCCCGCCGCCTCCGGCCCGGTGGTGGTGGACATCGAACGCTTCGACCCCGTGTTCGGCTGGCAGTTCTACGCCCAGGAGCACGGGTTCGTCAGCGCAGGCACCGCCAGCGTGCCGTTCACGCCGCCAGCCGTCGGGCGCTGGCGCGCCAAGGCCAACTACGAAGGCTCGCGCACGTCCAGCCCCAGCGCCGTCGGCTTCTCGTATCTGCTCGTCTCCTGAGCGCCTCCACGTAGGGGTTCAAAGTGGCGCGCACTGGCGCTACACTTTCTGAAGTCCTTGAATCCCGACCGTGGTTTAGGAGTTTCAAGATGAGTCCGTCAGGCCCAGAGCTTCTCCGCCAAGTAAAGAGCCAGATCGAAGAGGTCGACCCGTCCGAGGTGCGCGAGCTGATCGACGAGGGCGCCGTCGTGGTGGACGTGCGCGAGACCGACGAGGTCGCCGCCGGACACCTGCCCGGAGCCAAGCACATCCCGCGCGGCTACCTGGAGTCGCGGATCGACGGCGTGGTACCCGACCGCTCCACCCAGGTGATCCTGTACTGCGCCTCCGGCAACCGCTCCGCCTACGCCGCCCGCACGCTCACCCAGGATCTCGGCTACGAGCACGTGCGCTCGATGACCGGCGGCATCGCGCTGTGGAAGGACCGCGGTTACGACGTGGAGATCCCGCGCACGCTCACCGCCGAGCAGCGCGACCGCTACTCGCGCCACATGCTCGTTCCCGAGATCGGCGCCGAGGGCCAGCAGAAGCTGCTCGACGCCAAGGTGCTGCTGCTGGGCGCCGGCGGGCTCGGTTCGCCCACCGCCTTGTACCTGGCCGCCGCCGGCGTGGGCACGCTGGGCATCGTCGACGACGACGTGGTCGACCTGTCCAACCTGCAGCGCCAGGTGATTCACACCACCGCCCGCGTGGGCATCCCCAAGGTGGACTCCGCCGAGGAGTCGATCCACGCGCTCAACCCGGACGTCAACGTGGTCAAGTACCAGACGCGCATCGACGCGTCCAACATCATGGAGATCATCGAGGGCTACGACGTGATCGTGGACGGCGTGGACAACTTCCCCACCCGCTATCTGCTCAACGACGCCACCGTGCGCCTGCAGATCCCGCGGTGTCCGCCTCGATCCTCGGCTTCGACGGCCAGCTGTCGGTGTTCAAACCTTACGACGGCCCGTGCTACCGCTGCCTGTTCCGCGAGCCGCCGCCCGCCGAGCTGGCCCCGTCCTGCGGCGCCAACGGCGTGCTGGGCGTGCTGCCCGGCACCATGGGCCGGCTGCAGGCCACCGAGGTGGTCAAGCTGATCCTCAACATCGGCGAACCGGCCATCGGGCGCCTGCTGCTGTACGACGCGCTGGGCGCCACCCTGACCGAGGTCAAAGTCCACCGCGACCCCGAGTGCCCGATCTGCTCGCGCGAGCCAGAGGACATCGCCGACGAGGAGATGGGCGTGTTCCCTGACTACGAGGCGTTTTGCGCGGCCGCAGGCTAGGCTCCAGGTCACCATGGCAACCATAAAAATCCCACCGGTCCTGCGCGCCTCCGTCGGCGGCGAGAAGGAGGTCGGCGCCAGCGGCGAGAACGTGGGCGAGGTGCTCCGCGACCTCGCCTCCAGCCACCCGGCCACCGCCAGCCAGCTGTTCTCATCCGACGGCCAGCTCAACCGCTACGTCAACGTGTACCTCAACGACGAGGACGTGCGCGTGCTCGACGGGCTGGACACCGCAGTGGGCGCCAGCGACACGCTGGTCATCCTGCCGGCCATGGCCGGCGGCTGCGCCTAGCACCCAGCCGCTTTCTTCCGCCGCCAGCAGTTCTAGCCTTTCGTCCGTGTTCGCATTGCGAACGTCAAGGTTTTTCGGCCATCGGACGAATGGGTTGCGGTCTATGAGAACTGGCAGCTATTTCGCGCGCGCCCCTCGGGCAGTGCGCACTTCACTCAGCGCGTGCTCGCTCGGCTCGTGCCTGGCGCTGGCAGCCATCGGCGTGAGCGCGCCGCTGGCGCTGGCGTCCTCGACGCCGCACTATTCGATGTCGGTCTCGGAGGGTGAGACGACGCTGCCGGAATTCCCGATTCTTCAGACCAGCGTCAGGACTCCGCACAACAGCGAAGCCGTTCTGTCGATCGTGCGCAACGGGATCGCTGTGGCTCGCAACGCAGGCAACGGTGGAACGCAGCTGTCGCAGGCGCCGCAGGTGGGCGACGTGGTCACGCTGGAATCGCCCGTCAACGTGCTGATCGCAGCGGTTCAATACGACGGGCTGCCCTCGCTCGACGCCGCGGTATGCGCCGGCTCGGAGGACTTCTCCGGCCAGCGGACCCTCAACGAGGAAGTCAGCGGCGGCTACTTCACTGCGACCCCCAAGCCCTACGGGTGGTGGGAAGAAGCGGCGCCGCAGTCGGCGCAGCTGGCCGCCGAGGTGGGCAACGCCTTCGCCGGCAACTTCCTGAAACCGCTGGCGCTCGGGCAGACGGTGTTCGCGAACGAGTCGGTCACCAGCACGCTGGCAAGCGGCGCGACCTTCACCTACGAAAGCGAGAACGCGCGGCCGGTCGGAGGGTGCCCGCCGCCTCCGCCTCCCCCGCCGCCTCCGCTGCCGGCGCTGAGCGGCTCGATCTTCAAGATCACCTCCACCACCATCCGCAAGCTGCTCAGGTTCGGTTGGGGCGACCAGGTGATCATCAACCAGCCCGGCACCGTCACCCAGGATCTGTACCTGACCGGAGGTAAACTGCCGGCGTTTGCGGCCAGCGCCAAGCGCCACCACAAGCCCAAGCAGCCGCCCGCGCTGCTGCTGGCCAGGGGCACGGCCAGCGCCGCGGCGGCCGGCACGGTGAAGGTGAAACTGAAAGTGACCGCGCGCGGCAGGAGCAAGCTGAAGCGCGAGCGCAAGGTCAAGGCGGTCCTGATGACCACGCTGACCACCGCCGGTGGCCAGAAGGTGAACCTGGGAAGCCGCACGCTGTCGCTGCGTCTGTAGGGGCGCCTCGATCCTCGCGCAGACGCTCGCACTGGCGCTCGGCGCGATCCTCTGGCTCCAGCCCCCGCCCGTCCTGCCCACCCCGTCGCGCTGGGGCAGCGAAGGACCGCCGCGGCCGTACGGCGCGGCGCCGCACACCGGCAAGACACCGCCCGCCACGCCCGGCGCGTTCGCTCGCGCGCAGAACCGCACACTGCTCGAAGGGCCGTTCCCGCACGGCGGGCTGGCGCGGGGCGTGTCCGACGGCGCGCTGCTGCTGAGCGAATCGCCTGCCGTGCGCGGGCTGGCGGTGCAGCGCATCCGGACAGCCGGCGGCACGGTTGTGCGGATACCGGTGGACTGGCGCGACGTGGCGCCGGCCGACCCGCCGGCCGGCTTCCAGGCCAGCGACCCGGCCAGCCCCGGCTACCGCTGGGGATTGATCGACGCGGCTGTGATCAGCACCAGCGAAGCCGGCCTGAGCCCGCTGCTGGTGGTTTCCCACGCGCCTGCGTTTGCCGAAGCACCGCACCGCTGGCCCTTCGCCTTCCCAGGTAGCTGGGCGCCCAGCCCGGCGGCGCTCGGCGAATTCGCGGCGGCGCTGGCGCGGCGCTACGACGGCTCCTTCCCCGATCCGCTTGCCCCGGGTGGTGTGCTGCCGCGCGTGCGGTTGCTGCAGGCGTGGAACGAGCCCAACCTGGCGCGCTACCTGGAGCCGCAGTGGGTGGCCGTGGAAGGCGGCTGGAGCGCGTTCTCGCCGCTGCTGTACCGCGGGATGCTCAATGCGTTCTACGACGGCGTCAAGGCGGTGGAGCGAAACGATGAGGTGGTGGCTGCCGGCGTGGCGCCCAACGGCGATCCCGAAGGAGTGGGGCGGATGGCCCCCATCACGTTCCTGCGCTCGCTGCTGTGCCTGCGCGTAGACCGCGCCGGGCGCACGCACCGCACGGGCTGCGCCGATCCGCCGCACTTCGACGTGCTGGACTTCCACCCGCTGTCGTTCGCCAGTCCCGATCAGCCAGCTCCATCCTCGCTGGACGTGTCGATGGCAGATGCCGCCAAGATCACCGGGCTGCTGGTGCAGGCAGAGCGGCTGCACACCACGCTGCCGGCCGGCGCCAAGCCGGTGTGGGTGACGGAGCTCAACTGGGAAAGCGAGCCGCAGTCGCCGTCCGGTGTGCCGGCCGGCCTGCAGGCGCTGTGGATCTCGCGGGCGCTGCACCGGCTGTGGGTGGCAGGGGTGAGCCTGGTGACGTGGCAGTTCCTTGTCGACCCCTACCCCGATCTGCGCCTCAACACTTCCACCGGTGGCACGACCGGAGTGTCGCGGCCCGCCGGGCTCTACAGCGCCGGGGTGGACGGCAACCCGGAAAGCGCCAAGCCCAAGCCGTTCCTGCGCGGTTTCACGCTGCCGTTCGATCCGCTGCGGGTGGATGGCCGGCACGTGCGGGTTTGGGGGTTGTTGATGGGGGCGGGGCAGGGGGCGGTGTTGCAGTGGGAGGTGCGGGGGGCATGGCGCACGATCGCTCGGCTGCGCGCTGATGGGCGGGGGGTGCTCAATGCGCTGGTGGCCATCAGAGGCCCTGTGAAGTTGCGGCTTACCAGCGGCGCGCTCATCAGCGGCGTTGTGGGGGTGGGGCTGGGGCGGAGCGGGGTGTGAGGGTCGTCAGCCGTTGAAGGGGTTTTCGACGCGCACCCCACCGTAGTCCTGACCATCGCTCAGATCCTCGGAAAGAACCACCTCGCAACCCAAGGCACGGGCGGCCTCGAGGATCGCGGCATCCCAATAGGAGATTTCGAATCGCTGTCGTGTGGACATAGCGGCGACCATCACGCCGATGCTCGTCTCCTGGACGGGGAAGCGCTGGAAGGAGTCGACGAGTGCCGCTGCTTGGTCGTGAGTCAGGCGATCAGTGCGGCTTTCGCGAGTCGCCTGGACGTAGAACTCCTGCAGTACCTGGACTGAGAGCCCCACATCCGCGGCAGAGAGGATCTTGTTGGCGTGCGCCTTCTTCTCTTGCTCGTCGGGATCCTGCGAGATCGCGTAGAGCAAGACGTTTGTGTCAACGAACTGCACGCCCGTGCAACTCCTCACGGCCGAGGCGTTCGCGGGCGCTGAACCGCTCGATCTGGTTCTGGATGCGTCGCTGCTGGGTCTCGAGCCTCGCGAACTCGGCCTTCCGCTCAGACAGTGAGCGCAGGTAGTCGGCTACGAGTGCGCTGACGGAACTGCCCTGTTCAGCGGCACGAATCCTCGCTGCACGGTAGACGTCATCGGGAACTGACACGGTGATATTGGTCACTGTGCATCACAGTATCACAGCTACACAGCTACGTCAGCGGGGAGGTCGCTAGAGGTGTAGACGCCGCGCCATCTGATATATTTACATATATCATGTTGCCTGGGGAGTTGATCCGCATGCATCGCGAACAGCTTGGTCTCGGCCAACGTTCGCTCGCGCGTCGTTCGGGGCTCACACAGGCCACGATCAGCAAAATCGAGAATGGCTTGGTCGCACCGAACTGGGAGACCGTGCGTGCCCTGCTGCTTGCCATGGGCTTTGAGCCAGAGCTGCACGCCCGCAGGCTGAGCGGTAGGTGGGATCCGCTCCATCTCGCCGCGTCACGTAGACGTTCCCCGGCCGAGCGACTTCAGCTTGCGATGTCGGCCAATCGCCTGGCTGGACGTTTGCGCCAAGCGGGTAGGGAGGCGCGTGGTGGATCGTGAAATGCCCCTGGATGCGGAGCGCATCCTGGCAGTACTCGCGGCGCACGAGGTGGAGTATGTGATCGTTGGAGGTCTTGCGGTCCAAACGCACGGTCACGTGCGAACCACTGTGGACATCGACGTGTATCCACGGCCTGACAGGGTCAATCTGGCTCGCCTTGCCGACGCATTGAACGAGATCGAAGCCGAGATCCTCAATCCCGGCAGTGAGGGCGTGAAGATTGATGCCGTGACACTTCCGCGGGCGACCCTGTGGCAATTCGCGACCAGGCACGGCGCGATCGATGTGATTCATGATGCTCCCGGTGCGCCCCCATACGGTGAGTTGCGCTCACGTGCTCTCAAGATCACGCTCGGCGACCTGAAGCTGGCTGTGGCGGGACGCGACGATCTGATCAGCATGAAGCGCGCGAGTGCGCGGCCGGTCGACCTTGAAGACCTTGCCGCTCTCAACGAGCTTGGCGGCCTGCACGCCGGTGAAGATCCTCACGATTGAGGCGGTTGTCGGCGCTGAACCGCTCAACCCGACTCTCGATGAGTTGCTGCTGGGCCTCGAGCCTCGCGAACTCGACCTTACGTGCCGACTGCGAGTGAAGAGGGACGGAGTCCGGCGTGTCCGTGCTTTGGATGCCCTTTGGTCAGGCGCTGCGGAGCAGGTCTGCGACTACTTCGGCAGGCCGCTGGTGGCGGCGCGCGGCGAGCTGCTGTAGTCGCTCGGCGTCCTCATCCTCGACGCCGACGATTATTGTCAGTTTGGCGTCGGGATTGCCGACATGGGCCTCGATGTAGCGCGGATCGACCGCTGTCAGGTCGGCATCGAAATCGCCAGGCTGAGGATTGGGATCTGTCCAAGGATCGTGCACCATGCTCATCTCCTAAGCAGTGTACGCTCGCGCGGCGAGGAATCCCAGCCCGTGACGATCAGCCAGGTTGTCGGGTCGACGGTCTGCTCGATGACGAGCGTCAGGGCTCGGCTGCCGTCGGTGCGGCCAATGAGTAGTCGACGTTTGCCGGGGGATGTCTTGTTTGGGTTGCGCACGATGACATGAGCGTTGCGCGGTATCTGGCGTGCGTCGTGGGTCGTGATGCCGCGGGCTCCGAGCTTGTCGATCGCAGCCTCGGTTACGAGCAGTTCGGAGATCGCGTCGGGCATGCCACAGGTCTATCGAACCGGCACGTCATCGTGCTGCCCGCCCGCGAGCCGCACCGCGGTACGCACGAGCAGGCTAGAGAGCGTTGGCCGCCGTCTCAGCCGAGTCGGCACCCATCCCCGCCGCCGGTATCCGGCTCATGGCGTGCTCGGCCAGCGCGGTAATCGTCAGCGACGGATTCACACCCACATTGGCGGGGATCGCCGAGCCGTCGCACACGAGCAGGTTCTCGTAGCCGAACACGCGCTGGTCGGCGTCGATCACGCCCTGGGTGGCGTCGGGCGCGATCACGGCGCCGCCGAGGATGTGGGCGGTGGAGGGGATGTTGAACATGGCCTCGGTGAACGAGCTCTGGGCGATGCCGCCGGTGCGCTTGGCGAACCATTCGGCGGCCTGGTTGGCGATCGGGATGAACGTGGGGTTGGGGTGCTCGGGGTCCTGTTCGGTCTGCAGCCACAGCGAGCCGAATGGCCCTTTGCGGGGGCGCAGAGCTATCGAGTTGTCGAGTGTCTGCATGATCAGCAGGATGATGGTGCGCCGCGACCAGTGCTTGGGGAACATCACCTTGACCAGCCGGTTGGGGTGCAGCAGCAGCTGCACCAGCAGCTTCAACGGGCGCGTCAGGCGCGTGCCGTCGCCGACCAGCAGCGTGTACAGGAAGCGCATCGAATCACCGTCGTCGCCGTAGGTGACGGTCTCGATGTGCGTGTGCGGGTCGGGGTAGATGGAGGAGGTGATGGCCACGCGTTTGATCAGGTCGTCGTGGTAGTCCTCGGGCACGGTCACCGTGAGGATCGACTCCGAGTTGGTGCGCACCAACTCGCCCAGGCGCGTTGAGATGCGCGGCAGCGAGCCGTTCAGGCGGCAGCGCTGCAGCAGCTTGTTGGTGCCCAGCGGGCCTGCCGAGACGACCACGCCGCGTGCGCGCTGCACCTTGCGTTCCTTGCGAAACCACGCGCCCGAGCGCACGCTTTCCACTTCATAGCCCCCGCTGCCGTCGGCGGCGCCGATCGGGCGGATGTCCACCACGGTGCGTTCCGCCATCACGCGTGCGCCGCGCTTCTCGGCGAAGTACAGGTAGTTCTTGACCAGCGTGTTCTTGGCGCCGTGCTGGCAGCCGACCATGCAGCGCCCGCACAGGTGGCAGCCGGTGCGGTCCGGTCCCTCGCCGCCGAAGAACGGGTCTGGCACGGTCTTGCCGGGCTCGCCGAAGTAGATGCCCACGGGCGTGTGTTTGTAGGTGTCGCCCACGCCCAGCTCCTCGCCCAGCTCGCGCAGCAGCTGATCGGCCGGATCGTCGTGCGGGTTTTCCACCACGCCCAGCATCCGCTGAGCTTCGCTGTAGTGGGGGGCCAGCTCGCTCTCCCAGTCGGCCATGTCAGCCCACTGGCGGTCCTCGAAGAACGCCTTGGGCGGCACGTACAGGGTGTTGGCGTAGCCGAGGCTGCCGCCACCCACGCCGCAGCCGGATACCACCGACACGTCTTTGAAGGTGGTCAGCCGGAAGATGCCCTTCATCCCCAGCCGGGGGTTCCAGAAGTAGCGTTTGAGATCGCCCGTGGAAGTCGGGAATTCGTTGTCGGCGAAGCGCCGGCCGCACTCCAGGACCCCTACCGAGTAGCCCTTCTCGGACAGGCGCAGCGCGGAGACGCTGCCGCCGAAGCCGGAGCCCACGATCAGCCAGTCGAAATCGAATCCGTCGTTTGCAGTCATGCTCCCCCGTGTCCTCGGTCGCGTGTGCGTGCCCAGATGTTAGTGGTTGTATTGGCTGTACAGCCAACATTCCGCTCCGGCATAGATCTAGAGTGGACAGCGACCTGCATGCGGCAACGAACGAGGAGAGCAAACACATGACCCAGGAAAACGCGACCGAGGCAGCGCTCGCGCTTGCCCCCGGCACCTGGCAGGTGGACGGGGACGGCAGCGAGGTCGGCTTCAAGGTGAGGACCTTCTGGGGGGCGGTGCCCGTGAAGGGCGTCTTCGAGCGCTTCGAGGGCAGCTTCGATGTGCGGGAGGACGGCGCCTCCGGTGAGCTGAGGATCGAGGCGGCGAGCCTCAACACCCACAACAAGACGCGCGACAAGCACCTTCGCTCGGCCGACTTCTTCGACGTCGCGCAATATCCCGAGATCACGTTCAGTCCCTCGTCGGTGCTTCAGCGCAGCGGTGGTCTGACGATCTCCGGCGCGCTCACAGTCGGCACGAGCAGCCTGCCGCTGCAGCTGGAGGCCGCAGTGGAGGGCGACGACGCCACCCGTGCGAAGTTGAGCACCCACACGCGGATCCAAAGGGCGCAGGCAGGCATGACGTGGAATCGCGTGGGCATGATCGCCGGCGAGGCCGACCTGCACGTGGAGTTGGCGCTGACGCGGCGGTGACGGCGGGCTCTCGCCAGCTCACCCACACCCCGCTATATTCCGTGAAGTAATGGCGGTCGAGAGGCTCAGGAACCGGCCCTGCGGTGGTCGCTACGGCGACATCGTGCAGTCGATCGGCAACACGCCGCTGGTCGAGCTTCCGCGGCTCTCGCCCAAGCCTGGCGTGCACATCTGGGCGAAGCTGGAGTCGCACAACCCGACAGGCTCGGTCAAGGACCGGGTGGCGCGGGCGCTGATCGAGGACGCCGAGGAGAAAGGCGCGATCTCCCCGGGGCAGACGATCCTGGAACCCACATCTGGAAACACGGGTATCTCGCTGGCGATGATCTGCAAACTCAAGGGCTACCGCCTGAAGGTCGTGATGCCGGACAACGTGACGCCCGAGCGTACGCAGCTGCTGCGCATGTACGGGGCGGAGATCGTCTACTCCGAGGGCGACCAGGGCTCGAACGGCGCGGTCGCCAAGGCGCTGGAGATGGCGGCGGAAGACTCCTCGGTACTACATGCCCTACCAGTACGGCAACCCGGCCAACCCTGCACGCCCACTACAACGGCACGGCGCTGGAGATCCTGGAAGAGCTCGACGAGGTCAGCGCGTTCGTGGCCGGCCTGGGCACCGGCGGCACGCTGATGGGCAACGGCAGGCGCCTGAAGGAGACATTCGGCGACGCCGTCAAGATCGTGGCGGCCGAGCCGATGCAGGGCGAGCCGGTGCAGGGTCTGCGCTCGCTGGACGACGGCTTCATCCCGCCGATCATCGATCTCTCGCTGCTGGACCGCAAGATCTTCGTGACCAACCGCGACGCGATCGTGTGGACGCGCAAGCTGCTGGACCAGGAGGGCGTGTTCGCCGGCGTGTCCTCCGGCGCGATCGCGTCGATCGCGGTGCGGATCGCGGGCGAGATGGACGAGGGCAACGTGGTGTTCGTGGTCTGCGACGACGGCTGGAAGTACCTGTCCAGCGGCATCTACACGCTGCCGGTGGACGAGATCGAGAACCTCGAGTCGACGCTCTGGTGGTAGCGCTGGCGGCCCGTCCGCGCGCCCGCCGGCGCGCGTCCTTGCGATGGTCATAGCGGCCGCCCTGTTGGAGGACCTGATCGCTCACGCGCGTGAGGAGTACGACGCGGAGTGCTGCGGCATGGTCGCCTATGCGCCAGACGGCGACGGGGATGACCTGCGACGCCGTGCGGGTGCACCGCGCGGTCAACATCTTCGCCAGCCGCAAGCGCTTTGAGATCGACGGCAAGGAGCTGTTGCGCACGCTCAACGAGTTCGAGGCCGAGGGCTGGGAGCTGGGCGCGATCTACCACTCCCACACCCACACCGCGCCCTACCCGTCGCAGACCGACATCAACTTCGCGGCCAGCTGGCCGGGCCTGGAGTGGGTGATCGTGGGCCTGGCCGACGAGCAGCCGGAGGTTCGCTGCTACCTGATCGACGGGGGAGAGGTCCGGGGGGTCGAGCTGGAGGTCCGCTGATGGGCGCCGATGCGGTCGTGTGCCCAACGTGCGCGCGGCTGTATCCGCCCAGCGAGCGTTTCTGCGAGTCGTGCGGGATGCCGTTGGTGAACGCGCAGGGCGGCGAGCAGGACGTCGGCGAGCGCCAGCAGACGGCGCGCAAGGTCAAGCCCGAGTACACCGAGGGGCCGCTGGTGAAGGTCGCCCACGCAGACGACCTCGGGCAGGCGGAATTCATCGCCGGGCTGCTGCTGGAGGAGGGGATCCCGAGCTTGCTGCGCGCTTCCATCGCCGGCTATACGCCGATCCTCGATCCCCGCGACATCCTGGTTCCCGAGTCAGCCGCCGAGGCCGCTCGCGAAGCGCTCGAATGGCGGTGAGAAGAAGCCCTTTAGCGGGCTAGACCAAGACTGGTTGTCCGGCGGCTTCGTTCGTGATCGCGCGGATCTCTTCGGAGGCGCGCTCGAACTCGGCGTCGGAGAGCACGGGTGTGCCCTCGAAGGGCAGTTCGCGCTGCAGTTCGATCCAGGCGTTGGGACCGATGTACTCGTCCTTGACCTTCACGGTGACGGGTCTGGGGATGCGGTAGGTGCGCAGCAGCAGCACGTGCAGCGGCTGGCGTCCGCGCCAGCCGAGGCGCTTTTCGGCGTAGTCGGGCGTCCACACGTAGAAGGGCGAGAGCGCGTCCACGCAGCGTGGGTCCACGATCGTGAAGTGGTCGGTCACTTCGGCCCAGGCGCGGATGCGCACGCGGTCGGGCTGCTGTAGCGGAGCGCCGGAGACGAAGCTGTGCAGCGGCGGCTCGCCGTCGCTCCACACGCCCTCCTCGAGCGCGCGACGCAGCTCGGGCTGGTGGGACTCGCGCACCAGGTCGCCCGGCTGGTGATCGAAGGTGGGGTACAGGAAGAAGCGCTCGTGGGCGAGCTTGAAGGGCTTGTCGGGCTGCTCGGGCAGTCCCTTGCGGAGGGTTACGAGCTGCTCGCCTTCCGCTAGGGCGCGGACGGTGACAGCCCATTCTTTGAAAGCAATTGGCATGAGAAACAGATGAAACGAGTGAGAGGGAAACGACTTGTCTGAACTTGGGCGCGTCGCCGTGAGGAGAACGTCGCCGATTCGTTAACGATACGAAACATCAGCGCAAAAGCCAAATCCCCTGCAAATCGGCACCTTCTTTGGCAGTTTGGCCAGTTCGGTGTCTCTGACTCGGCCTACAGGCGCCGTCCGGCGAGCCCCTCGGCGGCCTCGATCAGGGCGGCGTAGTCGCGCTGGCCGAGCCCGCGTGCGATCGTTGCGGTGAGGAGATCGCCGCGCGTGGGCGGCCGCGGGGAACGGCACGCCTGCGCTTTGCGCCTCTCCCAGACATAGGAGCACGTCCTTGAGCATGTGCTCCGCCTTGAAGAGCGGCGTGTAGTCGTGCTGGCGCATGGGGGTTGACTTGGCTTCCAGCTGCATGGACGCGCCGGAGCCGGCGGATACGACTTCGACGAGCGCGTCGAGGTCGACGCCGGTGGCGTCGGCCAGCAGCAGCGCCTCGGCCACTGCTGCGGCGTTGGCTGCGCCGAGCGAGTTGTTGATCAGCTTCAACATCTGGCCCTGGCCGAGCTCGCCCACGTGCACGATCAGCTTGCCCATCGCTTCAAAGGCCGGTTTGCAGCGCTGGAAGTCCTCGGCCGCGCCGCCGCACATGATCGTGATCGTGCCGTCCTCGGCGCGCGGGGAGGAACCGGTGACGGGCGCGTCGATCATGGCCACGCCGTGCTCGGCCAGGCCGGCGGCGATCTGGCGGGCGTGGGTGGGGCCGATGGTGGACATGTCGGCACACAGCAAACCGGGGTTGGCGCCAGCGCTCACGCCGTGCTCGCCGAGCAGCACCCCGGCGACCTGCTCGCCGTCGACCACCATGCTGATCACGATGTCGCTGGTGCCGGCCACCTCGGCCGGTGTGGAGCCCCAGCCGGTGCCGTGCTCCTCTGCCCAGCTTTGGGCCTTGCCGGGCGTGTGCGTCCACACGTTCAGCTTGAAGCCGGCGCGGGCGAGGTTGGCGGCCATCCGCGAGCCCATGATGCCGAGGCCGAGGAAACCGATGCGGGTGGTGTTGGGGGAGTCACTCATGGGGATCACCATAGCCTCCGCCGCCGGGCGTTTCGATGCGCAGCCGCTGTCCCGCTTGCAACTGGCCGGTGAGCTTGCCGGGCAGCGGCTGGCCGTCCAGCGAATCGCGGCCGGGCAGCCCGTCCGCTCCTCCTTGGGCGCCGCGCGGAGCGTGGCGGCGGCGCTCGCCGATCAGCGAGAAGGTCATGTCGGTGAGCGCCTCCAATTCTCGGATCACGCCATCGCCGCCACGGTGGGCGCCTGCGCCGCCCGAGCCTCGGCGCAGCGCGTACTGGCGCACCAGCAGCGGGAATTCCTGCTCCAGCGCCTCGATCGGCGTGTTGAGCGTGTTGCTCATGGCCACGTGCACGCCGCTGGGCCCGTCGGCGTGGGCGCATGCGCCCTGCCCGCCGCCGAGCGTCTCGTAGTAGGAGAACTGCTCGGTGCCGAGCGTGAGGTTGTTCATCGTGCCCTGCCCTTGGGCGCGGCCGAACGCGCTGAGTACCAGGTCGGCCACGCGCGAGGAGCTCTCCACGTTGCCGGCCGCCACCGCGGCGCCGGGGTTGGCGTTGAGCAGCGTGCCCGCGCGCCGCGCGCACCTCGATCGGGCGGGCGGCGCCGGCGGTGGGCGGGATGTCGGGGTCGGTGAGCACGCGCACGGCGAACAGGCAGGCCGACACGGTGACGGCCAGCGGGCAGTTGAGGTTGCCGGGGTCCTGTGGGGCGCTGCCGCTGAAGTCCAGCAGCAGCCGCTCGCCGTGGACGGTGGCGCGCAGGCATAGCTGCAGGTCGCCGTCGATGCCCTCCAGCACGTCGTGGCATTCGCTGACGCCGTCGGGCAGCGCGGCCAGGCAGGCGCGGGTGCGCCGCTCGGAGTAGTCGAGCACGGCGTCGGTGCCCTGGCGCAGCCGCTGGCGGCCGAGGCGCGCGGCCAGCTCGCACAGCCTGGCGGCGCCCACGCGGTTGGCGGCCAGCTGCGCGCGCAGGTCGGCGCGGCGCTCGTGCGGCTGGCGCATGCGCGCCACCAGCTCCTCGATTGCGTGCTCGGTCGAGCACGCGCGGGGAGAGATCACGACGCCCTCCTCCTCCAGCGTGTGGCTGTCGGCGGGCATCGAGCCGGGTACGCGGCCGCCGACGTCGGCGTGGTGGGCGCGGCTGGCGGCGAAGCCGAGCAGCGCTTCGTGGGGGTCGAACACGGGCGTGATGACGGTGATGTCGGGCAGGTGCGTGCCGCCGGCGAACGGGTCGTTGAGGATCCAGGACACGCCGGGCCGGTGTTGCTGCTCGAGCACGGCGGCCACGGCGGCGGGCATGGCGCCGAGGTGCACGGGGATGTGCTCGGCCTGCATGACCATCTGCCCGTCGCCGTCGAACAGCGCGGTGGAGGCGTCGCGGCGCTCCTTGATGTTGGAGGAGTGCGCGGAGCGGATCAGCGCGACGCCCATCTCCTCGCAGGCGGCGTGCAGGGCGCCGGTGAGCAGCTGCAGTTCGATCGGGTCGAGCATCGCTCAGGCCCCCTGACGGTCGTGGAGGTGGATGGTGCCGAAGCTGGTCGACCTCACCGGCCCAGCCGGGCGGCACGAGCAGCGTGGCGTCTGCGCAGCGCGCAGAGGGCGGGGCCGGCGATGTGCGGCGCCGGGCGGGGGCTCGCCGCGCCATCACGGTCGCCTGCACGCTGCTGCCCGTCGAACACGATCGGGCGCACGTCGGTGGCTGGCGCCGGCGCATGGCCCCGCTTGCGGCGTCGAGCGCCGGCGCGGCGCCCCAGGCGGAGACGCGGATGGTGACCAGCTCGACGTCGCTGTGCTCGCTCGCGGTAGCCGTAGCGCTGCTCGTGCGCGTCGGCGAAGGCGCTGCGCAGGGCCTCGGGGTCCAGCCCCGGGCCGGAGTGAGATCGGACGGATCGATGTCCTCGTGCACGGGCAGCTCGAAGGACTGGCCGCGGTAGCGCAGCTCGTAGCGCACGCGCACGCGTCACAGCCTCCACGCCCAGCGCGCGTGTGACGTCGTCGAGCAGCGCTCGAGCGCTCGCTGTGCAGGCGCTCGGAGCTGAAGCTGGATCCGGCCGAGCATGGACGGTGCGCGCGACGTCGCGGCGGGGCGCGGCGGCGGCGAGCCCGAGCGCGCACAGCACGCCGGAGGCGCGCGGGCAGAGCACGCGCGCGATGCCGCAGCTCGGCGGGCGAGCGCGAGCGCGTGCAGCGGGCCGGCGCCGCCGAAGGGCATCAGCGCGAAGCCGCGCGGGTCGATGCCGCGCTCGACGGTCATCAGCCGCAGCGCGCCCAGCATCTCGGCCTCGGCCACGCGCACGATGCCCTCGGCGCAGGCGAGCGGCTCGAGGCCGAGCTCCGCGGCCAGGCGCCCGACGGCGCGCTCGGCGGCCGACGCGGTCGAGCGCCACGCCGCCGGCCAGCGGCGCGTCGTCGAGCAGGCGGCCGAGCAGCAGGTTGGCGTCGGTGACGGTCGCCGGCCTGCCGTGTCGTGCCGCGGCGCGCGTAGCAGGCCGGTCCCGGGTCGGCGCCGGCGGACTGCGGGCCCCACGCGCAGGGCGCCGCCGGGGTCGCGCCAGGCGATCGAGCCGCCGCCGGCGCCGACGGTGTGGATGTCGAGCGCGGGAGCGCCAGCGGCCGCCCGGCGATCGTGCGTTCGGCGGTCTCGGCGCACCTGTCGCGCGCTCGATCACGCACACGTCGCAGGAGGTGCCGCCCATGTCGAAGCACAGCACGTCTGCTCGCTCGGCCAGTTCGGCCAGCAGCAGCGCGCCGCCGACGCCGCCGGCGGGCCCGGAGAGGACGGTGAGCGCGGCGTGGGCGCCGGCTCGCCGGACGTCGGTGAGCCCGCCGGAGGACTGCATGATCTGCGGCTCGGCCAGCGCCGAGCTCGTCGCGCGTCGCTCGGCCAAGCTGGCGAGGTAGGAGCCGAGCAGCGGCGACAGCGCGGCGTCGAGCACGGTGGTGGCGGTGCGCTCGTACTCGCGGAAGGTGCCCACCAGGTCGCTGGAGAGCGACACGTGGACGCCGGGCAGCCGCTCGGCCAGCAGCGCGCCGAGCAGCAGCTCGTGCGCGGGGTGGGCGTAGGAGTGAAGCAGCGCCACGGCCACCGCCTGCGGCTGGGCCTGGCGCAGCGCGGTCGACGAGCGTCGCGCGCTCGGCCTGGTCATCGAGCGCCAGCAGCGGGCCGTCCGGCGCTCATGCGCTCGGCGCGCGGCGAAGCGCAGCTCGCGCGGCACCAGCGGCGCGGGGGCGGCGCGCGCAGAGCTCGTACAGGTGGGCGCGGTCTGGCGGGCGAGCTCGATCACGTCGGTGAAGCCCGCCGTGGCGATCAGCGCGGTGCGCGCCACCGTTCCCTCCAGCAGCGCGTTGGTGGCGACGGTCATGCCGTGGGCGAAGCGCTCGACCTGCTGCGGCGCGGCGCCGGCGCGCGCGAGCACCAGCTGGATCGCCGCGAGCACGCCGCGCGACTCCTCGGAGGGCGTGGAGGGGACCTTGGCGGTGTGGACGGCGCCGTCGGCGGTCGAGCAGCACCGCGTCGGTGAAGGTGCCGCCGACGTCGACGCCCAGGAGCATGCCCGGGAGCCTACGCGTCACGCCGCGGCCAGCTCGCGATCCTCGGTGTCGGCGAGATGCTGGTGGGACGGGCAGTAGCCGTTGTGCGGCAGCGGCGTGCGCTGGCAGGCGGAGCCCTTGCGCGTGGTCGCTCGGCACTGCGGCGGGGCGCCGCTGACGGCGGTGTAGCCCTCGTGCGGGTGTTCGGCCAGGAACGCTGGGCGTAGCCCATGTAGCGGTCGATCACCCGGTGCACGTCGCGCCTGGGCGGACATCGGGAAGTAGTTGCGGATGTCGCAGAACAGCGTGCGCTCGGGGCGCGCGAAGTAGTGGCGGTCGGTGGCCAGGCGCGTGATCACCTGCTCGCATGCGCGCAGCACGGCCGCCTGGTTGCTGGCCGGCGGCGTGCCCGGCCGGCGGGGCTGAGATCAGCGGCGCAAGCTCCCTGTATATGGCCCTACTGAACTGGTACATGGCGATTTCTCCTGACCCTCTGTTACTGGGATCTGCGGTTTGGGATGCACACCCGCCGTCCTCAGAGACTCCGTCGCTCCCATAGACCTTCCATGACCCCCAACACGACCACCATTAGAAAGGATCGACATAAAGATCTGCCGAACGAATTTCTTATGAATGGACCCCTATCGGGGTCTGCGGGCGTGCGTTGTGGGTACAACGCCCGCAGCGGCGGGGTCGCAGGCGTGTGCGTCAGCGCCAGGTCTGCCAGCTGAGCTCGCGCTCGCCGGCGACGACCGCGTGGCGATGGTCGAGCGCGGGGTCGCGCTGGGGGTGGTCGGCGCGCAGGTGCGCGCCGCGGCTCTCGGCGCGGGCGAGCGCGCAGCGGCGCGATCAGCCGTGCCAGCGGGTGGGGGTCGTCGAGCAGCCGCGTCAGGCCCTCGGGTGTGCGCACGATGCCGGCCGTCGCGCCACAGCGCGGCGGGTGTCGCGGGTCGGCGCTGGGCGGGCGCCGGCAGTTGCGCGCAGACGCGCCAGCTCCGCGCGCTCGTGGCGCTGCGCGCTCGCGGCGCCGGGCGTGGGCGAGAGCGTGAGCGACGGCGCGGCGGGCGAACACGAAGCACTCGCTCAGCGAGTTGGACGCGAGCCGGTTGGCGCCGTGCAGGCCGGTGCAGGAGGACTCGCCCGACGGCATACAGCCCGGGCACGCTGGAGCGGGCGTGAGGTCGGTGACGATGCCGCCCATCATGTAGTGCGCGGCGGGGGCCACGGGGATCAGCTCGCGCGTGGGGTCGAGGCCGGCCTCGCGCAGTGCGGCGACGACGTTGGGGAAGTGGGCGGGATCGATCGCGCGCATGTCCAGCCCGACCGACTGCGCGCCGCTTGCGCTGAGCTGCGTTGGATCGCGCGGGAGACCTCGTCGCGGGGTGCGAGCTCGTCCACGAAGCGCTCGCCGGAGGCGTCGAGCAGCGTGGCGCCCTCGCCGCGGATCGCCTCGGTCACGAGGAAGCCCTCGCGGCCGGGCACGCCGATGACGGCGGTGGGGTGGAACTGGAGCAGCTCGAGGTCGGCCAGCGCGGCGCCGGCGGCGTGGGCGAGCAGCAGGCCGATGCCCTGCGAGCCGGGGGGGTTGGTGGTGCGCGCCCACATCGCGGCGGCGCCGCCGGTGGCGATGACGACGGCGCGCGCCGATCGACGCGCCCGTCGTCGCAGACCAGCCCGCGGCAGCGGCGTCCGGTCGGTCCACAGCGCCTGCGCGCGCGCTCCCTCGAGCACGGTGATGCGCGGCTCCTCGGCGGCGAGCGCGGAGAGCTGGCGCACGACGCGCCGGCCGGTGGCGCTGCCACCGGCGTGGACCACTCGTCGCACGGAGTGCCCGCCCTCGAGGCCGAGCGCGAGGTGCCCGAAGCGGTCGGCGTCGAAGCGCACGCCGAGGGCCTGCAGGTCGCGTACGCGGGCGGGGGCTTCGCGCACCAGGATCTCGGCGGCGGAGTGTCTGACCAGCTCGCGCCCGGCGCGCTCGGTGTCGGCGAGGTGCAGCTCGAAGCTGTCGTCGTCGGCGAGCGCGGCCGCCAGCCCGCCCTGCGCCCAGTAGCTGGCGGTCTGCGCGAGCGGCGTGGCCGATACGAGCGTGACGCGCGCGTTTTCGCGGGCTGCGCACAGGGCCGCGTACAGCCCGGCGGCGCCGGCGCCCACGACCGCGATGTCGGCGTCGTTCACTTTTTGGAGTGCCGGCAGCAGCCCGAGTGTCGCGCAGTCGTTCTTCGACCCGCCGCTTGAGGCCCCGTGGATTAGCCCGGCCGCTTGACTTTTGTGAGCTGCGAAGAGGGCGTTTTTGGCAACGTTGTGGTGGAGGCGCCGGTGGTGGTCTTCTGAACAGGCGTCGTGGTGCTCGGCAGGGCGCCGCTCGGCGTGGTGGTGGGGATCGTGGTGGTGGCGGTGCTGGCCGGCAGCTGGGTCTGCGTGAGGGGGGCGGCGGTCGCTGCGGCCTGGGTGGTGACGGTGGTGGTCTGGGTGGCGGCGGGGCCGGAGCTGCCGACGAGCTTGACCAGCGAGCCGGCGAGCACGCCGAGTGAGACCACCAGCACGACCACGATGCTCACCACTGGCGCTTTCCACGCGGGGGATGCGGCCAGGCGCGTGCGGGCGGCGGCGCCGCAGTGCAGGCACCACTCCTGCTCCGGGTGAAGCGGCGAGCGGCACAGCGGACAGGCTTCGGTTGGCGCCGCGGGTTGCGCCGGGCGCTGCTCGGCGCTGCCGGCCACGCCCGGCGGTGACGCGGAAGCGGCGCTCATTGCGGCGGCGGCTTCAGGATCTCGGTGGGTTCATCGACGGACGGCTTGGGCGTGCTCGCGGCGTCGGTCTGTGCGAGCTGATCGTCGCGAACGTCGTCTGGAGGGTGCGGGGCGCGCCCGGCGCCGGCCACCGGCGCCGCCACTGGCGCCGCGGTCGAGGCGGGTGGCTCGGGGATCGGTGTCGGCTCGGCGCGCGGCGGCGCGAGCAGCGGTAGCTGGGGTGGCGGGGCCCGGCGCGGCGGGCGCGCCGGCGATCGGCAGGTCGACGTGGCGGTCCATGGGCAGCCCGCAGTTGGGGCAGAAGCGGTCTTCGCTGGAGTGGATGGCGGCGCAGCGCGGGCAGGCGTTGATGCCGGCCTCGCGCAGCACGGTCACCGGTTCGCGGCTCCCGAGCGCCGCTTCCAGCGTGCGCAACTCGGTGTCGATCTGCGCGACGGTGGTCAGCTTGGCCAGCACCAGCGGGTCGTTGCGCTGCCCGAAGCGGTGCAGGTTGAACACGAGGCCGCCGAGGTCGCGGTAGGCGAGCTCCCTGGCTTTGCGCAGGAAGCGCGCGCGCCGTCGTATGCGTCCGCGCGATCCAAAGCCGGAGGGCTCAGCCGCGCTGGCCACGTCGGCGGGCAGCGTGGCCGTTCTGCTGCGCCGGCACGGAGGTGTCCGTGGGTGTTGTGCCAGATATCTGATTCACAGCTGATCCATGCTATCCCGACCGCTGCCCGGATCGCTGCAGCTCCCGCTGCCACGCGTCGCGAACGCGCACGGCCATGGTAGCCGCGGAAAAGCGTTCGGCCGCCTGGCGGCCGTGCACACGCGGATCCTCGGCGGCGAGATGCGGTTGCACGGCGGCGCGCCAGCGGGCGAGCTGGAAGGGGGCGCAGAGCGTGCCCTCGACGCCCTCCAGCGCCTCGGCGTGGACGCCCACTGGCGTGGCCAACACGGGCACGTCGCAGGCGAGCGCCTCCAGCACGGCCAGTCCGAAGCCCTCGCGCTCGGAGGGCACCAGCACGGCGTTGGCGGCGTTGATCCACAGCGGCACCTGGGCGGGATCGACGCCGCCGAGGGTGAGCAGCTCGACGCCGGTATCGTTGGCGAGCTCAAGCGCCCGATCGTGGCGCTTCTCCGGGCGGGCGGGATCGGCTGGGAACAGCAGATACGGCCGCTGTGGCTCGAGGCCCAGCTCGGAGCGGGCCTGAAGGCGGGGGATGGCGCTGAAACGCTGGACGTCCACGCCGCACGGCAGCACCTGGGCGCGGCGGCGGGCGCGGGCGCCGGGCAGCTGGAGCGCCAGCGAGCTGGACACCACGGCCAGCAGATCGATCCACGGCAGCGCGGCGGCGGTGGCCAGGCGGGTGCGCGGATGGCTGATGTCGGTGCCGTGCACGGTCAGGGCGCGCACAGGCGCCCGGATGACCAGCGCGGGCCAGGCGCTGAGGCCGAAGTGGGCGTGCACGACATCGAACGGCGGCGCGGAGGGACGTCGCGAGAGCGTGGAGACGGGTCCGTGGCGTCGGCGCAGGTCCAGCGCAGCTCGCGCCAGCGCGCGGGCGCCGGGCGCGAACTCGTAGAGCTCGACCTCCACACCGTCGAGTTTGCGCAGCGCGGCCACCTGGTCGCGCACGAAGCGACCGCGCTCGGGGTGAGCGTGGTCGGGGAGCATGTTGGAGACCACCAGTGCGCGCACGAGACCCCCGAAGGTATCGCTCTGGAATGATGGCCCGCATGAACGACACCGCCAAACGCAGCTACGGACGCGCCGCCGATGAGCTGCGCCCCACGCAGATCGAGCCCGGATTCATGCGCACAGCCACGGGATCGGCGCTGATCTCGGTGGGGGAGACGCGCGTGATCTGCACGGCCTCGGCGCAGGAGAGCGTACCGCGCTGGATGTCCGGCAAGGGCCGCGGCTGGTTGACGGCCGAGTACGGGATGCTGCCGGCGTCGACCGGCGAGCGCAAGCAGCGCGACGCCACCAGGGGCCGCCAGGACGGGCGCACGGTTGAGATCCAGCGGCTGATCGGGCGTTCGCTGCGCGGCGTGGTCGACATGGCGGCGCTGGGCGAACGCACGATCTATCTCGACTGCGATGTGCTGCAGGCCGATGGCGGCACCCGCTGCGCGTCGATCACCGGCGCCTACGTGGCCTTGGCGCTGGCGCTGGGGCGCCTGCGCCAGGAGGGAAAGCTCAAGCGCTCGCCGCTGAACGGCTCGGTGGCGGCGGTTTCGTGCGGGATGATCGAGGGCGCTGCGCTGCTCGACCTGGACTACCCGGAGGACTCCACCGCGGAGGTGGACGCGAACGTGGTGATGACCGGCGAGGGCGGGTTGATGGAGGTGCAGGCCACGGCCGAGCGCACGCCGCTGTCGCGAGCGCACCTGGACGAGCTGCTGGCGCTGGCGGAGAAGGGAATCGGCGAGTTGCGGGGCTTTCAGGAGCGGGCGATCGCCGCCGCGCTGGGGGACGCTGGCGAGCCGGTGACAGCGTAGTGGCTGCGAGCGGCGGCAAGCTGCTGCTGGCGACGCACAACGAGCACAAGCGGCGCGAGTTCGAGCGGCTGCTGGCATCCGACGCGGGCGGGCGCTGGCAGGTGCAGACGCTGCCCGACACGGTGAAGCTGCCTCCGGAGGACGGCGAGACGTTCGCCGAGAACGCGCTCGGCAAGGCGCGCGCGGCGGCGGCCGGCACCGGGCGCCTGGCGATCGCCGATGACTCGGGCATCGCGGCGGCGGCGCTGGGAGGCGCGCCGGGGGTGCGCTCGGCACGCTACGCGGGCGAGCGGGCAAGCGACGAGGAGAACCTGCGCAAGCTGATGCGCGAGGTCCCTGAGGGTGGCGAGCTCGAATATGTGTGCGCGATCGCCTACGTGGACCCGGTTGGCGGCGTGGAGCAGCTGTTCGAGGGGCGTTGTGCCGGGCGCCTGGCGGGCGAGACGCGCGGCGAGCGCGGCTTCGGCTATGACCCTGCGTTCCTGCCCGACGACGGCCCGCCGGGGCTGACGATGGCGCAGCTGACGGACGAGCAGAAGGATCAGATCAGCCACCGCGGTTGCGCGGCGCGGGCGCTGCTTCAGTGGATGGAAGGCTCCGAAGGCGCTAGCGCAGGTTGATCGACGCCGAGATGGCCACGGCCACGCTGAGGCCGGCGTAGCCCACGTAGCCGGATATCAGCAGCAGCACGGCTGTCAGCAGCGCCACCAGCACGGTTACGATCCAGGCTATGCGTTCGAATGCCACCGCCGCATTGTGACGGATACGCTTGTCCGCACACGGTGTTAGCTTCGACGTAACGTGACACGAACGAGGAGGGTGAAGTGACGAAGTCCGAGCTGGTCGAACAGGTCGCGGATCGCGCCCAGCTGACCAAGGGGGATGCGTCGCGCGCGGTTGATGCGGTGCTGGCAACGGTTGAGGACGCGCTGCGCCGCGGCAGCGAAGTGACGGTGTCGGGATTCGGCAAGTTCCACGTCAGCGAGCGTGGTGCGCGTGCGGGGGTCAACCCGCGCACAGGGGAGCGCATCCAGATCGCGGCGTCGCGTGTTCCGCGCTTTACGGCGGGCAGCAACCTGAAGAGCGCGGTGAAGGGTCGCTGACACGGGCGGCTTCATTCGCTGACACGCTGGCCGCGCGGGTAGCACAGCGCGAGTCCCAGCTGGTGTTGGGCCTCGACCCCGATCCAACTGCGCTGTGGCCGCTCGGCAGCGCGGATCCGGAGCCGGGCTTGCGCCTGCCCAAGCGGCGGCCCACGCGGTGCAGGCGCACTGCTGCGCGCTGATCGACGCCGCGGCGCAGGCGTGCGTGGCGGTCAAGCCGCAGCTGGCGCGCTTCGAGGTTCTGGGTGCGCCCGGGCGAGCGGCGCTGGGGGTGGTGGCGCAGCATGCGCGCGCGGCGGGCCTGCTGGTGATCGCGGACGGCAAGCGCGGAGACATCGACGTGACCGCCGCCGCCTATGCGAGCTCCCTGTTCGGCGGCATGGACACGCCGTTCGGGCGCGTGGACGGGCTGGGGGCCGATCTGGCGACGGTCAATCCGCTGATGGGCAGGGACGCGATCGAGCCGTTCGTGACGGCGGCGCGCGCGGTCGGAGCGGGTGTGCTGGTGCTGGTGCGGACGTCCAACCCGGGCGCGGCCGACCTGGAGGACCTGAAGCTCAGCGATGGGGCGACGGTGTGGGAACGGGTGGCGGGCATGGTCGAGGAACTGGGAGCGGCGGCGGTGGGCGCCGGCGGTCTCAGCGACGTGGGCGCGGTGGTGGGCGCGACCGAGCCCCAGCACCTGGAGCGAGCACGCGAGCTGATGGGCAGCGCCACGTTCCTGCTGCCGGGGGTGGGCGCGCAGGGCGGGCGCGTGGAGGACCTGGCGCCCGCTTTCGCGGTGGGCCGGGCGGGCGGCCTGGTGAGCGCGTCGCGCAGCATCGCGGAGGCGTACCGCAAGCACGGCGGCGATCCCGCTTCGGCGGCGCGCGCGGAGGCCGAGCGCCTGCGCGAGACGGCCTGGCGCATATCCGCTGACGGTTAGGGGAACCGGCTTATTCATGTGCATGAATGCCGATGCTTCCGCTAGCCTGTACGTCGTGCACGCAACGGCATCGTTCGCCATTTGGGCGTGCCGGAAGGTAGGTACCGAATGATCATCACGGTCACGCTCAACGCGGCGATCGACAAGTCGCTGGTGGTGCCCAACTTCAAACTCGGGCGGCGTCATCGCACGGTTGAACAGAGGACGATGGCGGGCGGCAAGGGCGTGAACATCGCGCGCACGCTGAAGGCGCTGGGCCAGCCGGTGATAGCCACCGGCTTCGCGGGCGGGGCCACGGGCACACACATCGTGGAGCAGCTCACGGAAGCTAGCCGAAGCTGGTGAGGATCACGGTCTCGCCCGGTGCCGCATTGCGCAGGCTCACCCGGCACGGATAGGTCGAACCGGGCGGCGCGACGCGGCGCAGGTTGCCGTGGCGTCGCAGTTCCGGCTCGCTTGCCGCAAACAGCGGCGCGAAGGGTTCATAGGGCAGTCCGCTGATACGGAAATTCATGGCAAGCTCCCGGGTTTTGTCAGGGTTATCGCGCTGGCGCCGCGGCGCCCACCCGGTTTCCGCCGTGTCCCCTCGATGACCTGCGGTTTCAAGCCGGTGAGCCGCGCGAGTTCGGCGACGATTTTTTTGCGTTCATCGGCGGACAGCGAATCGCCTTGCTGCAGGGCGGCGGGGTATTCGTGCTGGGCAAATTCGCGCGCCTCGGCGAGCGCCCTGGACAGATCGGATTGCAAATCGGGCGGCAGTTTTTTGTGGAAATGGGCCGCCGCCGTGTAAGCGGGCAAATAAAGCGGGTAGGGCACATCGTTGCCCGCATTGTTCCAGATGGTCGCAAAATCCAGAACTCCGGAGACGAGGATCAACCCGTTCAAATACATCCCGTAACGCGAACGCAAATGGTTGGCCAGCCCCGCCGCGGGCGGAAGACGCCGGGCAACTTTCGCCGCAGACATATTTCGGTGAGAGCCAGCGTTCGTGCCGGGTGGTCCAGAGCCGATGAATTCGCCCACGGAAGCGAGGTCGCTGGAGTCGCCAAAAAACTGGTCGCGCTTCTCTTCCTTTGCCGCGCGGCTGAAGCCGGTGGCGACCGGATCAATAAACACCAGATCGCTGCCGTCCAAAATGGAATACTCATTGTCCACCAATCCGAATGGCGGTGGCGGCAGCGTGCCGTCCTCGTTCATCTTCACGCGGCGCGGGCCGAGCGCGCCTAGGTGCAGCCACACGGACGACGAGCCGGGCCCGCCGTTGAAACAAAACGTGACTGGCCGGGCCGCCGCGTTGGTCTGGTGGCGCGCGTGTAAGCGACAAAAAAAACCGATGCGTCTGACGTGCCGTCGGGTTTGAGCAGCGGCAACATTCCCGTCTCGGCCACGTAAGTCACCCGCTGGCCGGCAATGGCCACGATGTTCGTCGTGCAGACCGGCTTGTGGGTGGCGTCGGGAATCTTCCCGGCTTCAACTTTGGCGGCGGGCGGCTCGTTGGTGCCGGCGGCGGGGGCATTGGTCGAATTGATTTGAGGCGCATCGGCGGCGCGGACAACCACAGCCAGCGCCATCAGTGAAATCCAGACGGTTTTTTTCATGGGCGGTTTCATCGGTTTATGTCACAGGAGAATGCTGATTTCCATGCACGGATGCAAATCTGAAACGTCAACCCCGCTGCCGGTTGCAATGCAGTCCTTGTCAGCGGCTGGCAAAAAGCGTAGAAGTGGAACTGTCACACATGCAGTTCCGCAACAAATGAGCTTAACCTTAAACCCTCAAACTGGGCTTGGACGTTCGCGCTGCACTCGAAATAAAATGCTTAAACTTCACTCCTCGAGTTCCGTCTCCCAAGCCTCGCAGGCTTCTGCATCGGCTGACGAATCATTTCCTCCGCTGGCTCCACCACAACGCTTCAACCAAACCATGAGCAGACTGATGTCCGCAGGCGACACCCCGGAGATTCGAGCCGCCTGACCGATGGTGGTTGGACGAATTTTAGAAAGTTTCTGCCGGGCTTCCAGACACAAGCTTGGCACCGACGAAAATTCAAAAGAGTCGGGAATCTGTTTGTTCTCCAAGTTTTTGAATTTCTCAATTTCCATCTCCTGCCGCTTAATGTAACCGGCGTATTTGATGGCAATCTCAACTTGTTGGATAACGGCCTCGGACAAAGCGTCATTGCGATTCGGCAAATCTTTGTAGCCGACCTCCGGTCTGGAGAGTATCTTTGCTAAGTAATCACTTACATAATATGTTGATTTTAAACGATATACCTCATTTTTTATGGCTTCTTGTTTGGAGCGGAATTTGTTGTAGTTGCGCTCTGGCAAAAGGCCGACTTCATGTCCAATTTCTGAAAGCCGCAAGTCGGCGTTGTCTTGACGGAGCAAAAGCCGATATTCAGCGCGCGATGTGAACATGCGGTAAGGTTCAGTCGTGCCTTTGGTGATCAAGTCATCAATCAAGACCCCAATGTATGCCTGGTCGCGCCGGATGATGATCGGGTCGAGAGCCTTGACTCTTCTGACCGCATTAATCCCGGCGACGATTCCCTGAGCGCCGGCTTCTTCGTATCCGGAGGTTCCGTTGATCTGTCCGGCTAAAAAAAGGTTCTTACACACCTTTGTTTCCAAGGACGGCAACAATTGTGTCGGGTTCGCGAGCAGTTCATACAGAATCGCGCCGAGCGAATAGACATCTGATTGCGGCGTGCTGTCTGAAAATTTTCCCGCCGCCTGTTCGGGCGGCATGTAATTGGGCGAACCCAGCACCTGCCCGGTGACGGTCAGTTCCGCGTCGCTGTTCACCAGTTTGGCCAGGCCAAAATCAGTCACGCGCGGCTGATCAAACACATCCAGCAAAATGTTGGACGGCTTCAAATCGCGATGCAACACGCCGCGTTGATGCGCGTGTTCCACCGCTTCGGCGATGATTTTGAGATAGCCTGCCGCGCGCCGCGCCGGCAATGGCCGTTCACCGGCCAGTTCGGCAAAGCTCCGGCCTTCGACGAATTCCAGCGAAAGAAAATGGTTTCCGCCCTGTTCGCCGACTTCGTAAACAGCCACGATGTTCGGATGCCGCAGCGCGGCGACCACTTGCGCTTCATTGCGAAACCGCCGCACAAAATCCGCGCTGGAAAACGGGCCGTGCAAAAGCACTTTCAACGCGACGATGCGGTTCAAGCTTAATTGCCGCGCCCGATAAACCACGCCCATGCCGCCGCGCGCAATCTCTTCCAGCAAGTCGTAATCGCCCAGCCGCAGCAACACCCCTTGATCCAGAACGCCGGATTCCGAAAAAAATCCCAGCCGCCCCAGACATTTCAGGCACAGCCCGTCAACGGCGTCAGCGAACACCTCTGATCCACACGCCGGACATTTTTTTGCCGTGCTCATTGCAAACAAACTCGACCTACACTTATTTAAGAAGCAAACGCGGCGCGCGATTACAGGAAAATGTCCGGCGGCTGGCGCTACTGGTTCAACACCGCGAACAAATGGCGCATTTCCTCCTCCAATTCAATCGGGCTGGAAACCGTTTGCGCCACTTCCGCGCGCACCAGTTCCCGGTATCGCTGGCGCAGCCGGTGCACCAGCACCGGCACCGACGAAACTTCCACGCCAAGTCTTTCGGCGGCAACGGCATAATCGCCCGCCGCGGCATTGGCCGTCAGAAAATGTTTCAATTCGTCGAACTGGCCTGGTTTATCCGTCTTGGACATTTCCCCCTTCAACTGTTGCAGGGCTGTTTGCAGAATCGCCTGCGCCCAGCGCAAATCGTAAAGTGTTCCGGGCGAAAATCCTTCCGCCGCTGAAATCACATTCAATTCTTCAAATGGAAATTGTTCGAGCGAAATGAGTTTTTGCCCGCCGCCGCGTTTGAGCGCGTTGATGCGGTCATGTTCGTTGGCCAGAAAATTCGTGAACGCCGCCAGCAAAAACGTGCGAAATTTTCCCCTCCCCGGATCAAGCCCGGTGAAGTCGTTCCGTTCCAAAAGGCGGGCGAAAAATTGCTGCGTCAAATCTTTGGCGTCCTCCTCGTTCCAGCCTTTGCGCCGCGCGAAAATGCAAATGGGCTGCCAGTAGGCGCGGCACAACTTTTCCAGCGCCGCCGCGCTTTCCGGCGACACCTCCCGGCCTGCCGCCAGTACCACACTCCAGCGCGTGGTGGAAAATTGGCCGGCAAATCTTGGAACATCATCGTTCACCATCGAATATTTGTACATCAACTTCCCACCAAACATCACAAAATCAACCAGTTTGAAGGATCTGCCGGGGGAAATGCGGCCGGGGGAAATGCCGGTTGACGAAATCCCAATGACCAATGCCACAAGAATGACGAATGACGAAATCCTAATGACCAATCAATGTCCCAATGCCCAAAGAAACACGGGGCCGCGGCTGCATTCGTCATTTTGGCTTGGTCATTAATTGGTCATTCGCGCTTTGTCATTCGTCATTTCCCCGCAATTCCTTGGTCATTCGTGCTTGGACATTGGACATTTTTTCGCCTGGTTGTGGCTCCTGTTTACAAATTCTTCCTCCTATTGTAATTGTCCCTGGGAAGATTAGGATTAGGATCAAGATGAAAATTAGGAATATATGAAAAAATTTGCCATTGGTTGCGGGTTCTTCTGGTTCTGGGTGTCATCGTCCTGGTGATCGTTGCGATTGCGGGCGGGAGCTATAATCGCCTGGTGCGCCTGTCGCAGGCGGTGGACAGTTCCTGGGCGCAGGTGCAAACCGACTATCAGCGCCGCTCCGACCTCATTCCGAACCTGGTCGCCACGGTGTCCGGCGCGGCCAATTTTGAAAAATCCACCCTGACGCAAATCACCGAAGCGCGCGCCTCGGTGGGCAAGGTCAATATCAATGCGAAAGCCGCGCCTGATGACGCCGCCAAGCTGGCCGAATTCGATCAGGCGCAATCCCAGCTTTCCTCCGCTCTCTCGCGTCTGCTGGTGGTGGTGGAGCGGTATCCCGATCTGAAAGCCACGGCCAATTTCGTCACCCTCCAGGCCCAGTTGGAAGGAACGGAAAACCGCATCGCCGTGTCCCGGCGCGACTTCAACAATGCCGTGCAGGCTTATGACACCGCGATCAAGTCCTTTCCCGCCGTCTTCTACGCGGGCATGCTGGGCTTCCACGAGAAACCCTACTTCGCGGCCACAGCCGGATCGGAAACGCCGCCAAAGGTGCAGTTTAACTTCGATAATACGAAACCCGCGCCTGCGCCGGCCAAACCGTGACGGCCATGCGACGTTACGGTTTAATTTTCATTTGGATTTGGTGTCTCTCCGCCATTGCCGCTGAAGTTATTCCGCCCGCGCCGGATCATTACTTTAATGATTACGCGCACGTCGTCAACGCCGCCACGGCGGACCAACTCAACGCGCAGTTGGAAAGCTTCGAACGCTCGACCGGCAACCAGGTCCGGGTCGCGGTTTATCCGAAGATGCAATCCGATTCTTCCATCGATGATTACACCGTCCGCGTCGCGCGCTCCTGGGGGATTGGGCAAAAGACCAAGAACAACGGCGTCATACTGTTTGTCTTCATTCAAGATCGCCAAATGTTTTTGCAAGTCGGCTACGGCCTGGAAGGCGTCCTGCCTGATGCGCTTTGCAAACAAATCACCGAGTATGAAATCAAGCCGCGTTTCAAAGCGGGGGATTATGCCGGAGGTTTGACCGCCGGGGTCAACGCCATCCTGGCCGCAACCCGGCATGAATACAAAGGGACCGGAGCCACCGTTTACGAGCAAAAGCACCACGGGGGCGGGCCAAATCCTGCGATCCTGGTCTGGCTTTTTCCGGGTCTTTTCATTTTGTCATTGCTTCTCTCTCGCGGCTCCAGAAGACACGGTTGGGTAATGAGCAGCGGTGGTTGGGGAGGCTATTCCGGAGGTGGCGGATGGGGCGGAGGAGGGGGTGGATTCTCCGGCGGAGGTGGATTCTCGGCGGGCGGTGGAGGCAGCTTTGGCGGGGGAGGCGCCGGTTCAAGTTGGTGATATGAAAGCACGCGATTTTTTAAACCAGCTTGAGCACGATGCCATCGTCAAGGCGATTGGCGAAGCAGAGTCCAAAATGCGCGGCGAGATCCGCGTCTTCATCAGCCGCAAGGAACCGGAGGATGCAGTGGCCGCCGCGCAAAAGCTATTCCATCATCTGGGCATGCAAAAATCCCCGGAACGAAACGGTGTTTTGCTGTTCGTCGCTCCGCGCGTCAGAAAGTTCGCGGTGATCGGCGATAGCGCCGTTCATGCGCGTTGCGGCGATGAATTCTGGAAGGAAGTCACGCACGAAATGTCAGGCTATTTTCGCAAGGGTGAATTCACCGAAGGGATTCTTCATGGCGTTCGGCGCGCGGGAAAACTTCTGGCGGAACACTTCCCCCGTCATCCGGGCGATAAAATGCCACAGCCCGGCGACATCGCCCACGATTGATTCACAGCACGTCCAGCACCGTGCGCACTCCCGTGACCAGCGCCGCCACGCGGGCCGGCAAAGGGAAATCAGAAGGCGCCTCCAGTGTGTAGCCCAGGCGCGTCTTGTGGGTGATGAGATGGAGCGATTCGGGCCATTGCGGACGCTCCGCCGGATTCACGCGGGGTCGAATGACGCCGTTTTCCGCCGGCCATTTGTCAATCAGCGGCTTTCGGTTCCGTCTCCCAGAAGCAAGACGCCGCCACGGTCAATCCCGATCAGCCGATGCTGTTCAACGAGGCCGAGGTGTTGACCGCGATCGCCGCGGCCGATGAGGCCCATCAGCAGCGCACCACGCCGGTCAAAGCGCACGAGAAAACACATACCGGTGGACGCAAGGCAATCCCGAAGCACTTTCCGCGCATTCCTATCGAGCACGATCTGCCCGAGGAGCAGAAGATGTGCACGAAGTGCCCCACGCCGCATCCGCTGGAGCGCATTGGGCGCGAGCTGCGTGAGTGCTATCGGGATGAGGCCCCGAAAATCAGTGTTGAAGAGCACATCCGCTGGACCTATGCCTGCACCCAAACGCATGAGCATGTGATCACGGCACCCAATCCGCCGACGCTGCTGCCGAAGACCATGGCGAGCCCCTCGTTGCTGGCGCACCTGGTGACGGCCAAGTTTGAGGACAACATCCCGCTGCATCGCGTGAGCCGGCAACTGGAGCGCTCGGGGATGGATCTGAGTCCCGGCACCGCAGGGACCTGGGTCAATACGGTGGGCGGGGAGAAGATCGTTCCGCTGATCAAACTCCTGAACGCCGGGATGTTCGTCGCTTCTTTGTGGAACATGGACGAGAGTCCGTTGCAACTCCTCAAGAGTGACAAGGCGCCCAGCTCGGATCATTACATGGTTGTACGTGCCGCAGGTCCTCCGGGCAGGCGCATCATCCTCTACGACTACATCCCCTCGCGCACCAAGGAGGGATTGAAGCAATTGTTGATTGACTCGGACGGCACACCGTATCGGGTCCGCTCACCGATGGGCTGGAGCGCTACGACGAGATCTGTGCGGAGCTGAAGTTGCTGCACTTCGGGTGTATGCAACATGCGCGGGCGATGTATTTTAAGGCGCGCAAGGTGAGTCAGCTTCCCAGCAGTCGGACGCTGGCGAACGCCGCCATTGAAGATCATATCCGACAGATTTTTGCGGTCGAGACGCGGATCGACAAGTTACGCAGCGAGTATGAGGATCGGGGCGAGAGTCTCCCTCTGGAGGTCATACACACGCTGCGCCAGAACGAGACCAAACCCGTGCTGGAGAAGTTCAAGACATGGGTCGATGATCTCCTGCCCGGCACACCCCCCAACAGTGCACTCGGCAAGGCGCTCGGCTACACGCATCGCCAGTGGGAAAAATTATCAAGATACGCTGACCACCCGGATGTGCCGTGCCACAACAACAGCGTGGAACAAATAATAAAACATTACGCGACAGGCAGGAAATGTTGGTTCTTTTGCTATGACAAGGTCGGCGCTCAGGCCAGCGCCAACCTGTTTTCACTGGCCATGACGTGCCGCGCGAACGACGTGGACCGCTTCGAGTACTTCAGCTACGTCTTCGAGTATCTGCCCACGGCAACAACCATGGAGGCTCTCGAAGCCCTGCTGCCGTGGAACGTGAAGCCTATCCTGGAGGAGCGCAGAAAGCAGAGGGAAGCGGCACTCCGTTCTGCTGCTGCCCGCTGACCCCGCCTCCGTTCACCACGCTGGCTGGCCTCTTATAGGGACTGGGTCAACAAGCACCGACTGCTGAGGCGTAAATTTTGTCCTCGTCGTGACAGTACCGGCGCTCGGCGCAAATGACGGGTTTACCGGAATGCTCACATTCTTGCGCTTACTCTGCGCTTATGGCGAGGAGGCAGTTGAGGTTCCGATCGCTAACGCACTGATTCCATTGGTGGAAAGGGAGGGACTCGAACCCGACGGGAGGGTGAGTCAGATCAACAAGTTGCGGATAACATTGGAATCCGGACCCCTGACTTCCCCTCAAACACCCGCATTTGGCACTCGATTTGGCACTGGACCAACTCTAATCTTGTGCGAAATGTTGGTTCCGAGTCACGTCGAAAACTACTGTCGATTTCTATCGCGACTGCTCGCTCAACGGACCGCAGGCAACGGTGCAACCGTAAACACACGCTGAACATAGCGATTTGCAACGCCCTGCGCCAGTCTGCAACGCGAGCATTTACGCTTACAGACCGCTCTCGGTCAACAGAAGCGGTCCTCGGCTCCTTCGTGTCAGAAATCCGTAAAGCGGCCAGATTAGGTTCACATAACGCTCACCAGGCCGCGCTATCCGCATTGCCAAAGAAACTTGCCGACAGAATCGGCGCATGAGCATTCAAAGACGTAGGCGCATCCCCCTCCGCCGAAATTCATCTCCGTCCGCCAGTCTGGTCCTTGTTCAAGTTGGGCCAAAAAGCGCATTGCGTTTCCGCAGGCATCACAGGACGGAGTTTCATCTACTGAATCCAGACTGGGCTGCCACGTAGCTGACCAAGAACCTCGCGCGGAGATCTTCCTGTTGACTCGGCCCAAGCCTGCCGAGCGGTCTCGTAGTCGTCGAGTTGGGACGCCACTACTGAGGTGCCATACTCAGTTTCTCTGAGTGTTACGCCTCCTTTCGGAACGATGGCACTATCCGTCAGGGCTCCAGCCACGATATGCACCGAATTTCCGCCCTCCATCAGACTCCCACAGTAACCATCGCAACAGCCCGGATCGTTTTGGCACATGAAGAGGAGCGCGTGACGCGATGTAGACGGACCACTCGATGGAATCGCAATACGTCCAAGATACTGCATGTTCCCTTTGCAAGATCTACAGGCGGGCCATGAGAACTCTGCGGCCGATGGCACATAGGGGCGACCACCGAAGAACGTGCCGGAATGCGCGATAGACTCGCCTGGAACATGAATTAGCAGATTGGTCATAGTGGTGGTTCTTCTATTCGAGTTTCTTGACGTTGCATCAGTCGCTCGGTTAAACACAGTACGTGCTGGCCTGTACTGCAACCTGCATGACACGCCTCGATGTTCGTCAAGATTAAACAGTTTTCCGGCATCACGAAACGGTCGCTCGTGACCGTCAGCAAGGGTTTTGCGCCAGTCCGATCTGACTAGCCGTGTCGGCTCAGCCGCAATCGGACACCTCTGGGTCGGGCTCCTGAAGGCTGACACTGCAGGCCGCCATCGAGCGACGTAGTGATCGGCGAAGTGTGGTGTCTGGAGCCGTCTCGCTTGGCTTGGTGTGCCTCATACTTCCTCTCGTCTCGAAGCGATCAGACGCCCAATCGATTTCAAATATGACACATGTGCACCCTTGCCATACTCTTGGGCAACATCGACCGGAAGCCGACCTTGGTGGTCGGGTACTGCTGGATCAGCACCTGCTTCGATAAGGGCCTTCATCGTTTCGAGGTTTCCGTGGCTCGCTGCCCAGTGCAGCGGCGTGTAACCGTTCGATTCAGCAATGTTGCAGTCGGCCTTGACACTGAGGAGATAGCGCACGACCTCGACATGTCCCCAGGCTGCTGCCCCAAAGAGCGGGGTCTCGCCGATGGAGTCTCGCCGGTTCACGTCGGCGCCACCCTTAACCAGCCGGGTCACCTGATCCAGGTCGCCGCGCCAAGCCGCCTCGTGGAGTCGCGATTCGAGCAGAACCATCATTCGCGGTAAGAACTCTGTTACTCATGAGAATGCAACTCGTACGGGGGCATACAGGAGCGCCATTGTTCGGGAGTCTCTGCGCCTATCATGACTATTCGAGCCTTCGGTCGATCAACTAGCGCCGCTCGAATGTACCTCAGAATCTCCATCTCGGTTCGCTCACAGATGAAGCCGAGGTCCTCGCTCGGCAAACCGTCCCCAGTAGTTGCGTAGTGCCCTCGAAACGCGCTTGGAGTCTTCTGGGTAAGTGCCACCAAGCGGGGCAGTGCTTCAACGAAGCAGGCAACCGCCCGGTGCTGGTCATCCGTCAGGTATGTGTAGCGTCGTTCTGGACCGATAGCCGCCGGATACAACGCGGAAATAATCCCGATAACACGCATGGATGCGGGTTCATAGTTCGACAGAAGGCTTAGCATCAGCGCAGAGTAGTAACGAAGCCCTTCATTGTCCAGGTGCGCGACGCAATCACGCTCCAGTTCGCTGAGAGAAACATCCGCCCAAGAGTTGGTGACCTCCCCGCGAGGGAGCGCCTGGTACTCCGCCTCAGTTACGCCTTCGCCGTAGCGATCTGCTACCTGCGCTTGCCTAAGGCTCATACCTTTACCTAGAGTCACACCAGCGAATGCTGCGCGGATTCGGGCCTCGACGGCGGCACGATCAGACTGAAGTGCTTCCATGATTAGTCCGTCTCCCGAGATGTTTCCAACGTCCGCTGCGACGCTGCCATGTCTTTTGTCAGACCCTCCGTGCAAGTCCCCATCCCCAATATCCGCCTACGATTGAAAACCGTAACGCGATGACCGCTTCGAGCTGCGTAGACTCCAGGAGAGACCTGAACCATCGCCGAACTCATGCTTGGCAATCGAGCCACCTCGTGGGAAGTCCAACGCCCGTCGGTGCCGAGATCGAGGGATACGACGACACTGAAATCGATGAACATGTGGGCCAACCCGATCACCGCAATTGCGCCGTCGCCATCGGGAAAAATTCCGACGACCTCATAGCCTTGGTAGACGACTTTCGCGGGGCCAACAGCGGGCTTCCATGTCAACGTGCTGCCAAATTCGCCTCCATTCGAACCGTGGAAAACTCCACGGCCATTTGGCAGTCGCGCCGACACAGTTCTAGGTCCGTACATGCAACGTCCGGGCCACGAAAACGGATGACACGACGAGCCCAGCCGCCACTGATGACTGGAGCATTCCGGGATCGTTATCCAAGACGGCGTAGTACAAGTCGTAGGGAAATCCGCCTGATTTGCGGTCGCCTCCAATTGGCCATAGGGTGTCGGAAAATCCGCCGGGAGCTTCAAATCAGTCAACGAATACCTCGCCTCACGGCGCACCTCGGGCAACCAATAGGTGTCGTATATTCGTTCGAGATCCTCGATGGATTCGACCGCGCGCAGTTGGCCGAGACTCTTCGCCGCTGCATAAACGACGCGCCAGTCGAGATCCCTGAGTGCGCCTCGCAGGCGTGGGATCGCTGCTGCGTAGCCGATAACTCCGACCGTGGTCACAACACCCAGACGTTCGTCAGCATTCGGCGAATCAAAGAAAGGTGTGAGCTTTGGGCCGGCGGCGACCGCGTCATGCCCAAGACTTTCAATGTCTCGTAGGCAACTCGTAGACCTCAGCTCCACGAATTCGATCTTGTCGCCTTTCGGACGGCATTGCTCAAGCAAGGCATTCAGTACTGCCGAATCTCCGGTTGCTAATAGCGTGTTAGCTGCCGTGGTCCGCAAAGACTCGTCCTGGGAGGCCAATAGGAGATGGAGTTCGCCAGTCCACGGGCGCGCGGAGCGACCGAGTGCAGCCAGTCCGCGCAATGCCCCCAGTCGTACTGCCGTCGGTTGTCGTGGGTCGGCGGCCAATCGCGCCCATGACTCCGCGAAGGGCTTACTTTCTTCACCCATCGCGGCGATCACAAGGGAGGCGCCGCGGGCGGATCGATCATCCTCCAACAGAGGAAACAAATACGGTATGGCTCGGGCACCCAGACGCCCTAACGTGTAATCCGACTGACCGCCGGTACCGCGGCGCATGTCATCGGCGAGTGCCTGCATGGCCTCCGGGGTCCCAACCTCACCCAATGATCTTGCAACCATTCCACCCGGATTGACAGAAAGGGCACGCGCAAGCGCCGGCACATCGCGCGTGGTCCAACCGTGCCATGCGTTCAAAAACAAATCGGATAATTGGCTTAGCCGATGATCGCTGCCGGTAGCTCGGTCCAGGAGCGCATCGCGCATGGGAACTCCGAACCGCTTCAAGTTCACGACAGCGGCCCTCACGTCCTCGATTCTACCGTTATAGGTTCTCGACCAGTCGTATAGCGCGTTCAGACAGTCATCTACGCTCTGGCAGGCGCTCGTCGCAGCATCCAGGCGCTCGTCCGCCTGGGTTACACCAGCAGGGAGCAGGAGCCCGAAAAGTATGACAGCTGTTGCGTAAAGGGCTCTCACGGACTTGCCCAAGAGTAAGTGCAACGCGAAAGATACGCACTTCCTACGGGGATCAGTTCTCTATCACCCACCAGACCCGTCAGTGCAACGATGACGAGAGACTCACGAGGGTAAAAAGAAATGAGGGTGACGTTGCCGTTCTCTCCCACCGTAAAGCTCATTGCGTCTTTGCTTAGTTTGCCAACGATGCGCATTTGGTTGGTCACCGACCGGCCTGCCTCAATGAGCATTGTCCTTGCGCCCGACCCATCCTGATTGATGGTGTATGCGAACGCGTGCGTCGAATTAGGAGGGGAAATATACCCCCCGTAGGTGGGGTCAAGAACCGTAGGCCCCCACTCGTCGGGGTTACCGGCTTTGGCAGCGAGATTGATGCCCTTGGCTGGCGCACATCGTACGGTGAGATACGGCGCCGAAGTAGTCGCATCGGCTCCAAGAGTAGTAAGCGCGACAGCAACAGCCAACGGCTTCACAGTATGATCTCCCTAGTCAGGAGCGAGATCTCCCCTTCGTCCTTGGCCCAGTCAAACATCGGAAAGGTGCCATCCCACCAATTCGCCAAATTTGTCATATACGTTATATACGACTTCACAGTCGCAGCTGGCCCCGTGCTCTTGTAACCAGATGCTGAGTTGGTCGACGTTAAGTCCGTGTTGTTCCGCGAATGACCGGACTTCGGTGAACGTGTGATCGCATTGACTCGCCAAATTGAGACGCAAAAACAGGTCTCTAAGCTGCTGGATCGACAGAGGCGCCGAGTTTTCGAAGGCGATGCGCTCTGCTTCCTCTATCTGTCCCTTGATCCCGTCATCGCTTTTCTGACCGCCAGACATGGCGCTCAAAGTCGAGTACATATAACCTCTCATTCTTAGACGCCGTTACCTGCCCGTCGGCCTGCGAGAGGACCCCCCCACCGGACACGGTGATTTCCGTGGATCCAGATTGGGCCGCTCGATGCTTGTAGATCCACCCCGGCGATTCACCGGTCGTTTGTACGTGCGTGATTTCAAACGTTGTAGTGTCCAACCGATAAACCGGTGTTTCTCCATATCGACGGCCTGCCGGGTACGCCAATGAACCGATCAGATAGATATAGTCCCCGATCAGGGTCGCCGTGTGAAAGTCGGTGGGCGGGAACACTGATTCCGGATACCCATAGATGGTGATGCTGCCATCAGGAGCATGGACAAACACGTCGTTGTATATACAAAAATCGGGGTCGTAATAGTCTTCATGCTCACCGGCTACCTGGACTATGCGACCATCAGGTAGAAACGTCAGAGACTGCCCAAATCTTTCGGCACACCACGTGGGCATTTGCTTTCCGTCGAAGGATTCAGTCCCGCCGAACAACTGTGCAGCCCGCCAGGCATTGATTCCGGACCGGATCATCCCGTCCCAGAATGGGTTGCTCATGAGCTCCGGGTTGCTTGTACCAAATCGTCGAGAGTGAAACTGAGCAAAATCAGTCTCAGAAATTTCGAGCAAATCCTGATCGGGCTCAGGAGGATATCCCAGGATGGCTCGCCGTCCTGCCGCAGAAAGGTGTTGCGGGTCAGCTCCCGCATCGAGCAGCTTCATTGCGATGCATCGGGTCCTGACGTATCCCAACGCAGTTCCGGTGCGGCTTTCATGATCTACGTTTGCACCAGCGTGCAACAAGATTTCCACGGCGTACTCATTACAACACTCGACAGCGGCCCTTAGCGCCGTGTGCCCGAACTCGTCTGTCTGCTCTATGTCGGTACCCAATTCGAGCAACCACTTCAACATGGGTATATGGCCGCTTTCGATCGCGTAGAGGAGGCTGGGCTTTTTTCAACGCCCCGTTGCGTTTCTGTCCGCCCCGCGCTCGAGGAGGAGTGTCGCTTTAGAAATATCGCCTGTTTGGATGGCGATCAGCCAGGGCGTCCTTTCCCAATAATCGCGCTCCTCGAGGTCCGCACTACTAGCGGTGGTGGCGACATCGGCCAAGGACCCGAAGGCAATAGCTTCAATCAACGGCGTGAACTTGACGTCATCCGGATTGGCTCCAGATTTGAGGAGTAACTGAACAGCATCGAAGCGCCCTATGCGAGACAGAACGCGGACGGCCGATTCGCCGTAGGTAGTCATCCCTCGAAGGGATACACCCTTCAAAATCAGAAGCCTCAATATGTCGAGCAAGTCGGGATTATTGAGCGCGTCCCAGCCGTAAGCTGCATTGATCAGAGCGTCGTAGCCTTCATCCCGCTGATAGAGCACATCTGCGCCCGCGTCGATCAGTAGCGTAAGCTTCTGGAGATCGCTCAATGCGCACTTGACACTGGCTTGATCGATCACCGCGCCGTGGCGCAAGAGCGCGCGAACTAGTTCTGTCCCTGCTTTTCGGTTTCCGACGGCGTAAACCAAAGGCGTCCGACCTTTGTGGTCGGGCTGATTGATGTCCAACTTGCCGGACGATCCGGCCAGCAGTTCGTTGACTCGGAGAAGATTCCCTTCCATGACGGCTCGATGGAGCTCGTGACGTGACATATGTCCCTGGAGATTGCAGAAGTGCTTGCCGATTTCTATTGATTATAGCTGCTTGGGCAGCAGCGACAATTTGACGTTCAATGGCGTCGGTACGCCCCACCCACCCTGGACCAGAAGGCTGCAGCAGCATTTACACTTAAGAGAGAGAACCGACAATGGGTACTAAGTGGTTCACGGGTGGTGTCGCCGCCGCCTCCGGACGGCGAATTCAATTCGACTTCATGATTGAGGGGGTTCGATATAGTCCCTCCATTCAACGCCCTCCTTCCGAGGCTAATCTCCGCAAGGCACGTGAGCGTCTGAATGACATCAAACGCGAGATTGAAGCTGGCACATTCTGCTTCGCTGAAGAATTTCCGGACTACCGATTTCTGCGACGACTGAGCGGAACTGCCGCCGTTCGAAGATGCGGGGATGTATTCGACGCCTTCCTCGCACACTGCGAGGCGCGATTCGTCCGTGGCGACATGGCTGCAGTAACTCTGGGCACGTATCGAAGAGTGCTCGATAGGGTATGGCGTCCGACACTCGGGCAATCCCTATTTCACCGGGTGAGATACTCCGAGTTAGTTGAGATTGCGGACAGCAAACCCTGGAGCAAGAAGACATACAACAACGCGATCAGCATACTGCGACGCGCGTTCGACTTCGGCTACCGTAACCATCCTGAGCAGCACAACCCTGCTCGAAACCTCCGTGGCGCGCGTCTGAGAAATCCGACCGCCCCCGGATTGATCCGTTCTGCATGCAGGACGCCGAGACTCTCATCGCTGCGATCCATCGTGACTGGAGAGAAGCACAAGGAAACTACGACGAATTTCGTCTCTTCACCGGAATGCGCCTTTCGGAGGAAATTGCTCTCGTGCTCTCGGACATCGACCTGGTGAATGGAATTGTCAGCGTGAACAAGGCGCGCGTCGAGGGAATTGACCGCGACCAAACCAAGACCGGCGACGTGCACAAGGCGCTGGGGCCGTGGCTGGAGCATCGCCACCGGCAAGACCACCTGGTCAGCCTGATCGCCCAGACCGACTCGCCGGAGGCGATCCGCCGCCAGATCCGCGAGGTGGCCCAGGGCGGGCAGTTGCGGTTCGTGGTGCTGGTCGGCGATGCGAGTCCCGGCGGGCCCGGCGACATCGCGCGGGCGGCCTGCTGCGTGCCGGTACACCTGGCGGCGGCGAAGGTGAACGTGCTGTGGGGCTCGGAGCCGCACATCGCCACCGACGGCTGGTACGCCGACTTCGACGACCCGCGGCTGCCGCAAGCGGCCGTGGGACGGCTGCCGGCACGCTCGCCCGAAGAGCGCCTCAGGCAAATCGTGGCCAAGATCCTGGCCTACGAGCGTTGCGCGCGATTTCGGGCCGTGGCGACGGCAGGTGAACGTGGTGGCGAGATGGCGGATTCGGACCGCTGGCCGACCTGGCCTTGGAATCGGCCGCCCGCTATTTCCTCACGCAAAACATCCCGGCCGAATGCCGCGTGTCGATGACCTACGGCAGTTGGCATAGCCCGTTCTGCCCGGACCCGCACCAGTTCCACGCCACCACGCTGGAGCGGCTCAACAAGGGCTCGTGGTTTTGGGTGTATCTGGGTCATGGGCAGCCGCTGGGACTGGATTGGCTCCGCATGCCCGACGGCTACTACCCGATCCTCAATACGCGGGACGTGCCGGCACTGAGTCCCGCGCACGCCGCCGATCGCCCTGAAAGTGGCGCCCCGATGCGGCGCAGAGACGTTGCGCAAGGCCCGCTCTCCGGCCTTGCGGCTTTTCCTTCAATCACGGCCA
>CAVRQK010000019.1:0-346355 GCA_963723325.1 uncultured Solirubrobacteraceae bacterium | reverse complement strand
AGTGAAACACCGACTTCGCGCCGCATTCAGAAGGCGCGCACCGCTCTGGTGCTCGACCATCCCTTCTTCGGCTCGCTTTTGTTTCGATTGAAAGACTCGGAGTGTGGGTCCATTGAAACCATGGCGACCGACGGAGTGTCGCTTTACTACAATCCTCAATTCGTTGAAACGCTCAACGCTGCGACCCTGGCGGGAACGCTGGCTCATGAGGTCATGCATCCGGCGCTGCACCATCATGTGCGGCGCTCGGGTCGCGATCCAAAGCGGTGGAATGTGGCATGCGATTTCGCCATCAACCCATTGCTTGTTGACGCCGGACTCAGCCTGCCCGAGGGAATCCTTCTCGATAACCGCTTTCGTGGAATGAGCGCGGAGCAGATCTACAACATCCTTGAAACGGAAGCCGAGCAAGATCGCGGCAGCGAGGAGGAAGAGGACGAGCCAGGAGGGGATGGATCGAATGCCGACCAGCAATCCGCGGGCGACGCAAATGAACCGTCCGCTCCCGGGACCGAGGGCGGAATCGGTCAAGTGCTCGATGCGCCTGCGTCTGACGAGGATTCTCCGACAACTGAGGAACTGGCGAGGGAGTGGAACATAGCGGTCAACCAGGCTCGACGGTTGCCAAGCATGCGGGAAAGGTTCCGGCCGGACTCAACCGGACTCTGGAAGGAGCGGCCGAGGCCGCGGTCGACTGGCGCGAACTGCTGCGGCGGCACTGGTCGGACACCATCCCGGCGGACTATAGCTGGTTGCGCCCCAACCGCCGCCACCTCTGGACAGGGCTCTATCTGCCGGGGGTGGTGCGGGAAGGCGTTGGTGAGGTCGCGATCGCGGTTGACTGCTCCGGCTCAGTGAGCGGGCGGCAACTGCGGCTCTTTGAAGCCGAAGTGCGTTCGATTCTTGAAGGCCAACGGCCGGAGCGCGTTTACGTTCTCTACTTCGACGCGGTGGTTCAGAAAATGGAGACCTACGAAGCCGGACAGCGACATTGATCTCAACCCGGTCGGCGGAGGAGGAACGGAGTTCGGTCCGTGCTTCGAATGGCTCGACGATCGAGAGGCATTCGGCCTCAGACTCTGGTCTTTCTGACCGACCTCTACGGATCATTTCCACCATCCGCTCCCTCCTATCCCGTCCTGTGGGCTTCGACAGGAAGCCAGAAGGCGCCGTTCGGTGAGGTCATTCCAATGCAGGCTGCCTAGCCCCAAACGGGTCGATGGGTCGCGGTGCATCCACACAAGCTAACGCGGATCTCAATCTCACGCCAACGATTCGATGGTCGCCCCAATTGATTTCGGGAAGGAGGCTCTCTGTGTATCAGACGTATCGCATTTTCACGGACGGCTCCGCGATCGGCAATCCGGGACCAGGCGGATGGGGTGCTGTCGTAGTGCAGGGGAAAGAACGTTGGGAGGTGTCCGGGGCGCATCCTTGGACGACCATCTCGGAAATGGAGTTGGTAGCAGCGGTCGAGGCGCTTCGGTCGTTGCGAGGCCGAGCGCGGATCGAGCTTGTACTCGGACTCGGAATACCTCATTTATGGAATGCGTGCGTTCGTCTTCCGCTGGCAGCGCCAGGGCTGGCGAAATCGGCGAGGAACCCACTGCAACACCGCGAGTTGTGGTCGGAACTGATCGCGCTGAATGCCAAGCTTCACATCCGTTGGACATGGATCAAAGGGCACAACGGAAATCTGGAGCAGAGCCGCGCTGACAGGCTGGCGTATCAGGCCGCTCGCTCTCTTTGGGTGGAACAGAATGTCGCGGCTTGATGCAGGCAACATCCATATCGTTGTAGAAGGAGAATCAGTAATGGCTTCAATTGCGGAAGCAAACTCGTTGTTTGAAATCGACATGGAACTCGATGGGCTATTGGAAGAGATTGAGGGGCAGGTCGAGTCGGAAGAACAGGCCTCTGAAGACCTAGTGGCTCGGTTCCAGCAATTCTGCGAGGCGCATGGCGAGAAGGTCGACCGGATCGGCCGCTTTGTGCGCATTATGGAAGCCCGAGAACAGTATTGCCGGAGCGAGTCCGCGAGGCTTATGGACCGAGCCCGGGCCACAGCCGGCAAAGTAGAGCGAACCAAGAACATGGTGCTCTACTACCTGCTCAGCCGGGACATCAAGAAGATCGAAGGCTACCAGTTCACGTTGCGCGCGCAGAAGAACAGCCAGGATTCCGTGCGAATAACCGACGAAGCCGCTCTACCATTGGCCTATCGAAAGATTGATGCGCGCATTGGCGGCGTTCTCTGGGAAACCGTTCTGGCAAATCTCCCCGACGAACTCGGCAAAATTCTTGAGAGCGCTGTAGAAGAGTCAAGGCCGGACACGGATTCGATCAAGGCAGCCATCCAGCGCGAAGAAAACATTGCAGGTGCTGAGTTGCGGCGGGGATGGCACCTGCGAATCAAGTAGCAGGGATCCAGCCTCCGAGAACATGAATTTCTCAGTGGCTAGCCAGCCAGAGTCTCCCGGGGGATCTGGGAAGACTTACCGTTCGCTCGGCGTTTTCATTTTCGCCTCTCCGTTAACAGCCACATTCTTCAACGATGCAACGGGGCAGAGCAGCAGAGGGTTCTGGATAGAGGCCTTTGGCATTTTTGCATTCGGCGCCTACTGGATTCTGAAGACGATTGAGTTGCGCCACAGCGGAGTGGAAAAGATGGTATTGAAAGGAGAGATCGATATCTGAGAGTGAGATCTCCAGTGGCCCCGGCCGCCTGATTCGTCTGTGACCTCGACACGACCGCCATTTTCAGAGTTGGAGTGCATTGAAACCACGACCCCGTGACGGAACGAGCTCATACCCTCGGAATTCGTGTCATTTGCAAGGGTAACAACTCTTAACGAGAAAACTGACTGTCACTTGTTTGGTAAGGTCCGCAACTGACGACGGAATCGTGCCCGCGGCGGTCCCTTGCCTCTCATTGTCATCACCTGCTTCAATGTTCTGTTCAGCGGCCGATATACGCTGTAACTCGAAGCCATCGGCATCCTTCAAGATAAAATCGAATTGGCCTTCAAGGTGCAGTTGATCCGGCGGGCCGATTGTGAAGCCGTTCGGCAATTTCTCTACCTGCTGGTCCTTCACTGGTAACGACTTTGTTGGCACGGGCTCAACGGGAATTTTCAGGACATACCCAAGCTGAATGCCGTTGTCGCGGCGCAGGAACTTGACTTTGCCTGTCAAGCCTTTTGCTTTAGGGGTGCGAAGGGTATCAATCGGATAGTCAAGAGCATACCCGATTGGAAAATCGGTGACCTTGACCGTGATCCACCCATCGCTTAATGGCGGTTTCGACGGATGCTTGATCAAGTACATTGAACCAGCGCCGAGCACAAAAGATACGATTGCCACTGGGAGGATAGTGAGGGTGCGTTTCACGGAGCATCCTCCGTGCCTGGAGAGTCTAAAGTATTGGGCGTAGGAGTTTGAGACTTGAAGCCTGCTATTGCCCATGACAACGCGTACCCAAGAGCTAGGATCGCAAAAGGCCCACCGAAGGCCACTCCGGCGGTTTTGGCGACCTTAATCCAAGGATGAAACTCAGTGAGCGGTCGGCCTGCTTTGGCGTAGACCCTTCTCTCCAATTCGTGATTGCTTAGGTCTTTATATTCAGGGTACAGCTTTCTGAAGTTATAGAATTTATACCAGCAAAGTCCATCGTCGTTTCGCTCGTAGTCGATTCCAAGCGTCCCTTTTGCGTGCTCGCAGTCGACGGGCAAGAGGCTATAACCACCGTATTTTGCAAAGTCGGCGTCCCAATCGGTATAGGCGTTCCTGAATTCCGTGTGGATGTCTGAGTATGAGATGACGGCAATGGCAATCACGAACAGAACACTCAGGACAACCCAGAGCCTAAATGTGCCTTTTCGGACGTTCATATATCTCCCGCGATGATTGTAGCGCCTCTCGCGACTCTTATCGCAAGGATCCGACTAGCTAAGCCCTAGTCCTGACTGCGATGGACTTGATAGTCCGAGTGCTTATAGACAACGCTTTCGATGTGATGGACCTCCACCGACGATAAGTCTATTCGGAGTGTCGGTATCCTTCCATCGCCGAGACTTCCGTTTTGAGATATTCCGGCAGCAAACGGAGCGGTCGCGTCTGTTGCCTCTTCCTTAGGAGCCGTTCGCTGAAAAACCCAATACTCGGGCTCGGGTCCATCTGCTGTCTGGATCTCGGTTTCGACAAAGGTCGTATTGTTATCCGATGTTGTGAGTTTTTCAACTAGCGACGACTCATGGAACAGGACGACATTGTTTTTGCCCTTCCTGGTTTGCGCTGAAGGATACAAAATCCCGTCCAATTCCGGCTTCACCTGTGAGGCAAGATATTCGGCGATCACCTGCGTAGGCAAATATTCGAAGATCTCTGCGTCAGGCAGCACCGGAGCGGTCATTTTCTGGCTCAGGCTCTGAAGGAAATTGGCCTTCGCCATTTGATATCGATGGTTGTCGTCAAACAGGCTTCCGCTTGCGCTAACTTCACTCAATGCCTCCAAGTCGAGGAGCGATATGGGCCGAAGCAGATCGAACTTTGCAGTGACGACACGGCTTCCCACGAAGGGTCTGACTTCGGAGAGGGCGACTTCTCGATCAGTTGCACCGTAAAAGGACGATATTCCTCGTGCGTTCATTCTTCCTGCAACTGCGGCGGCGGGGCGCGGAGGCCCAATCTCCTGGTCGGGCCTTTCAAGTGCACGGACAAGCTTTTCCTCGTCTTGGAAAACACGGGCCCTGAAGAGTGATGTGATGCTTGTCTCAGGGCCGGCGGTCAGAATGACGGGGCGATTTCCCGCGGTCGTTGACCGGTGAATTCCATTGAATAATGTTAGAAGTGTCAGGGTTGCACGTTTGCTGAAGTACCTTGACTTCGTCTTTAAGCTCTCTTCGAAAGAACGCCATTCTGAATGAAACTCATCCGACTCTACTTTCCTGTCTGTATACCGAGAGTCAGGAGCAAAGTCGCCCTCCTCACCCATTGCCGCCTCGTCAAAATCAAAGTGCTTGTCCTCCAATAGTTGCCTGATGCTTTCGGCAACCTCCGGCTCGATGTGACCAACTTCTTGCAAAAGCTCCACAATGTCTTCACCGGATCGTTCCCATTGGTAGTCGCTCTCCTTGCTCATCGTGTATTCCATGCCTGTTGGCTCATCCTCGGTACGAACGAAATTCTGATCGAATACCTTGTCGAAGATTTCCGCAGCCTGATCTAGAGAAATCGTCTTCACACGCTTTCGGCAGAAGGAGCAATCCGCCATTGTGCCAATTTTCTTTATTGTGCTTTTGAGAGTTTTCTCCCCCACACATCGATGACAGAGCCTCGAATCGGCATTTATGGTCTCACTCATTTCTCACCTTCGTTCATCAAGGAGCTCTGAGACGCCCTGCCGCAATCGGCATTTATGTAATCTTGGCGTGGTTCTTGCGAATCCAGTCTTCGACCAATTTGCGGACTTCGGCCGCTAGTTTGCCCGCGAGATCAGCCTCGCCTTGAGCCACAAGCCCGTAGTCGTCATAGGCGCCGGTATTTCGCTTTCGGCGCAAGGCATCGAGCCTGGGGATGAGCTTTCTCTCTGGATCGATCGAGAACTCCAGTGCCTCGATCGTGCGGTAGTGTTCGCCTCCGCCGCGGACAACCCGGTACCCAGCCGCGCGTAAGGCGGCTGTCGCGGAAGCACGGATCGAGTCCCAGGCCAGACTCAGTTGTGCATCGGAAGACATTTCGCTCGCGACCGCCTTTCGATAGTCGCCGAGATGCCCATCCGCATTCGCGAGCAGACGCTCGATCTCCTCCCGATCGGACCCGAGTTTCTCAAGCCACCGATTACTGGCCCAGTTTTCTAAGGACATCCTCGTCTCCGATCAGAAAGAGCTTGTTCTCGCCGAGCACCGTCTTCAGGAAGTTGCCGCGCAGCTTGCCTCTGAATTCATTCGCCGTATAGACCGTAGGGTTGATCTCGCGGTTCAGCGTTTTCTGTGCGTTTGCGATTCGGTCGACCACATCGGCGAAGTGCACCCCGCCCACAATCATCAAATCGACGTCGCTTTGCCGGCCCTCACGGGAACGCGCCACGGAGCCATAGACAAAAGCAAGGTCGATATCCGCTCGGAGAGGACCGAGCGCAGCCAGGAGAATGTCGCGGACTCCGACCGTCTTCGCGACAATGGCCCGCATCTCTGCGAAGATGGGGCTGGCCTCGTTGGCGCTAAAGAGGGTCTGGGTTCCCAGAGTCTTTTTGGTCACCAGACCGGCTTCGACCAACTGGCGCAACTCCCGCTGCACGGGCCCCAGTGTAATCCCCGTCATCCGGGCAAGTTGTCTTAGGTAGTAGGACTCGCCAACATGCCCAAACAGAACGGCCAGCACCGCACCGCGCGTGCGCCCAAACAGCGTGCTCGAAAGTGCGCTAGCTGTACCCATTCTGGGGTCAATCGTAGCCGAAAAGGATACAGGAAGCAACGCCTAGGTGCATTCGGGGCGATTCCGGCATCTGAGAGGATTCAATTCTCAGAGGCCAGCCCAGCCGATCCCTAGTCATTCTACTCTGTAGATGAGTCTACAGATAAATAATTGTTGACATTTTGAAACTACGAGCTCATTATCTGTACATCGATGTACAGAGGATCTAATGAAGGCGCTCTCGGATGTATGTACGATCCAAACCGGCTTTACCGCCCGCGGAAGGCTCGAATCGGCGGCGGATGGAGGCGTGCTTGCTCTTCAGCTGCGGGACATTCTGCCAGACGGCCTTATCGCTGCAAATGGCCTCATTCGTATTCAGGTCGGCGACATTTCGGAAAGGTATCTAGCGCGCCCTGGCGATGTCGTCTTTCGTTCTCGCGGCGAGCGAAACACAGCCGCAGTAATGGATGAATCGATTCCCGAGCCAGCGCTTGCAATCTTGCCGATCATGATCCTCCGGCCTGATCCGCAGACGCTCTCGGGAGCGTATTTGGCCTGGGCCATCAATCAGGAACCGGCCCAGCGTTACTTCGGAGAAGAGGCCCAGGGCACTAGTCTTCGCATGGTCTCGCGGACTGCCCTTGAGAACCTGAAAATCGCGGTCCCCGACTTTGAAACGCAGCAAAGAATCTTGCAGGTGGATGCCCTTGCCGAACGAGAGCGGCAGCTTGCCGAGCAACTTACCTTGAAACACTATGAACTGATTCACCGAGTTCTTGTCGAACGCGCCGAAGGGCGCACCACGATGAGCGGAATGGAAAGGATGCCGAAATGAACGATCAAATCACGCAACAGCAGGTCAATCAAGCAGCATGGGCGGCGTGCGACACCTTCCGCGGCGCCGTCGACCCCGCTCAGTACAAGGACTACATCCTCGTGATGCTGTTCCTCAAGTACATCTCAGACCTCTGGAACGACCACGTCGCAAACTACCGCAAGCAGTACGGCAACGATGACGCGCGCATTCGCCGCCGCCTCGAGCGCGAGCGCTTCATTCTCCCCGAAGGGTGCAGCTTCTATGACCTCTACGAGCAGCGCAACGAGGCCAACATCGGCGAACTCATCAACATGGCTCTCGAAAAGATCGAAGACACAAACCGCGCCAAGCTCGAAGGCGTCTTCCGCAACATCGACTTCAACTCCGAGTCGAATCTTGGCCGCGTCAAAGATCGCAACCGCCGCCTCAAGAACATGCTGGAGGACTTCGCCAAGCCAGCGCTCGACCTCAGCCCCTCCCGCGTCAATGAAGACATCATCGGCGAGTGCTACATCTACCTGATCTCGCGCTTTGCCTCCGACGCAGGCAAGAAGGCCGGCGAATTCTATACGCCCGCAGCCGTCTCGCGGCTTGTTGGCTAGGCTGGCCGCGCCCGCGTCCGGCAACACCATCTGCGACCCGGCCTGCGGTTCGGGTTCTCTGCTGATCCGCGCCGCCGAAGTGGTTGGCTCAGACAACTACGCCCTCTACGGCCAGGAGGTGAACGGCGCAACCTGGGCGCTGGCCCGCATGAACATGTTTCTTCACTCCAAGGATGCAGCCCGCATCGAGTGGTGCGACACGCTCAACAGCCCCGCGCTGATCGAAGACGACCACCTGATGAAGTTCGATGTGGTCGTCGCCAATCCGCCCTTCTCGCTCGACAAGTGGGGCGCGGAACATGCCGGCGGCGACAAGTACAAGCGCTTCTGGCGCGGCATTCCGCCCAAGTCCAAGGGCGATTACGGCTTCATCTCGCACATGATCGAGATTGCGCGCCCGCAGAGTGGCCGCGTCGCCGTCATCGTTCCCCACGGCGTGCTCTTCCGTGGTGGCAGCGAGGGCAAAATCCGCCAGGCGCTCATCGAAGAGAACCTGCTCGACGCCGTTGTCGGCCTGCCCGCCAATCTCTTCACCACCACGGGGATTCCGGTGGCGATTCTGGTCTTTGACCGCTCTCGCGAGCAGGGCGGCGTGAACGAAGCGCGCAAAGACATCCTCTTCATCGATGCCAGCAAAGAGTTCACGCCCAGCAAGACGCAGAACCTGATGACCGATGAGCACATCCAGAAGGTGCTCGACACCTATCGCACCCGCGACGAACTCGACAAGTACTCGCACCGCGCCGCGCCGGAAGAGATCACGGAGAACGAGTACAACCTCAACATCCCCCGCTACGTGGACACCTTTGAGCCGGAAGAAGAGATCGACGTGGCCGCGCTCCAAAAAGAGATCAATCGCCTCGAAGGCGAACTCGTCCAGGTACGGGGCCGCATGGCCGAGTACCTCAAGGAGTTGGGCGTCCAGGTCGAACGGTGAACTGATCTACATGGCGGCAGCCCGTAAGCATTTCTTACAAGTTGCCACTGGTAAGCATAGCGACGTTGCGGAGTTGGTGAAGATTGCGGCGTCGTCCAAAGGTCTCAGCAAGCGAGGCAAGAATGAATAGTGCATGGAAGGTAAAGTCACTTGATGATCTCGTTGACCTTCGTAACGGAGTTAACTTTACTCAGGCGTCGAGTGGGCAGTCGCTAAAAGTAGTTGGTGTAGGTGATTTTCAGAAAAAGGAAGTCCTTTCCGATTTTTCAAATACGAGCAGTGTCGTGATCAATGGAGATATTCAACAAGAAGATCTCTTGGCCGATAATGACTTGCTATTTGTAAGATCAAATGGAAACAAGGCTCTTGTTGGACGCTGCGTCATCGTAACGAACATCTCGGAGCCTATTACCTTTTCTGGATTCACCATTCGAGCAAGGGTTAAATCTTCTGACATCGACCCGATTTTTCTGTCGAAGTTGTTTCGCTCTTCAATTTTCCAGCGCCATCTTCACTGGTATGGCAGCGGTTCAAGTATTAACAATTTGAGCCAGGACGCACTCGCTCATTTTAAGTTCAAGCTCCCACCTCTGAAAGAACAGCAGAACATCGCTGCGATTGTGCAGACTTGGGATGAGGCAATTGAGAACCTCTTACGACTAAGCGAGCTACGAAAAAAGCAATATCTAGGGCTTCGAGATTATCTCATTGACTGGTCCAAACATCAGCGCGCAGTGAAGGAGTTCTTGAAGCCGGTTTCCCGTCCGGTTTCTAAGCCGACATCGGGGTACCGTGCTTTAAGTATTCGCAGCCACGGAAAGGGAACATTCGATCGGTATGTAGAGAATCCAGAAAGCATCGAGATGGATACCTTATATGTCGTCAAATCGGGGGACATAATTGTCAACATTACGTTCGCTTGGGAGGGAGCGGTGGCGCTGGTGCCTCGCGACCATGATGGGGGCTTGGTCTCTCATCGGTTCCCGACATTTATCCCGAAGTTGGAGAGAGTGGATGCGCGTTACTTACGTCACGCCTTGCGTATGGCTCGCTTTACGTACCTTCTCGGCATTGTTTCTCCTGGTGGCGCGGGCCGGAATCGCGTTCTTAGCAAGTGTGACTTCTTGGATCTGATGGTTCCGCTACCGCCTTTGGACCAACAACGGCGAATAGCGATGATTCTGGATGATGCGGAAGATGCCATCTCCGCCGAAGAGAAGTATCTATCGGCCCTTAAGCGCCAAAAGCGCGGCCTGATGCAAAAACTGCTAACCGGCGAATGGAGGGTGAACTAACAATCCAGCGGAATGGAGGGAGCGCAACTATGTTTTGAAACGGACAGCATTGATTTATGACTTCGACGGAACATTGGCCCAGGGCAATCTTCAGGAGTGCAGCTTCATTCCAGAGATCGGCATGACAAGGGACGCATTCTGGGCCGAAGTTAAAGAAGAGAAAGGTGGAACACGATGCCGACGAGATTTTTCTCATGCATCTGATGCTTGAAAAGGCGAAAGACGCCGGTATTGAGGTCACCGAAAAGGAACTGCGAGAGCATGGAGAAAAAGCAAACCTGTTCCCGGACTTGGAGATAAATCCTGGTTTAGAACGGATTAATCAGTTCGGGTTCAGAACTCGGCCTCAAGGTCGAGCACTACATTATTTCGTCCGGGATTGATGAGATGATTCGCTGGCTGCTCAATCTCCGGTGAGTTCCATCACATTTTCGCGTCGAAATACATGCTACAAGAACGGAGTAGCCGTGTGGCCGGGTGTCGCCATCAATTACACGACCAAGACACAGTACCTGTTCCGCATCAACAAGGGGATTGGGAATCACAGCGACAACGACGCAATCAACGCATACATGCCCGAACTTAAACGCCCCATTCCATTCGACCGGATGATCTTCTTCGGTGATGGAGATACCGATATTCCCACAATGAAAATGATGACGCACAAAGGAGGGCGTTCCGTCGCAGTCTACGATCCATTAAAGACCGATAGAGACCTTCGAAAGATCCATCGCTTGATTGCGGACGATCGAGTGAATTTCGTTGCGCCGGGCGACTACCAGGAAAACTCTCAGCTCGACATTATTGTCAAAGGCATCCTTGGTCGCATCGCGCACAAGTATGAAGACGAGGCAAAGTTATGATCTTTGACGCCGCCGAGAAGTATCAATCGCAGATTCCTGCGATGCAAATCCTGGTTGCGCTGGGTTACGAGCCGCTGAGCCAGGCGGAGGCTCTGCGATTGCGCGGCGGACGGCTGCGCGCCGTGGTGCTAGACGATGTCCTGGCCGATCAGTTGTTGAAGATCAATCGCTACACCTATCGCGGCCGTGAGTACGGCTTCGATCTGGAAGACGCGCACGAGGCCATGCGCCGCCTGAAGCCCACGCCGGACCGCATCAAGGGCCTTGTGGCAACCAATCAGGATGTCTACGATTCGCTGATCCTCGGCACTACAATCACCAAAACCATCGACGGCGACAGCAAGAGTTTTTCCTTCCGTTACATCGACTGGGAGAATCCGCGCAACAATCGGTTTCAGGTTGCCGCCGAGGTCTCGATTGAGCGCACCGGCACGACGCAGACAAAGCGTTGCGACATTGTCGGGTTTGTGAACGGCATCCCCTTCCTGGTGATCGAAAACAAGCGCCCCACCGAGACGCTCAAGAGGGCGGCGAGCCAACTGATCGGCTACCAGAGCGACGACAATATTCCGCACCTCTTCCACTTTGCCCAGGTGCTGCTGACGATGAACCGGCAAGATGCCCGCTACGCGACGGTGGGCACGCCAGCGAAGTTCTGGCAGGGCTGGCGCGATGCCGAAGACAAGGACGAGATCATTTCCGCCTGTGCGAATCGTGCTTTGACCGCCGAGGAGAGGAGCGCCGTCTTCAGCGGCGACTTTGCCGCCGCCCGGCCCTACTTTGAAGCGATGGTGGCCGAGTGCGAGCGCAGCGTGACGGGGCAGGACCGGACTCTTTACGCGCTCTGCCGCCCGGAGCGATTACTCGATCTGGTGCGCCGATTCAACATCTTCGACGGCGGAGTGCGCAAGATTGCCCGCCACCAGCAGTACTTCGGCATCCTCAGAGCCGTCGGGCGCGTGAAGCAATACGACATGGAAGGCCGACGCAAGGGCGGCGTGATCTGGCATACGCAGGGTTCGGGCAAGTCGCTGACGATGGTAATGCTAGGCAAGGCTCTGGCGCTGGACCGCGAGATTGCCAACCCGCGCATCGTGATTGTGACGGACCGCGACGATCTGGATAAGCAGATCAAGAACACCTTCAAAGCCTGCGAGCTGGAGCCGGTGAGGGCAACCAGCGGCTCGCATCTGCTGCAGTTGATCCAGAACAAGACGCCTCTGATCACCGCCATCGTGAACAAGTTCGATACGGCTCTGCGCTCCGCACAGTACTCGGACCCGGATACCAACATCTTTGTGCTAGTGGATGAGAGCCACCGCACCCAAGCAGGAAAGCACGGCGGGCACAGCCAGTTTGCCATGAAGATGCGCCGGCTGCTGCCCAAGGCCTGCTACCTGGGTTTTACGGGAACGCCTCTTTTGAAGGGGGAGAGGAAGACGTTGGTCAGCTTTGGCGGCCTGATTCATGCCTACAAGATTGACGAGGCCGTGGCAGATGAAGCGGTTGTTCCATTGCTCTACGAAGGGCGCATGGTGGAGCAAAAGATCAGCGCCGACGCCATCGACAAGTGGTTTGAGAAGATCAGCCAAGGACTGACTGACCAGCAGAAGGCCGATCTGAAGCGGAAGTTTTCCCGTATCAGCGCACTGTCAAAGACAACGCAAGCCATTCGCGCTAAAGCCTTCGATATCTCGAGCATTACCGTATGCACTGGCAGGGTACGCCTTTCAAGGCGCAACTGGTAGCGCCATCGAAGGCGGCGGCAGTGCGCTTTCAAAGAGGTGCTTGACGAGATCGGCCATGTGACGAGCGAGATCGTCATCTCGCCGCCAGATGACAACGAAGGCAATGAAGAGGTTGACAAGGAATCAAAGGATCTGGTCCGCAAGTTCTGGGAACAGATGATGAAGCGCTACAAGACCGAGGATGAGTACAACCGGCAGGTGATTGATGCCTTCAATGGGATCGGGCGACCCTGAGATTCTGATCGTCGTTTCGAAGCTGCTGACGGGATTCGACGCGCCGCGCAATACAGTGCTTTATGTATGCAAGCCGCTGCGCGAACACAATCTGCTGCAGGCTATTGCCCGCGTAAACCGCCTCTACGAGGAGAACGGCGAAGATAAGCAATTCGGCTTCATTCTGGATTACGAAGGATTGCTGGGCGAGTTGGACAGCGCGCTAACTGAATACAGCGCCTTTCAGGAGTATGACGGCGACGACATCGATGGAACGGTGCACGATGTTCGCGGTGAGATTCGCAAGCTGCGCGGATTGCACGACCAGTTGCTCGACCTCTTTAAATCCATCAAGAACAAGAAAGACATGGAGCAGTATGAGCAATTCCTGGCAGACGAGCCAACGCGCCAGGATTTCTATATGCGTCTGCGCGCCTTCAGCCGTTGCCTGCATATCTCGCTCTCGTCGGACAAGCTACTGGACATTTACACGGACGCCGACGTAGACCGCATGAAGCGAGACTGGAAGCAGTTCTCTGAGCTGAAACGCTCGGTACAACTGCGCTACCAGGAAATTGTGAACATGAAAGAGTTCGAGCCAAAGATTCAGAAGCTCCTCGACGATCACGTCGTTGCCATGCCTGCAGAAATTGTCGTGGAGTTGGTGAACATTAACGACCCGAATGCGCTTGAGGCGGTTGTCAAGGAGACAGGAGTGTCGCCTGCTTCTAAAGCGGATCGAATTGCCAGCGCCACGCGCAAAGTGATCTACGAAAGGATGGAGGCAGACCCCAGCCTTTTACAAGCGCTTCTCCGAACTGCTTGAGGAGACAATTCGCGATTATCGGGAAAAGCGCATCTCGGAAAAGGACTATTTGAAGCAGGTATTGATCTTGCCGCAAAGGTAGCGCACAAAGATCGCGGTCAAGGTGTTCCGGACAGCATCAAGGGAAATGAAGATGGCCAAGCCTTTTATGGGATTCTAGATGGCGCTACTTGTTTATTCCGATGGGAAGCCCGTTGATAAGGACGAGATTGCACAGATTGCTTTAACGATCATCGAGATCATCAAAGAACATCACATCGTCGATGTTTGGCGAAACGATATTGCCCAGAACAATATGCGCAATGCCGTGGATGACTATTTCTTCGATGTGCTTCGAGATCACAAGCAGATCAACCTGCCGGCCGAAAAGATGGACGACATCGACGAACAGATCATGAATCTGGCTCGCGCGAGGTTCCCGGGATGAAGCCCGAGCAATACACCGCCGAATACGGATGTTTTTCGTTCAACTACACAGTGGTTCGCTGGAGTCCGAAAAACACTTGAAATTGCAGTCGAGCCGGATTCCACTGTCAGAGTGGCCGCGCCGCAATCGGCTAGTCCAGAGCGTATAGCTCAGAAAGTCAAGAGGCGGGCATCTTGGATACTCCAGCAGCAGAGATACTTTGAGCAATTCACACCTCGCACGCCTGAACGTCGCTATCTCTCTGGAGAAACGCATCTATACCTCGGTCGGCAGTATCGGCTGAAGGTAATAAAGGCTGTAAGCGATTCCGTGAAGCTGTTGCGCGGCTATATTGTTGTTCAGACTGCCAGAGCCGGAAGAGTCCGCTGAAACGAAGAGGATGACGACCCCGTCACGGGGCAGGCCGTGCCTGGACACCCCGTCTCTCAGGCCGACAGCGCCAGCACATACGGCGCGGTCTACAGCCCCGGCTCGACCGTGCCGAGCTTCCCGTTCAACAACCGCGCCTACGGCATGCCCCCCGCGCTTGGAGCCTCGATCAGCGCCGATGGCACACCGTCGCTTGGATGGGCAGGGTGCTCGGCGCGCAGGTGCGTCTGCTGCCCGGCGAACGCCTCGCCCCCAGCTACGCCGAGCCGCTGTGGCGGCGCATCGCCGACGGTCCGCTGGCGCCCACCAGGCGTGTGACCGGCGGCTCGCAGCCGGAAGCCGCCGCCTGCGGCGAAGCTGGCGAGCAGGCGCTTCCGGGGCTGGCGCAGCAGACGCTGGGCGACCCCTGCCAGGGCCCGTTCGCCGTCGAAAGCCAGGGCACGTGGGCCGGCGCCGTCGGCAACGCCATCCCACAGCTGAGCGCCGACGGCGACACGGTCGCGTTCCTCTCACGCGCGCCGCTGATCTCGCTGGGCTCCGACTACGGCCGCAGCACCGAAGGCGAAACCGACGATCTCTACGTCGCCAACATGCAGGAAGGGCTCACGCGCACCGAAGCCCTGCGCCCGCTCACGCAGCTTGCCAGCGGCCACGAAACCGATCCCGCCTCCGACGCGCCGATCGTCGATGTGGCCGTCTCCGCCGACGGCACGCAGGTCGCGTTCGCCACCGAGCGCACCGAGTTCCCACTGGGATCGCCCGCCTACATCAGCCCGCCGCGGACGGTCGCCGGCATGTCGGAGCTGTATGACGTCAACCTCGCCGACGAAACCGTCACGCGCGTCAGCAACGGCTATGAAGGCGGTCCCAGCGAACACTCGCACAAGACCGTTCAGGCCGGCGAAACCGACCCGTACGTGCATCGCACCGACGGCGCGCTCTCGCCCGCCTTCTCCGCGACGGCAACACGCTCGTGTTCGCCTCCACCGCGTCCAACCTCGTCTACGGCGACGCCAACACCGTGGCCGCCGAAGCCTCCGGCGGCTCCGCCGACGCAAGCAGCGTCTATGTCGTCTCGCGCAGCCAGTTCGGTCAGGCGTCCACCGAAACGTATACGTCAAAACCGCCGCCCGTCCCGGAAATCCCACAGCAATGGAAGCTGTTCTCCTCCGCCGTCTCGCTGCCGGACGGCAAGGTGAGGATCACCTTCGAGACGCCCGCCTCGGGAGTGATCAGCGCGTACGTCAAGAGCGCCGTGCCCAACACCGGCGCCGCCAGCGTCGCCGCGCCAGCGCGCGGCACGGGACGGCCCGTGCCCGAGCGGCGCTGGTGAGCCGCTATGTGGCGATCGGCTTCGCCTGGCCGCAAGGTCGCTACGGAGCGTTCACCACGATCACGCTCGCCCTCGGCTCGAGCTTCGCCAAGCTCGCCGCGCGTGCCGGTGGTCTGGCCGGTGTCGCCAAGATCACCTTCGCGCCCGACGACGTCGGTGAGCCCGCCATCGTGCAAAGGCTGCCCGTCGTGTTCAAGCGCACGATCCACGCCCACGGCCACGGAACCGGCCGCGGGCAAGCGAGTCGCAGGCGATGAGCGCCCACCGCGCTCTGCGCATGGTCGTGATCGTGCTGTTCGCGACGGTGTCGGCGCTCGCCTGGCCCACGCTCGCCGGCGCACAGGGGTTGAGCTGGCGCCTGGTGGCGCCGCAGCCTCCGCCACCGCCGTCCGGCGTAGAAGCCGCCGGCAGCTGCCCCGGCGAAGCGGCCGGCTGCGCGGGCGTCCCTTTCGACCTTGGATCGATCGGCGACATCGAGTTCTTCGCTCCCGAACCGCGGCCTTCTGATCACCGCCGGCAACGGCTCGTCCGTTGCACCCGGGATATGGGAGTACGACGGGGTGGCGTGGCACGAGCTGGCGAGCGTGTGCGGAGCCAGCCACGGACGCATCGCGTGGGCGTCCGGCGATGAATTCTGGACCGTCTCCGACGGCGTGGCCGGGCAGGCGGCCAGCGCGCAGGGCGTGCTCCCGCCGCTGGAAGACGACACGCTCTGTCGCTTCGCGCCGGGCGCCAAAGGGCAACTGGAAGTGGCCCGCTCCTATGCCTCCCCGGCCTTCCTGGCAAGCTCCTACCAGGCGATGACGGCCGCCGCCTGCCTGACGCCGAGCGACTGCTGGTTCGGTGGCGAGCCGCTGCCAGCGCCACAACCAGGCGCCTTCAACCTTCATTGGAACGGCGCGGCGCTCGAAGCCCAGCCCAATGCGACCGCACGGTCGGTGCTGGATATCCGAGCCTACGAAGGACGCCTGCTGGAGGCGAGCGCGCTGGCGCTCGAAGAAGCACACGGCGTCGATGAGGAACCTCAGGAAATCCTGCACCCGTTCGTCCTCTACGGCATCTCCTCCACGCCCGCCGGCGCCGAATTCCATGGTGTGCGCCCGCTCGCTCCGGGCCGTGTGGCGTTGCCCGAATACGCGGCCGGGTCCTACCCTGCCGCGCTCGGTGCGTTCCAGCTCTCCGCCACCCCCGAAGCCGGCGGTGGGGAATCGCTGTGGGCCGCCGCCGGGCCCGTTCCCGTCCCACCGAAAGGGTCGCAGTCTGGTGCGCTGACCATCCTGCATGAGGCAGGCGGCGTGTGGAGCCAGGTGCTCGGTCCGGCGGTGCCCGCCACGCTCGCGTCGGACCCGCCCGCCATCGAAGAAGACGTGGTCCGCTCGATCGCCGCCGAACCCGGCAGCTCGAGCGCGTGGCTTGCGCTCGACACCCAACTCGGCGCCAGCGGCTCCAGCCCGACCGCTTTGGCCACGGTGGCACACGTCCAGGCGGACGGGGCGCTCAGCGAAGAACAGCTGCCAACGGCCGACGAACGGGCCGCAGGGGTGCCGCCACAGGGCGCCGCCGCGGAGCTCGCGTGCCCGGCCCAGAACGACTGCTGGCTCGCCACCACCAGGGGCGCCCTCTTTCACCTCAGCGAAGAAGGCATGCAGACGCTTCCTGTCGACGGCGACCAGGCCTTCGCCGGTCCTCCGATCACGTATCGGCCCCAATCCGAAGGGCTCCCGCTCGAGCAGTTCGCGATTCCGGGCAACGCCGAAGAAGGCGAAGCTCTGGGCTCCAGCTCGATCGGACGTCGCTACCGTGCGCCGTCGAGCGAAAACTATCGCGTGCAGGCCCTCCCCTACACGGGGGCCCGCAGCAGGTTGCTGCCGGGGCACGTGCTGCAGATCACGTTTCGGCTCGCCGTGCGCTCGCGCGTCCGCCTCGTGGCCGTACGCCACGCCGGCACGGTCGCGCGCACATCGGTGCGCACGCTCGCCGCGGGATCGCGCAGATTGCTCCTGAAGCTCGACCCCAGACGCTGGCCCACCCGGCTTGAGCTGCAAGTTCACCCATTGGCACCGCTGCCCACCTCGCCGGCGAGCAGGAGCGTGAACACCATCACCACCACCGCGGCTCCGCTGCCGTGAGACCGCGCCAGCACTCTCTGCGCCGGCATGTCCCGGCGCTCACAGCGCTGCTTGCCGGCACGATCGCGCTGGCACTGGCCGGAATCGCGCCAGGGACGCACAGCAGCGCATCCGCCGGCACGGGCGCTCCGCCGGAACCGGCCCCGCACACCGACGACTCCGTTCCAGCGCGCGAAGTGACGATGATCGGCTCCACCCCCGAGGAAGCGGGCGCGGCCGGCGACGTGGCGTGGGGAGTGGGGCAGGGTCCATCGGGAACGACGCTCGTGCGCTACCTGCCCCGCGCGGAAGGACTCGGTGAATGGACGCTTGGACCGGAACTGCTGAACGCGGAAGGTCAACCGCTGTCAGGCTTCGAGCTGGACACGCCCGAGGCTGTCGGATCCACATCGGCTGCCAGCCCGCTGGCCGGCCAGATGACGCCCGACGGCGCGGGTGTGCTCGTGGGGTATGTGCAGAAGACCAAGCAGGCGCTGCTCGTGCGCGAACCGGGTGCCGCCACCAATCACTTCACGGAAACCGAACCGAGCGCCGAATCGCAACTGCAGCCCGGCGAACGTCTGATCTCGTTCACGCGCGCGCCGCTGATAGCGCCGCTGGACGAACCGGAAGGACACGCCGGCGCGCTGGTCGTCCCCGTCAAGGAAGCCAACTCGGGCGTTGAAGAATCGGTTCTGCACTGGGAAGGCGCCGCCAAGCGCTGGGTCAGAGAGCCGATCGAACTGCCCGCCGCCGCCAGCTCGACCGGATTTCGTGTCCTCGGCATCGGCGCCAGCTCCAGCTCCAATGCCTGGCTCGTCGCGCAGCTCTGAGTGGACTGCTGGCGCTCTTCCAGCGCCACGCCGCGGCCGGCGGCAAAGAAGCCAGCTGGCAGCCTGTGGCGCTGCGCCCGGGCGGGGAACCCGGCGAACCGCTGCGCGTCGACGGCGAAGCCATCACCGTTCCGGGCGCGCGCGACGAACAGGTGCGCAACCAGGTGCTGACGGTCACGGCGAATGGTGTGTGGATCGACGGCGAACGCCCCGAAGTGGACGCCTCCACCACGATCTTCTACACGCCCGAAGGCTCGCCCTCGGGCCCCGCCGTCACGAGTTGGTGCACGCTAGAAGACTCGCCCACAGGCACCCCTCCGTGCCAGCACCCATTGCCCGAGGCGCTGCCCGCCGGTCCCGCGCGCAGCGTCGCATGGCCGAGCTCCGCCGGCTCCGCACAGGAATTCGGCGAACGCGTCATCACCGGCCTGCCCGAAGGGGTGAGCCTGCGCCTGGAAGGGGACACCTTCCAGCGAGTGCTGGCCCTCGGCGGCGAAGCGGGCGCAGCCTACGGCGCGGCATTCGCCAACGCACGCGACGGATGGCTGGGCGCCCGCAAACTTCCAGTGCACCTGACCACCGAACCGGTGCACAGCGACCTCGCCTCCTGGCCCGTGTCGTTTCGCCACGCGCTCGTCGCCGTGGCGCCACAGCCGGGCGTGGAAGCGGGCGCGCTGTCAAGCGAAGCGATCGCAGTCGGAGACGCGGGCGAGGTCGCGCGCTACACCCCCGGTCTGGGCTGGCGCCCGGAAAGCCTGGTCGGGGCCAACGGCCGGCTGGCAGTCGCCGCGGCTGCGAGCGGTTGCATGGCCCACCCCCGAGCGCGCCTATGCGGTCGGAGACGAAGGGCAGATGTGGCTTTGGCGGGGCGAAGCCGAGCGCTGGGAACCGGACCCGGCGGCGCCGTATCAGTTCGAAGGCAACCTGCTCGGGGTCGCCTTCGACCCGAGCGAACCGGCGCGCGGCTATGCGGTCGGCCAGGACGGCGTGCTGCTGTCCTATGGCAAGACCTGGACACAGGCGCAACTGCCGGGCGAATCCCCGTGCCAGCCGGAAGTCCCCGCGCAGTCACCGCGCTGCACGTGGAGTGACGCCAGCTTCACCTCGGTCGCGTTCGCCGGCTCGGAAGCGATCGTGGCCTACCGGGTTCTGCTCGAAACGGACACCAACCGCTACGCCGGCGGGCTGCTCGTCAACGATGGCTCGGGCTGGCACGTCGACCGCGGCGCCGCCGAAGCGATGGGCGCGGGCGTGCCATGGGCGACGGCCGGCCTGCAGGACGGAGGCGCCGCCTTCAGCGCCGGCAGCGCCATCTACGAGCGCGAAGCGCCAGGGGCACCGTGGCGGGCGACATCCACGCCGTTTCCGGGGCTGGCCGGACCGGGAACGCTTGCGCTGTTCCGCGAAGGCGGCGCACTGCGGGCAATCACCGCCGGGAGCGTGCCCGACACCTATGGCGTGGAACGGGCGCCCGAAGCGCCGCCCGGCTCGCCACAGACGCAGATCGCCCCCTATCCGCTGGCCACCAACCAGGAAGCGGGCGTGCTGCGCCAGACCGCAAACGGCTGGCGTGATGAAGAGCACGAACTCAACGATGCGGCCGAACCTGCCGGCAACTGGTCCTTCTACGACACCGTCTACCAGCCCGATCCTCCGGCCGCCGTGCTGGTCGAGCGCGATGGCTCCCACGGCTGGGCGGTGGGCGGAGTGGTGGAACCCGAAGAACACGAAGGCTTGCTGGACACCGCCGACGTGTACCGCCTCGGCAACGAATCCTCGGCGCCGATCGGCACGGGACGGGCGCCGATCGCGGTTGAACCGGGCGAGGCGACGTTCGCGGTCGCGGGTAACGCCCAGTGTGCCGCGCCGTGCGCCGACCGCGCCGGCGCGAGGATCGGGCCGGACGCGTGGCTCTTGAGCGCCCTGGAACGCGCGCACGTCCCCGGCGTGCGCGCGTTCCTGTACACGGGCCCACGGCTGGTCAACCCCAAGGCCATCAGCGGCCCCGAGGTGGCGGCCGACCGCTTCTCCTACGAACGTGAGCTGGCGCGCTACCGCGCGATCGTGCAGGGCAGCCCGCTGCCGGTGCTCGTCGCCGGCACCCCCACCGACCTGGATGAGACGGAAAGCGAGGCGCAGTTCGAAGCAGTGCTCGGCGCACAGCCGTTCGGCGGAGAACTGGAAGCTCGCTCGCTGCTGTCGCTGCAGCCGACTCCGTCGTCATGCGGCGGCGCACGCGGCTGCGAGGCTGGCTACCGCGCGTTCACCTCGCGCGGCTCGGGCGGGGAAGTGCGCGTGATCATGCTTGACGACGCCTCTCCCACAGACGAAGCCAACGCTGTCGAGCGCGAATGGCTGGAAGCGGAACTGAAGGCGGCCGAGGCGATCAGGACGCCGGCGATCGTGATCGGCAACGCCGACCTCGGCGCGCAGGCCGCCGCCGGCGGGCACCCTGGCGCCGAGGAAGCGATCCGCGCGCTGATCGCCGACGGGGCCTCCGCCTATTTCTTCGACGCTCCCGAACAGAACGTCAGCGAATCGCTGCGAGATGCCCAGGGAGAAGTGCCCAGCTTCGGCTCTGGCACGCTGGGATACGTCGACTATCAAGCCGAGCGGGGCGGAGGCTTCATCGGAGCGGGCGGCTTCCTGCTGGCGCAGGTGGATACGGCAGACATCATCCGTGCGCCGAACGTGGCCAAGGTCACGGCGCGCCTGATCCCCAACATCGAAGAACTGGCGCTGGAAGCAAAGGACGGGACGCTGCTGCGTCGCTCCCAAGCGGCCCGCTTCTCGGGGCTGGCCCGCCGGCCGCGCGCCGGCAATCGGACTGCTGTGGGCGGATCTCCGCACCCGGAAACCGACCCCTACATCCCGATCCCGTCCAACTGCGTGGCCACGGTCTGCGCATACGGGCTGCTGCCCGAATTCACGTTCACATCCTCCAACGAGAGTGTGGGCGAGTTCGTGGAGCCGAACACCTCCTCCACCGAACCCAATGCGGTGCTGCTCGGCACCAACGGGTATCCGGTGGAAGACTCGCATTCCGGGCTGTTCTGCGCCGAGTCGCCCGGTACCACGACCGTCACCATCAGCGCCGGGGGACTGTCCGCATCGCTGCCCGTGACCGTCCAGCAGGGCAGCGCGGGGACTTCCTGCGGCACCACGCCGCCGGAGAAGATCGCGGTGCCGCCGCGGTCCGGGTCGGTGCCCACGCCCGCGCCCGCCAGCGCGCCGGCCAGCGCCGCACAGGCGCCCCCGCCGGTGCCCCCGCTTCCGCTCACGGCGCCTGCCGCGCCGGCTGTGCATCCGCACCCGGTCGTCTCGCCTGCCGTCTTTCTGCCCACAGCCACGCCGGCAGTGCCGCTGGCTGCGAGCGTACCGCCGCCGCTGCCCGCGCCCGCCGAGCCGACACCGCCGAGTGGCACGTCGGCAGTGAACTCGCCGGTGGAGGCGGCGCAGCGGGAAGAGGACAGTGAACAGGCAACCGAGTCGGCCAGCGCCCAGGCGGTCGCCTACAGCGCGAACGAAGGAGAGCCCGCCGCGCCCTACCTGACCGGGTTGATCCTGCTCGCGGCGTTCGCGGGAGCATCGATCGGTAGGCGCGCGCGGCGCGGACGCCGCGCGCCACGGGTGGCGCCGGCGACCATCAGCGCGATCAGATCCCAGCGCAGCAACAGCAGCCACATCGAGCGACGTCGTCCCTGATCGACACGCAGGGCAATTGTTAGGAAACGTGAACATCACTTGTATGGTCGAGATTATTATGTAAGTGTCAGGGTCACCATGCCACGCTCGGAAACCACATCGCCCGGGGTCGCGATCGCCGCGCTTGCGCTGTGTCTGCTCGCGCTGGCGCTGGCGCTGGCCACGATCAACACCGTTACCGCGCGCGGCGCGGAAACCTATGGCGAAATCACGCGCTTCAAGGGCAAGGGCACCAATGCCGGCAAGCTGGGGAGCGAATTCCTGTTCGCCGGCGAAGAAGCTCACGCGTTCGCCGTCGACCCCGAAAGCGGCCGGATCTTCGTTGGCAGCGAATCGGGTAACGAATCGGAAAAGCTGCGTGTCCAGAGTTACGGCAAAGCGGGCGCGTACGAAGCCGAAGGACTGATCAAGCCGCCGGCGCTGCCCGCCGGAACCACCTCGCTCGAGCCTTATGAGGGGTTTGCGCTCGACCCCAAAGAAGGGCGCCTGTATGTGCTGGCCAGTTTCAAACGGTTCGTGGAAGACCCGATCGACGGCAACTTCAACGCGGCCGGGGCGCTGTACGCGTTGAACAGCACCCCCAGCGTCTCGGGCAAGCTCGAAGCTGCAGCGGGCACCGGCAAAGAAGGGCTGCTGGGGACGACCGAATCGCTCGGAGCGAACTCCAACGTGCAGGGCAAGACGCTGCTGGAACCATCCGGCATCGCCGTCGATCCGCTGACGCACGAAATCCTGATCCTCGGGCTGGTCGACGCGGGGGCCGGGGCGCTGCACGTGGCCGTCGAGCACGTCAGCTCCACCGGCAGCGTGCTGTTCACTTGGGTCGATCCCAACGTGACCACGCGCAACGAAGAGCCGGATTCGCCGGTGGTCTCGCCCGGCGGAACGCTGTTCTTCGAGACCCGCAACGAACTCTTCGCGCTACCCGCCGACGCTACCTCTGGCGCCCCCGAAGAAGTGTTCGTGTTCGCGGAGCCGGGAACGCTGAATACCGGCCCGTTCGTCGAAGAAATCACTTCCTTCGGTGGCAACGAAGCCCACTACGGAGGTTCGCTGGCGGTCGTCGCGGAAGGCGCGGGCGGATCTTCCGGCCGGCTGGTGGTCGATGGAGAACTTGCGGAAATGAACGAACTCGGCCAGCTCGGAGAATCCCGCAACAGCGTGTTGGACCTGTCCTACTCGGAAACCGCAGGGCACGTGTCGGTGTCGGAGCTGGGTTGGACCGGCGGGGTTCCGGGCGAAGGGTCGGGAGAAAAACTCAAACCGTGCGAGATCGGCTTCCAATATGGGTATCCACAGGTCGCAGGCGCGAGCTCCAATGCGCTTTACGTACTGTCCCCAGCGTGGGGCGAAGTGATCGAGTTCGGACCCGGCGGCAGCGGCTGCCCGACGGCGAAAATTGCCCCCACGGGGCTTGAACTGTCACTCGACGGACATCACCTTGGCAACCCCGAACTGAGCGACACGGTCACGCTCAGCGCCGATGTGGTGCAGGCCGGCGTGCTCGGCGTGCAGTGGATCTTCGGGGATGGGCAGCAGGCGGAAACGAGCACGCCCGCCGGTGAGCAGACCGAGATGGCCGAAACGACTCACAAATTCGCCAAGGCCGGCAAACTCACCGTGGAAGCGACCATTCACACGGACGACCTTGCCACCCCGGTGCTGCACGTATCCGGCACGGTCACTGTCACCGGAACCGAGCCAGGCGCGCCGGAAGTCAGCAAACAGCCCACGGGAATGACCCTGCTCGAAGGCGAAACTGCGCATTTCGAAGCGGCCGCCACGGGCGAACCGACTCCGACTGTGCAGTGGGAAGTGTCGACTGACGCGGGCGTGGAATGGAAACCACTTTCGGGGCAGACCGGCGACACGCTCACTGTGCCCGGTGTCAGCGCGGCGCAGAACGGTTACGAATACCGCGCCACGTTCTCCAACGGCATCGGCACGCCCGCCTCAACGCGCGCCGCCAAGCTGTCGGTGGAAACCAGAAAACAGCGCGAAGAAGAAGCTGCCCGGCGCAAAGCGGCCGAAGAAGAAGCGGCGCGCCACAAACTCGAAGAAGAAGCGGCAGCCCGCAAGTCCCAGGAAGAAGCCGCGGCGCACAAGTCCCAAGAAGAAGCAGCGCGCCAAGCTCAGGAACAGGCGCAAGCGTCCCGCAATCAAGCCGAAGAACAGTCCAAGCACGGGGTGGCCGGCTACCGCGAAGGCGCCGCCAGCGTCACGCTCGGGAGCACCACGCTGCCCACGGCCAAGTCTGGGGCGGTCGTGCTCGAGCTGCGCTGCCCCGCGGGCGTGAAGGAGTGCACGGGCACGGTGACGTTGCGCACGGCGAGCGCCGCCAAGAAGGGCGTCGTAACGCTCGCGCAGGGATCTTTCAGCGTGGCGGGGGGGACAGTCAAGGCGGTCACCCTTCACCTCAGCGCCCGCGCGCGCAAACTGCTTGCCCACAGCGGCTCGCTGCGCACGCGCTTCGTGCTGAACGTGCACAACGCCTCCGGCGAAGCGTCGGCGGTGCAGGGCAACGCCACGCTGCGGCTGTCAAAGCATCGCTGACACGTCTGCGTGAGGGCACTCGTACGACGCCTGCCGGCGCGCTGTGCCGGCGCGATCGCGGAGCGCCGGCCGGGTTCGACGCGTCAGGGCGATAGCCCAGTGAGCGAAACCTTGTGGGCATCTTCACAGAAACCCGACAATGTCCACAGAAATACTAGACATTATGTCTGCTGCAGTCGAAACCCAAATCCAGATCGGAAGGTGCTTAGGAATGAGCTTTCTCAGGGGGGCCCGGCTTGCGCGTTTGAGCGTAACGCTGGCAGTGGCAGCGATCGGCCTGCTCAGTGCAGGCGCTGCGGACGTCTCCGCAAAGGTGGTCACGCAGTGCTCGGGCGCGAACATCGGCGGCCAGGGGGCCAACGTGATGAAGATCGCCTACCAGAACGTGTTCACGCCCGACTTCAATACCTCGACGAACAAAGATGCGTGCAGCGGCACGCAGGGAACGGACGGCAAGCCCACGGTCGCGTACACGGCCTCGTCGAGCTCGGTTGGGCTCGCGTCGTGGGGCGTCGGTGGCGGCGTTGCGAGCTTTGCGCCCACGAACGCGTTCGTGGTCACAGAGGAACCGCCGAACCCGACCGAGAAAACAGAAATCGAAAACAACGAGTCCACGCCGGGCTCGGCGCCGGAATCGGTGTTGACGATCCCGGTCGCGCAGGAGTCGATCTCGATTCTCGTGCACCTGCCGGCCTCCTGCACCGCGACCAGCACCACCTTCCCGGGGCGGCTGGTGATCGGCAACGAGACGCTTCAGGGCATCTTCCTCGGCACGATCAAAACCTGGTCTGAAATCACTGACGGCGGCGACCAGCTGACCGGGGCCGGCTGCTCCTCGGCAATCACGCGCGTCGTGCGTCTGGACTCTGCGGGTTCGACGCACATCCTGAAGCGCTACCTGAACCTGATCAACGCGGAACCATTCACCACAGAAAGTGCTACCAGCGAGACATGGGAACAGATATCCGAAGGAGCAGGTAACGCGGTCTGGCCGGCCGCGGCGGCGGTCGTGCGCCCGTCCAAAACCGGTGACACGGCGGAGGTCGCCAAGGTCGCCGAAACGGCTGGCAGCATCGGTTATTCCAGTCTCGCCAACGCACGCGCCAACAGCGCGTTCGTGCCACCGGCCGGCGGCAAGGAAACCGCGACGTTCTGGGTGCCGATTCAAAACGATGGCACCGCGACGACGAAGCAGACGTTCGCGGACCCGTCCACGGACGCCGACTCGGCGACCACGGGCGACGCCAACTGCGCGAAGGAGAAGTTCACCAACGGCAAAGGCCAGAAGTTCCCGCCGGCGAGCGTGCAGGACACGTGGCAGGCCGTGACAACGGCGACCAAGGAGACGAACTACCCGCTGTGCGGGATCGCCTACCAGCTGGCGCTCACGAAATACTCGGCCTACCCCGGCACCTCCTCGGCGGAGGAGCTCACGGTGAACAACTTCCTGAGCTTCGCGCTGGAAAAGAAGGCCGCCGGCGGACAGCTGCTGTTGGAACAGCATGACTACGAAGCCCTGCCGTCGAGTCTCGACAGCGAGTCAACCAAGGGCGTCAAGCTGATCGGCTTCTGAGCCGCTCCCACAACCTCGCGCGCGATCGAGGCGTGCGAGCAGGATGCGGGCAAGCCCGGCAGGGGTCTCTGCTGGGCTTGCCCGCTGCTGCGAGGCGGCGCTGCGATAATCGATCGATGCCGTTCGATCCCGGCCGCGCCGATGTGCACTATCTCCCGCACCCGGACCGCTATGAGCGGATGCCCTACCGTCGCGTCGGTCGCAGCGGCCTGCAGCTGCCGGCGATCTCGCTCGGGCTGTGGCAGAACTTCGGCGATGACCGGCCGCTGGCTCCCAACCGTGCGATCCTGCGCCGCGCGTTCGATCTCGGCATAACGCACTTCGATCTGGCCAACAACTACGGCCCGCCCTACGGCGCCGCCGAGACGAACTTCGGCAGAATCTTCACGGAGGACTTCCGCCCCTATCGCGACGAGCTGGTGATCTCCACCAAGGCCGGCTATGACCAGTGGCCGGGGCCATACGGAGAGTGGGGCTCGCGCAAGTACCTGCTGGCAAGCCTCGATCAGAGCCTCGAGCGGATGGGGCTCGAGCACGTCGACATCTTCTACTCGCATCGCCTCGATCCCCACACTCCGCTGGAGGAGACCATGGGAGCGCTCGACAGCGCCGTGCGTCAGGGCAAGGCGCTGTACGTGGGGATCAGCTCCTACTCGCCGCAGCGCACCGCCGAGGCGGTCGAGATCCTGACGCGGCTGGGCACGCCGCTGTCGATCCATCAGCCCTCCTATTCGCTGCTGAACCGCTGGATCGAGCACGGCCTGCTGGATGTGCTCGAGCACAGCGGCGCAGGGGCGATCGTGTTCTCGCCACTCGGGCAGGGCCTGTTGACGGACCGCTACCTCCATGGCGTTCCCGAGGACTCGCGCGTGCGCCGCGGCGAGGACTTCGACGAGGGCCTGCTCAGCGAGCAGAACCTAGCGCGCGTCCGTGCGCTGAACGAGATCGCCGGGCGGCGCGGTCAGTCGCTCGCCCAGCTGGCGATCGCATGGGTGCTGCGCGATCTCCGTGTGAGCTCCGCGCTGATCGGGGCCAGCAGCGTGGGCCAGCTCGAGCAGAACGTGGCCGCGCTCGAGAAGCTCGACTTCACCGCCGAGGAACTGGCCGAGATCGAGCGTCACGCGCTCGACAGCGACATCAACATCTGGGCGCCTTCCAGCGAAGGCTGAACCCGCTCGCCCCGGCCGCCACAGGCCGGCCGTTTTGTGCGAACATACGTTCGTATGGGTTCGGCTCGATCCAAAGCAATCAGGGATCAGGCCACGTCGGCGCTGTGCCATGCAGACAACGGTCAGCCACACCTGCGAGTGCCCGACGGGTGTCTGCCATTCGGCGGTGTGGCGGACCGTCGTGCGTCACTCGACCAACTGGCAGACGGACATCGGTCGCATTTCGCTGTGGCGGAAGGAAGAGTGGAGAGGTGAGCACGTTGGAGGCGTACAAGGAGGAGCTGGCCCGGTTCCTGGAGGGCTTTGGAAACAACGTGCGCAAAGTGCGCACCGAGGAGGCGCGCTTCTCCCAGGAACATCTCTCCAGCGCAACCAGGCTGCATCGCACGGAGATCGGGAAAATCGAGCAGGGAAAGGTCGATCCGCGGCTGAGCACGCTGTTCATCCTGGCCGACGGTCTCAACGTGACCGTCGATGAGCTGCTGATCGGACTGTGGGTTCCGACGGAGCGCAAACCCTCCCAGCGCGGCGGGTCGTGGTAGCGCTCGCTGTCGATCCCGACAGTGGCTGTGGCGGGCCACCCGCCACCGGGGTGTCCGCGGGGAGCGGCGCTTGAGCCGGCACGCGCATCCTGACCCGGCGCTGGCGGCCGCTTTGCGCCACATACGCGAGGAACGCGGGATCACACGCGAGGCGCTGGCGTCGCGCTCGGACATGACGGTCAACGGTCTGGCGCGCATCGAGCATGGGGCGGTGGCGCCGGGCTGGGGTACGGTGCGCAGCCTGGCGGCAGGACTTGGCGTCAGCCTCGTCGAGCTGGGCGCGGCCGTGGAAGGCGCGCCGCGGGTCGGTCGCTCGGACTTTCGCCGCTCGCGCTTCTCCCGCCGCTAGCACCGCCAGCTTGCCCGCAGCGGCGCATGGGCCTAGGCTTGGCCCGGCATCGCGTCCGGGTGCGCACGCTTGATCTGGCGCTCATCGGGTATACCTTGCTCACATCTCCCATACACGAACGGCAGGAGGCCACATGCGGCGCCGAGAACTGATTGCCACGCTTGTATCGCTCGGTTTGGGAGTGGGCTTCACAGGGCTGGCCCCGGAGGTCGCGGGCGCGGCCTCCGCGCGCAGGGTGCTGCAGAGCGTATCTCCCGCTGCAGCTCCGGCGAGCAAGGTCGGCGTAACCCCCGCGTCCGCGTCGCTGGACTTCAACGTGGGCCTTCAGTTGAGCGACCCCGCGGGTGCCGTGGCGTTCGAGCAGGCTGTCAGCAACCCCGCGAGCCCCAGCTACCGCCGCTACCTCACCCCCGCCCAGTGGGAGCAGCGCTTCTCCCCGACCCAGGCCTCGGTCAACGCGGTCACATCGTGGCTGAAGTCCCAGGGCATCGCTGTGGAAACGGTCACGCCCGACCGCATGACAGTGCAGGCGAGCGGCTCGGTGGCAGCCGTCGAGCAGGCGTTCGGCACCAGCCTCGGGGAATACCGGCGGCAGGGGCAGACCGTGCGCCTGGCCTCCTCCGCGTTGACGGTGCCGAGCTCGCTGGCGGCGCTGATCAGCGGCGTCACCGGAGTCGATCAGACGGTGGCGAGGCCGGCCAACCTGACCGGCGCCGACACCGCACGTCCGCAGAAGGCGCCCCCCAGCGAAATCCCGCAGCCTGAAGGCTTCCGCAACGCACCGCCGTGTTCGACCATCTACGGCAAGAAGGCCGATACCGCCGACCCGGCCTACGGGGTCGGATACCCCAACCCGCTGCCATACGCCGTGTGCGGCTACGTTCCCGCCCAGCTGCAGGGCGCCTACGGGCTCACCCCCCAGATCGCGGGCGGCATCGACGGCAAGGGCGTTACGGTGGCAATCGTGGACGCGTACGCCTCGCCCACGCTGCTCGGCGACGCCCAGCAGTACAGCGTCAAGAATCAATCCTCGGAAGTGCTGCAAGCGGGACAGTTCAGCGAGCTGCTGAGCAAATCGTTCAACGACGTGGCGCTGTGCGAAGCCAGCGGCTGGTACGGCGAGCAGACGCTCGACGTCGAGGCCGTGCACGCCACCGCGCCCGGCGCCAACATCCTGTACGTGGGCGCCAGGAATTGCCTCAACGGCCTCTACAACTCCGTGCAGCAGGTGATCGACGGACATCTCGCGCAGATCGTCACCGATTCGTGGGGGGACGACGGCGGCGACCTGCTCGACTCGCCCGGCACGAGGCGCAGCTTCGACAACGTTCTGCTGATGGCCGGCGCAACCGGCGTCGGCGTGCAGTTCTCCGCCGGCGACAACGGCGATGAGTTCACAACGCTCGGCATGACCGTGGCCGACTATCCCTCCTCCAGCCCGTATGTGACCGCCGTGGGAGGCACCACACTGCAGGTGGGCAAAGGCAACACGCGCCTCGGCGAGCTTGGCTGGTCCACGTCCAAGAGTGTGCTGTGCACTGCCACGCTGGCAGAACTCGAATATCCGGGCTGCAGCTCGTCGAGCCTGAACACATGGCTGCCGCCGGCGCCGGGCGCTTATGACTACGGCGGCGGGGGCGGCACGAGCTATGAGTACTCCGAGCCCGCCTATCAAGAAAGCGTGGTGCCAGCTGCGCTGGCCGCCCGCAACAGCGCCATCACCGGTATCGCCAACCGCGTGGAGCCGGACATCTCGATGGACGCCGATCCGGCCACGGGCATGCTCGTGGGCGAGACCCAGACGTTCCCCGGCGGCACCCACTACGACCAATACCGAATCGGCGGCACCAGCCTCGCCTCGCCGCTGTTCGCGGGAGTGATGGCCGACGCCGATCAGGCGGCCGGTACGTCGCTTGGCTTCGTCAACCCGCTCCTGTACAAGCTGGACTCCTCGCCGGCCGCGGCCGCCAGCGCGTTCTACGACGTGCTCCCAGGCGGCAAGCAGGCGCTGGCGCGAGTGGATTTCCTCAACGGCGTCAGCGCGAGCGAAGGTACGCTCACCTCGGTGAGGACGCTGGACTACGAAGGGCCCGAGGTCTTCTGCAGCGGCACCGCCAACTGCACGTTGCAGGACGTCGCGCTCACGACCGCGCCCGGGTTCGACTCCATGACTGGGATCGGCTCACCCGGTGCCGGGCTGCTGGCGGCGCTGAGTCAGCCATAGAAGTCGACGGTCGTCAGCGACTGGATCAGCTTCATTATTTGGAATGCAGTCCACATACGTCGTATACTCGCCGCATGGTGGCCCGGATCGCGGTCCTGGGAGATCACAATCGCGAGTTCATGACGCATCGTGAACTCGACGCCGCGCTTGAGCTGTTCCCATTGTGGACGGAGGCCAGCTGGGTGGCCACCGACGATCTGCGGGCGCGAAAGCTCGACGACGTCGACGGGATCTGGGTGGCTCCGGGGGGGCCCTATCGAGACGATGGCGCCGTATTCAGCGCCATTCGCCACGCCCGTGAGCGCCACGTCCCGATGCTCGGCACGTGCGGCGGGTTTCAGTACGCGATCGTGGAGTTCGCACGGGCGGTGGCAGGTCTTGCCGCCGGGCACGGCGAGCTCGAACCCGAGCACGATCAGCCGGTGATCGCTCCGCTTGGGTGCAGCCTCGTCGGGCAGGAGCGCCTGGTGACGTGCGTGCCTGCCACGCGGCTGGCGGCGATCTGCGGGACGCTGCCGTTCGTGGGGTTTCACTGGTGCAACTACGGCTTGGCCGACGCGTTCGTCGAACGACTGGTGCAGTGTGGTCTGATGGTCTGCGCCCACGCCCCGGACGCCGGCGTCGAGGCGGTGGAACTGGTCGGTCACCCGTTCTTCGTGGCCACGCTGTTCCAGCCTCAGATCGGTTCTGGCGCGCATCGCAAAGTGCATCCTCTGATCGGCGCCTTCATCGACGCCGCCGCCGAGCACGCAGGTCAGATCGTGTACCAGCCGCGCGGGTGAGTGGCCGCCCAGGTCGGCCACTAGGATGCTTTGAATCTGACGAAAGGAGACAGGATGTCTGTTACCGCTGACATGCCCAACGCTGTGGTGCACGGGATCGAGGATCTGCGTGCGCTCGAAGGTCGGATCGTGGGTCCGAGCGAGTGGCGCGAGGTGACCCAGGGGATGATCGACCAGTTCGCCGAGCTGACCGGCGATCACCAGTGGATTCACGTGGACGTGGAGCGCGCCAAGGTGGAGAGCCCGTTCGGCACGACCATCGCTCACGGCAACCTCACGCTGTCGCTGGTGGACGGACTGCGTCGCGATCTCAACGAGTGGACGGGCTTCAGCCTGGGCGTCAACTACGGCTGGAACAAGGTGCGGTTCCCCGCCCCGGTGGTGGTGGGGTCGAAGCTGCGCTGCTACTCGCAGATCGTGGAGGTCAGCGACGTGGGCGGCGGCTGGCACCAGGTCGTGAGCCGCGTGACCGTGGAGGCCGACGGAGTCGAGAAGCCTGTGTGCGTGGCCGACAGCGTAGGGCGCCTGCTGGTCGATCCGGCCGCCTGACACGGCAGCGCGTGGGGCGTGCGCACGCAAAGCGCACGCCCTGAGCTTCGGCTCGTGGAGGCTCTCAGCCCTCAGCCATCGCTCGATGAATGGCTCTCCCCTGAGCCGTCTCTGCGGAACCTGGAGAAGGTTGCGCCACAGCCACTGAAGCAGGACGAGAGACAGAAGCCTCTTAGATCCCCACTGGATCGGGCTGTTCTGTTTTCGTTGCAATTTGGACTGACCTGAGAGCGAGGGGAGGAGGTCAAAGCTCGCCTTTGGAGTATGACGTCACATCTCGTCTTTTGAATATGCCCACGACTTGGGACAGATAGGTTGATTACCTTGCAACTTCTTGAGCTCTTCGAGCGTTGCTGCAGCTTGGAGTTCTACCTTGGCAACGCCGTTGTCGAGCGTGTGCGCCCTCTCGAAGGGGGCGGCGGCCACCCCGAGAAGATGACGCTCATTCTTCAGGGTGGGGTGGGGGTAGCCGCAAAGCCCGGTGGTGATCCTGAGCGGACGAAACGAGCCAAGCGAGAGGTGGCCGCGTGGCTCCTCGCTCGCGAGATTGGAGTCGAGCGCTTGGTCCCGGCGACTGTGTTGCGCGAGGTACCGAAGACGCTCGGCTCGACCGAAACCGTACAGGGGAGCGTTCAGGTGCTTTGGCCACGCTTCAAAACTGCCGTGGATGCGGGGGTTATGCCTTTCGCATGCCCTGAAGAGATCTCCTGGCAAGTGGCGCTGCTTGACACGCTGGCCGCGAACACCGATCGCAACCTCGGCAACTGGGGAGTCATCGATGAGCTTCCCAATGTCGCGTTGATCGATCACGGACACGCCTTCGAAGGCACGGCGAGCAGCAGCGAATTCGCCTGGCGGCATAGCGACGAGCCGCTGCCCCCTGCTCTACTCGCGCATGTTCAGAGGTTTGTGGACGAGCGGGAAGACTCCCGGCTAGGGCCGTTCTTGGAGCCCGCGGAACTGGATGCTGTCTTTGATCGAGCTGCACGCATAGCATCAGAAGGAATTCTTCGCGTCTGATACCGTCGATATGATCAAAACTTTAAGATTTAGATTGGCGGGGTTGCAACCTTGAGCAAGCAAGTTCGGCATGTCGACATCATCAGCAATGATCCCCTTGCTGGTTCTCAGCGCTTGCTTGCGAAGGTCCAGCTGAACGGGAACCCTGAGCTGGAACTCTTCTTGGGCGAAGACACAAAGGCTGATGGTGCTTCCATGTGGTCATACCTTCGATCCCAGGTACATCTCGACCCGTCCGATGACCCCAATGCGTTCCTGGAAGCGCTGCCGCAGTCAATTGACGCGACGTACATCCTCGCGAGTGAGGTTCATGACGACGCGCACTGCCCGTTTCGCACGACGCCGGTCCACGCCGAGACTCCAGCCGCGTAGCGTCGGGCGCGCTCGACGATATCGGCGCGCTTATAGAGCGCCATGCCATGCGTTTAGGCACTTTCGGTTGGCCGCCGTAGGCAAGTCTTGTACACAGTCGATCGCCATTGCGGATACGCCGCAGCGAGTGCTGGTCATCAGCAACCTCGGCCTGACAGGGCAATGCTCAGGCGGCGTGCGCACGCAAAGCGCACGCCCGACTTGACATGTGACTGAATCGTCACATATAATGGCGAGCGTGGACTCAGTGTTCAGGGCGCTCGCCGACCCAACCCGCCGGAGCCTGCTCGACGCGCTGTTCGAGCGCGACGGGCAGAGTCTCAGCGAGCTCGAGCAGCGGCTGCCCATAACGCGCTTTGGGGTGATGAAACACCTGAAGGTGCTGGAAGAGGCAGGGTTGGTGACCACCAAAAGGCGTGGCCGCGAGAAGCTGCACTTCCTGAACCCGGTCCCGATCAGGCTCGTCCACGATCGCTGGGTGAGCAAGTACGCCGAGCCCTGGGCGGCGACGCTCAGCGGGCTGAAGGCACGAATCGAGGAGGAAACGATGACCACGCTGGACACGCAGGCGAGCGGCAAGCGGCCGTGGACGGCAGCTCCCACCGAGAAGGTGTTCGAGATCTACATCAAGACCACGCCCGAGCGCCTGTGGCAGGCGATCACCGACGGCGAGATGCGCGGCCGCTACAACTTCGGCGTGGCGGTTGCCTCCGACTGGACGCCCGGCTCCGGCTATCGACTGGTGCACCCGCGCGGCGGCGCGATCGCCGAGGGCGAGAACCTGGAAGTCGACCCGCCACGCCGGCTCGTGCAGAGCTTCACAGCGCTGTGGAGCGAGGAGATCAAGGCGGAAGGCCCATCCAGGGTCACATGGGAGATAGAGCAGGTCGACGACTCCTGTCGCTTGACCGTCACCCACGATCAGCTGCGCGAGAACGCCAACGGAGAACTGTATGGTGGCTGGCCGATGATCCTGTCCGGTTTGAAGACGCTGCTGGAGACCGGGGAGGACCTCACCACACCAGGTTCATTGCGGTATTCACAGGCGCCGCAATGAGCGACTCCGGGGCCCTCAACCGCGCAAGCTGGGACGAGCGCGTGCCCGCGCACATCGCCTCGCCGGACTACGCGGTCCAGCGTTTCCTGGAGGACCCGGAGTTCATCAGCGGCGTGGTCGCATTCGACGTCCCGCTGCTCGGCGACGTCACCGGCCTGCGCGGCGTGCACCTGCAGTGTCACATCGGCACCGACACCGTGTCGCTGGCGCGCCTGGGCGCCCGCATGAGTGGACTCGACTTCTCCGCGCCGGCGCTCGAGCAGGCCAGGCAGCTGGCGGCGGCCACAGGCGCGGAGGTCGAGTTCGTGGAGTCAGACCTCTACGACGCCGTCGACGCGCTCGGCGGGCAGCGCTTCGACCTCGTCTACACCGGGATCGGAGCGATCTGCTGGCTGCCGGACATCGACCGCTGGGCGGCAGTGGTGGAGGAGCTGCTGGCGCCCGGCGGGCGCCTGTTCATTCGCGAGGGTCACCCGATGATGTGGGCGCTGGACGATGGGCGCACCGACGCGGAGCTGATCGTCAAGTATCCCTACTTCGAGCATCAGGCGCCGGTCGTGTTCACCGAGGGGGGCACCTACGTTCAGACCGACGTGGAGTTCGAGCACAACACCACGCACTCGTGGAACCACGGGCTCGGTGAGATCGTGACAGCGCTGCTCGGCCGTGGCCTGCGCCTCACCGGCCTGGTCGAGCACGACAGTGTTCCCTGGGAAGCCTTCCCCGGCCACATGGAGGCGCTCGAGGGAGGCGAGTTCCGCTTCGCAGAGCGTCCAGAGCGACTGCCGCACAGCTACACCTTGCAGGCGGTCAAGGGGTAACCGGCGCTCCTCGGCAGGGCATCGTGCAGTGACGAGATCACCCGAAGACGTTGCGCAATCGCCAGCCCAGTGAAGCTCCGCCCAGCGAGTGAGCGGCCAGCACCTGCACAGTCGGGGAGCGCGGGTCGCCGGCGCCGAGTGTGGCGAGGATCTCCCCGGCGCGCGGGCGCCCGATCCGAGAGTGCACGATCAGTCGCAGCGGGATCTCGAGGCCGCCCCAGCCAACCGCCTGAAGCCGCTGTGAGGTGATCGCGTTCAGTCGCCGACCGTCGGGCGCAGAGACGCGCAGCACGGTCGCCCCGCGCGGGAGGACCGTCTCGACTCGCAGGGCCGCGGAGGCACTGTCACCGAGCCGGCGGGCGCTGTTCAGCGCGGCCGCCACGAGCGCGCCGCCGCGCTGTCCGAGCACCACCCCGAGCACCGTCAGCGTGCGGCCGTCCAGCACCACCCGCTTGGCGAACACCAGGCAGCCGCCGGCCGCCTCGTCGGAGCCGGTCTTCACGCCCACGTAGCCTTCGCGTCCAACCAGGCGGTTGAAGTTGAGCACGCGTCCCGCCACCGGCAGCTCGACTGAGCCCTGGTCAACGATTTCAGCGAACGAGCGCTCGCGCATCGCGAACTGAACGAGCTTCAGCTGGTCGGCGGCCGTCGAGACCGTGCTGTCCTGGAATCCACTTGGGTCGGTGTAGGTGGTGGAGCGCATACCCAGCTGTTTCGCCGTGGCGTTCATCTCGGCCACGAACCCGTCCACGCCGCCGGGGTCATGAGCCGCCAGCAGCGCCGCGATGTTGTTGGCCGACGGGATCAGCAGCGCTTGCAGCGCCTGGCGCTCGCTCAGCCGCTCGCCGCTCTTGACTGCCACTGTGGATTGGCCCTGTGCCGCCCTGGTCTTCTGTTCACGCACGTTCGCTGGCGTGATCGTCATCGTGAAGCCCTGCTCGCCGGGGGTGAGCGGATGCTCCAGCAGGGTGAGATAGGCCGTCATCACCTTGGCCACGCTCGCGATCGGGACCGGCCGCTGCCTTCCGGCGCTGCCCATGCTGCCGACGTCCTGAACCAGCAGCGCCGACTCGCCCTGTCGCGGCCAGGCGAGAACGGGGGAGGGCCCCGGAAACCGCGTGGAGGTGGCGATCGCACGGACGAGCACCGCCGCAGGGGCGGCCTCCGTGGCCACGCGCACCACCAGCGCCAACGCCAACAGCGCGAGCGCCGAGGCGATGAGTGAGCTCGCGCGGCGGCCATTACGGGCTTGGCTCTTGGTGTTGGGCGGAGCGGTGCTCAGGCGCGTGACGCTATCGGGGGCGGCGGCGCTCACGACTTGGACTTTCGGTCGAGCCGTAACGGCCGATTTGGGACAGGCGTCCAGTGTGTGTGAAACCGTCGCCCGCCAGCATGCATCCATGGATCTCACTCCGTCAATAGCCAGGAGGGCAGAGCAGTCAACCATCGCTGCACCTATCAGGAGGGCCGGCTGAACATGTACGGGAATGCGCGCACGATCGAGCGCAGGATTCGACTGTGGATAGTCCAGGAAGAGCGCAACCGCCGCAAGGATGGACAGCTCGCACGCACGCACGCCCGCGGCGATACGCCGGTCGAATCGCGCCAGCGGGTGGGCAGCCTGCGCAAGCGCCCGCAGTGGAGGTAGCTCTCTAAGTTCACAACCGTCGACTCAGGACAACAGGACCAGGATCAGGTCCGTCTCGCTGGCGCGCTGGCCTGCCGGGGACTGCAGGCCAGCGCGACCGAGATCGACGCATCACGGAAAGCGCGCTGACCACGGCCCGAGCTCGACCCGGGCCCCGGCATTTGACAAGATGCGCCGCCATGGCCCGCATCTCCGCACGCATAGCCGCAATCTCCGAGTCCGCCACGCTGGCCGTCGACGCCAAGGCCAAGGCGCTGAAGGCGGCCGGTCGCCCAGTCATCGGCTTCGGCGCCGGCGAGCCGGACTTCCCCACGCCCGCATACATCGTGCAGGCCGCTGCCGATGCCTGCATGGATTCGCGCCTGCACAAGTACACGCCGGCCGGAGGCCTGCCGGAGCTCAAGCAGGCGGTGGCCGAGAAAACGCTTCGCGACTCGGCCTTCGAGGTGGCGCCCAGTCAGGTGCTGATCACCAATGGCGGCAAGCACGCCGTGTATGAGGCGTTCGCCACACTGCTGGACCCCGGCGATGAGGTGCTGCTGCCGGCCCCCTACTGGACGACCTACCCGGAGGCCATCAAACTCGCCGGCGGCGTGCCGGTGGTGGTGAGCGCCGATGAGAGCACCGGCTACCTGGTGGACGTGGAGCAGCTCGAGGCCGCTCGCACCGCGCGCACGAAGGTGCTGCTGCTGTGCTCGCCCTCCAACCCGTCGGGCGCCGTCTACTCCCGCGACCAGCTCGAGGCGCTCGGGCGCTGGGCGTTGGCCAACGACCTGTGGGTGATCACCGATGAGATCTATGAGCATCTCGTCTACGGCGAGGCCCGCTTTCATTCGCTGCCGGCCGTGGTGCCCGAGCTGGCCGATCGGATCGTGGTCCTCAACGGGGTGGCCAAGACCTATGCCATGACCGGCTGGAGGGTGGGCTGGATCGTGGGACCGCCCGACGTGGTCAAGGCGGCCACCAATCTGCAGTCGCACGCCACATCCAACGTGTCAAACGTGGCGCAGGCGGCCGCGCTGGCCGCGCTGCAGGGCGGCCTGGAGGCCGTCGAGGAGATGCGCGAGGTCTTCGACCGCCGTCGCCAGACGATGGTGGGAATGCTCAACGGGATCGCCGGGATCGACTGCCCTGTGCCGGCCGGCGCCTTCTATGTCTACCCGTCGGTCAAGGGTGTGCTTGGCAAGGAGATACGCGGCAGGCGTGCCCAGAGCTCAGCCGAGCTGGCGGGGTTGCTGTTGGATGAGGCCGAGGTGGCGGTGGTGCCCGGTGAGGCGTTTGGCACGCCCGGCTACTTCCGGCTGTCATATGCACTCGGCGATGAGGACCTGATCGAGGGAGTGGGCCGCATCGCGGCGCTGCTCGGCGAGGCGTCCTGAAGAACCGCTCGGTGAGGCGGCGTGGCCGGGCGTTGCGCCGCCCATGTTGAGCGCAACGCCCGGCCGCGTGCTACCAGCTTGAGTGTTCGCCGCCCTCACAGCCCTTCTTACTCGTCGGGCTTGCGCAAGTCCTGGTCAGTACTCCTTCTGCGTTCCTGGTGATGGTGAGTTCGTCCCCGGTGGTGGCTTTGGCCGTGATCGAGTACGTGGTCTTGCTCGCGGTGACAGCGCTTATGTAGGAGCTGGCGCCGCCGGCGGTGATCCGAATGGCCGGTTCCTCGCTGTGCAGTTCCGCGGCGTTCACCTTTTCATAGCTGCCGTTGTTGTCGGTGGCCACCGTCTCGGCCGCAATCTGTGCCGAGCGCACCATTTCCTTGGCCCCTGCGTCCGATGCCTTGCTGGTGGAGCTGAGGAATGACGGAATCGCGATCGCGGTCAGAATGCCGATGATCAGGATCACCACCAGGAGCTCGATCAGCGAGAATCCGTTCTCGCTGTGAGCCCCCTGCTTACGACACAACGACTGATCTTTGAACACGACAGCAACCTCCAGGTGATTTCCAACTGGCGGCCGAGCTATCTCATCCGAGATCTCTGACTTTGCGCCCCCGCCTCACGGCGGGTTTGCCCTTTCAGCTATTTGTCGATGTGCCAGCACTGTGCCTCATGCTTGGACGTATGTGTGAGAACTGGACGGATGTTCTAGCGAGCTGGCCGCGGCGCTACTACGCGGGTGCAAGGCCGGCGAGCGCGGCCTCGATCGCCAGCTTCCAGCGCCGATCTACCGACGCCTGGCTGCTGCCCAGTCGCCGGGCGTTCTCCGCCCACGCCAAGCCCTGCACGAGCGCCATCAGGACGTGGGCATCGTCGGTCTCATCGCCATCGAGCACGCCGGCTTGGATGCCGCGGCGTACGCATTCCACGATCAGTTTTCTCACCGAGGCGCCAGCCTCCAGCTCTGACTCATTGGGCTCGAAGTCGGTGAACGGACGCGAGAACATCACTTCGGCCAGCACCGGGTTCTCGCGCACGAACTCCCGGTAGCGCTCCAACAGCGCGATCAGCGCGGCGTGCGGCTCGGCTGGCAGCGGCGTGCGATCGAGCTGGGCGTGCAGCAGGCGGAAGCCTTCGAAGAACATCTCTCGTACGAGGCCGCGCTTGTCGCCGAACAGCTCATACACGGCCGGGGTGGAGGTGTGAGCCTGCGCTGCGATCCGCCTTGTGGTGAAGCCGGCCACGCCATCGCGCGCCAGCACCTCGGCGGCCACGCTGCGCACGTGCTCGCGCAGTTCAGGCGTGCGCTGCTTTGGGCGAGGCATGCCAGCCAGCATATCGTAGCGTCGTTTCGAAACGGCGCTACAATACGCGCCCACACGACTGGGAGGACACCATGAGCGGGCTGGCCAGCTATGAGATCGACGGACGGATCGCCACCATCACGATGGACGACGGCAAGGTCAACGCGCTGTCGATAGACATGCTCGAGGAGCTTCACGGCCTGTTCGATCGCGCCGAGCGCGAGCAGGCGGTGGTGATCCTGACCGGCAGGGAGAAGTACCTATCGGCCGGGTTTGACCTGAACGTGTTCGCCAGCGGCACCGAGCCGCTGCTTGAGATGCTCACCCTGGGCGCCACGCTGTGCGAGCGGATTCTGTCCTTCCCAACGCCAGTGGTGGTTGCCTGCACCGGCCACGCTGTGGCAGCCGGGTCGTTCCTGGCGCTGTCAGCGGACGCCCGTATCGGCGTCGACGGGCCGTACAAGCTCGGGCTCAACGAGGTCAAGATCGGCCTGACCGTGCCGTGGTTCGCGATCGAGCTGGCGCGTCAGCGCCTGCACCCGGCGCACTTCGATCGCGCGGTGATCAGCGCCGAGATGTATGAGCCGCAGCAGGCTGTCACGGCGGGCTTCCTCGACAGCGTGGTGCCGGCCGAGGAGATCGGGCAGGCCGCGCGGCAGAAGGCGGGGGAACTGGCCGAGCTGAACGCGGAGGCGCACACTGCCACCAAGCTTCGCGCCCGCGCCGGCTCTCTGTCTGCGTTGCGCTCGGCGATCGAGACGGAGCTCGTGGCGCCCAGTTCGCGCTGAAGCTGTCCGTCAGGGCTTGCCCACGCCGCACCCTTTGAATGGTTGAAGTTCGCTCGGGCCGACGGTTACCGACAAGACTTCCAACGTCGTTCCCAGGAGCCCGAGAGAGACATGCTTATTGGCCTCGTAGCGTACGGCAGCGTTGCTTGCCGCCTGTCTGTCAGGCCACTCAATGACGGTCATGCTCCCACCACTCTTGAAACGGACATTGACGTAGCGTGTGGCACCCGCAGATGGACCACCTGACGGAAGGGCGGTCTCGGTGGCTGCAACCGAGGCGTCGCGGCGAGCGTTCCTTTCCACGCAGGACAGATTGATCGGCGTTTCCCGTGGTGGTCCTTCCGGCGGCAATCCTCCGGCGCAGCCGCTGATCGCGAGCGCTGCGGCTGTAGTCAAGCCGCCCCATCCGGCGCGCAGTGATGTGCGGCGCCGCGCCACCGCGCCATTATCGACCCTTGCGTCTTGACGCAACTGGGCGATCATCGCCGTCAGGGCATCCTCGCAGGCCCTTGCGGCTGCTGTGACGACCACGTCGGCCAGCGCAATCGCGGGAAGGCAAGCGTCCGGCGAGACGCTAGCTCCTCGTCCCGGGCGAGCGTCAGCGCAGCGGGTGCTCAGACGTTCGCTCAGCCGGCGAAGCGCTAGCCGCCGGCGGCATGGCATCGCGCGATAGGGAGCGACCGACGGCTCCGCGTCAAGGAGTATTCCCGCACGCTTGCAAAGTAACGGCCGTCTCTGGGATGACCGACGATGTCGGCACAGAGACGCCACCGCTCGCTACGCGGTGCCTCTTGGCAGCATGACCTCGAGCTGGTAGGGCATCGCGCCCGAACACTCTGTCAGGCTGGCGCGCGTCCAGGCATGCTCGTCGCGATCGGCGGCTGCGTGCATCGCGCCTCGAAATAGGTCTGTATCGCGGGCGAGCAAGCGACCAACGGGATGGTTGCCGATGTGTACCTTCACGCGCACATCAGTGGTTGACGGCCTGGGTTCCCCAGACAGCCATACGTTCACAACCGCGAGGTGCTGGCCGTGTCCCAGAGAGCTACCCCTCGCGAAGCGTTCGAGCCATGGCAGCGCGTCCGGGTCGAGTGCGACGGTAGCCCGCGGCTGCAATGAGCTGTCGATCGGATAGGCGGCTCGCTCTGGTAGGTCGAACTCCGTCGCGATCTCGGGCGGTTCGTCCGGCGCCGCAGCGTGCTCGTGAGACTGGGACTCGGGGTGCGCAGACTGCTGCGTGAAGACCTCCCCAAGCGCCGGCTGCGTGATGAGCTCCCCGAGCGCCTTTAGGCCTTTGAGGGCTATGCGCGCCCTACCGAACGTTTCTCGCTCTGTTGCCAGCACATCGACTTTCATCTCGACAGCGCTCGGACCCATTGGCACGCCGCGCTCGTCCAGTTCTCGTTCAAGCAGATCCCTAAGCTCGTCACGCGTCCTCCCCTCGCTCACGGCGCGGACGGCCTGCACTGCGTCCTGCTGTGCGCGAACCTTCGGCGCCAGGTCGGTGATGCGCTCGGCGAAGCTCTGAGTGCGCTCGGGTCCCACCGGACTCGGCGGCCACCGGGCCGGGGTGTTCGGCGGCTGAGCACTACCCCCGCCGAGGAAGCGTTCGAAATGACGCACGAATCGAGCATGCTGCGTCGCGAGTTGCGGCTCGTCGTCCGGCGGCCGATAGTCGCTGAGAACCGCGCGCGCCTCGTCGGCGTGGTCCGCCAGGACCAGGAGCACGGCCATGAGCTCAGCTGAGGCGAGCTTCGCCTCAGCTTCAGCCGGATTTTCTTCGTGCTCATCGGAGTCGGCCCCGACATCCTCGGACGCGGCTTCTTCGACGTAGTCGAATGCTATGGACGAAGCCGCCGAGCGCGTCAGGGGGATTGCTCGACCGCCGTGGAGCAGCTCGATCAAGGCATCGAGATCAGAAACGCTCGTCGCGTTGCGTGAGGACTTACTGACGAAAGCCACCAGCCCTTCCACGGCCGCATCAACATCGACCGCCGCGGCGACGTCCACCCCGATGAGCGGCTCCAGGAGCAGGGCGCCATAGATCTCCGGATCGGTCAGCGCCATGAGCCACGGGCTGGCCGGCGCGTACTCGAGCCCGACGCGTGCGGCCACGACGAGCGAACTCGACACATCCTCCTTCATCCACGAGAAGGTGACCGTGACCGCAAACTCGTCTCCCGCTCGGCGCGAAAAGCTCGCGAGATGACCGGCCGCGAACGCTGCAGGGCGAACTCGAGCGATGCGGTCATCACTTGCCCAGCCCGCCGCCAGCAGGCTGCTCTCAAGCACCCGAAGCAATTCGTCAACCAACGCAGAGGACACCGCGGCGATTATGCACGACCCTGGACCGCCCGTGCAGCTCGAAATCACGAACTCCCCGTGTTCGCCGATGCCAGCCAAGTAAGAGCGCTCCCTTCCGCAGAGAGCGGGCGTCTCCATGGGTGAGCCGGACGTGCCTGCTCCAGACGAGTAGCGAGAGCCGGTGCTGCGACGAGGATGACTCCTCGCCATCGATGAGCCGGCTAAAGCACGTCACGTCGGAACGGTGCCACAGCCGCGCCAACCATGGGTTGGTGCTCTCACGCGACGTGGCCTGCGTAGATGAGGGCGAACCCAGCAGCTCATCGGGGATCAGCGTTGGGTTCGATCAGCTTCTCCTGAGCTAGTCCGAAGGCCATGGCAGCTACTCGACCAAGGGCAACTACGCCGGTGGGGCGGTTCTCGGCACTCGGTGGGTTGACCGAGGAGTTCTGTGAAGGCACCCCGATGCGTGTCGTCACCGACCCTGTTGCTGTCACGAACTTTGTCAACCACCGTCACCTGACGGTGACGGTCGGACACAGCTACCTGGGCAAGGCGCCGTGAGGATCTGTGGGTGGCGCAACGCACGCCCTGCGGCTCTGACATATTGCGCGTGCGATGAGTGCAACCCTGCAATTCGACGATGAGGCTTCGCGGCGCATCGAGGCGATCTACAGCACGCCTGACGTGGTCGCCCAGCGCCAGGCGGTGCTTCTGGCGCTTGAGGCCAAGCCTGGTGAGCGGGTGCTCGACATCGGGGCGGGCCCGGGCTTTCTCGCGGCTGAGCTGGCCGCCGGTGTCGCGCCGGACGGCACGGTTATCGGCACCGACATCAGCGAGAGCATGCTTGCGATCGCCACCGCTCGGCTCGAATCGACCGACAGCGTAGCTGAGACACGCTTCGAGCACGCCGACGCGTGTGCGCTCCCCTTCCAAGATGAGAGCTTCGACGCGGTCGTGTGCACCCAAGTGTACGAGTACGTCCAAGACATCGCAAAGGCACTGTCAGAGCTCGCTCGCGTGCTGCGCCCCGGCGCCCGCGCGCTCGTCCTGGACACCGACTGGGACTCGATCGTCTGGCACTCCGGAGACCCACTGCGCATGCAGCGCGTGCTGGACGCCTGGGAGGAGCACCTCGTCGATCCGCACCTGCCGCGCAGGCTGATCCGCCTGCTGGATGACGCAGGCCTGACCGTGGAGCTATGTCAGGTCGTGCCGATCGTTAACGTGCGCAGCAACCACAACACCTACAGCGCTGGGATGACCGAGCTGATCGCCGACTTCATCCCCGGCCGACAGGGACTCACCGAGGCCGACGCCATCGCATGGAGCGAGGACCTGCGCGCGCTCTCCCGCAGCGGCGACTACTTCCTGAGCCTCAATCGCTACCTGTTTCGAGCCGCCAAGCGCTGAGCCGTCCACGCTCATGCCGCGCTGGCGCTGGATGGTGCACCGCGCCGGACGGCGTTCGATGAAGTAGCGGCGCGTCGCATCCATGACCTAAGTTCGTGAGACACTTCGGGCTTCATGGGCGAGGATCGGGAGCCGACCGGGCTCGTCCTCGAGCGGCACCGAATGAAAGAGGTGGGACTCATACGGTCCTACAGCACATCGGCGGGGCAATCTGAGACCAAGTACGCGAAAAGCGGTGGGGTCCACATCGCCTACCAGGTCTTTGGCGAGGGCGACCTCGATCTTGTGCTGGTTTGGGGTTTCACCAGTCATGTCGAGCTGGCCTGGGAGCACGAGCCAGCGGCACGGCTGCTCGAAGGCCTGGGATCGTTCGCGCGTGTTATCACGTTCGACCGTCGCGGCTCGGGGCTCTCCGATCCGGTCGCCGATGCGCCGACGCTCGAGACGCGCATGGGCGACCTGCGCGCTGTGATGGACGCCAGCGGCTCGGAGCGGGCTGCGCTCGCCGGGCTTTCGGAGGGCGTTCCGATGTGCCTGCTGTTCGCGGCAACCTACCCCGAGCGTGTCCGAGCCCTGATCTGCACGGGCGGGTTGGCACGCTCCACCTATGCCGAGGACTACCCGTGGGGAACGCCGGCCGAGGCTCTGGTCGAGTCCGCGTCGGAGCTGATCCTGCCGAACTGGGGCGACGGAGCGTTGGTCGACGTTGCGGCACCGAGCCAGACGGAAGCCGTGGAGTCGCGCCGCTACTACGGCCGGCTCGAACGCTCCACCGTAAGCCCCGGGATGCTGATCGCGCTGGGACAGATGTTCATCGATACCGACGTTCGTGCGGTGGTGCCGAGCGTCCACGCGCCCGCGCTTATCCTGCACCGCACCCGCGATCGCCTCGTGAATGTCCGCCATGGACGCTGGCTGGCTGAAAACCTGCCAAACGCCCGGATAGTTGAGTTCGAGGGCGATGACCATCATTTCTGGTACGAGAATTCTGGCGAGTGGCTTGGTGAAATCCAGGAGTTCCTTACCGGAGCTCGACCTGCACCTGTAAGCGATCGCATGCTCGCGACAGTGCTCTTCACCGACATCGTGGATTCGACACGAGCGGCCGTGGAGCTGGGCGACAAGCGCTGGCGGGACGTGCTCGAGCGACACCAGTGCGCTGTACGTGACGACCTCGCCCGTTTCAACGGTCGCGAGGTGAAGTCGACCGGAGATGGGTTCCTGGCGACCTTCGATGGCCCGGGCCGCGCTATCGACTGCGCTCAGGCGATCCTGCAATCGTCCGAGCCCTTGGGGATCAGCGTTCGTGCCGGTCTGCATACTGGTGAGTGCGAGGTCATGGGAGAGGACATCGGCGGCATCGCCGTCCACATCGCCGCCCGTGTCAGCGCCCACGCGGGTGCCCGCGAGCTGGTTGTATCCAGGACTGTGAAGGATCTGGTGGCCGGGTCTGGGATCGAGTTCAGCGATCGCGGCACTCACACCCTGAAGGGCATTCCCGATGCCTGGCAGCTATACGCGGTTCGCGCTTAGCGACGACCCGCGGGCGCGCCGCCGTCGGCGGGCGAAGCTGAGGCTGCGGTTGCCTCGTCCTCGACCACGTGAAAGTCGCTGGACGAACCAGTGCTCAGTTTCGCTTTCACGAGCAACGCGGGGCCGCAGATCACGCCGCCGCCCTCTTCCGCAACGGACGAAAATGAGGCGCCCAAACGATCATCCCCAACGTCGCAAATCGACGAGAGACCTCGGGAACGTTGCATCAGCGACTCAAGCTAGCCACGAGATAACGGCTCCTCACGCGGAACCCATCCGGCCGCTCATTGGCGCTCGAGTAGATCTCAAGCGCCCGATCGTAAAGCGCCTGCCATTCGCCGCGCGGCTCGAGCAGCGCGCGTCCGGCGATCCACATGGGATGGTCGCGCAACTCGCCGTCGAGGAACTCCTTTGGCGATGCGGCGGTGAACGGGAGCGTGTGCTCCTGCACGGCCAAGGAGAAGCCGTACGGGGCAAACAGCTCACCGAGCGCATCGGGCTCGTGCCAGGCAAACGGCGGCGGCCCATCGCTGGTGCCCGCGGCGACAGCCATCGCCTGACGGCGCTCGCCGATCACTTCGAACAGCGCCCCGCCGGGTATCCAGATGCCCAGCACGATCCGCCCATCCTCAGTCGCCACCCGGCTCATCTCCTCGGCGGCGGCGTGCGCATCGGGCGCGAAGATGACCCCGAACACCGACATCACCACGTCAGCGCAACGATCGGTGAGTCCCGTCGCTTCGGCTTTGCCGGCACGAAAACTCACCTCCACGCCCGCCGCCTTGGCACGCTCGCGGGCGATGTCCAGAAGGCGCTGTGACGGGTCGACGCCAATCACATCCGCGCCGCGCTCGGCCGCCAGTAGGGCGGCGTTGCCGGTACCGCAGCCGAGATCGAGCACACGCTCGCCCGGTCGCGGGTCCGCCGTATCCACCGCCACCTTCGATCCGGGCAACAGCCCCTGCGCGATGCGCGCGTAGTTGCCTTCGCCCCAATCCATCATCAAATGATGCCAAGCGTCAATGCGTCAGGACGTCTGATCCTCTTCGGCGCGCCACTTGCGATACAGCTCGGTGAAGTCCTCGCGCATGTCCGGCGTGAGGTCCGCGGCGGCCAGGCGTCCGGTTAGATCGATCGTTAGGCGCATCTGCTCGAGGTACTCGGTGCAGTGCTCACAGGCAGCTATGTGCGCCTCGAAGCGCCGGCGCTGCGAGCGCGTCAATGCGCCTTCGAGGTAGTCGGTCACGAGCTCCACCATCTCCTGGCACACGTAGCCCTCTTTTTGCCACAGCAGCTTCATGACACCCTCAGCTCGTCTTCGATGGCCTGACGCAGGTGACTGCGCCCGCGGTGCAACAGCACCCGTTGGTTCGCCTCGCTGATCTCCAGCACCTCACAGACCTCCTGTCCAGTCAGGCCATCGACGTCCCGCAGTATCACCACCTGGCGCTGGCGCGGCGGTAGCTCGCCGAGCGCCGCCTGCAGCGGATCGGTCAGCGCCTGTGCCTGCATACGGTCGTCGCTGTCCTCGATCCAATGCTGGGGAGGGGACATCCACGCGCCACTGGAATCGAAGCGCGAGCTGTCCACCACCGGGCCGGCATCGCCCACGGCCACGCTGCGGCTCTCGTGCACGCCGGTGCTCTTGGCTCTGTTGACCAGGATCCGCATCAGCCAAGTCCTAAAGGTTGAGCGCTCGGCAAAACCGTCGATTCCGCGCAGCACGCCCACCCAGGTGTCCTGCACCACCTCTTCCGCGATCGCGGTGCTCGACACGAACGAGCGCGCCAGCCGCAGCATCGCCGTGTGGTGGCGGGCCACCAGCGCCACGAACGCCTCCTCCTCGCCAGCCCGCAGGCGGGCGACCAGTTCGCCGTCCACGTCCGGTGGCGTCTCGGCTCGACGGCCAAGCACAGCGATCACCCGCCCCCGCGCGGCGGATCGGTGGATGGAGGGTGGGGAGCACAGTGCATACCGTTCATCGCTCGCCACGCAGGCTAACGGCGCCCCATCTCTGCGGGGCGCCGCTGCCTGTGTGACCGGGCTGGATCAGCCGGCGACGATTCCCTCGCCGCCGACTGCGCCGGGTACTTCGATCGAGCCGATCTCGCTGAGCGAGCCCTTGGGGCCCACCGCGAACTCGTCCACGATCCCTTTCAGGCCGGTCTGGACGTAGATGTAGCGTCCTCCGGGTGTGGCCGTGGCGTCGACCGTGCCGCCGTCCGTGGGCGTGTCCGTCAGCGGTGTGAGCAGCGCGCCGCCGGCGCTCGACTGGAACGTGGTCAGCGATCCACTACCGGCGTTGGAGGTGTAGAAGTGACCGTCCGCCGCCACCAGCCAGCAGGTCGCCGCCTGGTTGGTCGCCGACTGGTCCAGCTGCGCCAGCGTACCGTTGGATTCGAGGTCGAAGCTGGCAAGCCAGCCGCCCGCCTCGGCCACGAGCAGGTGACCCTGGCGGTCGAACGTGACCGCGAACGGCACCGTTTCAGGCTCGGGGTTGACCGTCGGGGTTTCCGACAGCAGCCCGCTCGGTTCCACACCGAACACGTCGACCGCGCTACCGGATGCCTTGGTGGTGACGATCAGCTGTGAGCCGCTGGGCGAGAACGCCACCTGGCCGGGGGTGTGCACGAACACCGGTTCAGCGGCCGTGGTCAGGCCCAGCGCGCGTCCGGAGTCGGCGACCGGGACTAGGTATCCGTTCACCACTTTGTAGCCCTGCAGGTAGCCGCCGCCCTGGGAGTTCAACACGTACACCAGGCCGTCGTGCACGGCGATGCTCGCCGGGAACGTGCCGCCGGAGGAGATCTCCTGGCGCAGCGCCAGACGGTCGCCGTAAACGCCGAACACAGACACGGTGTTGCTGCCCGCATTGACCGCATACAGCAGCCCATTCTGGCTGTCATAGGCAAGCGAGCCCTGCGAGGCCAGGTGGTCCACGACCGAGCCTTCCAGCTGACCGCCCAGCCCGCCGGTGGGGTAGGAGGCCGCCTGTGTGAGCGTGCCGTCGCTGGCCCGTTCGTAGGCCACGATCGTGTTGCCTTTGAGGTTGTCAGTCTGGACGAACACCGCGTGGCGTACGTTTACGGCAAGTGCCGGGGCGGCGCCGCCGGCGATGGCGAGCGCGGCGATGGCCGCCGCGGCCACCGTGCCGGCGCGAGGGATGGATCTCATTGCGTGTCTCCTTGCGATTGGGTTCTGCCTGCCAACTGCAGTCCGCCGAGAGCCCCTCGCGTTACAAACGGGTGCCGAACGGGCGCCTCGCCCTCTACGGATACTGCCCTTTCCGAACAGCATCGATGACCAAACGCATCAGCTGGGTCCACTCAGCATCTTCCGTGGCCAGCGCAGTCAGTTCAGCGGTTGCCCTACGGATTCCGCCGGTGTCCGCGTGAGCAATTGCTTGATTCAGTTGTCTGACGAGTGGAACAACTGCGAGACGGACGAAGCGATTCGCACGACGGTCGAACGTCATACGGTCGAGCTTGAGTCGCGAGATGGTCCATGCGCCACGCTCGGAATCATTTGCTGCGGCAATGCGCCATCGCCCGCCGGCGTATACGTAGGTGATGTGATCTGCGGGATCCTCGCTCGTTGGATCTACGAGCATCGCTGGCTCATCGGAGTTCCATGGCTCTTGGCGTGGCGATAGCTTCCTGACACCTGGTTGAAGCTCGAAGTGGCTTCTCTTCACGTTGTTGCAGGTTCGACACGCGAGCAGAAGGTTTGAGACCGAGAACGCCAGCCACCAGTACTTGCTCGAATCTTTCGGGCGGATGTGGTCAACCTCGTTGGACACCTCCTCCAGGCAAGTCTCGCAGTAGGCGCACTTCCCGTTCTGGGCGTCCCATAGCTGTGCCCGCAAACTGGACCATCCGCTGGACCCACGTGATTTGACAATCGCAGGCCCAGCCTGATCCGTGGCTGCGGCCAGGGCTTCTTGATCCTGTGTCAGCCTTGGTGTCGCTGCAATCTGCGACAGGTCAAGCTGGATCATCGCTTACAGCGCGAGCGGCGTCCGCCCACGCCTGCTCGACGAATGTCGCCAGCTCGGGATCGACCGCGTGGTCGGGTGCCGCGATTTGTCGCAGGTAGTCGCGCTCTTGTTCGACCAGATCAGGGGGTGCCATGCGCTCGACCCCGAAGACCTCCTCGTAGATCTGCTCGGAGTCCAGCATCGCAAGACGCTCCTTGAGCACCGACTGCTGAACGGATCCATCCTCCTCGTTGACATCGAGCACATGCACCTCTCCGGCGAGTGCGCTCCCAACCACGAGCGGCGAGTGAGTCGTGACGATGAACTGGCATCTTGGAAATACCGACCGCAGAAGGGGGACGACCGTGCGCTGCCATTGCGGATGCAGGTGCGCCTCGATCTCGTCGATCAGGATGATCGCCTCGAGCTTTTGGGGATCCGGCACCGCTCGCTGGTGAAGTGCCGCCTGCGTAAGGATCTCGAGGATGAGCGCAAGCATCGCCTGATAGCCATCGCTCAGCTCCTCGACTGACACTCGCACGCTATAGCTAGTTCCATAACGCAACTCAAATCTGCGTCCCTCCAGCAGCTGCTCGTTGCGCAGTACGCCGCCTGCGCCACGCAGCTCGACAACGTCGACGAGTGGGAACATGCGGGCTCCGTCAGGGGTTTCGTGGGTAACCACGTCGCGAACCACCTTGGCGAACTCGCGTCGCTGCAAGTCCGTGTCGAACACCTCGAACGGGTCCTGCTGGAGTAGCGGGAAGTCGGTGTCGAACATACCCTGGACGCGCGCTAGGACCTGGTTCTGAGATTTGAGTAGCTCGCCTGGCCTGGCAATGCGACGGCGCGCAGAAAGGGCCAACAGCAGCGGTAGCTTTACGAGCGAGAGCGGCCCGTCGTCCTCGATGTAGGAATCTTCTTCTGCGGGAATGATGCGTCCGGTGGTGGCCTCGTCGAACGTCAGATCCACGCGTCCTTGGCCGGTCGCGTGCGACCGGTAGAAGCGCCAAGGGGCAGGTAGAAGCGAAGTAACAGGCCGGGGGTCCAAGACGCCAAGGACGATGCTTTGCAGCAGTGTGGACTTTCCTACGCCGTTGACGCCAACCAGGATCGTCCACCCATCCCCACCGTCGCGAGGGGTGTTGAAATCGAGGTCGAGTCGCTCGAAGCACTTGATGTGCTCGACGGTCATTCGCTGAAGCACGGTGCGAATTATCGCACCACGACCGGTTGCCAAGGAGATATTCGATGCTGCTTGCGAGTCCTGGCGCGTCAGTGGATCGGCGAGTGCGACCGATCCGACGCGGCGCTCGTGTGGGCGCGCGTGCGGATCACCTCGGCCACCGCGGCCGGGTCGTCATAGAACGGCACGTGGCCCGCGCCGAGCGTCACGTGCGTCGCCCATGGCAGCATCGTTCGCGCCCGCGGCGCCTGCAGGCGGTAGGGAAGCAGGCGGTCGTGCTCGCCCCACGCGATCGTGACCGGGGTGCTGCGCAGCTGCTCGGGCGCTTCGAAGCGGTACTGGCGGAAGGCGTCCAGCGCATCGCCCAGGACGGGTGAGGCCCAGGCGTCCCGCAGCGTCGCCACCGCCTCCTCAGCGGGCAGCCGCGAGGGATAGCCGAAGGTCTGGGAGAACAGCGCCACGCGCCCGGCGCGCGTGCGTGCCAGCGCTTCGACCGAAGGACGCGCAGCCTGTGGGATGCGGCCCACCGCGCGCAGCGAGACCTGCGTGAAGCGCAGCTCCAGCGCCGTCCAGAAGCCGGCCGGCGAGAACGCGCTGGCCGAGCTGACGGCGTGGCGGCGAGCCAGCTCCAGCGCGATCGCGCCGCCCATCGAGTTGCCGGCCACGTGCGGGCGTTTCAGCCCCAGCTCGGCCAGGAACCACTCGAACGCGTCGGCGTAGGCGGGGATCGTCGGCTCGATCCCGGCGGTCAGCGGCGCCGATCGCCCGAAGCCGGGGGAGTCGCATGCGATCACGTCGAACTCGCCCGCCAGCAGGTCGATCACCGGGCGCCATGCCTGCCAGTGATGCCCGATCCCGTGCAGCAGCACCAACGGCGGACCCTCGCCCTGACGGTGGTAGTTGATGGAGGCGCTCACGCTCTGCCGCGGATCAGGTCCGCTCCTCGCTCGGCGATCATGATGGTCGGGGCGTTGGTGTTGCCGCCAACGATAGTGGGCATGATCGACGCATCGATCACGCGCAGGCCCTGTAGGCCATGCACGCGCAGCTGCGAGTCCACCACCGCCTGCTCGTGCGTATCGCTCATGCGCGCAGTGCCCACCGGGTGGTAGATCAGCATCAGCCGCCGGCGCAGGTCCGCTTCAAGCTCCGTGCGGTCGGCCGTCTCCGTTCCCGGCTTCAGCTCCTTGACCGTCACCTCGCTCAGCGCCTGCTGCTCGGCGATGCGGCGAGCCAGATGCATGCCGGCGATCATCGATTCCACGTCCTCGGGCTCGGACAAGGAGTTCGTGAGGATCCGCGGCTTGTCGGTCGCGTCGGAGGAACGCAGCCACACCTGCCCGCGGGCCTTGGGCGAGACCAGCACCGGGGCGATCACCATGCAGTGCCCGTCGTATTCCTCTGCACCGTGGTCTTCGAAGTAGGCGGCGCCCATGTGGAACTGGATGTCCGCCGCCGGCAGGCCGCCCCGGGTGCGGGTGAACGCCACCACCTCGGCCACCGTGGAGGTGAGCTTGCCCGATTTGCGCAGCAGCCACTCCGCCAGCGCGCCGGGCTTGTCGGCGCCGTACAGCGTGTTGGTGTCGCTCACTTCCCAGATCATGGTCACGAACGGGTGGTCCTGCAGGTTGCGCCCACGCCGGGCAGGTCGTGGCGGACCTCGACCCCGACGTCGCGCAGCTCGTCCGCCGGCCCTATGCCCGACAGCAGCAGCAGCTGCGGGGAGCCGATGGCGCCGGCCGACAGCAGCACCTCGCGCTCGGCGCGCAGCAGCTCCTGATCGTGGCGGCCCCTGCGCACGCGCACGCCGACCGCGCGCTCGCCGTCCAGCTCCACCCCCAGCACCGTCACTCCCGGCGCAGCGTGAGGTTCGGCCGGTGAAGCGCCGGGCGCAGGTACGCGTCGGCGGCGCTGAAGCGGCGTCCGCCCTGCTGGGTGACCTGGAACATCGACACGCCGTCCTGCTCCGGGCCGTTGTAGTCGGCGATGCGCGGGATCCCGGCCTGCTCGCTGGCCGACAGCAGCCGCCTGCACAGCGGGCGCGGGGAGCGCTGCTCGCTGACGCGCAGCGGACCGCCCGCACCGTGGTACTCGGAGGCGCCGCGGGCGTTGTCCTCGGACCTGATGAAGTACGGCAGCACGTCCGCATAGCTCCAGCCCGGCGCGCCCTGCGCCGCCCAGCCGTCGTAGTCCAGCGGGCGCCCGCGCACGTACAGCATGGCGTTCATTGAGCTCGATCCTCCGACGGCCTTGCCGCGCGGCACGTACAGCGAGCGCCCGTCCACGTGTGGCTCGGGCTCGGTGGCGAAGTCCCAGTCGAGCTTGGTGTGGAACTGCTGCGGGAAGGCCGCCGGGATTTTGATCTTCAGCGAGCGGTCGTTGCCGCCCGCCTCCAGCAGCAGCACCTGCACCGACGGGTCCTCGCTGAGGCGGTTGGCCAGCACGCAGCCGGCCGAGCCGGCCCCCACGATCACGTAGTCGTACATGAGCTCAGCTCCTTCGTCTCTCAGGCGCTGGCAACGGGCGCCCGGTCGGGGACGGGCGCGAAGCGGAAGTCGTCCGCGTCCAGTTGCTCTGTCTGTTTGAGGTAATCGCGCATGTAGCCCGGCCAGTTGGTCACGATCCGCCCGCGCTCGTCGCGGTACCAGGAATCGCACTGCGTCCACGCGGTTCCCGAGAAGCGCGCCTGCAGCGCAAGGTCGCTGGCCGCCTCCACCTCCGGGCGCACCTCGATCGCGCCGGCGCCGCGGGCGCGCAGCTGCTCGAGCGCCTGGCGGATGTAGGAGGCCTGCGCCTCCAGGTAGACCAGGATCGAGCCGCCGGAGGTGTTGGTGTTGGGCCCGTACATCACGAACATGCTGGGAAAGCCCGGAACGGTCATCCCCAGGTGCGCGTGCGCGCCGCCGGACCATTGCTCGCGCAGGCTCTGTCCGTCGACGCCGGATATCTCCATCGGGAACATGAAGTCGGTGGTCTTGAACCCGGTGGCCCAGATCAGACAGTCGAATTCGTGCTGGGCGCCGTCTGCGGTCACGACCCCGGACGGTGTGATGCGCTCGATCGACTCGGTGACCAGCTCCACGTTGGCCCGTTCCAGCGCCGGCAGGTAGTAGGAGCTGAACAGCACGCGCTTGCAGCCGAACGTGTAGTCCGGCCAGGCCCGCCTGCGCAGCTGCGGGTCTTTCAGCTGCGAGCGCATGAACAGCGCCGAGCGCGCCGCTGCCACTCGCCCGAGCGTGCGTGGGTGGCGGATGGTCATGGTCAGGCCCTCGGTGTAGAGGAACACGAACCGGCGGCGCAGCTCCTGCAGACCGGGGATGCGCTGTACCGCCTCCTTCAACAAGGCGGGATACGGCCGGTTCTTGCGCGGCATGAACCAGTTGGCCGAACGCTGGAAGACCCTCCAGGCGCTTCACCTGCGCAGCGATCTCGGGGACGAACTGCACGGCGCTTGCGCCGTTGCCGATCACCGCCACACGCTTGCCCTCGAGCGGGTATGAGTGATCCCATTCGGCCGAGTGAAAGCTGTGTCCGGCGAACGTGTCGGCGCCCTCGATGCGCGGGTGGGAAGGCTGGTGCAGCTGGCCGGTGGCCAGGATCAGCGCGTCGGCTTGGAAGCTCTCCCCGGCGGCGCTGTCCACGCGCCAGCGGCAGAGCTCATCGTCCCAGCTGCATGAGGTGACGCTCACGCCGGTGTGGATCAGGCGATCGATCTGGTGCGTGCGCGCCACGTCGTGCAGATAGGAGAGGATCTCCGCCTGCGGCGAGCACAGCCGCGACCAGTCCTGGCGCTGGGCGTAGGAGTAGGAGTAGAGGTGGCTGGGGACGTCGCAGGCGGCGCCCGGATAGCTGTTGTAGAGCCACGTTCCGCCGAGGTCCGGCCCCTTCTCCAGGATGGTGACCTCGCGGATGCCGTGGCGGCGCAGCTCGATCGCGGCGGCGATCCCGCCGAAGCCCGCTCCGACGATGATCACCTGCAGGGGGCGGTGTGGCGAAGCGGTTGGCCGTGTGGCTGGCGCGGACATACGACTCCTCCTCGTGGACGTTGCCTGCTGCTGTAGTCAACCTTATGCCCTCAGCGCTCACGGCGAGCGGGCGAGCAGCCTGGCTGCCACCCCCGCGATCGTCTGCTCGCCGTAGGCCATCGACGGATCGCCGTCGCTGAATACCGCCAGTGTGAATGTCACTCCGGGGCGCTCCAGGCGGGCGGCCTCGTTGAACAGTCCCTCTTCGGGCAGCGCGCCGGTCTTGAAGAACACCTGCCACGCCGGGCGGGCGACCGGCGGCACGCCCCAGCTCTGCGACGGCTCGATGCCGGACAGCAGCCCGCGCGCATAGGCGTAGAAGCGCGACGGGATCAATCTCGGCAGGGCGAAGAACAGACGCGCCTGATCGGCTGCTGAGCTCTGCGTGTAGGCCCACCAGCCGACGCCCGGAGCGTAGGCGGTCATTTCCGATTCGTGGGCCACGCGCGCCAGCGCCGCCGAGCCCACGATCGCGAACACCGCCGAGGCGGCTTCGTTGTCGGAGATGTGGATCATGGGGTACAGCAGCGCGTTGTCCGCGGCGCCCACGCCGCGGTGATGGGCGCTCAGCATCTGCAGATAGGCGATCAGCATCATCACCTTGACCACGCTGGCGGTCTCGAAGTGCTCGTCCACGCGCGTGCCGCTCAGCTCACCGGCGCTGTTGACGACGGCGAAGGACGTGCGCCCGGCGCGACCATCGAGGTAGCTGGTGGCGGAGGCGATCGCGTCAGCCGACGGATACGGCGGCTGGGGGATGCCGCGCCCTACGCCCTGGTACTCCAGTTCCAGTGCGCTGGGGGCGCGCTTGGCAGTGAAGTCGTGGTGGGGGCATGGCCGCGCGGCGGCGATTCGCGCGCTCGTGTTCGGGCCCAGGCAGACCCGGTAGACGAATCGTCTGTAAGGCGGGTCGACGATCGTGCTCGCGTACGTCAGGCCGGGGGAGAGCTCGCGTGTGGGAGTGACGGCCGCCAGCCGGAAGCGGCGCGAGCCCGGCTTTGCTGTGTACCAGTAAGCGCTCGCTCCCGCCGGGCCCCCCTTCAGCGTGTGCAGCACGCGCGCGCTCAGTCGCGTGCGCCCCGGACCGTAGCTGCGTGCGTGGATCGCGACCCCGAGGATCGACGGCACAGGGCGCGGCTTGAGCGACGACGCCGACGGCGCGGCGACGCCCGCGCCGAGCAGCGTGAGAGCCAGCGCCAGCGCCAGCAACCTCCCGTTTCGGCAAAGGGCCGAGGTTGGATTGAGCGTCACCGCGGTGCGCACCTACGCTGAGGCCTTGGCGCCCTCGTCGCGGGGGATGTAGGGCGCCAGCTCGCGCCTGGCGATCGACATCTTGTGGACCTCGTCGGGCCCGTCGGCCAGGCGCAGCGTGCGCAGGTGCGCGTAGGCGCCGGCCAGGTTGAAGTCCTGTGAGACGCCGCCGCCGCCGTGGACCTGGATCGCGCGGTCGAGCACCTTCAGCGCCACGTTCGGCGCCGCCACCTTGATTGCGGATATCTCGGTTCGCGCGTGGCGGTTGCCCACGGTGTCCATCAGCCACGCCGCCTTCAGCGTCAGCAGCCGCGCCATCTCGATTTCGATGCGCGACTCGGCGATCCAGTCCTGGACGTTGCCGCGCGTGGCCAGCGGCTGGCCGAACGTGACGCGCTCGACGGCGCGCTTGCACATCGCCTCCAGCGCCCGCTCGGCGGCGCCCAGCGAGCGCATGCAGTGGTGGATGCGCCCCGGGCCCAGACGCGCCTGGGCGATCATGAAGCCGTCGCCCTCGCCGGCGATCAGGTTGGATACCGGCACGCGCACGTCCTTGAACTCCACTTCGGCGTGGCCCTCCTGATCGTTGTAGCCGAACACCATCAGGTCGCGCACGATGCTCACACCGGGGGTGTCGAGCGGTACGAGGATCTGGCTCTGCTGTTTGTGGATCGGTCCGTCGGTTGTGGTCTTACCCATCACGATCAGGATCCGGCAGTGGGGGTGCATCGCGTTGGAGGTCCACCACTTGCGCCCGTTGAGCACGTACTGATCGCCATCGCGCTCGATCCGCAGCTGGATGTTGGTGGCATCAGAGCTGGCCACATCGGGCTCGGTCATGCCGAACGCCGAGCGGATCTCGCCGTCGAGCAGCGGGCGCAGCCAGCGGTCCTTCTGCGCGTCGCTGCCGAATTGGTGCAGCACCTCCATGTTGCCGGTGTCTGGCGCCGAGCAGTTGCACGCCTCGGATGCGATGTGTGAGCGGCCCATGATCTCCGCCAGCGGCGCGTAGTCGGCGTTGGACAGCCCCGCGCCTTCATCGGGGTCGGGCAGGAACATGTTCCACAGCCCGGCCTCGCGCGCGAGCACCTTCAGCTCCTCCATCACCGCCGGCTGGTGATGCGGGTCGCCGGACTCGTGCAACTGGCGCTCATACACAGCCTCCGCCGGATAGACGTGCTCGTCCATGAACGCGGTCAGGCGCTCCTTGAATTCGGTGCAGCGCTGGCTGGGTTCGAAGTCCATCGGCTCTCCTCGGTGACGGCAATGGGCTTAGGATCATCGCCTATGAGCCAGGAAGGTGCCAGCTACCGCGCCGCGGGCGTGGACTACGACACGCTCGACGCGGGCAAGCGCATGGCGATGGCCAAGGCGCTGTCGACCTCGGGGCTGCTGGCCGCTCGCGGCGGCCGTGCGATCGACGACTCCAGGGGCGAGCCGGCGTTCGTGTTCGAGCTCGGCGAGCAGACCTTCGCGTTCGTGGTGGAGGGGCTGGGCACGAAGTCGATCGTGGCGCGCCACGTGCTGGAAGCGCAGGGCATCGACCGCTTCGGCGACGTGGCCTACGACACGGTGGCGGCGATCCTCAACGACCTCTGCTGCGTGGGCGCGCTGCCGCTGGTGGTGAACGCTTACTTCGCCACCGGAGCGTCGGAGTGGTACGCCGACGCCGAGCGCAACGCCTCGCTGATCGAGGGCTGGCGCAGGGCGTGCGCGGACGCCGGCTGCGTGTGGGGGGAGGGGAGTCGCCGTCGCTTCCGGGGATGCTGTCAGCGCAGGACATCGAGCTCGCCGGCGCGGCCGTCGGCCTCGTGCCGGCGGGGCGCTCGGCGATCCTCGGGCAGGACCTCGCCGCGGGCGATGAGATCGTGCTGGTCGCCTCCAGCGGCCTGCACGCCAACGGCGCCTCGCTCGCCCGCTTGATCGCGGGCAGGCTTCCCGACGGGTACGCCACCGAGCTCTCCGACGGCAGCACGCTGGGGGAGGCGCTGCTGGCGCCGTCGGTGATGTACGTGGGGCTGGTGGCCGCGCTGATCGAGCAGGGGGTGGGGCTCACGTACCTCAGCCACATCACCGGCCACGGGATGCTCAAGCTGATGCGCCCGCCGCGGCCGCTGGGCTATCGCATCGAGCGTCTGCCGCCCGTGCCTCCGGTGCTGGACTTCCTCGCGCGCGAGGCGGCGCTGAGCCCCGCTGCGGCCTACTCCACGTTCAACATGGGCGTCGGCTTCGCGCTCTACTGCCCGCCGGGGGAAGGCCAGGCGATCGTGCGTGTGGCCGAGCGTCTCGGCCTCGCCGCCGAGGTCTCAGGGCGAGTCGAGGAGGGCCCCAGACGGGTTGTGCTCGAGCCGGTGGGCGTCAGCTATGAGAGCGACCAGCTGGAGCTGTCCGCAAAGTAGCGATCCGGAGACAATCTAAGCCTCTACTTGAACCTCAGCGTTCGGATGTTTTGGGCGATTCCTCATTTGGTGCGCATTTGCAGGGGAGATTTCGGTCGCGGTGCGATGGTTCAAACTTGAAGGCGTCGCTTGAGCTGGATATGGTTGGGGTAGAAGCTAGAAGTAAGCAAGTCGCCACTGTTTCCCGGCGGAGGAGTTGGGAATCTCGATGTCGCCGGACCGGCAAGGCTCCGGAGCTACCCGGATCGAGGCGGACCTGTCCATCACAAGAGGGAGAGAAACTGATGCGCAGAGCATCCACCTGTGTTGCCGTCATCGGCATGGCCTTCATGGCGCTTTCGGGCGTCGCGTCGGCAGCGCCCACGGTCACATTCAAAGCCAAGGCGGTGCCGATTCCCCACTTCCCGGGCACCGGAAACATCTTCGGCGCCGGCGCGGCGGTCGAAACCGAATTCAAGATCGAAGGCAAGGAATACGGTGGCTACCCGCCGCCGGTCATCGGCGTGAAGGTCTTCCTGCCCCAGGGCGCGAAGCTGCACACCGCGGGCTTTCCGACCTGCTCGAACAAAATCATCGTGGAAGAAAAGGAACCGACGAAGTGCCCGGCCAAGTCCTCGGCCGGACCTCCGGGTAAAGCGGAAGGCTTCGTCGTGTTCGGCACCGAACGCGTTCCCGAGACGGTTTCCGTCGAAGGGTTCTACGCGGCCGGCGGAGGGATCAACTTCCTCGTCGTCGGGCACACGCCGGCGTCGATCGAAATCGTCTCGACCGGCAAGTACCTGAACCTGGGCGGCAGCGGCGGCTTCGGCCCCGAGGCCGCCGTGTCCGTGCCGCTGATCGAAACGGTCCCCGGCGCGCCTGACGCCTCGGCCACCCGGATCGTCAGCAAGCTCGGTTCGGCGATCAAGAAGAACGGGAAAACGCTCTACTACGGCACGATGCCTAAATCGTGCCCCAAGCACCACCTGACCGTGAAGGCGGAAGTGATCTTCGCGGAAAACGGCAACATCGAAACGCCGGTGAGCGTGCCCGTGAGCTACAACGCGCCGTGCCCAAGGAAGTAGGCAGCGGCCGAGAGTTCACGTCTAGGAGGGCGTAAGCTCCCCTGCAGCGAATTTGGGTCGAGCGGCTCCACGAAGCGGTGGGGCCGCTCGACTCGTTGTGAACGGCAAGGAAGGATTGGGGTGAGGAAGGAGATGGTCGGGCGCAGCAAATGGATGGCCGGCGCTGCCGGTTGCATCGGCCTCGCCCTGCTCGCAGTGCTCGTGCTCCTCGCTCTGTCGGCCGGCGGCAGCAACGGCGGCTACACCATTCGCGCGATCTTCGACGACGCCGGCAACGTGATCTCCGGCGAGGACGTCAAGATCGAAGGCGTCAAGGTCGGCAGCGTCGGCTCGGTCACGCCCACACCGCAGGCCAAGGCGGCGGTCGTGCTGAAGATCGAAAGCCCCGGCTTCCAGGACTTCCGCGCCGACGCCACCTGCAGGGTGCGCCCGCAGGCGCTGATCGGCGAGAAGTACGTCGACTGCACCCCCACCGAACCGCGAGCGGAAGGCACGCCGCTGCCGCCGCCGCTGCACAAGATCCCCTCCGGCCAGGAAGGCGCAGGCCAGTACCTGCTGCCCGTCACGCGCACCCACAGCCCCGTGGACGTGGATCTCCTCGGCGACATCAGCCGTTTGCCCGAACGCGAGCGGCTGACGATCATCCTCAACGAATTCGGCGCCGGTCTGGCCGGTCGCGGCAGCGACCTCAGCGAAGTGATCAAGCGCGCCAACCCGGCGCTGCAGGAATTCGACCGCGTGCTCGCGATCCTCGCCCAGCAGCGCCACGTGCTCGCCCAGCTCAACGTCGACTCGGCCAAGGCACTCGCCCCGCTCGCCCACCAGCGCGAAAAGTTCGCCGACTTCCTCGTCCAGAGCAACAAGATCTCCCAGGCCACCGCCGCGCACCGCGGCGCGCTGGCCCGCAACCTCAAAGACTTCCCGCCGTTCCTCAAAGAACTCGGGCCCGGCGCAGAACGCATCGGGCGCTTCGCCGATCAGGTCACGCCTGTGGCCAGCGACCTGAAAGCTGCCGCGCCAGGGATCGACCGCACGTTCACCCAGCTACCAGGATTCTCCAACAGCTCGACCACGTTCTTCGAGAACCTCGGCAAGACCTCCAAGCTGACCGGGCCGGCATTGGCCGCCGCCAGGCCGCTGCTCAAACGTCTGGAGGCGCTCGGAGCAGCCGGCAAGCCGACCGCGGAAAGCCTCTCCGAACTGCTCGTCAGCGTCAGCAAAACCGGGGGTCTGGAGCGCCTGATGGACTTCATCTTCCTCGGCACCGGAGCGTCCAACGGCTATGACGCGCTCGGGCATTTCCTGCGCGGTGAGCTCGTGCCTGCGGCCGGCTGCTTGACCTACGGCATCGGCGAAGTGAAGTGCAACCGCAAACTCTTCAACTCGGGCACCCCCGCCACCGCGGCATCCGTCACCAAAGGGACGAGCCTCGAAATGGCGCGTACGCTCGCCGTCCTCAAAGGCGCTTCGCCCGCGCAGGCGATCGCGAAATACCCCGGCTCGATCACAGGCGAATCGCCGGCGGCCAGTCTCGGTGTCACGGGCGGATCGACGAGTACGGCCAAGCCCGTCGGCGGCTCGACCGCGGGAACGACGTACTACACGCCCTCCTCCGAAGGCTCAGAAGCCGACGGGCTGCTCCTCAACTACCTGCTCGGCAACTGATGAGCGCGAACGCCAAAATACTGCGACAGCTGCTGGCCCTGCTCGGGACGCTGGCGCTGGCCGTTCCCGCCACGGTGCTCGCCAGCGAAGCGGGTGTGACCACGAGCTCGCCCGAAACGACCACCACCTCGGAAGCGACAACCACGGCGCCCGCGGCTCCGGCGGGGAGCACCACGCCGACGCAGGAAACATCAACGCCCCCGGCGCCGCCGCAGGTGCAGGCCCAACACACGCAGAGCGCCAGTCCGGGCGGCAAGTCGGCTGCGGGGCGCGCGCACGCCAAGCCGAAGGCGGGCACGGGCAGCGAAGCGCCCGGCACGGGCACCGAAGCGCCGGGCGAAGTGCGCGCCAAGCACAAGGCGCCCGTCCCCTCGGCGCTCACCCCGGCGTTGCCGCTCGACCTGCAGGCGCCGATCGGCTCGACCTCCAGCTTCTTCGTGGAAAGCTTCCAGGTGCCGCCGTTCCTGCTGCCGATCTTCCAGGCCGCCGGCACCGCCTACGGCATCCCGTGGCAGGTGCTGGCAGCGATCAACGAGGTCGAGACCGACTACGGACGCGACCTCAGCGTCTCCAGCGCAGGCGCCGAGGGCTGGATGCAGTTCCTGCCGGCGGAGTGGGCGCAGTACGGGGTCGACGCCAACGGCGACGGCTACAAGGATCCCTACAACCCGGCCGACGCGATCTTCACCGCCGCCAGGTATCTGCGCGCGGCAAGCGGCGCCAGCAACATCAGGGCGGCCGTCTTCTCCTACAACCACTCGCAGGCGTACGTCGAATCGGTGATGTTGAGAGCACGGCTGCTGGGGGGGACGCCGCCGGAACTGCTGGGGGCGATCACCGGGTTGACCGAGGCGCACTTCCCGGTGCACGCAGCCGCGCACTTCGGCGACGGCTTCCAGGCGATCGCGGCGCAGGGCTCGCAGACGGCCAAGACGCTCGTCGGCACGACCATCTACTCGCAGGCCGGTGCCCCCGTGATCGCGGCACAGGACGGCGAGATCGTGCAGATCGGCGACTCGCCCGCGCTCGGGCACTTCGTCAAGCTGCGCGACGCCTACGGCAACAGCTACGTGTACGCGCAGCTCGGCGAAGTCTCGCCCGTATACCCGGTGCTCGAGCCGATCCTGCACACCACCCCCAGCGCCCGCATCATGGGCGAGCGCCACGAACCGGCTCCGAGCGGGCCGGCGACCGCGGGCGCGCAGCCCGGCTCGCCGCTGTCGGAGGGCGCCACGATCTCCTCGCTCGCGCTGGGCGCCGTAGCCGGCCTGGAAGTCGCGCCCGACACGGCGAAGACCACCGCGGCGCGTGCGACCGTGCGCAAGGCTTCGCGGGTGCGCGTCTTCGCCGAAGGCGCAAACGACGTCTACCTCAACCCCATGCGGCCCGGAGTGCAGGTCATAGCCGGCACCGTGCTCGGGCACGTGGGCGCGGCCACAGGCGCCGCCGGCGAAGCTCCCCACATCCTCTTCCAGCTCAAACCGGCCGGTCTGGAAGCGCCGCTGATCGATCCCAAGCCGATCCTCGATGGATGGGTGGCGCTGGAGAACACCTCGATCTTCCGCGCCAAGGGCGAGAACCCGTTCATCGCCACCTCGCCCACCATCGGCCAGGTGCTGCTCGAGTCTAAGCAGCAGCTCGAGCCGCAGGTGCTCCACGACCACGGCATCCACCTCAGCGCCTGTGGACGCCAGGACGTGCAGGAGGGCCGCGTCGAGGCGCGCGTGCTGGCGATGCTCGAGTACCTGTCGGTGTCCGGGTTGAAGCCGGCGGTGGCCGGACTCAAATGCAGCCCCGCGAGCGGCGCCGCGATCGCCTCCTACGCACCCGCCAGCGAAGCCGGTGACGCGGTGGACATCACCGCCATCAACGGCGTGCCGGTCGCCGGGCACCAGGGGCAGGGCTCGCTGGCTGACGCCACCGTGCGCAAGCTGCTGATGCTCCAGGGACTGAACAGGCCGCAGCGGGTGATCAGCTTGATGAGCTATCTCGGGTCGCTGGGGGCGCTGGCCAACCCGTCGGGTAGGGATGCGATCCGCGTGGCCTACGCGTCGCCGAGCGCGGCTGCCGGACACGCCTCGAGCGTGCTCTACTCGGGACTCGTCCCGAGCGAATGGATCAAGCTGATAGCGCGCTTGGGAGAGATCCCCGACCCCGTCGTCGCGCACGGTCCGTCGGCGGCGGCGATCGCCGACACGGCAGGCGAAACAGCCACGGGCGAAGAAGGGGGATCCAGTGGCAACCACTAGCCCTCCGAGCCAGCCCCCGGCCTCACCGCTGCCGCCGCCGTCGGGACCGCAGGTGCGCGCCACGCCGTCGCGCCCGGGCCGGATCGCCGCCGTCGGCGCGCTGGCGCTGGTCGTGTTGATCGTCGCCTACCTCCTGTTCGGCGGGGGCGGCGGCGCCACGTACAAGCTCGAATTCGCCGAAGGCGACCAGCTCGTGCGCGGCGATCAGGTCCAGGTCGGCGGTGTGCCCGTGGGGAGCATCACGAACATCCAGCTCACGCACGACTTCAAAGCGCTCGTCACGATCCACGTCGACTCCTCGCTCACGCCGCTGCACGAAGGCACCACAGCCCAGGTGCGCACGCCTTCGCTGTCGAGCGTCGCCAACCGCTACATCGCGCTCACGCTCGGTGCCAACAACCATCCCGCGCTGCACGCCAACGCCACGCTGCCGGCCAGCGTCACGGGCGAAGTGACCGATCTCGACCAGCTCTTCAACACGCTCAACCCGGCCACGCGCAAGGGTTTGAAGCAGTTCGTCCAGGGACTGGCCGAACAGTACGCGGGCGCCGGACGATCCTTCGGCGAATCGACCGAATACTTCGGCCCGTTCCTCGGCGCCACCAACCACGTTCTGGCCGAGCTGACCCGCAACCAGGCCACGTTCACCAACTTCCTGGTGGAAACGTCCAAGGCGGTCACCACGATCGGAGCTCGCGCCGAACCGCTGTCGGACCTGATCGAAAACGCCAACAAGACCTTCCAGGCGATCGGCTCCAGGCAGACACAGTTGACGCAGGGACTGCGCCAGCTGCCGGTGACGCTGCGCCAGGGCAACCGCACGTTCTCCGAACTCCCGGCCACACTGGCCGCGCTGAAGACGCTGTTCAACGCGTCCAAACCCACGAACAAGCCGCTGGCCACGCTGCTGGAACGGCTGACCCCGCTGCTTGAGACCGCCACCACGCCCGTGCACAACCTCTCACAGGCGTTCAGCCGTCCGGGCGCCAACAACGACCTCACCGATCTCGCCCGTCTGCTGCCGACGCTCGCCCGCGAACTGACGAGCGCATCGCCGAGCAGCGTCACCGCGCTGCAGGAATCGGTGCCGATCACCGCCTTCTTCGGGCCCTACGCTCCCGATCTGGCGGGCACTCTGCGCACGTTCGGTCAGGCGGCCGCCCCGTATGACTCAAACGGCCATTACGCGCGCTTCTCGGCGGTGCTCCCAGACTTCACGCTTGGTTCCAACAACACGCTCACCCCCGGCACGCCACAGCAGGCGCTCGCAAACCTCAAGACCGAGCAGCTGCGCCGCTGCCCGGGTGCGGCCACCCAGCCGGCCGCCGACGGCTCCTCGCCGTTCGTCGACGGCGAACTGCTCAGCTGCGACCCCTCGGAGACGCCCTGATGGATCGCCGTCGCAACTCCCTCGCCGCCAGCCCGCTGCTGATCGGGGCCGTCACGACGCTGATCGTGGTCGTGGCGGTGTTCCTGTCCTACAACGCCAACAACGGGCTGCCGTTCGTGCCCACGTACAACATCAAGGTCCAACTGCCCGAGGGCGCCGGCCTGCAGCCCTCCAACCAGGTTCGCATCGCCGGCACCCGAGTAGGCGTCGTCAACGCGCTGTCGCTGCACCAGAACCCCAAGACCGGTCGCGTCAGCGCGATCGCCGAATCTGAAGCTCGAAAAGAAGATCGAACCGCTGCCTGCCGACACCAAGGCGATCGTGCAGTCGGTCTCGGCGATCGGGCTGAAGTACCTGGAACTGGAAAAAGGAACGTCCAAAAGCACTATCAAGGCCGGCGGCACGATCCCCGTCAGCAACACGACCGAACCGGTGAACATCGACGAACTCTTCAACATGTTCGATGAAAAGACTCGCACCGCGATCAAGGTCAACACCAACAACTTCGGCGATGGCCTCGCCGGCAGGGGCCTGGGCCTGAACAAGACGATCGCCGAACTGCGCCCGCTCGTCATCAAGGCGATCCCCGTCCTGCACAACCTGGCGGCGCCGCAGACGGGTCTGCGCCAGCTGTTCGCCGATCTCGACAAGGCCGCGTCGCAGTCCGCCAACGCCGCCGGTAGCGAGGGACCGGGCATCGAATACGCGGACAACTTCTTCAAAGCCTGGGCCAGCGTCACGCCGTCGCTGGAAGCGGCCACCGAGGGCGGTCCCGCGTCGCTCGAACAGGCCACGCACTCGCTGGCCTACGAGAAGCCGTTCTTTGAAAAGGCCACCGAGTTCGCGAAGCTGCTGCGACCGAGCGCGAGTGACCTGCGCACGCTGGCGCCGACGCTCGGGCACGCCTTTGCCGAAGGCGCCGTCAACCTCAAGGCCGCCACGGCCCTCAACACGAACCTCGCGGAATCCTCCGAAGCGTTCAGGGACTTCAGCGAAAACCCGGTCGTGAGCCTCGGCCTGGAAGACTTCCAGCAGACGCTCGAAGCCGCCGATCCGCTGCTCGCCGGCATCGCGCCCGCGCAGTCCTCCTGCAACTACATCACGCTCTTCTTCCGCAACCTCGCGAACCTGGAGAGCGCGAACGTGGGCGTCGGTACGGTCGCGCGCGCGGCAGGAGTGCTCTCGCCGACCGGTCCCAACAACGAGGGCTATCCGTCCTCGGCGCCTGCCAACGGGGGCTCGACAGAGCACACATTCGTTCCGAAAGAAGCGTTGGAAAAAGGAGCGAAAAGCACTCCGATCGAAAACAACTACCTCCACTCGAACAACTACCCGAACGTCGCCGGACCCGGCCAGCCGCGCGTCTGCGAAGCTGGCAACGAGAACTTCCTCCCCAAGCAGACCACGATCGGCAACCTGCCGGCCAGCGACGTGGGCAGCCACCGTGAATTCACGGAACGCAACCAGGATCTGTACGGCGAAAAATACGAAAGCGAAGCCCAGCTGAAGGCGCTCGGCCTGCTGAAACCGGCCAAGAAGAAAGCGGCCACGAAGAAGACGGGGAAGAAGAAATGAGCCGCGTGCGCTGGTGGCGCCGCCACGACGAAGTGCCGGTCGTCGACCTGCAGCGCTCCAACCCGGTGCGCTTCGGGCTCGTGGTGGTCCTCATCCTCGTGCTCGTCACCTACTTCGGCTTCACCAAGCGCGTGCCGTTCAAACACGGCTTCCGCCTGAAGGCCGAGTTCGCCTCGGTGCTCAACGTCCACCCCAAGTCCCCGGTCCGCATCGCCGGCGTCAACGTCGGCCAGGTCAGCTCGATCGAACGCCAGGGCAGCCACGGGCTGGTGACGATGGAAATCGAAGAACGCGGCCTGCCGATCCACACCGACGCGACGCTGAAGCTGCGCCCGCGGATCTTCCTCGAAGGCAACTGGTTCGTCGAACTGCAGCCCGGCAGCCCGTCCACGCCGACGATCTCCTCCGGGCACACGATCCCGGTCACGCAGACAGCCGACCCCGTGCAGCTGGACCAGGTGCTCAACGCGCTCAACACCGACACGCGCGCCAACCTCCAGCACTTCCTGATCTACGCCGGGCAGGCGCTGACGCACAAGCCGAACGCCGCCGAAGACGCCGAACAGGAACCGTCGGTTCACGGACTGAACGCGGCGCAGGCGCTTGACAAGACCTACGCGCACAGCCCGCAGGCGCTCCGTGGCGGCGCGATAATCAACCAGGCCTTCGGCGGCACCGAAGAACACGACCTCTCGAAACTGATCGCCGGCGTCGGCAAGCTGACCGGAGCGCTCAACGTCCACGAGCAGCAGCTCGGCGAACTGATCGCCAACTTCAACACGTTCTTCAAGTCGCTGGCTTCGCAGTCCACGAGCCTCACGGAAGCCGTCACCGTATTGCCGAGCGCGCTGCGCAACATCGATCACGGCCTGACCTCGCTCGATGCGTCGTTCGCTCCCACGCGCACGTTCGCCAAAGACATCCTGCCGGGCATTCGCACGATCCCCGCTACGACCAAGGCGGCGTTGCCGTGGATCGAACAGGTGCAGGCCTCGCTGTCGCCGAGCGAGCTCGGCGGCGTGGCCAAGGGACTGGCCGCCGCGATACCGTCGCTGGCCGCCGTGGAGGGCGAATCGATCCCCTTCTTCCACCAGACCGACCTCTTCAACAAATGCCTGACGAAGGTCTTCTACCCGGCCGGCAACACCAAGCTGCAGGACGGAGCGAGCACGTCCGGGGTGGAAGACTACAAGGAATTCTGGTACGCCCTGGCGGGCCTGTCGGGCATCGGGCAGAGCTTCGACGGCAACGGCTCGCTGGTCAAGTTCCTCGTCGGCAACAGCGGAAGCACGCTGCTCTCACAGCCGGTCAGCATCCTCGGCACGAAGCTCACAGGAGACAAGCTGCTGGCGCGTTCTCCGAACCAGCCGCTGGGAACACGCCCCGCCTACCCGGCCACCGAGCCACCGTATGAGCCGCTCGTGCCCTGCTACACCCAGGCTCTGCCCGAATTCAACGGCCCGCTGTCATCGGGCCCGGCTGACGGGGGTGGGAAATGACCCCGGATGAGATGACTCCAGAGGAGGGCCAGAGGGGCGGCCTCTCCGTTCGCGAGCAGATCGAGCGTTACCGCACGGCGTTCCTGGCGGTCGTCACGATGATCGTGATCGCAGCTGGCGTCGGCGGCTACATCCTCGCGCACGAGAACCTCAAGCTCCCCGGCTGGGTGCCCGTGCTCGGCCGCAGCTACTACACGCTCAAGGCGGACTTCCAGACCGCGCAGGCCGTGACGCCGGGTCAGGGCCAGGCGGTGACGATCGCGGGCGCCAAAATCGGCGAAATCCAGAGCGTGAATCTCAACAACGGCATCGCCACCGTGTCGATGCGGATCACCCCCAAGTACGCGCGGATCTATCGCAACGCGACGATGCTGCTGCGCCCCAAGACCCAGCTGCAGGACATCACCGTCGAGGTCAACCCCGGCACTCCTTCGGCCGGCAAGCTCAAGAGCGGGGAAACGATCCCGCTGTCGCAGACCAGCCCCAACGTCGACTTCGACGAATTCCTCGCCGGGCTGGACACCGAAACCCAGGCCGCCCTTGAGGAACTGCTGGCGGGGGCGGGGATCGGCTTCAACCACAACGGCCTGGCGCTGTCGGCCGCGCTCAAGCGTTTCGAGCCGGCCGCCGAGGACGGCCAGAAGATCGCCCGGGCACTCGCCTCGCGCAACAAGGAAATGGCGCTCTCGATTCACTACTTCAGCCAGCTGACCGAAGCCCTGGGCGACAAAGACACACAGATCTCCCAGCTGGTGGACTCCTCCAACGCCGTGTTCAAAACGTTCGCGGAAGAGGAAGCGGACGTCCAGAGCACGCTGAAACTGCTGCCCAGTGCGCTCAGCAAGACCAGCAGCGGTCTCGCCAAGCTCGCCAAAGCGACCGACCAGCTCGGGCCGACCCTGCACAAACTGCAGCCGTTCGCCAGCGCGCTCGCTCCCGCCAACGAAGCGACCCGTCGCCTGGCCGAGAAGACCACGCCGATCTTCAAGAACGAAATCCGTCCGTTCGCGCGCCAGATCCTGCCGGCCGTCAACGAACTGCAGCCGGCCACGCAGCAGCTGAGCGAAGCGTTCCCCAAGCTCGCCAGCAGCTTTACGGTGATCAACGAATTCTTCAACGAGCTCGCCTACAACCCCGGCCCCAGCAAAGCCGGCTTCCTGTTCTTCCTCGACTGGGGCAACCACGACCTCAACAGCGTCGTCAGCAGCGCCGACGCGCACGGGCCGCTGGGACGCACGCTGGTGTACTTCAACTGCGAAGTCGCCAAAATCCTCAAAAGCGTCGGCACGGTCAACCCGACCGTCAACCTGCTCGTGGGCCTGTTGAAGCCGCCGACGAGGAAGGAATGCAAGGAAAAGGGCCTGCTGCCGGCCTCCACACCGGAAGAACCGGCGACACCGACAACCGCAAGCGAGCACGGTCGCTCCCCATCCGTGCCCGGCGGAGCGCTGTCAGGGTCCTCAAGCGCCGCTTCGGCTTCCAAGCACGAGACGCACGGAGGGAAGGGCTGAGATGCAGAAGCGCGCGCCCACGCTGGGCAACATCATCGTGATCATCATGTTCGTGCTCAGCTGCTTCGGCCTGCTGATGTTCCTGTGGGAGTCCTTCGGCGGCCCGCTGCCGCTGAAACCGAAGGGCTACCGCATCAGCGTGGCGTTCCCACGCACGCTGGCGCTCTCCGAACAGTCCGACGTGCGCATCAGCGGAGTGGACGTCGGGCACGTGATCTCGCTCGGCCTCGGCAAGGACGGGCGCACCCACGCAACGCTTGAAATCGCCGAGCAGTACGCGCCGATACGCGCCAACATGCACGCGATCCTGCGCCAGAAGACGCTGCTGGGGGAGACCTACGTGCAGTTGATCCCCAAAGGACAGTCGGGCCCGTATCTCCACGACGGGGACCTGCTGGCCGTGGACCAGGTCGAACCGTCGGTCACGCTCGACGACATTCTCTCCACGTTCGACCCCAAGACCAGGCAGGACTTCAAACTGTGGCAGCAGGAGGTGGCGGAAGCGATCAACGGCCGCGGCGAACAGATCAACAGCGGCTTCGCCAATCTCGAACCGTTGGTGGAAAACGCCAACAAGACCGTCAAGCTCCTCGCCGAACAGGAAGGCGCGGTGCGCGCGCTGGTGCGCAACACGGGCGTGGTGTTCAGCGCGCTGGCCAGCCGCGACCACCAGCTGGAAGGGTTCATCGTCAATGGCGAACACACCTTCCACGCGGCCTCCGAAGCCAGCGCCCAGTTCGCCCAGGCATTCCGCGAACTGCCGGCGTTCGAGAAGAACTCCCGTACGGCGTTCAAAGAATTCGACAACTTCACCAACGTCGCGAACCCCTACTTCGACGAATTCACGTCCGTCGAGCGCCAGCTCGCGAAACTGCTGGGCGTGGCCAAGTCGTTCACGCCGGAATTCAACAAGTTCCTGACCGCGCTCGGACCGCTGACGAAGGCCGCCAAGACCGGCCTGCCGGACGTCAAGAAGACGCTGAACCTCACCGTGCCCGTGCTCGAAAATGCGCGCCCGGTATTCCACAATCTCGACCCATTCCTCCAGTACATGGGTGAGTACGTGCCCGAGTTGCAGGCGTTCTTCGCCAACACCACGGCGGCCACCCAGGGAAGCGAACACAACTCCGACTTCAAAGAAGGCGAAGGTCACAAGGAGCACTTCCTGACCGCGATGCCGGTGCTCAGCCCGGAGAGCCTCTCGACGTTTGCCAGCCGCATCGGCACCGACCGCTCCAACGCCTACCCGCTGCCCGGAACCTACAAATCGTTGGCCAGCGGGCTATCCGTGTTCAGCTCGAGCGCGTGCTCCAACTCGACCCCGTCGGTCAGCGGGCCGGCCAACGAAGTCATCAGCGAAGAAATCATCAAGCAGCTGGTCGAATTCAAAGTCGCCAACCCGGCGCCCAAGGAAGGCGAAGCCGAAAAACCCAACCAGGTCCCCGCCCCCGCCTGCACCCAGCAGGGCCCGACCACGTTCAACGGCCACAGCAGCCAGTTCGCGCACGTAACCTACGGCGGCAAATGATGATGCCCGACGACCCCCAGGACTTTCAGTACCACTCCAGCGAGCTCGACCTGTCGGGCGACCCGGACGCGGGCAACTGGTCGATCCGCTGCATCGACGTGCACAAGAAACTTGGCGGGGTGCCGGTGCTCAACGGGCTGAACGTGGCCTTCCCAGACGACACGATCACGGTCGTGCTGGGCCCGTCGGGCACGGGCAAGAGCGTGCTGATCAAGCACATGATCGGGCTGATGTTCCCCGACTCGGGCGACATCATCGTCAAAGGCCAGTCGGTGCCGAAGCTGACGATGCCCCAACTGCTTACCCTGAGGCGCAAAATCGGCGTGCTGTTCCAGGACGGCGCGCTGTTTGGCTCGATGAACGTGTTCGACAACGTTGCCTTCCCGCTGCGCCAGCACACGGACTTCTCCGAGGCCAAGATCAAGGAGCGTGTGGCCCAGCGGCTGGCCGACGTGGGCCTGGCCGACGCGATGCAGGACGCGCCCTCGCAGCTCTCCGGAGGGATGCGCAAGCGCGCGGGGTTCGCGCGGGCGCTGGTGATGGAGCCGGACATCGTGATCTTCGACGAGCCCGACTCGGGTCTTGATCCGGTGCGCACGGCGCTGCTGTGCGAGCTGATCCAGGAGATGCACGCGCTCCACGGCGGCACCTACATCGTGGTCACCCACGACATCGCCTCCGCGCGCAGGATCGGCGAATACATCGCGCTGCTGTGGCGCGGGCGGATCGTGGAGGCGGGCGACGCGGCGCGCATGTTCTCCTCGGAGAACCCGTTCGTGCGCCAGTTCCTGAGCGGATCGGCAGAGGGCCCGCTGACGATGGATTGACCTCACGACGACCATATGCGAACATGTGTTCGTATGGTCGTCTGTGTGTATCTGCCCCGCTTCGAGCTCGTGGTCGCCGCCGGCGGATCGGGGGCGCTGGCCGGGCGCCCGCTGGCGATCGAGCCGCTGCCCGGCGCCGAGCAGCGCGTGGGGGAGGTCTCGGGGGCGGCTGAGGCGTGCGGCGTCAGCCGCGGGATGAGTTTGGGCGAGGCGCTGGCGCGCTGTCCCGAGCTGGTGCTCGTGCCGGGCGACCCGGTGGAGGTGGAGCAGGCGTGGGAGCAGGCGATCTGCGCGCTGGAATCGATCGGCGCAGCGGTCGAGCCGGCCGGCCCGGGGCTGGCCTACTTCGAGGCCGACCCGCTGCGCGGATTGCACGGCACGCAGGCGGCCACGATCGCGGCCGCGCGCAGCGCGCTCTCCCGTCCGGCGCGCATCGGAGCCGGCCCGACGCGCTTCTGCGCGCTGGCGGCCGCCATGGCGGTCCGCTCGCGTCGCCCGCTGGCGCTCGGCGACGGCGAGGCGCGCCGCTGGCTGGCCGCGCGCCCCGTGTCCCTGCTCGGCTTCCGCGAGCAGACCGCCGCGCTCGTGCAGCCGCTCTCGCGCCTGGGCGTGCGCACGCTGGGCGAGCTGGTCAAGCTGGGGCGCTCGGCGCTGGCCGACCGCTTCGGCGCCCCGGGCGTGCTCGCCCACAGGCTGGCCTGCGGCGAGGACAGCCCGCTGCGCGTCAGACACCCGGAGGAGCGTCTGCGCGAGTCGATGGAGGTGGGCGATGCGAGCTCCGGCGAGGCGCTCAAGCGGGTGCTGGGCGTGCTGATCGGCCGCCTGCTGGCCAAGCCTGAGCGCAGGGGGCGAACGCTGCGCGCGGCCACGCTGTCGGCCCAGCTGCTGGCGGGCGGGGGCTGGCAGGAGCGCGTGGTCTTCCGCCAGGCGCTGAGCGACCCAGAGCGGATCTGGCTGGCGCTGTCGGTGCGCCTGCCGCTGCTGCCCGCGCCGGCCGCCACGCTGGGGCTGGCGATCGAGCGCTTCGGCCCACCGGCCAGCGAGCAGGGTGAGCTGCTGGACGGAGAGCGTGCCCAGCGCGCCACCCGCGCCGCGCGGCTGCGCGAAGCGATCGCGCAGATGCGTGCGGTGGCGGGCAAGGACGCGGCGCTGCGGGCCGTGTGCGTGGACCCGGACTCGCGCGTGCCCGAGCGGCGAGTGGTACTGGCGCCGGTTCCCGAGTGACGAGCGGGTTTTGAGATGACCCAAGCTCTGAATCCGCCGAGGCCCGCCCGCGTGCGCTGGCACGACGGCTTCCCGGCGCAGGTGAACGGGGAAACGATCGAGTCGCTGCGCGAGTCGTGGCTGGTGGAGGACCGCTGGTGGACGGCCGAACCGCTGCGCCGGCGCTACTGGGAGCTGGTCGGCGAGTGCGGGCGCAACGTGATCGTCTTCCACGATCTTTGTGCCGGGCTCCTGGTTCGTCCAATGAGCCTGAGATGACCGTGAGCGCTTCGTCACCATACGTGGAGCTGCACTGCCACTCGGCGTACTCGTTTCTGGACGGTGTGTCGCTGCCGCAGGAGCTGGCACAGCGGGCGGGAGAGCTGGGACATACGGCGCTGGCGCTCACCGACCACAACTCGGTGTCGGGCTCGATGGAGTTTGCACAGGGTGTGCTCGAGCACGGAATCCGGGCGATCCACGGGGCCGAGATCGACCTCGAACCGATGAATGAGGGCCAATCTAAGGCTCAACTAGAGGGTGAGGTTAGGCCAGATTTTGGCGATTTTGGGCGGGCAAGCAGCCACATAACGCTGCTGGTGCGCAACGAGCAGGGGTGGAGCAACCTCTGCCGGATAATCACGCTTGCGCACGCCCGTACCCGCGAGGGTTCGGCCAGACGTGAGCGCACAGAGCCGTGTGTGAGAGTGGCGGAGGTGGCAGAACACGCGGAGGGCCTGGTGTGCCTGACCGGCTGCGCGCAGCACTCGATTCTCGGTGAGCCCGGAGGTGAGCAGACGGCCAGGCGCCTGCTGGACGCTTTCGGCCCGGAGAACCTGTACGTGGAGCTGCAGCGCCCGTACGCCCGTGACGACCGCGCTCGTAACCGCGCGTTTGCCGCGATGGCGCGCCGCCTGGGGGTCAGGTGCGTGGCCAGTGGCGACGTGCACGCCCACGCGCGCGTCCGTGCCGAGCTGCAGGACGCGTTCGTGGCGCTGCGCCACCACGCCACGCTCGATGCCTGCGAGCCGCTCAGGCGAGGCAACCACAGCCACGTGATGAGCACGCCACGGGCGATGGCCAGCCGCTTCGCCGATCATCCGGATGCGCTGGGAGAGACGCTGCTGCTGGCCGAGCGGCTGACGTTCGACCTGACCAGGGATCTCGGCTATCGCTATCCGGGGGCCGAGGAGCAGGGCGCCATCCGCCGTCTGGCCGAGCTGTGCGCCACACGGCTGCACGAGCGCTATGGCCCGTCGGCCCCGCGCGAGGCGCGCGTCAACGCGCAGGAGGCCCAGGCGCGCCTGGAGCGCGAGCTGCGCGTGATCGACCAGCTGGGGCTGGCCGGTTTCTTCCTGCTGCACCACGACATGCTGGAACTGGCGCGCGAGGTTGCGGTGGAGGTGCGCGGCCCGGACTCGGTGCGCGCGCTGCTGGCGCCCGGGCGCGGGAGGGGCTCCTCGGTGTCCTCGCTGGTCTGCTACCTGACCGGTCTCTCGCACATCGACCCGATCGCCGGCAAGCTCGCGCTGGGGCGCTTCCTGCACGAGGACCTGAGCGGGCTGCCGGACATCGACCTGGACTTCCCGCGCGACATCCGCGCGCTGCTGATCCCGCGCGTGCACGAGCGCTACGGAAACGATCGCGCGGCGCTGGTGGCGGCCTTCCCCACCTTCCGCGCGCGCGGGGCGATCCGCGAGCTGGGCAAGGTCCTGGGCCTGCCGGCGGGCGAGATCGAGCGTGTGGCACGCGGCGCGGACCGGTACGGACAGAGCTCCGAGCACGACATCGCCACCGCGCTGTCAGGTGTGCGTCCAGAATCGCTTGGGCCCGGCGCCGATCGATCGGCGAACGACCCGGTCGGCCCGCTGACGCGCTGGCAGTGGTTGGGGCGCCTGGTGGAGCAGGCCCAGGGGTTGCCGCGCCATCTCTCCCAGCACTCCGGCGGGATGATCATTGCCACCAGGCCGCTGATCGATTGCTGCCCGGTGGTGCCGGCGGCGATGGAGGGCAGGCAGATGGTGCAGTGGGACAAGGACTCCTGCGCGGACGCCGGCTTTTTGAAGATCGACCTGCTGGGCCTGGGGATGCTCTCGGCGGTGGAGCGCTGCGTGGAGGAGATCGCGCGCGTGCACGATCGGCGCATCGACCTCTCGCGCATACCGTTCGACGATCCTGAGACCTTCAAGGCGATCCGCGCGGCCGACACGGTGGGCGTCTTTCAGATCGAGAGCCGCGCCCAGATGCAGTCGCTGCTGCGCACGCGCCCGAGGAACCTGGAGGATCTGACGATCCAGGTGGCGATCGTGCGGCCCGGCCCGATCCAGGGCGGGGCGATCAACCCCTACATCGAACGCCGCCAGCGCCTGCGCGAAAACCCCGCCTATCCGATCCCCTACGAGCACCCCACGCTCGAGCCGGTGCTGCGCGAGACGCTGGGCACGATCATCTTCCAGGACCAGGTGATGCAGGTGGCGGAAGCGTTCGCCGGCTTCAGCCCCGGCGAAGCGGACGGGCTGCGTAGGGCGATGAGCCGCAAGCGCTCCAGCGAGATGATCGAGCGCCACCGCGAGCGCTTCATCCAGGGCGCCCTGCAACACCGCGACCCGAACGGCGTCCCGCCGCCCGACCGTTCCACGGCGGAACGGGTGTGGAGGATGGTGGAGGGCTTCGCCGGCTTCGGCTTCCCCAAGTCCCACAGCGCGGCCTTCGGCCTGCTTGCCTACCAGTCGACGTGGTTGCGGGTGCACTACGGCCCGGAGTTCCTGTGCGCGCTGCTGAACGAGCAGCCGATGGGCTTCTACGCCCCCGACAGCCTCGTGCACGAGGCCGAAAACCGCGGCATCGCGATGCTGGGGCTGGACGTCAACGCATCACAGGCGCAGTGCTCCGTCGAGCACGGCGGCGTGCGCCTCGGCCTCGGCTACATCAAGGACGTATCCAGCGTGGAGGTGCAGTGGCTGGTGGCCGAGCGCCGGCGGGGCGGACCGTTCTCGAGCCTCACCGACCTGGCGGCGCGCGTGGGGGCACGCCGCGAGACGCTCGAACAGCTGGCATGGTCGGGCGCGTGCGACTCGCTGATGGATGGGCTCGACCGGCGCACGGCGCTGTGGCAGCTGGGGCTCACCGCGCCGGCTCACGCCGTGGGCGCCAGCCAGGGCGAGCCGGAGGGGGAGGGGATGCAGCTGGCCCTGCCGCTGGAGCAGGGCCAGACGCCATCGCTGCGCAAGCTCGGGCGCTGGCAGCGGCTGATCGCCGACTACTCAACCAGCGGGGTGAGCATCGGAGAGCATGCCATCGCGATCCTGCGTGAGCGCCTGAGCGTGCCCCATCTGGCCACCAGCGCCCAGCTGGCGCGGATGCCGGTGGGGGAGGTGGCGGTGGCGGGGCTGGTGATCGCCAGGCAGCGCCCGGGCACCGCCGGCGGGACCATGTTCCTGCTGTTCGAGGACGAGTACGGCACGATCAACCTGATCGTGCCCAAGGCGGTCTACGAGGCCCACCGCCAGCTGGCGCGCGCCGAGCCGCTGCTGCTCGCCCGCGGGCGCCTTGAGCGCTCACAGGAGGGGTCGGTGGTGAGTCTGTGGAGCGCGCGCAGGAGCACAGGGGAGGACGTTGAGGAGATCCGCCCGGTGGTCAACGTGATCGTGCGCGAGCTCGCGCCACTGGAGCGCTTCCTGACCGACGCCGTCACGGACATGCAGAGCGCGCGCGTGCACCGGCTGCCGGGTTCGCTGCCCGGCGAAGAGGACATGGAGGGCGCCGAGGTCGGCGCCAGCATGCGCTCGGCGGCGCCGCCGATGCAGAGCTTTGGGATGGGGCGGCGGCGGTGAGAACGCATGGCGCGGCGCTTCAGTCTCCGCGGCGCAGCGGGTCGAGGCCGTCGAGGATCAGGTCGAGCCCCCACGCGAACTCGACGGCGTTGTCGTACCCGGACTCGGGGAGCTTTGCGGCGATCTCGGCCAGGTACGGGTAGTCCTCGAGCGCGCCGATCGTCGCCGCTCTCCTCTGCGCCGCTTCTCCGGCACTGTCAGCGGTATCGAAACCGGTATCCCTTTCCTGCAGCGCGAATCCGTAGACATAGGCGTCCTGGACAGAATAGGCATGGATCGCCATTGCGAATGAGAAGCCCGCGCGCCGCAGACAGCCCATCACCGCGTCGTGGTTTCGCAGATTCGCCGGCCCCGGATGCCGCGACTCCATCATCCCTATCGCCCAGCTGTGGCGCTTGAGCGCCTCGCGCGTCGAGACCGCCCGGCGCCGCATGGCCGATCTCCAATCGAGCTCCTCGGCAGGCAGCTCGATCTCGCTGAAGACGATGTCGACCATGCCATCGAGGAGCTCCTCCTTGTTGGCCACGTGCTTGTACAGCGCCATCGGCACCACGCCGAGCTCCTGTGCCAGCCCACGCATGCTGAACGCCTCGAGCCCGGCCTGATCGGCGAGCGCGACGGCAGCCTGCAGCACACGAGCTCTGCTGAGCGGTTTGCGGGTGGTGGCGATCTCCTGTTTTGTCATCGGCCTTGACAAGTGTACAGCGTACACCTATAGTCGGGGGACGAGTGTACGCCGTACACCTCAACAGGAAGGCATCTCATGGACCCCGACGCCCCGTATCCCGTCCAGTATTCAGTCGACTACCCCGACCGGCCGCTCAACCGTCTGAGCACTTTCTTTCGCCTGTTCATGGTCATCCCGATCTCGATCGTGCTCGCCCTGCTCGAGGGCGGCGTCTACGTCTACGGTGGCGGTAGAACCACTGGGACTGCCGGGGCTGTCGGCCTGGTCGTACTACCCACGCTGCTGTTGATCCTGTTCCGCCAGAAGTACCCGCGCTGGTGGTTCGACTGGAACCTCGAGCTGATGCGCTTCTCCTCCCGGGTGGGCGTGTACCTGGCACTGATGGACGACCGCTACCCCTCCACGGACGAGCATCAGGCGGTGCATCTCGAGTTTCCCTATCCGGACGCGCGCAACGACCTCAACCGCTGGCTGCCGCTGGTCAAGTGGCTGCTGGCCATACCGCACTACGTGGTGCTGTTCTTCCTCTACATCGCCGCATTCTTCGTGGTGATCGCCGCTTGGTTCGCGATCCTGTTCACCGGTCGCTTCCCGCGCGGGATGTTCGACTTCCTGGTGGGCGTCGGCCGCTGGACCAACCGGGTGATCGCGTATGCACATGTGCTGGTCACCGATCGCTACCCGCCGTTCCGCCTCGCCCCATAGGTGCCGCGCCGGCTATTCAGCGTCGAACCTCAACAGCTGAGCGTCGGGGTCGCTCAGCGAGAGGGCTCCGTCCTGCGCGCGCTTGGCGCCTGGCGCCAGGCCGGAGTCGGCGAGGTTGCGCTCGACCGCGTCCACCGCATCCGCGCCGCTCAGCTGAAACTGCACGCGCCGCAGGCCGGGAGCGCTGTCGGGCGCTGGCGCTCCGCCGCGGCTCTCCCACGAGTTCAGCCCCAGGTGGTGGTGGTAGCCGCCGGCCGACACGAACGCGGCTGAGGGGAGCGTGGCCTGCTCCTCGAAGCCGAGCGCGTCGCGGTAGAAGGCGTTGGCGCGCGGCACGTCGGCCACCTTCAGGTGCACGTGGCCGATCCCCGTGCCCGGCGTCATCGCCACGGTCGGCTGCTCGCCGCCCTGTGCCAGCAGGTCATCCACGTCCAGCGGCGCCGTGTACATGGTCACCCCGTGCCCGTCTGCCGGACGCTGCCACTGCTCGCGCGGGCGGTCCACGTAGATCTCGATGCCCAGGCCATCGGGGTCGCTGAGGTAGAGCGCCTCGGAGACACCGTGGTCGGAGGCGCCATCGAAGCGCCAGCGCGCGCCCACGATCCGGCGGACGGTGTCGGCCAGCGCGGCGCGCGAGGGGTGAAGCCAGGCCACGTGGTAGAGGCCGCTGGCGCGCGGCGGGATCGGAGCGGGGGAGTCCAGCGCGCTGAGCACGAGCGCGGGATGCGCGGGGTCGGTGCCGAGCCTGGCGGTGCGCTGGTCGCGCTCGATCAGCGGCAGTCCCAGCACGCGCTCGTAGAAGTCGGCGCTTCGCTGCAGGTCGCTGACGGCCAGCTCGACCGAGCCGATGCGTAGAGAGGGATCGATTTGAATCATCTCCCTCCAGGGTAGTGTGCAACGCATGAACTTCAGAAAGCTGGGCTCAAGCGGCATCGAAGTTTCCGAGATCAGCCTCGGCTCATGGCTGACCTACTCCGGCGGCGTGGCCGCCGAACAGGCCAAGGCGTGCGTGGAGGCGGCGTTCGAGGCGGGCATCAACTTCATCGACACCGCCAACGTGTATGGGCGCGGCGCCTCGGAGACCTTCCTGGGAGAGGCGCTGGCCGGGCGCGAGCGCTCCTCCTACGTACTGGCCACCAAGGTGTTCTTCCCGATGTCAGACACAGATCGTGGCCTGTCGGCGGCCCAGATCCACAAGCAGATCGACGCGTCGCTGAAGCGGCTGCGCACCGACTACGTCGACCTGTACCAATGCCACAGATACGACAGCCACACGCCGCTGGAGGAGACCATGCAGGCGCTGAGCGAAGTGGTGCGCGCCGGCAAGGCCCGCCACATCGGCTTCAGCGAGTGGCCGGCCGAGAAGATCGACGAGTCCCTGGCGCTGCCCGGCGTGGAGCGCTGGGTCTCGAGCCAGCCGCAGTACTCGATGCTGTGGCGCGGGCCGGAGGCGGAGGTGATCCCGCTGTGCGAACGGGAGGGCATCTCCCAGATCGTGTGGTCGCCGCTGGCACAGGGCGTGCTGACCGGCAAGTACCGCCCGGGCGAGCCGCCGCCGTCGGACTCCAGGGCGGCCAGCGACACGATGAGCGACTTCATCCACCAGCTGGTCCAGCCGCCGGTACTGGAGGCTGTCCAGCGGCTTGCGCCGGTCGCGCAGGAGGCTGGTCTGACGATGGTGCAGATGGCGCTGGCGTGGGTACTGCGCCAGCCGAACGTGGCCTCGGCCATCATCGGCGCCAGCCGGCCCGAGCAGGTTCACGCCAACGCTGCCGCCTCAGGTGTGGTGCTCGGCGAGGACACGCTGGCGGCCATCGACGAGGCGCTTGGCGACGTCGTCTTGCGCTGAGGACGCCGATTGCTGAGTGGGTGGCCCGCTGCATGAGATCCCCCTGGAGCCGTTCCGGGTACCGAGCGCGATGGGTGCCGGTGGTGGCGCTCGCCTTCGTCGTCATTGCGGTGCTGGTCATCACGGTGAGCGGCAGCTCGTCGCCGACGCGAAGACCGTGCCATGGTGGCTGGACGTCGAGCTGATGGCGAGCTGGGCCGGGAGCTACCAGCTCAACATCGCCGCGCTGCAGGGCTTCATCGCCGGCCTGAACAACGCCGGCGCGACCGGACCGATCGGGATCTATTCCACCAGCGCCCAGTGGAAGGAGATCACGGGGCTGACGGCGCAGACAACGCCGACGTCCTTCAAGGGCCAGCTGCCCGATTGGGTGGCCGGAACCGACGCAACACTCACGCAGGCGCGGCAGAACTGCACGAGCGGTGGCTTCACCGGCGTGGCGCCGAACCTCGCGCAGTACCGGATCGGCCCGCGCGACGCCGACCTGCGCTGTACTGGCACGCGCTGACCAAATCCGTTCGTTACCCGGCGAACGTCGCGAAAGTCCAGTGGTTTCCGTCGGAGTCTGCCACCGTGAAATCGCGCGATGGATAGTCGGTTTGATCCACAAGTGGGTGCACGATGGTGGCGCCGATCTTGAGCGCTCGCTCCATTACAGCGTCAGGATCAGAGGTGACGACGTGCAGCGAGCTGGTCCCTGCCCGACAGGGCGTGCTGCGCTCGCCCGTGCTGGACAGCAACACGCGACCACCCTCAGGCCAATCCAATTGGCAGTGATGGACTAGCCCATCCTCCTCCCCCGGGATCATCAGATCCTCGGTGAAGCCGAAACCAAGCAACCAGTCACGCAAAACCAGCGCGTGGTCGCTGACGACGCTCGCCCAGATGCTCGGCTGCCGGATTCCGCTGGTTTGCACGGTCATCGCGACATCGAAGCTTACGTGACCGCGCCGCTTGTACCGCGTTTCGATCCACTCGGCAATCAAACCGCACCCCGAAAGCGACCTGGACGCTGCCACCGCCCCACCCCCACCTGCTCGGCGACGTCGTCTTGCGTTGACGACGCCACCGAGGCGGAGCTGCCTTCGCTAGGCGGCCTTGACGGCTGAGATCTCGAGCAGGATCTTGACCTTGTCGCTGACCACCACGTTGCCGGAGCCGAGCGCCATGTTGAACTTCATGTCGTAGTCCGAGCGGTTGATCTGCGCGGTGGCGGACAGGCCCACGCGGTCGTTGCCCTGCGGGTCGGTCTCGGTGCCCTAGAGTGTGGCCTTCAGCGTCAGCGGGTGGGTGTGCCCGTGAATCGAGAAGTCGCCCGTGATGTCGAACTCATCGTCGCCGGCAGCGGTGATGGAGGTCGACTTGAACGTGATCTCGGGGATGTTCTCGGCGTCGAAGAAGTCGGCCGACAGGAGGTGGCCGTCGCGCTGGGGCTCGCCTGTGTCGACGCTTGAAACCTTCACGCTGCCTTGGCCGGTGGCGCCCTCGGGGGTGACCTCAAGCGTGCCCTCGAACTCCTTGAACTTGCCCTTCACGGTGGCGATGCCGAGGTGTTTGACGTGGAACTCGACGCTCGAATGCACCGGATCGACGTTCCAGGTGCCGGTGGGGAGCGAAGTTGAGACGGCGGAAGACTCGATAGTTGACATCGGATCTCCTTTCGTTGTTGAGGGATAGCCCGTACTTAGCTGCTACCCGAGTGGGGGGACTTGAACCACTCTCACCCTAGCATGTAATTGCACAAACAATTATTATTTGGGAAACCAAAATTGCGCGGGCAGGGCCGGCGGCGCAGGAGGCTCGTTACTGCTCGCTCAGCGCGGCTGAACCACGAGTGTCTGGAAAGCCCGTCCGACCGGCCCGTGGACGTCGTGCAGCACGCTCTCGGACAGGCCGCTGCCGCCGGTATGCAGCAGCGTGCGCGCGTCCAGGCCGATCCACTCGCCCTGCGGCGGGCGCTGCAGGTGGATGGTGAGGTCGGCGTTGATGAACAGGAAGCGGTCGAACGGCAGGGCTGCGCTGACGCCGTTGCCGAAGTCCGCTGTGGCCGCCAGCCGCGCCAGCGGCGTGAGCTCCTCTGCGGGCACCAGCGGATGGCGCATGCGCATCCACACTTTTCCGGGGCCGAGCTTCCACGGGTCGTTCAGCCAGCGCATCTCCATGGCGCTGGCCGCAAAGCTCAAACGATCGGGGTCGTCCAGCGCGAACAGCACCGGCTTGCCCTCCTCTGGGCCGGGCATCGGCTCTTCCTGCGGCGGCTCACTCTCGGACGGCAACCCATCGGGCACGGCCTGCACTCGCAGCGCGCTGGCGCGGCAGATCAGCTGCTCGCCGCTGCGCAACTCGGCGGACAGCTCCTGCACGCGTCGTCCGGGGCGCACGATCTCGGTGGAGAGTTGAAGCGGGGCGGAGGGCACTGGGCGCAGCAGCTCGAAGCCCAGCCTCGCGATCACCAGCTCGGCACCGGGCTGAACGCGCTCGAAGGCCGAGGTGATCAGCGCGGCGGGCGCGCCACCGTGCAGCGCATTCGGATCCCACGGTCCGCGCGCGTGCTCGGTCGGGACGAACTGCTCGCCGTCGGCGAGGAAGATGCTGTCGCTCATCGCCCGTTCACTGCGGCAGGCGGGCCACGAAGTCGGCCAGCTTGCCGGGGTCGCGCAGCGGCGCGCCATGGCCGAAGAGGGTCAGCTGCGGGCGCAGCTCGGCCAGCCGTCGCGCCGACTGGCGGTTGCGCGCGGGGTCGGGCGTGAACATGGTAGGTGGCTCGTGCAGGCCGGGAATCCCAGTCAGCACGTGCATGTTGTTGAGCACGTCGCCCAGGATCAGCACGCGGTCCGACTCGCGCCAGTAGGCCACCTGGCCGCGCGAATGTCCGGGGCTCTCGAGCACGGTGAAGCCGGCCACCTCATCGCCCTCCACCAGCGCGCGTGCCACCGGGTGGGGTGGGCCGGTCCAGTAACGGCGCTGCAGCGTGTTGAGCCAGCTGGGCGCCTGCGAGTTGTACACGCCGCCTGGCGTCTCCATGGCGGGCACGTCGCCCTGTCCGCACCACAGTGGGATCTCGAGCGCTTCGCAGATGGCGTGGCTTGCGCCCTGGTGGTCGGGGTGGGCGTGGGTTAGCGCGTGCGCGCTCAGCTTGCGTCCGGCGATCTGGCGCATGATCCGCTTCTCACCCTGCCTGGTGGCGGCGTCGATCAGCACATCCCCCACCAGGTACACGTTGATGCCGTTGGGCGGCCAGCCGCGCAGCTGGTGGACGTCGTCGGCCAGTTGCTTCATCGCGTGCTCCCCTCATCGGTGCTCATCCGCGCCGCCCCTCCCAGGAGAAGCCGCGCACGGCGAAATACAGCCCGAACAGGCCCCACAGCGCGATCACCACAAGCGCATCCACTTGGCTGCCCAGGCCCTTGCCGGTGACCATCGCGCCGGACAGGCCGTCGATCAGCGGCTTCAGCGGCAGCGCGTCGGCGATCGTGCGCAGGAATTCGGGCGCGCCGGCGGAGTCGAACACGTAGAAGGACACGAACACCACCGGCAGGAAGATGGCGTTTACATAGGCGGCGGTGGACTCGAAGTTGGGAATGGCGTGCGCGAAAGCCACGCCGAGCGCGGCCAGGGCGAACACGCCGACGATCACGAACACGATCAGCTCGCCCCACTGCGAGGGCCAGCCGATGCCGAAGAACACGCGCCCGCACACCACCACGATGCCAATCTGAAGCGCTGTGTTGGTGACCGCGTTGGCGGCCACGCCGCCGAAGTAGGACAGCGTGGGCAGCGGCGTGCCACGGATCCGCTTGAGCACGCCGCGCTCGCGCAGGAACACGATGTTGTAGGCCAGCGCGGTGAATGTGGTGGACATCACGCTCATGCCGGCGATCGACGGCACCAGCTTGTTGAGGTCTGACTGGTTGCCGCTGAGGATCGCCCCGCCGGCGGCCAGGAACAGCAGCGGCAGCACGAAGTTGAAGAACGCGGCGCTGGGGTTGCGCCAGAACAGGCGGCGCTCCAGGCGGTACTGGCGCCAGCTCAAAACAAGAGGGTGTCGCAGCCGGCCGAAGGCCGGCGAGACGGGCCCCTCGACCATTCCGATCGTCTGGTCAGGCATCGGCGGTCAGCTCCAGATACACGTCCTCCAGTGACGGTCGCGCCACCGACAGCTCCTGCAGCTGCTCGCCGCGCGCCAGCGCTTCGCCGGTGAGCTCGTGCAGCAGCGTGGTGGGGTCCTCGGTCTCGCGCTCGACCAGCTCGCCGCCCGCGTCACGATAGGCGACCCGGTAGTGAGCGGCGCCCACGCCGAGCTCCCGCGGCGGCCCGATCGCCAGGATGCGCCCGTCCTTGACGATCGCCACGCGGTCGGCCAGCGCTTGGGCCTCCTCCAGGTAGTGCGTGGTCAGCAGGATCGTCTTGCCGAGGTCGCGCAGCGAGCGCACCGTCTCCCAGGCGGCGCGCCGCGCCTCGGGATCGAAGCCGGTGGTGGGCTCGTCCAGGAAGATCAGCTCGGGGTCGCCCACCAGCGCCAGCGCGAAGTCAAGGCGCCGCAGCTGTCCGCCGGAGAGCTTGCGGCTGCGCACGTCCGCCTTGTCGGTGAGGCCGGCGAGATCGAGCACCTCCTCGACGGAGCGCGGGTGCGGGTAGAAGCTGGCCCAGTGGCGCAGCGCCTCACGCGGCGTGATGTGGCTGTAGATGCCGCCGGACTGCAGCACGATGCCGATCCGCCGGCGCAGCTCGATCGAGCGCCCGGCCGGGTCGTGGCCGAGCACGGAGACCTCGCCGCTGGTGCGGCTGCGGTAGCCCTCGAGGATCTCCACCGTGGTGGTCTTGCCGGCGCCGTTGGGGCCGAGCAGACCGAACACCTCGCCGCGCTGCACGGTGATGTCGATGCCGCGCACCGCCTCGTAGTCGCCGTAGCGCTTGCACAATGCGCTCACCTCGATGGCCGGGCCCGTCTCGCTCACAGGTTGATCATCTCAAGGCTGCGCCCTGAGACGAAGCGCGCCTACCAGTGCACGCCCCGCGTGAGCGTGGCCATGGCGATCTGCTCGAACGACACGCGCTCCTCCACGTCGCTCTGGCCTTTGGCGGCGGCCGAGTCGGGGAACACGCGGTAGGCCAGGTGCAGCAGCCGGTCGACCATGTTGGGCGACAGCGAGTAGGCCACTTCGCCGAACTTGCCGATGCGCGTGCCCATCTCCTTGGGGCGGCTGCGCATCGCCTCGCAGATCATGTCGGCGGCCTCCTCCGGGCTGATGGCCGGGAACGCGTCATACATCTTGGTGGGCGCGATCATGGGGGTGCGCACCAGCGGCATGTGGATGGTGGTGAACGTGACGCCGTCGCCCACCACCTCGGAGGCGACCACGCGCGCGAACGCGTCCAGCGCGGCCTTGGAGGCCACGTAGGCGGCAAAGCGCGGCGGGTTGGTCTGCACGCCGATCGAAGACACGTTGACGATGTGCCCGGAGCCGCGCTCGCGCATGTGCGGCAGCAGGCCGATGATCAGCTTGACGGCGCCGAAGTAGTTGAGCTGGATCGTGCGTTCGAAGTCGTGGAAGCGGTCGTAGCTGAGCGCGATCGAGCGCCGGATCGAGCGCCCGGCGTTGTTGACCAGCATGTCGATGTTGCGGTGGTCGGCCAGCACCCGCTCCAGCAGCCGTTCGATCGACTCCATGTCTGAAATGTCTGCCGCGTACACGTACGCGGTGCCGCCGGCGGCAACGATCTCGGCGCGGGCCTCCTCGAGCTTCTCCACGTTGCGCGCCACCAGCAGCGGCACGCCGCCGGCGGCTGCCACCTTCAGCGCGGTCGAGCGCCCGATTCCGGAGGAGGCTCCGGTGATCATCACGTGGCGGCCGTTCAGCGCCTCCTTGAGCGTGCGACCCCTGCGCAGGTCGGGATCCATCTCCCGCTCCCAGTAGTCCCACAGCTTGGCCACGTAGTCTTCAAGCGGCGGTGGCTGCTCAAGTGGCGATCCGGCCAGCGCCTTGCCGGTCTGCTCGGTGGCGAAGCGCGGCACCAACTCCATGTGCCCGACGACCTCCTCGGGGATGCCCAGCTGGCGCAGCGCCAGGTTGCGCATCTGCCGCCACGGCGGCAGCGCCAGCGCCAGCGCCAGCGGCCACTTGGGCAGCGGGTCGATCAGGCGTTTGTCCACCGACACCGCAAAGCGGGGCGCGTGCGCGGCGGCGGCAAGCTCGTTGATCAGTTCGTCAACGCGCTGCGGGCGCGGGTCGGTGAGATGGAACGCGCGACCGTCCAGGCCGGGCTCGTGGGCGATGTGCTCCAGCGCGCCCACCACCCAGTCGACGGGCACCACGTTGGTGTAGCCGAGGTTCAGGCCCACCAGCGGCACCCACTCGGGCAGCAGGTGGCGCATGCGCTGGATCGCCTTGAAGAAGTAGTAGGGGCCGTCGACCTTTTCCATTTCGCCGGTCTGTGAGTCGCCGACCACGATCCCCGGGCGGTACACCCGCCACGGCACGTTGGGCTGTTCGCGCACGATCCGCTCTGACTCGAACTTGGTGCGGTGATAGGGAGACGGCAGCTTCTGGCCCTCGTCGAACATGTCCTCGCCGAACACGCCCTTGTAGGTGCCGGCCACGGCGATCGAGGAGACGTGGTGCAGGTGCTTGGCATCCACCGCGCGCGCCAGTTCCACAGCGTGGGTGGTGCCGCCGACGTTGACCGCGGTGTTGCGCTCGGCCGGCGCGGTCATGTCATACACGGCGGCCAGGTGGAAGAAGTGGTTGATCTTGCCGCGCAGCTCGGCCACCTGCTCCTTCTCCAGGCCCAGCAGCGGCCGGCGCAGATCGCCGATGACTGGCTCGATGCGCTCGGTGGCGGAGGCGCCCACGGCGACGCTCCAGCGCTCGATCAGATCGTCCAGTCGCGCCTTGGAGCTCTCTCGCACGAGCACGTAGATCTTGCCCTGGCGCTTGTCCAGCAGACGCTCCACCAGACGACTGCCGATGAAGCCGGTTGCACCTGTGACGAAGTAGGCCATTGCTTAGCGAGCATACCCTGCGGCGGGGGCTCGTGACAGGCGTTTTGGTTGTTGTGGGCCTCTGTAATCGGGCCGGCGTGCCTATCGCGCACAAGTGTGCCCGAACTGTGACAACTCTGTGCACACAACGATACAATTCGCGTATGGCTATTGATCTGGATTTATGCGTATGGGAGGGTGTATGACGGTGAGACGAACGACAATCAACTTGGACTCGGAGCTGGTCGCGAACGCGCGGGAGGTGCTGCATACGCGCAACACCACCGACACGGTGCACGACGCGCTGCGCGACGTGGTTCGTCGCGAGCGCTTGAAACGACTTGGTGAATGGGACCTGGAGGGACTCACGTTGGAGGGCATCAAGGAGATGCGCCGCTCGCGCGTTGAAACCAAGCCGTGGGGACGGCTCGCACAAGATGATGCGGCAACTAGCTGACACGACCGCATGGCATTTGTCGCGTCGCGTGGCCGAGCTGCGCGGGCCGTTCGACCAGAAGGCGGTCAGCGGGGAAATCGGCACTTGCCCCATAGTCACGCTGGAGCTGTTGCAGAGCGCTCGTAACGGCCACGAGTTCGACGAGCGCAGATTGGAGATGGGCGAGCTCCCGCAGTTTCCGATCGCCGCGCGCGAGTGGTCGCGCGCGATCGACGTCTACCGCGAACTTGCCCACCAGGGAGGCGCCCACCAGCGCAGCGTCGGACACGCGGACCTGCTGATCGCGGCGGCAGCGGAGTCGGCCGGCGTGGAGCTGCTCCACTACGACGAGGACTTCGATCGCATCGCCGCGATCACCGGCCAGCCAACCCGCTGGATCGTGCCCCGCGGCAGCCTGTAACGCGCTACGCCCCCGCGCCGGCCCCGCCGCGTCCCTCACCGGCGGCGAAGCGGGCGGCGCCGCGCGCGCCGTCCTCGAACACCTCCGGCCCAGCCTGGGCCTCCAGCGCGAGCCCGTCGGCGAGCGTCATCCCCAACCCCTCGATGGCGGCGCGGCGGTCGGCGAGCATCGTGCGCTGGGGGAAACGGGACAGGCCCTCAGCTAGCTCCAGTGCGCGCGTGAGGTGCTCGCCGGGCGCCACCACCTCGGTCAACAGGCCCATCGCCAGCGCCTCCTGCGCGTCGATCATGCGTCCGGTCAGGATCAGGTCGAGCGCTCGCCCGAGGCCGACCACGCGTGGTAGGCGCTGGGTGCCGCCGTCGATCAACGGCACGCCCCAACGACGCTCGGGGTAGCCCAACACGGAGCCTTCGGTGGCGATGCGCAGATCGCACCACAGCGCCAGCTCCAGCCCGCCGGCCAGCGCGAACCCGGAGATGGCGGCGATGGTGGGCTTGGACGGCGTCAGGCGGGTGAAGCCCATCGGCCCCTCCGCGCTCATCAGCCGCGGCGCCATCGTGTCGGTGGCCTTCAGGTCGGCGCCGGCGCAGAAGGACACACCGCCCGCGCCGCACAGCACCATCACGCGCGCCTGATCGTCGGACTCGAAGCGCAGGTAGGCCTCGTGCAGAGCGGCGGCCGTGGGTCCGTCGACGGCGTTGCGGCGGTGGGGGCGGTCGATCGTGATCAGCGCTGCGGCGCCACGGCGCTCGTAGCGGACGGCGTCCGGCTCAGCGCTCATTTCGGGAGGCCAGCGGGTCGCTGGCTACCAGCCGCCGTGCCAGCGGGCGTCGTGTGCGATCGCCTTGTGCGCGGCTTTGCGTGCTTCTTTGCGCTTGTCCAGACGTTTCTGGAGCATGCTCATGACGAACACGAACACGGGGAAGAAGATGATCAGGATGAAGCCCGCGTTGGTGACCACCTTGTCGTTGGTGGGGCCGTAGAAGCCGCGCCCATCGTTGTACGCGCTGGCGCTCGGCGCGAGCACGAGCGAGAGCATCACGGTGAGTCCCAGAAACTTGGCGAAGAGGCGGTGGCGCATCGGTCGCCGCGGATCTTATCTGAGGCGGCGCGGGAATAGGTCCCTACCATCAGCAGCCGATGGCTCTGTTGATCGCATCCGATCTCAACAAGGACATGGCCGGGCAGCCGCTGCTGCGCGGCGTGTCGTTCAAACTGGAGCGCCGCGAACGGATGACGATCGCGGGGCGCAACGGCGCGGGCAAGACCACGCTGCTGCGGATGCTGGCGGGGGAGACGTCGATCGACCGCGGCGAGTTGAGCGTGGCCAAGGGCGTGCGGATCGCGCTGCACGACCAGCGCCCGCCGCGTGAGCGCGGCATGCCACTGCGCGAGTACCTGCTGTCGGGCTGCTCGGAGGAGCTGCAGATCGAGGCGCAGCTGAGCGACCTGGAGGCCAAGATGACGGCGGGCGAGGCCGATGAGGCGATGCTGACGCGCTACGCCGGCGCGCAGGCGCGGCTGGAGGCGCGCGGCGGCTATCTGTGGCGCAATCGCGCCACCGCCATGGCGCATGGGCTGGGCTTCCGCGAAGCGGACCTGGATCGCCCGCTGGACACGTTCTCCGGCGGGCAGCTGACGCGCGCGTCGCTGGCGCGGGCGCTGGCAACCGGCGCCGACGTGCTGCTGCTGGACGAGCCCACCAACCATCTGGACATCGAGTCGCTGGAGTGGCTGGAGCAGACGCTGGTGGACCTCGACTCGGCGATCGTGCTGGTGGCGCACGACCGCTGGTTCCTGGAGGCGGTGGGCACCGCTGTGCTCGAGCTGGAGGCCGGACGCTCGCGCTTCTTCCCCGGCACCTGGCACCAGTGGCGCCGCGAACAGGCGGCGCGCGAGATGGCGCTGGGCAAGGCGATCGACAAGCAGCAGGCGGAGATCGAGCGCATGGAGCGCTTCATCGAGCGCTTCCGCTACAAGGCCAGCAAGGCCAAACAGGCGCAGTCGCGCGTCAAGAAACTGGACAAGATCGAGCGGATCGAGCGCGACCCGAAGGACGGCAAGGGCCTGGAGTTCTCCTTCGCCGCGCCGGAGCGCTCGGGCAGGGTGATCTTCGAGCTGCTGGACGGTCGTGTGGAGATCGGCGATCAGCACCTGGTGCTGCTGGAACACGCCGAGCTGTGGCTGGAACGCGGCGAGCACGTGTCGCTGGTGGGGCCCAACGGCACCGGCAAGACCACGCTGATCGAGACGCTGGCCGGCCGTCGCGAGCTGGCCCACGGCCGGCTCAGCACCGGGCACAACGTGAAGGTGGGCTATCTCTCCCAGCACGCGGACGAGCTGGGTGCGGGCGGCCCGCCGGAGCAGAGCGTGGTGGACGCCGCCCAGCGCGCCACCAACCTCAGCCCGGGCAAGGCGCGGGCGCTTTTGGGGCGCTTCCTGTTCTCCGGCGAGGACGCCGAGAAGCCGCTTGCGGGGCTCTCCGGCGGGGAGCGCCGGCGGCTGTCGCTGGCCGTGCTGGTGCAGTCCGGCGCCAACGTGCTGATCCTGGACGAGCCCACCAACCACCTGGACATCGAGAGCCGCGAGGCGCTGGAGGATGCGCTGCGCGGGTTCACCGGCGCGTTGATCCTGGTCTCCCACGACCGCGCGCTGCTGGACGCGGTGGGCACGCGCACGATCGCGGTGGAGGACCGCTCGCTGCACAGCTACGAGGGCGGCTGGCCGGAGTATGTGCGCATCCGCGACGAGCGGCGCGCACTCGGCTTGGGGCGCCCGGTGGCGCTCGGTGCGGAGACTCCGCGAGCCGGCGAGCCGGCGTCGAGCGCCAACGGCTCGGGTCCGACGAGCGCTGCGGGCGCCACAGCCACCGCCTCGAAGAAGTCCGCCGCCAAGGCCAAGCCCAAGGGGCCGTCCAAGAACCGGATGAGCGAGACGCAGAAGGCGGAAAAGGCGATCGAGACGGCCGAGAGCGCGTTGAGCGAGCTCGAAGCCGAGCTGGCCGACCCGGCGGCGTGGGCCACGCGCTACGAGGCGGCCAAGTCCGAAGCGCGACACACGGCGGCCAAGCGGGCGGTGGATGAGGCGTATGCGCGGCTGGAGACGTTGATCGATTGAGCGCGGGCAGGTTGGCCCGGTGCTGGCGGCGTCTCGCACAAGCACCTTGAGTTACTGAATATAAAGGTCGATATACGGTGCAGTAATCTCTATAGTGCATCGTATATGGAGCATAAATCGTCATCTAGAGCAACTCCGCTACCGGTTCGCCGGGCGCAACGGAACCTTGCAGACAGTCTCGTCACATGGCGAAAGCTGCGGGGCCTGACCCAGGCTCAGCTGGCCGAGCGCGCCGACGTTTCGCGAGGGGTGGTGCGGCGCCTTGAGGCGGCCGACGGCGGTGTCGGCGTGGAGAACCTCCTGAGAATCCTGAGGGCGCTGGGCATCCAAGATCTCCTGGCTGAAGCGCTGGACCCGCTGGCGAGTGACATAGGACGTCTGCGTTCCGGTCAGGAGCTCCCGCGGCGTGTGCGCCCAAGGCGGCTGACGGATGATGGTTGAACAGCCGATCGAGGTGGATCTGCAGATCGAGGGACGAGACGTCCCAGTGGGCCGGCTGTGGACGCATCGCCACGGGCAGAGCGAATCGGCGAGCTTCAGTTACCTGGAGGACTACCTGCAAAGGGAGGATGCCTATGAGATCGACCCGGGGCTGCCTCTGCGGGGCGGTCAGCATCAGACCCCGCTCAAACAGCCGTTGTTTGGGGCGATGGCCGATTGCGCCCCGGACGGATGGGGACGGCGTCTCGTGCGACGTGCCGAGCAGTTGCGGGCGCGTGAAGCAAATACTCAGCAGCGCACCCTTGCGGAGGTCGATTTCCTACTCGGCGCTCGCGACGACCTGCGTCAGGGCACGCTGCGGTTTCGCGGCCACGGTAGCGAGCAGTACTTGGCGCTCGACGAAGAGGGGGTGCCTCACCTGATCGGCCTCTCGCGGCTGCTCAATGCGGCCGAAGCGCTCGAACGCGACGAGCCGATGGGCGAGGATCTCCGCCTACTCCTCCACGGCGGCAGCTCGCTTGGAGGCGCAAGGCCGAAGGCGCATGTGCTCGATTCCCAGGGGCGTCTCGCGATCGCCAAGTTCCCTTCCCCCAGGGTGGATGAGTGGGACGTGATTCGCTGGGAGGCCATCGCGCTAGCACTTGCAAAGGCAGCAGGCATGACCGTGCCCGAGCATCAGCTGCACCTTGTGGACGGGCGGCCAGTGCTGGTGCTACGTCGCTTCGACCGTGATGCCAAAGGACGCATCGGATACGTGAGCGCGATGACGATGCTGCAGGCTAAAGACGGCGAGCATGCGAGCTATCTGGAAATAGCAGAGGTGATCGAAGAGTGCTCTCCCGACGTTGAAGCTGACCTGCGAGAGCTGTGGCGACGGATCGTGTTCACGGTCTTGATCTCCAACACCGACGATCACCTGCGCAACCACGGGTTCTTGCGTAAGAGCACTGCGGGCTGGTCGCTCTCGCCGGCGTTCGATCTGAATCCCAACCCGGAAGGGACAGCCAGGCAACTGGTGACTGCGATCGATGAGAACAACACGGAAGCGAGCCTCGCAACGGCGCTGGACGTGGCCGGCCTGTTCAGGATCTCCGCGGTCCAAGCTCGAACGATCGTGGCAGAGGTTTCGGCCGCGACCGGGCGGTGGCGGGAGGTCGCGCGGACTATCGGTCTCGGCGTCCAGCAGCTTGAGCGGCTTGAGCCGGCCTTCGAGCATGCGCAGAGTTCAGTCGCCCGCGAGTGGGCGAGGTCTGCGCGTGGCTGAGAGCTTGACTCAAGTGTTGAGACGGCTGTCCTCGTCCTTGATCGGAGGATCTCCCCTAAAGCAGGAAGATCGCTTCCGCGTCGAAAAGGGTGGGAGGTGATACCGCGAGCAAGCTGGCCCAGGATCTCGCTGCGCTCCGCTGCAGGGCTAATCGCGGCGCTCGCCCTGTTGGCGTGCGCCCCTTGCTCTTCGGCTTCGGCCGCGTCCAGCGGGGCGATGGCGTGGGGAGAGGACGGCAACGGCCAGCTCGGGATCGGCACCACGAAGGTGGCGGGTCCGTTCGGTGAAGCGCCGTGGGTGTTCACCCCGATGGCTGTCAACGATTTGAGCAATGTCACCTCGGTAAGCGCCGGCTACGCCCACACGCTGGCCGTGAGCGAAGGTGGGTCGGTGATGGCGTGGGGTCTCAACAGCGACGGTCAGCTTGGTGTGGCATCGAGCGCTGGGCCGGAAGTATGTGAAGAAGCGATTTGGAAGAAGTACGAACCGTGCAGCACGAACCCTGTGGTGGTGCCCGGCTTGAGCGGTGTGAGGCAGGTCGCGGCCGGCGGCAGCCATAGCCTCGCGCTGCTCGAAAACGGGACCGTTATGGCGTGGGGCAACAACTTCTACGGCCAGCTCGGCCAGGGAACGACTGCAGGGCCTGAGATGTGCGAAACGCCCGGTTACGTGGACCCCGTTCACAGCTGCAGCACGAGCCCGATCGCTGTGCCGGGGCTGACCGGCGTGGTGGCCGTGGCGGCCGGCGCAGACACGAGCTTCGCGCTGCTCGAAAATGGCACGGTGCTGGGCTGGGGGCTGAACGAATTCGGCGATCTCGGCAACGGCGATGCCGGCGTTGAGCCGTGCGGCGATGGCGCCTCGCGCTGCAACCTCACGCCCACACCCGCCAGCGGGCTCTCGCATGTGACGGCGATCGCGTCCGGTCGAGCGCACAGCCTCGCGCTGCTGAGCGACGGCACTGTGATGGCGTGGGGATCCAACAACACGGGCGAGATCGGTGACGGCAGCCAGCAAGACGCGTATGTCCCGGTGCCCGTCATGGGACTCACCGACGTCACCGCGGTTGCGGCCGGGTCAAACGACAGTGTCGCGCTGCTCGCTGACGGCACGGTCGACGATTGGGGGGACAACAGCTACGGTCAGCTCGGCGTCGGCACGAGCACTGGCCCCGAACGCTGCTCGCTGGCGGCGCCCAGCCTGCCCTGCAGCACGGCGCCGGTTTCTGTCAGCGGGTTGACGGACGTGACCGGCATCTCGGCCGGATTTGAACACGACCTCGCGCTGCTGGGCGACGGCACGGTGGAGGCGTGGGGCTACAACGAGTACGGCAGCCTCGGGACCGGCACCTATGGACCGGAATTCTGCAGGGAAGCGGCTGGCCAGGAAGGAGAATCGTGCAGTCGCACGCCGGCGGCGGTTGAAGGACTCACGGGCGTATCGGCGATCGCGGTCAATGCTGGCGCGGATGACAGCTTCGCCTACGGTCCGCTGACGCCGGTCGTCACGGGCCTGAGCGGCGGCGAAGCGGGTGCGCAGGCGCTGAAGGCAGCGGTCAGCGAGCGGCGCTCGCAAGCTTTCGCGGCATCTGAAAGCGGTGGCTCGCAGCTTGGAGGCACATACGTCACGATCGCCGGCAGCGATCTCAGCGGCGCGACGTCGGTGCGCTTCGGCGCCACGCCGGCGGAGAGCTTCACCGTGAAGTCGCTGCGCACGATCGCGGCCGTCTCTCCGCCGGGGACCGGAACGGTGGACATCGTGGTCACGACGCCGCGGGGCGAATCGGCCATCGGCCCGGCCGACCGCTTCACCTACACCGCTCCCACGGTGACCCGCGTCAAGCCATCGACCGGGGACTCGGCCGGCGGCACGGCGGTCACCATCACCGGCGTTGGGTTCACCGGTGCGACGGCGGTGCGCTTCGGCACGCGTGAAGCGCAGAGCTTCACGGTCGACTCGGCGACGTCGATCATGGCGGTGACGCCGGTGGGCACGGTCGGCCCCGCAGAGGTGACGGTCACCGCCGGCGGCACGAGCGAACCGACGGCGAGGTCCGGGTTCGGATACAAGGGGCTGAGGATCACGGAGGTTGCGCCCGCCGCAGGGCCGCCCGCGGGCGGCACGCAGGTATCGATCACCGGTTCGGGCTTTGCGCTGGGGGCCGGCACCAGCTTCCTGTTCGGCAAGACGCCCGCCTCCGCCGTCGACTGCAGCTCGAGCACCAGTTGTCTTGCCACCTCTCCTCCGTCGGTGAAGCGATCGACCAAGCCGGTGGTGGTGGCGGTGTCGGCCAGCGTGCAGAAGATCAAGAACACCAAGCTGCGGACGGGCGAAAGCTTCACCTATCAGTGACGTGCCGCGCGTGTCTGGCTAGGCTGTGCCCATGAGCGACCAGCTGAAAACGACCCGCAACATCGCGATCCTGCTGGCGATCGCGGCGGCGGTGTACTTCATCCCGGGCGGCGGGCGCGCGACGAACGCGTTCGAAGCGGCGCTGTGGGTGGCGTTCGGCGCGGGCATCGGCCTGCTGGGGCTGCGCGGGTATCGCGAATACCGCGTGGGGCTGCACGGCCTGGGCGACCGTCACCGCGGCCTGTTCTACGGCGGTGTGGCGCTGGCGGTGTTCGAGTACGCGGCGCGCGGGCGCATGTGGGAAACGGGCTTCGGCGAGCTGGGCTGGTGGGCGCTGGTGGCGGTGACGGTCTACGCGTTCATGGACGTGTGGCGGCGCTGGCGCTCCTACGGCGGCTATTAGCGCTCTGGCCTCGCGACTCGCCGCGGGCGGCGGCCTATCCTCGGTGCGATGCCGGCCAGCGGGGAACTGACGACGGACAGCGAGCGGGACGGGCTGAGCCTGGCCGAGCAACGCCGTGCGCTGCCGGATCAGCCGGGGGTGTACCTGTTCCGTGACGGCAAGGGTCGCGTGATCTACGTGGGCAAGGCCAAGTCGGTGCGCAAGCGGGTGGCGTCGCACTTCGCCAAGGCCAACGTGCCGTCCAGCCCTGGCCACGCGGACATGGTGGCGGCGGTGGAGCACATCGAGTGCGTGGTGGTGGCCTCAGAGGCGGAGGCGCTGCTGGCGGAGCAGAGCTTCATCAAGCAGTACCGCCCGCGCTTCAACATCCGCCTGCGCGACGACAAGTCCTACCCGTTCATTGCGATCTCGCTGGACGAGGACTTCCCGCGGGTGTACTTCACGCGCGAGCGCCATCGCCCATCCAGGGCCTACTTCGGCCCGTACTCCAACGCCAAGCGAGTGCGGGCGACGCTGGAGGTGCTGGCCAAGGTGTTCATGTTCCGCTCGTGCACCGGCGCGGAGCCGGGTCGGCGTAGCGGCAGCCCGTGCCTGGACTACTACATCAAGCGCTGCGAGGCGCCGTGCGTGGGCTACGTGTCGAAGGAGGACTACCGCAAGTCGATCGACGGCGTGATCGACTTCCTGTCGGGGCGCTTCTCGGCGATCGAGCGCGATCTGGAGGCACGGATGCGGGCGGCGGCGGAGGAGGAGGAGTTCGAGCAGGCGACGCTGGAGCGCAACCGCCTGCAGGCGGTGCGCTCGCTGCTGGAGCGCCGGCGGGTGACGAGCGAGTCGATGGGCAGCTTCGACGCGGTGGCGGTGGCGGTGGACGGCCGCGAGGCCAACGCGCAGGTGCTGCAGGTGCGCGACGGGGTGCTGTCGGACCGCCAGTCGTTCTACCTGGCCAACGAGACCGAGCGCGAGCTGGCGGAGGTGGCGGAGGAGTTCATGCTGCAGTACTACGGCGGGCACATGTCGATTCCGCCGCTGCTGGTGGTGCAGGGCGAGCTGAGCGGCCGCGAGGCGCTGCAGCAGGCGCTGTCCAGCCGGCGCGGCGGCGCGGTGGAGCTGCGGGCGGCGGAGCGCGGGGAGAAGCGCAGGATCCTGGAGCTGGCGCAGCGCAACGCGCACCTGGCGCTGGATCAGGAGCGGCTGCGCTCCGAGCGCCGCCGCCAGGGGCGGGTGGAGGCGCTGGAGGGCTTGCAGCGGGCGCTGGAGCTGGACGCGCCGCCGATCCGGATCGAGTGCTTCGACATCTCCAACCTGGGCGGCACGCACACGGTGGCCTCGATGGTGGTGTTCGAGGGCGGCGCGCCGAAGAAGGCGGACTACCGCCGCTTCACGATCAAAACGGTGACCGACGGCCCGGACGATTACGCGTCGATGGCGGAGGTGCTGGAGCGCCGCTACGCGCAGTGGGAGCGCCAGGCGGACATCTCGCCGCACGATCCTGCGTATGACCAGAGCTTTGCGTCGCTGCCCAACGTGGTGGTGATCGACGGCGGCAAGGGGCAGCTGGCGGCAGGCCTGGGGCCGTTGCGCGGCTTTCGCGAACGCGGCGTGGCGGTGGTGTCGCTGGCCAAGCGGATCGAGGAGGTGTTCCGCCCAGGCACCAACGTGCCGCTGGTGCTGGATCACTCGACGCCTGAGCTGCAGCTGCTGCAGCGGGTGCGCGACGAGGCCCACCGCTTTGCCATCACCCATCACCGCAGCCGTCGCGACAAGGCCATGACCAGCTCGCTGCTGGACGAGCTGCCGGGCGTGGGCCCGGCGCGCAAGCGCGCGCTGATGGCGCACTTCGGTTCGCCGGAGGCGGTGGTGGCGGCCTCCAGCGAGGATCTGCAGGCGGTGCCGGGGGTGCCGGCCAAGCTGGGACGGGAGCTGTATACGTTCCTGCATCGCGCTGGTTGAGCCAGCTCGGGGATATGCCTGCAAAACAGGAACTTCACGGTTGTGCGGCGAATCGCGGCACAATGGTGTGTAGATGGCGGTGATCAGGCCCCTGCGTCCGCGTGCGAGCTCCGAGGAGAAGTCGGGGAAGTCCGGCAAGCCGGCGGTGGACTCGCGCCTGCAGGACCTGGTGGTGATCACGGGCTTCTCGGGGGCGGGCAAGTCGACGGCGATGAACGTGTTCGAGGACGCGGGCTACTTCTGCGTGGACAACCTGCCGCCGGAGTTGATCCGCTCGCTGGTGGAACTGTTCGTGCACAAGGGCTCGAAGCGTGGAACGGGCGGCGGTGGTGTCGGACGTGCGCGGCGGTGTGTACTTCGAGGCGCTGCGGGCGGTGGTGGACGACATGGACGCGCTGGGCCTGCGCCACCACGTGCTGTTCCTGGAGGCGGCGGAGCAGACGCTGGTGACGCGCTACAAGGAGACGCGCAGGCGCCATCCGCTGGCGCCGGAGGGCAGCGTGGCGGCGGGCGTGGCGGCGGAGCGCGCGCTGCTGGAGCCGTTGCGCGGCCGGGCGGACCTGGTGATCGACACGACGGGCATGTCGGCGGGCACGCTGCGCGAACGGATCGCCGAGGAGCTGTTGCCGCGCAACGCGATCGGCAGGCTGTCGGTGACGTTCATGAGCTTCGGCTTCAAGCACGGCCCGCCGCGCGAGGAGGATCTGGCGTTCGACGTGCGCTTCCTGGCCAACCCGTACTACGAGCCGGAGCTGCGCGAGCTGACGGGCAAGGACCAGCGGATCGTGGAGTACATCGCCCGCGACGGGCGCCTGGAGCAGCTGTATCTGAAGCTGAACTCGCTGCTGGACTTCCTGCTGCCGCAGTATGTGGCGGAGGGCAAGGCGCACCTGGTGATCGCGATCGGCTGCACGGGCGGCCGGCACCGTTCGGTGGCGATCGCGGAGCATCTGGCGGAGCGCTACCGCGAGCACGAGGACCTGGCGGTGGCGGTGGCGCACCGCGACATCGAAAAGCACCACCCGAGCGTGTGAGCGAGGCTGCGCAAGCAGCGGCGCGGCGGTGCGTTCAGTAGATATCCGAGGCGGGTATCAGTGGATGGACACCTGACCCATCGGGCGGTGCGCTGATAGCCTCCCCGGGCACGCCGGGCGACGGAGTAGGCGCTCCTGAGACCCGGCATCGTTCATTTTCGCTTCAGGAGGCAATGAATGCCCGTACGCGTTGGAATCAACGGATTCGGCCGGATCGGCCGGAACGTATTCCGTGCAGCAAAGGCGCTGGAACAGACTCACGGACACGAGATCGAGTGGGTGGCGGTCAACGATCTGACCGACTCCACGACGCTGGCGCACCTGCTCAAGTACGACTCGATCCTGGGTCCGTTCCCGGGCGCGGTGGCGGCCAACGGCGAGTCGGCGATCGAGGTCGACGGCAAACAGCTGAAGGTGCTGGCCGAGCGCGACCCGGCGGCGTTGCCGTGGGGCGAGCTTGGGGTGGACGTGGTGATCGAGTCGACGGGCCTGTTCACGGACCGCGACAGCGCGGCCAAGCACCTGGCGCAGGGGGCGAAGAAGGTGATCATCTCGGCGCCGGCCACGAACCCGGACGCGACGGTGGTGCTGGGCGTGAACTTCGACGAGGTGTACGACCGCGACAAGCACGACGTGATCTCCAACGCTTCGTGCACGACCAACTGTCTGGCGCCGGTGGCCAAGGTGCTGAACGACACGGTGGGCATCAAACACGGCCTGATGACCACGATCCACGCTTACACGGCCGACCAGCGCCTGCAGGATCTGCCGCACAAAGATCTGCGCAGGGCACGGGCGGCGGCGATCAACCTGATCCCGGCGTCGACGGGCGCGGCGAAGGCGATCGGGCTGGTGATTCCGGAGCTGCTGGGCAAGCTGCACGGCTTTGCGGTGCGTGCGCCGGTGCCGACCGGCTCGGTGGTGGACCTGACGATCGAGTGCGGCCGTGAGACGACGGTGGAGGAGATCAACGCGGCGCTGAAAGCGGCCGCGGAGAGCGGGCCGCTTGAGGGCATCATGCAGTACACGGAGGACCCGATCGTGTCCACCGACATCGTGACCTCGCCGTTCTCGTCGATCGTGGACTCGAAACTGACGGCGATGATCGACGGCACGATGCTGAAGGTGGTGGCCTGGTACGACAACGAGTGGGGCTACTCCAACCGTCTGGTGGATCTGGTGCAGAGGGTCCTGTGAGCATGAGGAGCATTGACGAGCTGGACGTGCAGGGCAAGCGGGTGCTGGTGCGGGTCGACTTCAACGTGCCGTTGGAAACGGGCACGGAGGGCGATCCGCTGGCGGGCGGCGTGCCGCTTGTGAGCGACGACACGCGCATTGCGGCGGCGCTGGCGACGATCGAAGAGCTGCGTGCGGGCGGCGCGCGGCTGATCCTGGTCTCGCACCTGGGCCGCCCCAAGGGCAAGCCGGTGCCGGGGCTGTCGATGGCGCCGGTGGCGGATCGCCTGCGCGAGCTGACGGGCGCGAACGTGACGCTGGCGCCGGCGGTTGTGGGCGATGAGGTGACGGCGCTGGCGGACGAGCTGGGCGAAGGCGACATCCTGGTGCTTGAGAACGTGCGCTTCGAGCCGGGGGAGACGAGCAACGACCCGGAGTTCGCACGGGCGCTGGCGGCGCTGGCCGATGTGTACGTGGACGACGCGTTCGGCGTGGCGCACCGCGCGCACGCGAGCAACGTGGGTGTGGCGCAGCTGCTGCCGAGCGCGGCGGGACGGCTTTTGGAACGCGAGGTGAAGACGCTGACGGGCATCCTGGATCACCCGGACCACCCGCTGGTGGCGATCGTGGGCGGCGCCAAGGTGGCGGACAAGATCGCGGTGATCGAGCGCTTCCTGGAGGTGGCCGACGTTGTGATGATCGGCGGCGCGATGTGCTTCCCGTTCCTGTGCGCGCAGGGGCACACGGTGGGCAAGTCGCTGTGCGATGACGAGGACGTGGGGCACGCGCGCAGCGCGCTGTTGCGAGCGAGCGACACGCACGAGCCTCAGCCGGGCCGGGCACGGCTGCTGGTGCCGCACGACCTGGTGATCGGTGATCGCCTGGCGGCGGACGCCACCCACCGCGTGCTGGACGGGGTGGAGGTGCCGGAGGGCTGGATGGGCTTGGACATCGGCCCGAAGACGGCGGAGCGTTATGCGGAGGTGATCAAGAGCGCGGGCACGGTGTTCTGGAACGGCCCGATGGGCGCTTTCGAGCTGGAGCCGTTTGCGGCGGGAACGCGGGCGGTTGCGGAAGCGGTGGCGGCGGCGAAGGGCATGACGGTTGTGGGCGGCGGGGACTCGGCGGCGGCGCTGGCGCAGTTCGGGCTGGAGCACACGGTGGACCACCTGTCGACGGGCGGCGGCGCGACGCTGGAGCTGGTGGAGGGCAAGACGCTGCCGGGCGTGCAGGCGCTTGAAGGCGCGGGAGTGGTTTCCTGATGGCCAGCGCTGCGGGCCGCATCCCGCTGATTGCGGGCAACTGGAAGATGTACAAGACGGAGGAGCAGGCGGAGGAGTACATCCAGGCGCTGCTGCCGCGAGTGTCGGCGGTGGACGGGGTGGACGTGGCGATCTGCGTGCCTTTCACGGACCTGCGCGCGATGGTGGACAGCGCGCGCGGCTCGCGGGTGGAGGTGTATGCGCAGAACATGCACCAGGAGCTTGAGGGCGCTTTCACGGGTGAGATCTCGGCGGCGATGCTGAACGAGCTGGACGTGCGCGGTGTGGTGCTGGGGCACTCCGAGCGCAGGGCGCTGTTTGGCGAGACGGACAGGGCGCTGGCGCTGAAGGTGCCGGCGGCGCTGGAGGCGGGCCTCGTGCCGATCCTGTGCGTGGGTGAGACGGAGGAGGAGCGCGACAACGAAGACACCGACCGCAAGCTGCGCCAGCAGATCAGGGACGACCTGGCGGGCGTGCCTCCGGAGCGCCTGGCCGAGGTGGTGATCGCTTACGAGCCGATCTGGGCGATCGGCACGGGCAGGGTGGCCACGCCGGAGCAGGCGCAGGAGGCGATTGCGTTCGTGCGCGCGCTGGTGGCCGACCGCGACAGACAGGCGGCGCAGGATGTGCGCATCCTGTATGGCGGCTCGGTCAAGCCGGATAACGCGGCGGAGCTGCTGCGCCTGGCGGATGTGGACGGCGCGCTGGTGGGCGGAGCTTCGCTCGAGGCGCAGTCCTTTGCGGCGATCGTGTCGGCGGCGGCCGGCTCGCAAGCGGCCTGATGGGTTTGCCGGCTGGGGCTGAGGGGCTGCCGGCTCCGTGCGCGTGTTTGATCGTGCTGGACGGCTGGGGCCTTGCGCCGGCGGGTCCGGGCAACGCGATCTCGCTGGCGGACACGCCGATATTCGACGAACTGTGGAGCAGCTACCCGCACACGACGCTGACCACGTGGGGTCGCGCGGTGGGGCTGCCGGAAGGCCAGATGGGAAACAGCGAGGTGGGCCACCTGAACCTGGGGGCGGGGGCGGTGGTGCGCCAGGATCTGGTGCGCATCGACGATGCGATCAAGGACGGCTCGCTGGCTGAGAACGAGACGCTGAGGGCGGCGTTCGCCAACGCGCCGCGGGTGCACCTGATGGGCCTGGTGTCGGATGGCGGTGTGCACTCGTCGATCGAGCACGTGCGCGCGCTGATCGCGATGGGCCGGGAGTTGAGTCCCCACCCGCCGGCGGACGTTGTGGTGCACGCGTTCACGGACGGCCGTGACACGCTGCCGCACGCGGGGGTGGAGTATCTGCGCGAGCTGGACGGCACGGACGGCGTGCGGGTGGGCTCGGTGGTGGGCCGCTACTGGGCGATGGACCGCGACCGGCGCTGGGAACGCACGCAGCGCGCGTACGACATGCTGGTGCACGGGCGCGCGCCGTACCACGCTGACAGCGGCGAGCAGGCGGTGAGGGACGCGTATGAGCGCGGCGAGACGGACGAGTTCATCGAGCCGACGCTGGTGGGTCAGGAGGCTTGTATCCGTCCGGGCGACAGCGTGATCGCGTTCAACTTCCGCCCGGATCGGATGCGCGAGATCACGCGGGCGCTGGCGGAGCTGGGCTTTGGCGAAACAGATGAGGAGCTGCCGGGCTGGGAGGGCCGCGGCGGCGCGGAGCCGATCGGCCGCTACGTGACGCTGACGCGCTACGAGGAGGGCTGGCCGTATCCGGTGGTGTTTGCGCCGGAGCGCCCGGCGAGCACGCTGTCGGTGGTGCTGGCGCGGGCGGGCGCGTCGCAGCTGCATGTGGCGGAGACGGAGAAGTACCCGCACGTGACGTACTTCTTCAACGGCGGCGACGAGGCGCCGCTGGAGGGCGAGCGGCGCGAGATGGTGGCCTCTGCGCGGGATGTGCCCACGTACGACTTCAAGCCGCAGATGAGCGCGCGGGAGGCGGCGGGCGCGTTTGTGGGGGCATGGCTGGAGGATGGCCCGCGCTTTGGGATCATCAACTTCGCCAACGCGGACATGGTTGGACACACGGGCGTGATTCCGGCGGCGGTGGCGGCGGTGGAAACGGTGGACGAGTGCTTGGGCGAGGTGGTGGCGGCGGTGCACGAGCGCGGCGGCGTGTGCGTGGTGACGGCCGATCACGGCAACGCGGATCACATGCTGGAGGCGGACGGCAGCCCCAACACGGCGCACTCGATGAACCCGGTGCCGCTGATCGTGACGTGCGCGGGGCTGTCGCTGCGCGACCGCGACGGGATCCTGGCGGATGTGGCGCCGACGGTTCTGCAGCTGCTGGGGCTGGAACAACCGCGCGAGATGACGGGCCGCTCGCTGATCGAGGAGCTTTAGATGTCTTCATTTGTGCAGGGGCCGGAGCTGGTGCTGGAGCAGGAGCAGACGCGAGGCAGGCGTTCGCGGCTGGCGCTGGCGCTGTTCTTCATCGGCGGCGGGATCAACCACTTCGCGATGCCGGGTCCGTACGAGCAGATCGTGCCGCCGAAGCTGAAGGGCAAGGCGAAGCTGCTGGTGCAGGTCAGCGGCGTGGCGGAGGTGATGGGCGGCGTGGGCGTGCTGCTGCCGCAGACCCGCAGGCTGTCGGGCGTGGGTCTGGTGGCGCTGTTGGCGGCGGTGTTTCCAGCCAACTGGCACATGGCGCGGGCGCCTGAGAGCTTCCCCAAGATCCCGCGTGCGGCCCTGTATGGGCGGCTTCCGTTGCAGCCGCTGATGATGCTGTGGGCGTGGCGGGCGACCCGTCGCTGACAACGCTGTTTCAGTCGCTGAGCGGCGACGCTGCTATGTTCGGAAGAGGCTGGCACGGAGCGCCGGCCGATCTTTATTTGTTTCGTTGCGTACAGACCTCCATGTCAACCGTGACCGCCGTCAAGATTGCTCAGTGTGAGCACGAGACCCTCTCCGCTGGAGAGCTGCGCGCGTGGCGCGGTCTGCTGAGAGCGCACGCGTGTCTGGCCAAGCGCCTGGACACGGAGTTGGAACAGGCGCACGGCCTGCCGTTGACCTCGTATGAGGTGCTGAACCGTCTGCAGGAGGCGACGGGCGGGCGGATGCGGATGTGCGACCTGGCCGAACAGGCGCAGCTGTCGCGCAGCGGCCTGACGCGGCTGGTGGATCGTCTGGAGCGCGACGGGCTGCTGGAGCGCTGCTCGTGCGATCACGACGCACGCGGCTCCTACGCGTGTTTGACGCCGGTTGGGCGAGAACGGGTGGAGGCTGCGCGCGTGACCCATCTGGCGTCGGTGCGGGAGCACTTCCTGTCGCGCTTCTCGGAGAGCGAGCTGGACGTGCTGGCGGACATGTGGGAGCGGATCGCTCCCTGCGCCAGCTGCTGAGCTGCGGCGCCGGCCCTCAGGTCGGTCAGTCCGGCGGCGGCCGGCGGCGGCGCTGGTTGCGCCGGTGGGCGATCAGGAAGCTGACCACGGCCAGCGCCAGCGCAGCCAGCCCGTAGAGCCCGAAGGCCTCCACCACGCTGCCGGCGGAGCGCCCCAGGTAGTAGGCGATGAGGCCGATGCCGGTGGCCCACACACAGCCGCCGAGCGCGTTCCAGAACACGAACGAGCTCCAGCGCATGCGCGTGGCGCCGGCCAGCCACGAGGCCCAGATGCGCAGGCCGAGCACGAAGCGCCCGAAGAACACGGCCTTGGGGCCGTGGCGCTGGAAGAACGGCTCGCCGGTGAGCAGCACCTGCGTGCGCTGGTAGTGAAAGCGTCCGGGTCGCTGCAACAGCCAGCGCCCGCCCTTGCGCCCGATCATGTAGCCGATGTTGTCGCCCACGATGGCGCCGGCGGCGGCGATGGGGATGACCAGCTCGATGGTCAGCTTGCCCTGGCTGGCGAGCACGGCGGCGGCGATCAGGCCGGTCTCGCCGGGCACGGGCAGTCCGCCGGACTCGCTCATGACGATCAGGAACAGCAGCGGGTAGCCGGAGCTCTGCACGAGCGCTTCGACGTTGAGCAGGGCGGCGAGCACGTGCATTCGCACTCAGGATGGCGTAATGCGCGGCGCGAGCCGGCGCGGGTGTGTTGAAAGGGGTTCCTACTGCGTGTTTTCGGAGACGAGCTGTTTGAGCGCGGAGGTGGTGTGCTGGACGTCGTTGTAGACCACGTTGCGCAGCACCACTTTGGTGGATGACGGCGCGGTGAGCACGACCACCACCACGATGGCCAGCGCGAGCGCCAGCAGCGCCACGAGCGCCACGAGCAGCCGGCGTCTGCCGGTGGCTGCGGCGGGCGGGCGCGTTGGCGCGCTTGCGGGGAGCACCACGCCGCGCGCGGGCCCGGGGCGCGGTCGGCGGACCTCCACGGCGCGCGCGGGCGGCGTGGAGCGCGGTCCGGTGGCGAGCACGGTGGTGGCCTGGGTGGGGGGAGCGACGCGGGCGGTGGGGGAGCGCTGTGGCTTGGGCGCGACGCCCTTGGCGCCGCTGGCCAGCCCGCGGCGCATGTCGCGGGCGGTTACGTAGCGTTCGCGGGGGTCCAGCGCGAGCGCGATGGCGACGGCGTCGGCGAGCTCGGGGCTGACGGCGGCCACGATGGTGTCGAGCGTGGACGGCTGCTCGTTCTGCTGCTTGAGTGCCAGCTCGGTCAGCGAGGTGGCCTCATAGGGCAGGCGCCCGGAGATCAGCTGGTAGGTGACAACGCCGAGCGCGTACAGGTCGGCGCTGGGGCCGGCCTCCTCGCCGCGCGCCTGCTCGGGCGCGAGATAGGCGGCGGTGCCGAGCACGGAGCCGACCTGGGTGATGGAGGACTGCTCGGTGGCCTTGGCGATGCCGAAGTCGGCCAGCTTGACCTCGCCTTCGCGGGCGCGCAGCAGGTTGCCGGGCTTGACGTCGCGGTGGACCACGCCGTGGCGGTGCGCGTAGTCCAGGCCGTCGCAGGCCTGTTCGATGATGGCGAGCGCATCGTCGACCTCCATCCAGCCCTGATCGCGCAGGATCTCGGCGCAGGAGGAGCCTTCGATGTACTCCATCACGATGAAGTACTGCCCGGTGCGTTGATCGCGACCGGAGTCGAACACCTGCACGATGTTGGGGTGCACCAGCCGCGCGGCGGCTTGCGCCTCGCGCTGGAAGCGCGACACGAACGTGGGATCGTCGGCGAGGTGCTCGGCCAGCAGCTTGACGGCCACCTGGCGCTCCAGGCGGAGGTCCATGGCGAGGTGCACGGTGGACATGCCGCCGAAGCCGAGGCGGCCCTCCAGCCGGTAGCGCCCGGCGATCTCCACGCTGGGCGGCGTGTGGTCGCTCATTTGCCGGCTTCCTGGCCGCCTGGGCCGCCTTCGCCATTGGCGGCGCCTTCTTTGGCGCCTTCGCCGGCGCCGGTGCCGCCGCCAGCTCCGGCGCCCGGAGCGGGGGTTTCGCCGGCGCCGGGCGCGGGGGTGCCGCCGTGCGGGGCTTCGGTTGGGGGCGCTTCGGTGGGCGTGGTGGGTGTGGTTTCGGTTGGCGTTGTTGGGGTGGTGGGTGTGGTGGTTGTCTGCGTGGTGGTCGCCTGAGTGGTGCTCTGGGTGGTTGTTTCGGCGCTGGTCTTGCTCTGCGGCAGCGGCTGTGCGCAGAGCGCGAGCGCACGGGTGCGCAGGGCGTTGATGCCCTGGTTGAGGTTGTTGCGCAGGCCGGCGTCGACGCTGGGCGGCAGCGCGGTGAAGTCTTCGGAAGTCTTGTTGAGCGCCGCTTCGGTGGCGGCGCAGCTGCCGTCGCCGTTTTCGGCGGCGCTTTGCACCGTTTCGAAGTCGCTCTGCAACGGGCCGGCGGCGCTGGCCGGGATCAGGCCCTTGGTGGAGTTGCCGCAGGCGATCAGGAACACGGCGGCGAAGCCGAGCAGGGAAGCGAGAATTGCGCGAAATACCTGACGGTTCATGGTTATTGACCGTACTGCAGACGCTCTGCCAGCGAGTCGGGGAGCCGAGCGGCGCGAATCGCGGCGGCGGCGCCGACCACATCGTATGGCGAACGTCGGAAGGAGGCGGACATGTCGTCCAGGTCTAGCAGCAGCCAGGCGGCTCTGGGGTCGCCGTCGCGGGGCTGCCCGACGCTGCCGGGGTTGAGCAGCCATTCGCCCTCTCGGACGTCGAGTTGGGCGCCCTCGCGGCGCGGCTGGCCGGTGGCCAGGCTGCCTTCGTGGCGCTCGAACGACAGCGCCACGTGGGAGTGGCCGATCAGGCAGATGCGCTGGCGCTGCTCGTCGAGGCACAGCTCGGCAAGCAGCGAGGACAGCACGTACTCCCACACGGGATCGCGTGGGCTGGCGTGGAACAGGCCGACCGACCGCTGCTCGCCCTGGGGGCTGAGCGTGCGCAGGAACTCGAGGTTCTCGGGCGTGATCACTTCGCGTGTCCACTCCGCGGTGATGGAGGCGCCGCGGGAGAACTCATCCAGGGCGATCTCGCCGGTGACGGCCATGTCGTGGTTGCCGGCCAGGCACACGGCGGCGTGCCGGCGGGCCAGTTCCACGCAGGCGTCGGGCTCGGCGCCGTAGCCGACGAGGTCGCCGAGGCACCACAGCTCGGAGGCCTCGCTGGAGGCCACCGCGTCGAGCGTGGCTTCGAAGGCGTGGCGGTTGGCGTGGATGTCGGAGATGACGGCGACCTTCATGTGTGCACGGTAGGAACACCGGGTGACGGCGGACGTTCCACGGCGCTCTCGCGCTGCAAGCGCTCGGTCATCGCGCTGCCTTCCTCGCGTCCTGCGGCGCCGGTCGGCGCGGCAGGCGATCAGCCTGCGTCGGAGCCGGCCTCGGAGCCGCCGTACTCGGGCAGGTTCTTGATGCCCTCGCGTGTGAGCCACTTGGAGTAGTTGTCCTCCATGGCGTCGATCAGCTCGCGCATGAAGCGCGGGGAGAGGTTCACGCGGGACACGACCACGCCCGGAACCTCTTCGGACTCGACCTCGTGGTCGACCCGCGCAAAGGTGACGGTGAACTCGTAGTCGGAATGGCTGACGTTGGCGAAGTTGGCGTATACGCCCCCCATGATCTCGGGGGACAGGTGGATGTTTATGTGGCGCTCGGCGCCTGAGTCTTGGTCGTTCACGTAGCTAGTATCGCAACCGCGGAGTACGGACCGATGACCGATCCACCGAACGACCACGCCCAGCACGACGCCCGGCAGGCCCAGGATGGCTCGTTGACGCCGCTGGAGCGTCTGCGCTGGACGGTGCTGGAGGTGGCCGGCGCGCTGGCGCCGGCGGGTGCGCCGGCGCCGGACTCGATCACGCTGGAGCGTCCGCGCAAGGCGCAGTTTGGGGACTACTCGACCAACGCGGCGCTGCTGCTGGCGCCGGGGCTGGGCGTTGCCCCACGGGAGGTGGCCGAGCGCGTGGGGGCGGCGCTGGGCGAGCGCCTGGGGGCGAGCTTGGAGCGCTTCGAGGTGGCGGGCCCCGGGTTCGTGAACCTGTTCCTGGCTGACGAGTGGCTGACGCGGGCGCTGGCGGGGGTGTTGGCGGCGGGCGAGGCCTATGGCTGCGGCGGCGCGGGCAGGCCGGAACGGATCCTGGTGGAATTCGTGTCGGCCAACCCCACCGGGCCGATGCACGTGGGGCACGCGCGCAACGCGGCGTACGGCGATGCGCTGGCGCGGATGCTGGCGTTCCACGGGCATTGGGTGCAGCGCGAGTTCTACGTCAACGACGCGGGCTCGCAGGTGCGCAAGCTGGGCGAGTCGGTGAAGGCGATCGCGGAAGGACAGCCGCCGCCGGAGGATGGCTACCAGGGCGAGTACGTGGTGGAGTTGGTGGCGGAGATCGACGATGCGCCTGGCAAGTCGGCGCAGGAGCTGGGGCGGGCGGCGGTGGCGATCATGATGGGCCGGATCGAAGGCTCGCTGAGCGCGTTTGGCGTGCGGCCGTTTGACCGCTGGTACTACGAGAGCTCGCTGCACGAGGGCGATCCCAGCCCGATCGAGCACACGCTGGCGCTGCTTGCGGAGCAGGGCCACACCTACAGCAGTGACGGCGCGCTGTGGCTGCGCACGACGGACTTCGGCGACGACAAGGATCGCGTGCTGGTGCGCTCCAGCGGCGAGCACACGTACTTTGCGCCGGACATCGCCTACCACCAGGACAAGCGCGAGCGCGGCTTCGAGCGTCAGATCGACGTGTGGGGAGCGGACCACCACGGTTATGTGCTGCGCATGAAGGCGGCCTACGCGGCGCTGGGCGGCGACCCCGACGAGCTGGAGTTGCTGATCATGCAGCTGGTGCACCTGCTGCGCTCGGGGGCGCGGGCGCAGATGTCCAAGCGCTCGGGGGAGTTCGTGTCGCTGGACGACCTGGTGGAGGAGATCGGGGTGGACGCGGCACGCTGGTTCCTGCTGGCGCGCTCGCACGACACGACTGTGGATCTGGATGTGGATCTGGCGGGCCAGCAGACGAACGAGAACCCGGTGTATTACGTGCAGTACGCGCACGCGCGGATCGCATCGATGCTGGTGCGGGCGGGCGCGGAGCGGGTGGCGGCGGCGACGGCGGGCGTGGTGGACGCGGAGCGGGAGGCGCTGCATCCGAGCGAGCGCCACCTGATCGAGCTGCTGCTGGCGTTCCCGGGGGAGCTGGCGGAGGCGGTGCAGCGGCGCGCGCCGCACCGGGTGGCGGCATACGCGCTGGAGCTGGCGCAGGGCTTCACGGCGTTCTACCGCGACTGCCGCGTGGTGGGGGCGGAGCCGGAGACGGTGGAGTCGCTGCGGATCGCGCTGTGCGTGGCCGCCAGGAGCACGATTGCGGGCTGCCTGGAGCTGCTCGGGGTGAGCGCCCCGGAGCACATGTAGAGCGGGCGGCGGGCGCTGCTCAGGCGACGCGGCTGCCGTTGCGCGGTCGCACGGCGTGCGCGGTGAGGTCGGCGGGCGCGCCCTTGGCCTTGAAGCGCCGGCGCGTGGCGATCAGGGTTTCGGGGTCGAGCGCCTGCAGGGTGGGGTCGGACACGAGGATCTCTCCGGGCTTGGCCGCTTGCACGAGGCGCGCGGCGATGTTGACGTCCACGCCGAGGTAGTCGCCGCCGATCTTGCGGGGGCGCCCGAGATGGATGCCGGTCCTGAGCACGGGTTGGTAGCCGTGCACGTCGACGGCGGCGATCCGCTGAGAGCCTTCGAAGGCGGCCTCCAGCGCGCTTGGGGCATCCCAGAACGCTGCCATCAGCCCGTCGCCCAGCCGCTTGACGACTTCGCCGTTGTTTCGAGCGATGGGCGGCTCGATGGCGTGGCTGACCTGGCGCAGGAGGGTGATGGCGAGCTCGTCGCCGACGTCGAGCGCCCAGCTGGAGAAGCCGACCAGATCGGTGAACAGCACGGCCACGTCCAGCTCGCCGCGGCCCCGTCCCTGCGACTCGGCAACCCGTTGCCAGCCCTGCAGGAAGCTCATGCCGATCTCGCCGAGCACGCCGGGGGTGGCGCCGCGCAGCGCCACCAGCTGGCCGGCGGCCAGATCGACCGGGCGTCCGCGGGCGAGCGACAGGCGGTCGACGAACTGATCGTCGCCCATGGTGCGCTCGCGGGTGCCGCGTACGAGTCCGAGCAGGCGCGGATGCTGGTTGAGCTGACGGGCGGCGCCGAGGAGTCGCTTGGCGCGCTGCCCTGGGTTCGCTTCGCCCACGCGGTGAGCGTAGTAGTTCCAACGGCCTCGACCCCCGCTGGGAAGGTCGAGGCCGTTGTTGTGACTAACTGATGCTCGTTACGCGGATCCCTTCCCTACAGTCCCCAGCCGTAGTTGGTGCAGCTGGCTTTGAACGACGGGTTGGGGGTTGAGCCGAGCTGGTTGACCACGTTCTGCAGCGAGGGCGAGTCCTCGAACATGCCGATGTGACCGACGGGGTCTTTGGGGCACTGGCTCTGGATGAGGATGTTGGTGACGGTCGAGCCGCTGAGGAACGCGTGCGTGTACGGGGTGACGACCTCGTCGTGTTCGGTCTCGATGACCACGTAGCGCACGGCCGAGTTGACCGGTTCCCCGGAGCCGAACAGCTTTTTGATGAACGCGGACGTTTCCTCCTGTTCAGGCAGCGAGGCCGCTCCGAAGAATTCGAGCAGGCCGCCGACTATTTCGGAGGCGAACGGGAACACTTCGAGCAGCTTTGTGACACCGCTGAGCGTGGTGCCGTGGTTGCTGGGTGCGAGCCCGATCAGCTCGTTGACCTTGGATGCGCCGCCAAGGAACTTGATGTAGTAGTTGGGCATCATCCCGCCCTGGGAGTGTCCGACCAGATCGACCTTGGATGCTTTGGTTTTGGACAGCACGGTGTTGACGAACGAGGACAGTTCTTCGGCCGACTTTTCGATGTGTCCGAGCCCGTCGATGCGCGGCCCGATGAACGGCCACACTTCCCACGAAGCGATGGTGGCGCCGTAGTTGAAGGCATACACGCAGTAGCCTTCGTTGGCCAGCAGCGGCGCGAGCGTGACCCAGTTGGATCCCTCGTCGGCGAGCGTGGCGTGCACGAGCACCACCGGGTACGGGTGCGCTGAACTCGGTTTGCAGTTGTTGTTGGCGCCGACCACCGTTTCCGGTTCCCAGGTCTCGTTCCAGATGGCGTCTGAGATGGCGCTGCCGCCATACGGCACGGACAGGCTTGCGCCTGCTGTGGCCGGTGCTGCGACCGCGATCGCGACAGCGAAGACCGCAGCAATGATCATGGCTCTGACTCTCAACATGTAATCCCCCTCCATTGGTTATCCCTCGGATGCCGAAGGCGGACCCGGACGGGTCACCGGCATCCCATATCCACTGCCCCCACGTGACCACCATACGGCTACGTGTGGGCCGGGTCAAAGCAGGCGGCGCGCGGTAGGTCCCTACCGCTTGGGGAGCGGCGACTGCTGCGGGTGTGGAGCGGGTTGGAGCTTGCGTCAGTCGAAGCGCGCCAGGTCGGACTCCAGCCTGGCGGCGTCGGCGGCGCTGAGGGCAAGGCTGTCGCCGCGGCGTTTGGCGGCGGCGCGGGCGTGGCGGCGCCAATTGGGCACCAGTGCTGCGAGCAGGGCGATCAATGCCAGCACGACGGCCAGTGGGACGAGATAGACGGTCAGGTCGAAGCCGTGGGCGGCCGGCAGGCCGAGCACGAGCGGCCCGTATTGGGCCACGAGCGCCTGCTTGACTTGGGCTTCGGTGTCTCCCTTGTCGATCTGTTCTTGAATGAATTTGCGCTCGTAGTCGGCCTGCGCGGATTGCGCCACGTTGAGCGGGATTTTGCACAGCACGCACATCACCTGGGGCTCGATGACGGGCAGCGAGGTGCGGGGCGCGACGGCGATGGCGCCGGCGGGCACGAGCAGCGCGACGGCGCTCAGCAGCAGGACGGCCATCCATCGTGCCAGCGGGGCGCGGCGGCGCTTGCTCGCTGTCATGAGGCCTCGGCGAGCGCGACGGCTCGGTTGAGGAACGCCTGGCCGATGGGCCCGCGTTCGAGGGCCACGATCCGTCCGTGACGGTTGATGATGAAGCTCTCGGGCAGCTGGATGGTGCCGTAGGCGTGCACGAAGCTGCCGGTGTTGTCGCGCAGGTTGGGGTAGGTGAGGTGGTAGTGGCGCACGAAGCTCTGGGAGTCGGGCGAGGCGTCCAGATCGGTGATGCCGAGGATGGTGCTGTTGTGGGCCAGCAGCGTGCTCTGCGTGCGCTCCAGCAGCGGCGCCTCTTCCTGGCAGGTGGTGCACCAGGAGGCCCACATGTTGAGCAGCACGACCTTTCCCTTGAGCGAGGCCAGCGAGCGGCTGCCAGACGCGCCGAGCACGGGCAGCGCCTTGGTGGCTTCGGGCGCGGGCGGCCACTGCTTGCGCGCCACCAGCTCGTCGAGCGTGCGGCTGGCGCTCTGGTGGCTGACGCCGTAGATCAGTAGGCCGATCAGGCCTGCGCCCACGAGCGCGGTGATGATCGGCAGGACGTTACGTCTCACGGCCTCCAACATTAGAGCGCATGGGCGTAGTATCTGCATCCGCGCGGTGGTAGCTCAGTTGGTAGAGCGCAAGCTTCCCAAGCTTGAGGTCGCGGGTTCGACCCCCGTCCGCCGCTTAGAAGACCCAGAGCCACATTTGGCTCTGGGATGCGGGTTTCGGACTACCTGATAGCTCGACCACGTGCGGCCATGCGAGGACAATGGCGGGCGACTCGGACACGCGTTTGCTGTACCGGTGCTGTACCGCAATCCGCTGATGCGGGATCAGCCACGACACCCGAATCAGGAGCCCAGGCCGGATGCTGCTTACTGCACTCCAGTCAGCGTCGGGGCTCGCTCCATAGCCCAGGGTTCCCCGTTGTGCTCGAGTGCGTCATGATGTCGGAATGGTTCGAGGGGTGGCGGCGTTGGTCTTTGTGTTGGTGGGGATGGTCGCGGTAGTATCCGCGGTCGTGGCTGTCCAGGGCTAGTCATGCTGTCGCGATGAGTCTGGCCAGCTTTTCATTCGATGCTCCGACAGAGACGCGGCTGGCGGTTCGGGACTGGTGCCTTTGGTGGGCGTCGACGTCTCTCGCTGTCGGCGCGATGCTGCTCGCGGTGGCGCGTGTGGTGTTCCTCGCGGCTGCATATCAACACTCCGTTCGGGTCGATCTCGAGTTCGGTTTGCTCGCGTTCGGCGAGATGGCATTGCTGGTGTCGCTTGCAGTAGTCAGCTCCGCATTCTTGGTCGATGGTGCGGCGCGGGGGAAGAGGCTCGCGGGCGCCGGCTATCTGGGTGCGGCCGGGTATGTGGCGACGGCGCTCGCCAATGGTCCGGTCCTGACGGTGCCGCACACTCCAAGCGTTGTCCTGTGGCTTTACGGCGGCGTGACGTTGAGCGCGCTCGCGCGGGGTACAGCGGTCTTGATCGCTGCGCGTGCCTTCAGCCGCTCCGCTGTCGCCTCGGGGGCGCTCGATCGCTCACGGCGTGACGGTCTCCTGGCGCTGGCGAGTGCCGTGTTTGCTCTCAGTGCGCTGCTGAGCTTGATCGGTTGGTCCGCCGATGCCGCTAACACATCGAGGGCCGGCCTGACGGTACTGGGCGAGGGAGTCGAGCTGCTCGCTGCTACGGTCGCCGCGGTTGCCTTCCTGGTTTCCAGCCTTGGGGCTGCGTCCGACAAATCGCGGTGGCAGCGATCGCAGTTGCTGACAGCCGCGGGACGGGCATTTGTTGTCGCCTTCCTGCTACTCATGCTCAGCGAATTCATCGTCGCGCCGCATGCGAATCTCAGCGCGGCAAGCGCCGCGGAACGCTGGCTGGGAACGGTGGCCTACGCCGCAAGTGTGGTTGGCGCGATCTTCGCAACGGTCGGGCTCACCGTCGCCCGCGGACGCCGAGCGCATACGGTTGAGCCACGACCGAGCATCTTCGCGAGTTAGATCAGCGCCGTCTTGTAAATGTCGGGCAAGGCACGTGTGCCTCGGCTGCGGCGGGTGGGCCGGTGATGAAGGTGAGGTCGGCGGAGAAGGGGAATCCTCCGTGGGGGCAGGTATCGGGGATGAATATGCCTGCTGGCTTGTACTTGATGATGTGGCCGCGGATTCGTTCGTGGTAGGTGAGGCCGTTTGATCCGATGCTTGCGTCGAGTTGGATGAGGCTGACGTAGGGGCCTTCTGGCCAGACCGGGACGAGCGGTACTTTGATTTGGAGGGCTTCCTCGCCGTTGTTAGCGGAGGGTATGAGGGCTCCGGGGACGATGGTTTCGCTGTTCGGCTGGTGCGTGACGACGTCGAAATACATGCCTACGTGGTCTTCTTGTTCGGGCGCCCTGAGGACTGCGATTTCGGCGCTCTCAACGATCGTTTCCGTCCCGGCCACGACCTCCGCGAGCGCGCGGCCGTGTCCCATATGAGCGTTTGAGGGGCAGTCTGCCGGGCCGAATTCTTCAAGTGTTGTGGTCTTGCAGCTCACTGGTCCTAGTCCGCCGACTGCGAGCCCGAGGCTGCTTGGATAGTTCAGAGTCAGTCCAGTGACGACGGGTGGACTTTGGCCCGGCGGCGTGTTGATGTGCAGCCGGAACGCGAGGGTGGTGCTATGTCCTAGCTCGTCGGGTGTAAGGGATACGTGCAGGATCGCTGCTGGCTCTGCGTAAACGGTGGCTGCTGGCAGACACGCAGCGGCGATCGATGCGGCGAGAAGCTGGAGGGCTCGGTGTAGGCGCATCCCATTGAACCGAGCTGGGTTCAGTATTGGAGCGTGCCTTGGGTCTGGACGACTACGGAGTCGTTCCGTCGATTGAGCGTTCCGTAGAGGCCGGCGTGTCCGTGGATGTGAGCGTAGCGACCTGTGCCACTGGTCGCTGTGAATACTCCTCTGAAGCTTTGGATGTTGCCGAGTCCGTGGGGGGTGGCTGTTCCTTTGCCGGAGATCGAGCCGTTGGGTGTGCGTAGCGTGAATGTGCCGTAGAAGTCGGCCTCGCCTGCGTGGAGTTGTGCTCTGGCGGTGCCGGTGAGTATCCCGGTGACGTGCCCTTCCTCAATGAGCGCGGAGCCATCGAGCTTGACGACGTGAAGCGACGCTGTGGCCGTCCCGCTGAGTGCGCGCGACGCATGAGCAGCAGGTCTGGAGATCGAGCTCGCAGAGGATGCGCTGACAGCCGTGGTAAAGGCGAGGACGAAGAGCGCAAGTAGCCTCATCCGCAAGGCGGGGAGCTGCGTACGGGGCTGTTTGGACTGGGAAGCGTTGATAGTTGGTCTATGGCGCATACGTCGGAACAATACTGGTGGTTGGGTGTGCCGGGGCACCTTTGAAGCCACTGGTCGTGAAGCGCCGGCTTCGGTATCCGTGCTGCAACTTCAGGATTGCGGGAACGAAGGTCGTGGTACGCGGCCGGCCGGTCTGGGCTCGCGGTATGCGGCTATGAGTCTTTGCTTGCGTCCTTGGGAGACTGATGCGCGTCCGTGGTTGCGGCCGTATCCGTCGCGTTCGATTTGGCGCAGGATCTCGCGGTAGAGTACGGCTGAGAGCCCCATCGCGCGCTGCCCGTGTTCGAGGAGCGGGATCGCCGTCATCCCTTCGGTGTAGAGAGCATCAGCCCGGGGAATCTGCTCCCTTAGGAATTGCTCGCGGTTTCCGGGGTGGGGAAATCCGAAGCGGTCGATCGCGTTGCGGGGAATGTAGATCCGTCCGTTGGCTAGATCCTCATCGATGTCACGGAGGATGTTCGTCCATTGCATTGCGGTCCCGAGGGTGGCCATCCTTTGCTCGGTGTCGGGGTGGCTAGTGCCGAGGAGCGCGCAGATCATGACCCCGACCGTCCCGCCAGCCTGTCGGCAGTAGCGCTCGAAGTCGGCTTCTGTCTCTATCTGCCCGCCTTCGAGATCGTGGCGCATGCCTTGGCAGAACTCGTAGACCGCCTCGCGGGAAACCGGGTAGCGCCTGCAGAGCGCTTCCAGGGTGCGCGTCTCGGGGGTATCAGCAGGATGCCCGTTAGCCCACCGTTCGACGGCGTGCACACGCTGGGGCGCTTCAGGATGATGCTCGTCTACGAGGTCATCGATTGTGCGTAGGAGCTGGTAGAGCCGGCGCGCATCCTGTTGAAGGCGCGGCGGTAGTAGCAGCAGCCCGGCGCTAAAAGTACTCGAGGCGAGAACCGCGGCGGCGTCGCGCCGCGGCGCGGCCGCGGGTTCGTTTCCCGCCGCCAACTCGGCGTGCCGCCGGGGTATACGGAATCCCGGCATGTGGCGCGAACGTACAGCGCGCCATCACCTCAAGCGAGCCGTTCGCTGTGCCGGTGTCGCTCACTCCGTCGAAAACACGTTGCGCGCCTCTAGGCCACGAGCCTGCACCACAGCAACGAGCGTTGCGATCCCTGAAATCGCGGCCGCAATCACAAGGGTTTGGGCTGCGGCTTTCCAGGCTGGGGCGTAGTGCACGGACGCGCCGGTGGTTTGGTGAAGCCACCCGTCGATCAGGAGTTGGCCGACCAGCCCTGCGGCGATCCCGATCACGCATCCGCTGAGTAGTACGGTCGCGCTCTCATAGGTGACGAGCGCCGCGAACTGGCCGGTGCCCATGCCTATGGACATCAGCGAGTTCAATCGTCCTCGGCGTTGCCATATCGCGCCGATCATCAGTGCGATCACCGACACGATCGTCGCGATGATGACCACGATCGTGGTGTCGTTGAGTCGCTGCAGCGTGCTGCCAAGGACGGCGCCTACTTCGGCGCGTCGTTCGTTGCTCGTCTTCACCGCCAGCGCCGATCCTGCCGGCAGCGCCGCCAGCACAACAAGGCGGCCTTCTTCGGGGGATACGCCGGGCTTGAGCGACACGGCGAGCTCTGAGGCTGTATCGCTCCACAGTCTTGCGTGATCGCCTGCGCTCATCACGATCGCTCCTGGGAGCCAGCCGTAGTTCGCGATCGTGGCGGCGAGCCGGAAACTCTCATAGCCAGCGGGTGTCGGCAGCTGAAAGCTCTGACCGATGTGAAGGTGTTTTTCCTTGGCGATCGGCTGGCTGATGGCGACCCATCCTCCTTCACGGATGTGCTGGTCGGCAGCGGCGAGTGACCCTTCGATGAGCTGACTCGCAGCGATTTGATTCGGTGTCTGGCTCGGCACGCCCAGCACCCATACGCGCCGGCCGGGAAGGTCCAGGAACGAGTCTCGCCAAGCCAGCACAGACGTGACCGCACCTGCCCGCTGGAGGCGGCTCAGTGTTTCCTTATACGCGAATGGCTGTGTTGTGTAGACGTTCTCGGGGCCGCCGGGCTTCACCCACACGCTGGCGCTGGAGAGCAGATCGGCGGCTCCACGCGATGCCGCGTGCTGGACATCCGCGACGGACCCGCCGATCACGACCATCAGCAGCGCCGCGATCGTGCCTGTCGCGAGCAGCGCGATCAGCCGCGCGGGCGCCGCGCGAAGCTCTGCCACTGATAGACGCGCGCTGGCGTCGCGTGAGCGTTGGGCCATGCGTTGGCCGAGGGCAAGTAGGTGGCGCGCGGTCATTGGCAAGCAGACCACCAAGCCACCTGTCAGCCCGAGGAGCGCCGCCACTGTCAAACTGGGTGCGAGGAGCGCGATCGTGACCGATGCGCCGAAGAGGATCGCGCCGCACGCGAACACGACAGCGTCAGAGATTTGCAGCTTGCGTGTGAACGAGACGCCTCGCCCGACTCCCTCGGGTTCGATTGCTGCGCTCGCTCGCAGGATCACGATTGCTGGGATGCCGGCAGCGACGAACGCCGCGGCCATCCCGCCCGCGAGCGCGAGCAAAACGGTCTCGACGCCGATCACACGCTGGCCGCCGATCGCGAACGCCGCCGCTATGTAGCCCGGCACCGTCCGGTAGGCGATGAGCGAGATCGCATCTCCCGCGGCGAGCCCGATCACGGAGCCGATGACACCGAGGATGACCGCGTCGAACACGAGTGAGGCTACGATCGTTGAGTCCTTGGCTCCTGTCCTGATGAGGGAGGTGATGAACCGTCCGCGCTCCTCGCTCGTGAGGAGCAGTGCGTTGAACGCGAGGATCATGCCAGCCAGGAGGCTGATCGCACCGAACAGAAGCGTCACCTGCTTTTCTGGGCCGACCGCTGCACCGAGGAGCTTCGCTTCGGTATCGACTGGGCGCACGTTCAAGAACCCACCGAATCGCCTGGTGAGCTCCGAGCGCACACTGCTTTCGTGTCCGGGCTCGGCCTCTACGAGGACACGCGTGACGCGTTCACCGCGCCCTGCGAGGCCCTGTGCGGCGCCGAGCGGCGCTGCTGCTATCGGGCTTTCCGCGGCAGCCCCGAGCTGACCCGAGGACACGACGGCATCGAGAGCGACCGTTTCGGTGCGTGCTCCGACTAGGACGCGCATGTTCTGCCCGGGCCGTACACCGATTGCGTTGGCTGTAGCTTCAGTGAGCACGATCAGACCACGCTGGGAAAATGCCGCTGCGTGCTGGAACCGCCGGGTAATTGCTCCGCCCAGCTTAGTGATCTGTTCTGGAGCACCGACCAGCGTGAGCGCCCTGCGACCACGGAGGCCAGCCACCACGATCGGCTGCTGGACGATTGGTGCCGCTGCCTTCACGCCTGGAGCTCGTTCTATGTCTTCAGAGAGCCGTTCGCTGAAGCCTTCTGGCCCGCGTGCGGCGACTTCGAGCGTCGCACGGCCCGCCACACCACGCGAGATTTCTTCAAACGAGCCCGTGATGCTGCCGTGTGCAACCTGCACCGCGAACAGCAGCGCGACGCCAGCAGCGACGCCGGCCACGGCCATCAGCTCCCGCACCGGCTGCACCCGCAGGTGCCGCCGGTAGAACATCAACAGCAACCGCAGGTTTTGGATCATCTCGCCGAGGCCGGGAGCTCGTCTGGGTCGCTGTGTGTGAGCTTGCCATCGCGCATGCTCAACACCCGATCGGCATAGGCAGCGACCCTCGCATCGTGAGTCACGAGCACCGCGGCTGCGCCCCGCTCGCGCGGGAGCGTACTCAGCAACGCGAGCACCTCATCTCCGGTCTCGCTGTCCAGGTTCCCGGTCGGCTCATCAGCGAGGATGAGCTCTCGGTTCACCCACGAGCGCGCGAGCAATAGCGACACGCTGGCGCTCGCCACCGGAGAGACGCTCAGGCGTATGACTGGCACGCCGCGTTAGCCCAACGTCATCGAGTGCCGCGAGCGCTCGCTTCCTGGCGTCGCTACGGCTGAAGCCCCTCAGTAGGAGCGTCAGCGCCACGTTTTCCTCCGCGGACATCCCTGCCGTCAGGTTGAAGTCCTGAAAGACGAATCCCAGCTTGGTGCGCCGGTAGCTCAACGTCTCCCGTTTGGAGAGCCCGCTGAGCTCCACCCCCTCGAACCGTATGCTCCCGGCGTCCGCACGCAGCAGTCCCGCCGCCAGCAGCAGCAGTGTGGTCTTGCCAGATCCGCTTGGCCCAAAGATGGCAACGAACTGCCGTTCAAGGACCGTCAACATCACTTCATCTACCGCATGCACTTGCTCGCTGGCGCTCGCGTAGTACTTGCGGGCGCCCTCTAGCTCAAGCATCGGCAGATCGACGTAGCGCCGCAGGCGGGAAGCTATACAGCTTGCCCCTACGCTCGTCGGACTCTGACGTGATCAGCTTGCCTCCGGGGCGTAGATACAACAGCCGATCTGCCCCGGCGAGTGGCTCTACGTCACTCGCTGTCGCAAGGACCGCGGCCCTTGCCTCACAAGCCAGCAGAGACAGCAAATCCATGAGTGTTTCGCGCTCGATCACCGACAGGTTCGCGGTCGGAGCGTCAGCCAACACCAGCTTCGGTTCGGTCACGAGCGCTCGCGCGAACGCCACACGCTGATCTCCCAGCAGAGAGATCCCGCAACTCCATGCTCTCGCAACGCTCCGCCTCGCAGGCCAACAGCGCCTTTCTCGCACGATCGAGCGCCAGCTGACGGTCGCGACCGTCCAGAAGCAGCGGCAGCGCTACATGGTCAAGCACGGTCAAGCGCTCCTGCCATTCCTGGGAGGCCCACACGCACGCGATCTCCTGGCGCCGAAGCCGCTTGCGCTCGCTCACCGACATCCGGTCGAATGGGCACACCCTCGTAGCTGACCGACCCCGAATCCGCTGCCAGCATGCCGGCAGCGTACAGTAGCAACGTCGTCTTGCCCGCACCGCTTGGGCCGAACACGCCGACGAGCTCCCCCCGCTCATCAACGACACACCATCCAACGCGACCGCCACTTCCCCGTTGGGACGCTCAAAGCGCTTGGACACCTCATCAAAGCGGATGGTCACGAGACGATCAGCCGCTGCGGGTTTCTGCGAGCCGGAGTTGGACATGAGATCACGCGCCCTTGGCGTCCGGCTCGGCTGGCAGCGCATCGAGATGGTTAGCGGCCATCCTGCTGAAGATCTCTTCGCGAGCGCGCTCACGCTCACGGACGGTCGCAGCATCCGCCCGCGCTACGGGGGATTTGCGACAAAACACCGTGCCGTCCTTGAGCGATGTGACGGTTTCGCGGGCGAGCATCGCGCCCTGCAAATGCGCCTGAACCTGCAGCATTTCGCAGCTGATTGCGCATCGCTTCAGCACGCGATCCGCCGTCAACGGCCACAGCGGCACGCTCTCTCGACTCGCCCCCAGCTTCTCAAGGCGTGCAACGCAATCCGCCTCATAGGCGGCGATGTGCGCGAGCGAGTTCTCGCTTCGCTCCGGCCCGCCGAGACCGACCTTCGTGAGGAACTCCGGGCCTTTTGGAATGCGCACCCCGGGGCTCTCGCGCTCAAACCAACGCTCCAGCTCCGTTGCTCCGGTATCGCTCAACGCCACCACGCGCTTTCGATCGCCGGGCTTGGCGGTCTCATCCAAAGCGTGAACGAAGCCTTCTTCCTCAAGCCTCCCGAGCTCCTGGTAGAGCTGACCCGAGTTGATCTCCCACGCCGGCCCCAGTTTCTGCTGCAGCCGTTTGCGTAGCTCGTACCCGTGGCCAGGACCCTCGGCCAGCAGCCCCAACAAAGCATGCCTCGCAGACATCCAACGTTCCCCTTACTCGCCGTCGAGCAGCGATGCCCATCCGCAAGCCCATTCCATAGGCCGCAACCTTACACCCAGTCGCAACACACGGAGCAGATTTCTCACGACCCAGTAGCTACTTAACGCTACGGATTCAGGACCGCGCCGGGCTACCAGCAACCCCTCTGCGCGATCCGCCAGAGCGCTTCGAGGCGCCACACATGCTGTAGGTGAGCCAAATCAGCCGGCCGCCTAAGGCCCGGTCACAGGGATAGTTTGATCTTATGAAACACCACCCCTCGTAGCTAGTTAACGCTATTGACGCGCGGTACTCCGCCCGCCGATCCTGGTTGGCATGGACAATCGCCAGCCTCACAGTCGACCCTCGCGCCACCACATCGCACTCTGCTCGCGACCCGCGTCGCCTCCTGCAGGCGCCCGGCGGGACCTGCGCGCCGCGCCATTGATTCACACCCGCACCCCCGATCTCAGCGCCGCCGACGCGAGTCCCACGGATGCCCTTCTCTACGGCGCCGACCAGGATGCCCAGCACCTACAGGATGCGCTTCTCCCGCCCCTGTGGTTTGAGAGCGCCGCTGGTGATCGCATCGATTTGGGGTCGCTTGCGTGCGGTTGGCTTGTGATCTATTGCTATCCGGGCGCGCCGCGGCAGCTCGCTCCGGAGAGCCATCTTGAGGACATCCGCCAGCACGAGGCATTTGCTGGTCGCCTGCTGGAGTTGCGGCGTCGCGGGGTGATTGTTGTGGCGCTCAGTAGCCAGTCGCTCTATGAGCAGGTCGATGCCATGCTGGCTCTCGAACTGCGTCATCGGCTACTGCTCGATCCTCGCCTCAGCCTTGCTGCAAGCCTTGGTCTTCCCAGCGAGGACATCGACGGTAGCCAGTATTACTGCCGGCAGACGTTGATCGTCACGGAACACCGCGTCGAGTACTGCTTCTGCCCCGTGGCCGATGCGGCTGCGAACCCTGGCCATGTCCTGGCGTGGATGCTCGCGCATGGTTGGTAAGCGGACGCAGGGCACTCGTGGTGGGGCTGGTGATCGCGGTGTCTTGCCCGGTGCTGGCGAGTTCATTGTGGTTTCGGGTGAGGCTGAGTTGCTGAGCATGATTGAGCATGTTTGTGATGCTGGCCGGGCTGAGCCTGTGGTGGTGGTCTCGGCCAGCACGGAGAGTGGTGAGCCCGTGCTCTCTTATCAGCAGATACAGAGCGTCGTGGGTCGTGGTGCTCGCGTGTATTTCGTTTCCAAGGAGTCGTTTCTGGCGCGTTTGGAGGGTGCTCTTGGTCCGCGGCTGGCGTTACGAGAAGACGCGCTGCGCGTGTGGTGGCCTGGCCTTGATACTCGTAGCGATCCGGCTGATCATCCCGAGGTTCACGTTATGGAGTCAGAGACGGGAGAGGATCTGCTTGGGGTCTTCGGGACCGCTTTTGATTTGTCGCGTCCGCGTGTTCGTGAGGCGATGAAGCTGAACAGCGAGATGGGGATGGTTGACGCCCGGAGTCTTAGGGATGCCAATCAGCGCGCCGAGCGCGCCGAGGCGGTGATGGCGGAAGTGATCCGTGAGCGCGATGAGGCTGTTGTGCGTGCGCGGCGGGCGGAAGTCGGGGCGGTAGCGGTCGATCAGCTCCGGGCTGAGAAGAAGCTTCATGCGCTGATCTGGCGTGATTGGCTCAATCGTCTCGACGCGCGGCAGCGGCGCGAGCACAGCCTGAGCTACATCCTCTCCGAGCAGTTTGTGCAGGCGGTGGAAGCTCAGCCTCACGTTGACATGGATCGTCTCGCGTGGGTTTGCATGATGCTGGCGTCTCGGTCTGAGCTGAATGCCACTGGTGTTGAACCTCAGCAGCTGTTCGCGGGTGCGCCCGGCCGTCAGATCGCACGCGGGGATGGCGCTAAGGGTTGGCGGTGCAAAGCGAGCGAGCTCATGCCTGGGGGAGGCTCGTGGGTCTACTACTGGGTCCTGCCCAGCGGGGCGATCGAGTTCGATGACGTCGACGGACACGAACGTGCGACCAGTTGATCGCTGCAGCTCAAGGCCACGACCGCGACCAACGCACGGCCCCCGGCGCGGTGAAGCCATGAGCAGACAAGCACAGCGATGTATGGGACCTGGTCGACGCGCTGGAGCAGCCCAGCACTGATGGCGGGGGTCTCACTCTGAGCTCCAGATACACGGGCAGGCTCTGGCGAGCGCCGTCGCGAGAGTGCGAGAGGACGTCGAGTACGCCCTCGCTCAAATGAGGTCAAACAGCGACCCGGAATTGGCCGGCCACGTACACGCCTTGCAGAAGTTCGTGATCTCGCTTGAAGCGCTGCAGCCCTCGAGAACCCAGGGCGGGGCAGCGTGATGGCGACCGCGACCCCTCGGACGCTCGCCGTGCGCGCCGCGCCTGCATGTCAATGCCGGCGCATCGCCATGCGCCGCAAGACGTGGTCCCGCCGGCCCTCTGGGACAACTCGCGGGGCGCCACGAAGGCGCAGCGCGGCTCTAGATGAGGGCGCGACGGAAGAGGGCTCCGAACACAGCTACCGCAACAGCATGATCGCCGCTCATCGACGCGACGGCCGCCTGTTGGTATGCCGAGGATCCTGGTCGGGGCTTGATCGTGACGAACGGGGCAGCCCGTAGCGAACGGCGGCCCAGTTGGCCCAGAGCCTCGCGGTTCGACCGTTTCCGTTCGCGAACGGGTGGATCCTCACCCACTCGCCGTGCAGCAGGGCGCAGAGAGTGATGACTCCTCGGAGTTCGGGAGGCGTCGCGGGCTTGGCGCCGATTGAGATCGCACTGTCGATCCGGCTGATGGCGAGCTGGGCCTGACGCTCGAAGTTGGCCAGTTCCGGCCAGACATTCTGCAGAGGAGACACCGGGAAGGAGACCCACCGAGACCTCGTAGCCAACGAGCTCGGGAAATTGAGCGTCGGAGTCGCGCACCTCGCCGGCGTAGTAAGAGACGGGAAGCGGGATTTCCTCATAGACGCGTCGGTGCCAATCCTGGGCCATCGCTACCGTAGGCGGATCGCGATCGTCAGATGCCGCGACAATCGAGCGCATGAGCGCAGCGGCGTTTTGAAGGAGCTGTCCTTCGCTGCCCGGAGGGTCCTCATTCCACGGAACGGGCACCTAGCGGGAGAAGGCGTCGGCGATCCCGAACACGTCCCGCCCGAACCCTACGGCGTCCCTCGCCCGGCTGCGAAGGGGATCGTCGGCGTAGGCCTCACCCTCGGCAAACGCCTGAATGTGGCCCTCCACGTCCGCCTCACGGTTGTAGCTCTGCAGGAGCGACAAGGTGCCTGTCAGGTCGAGCTCCAGCGAGAGCGCGGCGGCTTGGAGCTCGCGCTCGAGCATCTGCTCCGCAAGCTGGTTCTTGGACACGCCCAACTCCTGGGCTATGACGCCCAGCATCTCATGCGTCTGCGGACTATGAAATCGCAGCGTGAACTTCGTGGCGTTGCTCTTAGCGGCGCTCTCGGCCATGACAAAATCCTCTCATGCCGTCATATCGTACATCTGCCGTCAGACGATAGCAAGATCGTGGGGGATGGCCAACCATTGGGCGCAACATGCTTGATTTCCCAGCCAGAGGTGCTGGCGACCGTGGAGGCGATGCGAGGTGGGCTGCTCTAATTGGGAGGGCACATGCCCTACGCGAACGGGTTGCGTACGTCGATCGTCTCATAGCGGCGGAGGTCTCTGTCACGGGTGTAGATCATGTTGACGCCGTGCTGGCGCATCAGCGCGGCGAGGTGTGCGTCGGGTACGTGGTTGCCGCGGGTTTGGTCGTCGGCTGTGGTGCCGTAGATGTCCCAGAACCCGTCCTGCTCGGCGGGTGCACGAACGTTGGGCCGCTGCAGGAGCCCGGTGATCGCGTCGGCGGCCTGCTTGGGGGTGTGGGGGTCGGTGAAGATCGCTGGGTGCGTGCTGATCCGCAGGAACCCCATGATCGTGGGCCAGAACAGGTAGAGCAGATCAGGTCCGCCGGCGAGACGTTCAAGCAGGTCGCGGGCGACCTGGTGTGACTCATCGTCGGCGTTGGCGGCGTACAGCAGAATGTTGGTGTCGACGGTCGCGCTCAAGATGTGGTGCTCACGGTGGCGGTGGCGGGCTCGCTCGGCTTCAGCGTGCTCGGCGGGGTCGGGTCTGGCTGCGCCTGGGTTCTCAGGGCTCTACTTCCAGGGCCTTGCGGACGGCTTCCTTGTCACCGAGGTCGACCTTTGGTTTGCCCATCCGCCTGGTCGGCCAGTTCGGAGGCGTGGGCTGGGGTGCCGTCTCGCGCAGGGCGACGGCGAGTTGCTCTGAGGCGAGTTGCCCCATGCTCTTGTGCTCGATCGCAGCACGTCTTCGGAGCTGCTCCAGCACCGAGGCGTCGAGGTCGATCGTCGTGCGCGTCATGATGTGTGATGGTATCTCATACGGCATCTGATGCGTCTGCGCGATTGATTCGTGTCTGAGGAGTGGCAGCCCTGCCACTATCGACCGCAATCGCCTGAGTATGCGGCGGATCCGCGGCTGGGAGGCGATGTAGCAGGATCGCGGCGTCGCCTAGGCATTCGGCGAGCAGCTGGTCGTCGGTGATCGGGAACAGCATCATGGTGCCTGCGCCTGAGCCGAGATACAGCCCGTCGATCGCGTATCGCGGCAGCAGCACTGGCTGCATTACCTCGAGCCCGAAGCGCTCGCGGCACTGTGCGCCGCTCTCTTGCGAGTCGCGCAGGGGACGGCTGTCGGATCCGTCCGAAGATACGCTCCGGTGGCTGTGTCGTCGCCGGCGCGATAGCGAGGTCTTCACGAGATCGACGAGGATGGCCGCGATGAACGCTGGTACTAGCCCGCCGACCGAGGCGTAGAGCACGTTACCCATCTGAGGGCCTTCCTTGTGCTGGTTCTAGCGCAACCACAGGTTCAGTGTCGTGCGTGGCTGAGGGCGTGGAGCCACTCTCTGGTGGGAAATCACCACACCTGGTAATTAGAATCTTCCGGCTGTTAGGCTTTGCGCCCGCAGACCCGAGGGTCGGACGACTGACAAATGGCAAACGAGGAGCTAACTAGGACTCACTCCCCTTTGCACGCAAGGTCAGCGTCCGAGTTGAAGGATGTCATCGCTGCTGAGCGAGCGGGCACTCCATTCGTGGTGTGGCGTGACGGCCAAGGAACACAGCGGATACTGGCGCTGCCAGCCAGCCGCCGCTTGACCGTAGGTCGTCGCGACAGCAATGACGTCGTGCTCGCCGATGACACAGAGGTCTCACGCGTGCATGCCGAATTCGAGCCGATGGCGGATGACTGGGCCGTCGCCGACGAGGGACTCTCCCGAAACGGTACGTTCATCAGAGAGGAGCGCATAACGGGTCGGAGGCTTCTAAGCGACGGGGACGTACTCCGCTTTGGCCGCACTCTCGTTGAGTATCGCCGTCCGGCAGCGGGATCCACGATCGTTACCGCGCCCGCGAGCACAGGACTCGCTGTGGGCAGCCTCAGCGCGACGCAACGAGCCATCTTGATCGCGCTTGCTCGGCCATACAAAACCAGCCGTGAGTACGTAGTGCCCGCCAGCAACCTCGAAGTAGCGCGAGAGGTGCACCTCAGCCTCGATGCCGTCAAGGGCCACCTCAAAGTCCTTTACGGACGATTTGAGCTCGCGCATCTCGAACGCAACGAGAAACGCATAAGGCTCGTGCAGTGTGCCTTTCAGCTTGGGCTCATCACCGAGCGCGACCAATGAGTCGGGAATGCCCATCATGCTCTACGCGGGCCTCAACAGTCGCAAGGTTTTGCCGCTCGTGTGGCCGCGCTCTGCCCGCTGGGCCGCCAGCGGGCAACACCACAGACGAAGGCATCACGATGGTCCCCGGGCAGGACGATGCGGCTCTATCGAACTTCTCGATCTCCGAACGAGCTCCCCTGCAAGCCGTCTCCCAGGCACCCGAACCGCCGGGTGGTGGCGTAAGCTGCACGATCTGCGGCGCCGAAACCGAGGGAGGCAATGCGCTATGCGCCCATTGCGAAAAGCTGATTGCCGATCAAGCTGGCAAGCATGACTAATACCGTCTGTAGCTTCTGCGGCGAACCTATCGCTGCCGACGCCAAGTTCTGCGAGCAGTGCGGCACGAAACAAGAGCGACAAGACGGTCCCCTAAAATCAATCATGCCGAAGCTATCGGGTGAGGGGACACCGTTGGAGCGGCTCGATGCAATTGCGCCCGGCACCGGTGATCTCGCGTCTCAGCTCGCTACGCAGCTCCGAACGCCCACCGTGGCGATGGCGTTGATCGGTGGAGCTCTTGCGGCGGCGGCGGTCTTCGTGATCGGTCTCGTGCTCTCACTCTTGTTGTCCGATCAATCGCTGGCCGGATCGGTTGATCAAGGCAAAGGCTTGATCACGTCAGGATTCGCTCAGATGCTCAGCTTCTTGCAGGTCGGTTACGGCAACGGGGTGGGTAAGATCGGTCCCGCGTTCTTCGTCATTTTCCCGATCGGGGCTTGCGGCGTTGCGGCCGCAACACAAGCGCGCAGGACGCTCGGTCTTGGGCCCCGTACCAGACTGTTGAGCGGCGCCGGAGTTGGAGTTGTCTTTGGCCTGCTGATGCTCGTCCCAGGGCTCGGTGCGGGTGGCCTGGGAGGTGGTCCTTCCACTACCGAACCAGACGTCCTTGGGGCGGTATTCCTCGGCGTCCTCTTTGGCGTGATAGGCGGCCTGCTCGGCACCTATTACATCATGCATACCGCGATCGACAATGAGCAGCTTGTTGGCATGGCCCCCGCCATCGTGCGCCAGGCGGGACGGATTGTCTACGTCGCGGTTCGTCCGTTGATGCTGCTGCTCGTCGTGATGACGCTTGTCGGCACAGCGGTCTGGACAATCGAGACCTTGCTCAAATCCGATCTACGAGAAGGTCGCTCTACGACCGTGGCCACGGTCGACGCGGCGCTATACGGTGTCGAGCACGGAGTCCATTGGGCAGAGCTCTCCAGCCTCGCCGAGTTCCGAGCGCTCGGCGACGGAATAAGCAGTGACGCTGTCCCGGTGCCGGTCGGAAACCCGGGCAAGATCAAATACGACAAATCGGGCAACTACCGTCTGTTTGGATTCAGCCGCGCGATGCCGATCTACACGTTCGCGCCGCTGCTGATCTTCATGCTCGGTGGCGCTCTGCTGCTTGCACTCAGTGCCGGCTTCGCGGTCGCCCAGTCTCAGCAGCCGGCAACGCCCCGTATGGCGGCGGCTTGGGGGTGTCTCGTCGGCCCGATTTGGGCAGTTACGATGGTGATCGTCAACGGGCTCGTCGCCAAGTACGCTTTCGGGCGGGCCGTGGGGAGCAGCGTATTCGGCACGTTCTTGCTCGGCGGGCTCGTCATGGGCGCCGTGGGAGGGTTGGTAACCACCCAGGCCCAGCGTCGGGCCGCGCCCACATCCGAGGGCCAATCCACCTCTACTACATCGCAGTGGCCGCAGCCAGAGGCCGGCTCAGAATGAGTGACGACACCGTTCTCAACCAGGGCCAGGAGATTGCCGGGTACCGCATCACGCGCTTTATCAACCGCGGCGGCATGGGGGCGGTTTACGAGGCCGTTCAGATCTCACTCGATCGTCGCGTAGCGCTGAAGGTCATCGCCCGCGAGTTCAGTGCCGACGAGCACTTTCGCGACCGATTCAGGCGAGAGGCGCGCGCCGGCGCCGCCATCGAGCACCCAAACATTCTGCCCGTCTACGAGGCCGGAGAACTCCCCGACGGCCTCTTGTACCTAGCGCTACGTTTCGTAGATGGCCCGGATCTACGGACGCTGCTGAACGATCAGGGACCTCTCAGTGTTCAAGACACAGTAACGATCCTCACTCAGGTCGGTAACGCACTCGACGCCGCGCACGAACACGGGCTTGTGCACCGTGATGTCAAGCCTGCAAACGTGCTGCTCGCACGCCACGGGCAAGGCTGGCATGCCTTCCTGGCTGACTTTGGGCTTGCAAAGCCCCATGCCGAAGTCAGCGAACACACGGTAGCCGGAGCGATGCTTGGAACAGTCGACTACATGGCGCCCGAGCAGATCGAGGGTGGACCGGTGGATGGTCGCGCTGACGTGTACTCGTTCGGCTGCATGCTCTACCGCTGCCTGACCGGCGAGCCGCCATACAAGCGGGAGACCCGCGAGGCAACGCTACTCGCGCACGTAAACGCGCCCCTGCCGATACCGAGCCGTGTCGTTGCGGGCCTTCCCGAACCACTGGACGTCGTCGTCGCCAGGGCCCTGGCCAAGGACCCATCCACAAGGGCCGTCTCGGCTGGCGCGCTCATGCGATGGGCATCACAACAACTTGGCCTTGCCGCCGGCACACACTCCACAGCTGACGCCGACGCGATCGAAAGCTCTCCGGCCGAACTGGAGCGTGACGGGCACCCATTGCGTCGACAGTTCCGGGCGGCGGTTCTCGCAGCGGTGGCATACGCTCCGATCTGGGCTGGCGGATATCTACTGGGGAGAAGCCTGTGAACTGGAAAGCAAGTCTGTTCGGGGCAGTTCTTGTCGCTGTCTGCGGCCTCGGGGTCGGCGTAGCGGTCGGAGGAAAGAAGACCACGAGGACGGTGGACGTCACAGTGACCTCCACCGTTACCACGACCACATCAACACCGGCTTCGTCCACATCCTCGACTACGCCAACTACGTCCAGCACAAGCTCGACGGCCACATCACCAGCGGCTGAAACACCAGAATCGGGTCAGCAGTACCTTGCTGAATACCTGTCGGGCCAGAACTCCGAACGACTCAGCAACGACGCGAGTAACGTCTCGCTATCCAACGAACCAACCAAGCAAGAACTACAGGGGCAGACGTACCAGCAAGCCGTGGTTTTCAACGTCGCCAACGACGGCCAAGGCGATACAGCGACCTTTCAACTTCCGACCCCAGGCTTTACCAGGCTGACCTCGAAAGCGGTCGGCTTGGAGACCGTCTCCAACGCCGAAGCGTACTATCGGCTCACGGTCTACAAGAACAATGACAGCTCGCCCAACTCGGTGGTCCTTTATCAAGCCGCGTTTCACGGTCCCTCCGAGATCCACAAGATGGACTTCGGGCTGCAGGGCGCTACAGACATACTGTTCGTATGGACAAAGAGCGCATCTGAGCCCGACAATCAGGACACCTTCATACTCGCCGACCCCATCCTGACGCGATAGCGATACAGAAAGTGATCGCGGAGAACTTCACCGCCTAGCCCGCCCAGCGGGTTCCAAAGCTTGAGGTCGCGGGTTCGACCCCAGTCCGCCGCTTGCAGGAATCTGACGTCGAGTACCCGCGGCGTCTCGGTTCACGCATGTACGACGACGACGCGTGTGAGTGTCACCGCCGTGCCGTGCGGTGGTTTGAACGTGATCTTGACCGTCAACGCCAGCCGTCGGTGGCGGCGCAATGAGGCCTTGCCCCTGGTGCTGAGTGGCACTGAGAAGGACACGCTACCGACCTTCAACGACGAGCGCACCAGCCGCCCGACGCGCACCCGAACAGGGTGACTCGTCTTGGCCAGCGAGGCGCTGGCGGCAAACAGGCTCACTTCCAGCCGCCCGCCGGAGCCGGCCTGGGACACCTTGATCGATCCGTGCACGGTCGATCCGCGCTGGCTGCCGGCGATCTTGAGCGCCCAGGACCCTCCTTCCAAAGGTGAGCCGTGGCTGGGTTCGCCGGGCGTCGTGGGGGAGGTCGCCGTCGTTGTGGTCGTTGTGGTCGAGGTTGTGCCCGTGCTGGTGCTTTCGACCACGATTCGTATTTCGTGTAGTTGATGACTCCGTCGTTGAACAGGGTCGAGCTTTCAAACTTGTACTTACCTTCTTGCTCGAACTTGCACGTGCCTTCCCATTTGGTCATGGCGCTCACAGGCACTCCGGAGCACGCTGGCGCGGAGCCCGTCCATACAACGGCTGCCGCGGTGCTCGCGTTGTCGCTGAACTTGACTTCGCCGCCGGGAGCGATCGCGACCTTGCTGGCGGGTGTCGGGTTGGACCCCGAGCCGGGAGGCTGGGGCCACGACCAGGCCAGGCCGGGGTTACATCCGACCGCGAGAAGGTGTGCAGCTACTCGACGGCCGGCTTGCGCGCGCGGACGATTGCCGAGATCGCTTGTGCGTGCACGCGGTGTGTCTCGCGTATCTCCACGTCGGTGAGGCCGGCGTCCGCGAGTGCCTGGGTGAACTCTCGTTGAGTGAGTGCGCCGGCGATGCAGCCCGTGTATGCCTGCATGTCGGCGCGGGTCGCGTCGTCCATGTCCTCATCCGCGATCACGTCTGACACGGCGAAGCGTCCGCCCGGCCGCAGCACCCGCGCGACCTCGCGCAGGACCTTGGGCTTGTCGCCGGAGAGGTTGATCACGCAGTTGGAGATCACCACGTCGACGCTTGCGTCTGGGAGCGGTATCTCCTCGATGTAGCCCTTGTGGAACTCCACGTTCTCCACGCCGGCCTTGCGCGCGTTCTCGCGCGCGAGCGCGAGCATCTCGTCGGTCATGTCCAGCCCGTGGGCTTTGCCGGTCGGGCCGACGCGCCTGGCGGAGAGCAGAACGTCGATGCCGCCGCCCGAGCCGAGGTCGAGCACCGTCTCGCCCTCGCGCAGCTCAGCGACAGCGGTTGGGTTGCCGCAGCCAAGGGACGCGAGCTTGGCGGTATCGGGTAGGGCTTCGTGGTCGCCGAGCGCGTATAGCGCCGCACCGAACACCTCGCTGCCGCCGTCGAAGGTCTCACTCGGCGCGCAGCAGCCGGCGCCTGGATCGGTCGTGGTGACCTGGACCGCAGCTGCGGCATAGCGCTCGCGCACCCGCTCGCGGATGTCGGATGGCGGAGTGTCGGCGCTCTTGCCATTGGCGCAGCCGCAGCCATCGCCGTGGCTGGGGTCGCAGCACTCCGCCTTGGCGCTCGGCTCACAGCACGCCGCCTGCGCCTCGGGCGCGCAACACGAGTTCGCTGCATCCCTCTCAGTGGTGGTGGTCAGCTCAGCCATGCGGACAGCTCCTCCAGTGCGTCGGGGATGACGTAGTAGTAGGCCCACAGGCCCTTGCGCTCGGAGTCCACGATCCCAGCATCGCGGAGCTTCTTCAGGTGGTGGGACAGCGTTGGCTGGGAGATGTCGAACAGCGGCACCAGCTCGCACACGCAGACCTTGCCGGCGTGCTTGCGCAGCACATCAACCAGTTGCAAGCGGATCGGGTCGCCGAGCGCCTTGGCGACCTCGGCCATGCTCAGTGCCTGCTCGCGTTGCACGTCGGGGTAGACGACGGGCTCGCAGCAGCGCTCGCCAGCGGATCGCTTCTGCTTGGGGGTCAGCTCCATATCGATGAGCATCTATATACACTTATCAATAACAATCAAGCTTGTCAATGGATTACGATAGCCGTGTGACTACTGGTGACGTGCCCTGCGCCTCTCGGCGGCCGGACATCCTCAGATGAGCGCTCGGGTCGGCATCAACGGCTTTGGGCGCATGGGGCGCCTCGCGCTGCGTGCCGCGTGGGGCTGGCCGGAGCTCGAGTTCGCCCACGTCAACGAGCTCCACGGCGATGCGGCGACCGCGGCGCATCTGCTGACGTTCGACTCGGTCCACGGTCGCTGGTGCGAGGACGTGCACGGCGAGGACGGGGCTCTGACGATCGAGGGGGCTGCGGTCGGCTACACGAATGCAGGCGAGCCCGGCGACGTGCCGTGGGGTGAGCTGGGAATCGAGATCGTGCTCGAGTGCTCCGGCAAGTTCCGAACGCGGGAGAGCCTCGAGGCATGTTTTCGCCAGGGCGTGCGGAAGGTGATCGTGGCGGCGCCTGTGAAGGAGGGAGCGCTCAACGTGGTGGTCGGCGTCAACGACCATCTGTACGAGCCAGAGCGCCACGATCTGCTGACAGCGGCGTCGTGCACCACGAACTGCCTGGCCCCGGTGGTGAAGGTGATCCACGAGGGCATTGGGATCGTGCACGGGCAGATCACCACGCTGCACGACATGACGAACACCCAGACGATCGTCGACGCGCCGCACAAGGACCTGCGTCGGGCGCGCGCCGCGAGCGTCTCGCTGATCCCCACCACGACGGGATCCGCCACGGCGATCGGGATGATCTTCCCCGAGCTGGAGGGCAAGCTGAACGGCCTCGCGGTGCGCGTGCCGCTGCTCAACGCATCGCTCACAGACTGTGTCTTTGAGGTGAGCCGTGCGACGACGATCGAGGAGGTCAACGCTCTGCTGGAGGCGGCTGCCGACGGACAGTTGTCGGGCATCCTCGGCTACGAGCGCCGGCCGCTCGTATCGGTCGACTTCAGGGACGACCCGCGCTCGGGGATCGTCGACGCGCCCTCCACGATGGTGACGGATGGAACCCAGGTGAAGATCCTGGCTTGGTATGACAACGAGTGGGGCTACGCGAACCGCCTTGTCGAGCTTGCGCGAACCGTCGCGACGAGCCTGCCCGGTGCGCCGCGCGCGGCCGACTCCGTCGGTTCTGCCGATGGCTAGTGAGGCGACGGCCGCCGGGGCCGCGGCGCAGAAGCGCCGGGGCGACCTGCGCAACTACGCGGTGGGAACGGGCGCGTACTGGACGGAGACGCTGGTCGACGGGGCGACGCGCACGCTTGTGCTGTTCTACTTCGACCGGCTCGGCTACAGCCCGCTGCAGGTCGCATCGCTGTTCGTTCTCTACGAGGTTGCGGGCGTCGTCACGAACCTCGTCGGCGGCTGGCTCGCCGCCCGCCTGGGACTGAAGGTCACGCTCTCGATGGGCCTGGCGATCCAGGTGCTGGCGCTCCTGATGCTCGGCTTCGCGCCGGTGTCGCTGCTCGTCGTGCCGTACGTGATGGCCTCCCAGGCGCTGTCCGGCATCGCGAAGGATCTGAGCAAGATGAGCTCCAAGAGCGCCGTCAAGCTGGTCACACCCGAAAACGACCAGTCTTCTCTGTATCGCTGGGTGGCGATCCTGACCGGGTCGAAGAATGCGCTGAAGGGAGTCGGCTTCTTCCTCGGCGGCCTGCTCCTCACGCTCGCCGGCTTCCAGGCGGCGCTGCTGATCCTCGCCGCCATGACGCTCATCGCTTTGGTGCTGACGTTGCGGCTGATGCACGGCCAGCTCGGCACGCCGGACAAGACCGCGAAGTTCAAGCACATGTTCTCCAACAACCGCGCCGTCAACGTCCTTGCCGCGGCACGCATCTTCCTGTTCGCCTCACGCGACGTATGGTTCGTGGTCGGCCTGCCGTTCTTCCTCTACACCGTCGTCGGCTGGACCTTCTGGCAGGTGGGCGCTCTGCTCGCCGTCTGGGTGATCGGCTACGGCGGCGTCCAGGCTCTCGCTCCGCGGTTCGTCCGCCGCCGTGGCGGCGGCCCGGGCGGCGAGCCAGACGGAAGGACCGCGATCTGGCTTGCCGTGGGACTGGCTGTTTGGCCCGCCGCGATGGCTGTGGCGCTCGATGCGAGCGTCGACCCGGCCGTCGCGATCATTGCGGGGTTGATCCCCTTCGGTATCGCGTTCGCGATGAACTCCGCGGTTCACTCCTACCTCATCCTCGCCTACGCCGACAACGACAAGGTGGCAATGAACGTCGGTTTCTATTACATGGCCAATGCCTGCGGACGCCTCGCCGGGACCGTGCTCTCGGGACTCCTCTACGAGTGGCAGGGGCTGACGGCCTGCCTGTGGGCGTCGGCGGGGTTCGTCTTTGCGACCGGGCTGCTGTCGCTGCTTCTGCCGACGCAGGCCGCCAGCAGCGCGCAACCGACCCGGATGTCGCAAACGGTTTAGAAGAGGTTCTGAGATTGGCTGCCTCCGGTGTTGTGCAAAGACGAGCCAAGACCCCCAACCGGCGGCGGGTCCGGTTGAGGGCCTCGGTGCGGCGATCGGGCTCTCAGGTGGCGGTGATGTAGCCGGCCATGTAACCGGCGTGCTGCATCGCCCAGCCGTTGGCTTCGTCGTCGCACGGAATCACACAGAACCAGGAGAAGCGGCCTTTTTCTTTGACCACCAGCTGGTAGGTGTGCTTGCCGGGCTTGACCACGATGTTGACGCCGATCTCCGGCGAGGTGATGCTGTGTTCGCCTTCGTCGGTGTTGTCGATTTGGAGCTCGAGCTTCTGGCCGACTTTGACCCCGAATTCGGTCTTGGTGTAGGTGTCGTGCATGATTTTGTCGGGGCCCAGCTTCCCGCCCGGAACGATCTTCAGGCTGATGACCTCCGCCGGAGCGGTGCTGGCTGTGCCTGTGGCGGCGCCGGTCGCCGCCGAGACGACACCGCTGGTGACCGTCACGGTGTTGTGTTCGCTGCTCTGGTTGAGCGCGATGATCGACATCAGTATCGCGGCGAAGATGCCCAGGCCGGCTATGACCTCAAGCACCGGCTTGCTGTTCTTCTCGACCACCGCGTCGAACGCCGCCTGATCCCTGGCTTCGGTCTCTTGGTCTGGTACTGGGACGTGCATCTCATCACCCGCCTTCGTTTTGGAGCTTTGCCTGATTGGACACGCTTACATCCAACTACCTCGCCGGCTCCCGGTCATCCGCAACGGGCCACCTGGGCAGTCAGTGATTTGCCGCAGGCTCGCGGGCCGTCAGGTGCGATGGGCAACCGGCGAGGCGAGGGGGCTGGCGCTGTAAAGTGGGAATCCTGCTCGCGGCAACCGGCAATCCAGTCCGGCGGTCAAGCGGTCGGACCGGTGGTGGTTGGAGGACCAGCCGGCTCGAGGAGAAGGTGTCGATCACGAGAGGGAGGGAAGCGATGCGTAGAGCATCTGTAGCTGTTGTCGTTCTGGGCTCGGTCCTGGTGGCGCTGTGCGGCGTGGCCTCGGCGAAGCCCATAGTCACGCTGAAAGGCGAGGCCGTGCCGATCCCGGGCTTCCCGCACACCGGCAACATCCTCGGTGCGGGCGCCGCCGTGAAGGGCGAAATCAGGATCAAGGGAACGGAATACGGTGGCTATCAGCCGCCGCTGATCGGCGTGAAGCTGTTTCTGCCGACCGGAACCAAGCTGTACCCACAGCAGTTCCCCACCTGTCCGACGAAGGTCATCGTCGAAGAAAAGGAACCAACCAAGTGCCCCAAGAAGTCCTCGGCCGGTCCTCCCGGCAAGGCGTACGGCTTCGTCGTGTTCGGCACCGAACGAGTGCCGGAGACGGTGTCCGTCGAAGGGTTCTACGCGCCGGGCGGGGGAATCAACTTCCTCGTGGTCGGGCACACGCCGGCGTCGATCGAAATCGCCTCGACCGGCAAATACCTGAATCTCAGGGGCGGCGGCGGCTTCGGTCCCGAGGCCAAGATCGCCGTGCCGCTGGTCGAAACGGTGCCCGGCGCGCCGTACGCATCGACCGAAAGGATCGTCGCCACGCTCGGTTCCGCGATCAAGAAGCACGGGAAGACCTACTACTACGGCACAGTTCCCAAGAAGTGCCCCAAGGGCGGCTTCCGGGTCAAGGCCGAACTGACGTTTGCGGAAAACGGCAACCCCGAAACGCCGGTAACGTCGCTCGCGACGTTCAAGGCGCCCTGCCCCAGACACTGACGGCGAACGCAGGGGCCGGTGGCCATGTCAGCGATGCTGTGCTGGCATGGTCACCGGCTAACTGTACGCTCAGAACAGCCGCTCGGCTGCGAGTGCAGCGCTGCGCTGCCCTGTCTCCACCGTGCTGTGCGCACGCTCGTGATCGAGCAGCCACACCTTGCGCTCAAGGCCGCCGCCGTAGCCGGTGAGGCTGCCATCGGCTCCGATCACGCGGTGGCAGGGAATCACGATCCCGATCGGGTTGCGCCCGTTGGCCAGCCCCACCGCGCGCGACGCGCCAGGTTTGCCGACGTACTGAGCCAGTTCGCCGTAGCTGATCGTCTCGCCGTAGGGGATTTCCTGCAGCGCAGCCCAAACGCGCCGCTGGAAGTCGGTGCCGTCGGTCGCCAGCGGCATCTCGAACCGGCTGAGCGTGCCCGCGAAGTAGGCCTCCAGCTGCGCCACGATCTCCTCGAATTCGCGATCGTCGCGCTGCCACTCCGGTGACTGCGCCGGAGCGTGGCGCTGTTCGTGCATGTACAGGCGCGTGAGCACACCGTTGCGGGCCGTGAGGGTAAGCACGCCGACGGGGCTGTCAATCGATGTGGTTGTGGTTCGCATGGCCTCAGTGTGACCGATCCCGGTGGGTTAATCTGGCGGGAATCAGACATGTGTGTGGCGGGCGCGGATTCCGTTCCGCAGTCCCGCCGGTGGCGTGCTCGGCAGCGGGTCGGCGCGCTACGTGGCGGTGGCGCTGGCGGCGGCGCGCCCGGCGACCCTGCCGGAGAACAGGCACCCGCCGAGGAACGTGCCCTCCAGCGCGCGGTAGCCGTGCACGCCGCCGCCGCCGAAGCCAGCCACCTCGCCCGCCGCGTAAAGCCCCGGCAGTGGCTCTCCGGAGGCCTGCAACACGCGGCTGGAGAGGTCGGTCTGCAGCCCGCCGAGCGTCTTGCGCGTGAGGATGTGCAGGCGCACGGCGATCAGCGGCCCGGCGTCGGGATCGAGGATGCGGTGCGGAGGGGCCACGCGCATCAGACGGTCGGCCAGGAAGCGCCGCGCGCCATGGATGGCGGTGATCTGCAGGTCCTTGGAATATGGGTTGGCCACCTCGCGGTCGCGAGCCACGATTTCGCTTTCCACCAGCCCCGGGTCGAGCAGCGGCTCGTCGGTCAGCGCGTTCATCCCCGCGATCAGCTCACTCAGCCGCTGCTCCACCACGAAGTCCACGCCATGACGCTTGAAGGCCTCCACCGGCGCCGGCGCGCCCTTGGCCAGGCGCGCGCGCAGCAGCTCGCGCACGCTCTTTGAGGCGATGTCGGGGTTCTGCTCGGAGCCCGACAGCGCGAACTCCTTTTCGAGGATCTTCTGGGTCAGCACGAACCACGTGTGCTCGTGGCCGCTGTGCATGATGTGCGCGAGCGTGCCCAGCGTGTCGAAGCCGGGGAACAGCGGCACCGGCAGCCGCCGGCCGGTGGCGTCCAGCCACAGCGAGGAGGGGCCGGGGATGATGCGGATGCCGTGCCTGCTCCAGATCGGATCCCAGTTCTGGATGCCCTCGGTGTAGTGCCACATGCGGTCGCGGTTGATCACGTTGGCACCCGCCCGTTCGCTGATCTCGATCATGCGCCCATCGACGTGGTCGGGCACGCCGGAGATCATCCGCGCGGGTGCTTTGCCGAGGCGCTCGGGCCAGTTGCGGCGCACGAGCTCGTGGTTGGCGCCGATGCCGCCCGAGGTGACGATCACCGCCTGGGCGCTGAGTTGGAACTGCCCGACGGCTTCGCGCGAGCTCGCCTCGCCGCGCGCCACTGTGCTCGGCGAAAGGATCTCCCCGGCCACCCCGTCGATCTGCCCGGCCGTGTTTGTCAGCTGATCGACCTTGTGCCTGAAGCGCACGTCCACCAGACCTCGACGTTGAGCATCCTGGACGCGCTTGACGAACGGCGCAATCACGCCTGGCCCCACGCCCCAGGTGATGTGGAAGCGCGGCACCGAGTTGCCGGGCCCATTGGCGTCATAGCCGCCGCGCTCGGCCCAGCCGACGCTGGGCAGGAAGCGCATGCCCTGAGCGTGCAGCCACGAGCGCTTCTCTCCGGCCGCGAAGTCCACGTAGGCCTCGGCCCAGCGGCGCGGCCACTCGTCCTCGGGGCGATCGAAGCCGGCCGTGCCCAGCCAGTCCTGCAATGCCAGCTCGTGCGAATCGCGAATGCGCAGGCGCCGCTGCTCCGGGCTGTCGACGAAGAACAGGCCGCCCAGCGACCAGAACGCCTGGCCGCCGAACGACGCGGCAGGCTCCTGGTCGAGCAGGATCACGCGTCTGCCCGCGTCGGCCAGTTCGGCGCTGGCCACCAGGCCGGCCAGGCCGGCTCCGACCACGATCACGTCTGCGTCCTGCGTACTCAAGCGATCACCCCTCTGCCGATTGATTTCGCTCGGCAGCGTGACAGGTGCGCGCTGTTGGGGTCCGCTACACGGGCAGTTCGGAGTCCAGCTCCGAACGCAGCTTCGTCAGTCCCAGCCGCATGCGTCCCTTGACGGTGCCCGGCGGCAGCGACAGCCGTCGCGCGATCTCGCCATGGCTGTAGCCATCGAAGAACCCGAGCCGGATCACCTCCTGCTGGGCCGGGGGAAGCTGCGCCAGCAGCTGCATCAGGCGCAGGCGGGCCGCGCGCTTGTCGACCGCCGTGGGTACGTCCTCGTTGCCGGGCTGGTCCTCGAGCGAGAAGGTTTCCTCGGTCAGCCGGTGGGCCAGCGTGCGGCGGCGAGCGAGGTGGATCGCACGGTGGCGAACGATGCTCATCATCCACGGCGCCACCTGCCCGCGCTTCGGGTCAAACGTGGCCTTGGACAGCCACATCGACACGAACGCGTCCTGCACCGCGTCGTCGGCGCAGTCACGATCGTGGCAGACCGAGAACGCCGTGCGGTAGGCGCGCGGGGAGTAGCGGTCGAATAGCTCCCCCAGAGCTAGGTGAGAGCCGTTTTGCGCCTCGCCCATGAGCGTCGCATCCGAGAGGTCAGTGACAATGCGGTTCATCTGCGGCCGCTCTAAGAAGATTCACAAGATGGATGAGATCGACTGATCCAAACATGCTACCGGGAACTAACTACAGTGGGCGGCCTCCCCACGCCACCCAGAGGCACATCGGATGAGAGGTGCTCGGCGCCTTGTTGCCGGCACCTCACATCCCTCCCTTGGGGCTGAGAGGAGTCGCAACAATGAGGTACGTCGAGTTGAGCTGCTGATGGGTATGCGTCGGCGGTCGAGACCGTGAGGCGCTTCTGTTCGCGCGCGCGGGTGGGCGCGAACGGCTGCACGCGTTTCTGCCCGCCGCCTCAGCGCGCCTCGCCCAACACTGGGCAGGGCTCGCGGACAGAGGATCGTGGCCGATACAGGACGAGGCTGCGCGCGCGCAGCAGCGCCGTCGAATCGACGATCGTGCGCCGCATGCCCTGCCGGCGCTGAGGAGGGCGGCGCCCTCACAGCACTGACGCGAACGGCCTGCTGGCGACGAACACGTACCACAGCACCAGTGCTGTGACGGCGGCATACACGTTGAGCACCACGATCCCCTCCAGCGCGGTGATCTGGGAGCGGCGCGCCAGCTGTCTGGGATCGGGCGCCCGCATGCTTCGCAGCCAGCTGGGTCCGAGGCCGCCCGGTGGCCGGCCCGCCAGCTCGTCATAGATGCCGTTCAGTCGCGCCAGCACCCCGGCCAGGGTGAACGCCAGCCCGGCGAACACCAGCACGACCACCGACACTCCGAGCATGCTCAGGTCGTGTTCGCCCGCCGCCAGCGAGCCGACCCACAGGGCCAGCAGCGGAGCGCCGGTCCAGATGTTGACCGTCACCACCGCGATCACCGCCGCCAGGGCCGCGCGCTTGGCCAGGTGCGCCGGCTGGCCGGCCGGTGGTTGGGAGTCGTGGTCGAGATCGCTCCCGCCGGTGCTCGCGCGGTACGCGTCGCGATCTGGGTTTGAGCTGCTCTGGAAATGCACAGCGCCTCCTCCTCCGCCTGACCCGTCCACGTCAAATCTATCGCCAAGTGCCAGCAGGCGGGATCGCGTCACGAATCTGGCGCTGGATGCACTCTATGTCCGATGGACGATGCCCAGGCGTTCTCAGATCTATACAGGTGCGAGGGGGAAGCGGTGCTCATGTTCCTCACACGCCGGACCTTCGACGGTGAGCTGGCGGTGGAGTTGACCGCCGAGACGTTCGCGATCGCGCTGCGCTCGTGGAACAAGCTGGGAGGCCTGGTGCACGAGCAGCAGCGGGCGTGGCTGTTCACGGTCGCCTCGCGTCAGTTCGCCAACTACGTGCGCCGCTCCAAGGTGGAGCGGCGGGCACTGCGGCGACTCGGCATCCAGCTGCCGAGCGTCGAGCACGAGGACGTGCTGCTGATCGAGCGCCGCGCCGGCCTGCAGGAGCTGCGCGTGACGGTCGGTCGCGAGCTCGAGCGTCTGAGCGTGGACCAGTGCGAAGCGCTGCGCCTGCGCGTGGTCGAGGAACGTCCCTATCGCGAGGTGGCGGAGGCGCTGGGCGTGTCCGAGCAGACGGCTCGCGCGCGCGTGTCCAGGGGGTTGCGGGTGCTGGCGCGCGCGCTCGAGCCCTACCGCGCGGCGCAGGAGGGCTCCTCGTGAACGAACGCCCACAGATCTTGGATCGACTGCAGGTCGAGTTCGACGGGGCTGCGCGCAGAACCCTTGTGGACAGGCGCCGGACGCGGATCGCGCATCGCCCGCTGAGCCTGGCGGTGGCGATCGTGACGGCGCTGGTGTTGGCCGCTGCCGCGGCGGCGGCGCTCCTGATCAGCACCGGCCCGCCGCTGGGAGCTCCGCACCGGCAGGATCTGTTGGCCAACGGCGTGCCGCTGCCGGCCAGCGCGCGCCTTGCCGGCCTGGACGCACCCGACCCGCAGACGGGCCAACCCGCTTGGGACATCCGCCTGTCGCGCACCAGGGCAGGGGAGACGTGCACGGCTGTGGGCCAGGTGGTCGGCGGCCAGTTCGGGATCGTGGGCCTCGATCACGTGTTTCGCGCGCTGCCGCTGGGCGGAGTGGACGCGTGCGGCTTCGACACGGCTCGCGGCCCGCTGCTGGCGGGAACGCGGGTGTTCGTGGGCACGAGCGAGGAAGCGACCCGCACGGTCGTCAACGGCGTGGCCGGCGCCGGCACGCGCGCGGTGACCGCCTACGGTCCCGAAGGTCCGCGTACGCTGAAGCTGGGCCACGACGGCAGCTTCATAACGGTGTACCGCGGCTATGTGGAAGACGTGCGTCCGCGCATCGTGGTCGTCAGCGCCACCGGCGCCAGGCGCACGATCGCGTTTGCGCAGAGCTCAGCGTTCGAAGTGGCCGACCCTCACGGTGGCGCTCCGTGGACGGTCAGCGCCGGACCGGACCTCAATCCGGGCGCCTATCCCGACGAGAACTGCGTGCAGGCATCACGCCAGCTGGACCACTCCAACCCGAGCATGGGCGCCTCGCCGTTCACCCCGTCGGTGTGCGGGCGCCTGGGGCAGAACCCGCTGTTGGTGCTGGTGCGCCGCTTCGTCCCCGGCTCGGGCGAACACACCGGCTTTCCGTGGGGCAACAACCCGGCGCGCACGATCGTCTACGGCATCGCCGCGCCACGCGTGGCAGCGCTGACGCTGAGCGGCGCCGGCGCCGGCGCCCCGCGAACGCTCACCATCGGACGCCGCGAAGGGGTGTTCATGGCGGTGCTGGACGGGCACGTGGACCCGCGGTCGCTGACGTTGAGCGCGCAGCTGGCGGATGGTTCCACGCGCACCTACCGCGGCTCCAGCGACCTGCTCAGCTACGAAGGCAACGCGCCGCTCGGGGAACCGCCGGTGCCCAGCTACCGCGAACCGGCGCCGGTGCACGAACAGCGATACCCGCCATTCGAGTTGCCGGTGGCTCGCAGCGTGCGCGAGACGCTGCGCCTGCCAGATCCGGCCGGCGGGGCGCAGTGGGCGCTTCGCAGCTGGCGTGGCCGGCCCAACCCGCAGCTCGCAGGCGCGGGCGGGCGCGGCGATGAATACCTGTGCTTCCAGTTGGGGGTGCTGCGCGATGGTGCGCTGATGGAACCGCGCTACGGCTCGACCGCAAAGCCGCTGAGCGTCACGCCGGACGTGCCCGGCCAGGAAGGGCGCTGCAACCCCGTCAGCCAGCTGGCCATGCGCGGGGCGATGTACAGCAGCGAAGCGTTCGTGGGGGATCCCTACGCGTATGCGCCGAAGCCGCTGCGCACGGTGGTGAGCGGCCAGCTGGCGCCCGGCGCCTCCGATCCGCTGCTGCTTGGCGCCGGCGCTCCACGCCGGCTGACCGTCGACTCCAACCGCGCCTTCCTGGCCGTGCTCCCCGGCCGCTATTGGGATGCGTGGCTGCACGTGGCCTACACCGTGAACGGGCGCACGGTTGGCATGAACGCGGCGGAACCGTCCGGGTTCCCGCGCACGCCGCAGGCGCGCGCGCCCGATCCGGAGGAGTCGGCGCCGTGGGGGTTCGCGGTTGCCGCCAACGGCTCGACGTGGACGGGGAACATCGTGGACGGTCGGCTGGCGGACGTCGATCCGCTGACCGGCCAGGTGGTCAACGGCCCCACCGAGTCCGGCAGCATGGCCCTGTCACGTGGGCTGCCGGGCAGCGGGCCGGTGAGCTTCTCGGTGCAGCAGGCGGGGGTGCAACAGGGGCCCGCCGGCAGCGAGGTGGCGCTCACGCCAGCGCAGATCGAGCGGCGCACGCTGCCCGGACGGACGATCGTGACCGGCATCGCCAGCTCGGAAGTGCTGTCGATCACGCTGGCTACGCCCAGCGACGTACGCACGCTGCGCCCGTCCGGTCCCAGACACGTGTTCATCGTCGTTTACGATGGCGTCTTCTACACCGGCGCCGCCACCGCCACGATCCTGCTGCGCGACGGGCGCACCGTCACCGAGACCGTCAGCGGAGGCCCGGACGATCTGAGCGAGGGGCCGCCGCACCGGCCGTCGATGCGGCGCGTGCTGCAGCCGCTGCAGCGCGAGCTGGCCGTGCTGGACGCCAACCCGGCGCGACCGTCCAGGCGGCTGCCGGGCACCGAGCAGGCGATCCAGCTGGTGCGGCGTCGGATCGCCTTTGAACGGACGCACCCCGGCCTGCTGCCGGGCACGTGAGCGCGGGCGCTCAGCTCTCGATCGCGGCGGGGGTGCCTTGGCTCAGCGCCCACGTCTGGAGAAACTGCGCGGTGGCGTCGGCGTCCAGCGGGCGCGCGAACAGGAAGCCCTGGCCGCTGTCGCAGTTCTGGCCCTGTAGCAGCGTGAGCTCGTGGGCCTGCTCGATGCCCTCCGCCAGTGTCTCGATCGAGAGCGCCTTGCCGAGCTGCACGAGCGTGTTCAGGATCGTCTCGCCCTCCTGGTTGTGGGTCATCTGCGTGATGAACGAGCGGTCGATCTTGAGAGCGTCCACGGGGAAGTGCTGAAGGTGAGCCATCGAGGAGTAGCCCGTGCCGAAGTCGTCGATGGCGATGCGCACGCCCAGCTGCTTGATCGCCGACAGGCGCGTGGAGGTGGCCACGGTGTCGTGCATGATGGCCGTCTCGGTCACCTCGATCGTCAGCGAGCCCGGATCCAGGCCGGTCTCATCCAGGACACGCTGGACGTCCAGCACGAAATCGTCGTTGTCGAGCTGGCGGGCGGAGACGTTTACGGCGATCCCGATCGGATAGCCGGATTCGCGCCAGCGAACGCTCTGCTGACACGCCTCTTCCAGGACCCAGAGCCCGATCGGCACGATCAGGCCGGTCTCCTCCAGCAGCCCCACGAACTCTTCCGGCTGGACCACATTGCGGGTGGGGCTGTTCCAGCGGATCAACGCCTCCACGCCGGTGGGGCGCATGTCCTGGAGGTTGAACGTGGGCTGATACACGAGGAAGAACTCCTCGTTCTCCAGCGCCATGCGCAGATCCATCTCGAGCTCGACCTGGGTCTGCACCGCCGCCTGCATGCCCGACTCGAACGCCACGTAGCGCGCTCGTCCGTCCCACTTGGCGCGATACATGGCCACGTCGGCGTCGCGCAGCAACTCGCTGGCGCAGTCGCGCAGCCCGCAGGCGATGCCGATGCTGGCGGTCACCTTCAGCTGGGTCTCGCCGGCGCCGGTGAGTTTGAAAGGCTGCGAGAGCGCTTCCAGCAGCCGTTCTGCCAGCAGCGCCGGGCCCGACTTCGAGCGAGAGCTCGCCGGTGATCACCACGAACTCATCGCCGCCCAGGCGCCCCACGGCGTCGGACTCGCGCACCACCGCCGTCAGGCGCGCGGCCACCGCCCGCAACAGCTCATCGCCGACGCTGTGGCCGAAGGAGTCGTTGATCGCCTTGAAGTTGTCCAGATCCACGAACAGCGCGGCGATCGGGTTCTGGTTGCGCCGCGCGCGCTTCATCAGCTGCTCCACGCGGTCGAGGATCAGCGTGCGGTTGGGCAGGCCGGTGAGCGAGTCGTGCGTGGCCAGGAACGCCAGCTCTCGCTGGCGGTGGGCGAGCTCCTCCTCGGCACGCTGGCGCTCGGACTCGAAGGACTCGCACATGCGCACCAGCGTCACGTTGAGGCTGCGCTGCAGCATTGCCTGGGCGTGTGCGGAGATGTGCGGCGCGAGCTCCAGTTCGACGGCGCATGCGCGCATCACCTCGGCGGCCGAATCGCACCAGCGCAGGCAGCGCTTGGTGACCTCGTTCAGCGGCGCCGCCCGCTGCGAGGCCAGCTGGGCGAATATCTGCCAGGACTCCTGGCCGACCTCGCGTGCGACCTCCGGGCCCTCGCCGGCCATCCAGCGTGCCACCGCCACCGTGGAGACTGTGCCCACACGGGTGAAGCGCTCCTCGACCACCGGATCGAGCTGGCAGGCGGATTCGTTGGTGCGCCTGAGCATGCCGAGCACGACCTCGTCGGTGCGGGCTTTGAGCGCGTGGCCTAGGCTGCGCAGCGCGTCGGGGTAGACGGACGGGTCGTGGTCGCTCATCAGTCCTGCTGATCGGCATCGCGCGAGCATCGCTTGAGGCCTGAACAATTCCCTCAGCGCTGTTTATCGTTGCGGCCTTGGATACGGCCGTGGCGGCGGCCGTGCGGCTCAGTGGTGGCCGGTGCCTGCTCCGCGGCGTGTGCGGGCGGGTGCTGTTGGGCACGGCACGATCGCACGCGCCGAGGTGTGGCTGCCGTCGAGGAAGGCGAACGTGGCGGCGAACAGGAAACCCCCGCGCGGGCAATGCCTCGGCATTTTGATGCCTTCCGGGCGGTAGTAGACGGTGTGGCCGTGCAGCAGTTCGTGGTAGATCAGGTGCGCGGGGCCGATCGCGGCGTGGAGATCCACGATCGAGACGTCGGAGGCTTCCGGCAGGCTCGGCACCAGCGGCAGTTCGATGGCCACGCGACCGCCGAACGGTTCCGGCGCCGTTTGCAGCACGCCCGGCAGGGCGATTTCGGCCTGCACCGGGGTCGCTCCCTCGGTGTTGAAGATCAGCGCCAGATGGCCTTCCTGCTGCGGTGCGCGGAACACCTCGATGCGCGCGCTCTCCCTCACGATCGTTGGGCCGACGGGTATCTCCACCGTGGCGCGGCCGAACCCCATGCGCGTGTCGGTCGAGCAGGCCCGCACCCCACGGGCCACAAGTTCTGCCAGCAGGCAGTGTTCGATGCCGAGGCCGCTGATCGCCACCCCGAGGTTCTTCGGGTAGCTGAGGCCGACGGCGATCACCGGCGAAGGCACCTGGCCCTGTGGTGAGCTGATCCGAAAGCCGAAGCCGAAAGTGGTTTCGTGCCCGAGTCGCTCGGGCGTCAGCGACGCCTGCAGCTTGGCCGTCTGGCTTGCGCGAGCAAAGCCCGGGCTGCATGCGCAGATCAACGCGAGCGCGCCTAGCGCGAGAGTGCTGAACATCAGGAAGGGGCGGAGCATCGCTTCCCGCGCTTGCCGGCGCAGCTCAGTAGGCGAGCGTGCCGGTGGTCTGGATCGTCATGTCGTAGGTGCGACGGTCGAGCACGCCGTAGAAGCCGCCGTGTCCATGAGCGTGCACGTAGGTACGGGTTCCGCCGGTGGCGGTCATGGTGCCGGCGAAGCTTTCGTAGCGCCCGGAGCCGTGCATCAACGCGACGGCGTGGCCCCTGATGTCTCCCGCGCGGGTGTAGATCGTGAACGTGGCGGTGAACGTCGCGCCGACATCGCAGTTGGCGCGCATGTAGCCGGGCAGCGTGCCGTTGGCGCCACCTTCCTCGAACAGGTAGGAGCCTTCGCTCTTGGTCTGTATGTAGTGCACGGCAGCCTTGTCGGTCGCTCGCAGGGCGTGGCTGGAGTGCGCTCGCGGCTGTGCTCGCGCGGTGGAGCCGAAGGACACGAGCAAGACCAACGCTCCCACGCTCAGCAGAGCGGCGGCCTGAAGACGTGCTCTGCGCAGCAGCGGTGATTGCATGGTCGAAAACAATTGATCTTCCTGTGAGCAATGACGGTAGGGGCTGGGCGCGCATCATATAGCGTGGCTTACTTGCCCAACCCCACTTGAACGGCCGTGGGGAGGGGTGCTGAGGGCTACTCACCGCCCACCGAATCTTCGTCTTCTGGTGTTGAACTCGAGCAGCGCGGCTTCCAGGTCGCCACGACTGAAATCGGGCCACAGCTCGTCGCTGAAGACGAGCTCGGAGTAGGCCGACTGCCACAGCAGGAAGTTGGACAGGCGCCGCTCGCCGCCGGTGCGGATGATCAGATCCGGGTCGTGCATGTCAGGTGCGTACAGGCACCTGCGGAAACTCTCTTCGCTACCGCTGGGCAGCCGTGCCGAGGCGTCCGCTATCTCGGCGCGCCCGCCGTAGTTGATGGCCATGAAGAGGGTGATCAGATCGTTGCCGGCCGTCAGCGCTTCGGCGCTGTCCATGGCCGCGACCAGTTCGTCGGCCAGGCCTTTGCGTCGACCGATGAAGCGCATACGCACATCGTGGCGGTGCAGTTCCTCGCTCTCGCGTGCGATGCGCCTGGCGAGCACCAACATCAGGCCGCGGACCTCGGCCAGGGGCCGCGACCAGTTCTCGGTGGAGAACGAGTACACGGTCAGCTGCTCGATGCCGAGCTCCACCGCATCGCGCAGACGCGCCTTGAGCGTGTCTGCGCCGGCGTCGTGTCCAGCCTGCACCGGCAATGCGCGCGACAGCGCCCAGCGGCCATTGCCGTCGGTGATGATGGCCACGTAGCGCGCGCCGCCGATGGCCGAGGGTCGTGGCTGGATCACATAGCTCATGCTGCGCGTCCAACGGTTGCGGCGGCGGGCGCCCACCAGCGTCTGCGCAGGCGCTTGGCGGCGCGCCACGCGCGCATCACAACCAGCGCGGGTGCGATCAGCGGCTGCAGCTGGCGCACTATGCGGTCGGTGACCGGGCGCGCAAAGTCGCTGTTGGCGGTGGGGGAGGAGGTGTAGTAGGCGACCACTCCCACCAGGTTCATCACGTGGTGGGGACCGTGAGGAGCTCGGCGGGCGTGTTTGACCGCATCGCCGATCACGCTCTCCAGGCGTTCGGCCAGGACATTGCGGTCTTCGTAGTACTGAACGTATCCGGGGCGCCCGCAGTCGCGGTCGTGCTGGTAGTCGATCACGCTGTCCAAGATCGTCGGCAGCACCGAGATCGACAGGTAGATGCGGTCGATTTCAAGCGCCTGCGCATAGGTGGTGCTGCGGTCTGCGGCAGCGGCGATCAGTGCGTGCACGGCCAGCACAGAGCAGGCGGCGCCGGCCAGGAACTCGCGCCAGTGAAGCGTGGTACCGACCGCGTGCAGCTTGGCCCAGCGTTCCAGCGCGCCGGGCCCGGCCAGGCGCGCGGCGTGGATGTGCAACTGCGCTTCGGCGCCGCGTGCCGCACTCGACTTGAGTATCTCCGCCAGTCGCGTGGTGGCCGGCAGCGCGGCCAGCGCGAGACGTACGGTGCTGACGAGCTCGTCGAGATAGCCGCAGTCGCGCGAGCGCGAGTGATAGCGGTAGTAGTTGCCGCTGGGCGCGACCGCGGGCGCCACCGCGTCGCTGAATGCCTGGAACAGGCAGTAGCCGTCGTCCGGCAGCTCCTGTGCCGGGGACTCGGTCAGACCGTCGAGGTAGTCGTACAGGATCTCGGCCGCCACGATCGCATCAACCGCGCTGCGACGGTGCGCCGGCGGCGCCAGCGTGGCGAGCATCGCGGCGGCCTCCGCGTTGAAGCCCTCCTCGCTCAGCTTCTCCAATGCCAGCGCCCGCAACACCGGGTCCTGAATCGCCTGGGCGCGGTCGTGCCAGCGACTCATCTGCCTGCGGACCAGCGGCGCAACGGCCGACCAGTAGCGCGTGTTGGCCAGCAGCAGCGCGAAGCTGGCCTGAGCCGCAAGCCGGCGGTCCATGCACGGCGCCGCGGTCTGAGGGGGATCTGGCGCTAGCGCGCGGTGGTCTGTCTGCGGGCGCCGCGGGGGCGGGGGAGCGAGAGTCGGCGGCCTACTCATCTAGCGCGAGCGTGGGGGACGTGCGTGAGGCAGACCAGCCAGGCACGGTCACGATCGCCAGCACGATCGCGACCACCAGCGCGATCACCTCGAGCGGACGCAGGCTTCCCGACAGGCGCGCCACTGGGAAGCCGGTGACGCGTTTGAGGTAGCCGTCGATTATCACCTGCCCGTAGATGCCGGCCACGGCGCCGGTTGCGCAGCCCGCGCCCAGCATCAACCCTGCTTCCGTGAGCAGGATCCGTCGCAGGCGACTGGAGCGCACCCCCGCCAGTCGCAGTCCGGCCAGCGACGAGCGGCGCTGCCAGATGCTCGACCCCAGAGCCGAGGCCATGGCGAAGATCGCCGCGACCAGCAGCACCATCGATATCTCTCCAAGACGACTCAGTCCTTCGCTCGTGAGGTTGTCGATGCGCTGTTCGCGGATACGCGCCGTCGAGACTTCCAAGCCGCTGCTCGGCCCGAGCGCGCGCTCGATCGCTTGCTGTGTGCCCGCTGGGCTGGCCCCCGGCTCCAGCTCGACGCCGAGTGCGGTGGGGGTGCTGTTGTGCCAGTAGCGCCTGTAGTCAGATGAGCCGATGAAGATCGCCCCCGGGCTCCACGCCAGGTTGGTTGTGGTGGCGGCCAGCCTGAAATGGATTTCGCCCGACGGCGTGGGCAGTGCCAGCCGCCCGCCGAGGTTGACCCGGTGTTCTTCGGCGATCTGTTTGGAGACGACCACGGAGCCGCCTTCGCCAAGCTGGGTGATTGCGGTGGCAGCGTCGCCGTTGCTGATCTGGCTGCTCAAGACTCTTCGATTGAAACCCGGCGGGCGCGCGATTACCCAGGTGCGTCTGTCTCCCAGTTCCAAGAATCCGCCCTGGAATGTGTTTACGCTGGCGACGCCGGGTATTCGCGCGATCCGCGCTGTGAGATTGTCTGGCATGAATGTGTTGGCTGCTTGGTTGTCCGAGGGATTGGAAACCCATAGATCCGCGTCGGCGGCATAGCTGTGTGCAAAGCCGTCGATGCCGCGGAGCAAGTCGTCCCTAGACCCCCCTAGTGCGATGCTGCCGAAGATAGCGACCGCGCCGGTCGCCGCCAATGCGAGCGACCTGAGTGTGGCCGCGCGTAGTGACGCCAATGCCACGTGCAGCACTGTGAGTCGCTGAAAACGGTCTGCAAGAATCGTGCCCACACGCAGGACTCCGGCGAACACGAGTGGCACTGTGAGAACCGTCGCCACCGCCAGCACGCCGCTTGCCACGAACGAGAGTGACGCGTTGAGCGTGAACAGGATCGTTGTGAGCACGACCAGGCCGGCGGCTCCCGTGGCCAGTCGAAGTTGTGTGAGGCCGCCGAGCGCGTTGCCGGGCGACTCGTCTTCGAAGTACACCGCATCCAATGCGCGTCCGCGGCGCAGATCCAGCAGCGGCACGGCCGAGGCCAGGAAGGTTGCGAGCGTGCCGCCCAAAACCGCCAACAGCAGCGGTTCCAGGCCGACGACAGTGCTTGTCCCGAGAGTAAACGCCTCTGCCAGATACCCCGATGATTGGTGAAATACGCCCCGCGAAAGAACGTATCCGAACACCAGCCCGACCGAGGATGCGGCGAGGCCGAGGCACATCGCCTGAAAGGTCACGATTTGCACGATCGCCAATCGCTTGGTGCCGATCAGGCGCAGATCGGCGATCGCCTGCCGGCGCTCGGGCACCGTCAGCAGCATTGCATTGAATGCAAACAGGAAGCCAAGTAGCACACTGATGGCAGCGAAGAACCCGCTCGCCTGATCGCTTGGACCGAGTGCCTGGTGCAACTGGGCGATTTCCGTGTTGGGGCCGGTAACAGTGAGGCGGCCGCGCGCCAATGTTTCCATCTCGCCGCGTACCAACGCCTCGCTGCCGGGGCGTGTCTGCACCAGGATCCGTGACAATCGATTGGGAAGTCCGGCGAGCTTCTGCAGCCGCGCCAGCGGCATCACCGCAACGCGAGCTTGTGAGAGCGCCCCTGCCGCTTCGTGTCCGAGCACCGCTGCCACCTTCAAGCGGCGCGTCACCCCACGCAGTTGCAGCAGGACTTCGTCCTGGCCGGCCACCGAATCTGTGACGCCCAGTTCGTCTGCGATCGTCCTACTCAACCCCACACCCCCCGGAGACAGGGCGGCGATCGGGAGCGTGTGCGCAAGCCCGTTGAGCAGCGCCAAGCTGAGTTCCGTGCCGGCGAACTCCGCCGTGCGCGAGCGCCCCTGGGGGGTGAGCACCACGCCCGTCTGTTCCAGCAGCGGCGCAGCCTGCAATACACCAGGGAGATGCTCCACGATTTTGAGTAGGCGCTGCTGAAGGCCGCTGGAGTCGCGCGCACGCATCTGCAAGTTGGCCGGTCCGACGACCGCGTGCACCACTTCATCGGCCGAGCCCGCGATGCTGCCGTTGGCGATCATCACCGCGAACACGAGCGCCACCGCCACCGCCACGCCGAGTGCGGCCAGGAACTCCTGCACACGGTGCACGCGCAGCCGTCTGCGATACAGGTAGAGCAATGCGTAGGGCCGCAGCAGTGCCCTGGCCTTCAGCGGCTCAGGGCGATCCTGTGGGCTCACGCCGGTGCGGCCGGAGCTCGCGGCATGGCCGCGAGCTGATCGCCTCCATCGCTGTGCGGATGACCGTTGACGAGCCGTCCGTCTCTAAGCGTGGCGCATCGGTCGGCGAGGGCGGCTGCCTCGATGTCGTGGGTCACCAACAGCACCGCGGCGTTGTTCTCGTGCGCGATCGAGCTCAGCAGCGCCACGATCTCGCGGCTACGCGCGCTGTCGAGGTTACCGGTGGGCTCGTCGGCGAGGATCAGCTTGGGTTCTCCGGCGAGCGCGCGCGCGATCGCCACGCGTTGGCGCTCTCCGCCTGAAAGTTCGTGCGGGGCGCGATCCATGCGATCGCCCAGCCCCACTCGCTCGAGCCATGGGAACGCCAGCGATTGAGCCGCGCGCATGCCCATGCCGCCGAGCACGAGCTTGATCGACGCGTTCTCGATGGCCGCCACACGCGGCAGCAGGTGGAAGTGCTGGTAGATGAAGCCGACGTCGCTCGCCAGGTAGTCGCTGGTCTCGTTCTCGGTGAGCTTGGACAGGTCCCGCCCGTCGAAGCTGACGGTCCCCTCATCGGGGTGCAGCAGCGCTGCGCTCAACAGCAGCAGCGTGGTCTTGCCCGAGCCGGATGGGCCGAGTAGCGCGACCATTTCCCCTGGCTTGACCGCCAGATCCACGCCATCGACCGCGCGCACCTCTTCGCTGCCTCCGCGATAGCGCTTGACCACTCCCGCCAGCTCGATCATTCGCGGGCTTACTCCGTTGTGGGTGAACGTTGGAGCTCGTCTGGCCGCGCCCAGCGCGTCATGCCGACAGGCGTCGCAAGGGTACCACCGGAGCTAGATCGCGAGTGGAGCGTCCGTGCAGCTCGCCTTCGCTCAACTGCAACGCCCTGGCGCCAGCCAGCCCGGTGGTCTCGCCAGTACTGGTGAGCACCGCCATGCCGCCATCGGCCAGCGACCGGAGCAACAGCAGGATCGCGTCACGCGCGAGCACGTCGACGCCGATCGTCGGCTCGTCGATCAGCAGCAGTTTCGGTTGCAGGGCCAGTGCACGGGCGATCGAGACTCGCACCACCTCCCCGGCATCCAACTCGGCCGGTGTGCGCTTGGCACAACTGCCGACGCCGGTGTTCTCCAGTGCTTCCCACGCCCGGTCGTTGGCCAGTGGGCGCGGAACACCGCGGGCGAGCTGTCCGACCAGCAGGTGCTCGAGCACGAACTGGCCCTCGTTGACGCTGAAGCTCTTGCGGCAGAAGCCGATCTCGCTGCCGAGCATCTCGCGGCCGTTGTTGGTCACATCGTCACCGTGGAAGCGCACAGTGCCGGTGTCGGGGAACTCGACGCCGGCGGCGATGCGCAGCAGGGTTGAGCGGCCGGAGCGACGCCTGCCCCAGACGGTGACCAATTCGCCCGGCTCGATCTCCAGTGAGACGTTGCGCAGCGCCATGCGCTCCTTCAGGCCCCGGCCGTAGCGCTTGCCGACGTTCTGCAGGCTCGAGCAGGCTCATCGTCGTGACGCCCGGCTGGCAATCAACGCCTTGAACTCGCTGCGCGCGTACTCCACCCACGGCAGCTTCGCTTCCATCGAAAGGCGGCTCTCCTCCGAGACGAGCCTGGCCGCCAGGCCGGATATGCCATCGGCCGGCGCGCTGGCGGGCGCGATCGCCGGCATCCCGCCGGCCTCCTCCAGGCACGCTTCTCCATAGCTCTCGATGACCTCGAGTGCCGCCTCGGGCTGATGGGCGAAGACGGCGAGCTGACGCGCGAACAGTCGCGAGCGCCGGAAGTCTTCCTGGATCTGCGCGGTCAGGCGCTCCTTGTAGTTGTCGATCCCTTCAGCGGTGGCGCGGTAGCGCGGCTTCGGCTGACGTCCGCTGCGAGTGCCGGGGATCTCTTCGATCATGCCTCTGCGCTGCAGCGTGTCCAGCGCCGTATATACGTAGGAGATGCCGCTGAGATGCAGCATGCCCTCATAGGCGCTTTCGAAACGTTGCGCGAGCTCGTAGCCGTAGCTCGGCCGCTCGATGACGAGCCCCAGAAGCGCCCACTGGACAGCGGATTGCATCGGACTGAAGCTGCGCTTGGCGCGCGTCTGGATTACTGCTTGGTCTTCCATCTAACGGTATACCCTAATGGTACGAGGGCCGATCCGCAAAGTGCTGTTTCTATCTCTAGGCCGCATATTCCGTGCATTATCAGCAGACAGTCACAATGTAGAACATTCAGGCCTATGTCTTATCAGCGGTGCCGCAGAGCTGCATCATTCTGCTCGCATGAACCCCGCGACCGGCATCGACAGACCGAAGGCCCTTTTCCAGGGTGGGTCTCGTCGGCGCAATGCAGGACGCGGCGTGACCGATGTCGCCGGCGCGGCCAACGCGGCCGGCGCTCCGGTTTCCCAGGCAGGCGAGGAGGCTGGAATAGCAATGAGTTCCGTATCACAGGGCAACGGCAAGTCCGATAGTGCTGGGGGCAGCGCCGAGAAGATAGTCATCGAGCTCTCACCCGCTCAGGTCGATCGCGTGGTTCGCGGCGCGGCCGAGAGCGGCAACATGTCAGTGCTGCTGTCCGGTTTGGACGACGTGCGCGAGGTGCTGGCTCGTGAACCGCGTCAGCTCGAGGACAGCCGCCTGTCGCGTTCGCTGCTCGCCGGTCTGCTGATGCTGGCATCGTTTCCGACCGACGGCAGCTACTTGGGCAACGCGGAAATTGCGAGGATGCTGGACATGAACCCCAGCACCACGCACCGCTACGTGTCCACGTTGGTTGCGGTGGGGTTGCTGGAACGCGATCCTGCCACACGTCGCTACAGGCTGGTTTAGCCGCCGCTGGCGGACTCCTGATGTTCCAAGAGTTCGAACAGGCGGGCGGTCATGGGTGCGGCAGGGAGGCCGAGGCGGTCGGCTGCGTTGCCGTGAGCACCCGCGAGCAGCTGAGCATCTTGGGCGCCGAGGTTCTCGGCGATCGCGAGCACCCGGTGGTGGGTCTCACGTTGGGCGTCTACGAAGACGCTCCCGTGCTCTCGCCGCGCGACGTTCGCGCGGTGGTGGGGCCGCAGGCGAGCATCTATCTGGTGGAGGACGACGAGATGCTGATCGGGCTGGGCGAGATGCTCGGCTCGAATCTGCGGCTGGACCGCGGCAGCGCGCGGATCTGGTGGCCGGGTAGCGGCTCGCGGCGCTGCGATCCCGCCGATCACCCGGTTGTGTTTGGGCTCGAGAGCGAGGATCCGGCGGATACGCTCGAGGACTTCTGCTACCAGTTCGACCTCACGCGGCCACGAGTTCGTGGGCGCATCAACCTGATCGAAGATGGCCGTGCATTCCTGGAGAACGAGCTCGACCGGGCGCACGAGCAGAGCCGCAAAATCCACGAGCGCCTGCGTGACGCGCAGATCGAGGTTCATCGCCAGCGTCTGCGCGCGGAAGAAGCCGAGGCGCATCTGGCGACCGTGCTGGGCTACGTCGCAGAAGGCTGACGGGCCTCCCGGGGGACGTGCCGAGAAGAACCGTCAGGCGCCGCTGTAGGAAGGCGGGGCCGATGGGTCTTGGCGGGCGTCGGCCAGCAGCGAGAGCAGCTCCGTCGCGCTGGTGCCGCCCAGCACTCGCAGCCTGTGCAGGCGGTAGGGATCGTCGTTGGGGTGCGCCCAGCCGGGGATGACGGTCGTCGAGCCCACGTAGCCGGCGGCTCGGACCTCCGCCACCACGGTTGCGTCGTAGTGCCCGGAGGGGTAGCAGAACCAGTTGACCGGCACACCGTAGCGCCGGCGCACGACCGTGCGTGCGACGGCCACCTGGTAGCGCAATTCCTGCGCGTCGAGCGTGATCAGATCGGCATGGCTGAAGCCCTGTGTATCGAGCTCCCAGCCGGCCTGCACCAAGCCGTGGATCTCCTGCTGGCCGAGACCTCCCTGTGAAGGCGGCAGTCCCGTCAGCTGAATGTTCTCCACGCCCACCCATCCCAGGCGACGCAGGACGGGCAGCGCCTGGGTGTACTGGGACTGGTAGCCGTTGTCGAAGCTGAGCACGATCGGTTTGCCCGCGCCGAGCGCCACCCCCTTGCGCCAGTGCTCGGCGACCTGATCGAGCGTGACAGCGTGCCAGCCGGCGTCCTTGAGGGCCTGCATCTGTTCGGCGAACTCCTGCGGTGCCACGTACAGGCCGGGGAACGGTGCGCCGGGGGGAGGGGCGGCGATCACGTGGTACATGAGGATCGGCACCGGTGTGGTGCCGGGCGGGCCGACGATCGCGTGCTGGGGCTGCGTGCGGGTTGCGGGTGCTGTGCGGGTGCGCGCCGGCTTGGCGCGGGCTGACACGGCAAGGTGCGATCCGCTGTTGGAGGGGTTGCCACGCGAGTCGAGGCCCACCAGCAGCGCCACCGCCAGCAGCGCTGCGGCAAGCCCGGCGAGCGCGCCGGCGCGCCGACGGCGCCTGCGGATCTCCCGTCGGCGCTGCTCGCGGCGGGCGCGTAGTGCGTCAGCTTCCATCACGTGTACGGTCGAGGTTGGACATCAATCTCCGCTGAGGTTGGGCGGGATCGGTTCGCCGTGCGGCGGCGGATCGTCGGCGAGCAGCTGGGGAACCGTCACGATGCGCAAGCCGCGCGCTCGCAGGCCACGGATGATGCCGGGCAGCGCGGCGATCGTCTGCGTACGGTCGCCGCCGGCGTCGTGCAGCAGGAGGATCGCGCCCGGACGCGCAGCGGCAAGTGCGCGTTCCACGATCGTGGGGACACCCGGCTGCAGGTAGTCGTCGGTGTCGGCCGACCACAGCACCATCAGCAGGTGCAGGTGGTGCAGCTGGCGCAGCGTGGTCGCGTTGAAGGAGCCGTAGGGCGGGCGGAACAGGTCCGGGCGCGGACCGTCAAGGAGTTCGATGCGCGCGATCTGTTCAAAGAGCTGTTCGTGCTGATCGTGCGCGGAGAGCTTGGCCATCTCGGGATGAGTCTCGGTGTGATCGCCGATCACGTCGCCGTCGCGGATCTCGCGCAGCGCCGAGGCGCTGAAGTAGCGCAGCATCTCGCCGATCACGAAGAAGGTGGCGCGCACGTGAAAACGCTCCAGCACGCTGAGGAGCTGCGGCGTGTAGGGCCCCGGCCCGTCGTCGAACGTCAGCGCCACATCGCGCTTGGCGGTGGACCCCTGTTTGACGAACGGCGTGTAGGCCAGGACCGCGTTGACCGCCCGTTCTCTGGCCTTCTGCGGATCGACGATCGTTGCCGGCACCGCAGCGTGCGCCCGCCGCGGACGGGCCACCCGCGCGGTTGCCTGCGAGGCGCCACCGCCGTGATGGGAGCCGAGCAGTGCGATCAGGCCGGCCGCGAGAACGAGCGTGACGATCGCCGCGGCCACTGCCCGTCGGCGCCGGATCCGTATGCGGTGCGTGACCTGGTTGTGTTCGGGGCGGGGCATGGACAGGGCGCGGGCAACGATAGCCGACGCGTTTACGGCTCAGCGCCTATTCCGGTTCGGGCCCGATCTGCTCGATGAACGCGGCCAGAGCTGTGACCTGCGCCGGATGGCTCGACAGATGCAGGCGCCGCAGCGATGTCAGCATCGGTCCCTGTGCATAGCCCCTGATGCGGGTGGCCAGCGGGTCGAGCATGGCCTCGCGCAGGAAGTGTTCGTCGACGAGCTCACGATGGCCGTTCAGCAGCGTCACGTAGTTGCCGGCCAAGCTGGAGAAGCTCGGCGCGGCGCGCTTGGAGACCGCGTTCAGGTGGCAGGCTGCGCAGCCGTCGGCCACGACCAGGCGCGCTCCCTCGTTGACGAGCATCTGCTGGTGGGTGGGTGGGTGGTTCGGTGACGTAGGACGGCACGCTCGCCTGCGCGGAGCTGGAGTCGCGCGAGGCGGTGTTGGATCCACAGCCGCCAAGCGCGCCGGCGAGCAGCAGCAGTAGCGCGCCGGCGAGCAGCGCAGGGTGACTGGCGGCGAGGCGATGATGGGTGGGTATGAGCATGTCCGTGCTAGCGCAGCGAGTCGATGAAGGCGATCAGCGCGCTCACTTCCTGCGGGTGCTTGTGCAGTTCCAAGGGCGCGGTGGCCTGGTCCATCACTTCCCCCGGATAGCCCGCCACGGTCAATCGCTGCGGTTCGACAATGTGCGTTCGCAGGTAGGCGTTGCTGGCGGTGATGGTTTGCCCGTCGTTCAACCGCACGCGGCTGCCGGCCAGGCCCTTCCAGGTTGGGCCGGTCAGACGCGAGCCGTCGAGGGAGTGGCAGCCCGAGCACCCGTCCTGCGTGTACAGCGTCCGACCGCGGGCCGCGGGGCCGGCCAGCGTGGAGCTGGTGCTCGTCTGCTGCGAGGAGCCGCCGCAGCCTGCCGCCAACAGCGCTGCACAGCACAGCAGCGCGCTCAGCATGGCCGCCGGCCTGCGCCCACGGGCCCTCCCGGGCGTGCGCAGGGCTCGTGGGTGCGGTATGGCTGGCACGGGTGTGATTCTGCCGCGCTACAGGCCGGTGGTGCGCCGACGTACGGATGCCAGTGCCGCCAGGCCGGTGAGCAGCCCAAGTGCTCCCAGGATCAGCGCGGCGATGCCGAGCCCCTGGCTGGCCCCGCCGCTGGGCTTGGCCACGGTCGCGCTCGGCGTGGTGCTCGATCCGGCTGTGGCGGAGCTGGTGCCCGTCTCGCCCGCTTCCGGTCCCGCCTCGTGCCCGGCCACTTCCTCGACCACGCCGCCCTTGGCGGTCACGTTGATCCGCGGCGAAGGGTGTTCGGCGGTCAGCGAGGAGTCGATCCAGTGGATGACCTGGCCGTTGCTGTAGGTCTGGATCGTCTTGAATTCCAGCGCTTTGCCGGCGGCGTTTTCGGGGATCGCCAGCGACAGCGGGAAGTTGATGAACTGGCCGTTGTTGACCTTCCCCAGTGGGCCGGTCCACGACCACACGATCTGGGAGACCTCGGTGTCGATCGTTTCGCCGTCTTCTTTGATCGGTGTGACGAGCTTCGTTTCGATTACCTTGGCGTTCCAGCCGGGCACGTTTTCGTAGTCCACGCCCGTGAAGCCGGGGGGGAACAGGGTGTCGACCTTCGTCACGTACGCGCCTTCCTGCTCGCCCGGTACGCGCACGTCGAGTGTGGCGAACGCCCCGGCGGGGATCGTGTTGGGGTGCAGGCTGATGTGCGCCTGGGCGCTCGTGGGCGCCAGCAGTGCGGCGGTCCCGAGTAGCACTGCCACTCGCTTGGCGGTGGTTGTCATGTGCGTGTGCCTCCTGGTCGTGTGGTGATGGTGCTCGATCAAGGTGGCGGTCATTCGATCGGCACCTTGATCGAGCGGGTGTTCTCGTCGAATTCGGAGATGCGGTCGGTGATCTGGATTTCCCAGGTGCCGCCGGGGCTGAGATCGGCGGAGCTGAGGATGTAGTGGCCGGGGCCGGCCGCGTTGACGGTCAGGGGCAGCGGCCCGATCCCCTTGGACGGCAGCAGCGCCTTGGCGCTCAGTTCCCTGGTGGCCGTGAACTGCGCGCCGGTCCTGGCGTCGATCAGGTAGAGGTGGATCGTGTTGAGGCCCACCTTCGCCGGTTCCACGGTCATCTCCAGCTCCGCTGGCCCGAGTGTGGCGTTGGTTGAGAACGGGCCCGATGCGGCGTCGATCGGCGGCGCATAGCTGATCAGGGCGGCCGTCACCCCGAACACGCACGCCATCAGCGCCAGCTCGCCGCGCATGGTGCGCCGCGCCAGCACCCCGATGCCACTGGGTGACTGCGCGGCGGCAACCAGCTTCTCCAGGCCCGGGATCACGCGCTGACGGTTGACCCAGCCGCAGCCGATCAGGGCCAGCAGCAGCGCGCTCTTGACGAGGATCAGCTGGCCGTAGGTGGTGTGCAACAGGCCGTGCACGCTGCGCACGTCGATGTAGGCCTGCACCACCCCGCTGAGCGCGATCGCGATCACCGACGCCAGCGCCACGGGCGAGAATCGCACCAGCGCGCCCAGCAGCAGCGGGGTGCGCCGCTCGCGCTGCAGCTGGCCGGTGGCGGACGGCAGCGCGAACAGCAGACAGGCGATGCCACCCACCCACACGCTCGCGCCGAGCACGTGCAGCACGTCTGAAGGGAAGAAAACCGCGGTGGGGCTCTGCACGCTGGCATGGCCGCTGAGCGCCGGCGTGGCGATCAGATAGGCGCCGCCCACCCCGATCGCGCCGAGCAGCCAACGCGACAGCGGCGCAGCTGCGCCCACCTGTGACGGTGCGTCATCAGCGCTCGCCTGCCGGCGGCTCAGCGCGGCGAACATCGCGGCGAGCAGCCCGCCGAGCACGAGCCAGTCCAGCGCCCGCAGGCCCCACACCTTGCCGAAACGGCTTTCCATGGTGTTTTCAAGAACGGTGGCTTTGAGCGAACTCCACAGCGACACGCCGGCGGCGCTCGCTCCCTGCAGCAGGATCCCGAGCACGCTGACCACCACGCCCAGCACCACCGCAAACATCAGGATCCGTCGCAGACGCGCGGTGAACATCCGCTGTGAGCGCCGCCATTCGGGCTCCGGCCCGGCGACGGCGCCAAGCGCCGGCATCCAGGCGATCAGCAGGAACGCCATGCTGCCCACCAGCAGCGCGATCGTGAGGTAGTCCAGCCCTCGCACCAACCCGAACGCCAGCGCGGTCACCTCGCCGCTCCTGTTGCGCCCGATCAGCCCGGCGACGGTGAACTTGGGGGCTGCGCCGGGGTGCCCGATGTTGAACACCAACCCGCCGTAGACGATGTGCGTGTCGGCTGAGATCACGCGGTAGGTCGCCGTGTAGGTGCCGTCCGGCAGGCCTGAGCGCAACCCCACGCCCATCCAATGCTCCTGGCCTTCGGGGTGCGAGACGTCGAGGTTGTCCACCTCGTTGCCATGCGCGTCGTACACGCGCACCGCGCCGAGCGTCCCCCCGACGTTCTGGTTGAACTTGAAGATGACCTCAGATGGTTGACGGGGCACCGTGGCGCCGGCCGCCGGAGCGGTTTCGAGCAGCTGTGCGTGCGCGAACGCGGCAGGGGCCCACAGCAGCGACGCGGCGCATGCGAGTAGGGGAACTAGAAGGTGAAGACGGCGGTGCATCGACCCTCGCTTCGTGGCGTGGATGGGCGGACGTGGTTACACGAGCCCGGCCCGATCGCGCGGGTGCGAGGGGCGGTTCAGCTCGTGAGCGCAGCCACCGGCGGCGGTCGTACCGCCAGCGCAAACGCGATCAGCAGCCCGCCGCGAGGAGTCCATGCGGCCGGTCGTGGGGGCGTTGCGGTTGAGCTCGCCGCGCGGTCTCGCCGGCTGTTGGTGCGAGCACCCAGCCGCACCAACAGGCGCTCACCGGGGTAGCGCCGCGTGTACAGCAGCGCTGCCAGCGCCAGCGCGGGGGCGAGGCACAGGACGGCGTTGGCGTTCAAGCCGAGATGCAGGCATAGCGCGGCGCCTGCGACGGTCGCGCACACCGCAAATGCGCGTGTGCGTGTGATGGAAGTCAGCTGCACGGCAGCGTCAGCGTATCGCGCAGGTCAGTCCAGTGCAGTGGCCGAACCGTGCGCGGCAACGCTCACACGCGTGCCCACCGCCAGCGCCTGCTCGCCGTGCACGCGCGCCAGCAGCGGCTCCCGCTCGCCCTGCTCGGGGCGGATGTGGAGCAGCGCGTCGTGGCCGTAGTAGCGGCACTGCTCCACGAGACCGGTGAGCGCGCCATCGCGGCCGCTGCCGTCTCGGGCGCTGACCTGCAACTGCTCGGGACGGACCATCACCAGGCCGGTGCCGGACGCGGGCTGCTGGCCGCGCAGCGCAAGCGCTCCCAGCGACGTCCGCGCGCTGCCGTCGACGAAGCTGGCCTCGATCAGATTGACCGCGCCGAGGAAACGCGCCAGCTGCTCGTCGACCGGCTGCTCGTACAGCTGCGCCGGCGTGCCCTGCTGGACGATCGTGCCATCGCGCAGCACCGCCACGCTGTCGGCCAGCGACAGCGCCTCCTCCTGGTCGTGGGTGACGAGCACGGTGGTGACGCCCTGCTCGCGCAGCAGCGCCTGCACCTCCTCGCGCAGGTGCGTGCGCAGCGCGGCGTCCAGCGATGAGAAAGGCTCGTCCAGCAGCAGCGCCTGCGGCCCCCGCGCAAGCGCTCGAGCGAGCGCCACGCGCTGCTGCTCGCCACCGGAGAGCTCGTGCGGCAGGCGGCGCTCGAGCGGTGCGATCCCGACCATCTCCAGCAAGCCGGCGACGGCAGGTCCGCGGCGCTCGCGCCGGGAGAGCCCGAAGCCGACGTTCTCACGGACGGTCAGGTGCGGGAACAGAGCGCCCTCCTGCGGTACGTAGCCGATGCGGCGAGCCTCCGGCGCCACGTAGGTGTGCCCATCGTCGAGCGTCACCCCGCCGAGCGTCACCTCACCGCGCTCGGCGCGCTCGAACCCGGCGATCACGCGCATCAGCGTGGTCTTGCCGCAGCCGGACAGGCCCAGCACGGCGGTCAGCGAGCCGGCCGGCACGTCGAGATCGATGCCCTTGAGCACCGCCCGCCCGTCGTAGCCCTTCCACACCCCGGTCACGGTCAGATGGCTCATCTTCCACGCTCCAGCTGAGTGATCGTCCTCATGCGGCGGCTGAGCAACACGGTGGGCACGGCCGAGATGGCGACCATCAACGCCGCATACGGCGCCGCCGCGCCATAGGACAGTTCGCCGGTGTAGGCCCAGAACTGGGTGGCGAGCGTGTTGACGCCGGTGGGCCGCAGCAGCAGTGTGGCCGTCAACTCGGTGGCAGAGGAGATGAACACCAGCGCGAACGCCACGCCGAGGCCGGGGGCGATCAACGGCAGCGTCACGCGCCGCCATACCTCTAGCGGACCGCAGCCGAGCGAGCGGCTGACCTCCTCCAGCTGTGTGGAGGCCTGTGCCATGCCCGCGCGCACCCCCACCAGCGCAAGCGGCAGGAACAGGATCGCGTAGGCGGCGATCAGCTCCAGCGAGCCCTGGTAGAGCGCCAGCGCATAGCGCACAGAGAAGGCCACCAGACCGAGCGCCACCACTAGACCGGGGAGCGCCATCGGCAGATAGGAGAGTCGCTCGATCAACACCGTGAGGCGGTTGCGGCGACGGATCGCAAGTGCGCTCACAGGCACTGCCAGCAGCGTCGCGATCGCTGCCGCGGCGGCGCTGTACTCGACTGTGTGCCCGAGCGCCGAGACGATCGACGTGCCGGGCAGAGTGCTCGAGTTGCCGCGCAGTATCCAATAGGCGAGCGAGCCGAGCGGAACCAGCAGCGCCAAGCCGAGCAGTACCAGCAGGGCGCCCAGCACCGGCACGGTCCGGCGCCCCAGCGCGATCCGCGGCGGCGAGCGGCGGGCGCCCGGTCCGCTCAAGGTGGATCTACCGCGGCCGGCCAGCGCCTGCTCGCCGGCCAGCACGACGATGCTGAGCACGACCAGCACCAGCGACAGCACGCACGCGCCAACCGCGTCGAAGCCGAGCTTGAACTCGGTGAAGATCTTCACCGTGAACGTCTGGTACTGCACGATTTCAAACGCTCCGTACTCGGCCAGCAGCGCCAGCGTCACCAGCAGACAGCCACCCAGCACCGCCGGGCGGATCTGGCGCAACGTGACCCTCCTGAACGTCTGCCACGGCCCCAGGCCGAGGCTGCGCCCCGCCTCCTCCAGGCCCGCGTCGAGGTTGGCCAGCGCGCCACGAGCGGGCAGGTACACGAGCGGATACAGCGACAGGGTCATGATCATCACGGCGGCCAGGTATCCATGCAGTGAGGGCTCGATCGAAACCCACCCGAACCCGACCACGAAGTCGGGCACGCCCAGTGGTAGCACCAGCGCCACCGCCAACAGTCGCCGGGCGGGAAGTTGCGTGCGCTCCACGCACCACGCGGCGCCGACGCCGATCACGGCGCACAGCAACGTGCACGCGATGCTCAGACGCACCGTGTTCCACAGCAGCACCGCCACCGAGTGGCGCCACAGCAGGTGCCAGACTTCGCTCCAGCCCGACTGCTGCGCTTGCACGAACACGAACACCAGCGGCAGCAGCACCAGCGCGGCGGCCGCGCTCGCGCCGAGGACGCTGGCCAGCGGCCAGCGTCGGCGCCCGGACCACGTACGCGTCCACCTGCTGGCGATCGGCTCTGGGGGCGCGAACGTGCTCACATGCGGCGGTGCAGGGCCGTGGAATCAATCATCTAAAGCAGCCCCAGCTTCTGCTCGAGCGCCAGCGGGGCGCTGTCGTTGCCCAGTTCGGCGGGGGTCAGTTCGACGGGATGGATCTGCGCCAGCGGTCGCAGTCCGGCGGCCGGCGCCATACCGGGGCGCAGCGGGTACTCGTAGCTGTGGCTGTGGGCGATCGTTTCCTGGCCCGAGCGGCTGACGAGGAATGCGACGAACGCCTGGGCGTTGGCCTGGTGGGAGCTCGACTTCAACACCGCCGCGCCCGAGACGTCGATCAGATCGCCGGGATCTCCGGGCGCGTAGTAGTGCAGCGCCGAGTGCACGGAGCCCGGGCCGAGCTCGTCGCGCAACCGGAACCAGTAGTAGTGGTTGATCGGTGCGATGGCGCTCTCGCCGTTGTTGACCTGTGCCACAACGGCCTCGTTGTCGGGGTAGCTCCTGCTGTTGGCCTGCAGGCCCTTCAACCAGCTTTCGGCTCGCGCCTGGCCGTAGCGCTTGATCACCGAGGTGATCAGCGGCTGAAAGTCGGTCTCGGAGGGAGCGATGCCGACCTTGCCCTTGAAGCGCGGTTCGGCCAGTTCGAGAATCGAGCTGGGAAGCTGTGAGGCGCTGAGCTGCGAGGTGTTGTAGACGAGTGCCGACACGCGTCCCGAAACCCCGACCCAATCCCCCTGAGCCGAATCGTCACGGCTTGGAACGGCGGCCAGCGTGGAGGTCCTCACCCGGGCGAGCAGACCGTGTTCGCGCAGCGCTTCCAGCACCGGGGTGTTCTCGCCGTAGAAGACGTCCGCGGGCGAGCTCGAGCCCTCCTGGATGATCTGGTTGCCGAGCGTGGCCTCGTCGCCCGAGCGGATTTTGACCTTGATGCCGCTCTGCTGTTCGAACGCATGCGCCAGCAGGGCGGTGGTCTGTTCATGCTGGCCGTTGTACAACGTGATTTCGTTGCTGGCCTCTCCAGAGCCGCCGCATGCGCCCAGCGAGAGGCAGGCGAACGCCAGGATCGAGGCTGGAAAGGAGGGCTTGGCAAGACGCAAGGCCTAAATCCGATCTGTGGGGTCGGGATGGCGAGAGGGACGGTAGCACAGGGTTAGGGTTCCCTAATTATGATGGGGTGCCCATCCACCCGCGCGTCGGTTCGCCGACGAATGCGTGAGAATCACGGACATGCACGTAACCGCGAAGGCCGACTACGCCGTCCGAGCTGTGATCGAGCTCGTCGACAGCAGCCAGGAATCGCCCCGCAAGGTCGACGAGGTCGCCCAGGCGCAGGGGATACCGGTGTCATTCCTCGAGAACATCCTGACCCAGCTGCGCTCCTCTGGGATCGTCCGCAGCCAGCGCGGGCCCGAGGGTGGATATTGGTTGGCGATGCCAGCCGATGAGGTCAACCTCGCCTTCATCATCCGCGCCGTCGAGGGGCCGCTGGTCGGCGTCCGCGGGCAGCGCCCCGAGGAGATCGAATACGTCGGCTCGGCCGAGTCCCTGCAGCAGGTCTGGATCGCCCTGCGCGCCAACCTGCGCAAAGTCCTCGAGCACGTCACCATCGCCGACGTCGCCTCCGGCAAATTGCCGAAGGACGTGATGGCGCTCACAAAGGCAGAGGAAGCCTGGCAAACCCGCTAGCGGGCCGCTGGGCGGCGCAAGGCGGTGTCCTCGGTCGCTCGCGTGCGAAAGCACGCCACGCTCCCTGCGTCCTAACCTCGCTTGCCCAGCGGCTCGCTAGTTAATCGGCAAGGCGGCTGGTCAGGCCGCGAGCTGCTGATCATCGCGAGCGTGGTCTAGCAGGGCGTTGATCGCTCGCCTGCGCTCCAGCGGCTTGGCGCGATCCAGCGTGAGGATGCCGTCGAGATGGTCGATCTCGTGTTGCAGCAGACTCGCCTCATAGCCCTCGACGTCGAGCGTTAGCGAGCTCCCGTCGAGGCTTTGCGCTTGCACTCGCACGGCGACCGGGCGCTCAACGGCCACGACGATGCTCTGGTAGCTCAGGCAACCCTCGACGAAGGTTTCCCGCTCGGCTGAGGCCGCCTGCACCTGGGGGTTTATCAGCACGCCGATCTCATCATCGAGCGAAGCGCGAAACACGAACAGCCGGCGCATGAAGCCGACCTGCGGTCCGGCCAGGCCCGCGCCCTGGGCAGCGGTGAGGCGGCGCTTCATGCGCAGGACCTGCGCGCGCAGCACGTCGTCGAGCAGTGTCACCGGGGCTGTCGCCTCGCGCAGGATGGGATCGCCCCACTGCCGGATCCAGTCGTCGGGCACGACTGGAATATATGCGTGGCGGTCGCTATGAAGCGAACACGCGTGGCGCGGGCAGCCGCACGGAGAGGATCTGGCCCTCCTTCAGCTCCAGCTCATGGGCGGTCTCGCGTGTGACCTGGGCCCACAGCTCGCGACCGTCGTGCAGCTTGAGCTCGACGCGAACCTCGAAGCCGAGGTGCACCACGCGCTCGACCAGCGCCTCTGAGCCGGTGCCGTCGGCCTCGGCCAGGATCTGGATGTCGTGGGGGCGCACGAACGCGTCGCCGAGCCTGTTGACGGGGCCGATGAAGCTCATCACGAACTCGTTGGCCGGGTGCTCGTACAGATCGCGCGGTGAGCCGGCCTGCTCGATGCGGCCCTTGTTCATGACCACGATCTGCTCGGCCACTTCCATGGCCTCCTCCTGATCGTGCGTGACGAAGATGGTGGTCACGTGGATTTCATCGTGCAGTCGGCGCAGCCATTCACGCAGCTCGGCACGGACCTGAGCGTCGAGCGCGCCGAAGGGCTCGTCGAGCAGCAGCACCTGTGGCTGCACGGCCAGCGCGCGGGCCAGCGCCATGCGCTGCAGCTGCCCGCCGGAGAGCTGTGAGGGGTAGCGCTCGGCCAGCCCGTCCAGGCGCACCAGCCCGAGCAGCTCCTTCACGCGCGCGCGGATCTCGTCCTTGGGGCGCTTGCGCACGCTCAGGCCGAAGGCGACGTTGTCGTGCACGGTCATGTGCTTGAAGGGCGCGTAGTGCTGGAAGACGAAGCCCACGCCGCGCGTGCGCGCGGGAGCGTTGGTGACGTCGTCCTGCCCGATCAGCACCTCGCCGCTGTCGGGAGTCTCCAGGCCGGCGATGATCCGCAGCAGCGTCGACTTGCCGCTGCCGCTCGGGCCCAGCAGCGCGGTCAGCGCGCCGTCGGCGACGGTCAGGCTGACGTCCTGCAGCGCGACGAAGTCGCCGAAGCGCTTGTTCACATCCCGAACCTCGATCGCCATCAGACGGCCGTCCTGCGGCGTGTGCGGCGTGTAAGCAGGTTCATCGCCAGCAGCGTAGCCAGCGCCAGCAGCGCCAGCACCACGGCGGCGGTGTAGGCGCCGGTGGAATCGAAGTTCTCGAAGCGATCCTGCACGTACAGCGGCAGCGTCTGCGTCTGGCCCTCGATGCGGCCGGAGACGATGCTGACCGCTCCGAACTCGCCGAGCGCGCGGGCGGTGGTGAGCACGACCCCGTAGACCACGCCCCAGCGGATGCCCGGCAGCGTGATCCGCCAGAAGGTCTGCCAGGCGCTTGCACCCAGCGTCTCGGCGGCCTGCTCGGCGTCGATCCCGAGCTCGCGCAGCACCGGCATGGTCTCGCGTGCGACGAACGGCAGCGACACCACCGCGGTGGCGATCACCATCCCCGGAACCGAGAAGATCACCTGGATGCCGCGCGCCGCCAGCCAGTCGCCCAGCCAGCCGGTCCTGCCGTAGACGAGCACCAGCGACAGGCCAACCACCACCGGCGAGACCGCGAACGGCAGGTCGATCAGCAGCCCGAGCAGCGACTTGCCCCAGAAGCGACCGCGCTCCAGCAGCAGCGCCATGCCGATCCCGAACGCGGTGTTCAACGGCACCGCGATCGCCACGATCTCCAGCGACAGCCAGAACGCGTGCTCGGCGTTGGGCTGGGTGATTGCGCTCCACACGGGACCGAGGCCGTGTTCAAAGGTTCGATAGAAGATCATCGCCACCGGCGCCAGCAGCAACAGCGCCAGATAACCCAGGGCGATCGTGCGCACGCCGAGCTTGCTAAAGGACATGCTGTGACCTTCGCCGCAACACGAACCCCAACACCGCCAGCACGATCAGCGCCACGACCAGCAGGAATACGGACACGGCGGCCGCGGCCGGCAGGTTTTCGTCCTGGATCTGGCCGAAGATGTAGACGGAGCCGACCTCGGTCTTGAACGGCAGCTCGCCGGTGATCAGCACCAGCGAGCCGTACTCGCCGAGCGCGCGCGCGAAGCTGAGCGCCACGCCCGAGATGATCGCCGGCGCCAGCGTGGGCAGCACGATTCTGCGCAGGACGGTGCCCGGGCTGGCTCCGAGCGAGGATGCGGCTTCCTCCATCGAGCGATCGAGATCGAGCAGCACCGGCTGGACCGAACGCACCACGAACGGGAGCGTGACGAACAACAGCGCCAGCCCCACCGAGGCGCGCGTGAACGCGACGTCGACACCCACCGGGCTGTCGTTGCCGTACAGGGCCAGCAGCACCACGCCGGCCACGATCGTGGGCAGCGCGAACGGCAGGTCGATCAGCGCGTTGACGATCTTCTTGCCGGGGAATTCGTCGCGCACCAGCACCCACGCCACCAGCGTGCCGAACACGCCGTTGATCGCGACCACGATCACCGACACGATCAACGTCAGCTTGATCGCGGCCACCGCCTCGGGGTTTGAGATCTCGCGCCAGAAGGCGCTCGTCCCACCGGTCGAGGACTTGGCCAGCAGCGCGGCCACCGGCAGCAGCACCAATGCCGTCAGGTAGATGCCCAGCGTGCCCTTGCCGAGCACGCTGACGCCCAGCCCACGGATCGACCCTTTGCCGCTCCGCGGGCGCGCGAGCGCCGCCGTTGGGGTGCTACTTGGCAGTGGAGACTCCCAGCGACTGCTCGATCTTCGTGACGATCCCGGTTTCAGGTTCGAAGAATTCCTTTGAGACCTTCTTCCAGCCGCCCAGCGTTTCGATCGTGAACAGGCCGGTGGGGGTAGGGAACTTGGCTGCGCCCGCCACGCCGGAGATCACCGGGCGGTACCCCTTGCTCGCCCAGATCGCCTGTCCGGCGGGGGAGAGCAGGTATTCCTCGAAGGCCTTGGCCGCGGTGCTGCTGCCGAGGACCGCGATCGGGTTCTGGATCAGGATGGTGTCGCTGGGGATCACGTATTCGATCTGCGCGCCCTTCTTCTGATCGGAGATCGCCTCGTCCTCGTAGTCGATCAGGGCGTCGCCGCGTCCGGCCAGGAAGGTCTGCAGCGCGTTGCGCGCGGAACTGTCCTGGCTGACCACGTTGTGGAACAGCGCCTTCAGGTATTCGATCGCCTGGGCGGGCGTCTTGCCTTCCTTCAGCTGCGCGCCGTAGGCGGCCATCACGTTCCAGCGCGCACTGCCCGATGTGAACGGGTTGGGCGTGAGTACCTGCACCCCTGGCTTGACAAGGTCCGACCAGCCGGTGATGTGCTTGGGGTTGCCCTTGCGCACGATGATCACCGCCACCGAGTCGCTCACGAATCCGTGGGTGGCGTTCTGGTTCCACGTGGGAGACACCAGCCCGGCCTTGACCAGCCGTTCGACGTCCGGTTCCAGGGAGAAGTTGACCACGTCGGCGTGCAGGCCGTTGGCCACCGCGCGGCTCTGTTCGCCGGAGGGGCCGTAGGACTGGCTGAAGCTCACGCCTTTGCCGGCAGCTGTGGCCTGGAACGCGGGGATCAGCTCTTCAAAGACGCCCTGAGGGGTGGAATAGGCCACGAGCGTCAGCTGTGAGCCGCCCCCGGAGCCCGAGCTCGAGGAGGACGATCCGCAGGCGGTGAGGCCCAGTGTGGCTGCGATCAGGGAGACGGCGATTGCGGCAGTGCGCTTGAGCATGGTCACTTTCTGCGTGGAGAACATGGGAATGGCAATCAATATGAGAAACCGTACCCGATTTTTGCAATATTGAGGATCGCCTCAGTGAGGCAAGTCCCATAAACGCTGGCTGGGTAATTGCGATTGCCTGTGTCATATGAGGCTCGGGCGTGTGCAGAAACCGCCTGCGTGGGGTACTCTTTTGCGGTCAGGCCACGTCTGGACCTGGCTTGCCGTCACTCCCCAGCCGCCGTTCCCTCCGGCGGCCACGTCCCCAAGAAGGAGATCCCGCTCGATGTCAGCCTCACCGTCTGCCGTTTCGACCGTCGATGACCAGCCAGCGTCTGAGGCCACGGAGGCCGCCGAGGCGGCTGTCCAGGCGATCTCCGGCGCAGCGGGACAGGATGTGACGTTCTCGCTGGCGCTGACACAGGACCAGAAGGACATCCGCGACTGGGTGCACGGCTTCGCCGCCGAGGTGATGCGCCCGGCGGCGCACGAGTGGGACGAGAAGGAGCAGACCCCCTGGCCGATCATCCAGGAGGCATCCAAGATCGGGCTGTACGGCTTTGAGGGACTGGCGCAGTTCTTCGCCGACCCCACCGGCCTGACGCTGCCGATCGTCAACGAGGAGCTGTTCTGGGGCGACGCGGGCATCGGCATGGCGATCATGGGCACCGCGCTGGCGGTGGCTGCGATCTTCGGCCAGGGCTCGGGCGAGCAGATCGGGGAATGGATCCCGCGCTGCTTCGGAACCCCCGAGGACCTCAAGGTGGCCGCCTTCTGCGCTTCCGAGCCGAACGCCGGCTCGGATGTGTCGGGTCTGCGCACGATGGCCAAGTTCGACGAGGCGGCCGGCGAGTGGGTGCTCAACGGCCAGAAGGCATGGGCCACCAACGGCGGGATCGCCGACGTGCACGTGGTGATCGCCTCAGTCGATCGCGAGCTCGGCTCCAAAGGCCATGCCGCGTTCGTGGTGCCGATGAGCGAGGCCAAGGGCATCTCGCAGGGCTCGAAGGTTTCCAAGCACGGCCTGCGCGCGTCGCACACGGCAGACGTGTTCCTCGATGACTGCCGCATACCGGTGGGCTACGTGCTGGGCGGCAAGGAGAAGCTCGACGAGCGCCTGGCCAGGGTGCGCGAGGGCAAGAAGGGCAAGTCGCAGGCTGCGATGCAGACGTTCGAGTCCTCGCGTCCAACGGTCGGCTCGCAGGCGCTCGGCATCGCGCGCGCGGCTTATGAGTACTCGCTCGACTACGCCAAGGAGCGCGAGCAGTTCGGCCGCAAGATCATCGAGAACCAGTCGATCGCGTTCACGCTGGCGCGGATGAAGATGGAGATCGACGCCGCCCGCCTGCTCGTGTGGCGCGCCTCGTGGATGGGCCGCAACCAGGTTCCGTTCGAGAACGCGGAGGGCTCGATGAGCAAGCTCAAGGCCGGCGAGGTCGCCGTGTGGGTCACCGAGCGCGCCATCCAGATCCTGGGCGGCAACGGCTACACGCGCGAGTTCCCCGTCGAGCGCTGGCACCGCGACGCGAAGATCTACGACATCTTCGAGGGCACCGCCGAGATCCAGCAGCTCGTCATCTCGCGCGCGATCTCGGGCATGCACATCAAGTAGTCAGTCGCTCCGGCTCTCCAGTCCCCGGGCCTCGCTGGGTTGACAATAACTGCGTCCCGTCGTTAGCGTTCGCTGAGCAGGGCGCAGGGATATTGGGGGCCGTCGTCGGGTGGTTTGACGCTGGTTGATGTCGCAATATGGCATCAGTCAGCCGATTAGTTCTCGCGGCGGCAATGGGAGTCCGAGGCCGTCTCACGGTCGGCGGGCTAGAGGATGGAGAACGGAGACAGACATGACTGGAAGGATTCCAGTGAGGATCGCCAGGTTTGCGATGGCGGCCCTTGCAATCACGAGCGCGCTGGCAATCGCTGCCGGCGCGGCCAGCGCAGCGGTGATCTACAACAACATGCCGAGCCCGATGGTCAAGAACCTGCCGTCGCTGGGGTTCGAGGCGACCTCGACCTCGCAGTTCGGGGGTCTGGTCGAATTCGGCGGCACAGCCCGCAAGAGCCCCACGGTGATCGTGGCGATGAGCAGTTGGGCCTGCCAGAGCGGCAGCGGAGCCACGTGCCAAACCTCGGCGGGCGCCACGTTCCCGATGCCGATCACACTCAACGTGTACTCGGTCGGCCCTGAAGACTCGGTCGGCTCGCTGATCGGGACGGACACCGAAACGTTCGCGATCCCCTACCGGCCGTCGGCCAAGAAAAGCTGCGCTAACCACGGCTATGGCAGCGAATGCTTCAACGGCAAGCTGAGCAAGATCAAGTTCAAGCTGGCAGGAGTGACGCTGCCGCAGCAGGCGATCGTGGCGGTGGCCTACAACACCACCGATCACGGCTACGCGCCCACGCACGTGGCGGGCCCGTACGACTCGCTGAACGTGGCCGTCAACGCCAGCTACACGTACAACGAAGCGACCGAACAGTACGAAACGGACCCTGTGGCGCCGCCGTCGGTCGGCAGCGACCCGCTGTCAGAAGACGTGTTCGTCGATTCCACGTGGAGCGCCGTGTACTGCGGCAATGGCGCCCTCACCGGCAGTTTCGGCGCATCAGGCGCATGCTGGAAGTACGAACAGCCCGCGATCGAGATCCAGGCGGGAACGCACTGAGGTAGGTCCGGAAGAAGCCACCAGGGCCGGAGTGGCCCGCCCGTAGAGAGTGTCGTGGATCAAGCGAGACGCGAGCGAGGACAAAGTCTCGCGCCGCATCCACGGCGCTCTCTACCAGGCTTGATTGGTGCCGCAATGCGGACAGGCCACGCTGGTGGAGACGTCGGCGCTGAACAGGTAGCCGCAGGCGCAGTTGTAGGAGGCGTGATCGAGCGGGCCGCCGGCTGCCTGCACGCGCTGAACGTCGGCGTCGAGCTTGCGGGCATGAGGATGCGGCTCGCCGATGGGCGCGGGCGCTGTCGGCGGCGCGAGCGGGGGCGCTGAGACCTTAAGAGCGCCGGCGCTGGGGATCGCGGCGGGCGGATGCGCGGCGCCGCGACGGCGGTGCCGGCGGGCGTGGCGGGTCTCGCCGAGGGGGTGCAGGAATTTAGGGCGGTTCATCTTCTACCTGTAAAGACGGCTTTCACGGCAGAAGGTTTCGCCCTGCAACCATTTTTTCCTGGTACATGCCCGAATCGGTCTCCTGACGGGCAGCGGATACGGCGGCGGGCGGGGTTTGAGATACTTGCCCGGATGAATCCGGCACGCAAGCGAACGGTGCGCTTGGTTTTGGCGCTGACCGCTGCAGTTCTGCTGGCCAGCGCCCTGATCTACACGAGCTTCAGCGCCGCAAGCCCGGCGCTCACGCCCACGCAGTTGGTGCGCGAGGCACAGCCGGGGCGCACCTACCTGGTGACGGGGACCGTCGCTGCGGGATCGGTGCACCGCGTGGGCGCGGTGCTCGACTTCGCGGTGGAGGACCGCAGCGGCGAAGGGGAGACGAAGATACCGCTGGCCTACACCGGCACGGTGCCGGACCCGTTCCGCGAAGGCCGCGAGGTGATCGTGACCGTCGAAAAGCAGGGTGGGCGGTACATCGGCGAACGCAACTCGCTGATCACCAAGTGCCCGTCCAAGTACAAGACGGCCCCCGCCGGCGAGAACCAGAACTCCTGAGTGCCGGGCTCGCAGGCACAGCCAACCGAACGTAGGCGCTGATGGCCGGCCTGGGGTTCGCCTGCCTGCTGCTGGCGCTCGCCATCTGCGCGTATGGCATCGGCGCCTCGATCTACGGCGTGCGCAGCGGTCGGGTCGAGTACTCCGCCTCCGGACGGCGCTCGGTGTATGCGCTGGCCGGCGTCCTGACGGTCGCCATGGCGGTGCTGGAGGTCGCGTTCCTGCGCAACAACTTCGCTTTCAACACGGTGGCCGACACCTCCAGCCGCACCACGCCCACCGCATATCGGGCGGCGGCCGTGTGGTCCTCTCAGGAAGGCTCGCTGCTGCTGTGGGCGTGGCTGCTTTCGCTGTGGTCGAGCCTGGCGCTGTTCCTCACGCGCAAGCGCATGCGCGACGTGGCCGCCTACGCCACCGCGATCCTGCTCGGCTTCGGCGGCTTCTTCGTGGCGCTGATGGTGTTCTACGCCAACCCGTTCCAAACCACCAATCCGGCGCCGTCGGAAGGGGTGGGCCTGGACCCGCTGCTGCGCTTCCCCACGATGATCATCCACCCGCCGATGCTGTACTCGGGCTACACGCTGTGCACGATCCCGCTGGCGTTCGGGATGGGCGCGCTGCTGGCGCGCAGGGTGGACGCGGACTGGATCAAATCGATCCGCCGCTTCGCGTTCGCCGCCTGGCTGTTCCTCGGCATGGGCATCCTGCTCGGCGCGCGCTGGTCCTACTCGGAGCTCGGCTGGGGCGGCTACTGGGGCTGGGACGCGGTCGAGAACGCGTCGCTGATGCCGTGGCTGACCGGCACCGCCTTCCTGCACTCACTGATGATCCAGGAGAAGCGGGGAATGCTGAAGGTGTGGAACGTGTCGCTGGTGCTGGCCACGGGCACGCTGGCGATCATGGGCACCTTCCTGGTGCGCAGCGGCGTGCTGAACTCGATCCACGCCTTCGGTGGGCAGACGCTGGGAGTGCCGTTCGTGATTTTGATCGGCGTGCTGATCGCCGGCTCGATCTACCTGGTGGTCTCCCGTCGCGACATGCTGCGCTCGGAGCACCGCCTGGATTCGCTGCTCTCGCGCGAGTCGATCTTCCTGGCCAACAACCTGGTGCTGGTGGCGCTGTGCTTCGTGATCTTCTGGGGGACCTACTTCCCGCTGATCTCCGAGGCGCTGACCGGCCAGGAAGCGTCGGTGGGGCCGCCCTGGTTTGACCGCTACACGGTCCCGCTGGCGCTGGTGCTGGTGCTGCTGAGCGGGATCGGGCCGGTGATCGCGTGGCGTCGCGCCACGCTGGCCAACGCCCGGCGCAACTTCCTGGTGCCGCTGGGCGCGGCGCTGCTCACGCTGGTGGTGCTGCTCGCCACCGACGTGACGCGCAAGCCGCTGGCAAGCGTGATGTTCTGCTGCGCGGCGTTCGTGCTGGGCAGCATCGGGCAGGAGTTCTTCCGCGGGGCGCGCGCGCGGCGAGCGATGGCCGGTGAGCCTGCGCCGCGGGCGCTGCTGGCGCTGGTGAAGCGCAATCGCCGCCGCTATGGCGGCTACATCGTGCATCTGGGGATCGCGGTGCTGTTCGTCGGTGTGGCCGCATCATCTTCCTTCCAGCACGCCTCCGAGCTTGGGCTCTCGCCGGGGCAGTCCACGCGCGTGGGCGCCTACACGGTCCGCTACGTGCGCCCCACCGCCACCGTCACCCCCAAGTACGACGAGGCGCACACCGGCTCCACGCTCAGCCTGGGGGCGGTGCTGGACGTGACCAAGGGCGGCCACCACGTGACCACGCTGGAACCCAGCGAGGGCTTCTACGCCTCCCAGGAAGCCAGCCAGGGATCGGTTGGCAGCTTGATCGGCGGCCAGCCGGTCAGCCACGTGGCGATCGATCCGGGCGTCACACGCGATGTGTGGAGCGCGATCCAGCCGAACATCGAAGCGCCGAACCTCGCCCGGATCGTCAAGGCCGGCAACGAAAAGCTGCCGCCCGAAGTGGCGCTCGTGGCGATCGGCTACCTGGCCCGCGAATACCTCAAGCACCCGCCGCAGGCGCAGTTCCACTTCATCGTCTCGCCGCTGGTGATGTGGATCTGGGTCGGCGGCCTGATCGTGTTGGGTGGCGCGCTGATCGCGGTCTGGCCGGCGCCCAGCGTCGTGCGCCGTCGCGTGGCGATGGGCACGCGCGTAGCACGCGGCCTGTCCCGCGCCTAGCTCGCACGAGGTCCAGTTGAGCTTTCCGATCGCGATCCTCCTCGTCCTGGTGGCTGCGCTGGCGGTGTTCGTGATCAGCGCACCGATACGCGCCGCATCACGCAACCCGGAGTTGGACGCCGACGTCCAGGACGGGCTTCGCCACCGGGACAGCTCGCCGCTGGAGCAGGACGAGCTGGAAGCAGCCCGCGAGGCCAAGTACCGCGAGATCCGCGACACCGAGCTGGATTTCCGCACGGGCAAGCTCTCGAGCGCCGACTTCGAAACGATCGACGCCGACCTGCGTGCCGAGGCGCTGGAGATCCTGGACAAGCTCGAGCGCTACGACGAGGAGGAGCAGACCTCCGAGGAAGATCAGCCCGACGGCCAGGAGCTTTGAGGCTCAGACGCCCTTGAGCAGCAGGATCGCGTTCAGGAAGAACAGGACCGCGAAGAAGATCGTCCAGCGGTTGAGGTTGCGCTCGACCATCGAGCCGCCGCCGAGCGGGCCGGTCCCGCTGCCGACGCCGAATGCGCCAGAGAGCCCGGAGTCTTTGCCCGAGTGCATCAGCACCAGGAAGATCAGGATCACCGAGATGGCCACCTGGAAGAGCGAAAGGATCGTTTCCACGCCCCAAGATTATCGCTTCGGGCGACAGATCGTGCGGTCTTGACGATTTCTTCACCGCGCCGGAGCGCATGCCAGGCGGTCGCACGCGCCCTGGCGCAGGAGTCGCGAGGTGGCCCGCGAACAGCTCCAGATGAGCGATTCGGCCAGCCTCGGCCCTTCCGCCTTCAGGCTCGTTACGGTGCGATCGCAGTCGATTGCGGGTATTACGTGCCGACGAACTTTTGCGAGCTCGATTACGAATCCTTTACGGAATGATGATTCGCTGCCGATATCACTCCCGGTGGGCGTATCCCGCGATTGTGGGCCGCTGACGCCAACCGCAACCATGGGACGACCAAGCGATGAACAGATTCAGCCGATGGGGCAGATGAGCAACGCCCGACGCCGGGCGCTGCGGACGGTGCTGTCGGCGCTGGCGGGTGGTGGATTGACCGCCGCGAGTCTCGGCGGGCCGCTGGTCAACGTGGCCGTCGGCGCGGAAACGCAGACAGGCACCACACCTGCCGCTGAAGGCACCACGACGCAGCCGGCGTCTCCAACCACCACCACCCCTGAATCGACGTCCACGCAGCCGGCGAGCACCACGCCCACGAGTACCGCTCCCGCCACCACCGCGCCGGCGCCCAGCACGACCGCGCCAACCGCCGCCACCCCGCCGCCACCGGCGCCGGTTGTGGTGCTCCAGCGCAAGCAGAAGGCCACGCCCAGCGTGGCGCGCAAGCGCGCACTGCCGTCCGCCGCGAGCACCACCCACACGGCGGCCAAGGCGACCGGCCCCAACAACGTGGCCGGCTCGCCCGGATCGGTGGCCCAGGCAGGCTCGCTGGCCGCCATCCTGGCCTCCTCACAGGCCTCCGCGGAGGCGCTCGCGTTCTACCGCATTCCCGCATTCCTGCTGCCGATCTACAAGGCTGCGGCCGTGCAGTACGGCGTGCCGTGGCAGATCCTGGCGGCGATCAACGAAATCGAGACCGACTACGGCTCCGACCAGTCGGTCTCCTCGGCCGGAGCGGTCGGCTGGATGCAGTTCATGCCCTCGACCTGGCTGCAGTACGGCGTGGACGCGCTCGACGCCGGCTACGCCGACCCCTACAACCCGGTCGACGCGATCTTCGCCGCCGCGCGCTACCTGCGCGCCGCCGGCGCCGCCACGAACCTCCGCGGCGCCATCCTGGCCTACAACCACTCCGAAGAATATGCCGACTCGGTGCTGCTTCGTGCCAAGTTGATCTCGACCTACCCGAAGGCCGTGATCGCCACGCTGACCGGTCTGATCGACGGTCGCCTGCCGGTCACCGGCAAGCAGATCGGCTGGAGCCAACTGCTGGTCGAACAGCTCAAGCACTTCGAGCGCCACCGCCGGCGCCACCGCCTCGAAGGCCGGATCGTCAGCCAAGGCGGTGAGCCCGGCCGCCGCGGCGGCGCTGGGCGCTCCGTCGAGTGCCCTCACACCGGGCTCGACCGCGGCGCCTTCACCGGCTGTTGCCGCGGAAGCGGCGAGCTCGCCGGTCAGCGCGGCTGCGTCTGCGATTGGACGGACGTTCGGCTCGGTGGACATAAGGACGAAGCCGAATGCGCTGGCCGTGGCGGTTCAGGACGGGCGCATCGTGCAGCTCGGGCACTCCAAGCGCCTCGGCAAGTTCGTCGTCCTGCGCGACGTCTACGGCGACGTGTTCACCTACGCCGGGCTCGGCAGCGTCGCGCCCACCTACTCGCTGCCCAAGCCCACCAAGGCAAAGCAGGCGTCCAAGGCGATCGAAGTTGCCAGCACCCACGATCCCGCGCCCTCCCAGCCCGCCAGCGCGGGTAGTCAGGCGCCGGTGACGCTGAGCGTCAAAGCACCCAAACCGAAGCCGCATCACGTCTCCAAGAGCGCCGGCGCGGCGGAAGGCAAAGCGTCACAACCCACCCCTGAAGAAGAAACCGCCGACGCTGGCAAGGTGCGTCTGTTCGCGCACCCCGGCAATCCGGACGCGCGCGCCGCCGCGGTGGCCAACGCCGCCAAGCGCGTGCGCGCCATGCACGCCGGCGAGGTGCTGCCGCTGCGCGCCGGCTCGGTCGTCTCGAGCGGCACCGTGCTCGGACACGTGAGCGTCCCGCTGGGGGCCAAAGACGGACACATGCGCTTCGCCATCCGCCCGGCCGGTGACGGCGCCACCGTCGATCCGGGCCCGATCCTGGCCAACTGGGCACAGCTGCAGACGGCGCTGCACCCGCGGGGCGCCAAAGCGGCCGATCCGCTGCTGGGCGCCACCGCCAGCGACGTGCTGCTGCTCTCCAAGGCGCAGCTCGAGCGATCGGTGCTGGGAGATCCGGGCATCACCATCTATGAGTGCGGACGCCGCGACATCGCCGCCGGCTTCATCGACAAGCGCGTGCTGGCGGTCATGGCGTTCCTGTCGCGCAGCGGCCTGAAGCCCACCGTCAGCGCTCTGCGCTGCGGCCAGGCGCGCGACAACGCCGCCGGCCAGCCCTCCGCGCAGTACGAGGGCGATGGGATCGACATCTCCGCCATCAACGGCATTCCGATCGCAGGCCACCAGGGCCCGGGGACGATCACCGACCTCACGATCCGCACGCTGATGACGCTGCCTCACGAGTTCGTGCCACATGAAATCGTGAGCCTGATGCGCTACCCGGGTATGCACAACACCCACGCCAACGCCGCCTACTGGAACCAGATCCACCTCGACTTCCATCCCGCGGCGGCAGCCGCACACCGCGTTGCGCCGGCCACCGCCGCGCACTCGGCCGCATCGGGCCCGACCGCACCCGTGCCGATCGTCACCACCAGCGTGCTCAGCCCCGTCGAGTGGAACCAGCTGATCACGCGTGTTGGTTCCCTGCAGATGCCCCACGTCGCGCGCAAGCCGACCTCGCAGGCCGTTCCAGACCCCAAGCCTGCCCCCAGCGCACACAAGAGCCACTAGCGCACGCGAAGCGGTAGTGCGGACCTGTCTGAGGCGCTTGCGTGGGACCGGTGCGGCCGGGCCCGTTCGTTGGCCGAGCTGAATTGGTCCTCCAAAGAAGTCGGGACGGTTCAGGATCGATCCATAAGACGTGTGGCATATATGTCACAAGTGTGCTAGCCTCCAACGATGCCCAAACAGTCCGCCCACCAGAGTGCAGTCAACGCCCTGCTGTCCGAGGCCGAGCGTGCCGAGCACGCTAGGCGAGTCGAGGCCCTACGCTCACGCAACGCGATGCTGACAGTGCTGGAGAGAACCCGCGAGCAGCAGGGCATCACCAAGCGCGCGCTTGCCGACCGCGCCGGCCTGGAGGCTTCAAGCGTACGACGGCTGTTGACCTCTCGGACGGCAAACCCGACAACCGACAACGCCTTCCGGCTCATGGCTGCCATGGGCATCTCCCTTGAAGCAACGCTGCCAACCGGAGAACGCGTCCAGCTGATAAGCCCACGCGAGCACCCTCAAGCACCCAATCGCGCCGCCGCCTGACGTTTCTACCTGTCAGATGGTTTAGGACCAAAGCCGGATCTCCGGTCCTAAACCCCCTCGAAAAGGCCGCAAATAGGGGCCGCCGGGCTGTGGCGACCCCACCGGCGATCTCGCTGCAGCTCCACCGCGAAGCTGTGCGGATCGGATCAACCCGGGCTTGTAGGCGTTCCTCCCGGTGCCGCGCCCGGTCCGCCGCCGCCCGGCGTCCCCTGGAATGAGGCGCGCAGGTCGGCGCTGCACTTCAGCTGCGCGCTCTTGAACTGCGCGCTGGTCGTGTTCAGGCCTTTGGTGCTGAAGATCGGGCCTTTGCCCGAGGTGTTGGGGGCGGGAACGTTCTCGCCGTGTTCGCGCATGCAGCTGGCGAACTTGGCCAGCGCCTGCTTGAAAGCGGGGCTGGTCAGGCGGCTGCCAGCCGAGGGGACGTGCCCAGCGAAGCCGCCGCACTTCCTGATGGCGGCCTGATACTGCGCGCGGGTCATGCCCTTCGGCAGCGTGGGTCCGCCTCCAACGCCGCCCGGCGTTTGTCCGGGGGTGCGTTTGGGCAGCGTGATTCCGCTCTTCTGCAGGCATTCGCGGATCGCGGTGAAGCGCCCGGAGCGCGCTGGCCCCGTCGCTTTGCCGCCGGTGCTCGGTGTGGTGGCGCTTGCGTTGGTGGTGGCGGTGCTGCTGGAAGAGCTTCCGCACGCCGCCAGCAGCAGGCTTGCGAGCGTCAGCGCGAGTAGCGTCGCCAGCGCTGGTCTTGATTTGGTGCCGATGGGGTGAGGCATTGAGCTCCTTGTCGATGATCTATACACGGACGCCCCGCCTCCAAGCGAGTGCGGTGCGCAAGATAGTGGGTGCTGTGGTCGAGCGTTCCCGCTGCAGGTCCTATGTGCTCCTCTCAGCCGCCAAACAGTGCGGGGCCGCCGCTGCTCGAGCTCGAGCTCCCGCCGGCCGAGCTCCCGCTGGAGGCACCGCCGCCGAACAGCGCCGCCAGACCGCTGCCGGAGGAGCCCACGCTGATCGATTCGGCGCTGATCGCGCCGCCGCTGCCGGCCGCTCCGGTGATGGTGACGGTTTCGCCGGGATGGATGGCCTTGACGCTCGAGCCGACCGTCTTGGTGACCGTGGTGCCGGCCGAGGTCTTGACCTTGACGGTGTTGCCTTCGCTGTTGGTCACGTACAGCGTGCCGCCGTTGCGATAGGCCACCTGCCCGGCGGTCGGGCGACCGCCGCCAGAGCCCCCGAAGGGGGAAGCCGCACCACCGGCGCGGGCGCCTGTGGTGGAGGATGAGCCGCCCCGCAGCGCCGCAAAGCGCGAGGCCAGGCCTCCGCCGCCGACGCTCGTGCCGGAGTTGCTCTGGCCCTTCTCCACCAGCACTCCGCCGATGAAGCCGCAGGCGATCAAGAGGATCGCCATCAACGCCAGCGGAACGGGCGTCAGCAGACGCCGGCGCGGGCGGCGCGGCAGCTCGATCGGGTCGTCGGCCCACTCGTCCTGCTGCGGTATCGGCTCGTAGGCCAGGTCGTCCTGGGCCCGCTCGGCGGCGCGCTGGACGTGGTCTTGGACTGTGGGCTGTTCCTGGGGCATTGCGGGCTCCTCGTGGGGGGAAGGTGGTTCACTCAAAGCGCAGCGCTTCGATCGGTCGCAGGGACGCTGCGCGAGCAGCGGGGTAGGTACCGAAGAACAGACCTGACAGTGCGGCTGCGCCGAAGGCCAGGAAGATCGAGTAGGCGGCGATTTCCGGCTGCACGCCGGCGATCTCGAACTGGCTGCCGATCACGCCCACCAGCACGCCGGTGATGCCGCCGATCAGCGACACCAGCACCGCCTCGGTCAGGAACTGCGTGAGGATGTCGCTGCGCCGCGCGCCGATCGCCTTGCGGATGCCGATCTCGCGTGTGCGCTCGGTGACGGACACCAGCATGATGTTCATCACGCCGATCCCGCCCACCAGCAGGGAGATCGCGGCCACCTCGCCGAGCAACGTGGTGAACACGCTGCTGGTCGAGCTGGAGGTGCTCAGCAGCGAGCCCTGGTTGAGCACGTTGAAGCCCGGTTCGCTGGTGTTGGTGATCTTGTGCCGTTCCTCGATGATCGACGTGACCTCGCCTTCGGCGGCGTTCAACGCCGCTTCGGACTTGGCCTCCACCGTGATCGAGTCGATCGCTCCGTACCCGGTCAATGAGTCCTCGACGGTGGAAATCGGCGCCATCACCACGTCGTCCTCGTTGGTGGCGCCGTTGGAGCCCTTGGAGGCCAGCACGCCGACCACTTCGAAGTTGCTGCCGTTGACCTTGACGTTCTGGCCCACGGCGCTCGATCCGGAGAACAGTTCCTGCACGACCGTCTGGCCAATCACCGCCACGCGCTTGTGTCCGGAGACGTCTGCCTGGGTGAACGGGACGCCTTCCTGGAGCTTGTAGCTGTGGGCGGTCAGATACGACGGTGTGGTGCCCACGAACGAAGACGGTTCGTAGCTGGTGCTGCTGTAGACGAGTTTCACGCTCGAGGCGTCGACCACCGGCGAAGCACTCAGCACATCCGGGGCCTTGCCCGGTTCCTGAAGCGCTTGAGCGTCCTGCTTGGTCAGCGACACGCTGCTGGCTGAGCCGCCGGCGAAGCGGCCGCCGCCGCGGCCGCCTCCGGATTGCACCAGCAGCACGTTGGTGCCGAGGCTCTGGATCGTGGACTTGACGGCGTTGGAGGAGCCGTTGCCGACGGCGATCAGCACGATCACGGATGCCACCCCGATCGTCATGCCGAGGATCGTCAGGCCGGAGCGCAGCTTGTTGGCGGTTATTCCACCCCATGCGACGCGCAGCATCTCCAGGCCGATCATGGCTGAGCCTGCACCGTGCTCGGATCGGGCTGCGGCGGGTGGTGGGCGGACTTCTGCCGGTGGGGGGCGGGCGGGCGATCGTGGACGGCCAGCGTGCGGGTGTCCTGCACGATCTCGCCGTCGCTCAGGCGGATCACGCGCTTGGTCTGTTCGGCCACGTCGGGCTCGTGGGTGATCAGCACCACCGTGCGACCCTCTTCGTTGAGCGCGGCGAAGATTCGCAGCACGTCCTCGGTGGAGTGCGAGTCGAGGTTGCCGGTGGGCTCGTCGGCGAGGATCAGCGAGGGGTTGGTCACGATCGCGCGCGCCACCGCCACGCGCTGCTGCTGGCCGCCGGAGAGCTCCGACGGCTGGTGGTGCAGCCGGTGGGCCATCCCCACCGAGCGCAGGGCGCGCTCGGCGCGGCGGCGGCGCTCCGTTCCGCGCAGCCCGGCGTAGGCGAGCGGCAGCTCGACGTTGACCAGTGCGCTGGTGCGTGGCACGAGGTTGAAGCTCTGGAAGATGAAGCCGATCTTGCGGTTGCGCAGGTCGGCCAGATCGTCCTCGTCCATCTCGCTCACGTCCACGCCGTCGATCAGGTATCTCCCGCTGGAGGGGATGTCCAGGCAGCCGAGGATGTTCATCAGCGTGCTCTTGCCGCTGCCGGAGCTGCCCATGATCGCCACCAGGTCGCCGGTGTCGATGCTCAACGAAACGCTGCGCAGCGCGCGCACGTGGATCTGGCCGAGATCGAAGACCTTGCTGACGTCGTGCACCTCGATCACCGGGTGGCGCGGGCGAGCGGGCGCTTGGCCCGCCGGTGCGTCCGCGGCGCCCCGTTCGATCAGCGGCCGAGGACGGGGCACGCGAGCTCTCTCGGTGCGCGAGCGCCCGGGGCGGTGCATCAGCCGCCGCCCCTGAAGAACGCGGCGCCGCCACCCCCGCCGAGGCCGCCGCCTCCGAGGCCTCCGAGGGCGCCAGTCCTGCGGCTGGTCAGCGAGCTCAGGCTGCTGGTCGTGCTGGTGCTGGGCAGCACGATCGTTTCGCCCACCTTCAGGCCGCTGAGGACGATCGTGGAGCTGTTGCCGGCGAGCCCGGTGACGACGCGCTGGCGGACGTCTTTGCCGCCGCGCACCACGGTCACGGTGTCGGCCGAGATGGCGGTGGTGGGCACGTTCACGCCTTCGGCCTGCTTGACCACCACTTCGGCGCTGGCGCTCATGCCGGGCTTCAGGCCCGCTTCCAGCTGGTCGAGTTCGAAGGTGACGTCGTAGCTGACCACGCCGCTGTTGCTGGTCGACAGGATCGCCACTTCGCTTACGTGCGCGGCCACCTTGCGCCCGTTGAGAGCTTCGATCGTCACGGTGGCGATCTGCCCGACTTTGACGTTGCCGATTTCCGACTCGCTGAGCGGCACCACCAGGATCATCGAGCTGAGGTTGCTGAGCACGGCAAACGACGAGCTGGAGGAGCTGCCTGTGGAGGCGGCGGAGTTGGAGCGCGCACTGGATGCACCGCCGGCCGCGCCGGTGGCTGCTCCGGTTGAGCTGGAGGAGCTGGAGCTGGAGGAGGCGCGGGTGGTGCCGCCACCGGACACCGTTTCCCCGACCTGGCCGGTGAGCGAGGCGATGGTGCCGTCTTCGGGCGCATACAGCCTGGTGTTGGCCACCGCCTGCTCGTCGCTCTGCACGGTCAGCTTGTCGCTCTTGACGGCTGCCCTGGCGGAGGCGAGGTTGGCTTCGCGCGTGGCGGTGGTGATCGTCGGCGTGGTGGAAGTGCCGGTGCTTGTCTTCGTGGAGGTCGTTTCCTTGTCTTCGCGTGTGGTGTTGCGGCTCGGCGTGGTGGCGGTCGGCGTTGTCGTTGCGGGCGTGGTGCTCGTGGTCGGAGCGGTGGACGTGGGGGGCGTCTGGGTGGTGGTAGTGGCGGGAGGTGTGGCGGCAGTGCTCGTGGGCGCGGGGGCGGTGGTGGGGGGGTAGGCGGCGGCTTTGGCGTCGCTGATCGATGCCGTCGCGGCGGCGCCCGTGCCGCCAGAGCCGGAAGAGCCGGAAGAGCCGGAAGAGGAGCCTTCGCCGTCGGTTTCTTCCTCCTTGGCGAGGTTGGCTTCGGCGGACTCCAGCGAGGCCTTGGCCTGTTCGAGTGTGACTTCCGCGCTCTGCGGGTCAAGCGCCGCGATCAGCTGGCCGGCGACCACGTGCTGACCCTGAATGACGTAGATGTTGGTGACCGTGCCGCTGGTCTTGAAGCCCAGGTTGAGCTGGCTGGCGGGCTGGAGGTTGCCGGTGCCGGACACCGTCGACTGCACAACGCCCTGTGCGACCGTGGCCGTGCGGGTGGCGGCGGTGCTCTGGCTGCCGGAGGCGGGGCCCACGACGAGGACGGCCGCTGCGACTGCACCGGCGCACAGAGCCCCCAGTACGTAGACGAGCCAGGATGCTCTGGTGCGTTCGTTCATGTTGTTCAACTAGATAGTCAGCCGTACTTGTAAGAGCGGTCGAAGAAACCCTGCAAGCCAACATAAATTCGCGCAAACCAATCAGGCAGCGATGGCGCCGGCCCAAGCGGCTATCTCACGGTCCTCAGAGGGGCGAACTCAGCTCGCAGGATCGACGGCCTGCACGATGAAGCCCTCACGTCGCGCGGCGCCAGCAAGCCGCTCGTCGAGGGTCACGATATTCAGCGAGGCCGGAACTCCCTCCGAGGCGATGACGGCGGCGGCAAGCTGCAGCGAGTCGGCACCGCGAAGCGGATGGACTCGAAGGAGCCGGCGTGCGGTGCCTCGTAGGGCCGCAGTCGGCTGCACCTCGTTCCAGCTCTCGGCGAGACGGTCTAGGCGCTCAAGCGCGGACGTCATCGCACCGTCCGCCAGCGCTCCTTCCCGCTCCAGCCTGGACAGCGCGGACGTGCACTCGACTTCAGTTGCCCACCACACGCACATAACCGGGTCCTGCGCGGCGCTCGCCAGCAGCCCCTCCGTACTGGCCTCGGTGACAATCAGCGGCACGATCGCTGAGCTGTCCCAGAACCTCAACGACCCTCGCGCCTCTCCTCGAGCAGTGCCGCAACAGCGCTTGCTGAAGCCCTAAGACTCGGCGGGCTCGTACTTAGCAACTCCGTCACGGGTGGCTTGGAAGCCGCCCGGACTGCCCCGGCACGCTCCAGCCTCGCGATCCTTCCCTCAGCGTCAGGAGAAGCACTGATCGCAGACTCCAATCGCGCGACCGGCGTGCCTCGGTCCATGATCAGCACCGACTCGCCAGCGCGCACCTGATCGATCAGCGCACTGAGCCCGTTCTTTGCTTCGGTAATCGTCGCGACAACCATCAGGCTAGAATAGCGTGATTGCTCTAGCTACTCAAGCTTTTGCGGGCCTCCGCCGGACCGGGCCATCCCAAGCGCCGGTCATCATGGCGAGATGCCCAGGATCAGCTTCTTCTACGGCATCGCGATCACGATGTACTTCTACGATCACGAACCGCCCCACTTCCATGCCCAATACGCCGAGCACCACGCGGTGATCGCGATCGGGAGCGGCGAGGTGCTGGTCGGTGCTCTGCCGAATCGCGCGCTCAAACTCGTCGCAGAGTGGGCCGCTCTGCACCGCAGCGAGCTCGAAGCAGACTGGGTGCGCGCGAAGGGTGGCGGCACCCCCGAGCCAATCGACCCGCTGCCATAAAATGATGCGATGGACTTCGTGAGGGTCACCACCGCGCAAGTGCTGGGCCATTATCGCCTAAGGGTCGGCTTCAGCGACGGTAGCTCGCGCGATGTCGATCTCACAGGAGAGCTGCACGGCCCCGTGTTCGAGCCACTTGCCGACCCCGACTTCTTTGCGCAGGTTCGCGTGGATGACGAGCTGGGGACGGTCGTATGGCCCAACGGCGCGGACCTCGACCCCCTCGTGTTGCACGGCGACTTCGAGCCGGCCACACGCTTCGTTCATCGCTGATCTGACCGCAGCGATCAGCTGCGAGTCGGTGCTCGCAGTCGCGTTGGCTGAGGGTCACAACTGCCAGATCGTGCGTCAGCGCGGTTCCAGCGATGAGGCTGTCCTTGATCGGCATCGTGCGTCCCTCCGTGCGGAGCGTCGCGAGCAGTTCGGCCCAACGCAGACCTGTCGAGGCCTCCCATGGGATGCACTGAAATCTCTGTACTCCTTCCTCGAACCAGCATTCCAGCCTGCGATCATCCACCCATGCCCACTTTTGGCGGGATCGATCTCGGCGGAACCAAGATCCAGGCGGCAATCCTCGACCGGGACAACAACGTGCTCGGCTCAGCGCGCCGCGCCACCCCGACCGAGGGCGGCCCCGCGGACGTGGCCAGGGAGATGGAGCAGGCGCTGCGCGACGCGGCCAAGGCCGCCGAGATCGAGCCGCAGGCGCTGGACGGCGTCGGCGTGGGCTCTCCGGGGACGATCGCGGATGGCGTGGTCACCCGCGCTCGCAACCTGCCTGGATGGGAAGGCAGCTTCCCGCTGGCGGACACGCTGGCGAAGGCGCTGGGCTGCACTGTGAAGGTCGGCAACGACGTGCAGGTGGCCACCGACGCCGAGTTCAAACTTGGCGCCGGGCGTCTGTATCGCTCGCTGCTGGGTGTGTTCTGGGGCACCGGCGTGGGCGGCGGGCTGATCCTCGACGGCAAACCCTGGATCGGACGCGGCGCCGCCGGTGAGATCGGGCATGTGGTGGTGGAGATCGACGGCGCGCGCTGCACCTGCGGAAGACTTGGGTGCATGGAGGCCTACGCCGGACGCGCGTCGATGGAAGCGCACGTGGGCGAGCTGGTGGAGAAGGGACGCAAGACCGACCTGTTCAAGCTGATGAAGGAACGCGACCGCACGCGCCTCACCAGCGGGATCTGGGCGCGGGCGCTGGAGCACGAGGACAAGCTCGCCAAGCACGTGCTGGACCGCGCCGTGCGCGCGCTCGGCGCCGGCATCGCATCGGTGGTCAACGTGCTCGACGTGGAGGGTGTGGTGATCGGTGGCGGGCTCGGCGTGAGGCTCGGTCATCCCTACGCCAAGCGCATTTCCGAGGCGATGCAGCCGCACCTGTTCGCCGACTCCCAGCCACCGCACGTGCACGTGGCGGCGCTGGGCGATCTCGGCGGCGCGATCGGCGCTGTGCTCTTGGTCCGCGGCGAGGCGTAACGTTCACGGTGCCTTGTCCCAGCCCGTAGTGCATCTGTCATCGGTTTTGCGCAGCCCGCTCCTGGATCGAGCGGGCGAGCGCCTGGGTCGTGTGGAGGACCTGATCGTGCGCCTGGCCGACGGCGGCTATCCGCCGGTGACCGGCTTGAAGGCGCGGATCGGCGGGCGCGAGCTGTTCGTGCCGGCCGACAGGATCTCCTCGCTGGAGCCCGGCGCGGTGCGCCTGGCGGGCGAGAAGCTCAGCCTCGGCAGATTCGAGCGTCGCGCCGGCGAGGTGCTGCTCGGCGGGGATGTGCTCGGGCGCAAGCTGGTGGACGTGGAGGCCGACCCGCCGCGCCTGGTGACCGCGCATGAGATCGAGCTGGCGTGCATCGAGGCTGGTGGCGGGTGGTGGGCGTCGATCACACCAGCCGCGCGCAGCTGCGCCGCGCGCTGCCCAGGCGTCCGTATGCGCGGCTGGTCGTCCGACGGCCCGTTCCTGGACTGGTCGGACATGGAGCCGTTCGTGGGGCACGTGCCCAGCGCGCGACTGCGCTTCTCCCATCGCAAGCTCGCCAACCTGCACCCGGCCGAGATCGCCGATCTGGTGGAGGCCGCCTCCCACGACGAGGGCGAGGAGCTGATCGAGGCTGTGGCGCAGGACCGTGAGCTCGAGGCGGACGTGTTCGAGGAGCTCGACGAGCATCATCAGCTCGAGTTCATCCGCGAGCGCCCGGACACGCAGGTCGCGGCGGTGATCGCGCGGATGGCCAGCGACGACGCGGCCGACCTGATCGTGGAGATCGACCAGGAGCGCCGCAGCCGGATCCTGGCGCTGCTGCCGGCCGCACCAGCGTCATCAGATCGCCGCGCTGCTGGACTACAACCCGTCGACCGCCGGCGGCCTGATGAGCCCCGACTTCATCGCCGCCGCGCCCGATGACTCGGTGGCGCGATGCGATCGAGCAGGTGCGCACCAGCGAGCTTGGCGCCGGCACGCTCACGACCGTGTACGTGCTGGACAGCGACGGCGGCCTGTGCGGCTCGGTGTTCGTTGTCACGCTGCTGCGCTCGGCGCAGGACAGCACGCTGGAGGAGCTGGCCGAGCGCGAGCCCGTGTCGGTGGGCACCGACGCCGACCTGCCGGAGGTGGCGCGCATGATGACCGACTACAACCTGGTGATGCTTCCCGTGCTCGACGCGCAGGAGCACATGGTGGGTGTGGTGACGGTCGATGACGTGCTGGAGCTGACGCTTCCGATCGGGCTGGCGGCGGCGTTTTGGCGTCGTGCGCGACTGATGCCGCCGAGGCCGCTTGCTAGGCTGAGCCTCGACGAGCACCCGCACGAGGCGCGTAGAAAGGAGGCCGGCATGGATCGAGAACAGCCACGAAGTACCCAGTCGGCCGCACGCCTGTCGGGCCCGTCGCTCCTGCCCTAGCTCCTCTCCTTCGGGACCCGTTTGCGACGGCGTGCGCCGCGACGTGAGCGCAGTCCCGCGAGTAAGGAAAGGAGGTAACCCGACATGGCCGAGGATCAGAGCACGCTGGCGCCGAGCGCGCAGCGGCCGGACGGCGTGCCTCCGGTGCTGGACGAGGCGCACATCGGCGACATCCGCGGGGCGTTGGGCACGATCCGCATGCACGACACGGGCGAGCGTCAAGGCTGGCGCTCGCGCGCGATGGCGCTGCTGGCGATCATGGGCCCGGGCCTGATCGTGATGGTCGGAGACAACGACGCCGGCGGCGTCTCCACCTACGCGCAGGCGGGGCAGAACTACGGCACCAGCCTCTTGTGGGTGCTGCTGCTGCTGATTCCCGTGCTGATCGTCAACCAGGAGATGGTGATCCGCCTGGGCGCCGTCACCGGGGTCGGCCACGCACGGCTGATCAACGAGCGCTTCGGACGCTTCTGGGGCTGGTTCTCGGTGGGGGACCTGTTCGTCCTGAACTTCCTGACCATCATCACCGAGTTCATCGGCGTGAGCCTCGCACTGGGCTATTTCGGCGTCAGCAAATACGTGGCCGTGCCGCTGGCGGCGCTGGCTTTGATCGCGATCACTTCCACGGGCAGCTTCCGCAGTTGGGAGCGCTTCATGTACGTGTTCGTGGTGGCCAACTTCCTGGTGGTTCCGCTGCTCGTGCTCGCGCATCCCAGCATCGGGCAGATCGCCCAGCACGCGGTCACACCCGGCATCCGCGGCGGCGACAGTTCCACCGCAGTGCTTTTGATCATCGCGATCGTGGGCACCACCGTGGCGCCTTGGCAGCTGTTCTTCCAGCAGTCCAACATCATCGACAAGCGCATAACGCCGCGCTGGATCAACTACGAGCGCGTCGACACGGTGATCGGCGCCTTCGTGGTGGTGATCGGCGCCGGCGCGCTGATCTCGGTGGCGGCCTTCGGCTTCGGCGGCACCGCCGACTTCGGGCACTTCAGCGACGCCGGCGCGGTGGCCAACGAGCTCGGTCGCCATCTCGGCTCGGGCGCCGGCAGCGTTCTTCGCGATCGTGCTGCTCAACGCCTCGCTGATCGGGGCGGCGGCCGTGACGCTGGCCACGTCCTATGCATTTGGCGACGTGTTCGGGGTCAAGCACTCGCTCAACCGCGGTCCGCTCGACGCGAAGCTGTTCTATGCCACGTTCACGCTGATGGTGCTGCTGGCCGCCGGCGTGGTCCTGATCCCTCACGCCCCGCTGGGACTGATCACAACCTCCGTGCAGGCGCTGGCCGGCGTGCTGCTGCCGAGCGCCACCGTGTTCCTGCTGCTGCTGTGCAACGACCGCGAGGTGCTGGGGCCGTGGGTCAAACGCTCCGTGGCTGAACGCCATTGCCAGCGTGATCGTGGGCGTGCTGGTGGAGCTGTCGCTGATCCTGATGGCCAGCACGATGTTCCCAAGCGTGAACGTCACGCACATGTTCGAGATCCTCACCCTGGTTCTGGTGGCTGCGCTGTTGCTGGCCGGTGCGTTCGTGCTGCGCAACCGCTCGGGCGCGAAGGTGGAAGTGGAGCGCGTGCCGAAGGAGCGTCGCGCCACCTGGACGATGCCGCCGCTGGCGCTGCTCGAGCGCCCGGTGTGGTCGCCGGGTCGCAAGGCCGGAATGCTGCTGCTGCGCGGATATCTGGTGTTGGCGGTGCTGCTGCTGGTCGTGAAGACGGTCGAACTGGGGCATTGACGCCCGCCGGGCACGGCAATGCTTCCGTTCTGGGCGTCCATCGCAGTTCTGTCTCTCCTCCAGGGGGCGCTGGTGGCGCTTCCGGCGCGATTGGCCGGCGCGCGTCTTTCCGGGCTCCGTGGGCGGCGCTGGGCGCTGGTCCCGCCGCTGTCGGTGATCGGGTTCGTGTTGGTGACGAGCGCCGCCGAACGGGCCAGCGCCCAGGGGTTGACCTACCTGGCGCTGGTCGCCGTGCCGGTGCTGGCGGCGGTGGCGCTGGGATGGATGTCCGTGCCCGGCTCTCCCCGGCTGGCCTTGCTGGTGGCTGCCGCTGTTCGCGCTGGCGTGGACCGACCGCGGGGCCTGGCGGGGGAGGGTTCGGCGATGCTTCTGTCGGCGCTCAGCTGCGTCACGCTGGGCGTGCTGCTGGCAGCCGTGACGCCGCCGCGCTGGCTGGGCGTGGGGATCGTGGCGATGGCGCTGGCCGACACCGTGCTGGTGGTCTCCGATCTGCTGCAGCGGCCGAACAATGCACTCAACGCCGCGCACCCCGCCGCCGGTCTGCCGCGGCTGCAGAGCGAGGTCTTTGGCAGCGCCGTGATGGGCTACGGCGACCTGTTCATCGCCGGCGTGCTCGGCGCGCTGCTGGCGGTCACCTACGGTCGCCCGGCGCAGCTGCGCACGGCCCGGCTGGTGGTCCTGCTGGCGCTGACGTTCGACCTGCTGTTCTTCCTCGTCAACGAGCTGCCCGCCACCGTGCCGGTGGCGCTCGGCCTGATCCTGCTGGTGCTCAGCCGCCGCCGCTCAGCAGCGTCTGGCGCTCGCCCGGCGGGACCGGAGATGACTCCTCCTCGGAGCTCGGCGGCTGCGAGGCGATCGCGCGCGCGGTGATCTCGATCGCATCGGGCGCCTGCACCTTGCGTTCGGAGGATGCCCCTGCCTGCTCGATCTTGCGCACCTGCGGGATCACGCGGCTGTCGAACGAGCCGACCGCCTCGTTGTAGGCTGCCGACGGCCGAGTCGAGCTGGCGCCCGACCTTGGAAAACGGCTCTACGAAGCGCCCCAGCCGGTTGTGCAGCTCGCGCGCGGACTCCGCTATCTCGCGCGCGGATTCCGCGATCAGCTCCTGGCGCCAGCCGTAGTGAACAGCCCACAGCAGCCCGATCAGCGTGGTCGGCGTGGCCATCAGGACCTGCTGCTGGACGCCGTACTCGATCAGCGCCGGGTCCTGTGCCAGCGCGGCCTGGTAGATCCCGTCGGAGGGCACGAACATGACCACGAACTCGGGCGTCGAGTCGAACTGGCGCTGATAGCCCTTGGAGGCGAGTTTGGCGATGTGCTCGCGGGTCTGGCGCGCATGGCGTGCGGTGTGCAGCTCGCGCTCGTCGTCGCTGTCGGACTCGAGCGCCGACAGATAGGCGTCGAGCGGGACCTTCGAGTCGACCACCACCAGCTTTTCGCCCGGCAGCCGCACGAGCATGTCCGGTCGCAGCGTCCCCTCTCCGGTTTGGATGGTGCTCTGCTCGACGAAGTCGCAGTGCGCCACCATGCCCGCCATCTCGACCACGTTGCGCAGCTGGATCTCGCCCCACGAGCCGCGGGTGGCGGGGCGCTTCAGCGCCGAGACGAGGTTGCCGGCCTCCTGGCGCAGCGTGCCGACGCCATCGCTCGAGCTGGCGCACCATCTGCGCCAGCTCGCCCTGGGCCTGGCGGCGCTCGCGCTCAAGGCGCCCGATCTCGCTCTCCATACGACCCAGCTTCTCCTGGACCGGAGCCACGATGCCCTTGATCTCCTCCGTGCGCCTGGACATCTCGCCGCTGGCGCGCTCCTCCTCGGCGCGGCGGGCGTCCACGACGCGCTGCGCCAGCGAATCGCCGGTCTGCGCGAGCACGTCCACCGAGATCGCCTTCAGCTCCTCGCGCATGCGCTCGCGGTTGGCGCGCATCAGCGCCGCCGCGCAGGCGGCGCCGAGCAGGAGTCCAACTATCAGGAGCAGGATGCTGAGCACAGCCGCTCAATCTGACAGTCGGGTCGGACGTTTCCTCTCGTAGGGGCCACTTCGTGCGGCTTGACATTTGGGGGACACCTGAGTATCTTGCCGCTAGCTCCCTGGGGTTTGGATGGGTGGGAGCGCTCTATAGAGGGATAAATCCAGAGGGAGCCAGGTCAGCACGACCGGGCTCCGCGCGTATAGGAGGATGTGAGATGTCAGCCACGAATGGCTTGGCTTTTTCGCTCCGTTCACGGAGTGGGCTTATCGGGTGCTGTATGGCGCTCGTGTTGCTGACCTCGGCGCTGTTTGCGTCGGCGGCCAGCGCGAAACCGAGGCCTCTCAAACCGACGGCCTACGTGGCAATCGGCGACTCGCTCGCTTTCGGTTACACCGAGGAAAAATTCGACCTCAATTTCCCCACCGAGAGCCCCAGCGCGTTTGAAGGTGGTTACGCAAACGTGGTGGCGGCCAAACTCGCCAAGGCGGAAAAAAAGGCCGGTAACGAACTGCACCTGATCAACCTCGGTTGCCCAGGTGAGACCAGCGACGGCGTCATCGGGCACGCGCTCGGCAACGCAGGTGCGGAATACAACCCCTGCGCCTACCACAACGTCGACGGTTTCTCGCTGCACCAGGAAATCGGTGGCGCGTCGGAGCTTGAAGGCGCGATCGGCGCGGTCAGCAACCCGGCGGTTCCGGTCAAGGCAGTGACGATCAACATCGGCTCGAACGACGAGCTCGCGGTTGTCGGCAAATGCGAGAGCCCTGCCTACGAGGCCGAACAGGGCTTCACGGGCGGACTGTTCGAATGCATCACGGTGGAAGCCGGACTCGAAGGTCACACCTACCCGGGTGGTCTGTTCACCCACATCATCACCAACGTGGGCACGACCATCGGCGTGCTGCGCGCCTATGGCTACGCCGGACCGGTCGAGGTCGTGGGCTTCTACAACCCGCAGTCCGAGCTGCTCCCGGGTAGCGACGCGCTGCAGATCAAACTGAACGAAGCGTTCGAAGGTGAGATTCACGGCGGCGCATTTGGCCCCGGTGTCACCTACGGCAACCCGTTCCCGGTGTTCAACCCGCAGAACAAAAACGAGGCCACGCGTATCTGTCAGTTGACAGAAGAGTGCAACGCGTTCGACAAAAAAGTGGGTCTTGAAGGTGTTGTCGGTCACGAAGTGAGCGCCGAAGAAGCCGCTCACTACCCCGTGGGCGACATTCACCCCACCCCGCTGGGCTACGAAAAGCTGGGCAAGGTCGTATTCAGCAACCTGTAGGCCGTTTGGCTGACGGGTAGCAGTACCGCGGGGCGTTCGGCCAGCTAGGTCGGGCGCCCCGCGTCTTTCAGGTAGCCGGTCTGCCTGAGGCGGGCGGCTTCCTCTTCCAGGATGCCCAGCATCGTCGGCGCCGATGGCACCATGCGCGCGCCGCTGGGCGCGGCCGCGAACACCTGGCGCACGGGCGAGCCGGGGGAGAGCGCACGGATCGCGATGTCCTCGCGCACCACCGACAGCGCCAGCTCGGGAATCAGCGCCACCCCTACGCCGGCCGCGACCAGCCCCTGCACGGTCTGGTAGTCGTCGCTCTCGAACGCCACGTTCGGCTCGAAGCCGGCCGCGTGGCAGCTGCGCACCACATGGCGAGCGCACGGGCTAGAGCTGGAGGTCTGCACCCACGCTTCGCGGGCGAGGTCCTCCAGGCGGATGCGCTGGCGGGTGGCCAGGCGGTGCTCGCGCGGCAGCGCCAGGAACAGGCGATCCTCCAGCAGCTCCACGCGCGCCATGTCGCGCGGGCGGGCAAGCTCGCCGCCGGCGAACTCGAACAGCAGTGCCAGATCGAGTTCACCGGCCCGCAGCCGTGGCAGGATCTGCTCTGGCTCGCCCTCGGACAACGTCAGCTCGACGTCCGGGTATGACTCGCGAAACGCGGCGATCGCCAGTGGCATCAGCGTGGCCCCCGCGGTTGGGAAGGAGGCCATCCGCAGCCTGCCGCCGCGCAGCCCCGCAATCGCCGACAGCGCGTCCTCGGCGGCCTCCAGGCGCGCGAGGATGCCCTCGGCATGCCCCACCAGCGCCTGGCCGGCGGCCGTCAGGCTGACGCCGCGCGGATGGCGCTCGAGCAGCGTCAGCCCGGTCTCGGCCTCCAGCGTGGCGATCTGCTGGGAGACGGCCGACTGCGTGTAGGACAGCGCCTCGGCGGCCGCCGAGAACGAGCCGTGGTAGGCGACCTCCTTGAGGATCTTCAAGCGGGCGACATTAAGCATAAGTTCAGCTTATAGCAGCGATCACAACAATCATTGGTGCTGATGGCAGGATGGTGTCAAGCTGAGGAGAAATTGAGCCGAGACGAACTTCGCAACTTCATCCATCAGCCGCACAACGCGGCCCAGCTGAACCAACAGGAGAGACCCAAAATGTCCAAGATCATCGTTTCCTACGACGGCACCGCCAACGAGGACGACGCCATCGCCCTCGGTCGGCTGCTGGCCGGCGCCGGCGCCGAGGTGGCGCTCGCATACGTACGCCACACCCAAGAGCCCGACAGCGAGCGCGAGACGCTGGCCCAGAACGAGGCTCAGGAGCTGCTGCAGCGCGGCGCCGAGCTGCTCGGCAACCCCAACGCCCAGGCGCACGTGGTCACCGACCGCTCCACCCCAGAGGGGCTCCGTCGCCTGGCCGAGAGCGAGGGCGCGGACGTGGTCGTGTTCTGCTCGGACTCGCACACCGCCAAGGGGCACATCGCCATCGGCAACTCGGCTCAGCGTCTGCTCGAGGGCGGCAACGTGGCCGTCGCGATCGCGCCGGTCGACTTCGCCGAGCAGCTCAAGTCCGGCATCGCCAAGATCGTCGCCATCGGTGACGGCGACGGCGGCGCGGGCGAGACCGCCCAGTCGCTGGCTGCGGCGCTCGGCGCCACGGTCGCTCCGGTCGTCAACGACGAGGCCGGCCTGCTCGTGATCGACTCGCGCGCGGAAGCCGAGCAGGGCCGGGTCGCGATCAGCTCCTCGGCGTCGCACCTGATCGAGATCGCCACGGCGCCTGTGCTGGTGCTCCCCCGTGGCGTGAAACTCACGTTCGGACGTCACGCGGTCGTCGCGTAACACCGTCGTACACCCGCCAGCGGCGCGCGGCCGTGACCTCAGCGAAGGGTCCGGCCGCGCGCCCGCGTGAGCGCATACAGGCCCAGCGCCTGCAGCAGATCCAGCGTTCCGCCGAGCAGATGCCCGGGCGGCCCGGTCCACAGCCACGTCTCGACGCGCTGCGATCGGGAGGGGCTCACAGGGACGCTCACGGGGCGGCACGGTATCGTGGCGGTGGTGCCGCCCGCCCTGAAGACGACCATCACCGAGCTCGCCGACTCGCGCGTACGCGTGCAGGTGGAGGTTCCACCGGAGGAGGTGCAGGGTCGCCTGGAGCGCAAGGCCCAGCAGCTCGGCCGCGAGCTGAAGCTGCCCGGCTTTCGCCGCGGCAAGGTGCCGGCGCCGCTGGTGATCCAGCGCGTGGGACGCGAGGTAGTGCTCGAGGAAGCCGTTCGCGACACGCTCTCCAGCTGGTATTCGCATGCGATCGAGGCGGCCGGGATCGTGCCGGTCGGCGATCCCAAGCTCGATCTCGGCGAGCTGCCCGCGCAGGGCGGGACGCTCGAGTTCTCGATCGAGATCGGGGTGCTGCCCAAGGCGCAACTCGGCGAATACCGCGGCCTGGAGGTCGGCAGGCGCGAGCCCGAGATCGAGGAGGCGCTGATCCAGCAGGAGCTGGATGCCATGCGCGAGCGGCTGGCGCGCCTGCAGACGGCCGAGCGCCCCGCCGAGCAGGGAGATTTCATCGTGGTCGACTACGTCGGCTCGCTGGCGCCGGAGGACCCCGAGGCTCGCGACGAGCCGTGGGAGCAGTTCGCCGGCGGCGAGGGTCGCGACCAGCTGGTGGAGCTGGGCGGCGGCAAGCTGATCCCCGGCTTCGAGGAGGGACTGCTCGGAGCCAGCGCCGGAGAGCTCCGCACGGTCCCGCTGACGTTCCCCGCCGACTACGGCGCGGCTGAGCTGGCCGGGCGCGACACATCGTTTGAGATCACCGTCAAGGAGGTCAAGCAGAAGGAGCTCCCCGACGTGGACGACGACTTCGCGATCGACGCCGGCTTCGACGACCTCGCAGAGCTGACCGCCGACGTGCGCAGTCGCCTGCTGGAGGCCGAGGAGGAGAAGATCGAGGCCGAGTTCAGGCAGGCCGCGCTCGACGCCGCCGTGGCCCAGGCACGCGTGCAGGTCACCTCCGAGCTGGCTCAGGCACGCGCACGCGAGATGTGGGAGCGGATGCTGCACTCGCTCTCCCACCGCGGCATCACGCGTGAGATCTACCTGCAGATCACCGGCCGCGAGGAAGGCGACATCCTCGCCGAGATGGAGCCCGAAGCCGAGCAGGCGCTGCGCCGCGAGGCCGTGATCACCGCGATCGTCGCCGCCGAGTCGATCAGCCCGAGCGAGGAGCAGGTGCTGGCCGCGCTCACGCCGACGGCCGAGCGCGAGGGAATCGAGGCGCAGACGCTGCTCGAGGATCTGCGCACCGCCGGACGCCTGGAGGAGGTCCGCGAAGATCTGGCCGCACGGCAGGCCATCGACTTGATCGCGGAGTCGGCCAAACCGATCCCGATGTCCCAAGCGCAGGCGCGCGAGCAGCTGTGGACGCCCGAGAAGGAGGGTGCCGCAGTGGCCGGCTCACAGGCTGGGGCGGGGGATACCGGACGTTTGTGGACTCCAGATCGCTAGCCTCTAGAGGATTCCGGTCGACGAAGCGAAACAAAGGCGAGGACTATGAGCCCACTTGTCCCAATGGTCGTCGAGCAGACATCGCGTGGTGAGCGTGCGTTCGACATCTACAGCCGTCTGCTCAACGAGCGGATCATCTTCCTCGGCACGCCCGTCGACGATCAGATCGCGAACCTGATCGTCGCGCAGCTGCTGCACCTGGAGTCCGAGGACCCCGAGAAGGACGTCTCGATCTACATCAACTCTCCGGGCGGCTCCGTGTACGCGGGCCTGGCGATCTACGACACGATGCAGTTCATCAAGCCCGACGTGCAGACGATCTGCGTCGGCATCGCGATGTCGATGGGGGCGCTGCTGCTCTCCGGCGGCGCGCCGGGCAAGCGCATGGCGCTGCCCAACGCCAAGATCCTGATCCACCAGGTCTCATCCAGCTTCCAGGGCCAGGCCACCGACATCGAGATCCACGCCAAGGAGATCATCGACATCCGCCACCGACTTGACGAGATCATCGCCAAGCACACCGGCAAGTCGCTCGAGGATGTGAGCAAAGACACCGAGCGCGACTACTTCATGAGCTCGGAGGAGGCCAAGGAGTACGGCATCATTGACCGCGTTATTTCTGAGCATTAGCTCGGAAATCGCGATCGGCAGTTGAGCAGGGAGGAGAACACAATGGCCAGACCAACAGACTCCAACGAGCAGCTCCTCTGCAGCTTCTGCGGCAAGTCCCAGCGACAGGTCAAGAAGCTGATCGCGGGGCCGGGCGTCTACATCTGCGACGAGTGCATCGATCTCTGCAACGAGATCATCGACGAGGAGCTGTCGGTCCCGCCGGCGTTCGACATCGAGAACCTGCCCAAGCCGCGCGAGATCTACGAGGTCCTGGACGAGTACGTGGTCGGGCAGGACCCGTCCAAGCGCACGCTGTCGGTGGCGGTCTACAACCACTACAAGCGCGTGCAGATGATGATGGCGGGGGACTCCGACATCGAGCTGCAGAAGTCCAACATCCTGCTGCTGGGGCCCACCGGCTGCGGCAAGACGCTGCTCGCCCAGACGCTCGCGCGCACGCTCAACGTGCCGTTCGCGATCGCCGACGCCACCGCGCTGACGGAGGCTGGCTATGTGGGCGAGGACGTGGAGAACATCCTGCTGAAGCTGATCCAGGCGGCCGACTACGACGTCAAGAAGGCCGAAACGGGGATTATCTACATCGACGAGGTCGACAAGATCGCGCGCAAGGCCGACAACCCGTCGATCACCCGCGACGTCTCCGGCGAGGGCGTGCAGCAGGCGCTGTTGAAGATCCTCGAGGGCACGCAGGCCTCGGTGCCGCCCCAGGGTGGGCGCAAGCATCCCCACCAGGAGTTCCTGACGATCGACACCACCAACGTGCTGTTCATCTGCGGTGGCGCGTTCGCCAACCTCGACAAGGTGATCGAGCGGCGCATCGGGCACAAAGGCGTGGGCTTTGCCGCCGCGATCGAGGCCAAGGCCGAGCGCGACACCGGCGAAGTGTTCGAGCACTGCCTGCCCGAGGATCTGATCGAGTACGGGCTGATCCCCGAGTTCATCGGCCGTCTGCCGGTGATGTCGGCCGTGCACCAGCTCACGCGCGAGGATCTCGTCTCGATCCTGGTCGAGCCCCGCAACGCGCTGGTCAAGCAGTTCCAGCGCTTCTTCGCCTTCGACGGCATCGAGCTGGTGTTCTCCGAGGACTCGCTGACAGCGGTGGCCGAGAAGGGCCTGGAGCGCGAAACCGGCGCGCGCGGGCTGCGCTCGATCATCGAGGAGATCCTGCTGGAGGTGCAGTTCGAGCTGCCCTCGCGCCGCGACGTGAAGAAGTGCGTGGTCACCAAGGAGACCGTCGAGAAGGGCCTCACGCCCACGCTCGTCACCGAAGCGGCGCCCGAGGAAGCGGACGACTCCGCACTGCACGAGGAGTCGGCCTGAGCCGTTGGCCGCCGCAATGCCCGATTCCCTCGACGAGCTGTCCACCCACGAGCTTCACGACCGTGCCATCGCACGCGCGGAGAAGCACGTCGATGTGCGCTTTCTGTGGTCGCTGCTGAAGATGATCCCGGCGGCCGAGTCGCTGAGCGGCGATGAGGGCGAGGCCGACTACGACATCCAGTTCTCCAAAGGCCTGATCTACGACGCGTTGCACAGCGGTGACGGTGAGCTCGGTGAGGCGCTGCGCCCCGTGTTCATCGACTACCTGCGCAAACACCAAGCCAACTAGGGCGCCGCGCGCCGCGTCCGCCCGGCAGTCATGCAACCGCCCACTAGCAGCAACTGGACCGAGGAACGGGCCGAGACGCAGTTGCGCTCGCTGGAGCTGTTCGGCATGCGCTTCGGGCTCGATCGCATGCGCAGGATGATGACGGTGCTCGAATCGCCCGAGCGACGCTTCGACACGATCCAGGTGCTCGGCACCAACGGCAAGTCCTCGACCACCAGGATGACGGCCGCCATCCTCCAGCGCCACGGCCTGCGCGTCGGCGCATATCTCTCCCCGCACCTGGTGTCCTATCGCGAGCGCGTGCTGATCGACGGCGCCCAGATCGGAGCCGACGCCTTCGCCGGCGCCGTCGAACACGCAAGCGCGGCAGCCGAGCTTGTCAATCGCACGCTCGCCGAGGACGATCACGTGACCCAGTTCGAACTGCTGACGGCCGCCGCGCTGTGGCAGATGGCCGAGGCGGAGGTGCAGGTGGCCGTGATCGAGGCCGGCCTCGGTGGGCGATACGACGCCACCAGCGTGATCGACGCGCCGCTGACGGTGCTCACCAACGTGGGGTTGGAGCACACCCGCTGGCTCGGCCCGACCGTGACCGACATCGCCGAGGAGAAGCTGGCGGTCCTACGCGAGCACGGCACGCTGGTGCTGGGCGAGCAGCTGGCGGAGCCGGCGCTGGCGGTGGCAGAGCGCGTGGCACGCGAGCGAGACGCCACGATCGTGCGCCCGACAGCCCTGCCGGACAGCATCGAGCTGGGCGCCCGGGGCGCCTTCCAACGGCGCAACTTCGCGCTCGCGCGCGCAGCCGCCGAGGCCTATCTGGCGTCGGCTGAAATCGAGGTTGACGAGGCGGCGATCGCAGACGCCGCGCTGCACACACAGGTGCCCGGACGGCTGCAGCTGGTGAGCGATGATCCGCCCACGCTGCTGGACGGCGCGCACAACCCCGACGCGGTGGCGGCGCTGGCGCAGGCGCTGCCGGAAGTGCTGAAGCGGGAGACGCTGGCGCTGGTATTGGGCGTGTTGGAGGACAAGGACGCAGCCGCGATGCTGGCCACGCTGCTGCCGCTATGCCAGTGCGCGTGGTTCACAGCTCCCCCGAGCAGCCGTGCACTGTCGCCCGCCGCGCTGCAGTCGCGGGCACGCCAGCTCGGCTTCGACGACGTCAGCTGCGTGGCCAGTCCCGCGCAGGCGCTCGCCCAGGCCCAGAGCTGGGCGCGCGAGCACGACGCCGCGGTTCTGGCCACCGGATCGGTCTACCTGGTCGGCGATCTGCTTGGCGAGATCACCGGGTCAAAGACATCGGCGGAGCTCCTGCAACTGCCAGGGCAGGCCTTGAGATGAACGAGGACGGCCCGTCGGTGCTGACGATGATTGGCGCGGTGGCGCTGATCGTGGCATTGGTCATACTCGTGTTCTTCGCCGCTGGCTACGGATTCGGCCGCCTGTTTCTCTAAACTCAGCCGGCCGATGCCACCGCTCGCATATTTCGGAATTGAAAGCAGCGGCTTGAACCTGGCCGTGGATCTGCTGATCCTGTTCGTGGTCGTCGTGTACTTCGCGCTGATCTACTGGACCTACGCCGACGCGCGGCGGCGAATAGTCGATCCGATGCTGATCGGATGTGCCACGTTCGTGTCGCTGTTCCCGTTCGTTGGGAGCATCGTCTACATGATCCTGCGCCCGCCGGAGTACCTCGAGGACGTGCACGAGCGCGAACTGGAGATGCAGGCCGCCGAGGCCCGACTGCACCAGCTCGATCAATCCCTGTGCCCGCACTGCAGCTACCGAGTCGAGAATGACTTCGTGCGCTGCCCCAGCTGCCTGCGCAAGCTCAAGGAGCGCTGTGTCAACTGCTCGCGGCCGCTCGATCAGGCATGGACGATCTGCCCGTACTGCGAGGCCGACGTCCCCGGGTTAGCTTCGCCGCGCAGCAGACGCAGACGCGCCGCGGCGGCGATCGAGAGCGATGCGGTCGATCTCGACGACGCGGTGGCGGCCGAGCACAAAGAGGATGAGCATGCAGCGGAGCCTCGAGCCGGCCGCTGCGCCGCGAAGCACCGCGCGCCCGCGGCGCGCCCGTCCCACCTCCTCCTGACCCAGCTTCAACCCAACCAAAGGACACCATGGACCGAACTCTGATCCTCGTAAAGCCCGACGCCTTCGCGCGCGGCCTCTCCGGCGAGATCATCGCCCGCTTCGAGCGCAAGGGGCTGACGATCGTGGCGCTGCGGCACATGACCGTCACCAGGGAGCTGGCCGAGCGTCACTACGCCGAGCACGCCGAGCGCCCGTTCTTCGGCGAGCTCGTCGACTTCATCACCTCCGGCCCGATCGTGGCGATGGTGCTGGAGGGCGTCGACGCGGTCAAGGCGGCGCGTCAGGTGATCGGCGCCACCAACCCGCTGGAGGCCGCGCCCGGCACCATCCGCGGCGACTTCGCGATCGAGATGGGGACGAACATGGTTCACGGCTCCGACTCGCCCGAGTCCGGCGCGCGCGAGGCCGCGCTGTTCTTCGGTGACATCGTAGCCTGTCTGGCCCGCTTTCCGAGCGCCTGCCTCTCGTCCTCGCCTCCGCGTCGCCACAGCGCAGCGCCCTGCTGGCCCGTCTCGGCGTGCCGTTCACGGTCAGGGCCTCCGACGCGCAGGAGATCGAGCAGGGCGAGGATCCCGCGGCGGTGGCGGTGGAGAACGCGCTGCGCAAGGCACACGCCGTGCGGCGCGCCGGGGTCCGTGAGACGGTGATCGGCTGCGACACGATCGTGGTGCTCGACGGCGTGATCTACGGCAAGCCGCCGGATGCGGTTGCGGCACGCGCGACGCTCACGGCGCTCGGCGGTCGCACGCACGAGGTGCTCAGCGGGCTGGCGCTGCTGCTCCCCGGCGACGGCGATGAGATCGTCGAGCGAGTTGCCGTGGCGCGCACCCGCGTGACGTTCCGCGAGCTGGACGAGGAACTGCTCGAGTCGAACCTCGCCACCGAGGAGTGGCGCGGGCGCTCGGGTGGCTACGCGATCCAGGGCGCCGGTGCGGCGCTGGCCGTGGAGGTGGACGGCGAACAGGAGAACGTCGTCGGCCTGCCGCTGGCCACGTTGCTCGAGATCTATCCGGAGCTGCTGGGGGTGTGAGATCCAGGTGATGGCGAGGATTTGCCTGCAAATCCCCTGGCAAGCTTGTCAGGGCTATGCAGAGGTCCGCTAAACTGCGCAGCGGGTACGCCCCGTAAAGCGCTGGCCGCCGAATGCGCCACCAACCAGCGGCGCCAGACCGGACCAAGCGTGCTCTCTCTCTAAATACATGGGCATCTTCAGCTATCTGACAGGATTTGGCGGCCGTGACATGGCGGTCGACCTTGGTACGGCCAACACGCTCGTGTACGTTCGCGGGCGCGGGATCGTGCTGTCGGAGCCGAGCGTGGTGGCGATCGACTCGCGCACCGGCGAAGTGCACGCGGTGGGCATCGAGGCCAAGCGCATGCTCGGGCGCACACCCGGCACGATCCAGGCGATCCGGCCGCTGAAGGATGGCGTGATCGCCGACTTCGACGTGACCGAGCAGATGCTCAGGCACTTCATCCAGAAGGTCCACCAGAACCGCTGGGCGCACCCGCGCGTGGTCGTGTGCGTGCCCTCCGGCGTTACCGGCGTGGAGAAGCGCGCAGTGGAGGAGGCGTGCCTCTCTGCCGGCGCTCGCACGGCCTACCTGATCGAGGAGCCGATGGCCGCCGCGATCGGCGCCGGGCTGCCCGTCGGCGAGCCGACCGGCTCGATGGTCGTGGACATCGGCGGTGGCACCTCCGAGGTGGCCGTGATCTCGCTCGGCGGGATCGTCGTGTCGCAGTCGATCCGCGTGGGGGCGACGAGATGGACGAGGCGATCATCAACTACGCCAAGAAGGAGTACAAGCTCCTGATCGGCCAGCAGACGGCCGAGGAGCTGAAGCTCGAGATCGGCTCCGCCTGCCCGATGGCCGAGGAGCTGCAGGCGGAGATCCGCGGACGCGACATGGTCGCGGGGCTGCCCAAGACCGTGGTGCTGACCAGCGAGGAGATCCGCCAGGCACTCGAGGAACCGCTCAGCCAGATCATCGACGCGGTCAAGGAGACGCTCGACCGCACGCCGCCGGAGCTCGCCTCGGACATCATGGATCGCGGCATCATGCTCGCCGGTGGCGGCTCGCTGCTGCAGGGCCTGGATGAGCGCCTGCGCGAGGAGACGCAGATGCCGGCGCACCTGGCCGAGTCGCCGCTGACGTGCGTGGCGGTCGGCTCCGGTCGCTCGCTGGAGGAGTTCGAGGCGATCCACCGCTCCAACCGCACATCGCGCAACCGGCGCCGCCGCTAATCCACGGGCGCGCATGCCTGCGCTGGATCCGCGTCCTCGATCGCTCGCGTGCGAAGCACGCCACGCTCACTGCGTCCTTGACCAGCTTGACCAGCTTGACCTGCGCGCCCGTGGATGGGTGGAAGTTCGTTTGGCCCGCCGCTCATCCTCACCCAACACTGAGACAGCCCGTGCCCCTCGCGGGTACTCTGTCTCGTGAACGCTTCGGAAGGTAGTCATTGGTGCACGACAAGACGGTCAGGCGTAGGCGAGCGGTGCTGTTGGCGCTCGTCTTGCTCTCCCTGCTGCTGCTGACGGCCTACTTCGGTGAGGCGCCCAACGGGCGCCTGCACTCCAGTCCAGCGAGGCTTCCTGACGGTCGTCTCGCCGCTACAGGACGGCGCCAACAAAGCGCTGAAGCCGGTGCGCGACCTGTTCGGCTGGGTCGGCGAACACGCTGCACGCCAAAAGCCAGCGCGACGCGCTGCGCAAGCAGACTCGACGTCGCGATGCGCAAGATCGTCGACAACGAAAGCGAAAAACGCACCTATCGCGAACTGCTGGGGCTGGTCCATCTCAACCAGCTGAGCATCAGCTCCTACCGTCCGGTGGCCGCCACCGTGCTCGTGTCCAATCCCGAACGTATGGTACGAGACGGTGGAGATCGACAAGGGCGAAAACGCGGGCATCCACGTCAACGACCCGGTCATCAACGCGGAAGGGCTGGTGGGCAAGGTCGCAAGCGCCGCCTCCGACGGGGCGCTCGTGGACCTCATCACCGACAGCACGATGGGCGCCTCCGCACGCGTGGGCACGAGCAACGCCACCGGCCTGATCGTGCCCAAGGTGGGCGATCCCAACGATCTGCTGCTCGAATACCTGCCGGGCTCATCGCAGGCGGCGAACGGGCGAATACGTCGTCACCTCGGGGACCGTCGTGCTGGGTCACGATTCGCTGTTCCCGCCGGGCATCCTGATCGGGCAGGTCACCTCGGTCAACGAAGAAAGCGGCTTCAAGTCGGTCAACGTCAGCCCGGCCGTGAACCTCCACAATCTCGACATCGTCGAGGTGCTGACCGCCGCGCGCGGAACGCTTGCGTCGAACCTCAGCCAGGTGCCGGCGAGCCTGCCGTCCGGGCAGTCTGGTGCCAGCGGATCAGAAGGCGGCGAACAGCTGGCCTCGACGGGGCCGGAAGGGTGAACGTCGCATCCTCGAGCCCGCTGGCGGCGCGCGTCGCCGCGCTGGCCGTGGCGATCGGGTTCGTGCAGATCGGGATCTTCTCCGAGCTGCCCGTGTTCGGGGTCAAGGCCGATCTGGCGCCGCTGCTGGTGGCGTTCGTCGGCCTGCTGGGTGGCTGCACGCTCGGTGCGCTCAGCGGCTTCGCGATCGGGCTGCTGATCGACCTCACGCTGTTGCAGACGCTCGGGCTGACATCGCTGGTACTCACGCTGGTTGGCTACTGGTGCGGGCGGCTACGCGAACTGCGCGACCCGCAGGGCGGCGCTCGTGCCGCTGCTGGTCGGCGCGGGAGCGGCGGCCGCCTCGTCTGTGGGCTACTCGGTGATGGAGTTCATGCTCGGCGTGGATGCGCCCGTGAGCTTCGAGCTGCTGCGCCAGATCGTGTTCGGCGTTGTGCTCGACACGGCGCTCGCGCTGCCGATGTATGCGCTTGTGCGCCGCGTGCTGATCGGCGCGCTGCCCGATGACCCGCGCCGGCGCCGGCGCCGGCGCGCGTACACCACCGGCGGGCTGAGCCCGCTCTCCAAAGCGCGATGAGCTCGCTGGAACGCGCGCGGACGAGCGATCCGCGCATCCCCGTGCCGCCGCAGCTGGCGATGCGAGTGGCGCTGGTGGGCGGGCTTGCGATGCTGCTGTTCGGGATCATCTTCTTCCGCCTCTGGTACCTGCAGGTGCTCTCCGGCGAACAGTACGTGCAGCAGGCCAACCTCACACACGAACGCCACCTGCCGATCCCGGCGCCGCGCGGCAAGATCCTCGACCGCAACGGGCGCGTGATCGCCACCAGCAAGACCAGCAACGCGGTGGAGATCGTGCCGGGGCAGATGCCGGCGGCCGTCCGCGAACAGGCGATCGCCTACGGGAACCTGCTCGTGCTCGCCGAAGAATCGCATCGCCCGGCACGGCTCGCGCTGCAACGCTACGAACACGCCCTCGAACGCACCGGCAAGCCGCCGACGCATGCCGAGCGCGCGCGCGAGCAACGCCTGGAAGCGGCGGCCATCATCAGGCTGCCGCAGATCCCGCCGCTCGCCGCCACGCCGTCGGGGCGGCGCACCCGCCACCTGTTCGACCGGCTCGGCGCAGTGATCGGCGTCAGCGCCCGCAAGATCGACGAACGCGTGGTGCACGGGATGACGACCACGCGCTACGCCAACGTGACCGTCAAGACCGACGCCGGCCTGGGGGCGCTGACAGAACTCGGTGAGCGCGCCAGCGAATTCCCCGGCGTGATCCAGCGACCGGTCTCGCTGCGCTCCTACCTGTATGGGGAAATGGCGGCGCAGGTGCTCGGCCACGTGGGCCAGATCTCCGAAGCCGATCTTGCGCTTCCCGCCTTCAAAGGTGTGGCCAAGGGCTCGGTCGTGGGGCAGGAAGACCTCGAGTTCCGCTACGACGCCTATCTCGGCGGCCGTCCGGGGATCGAACGGATCGAGGTCAACGCCGAAGGCACCCCCGTGCCAAGCGAACTGCCGGCCACACCGCCGCTGGCCGGCCACAGCCTCAAGCTCACGCTCGACCTCGGCCTCCAGCAGGCCAGCGAAAAGGCGCTCAAGGAAGGCATCGAACACGCGCACGCCATCGGCAAGCCAGCGACCGGAGCGGCGTTCGTGGCGATGGACCCGCGCAACGGCGAAGTGCTCGCGCTCGGCTCCTATCCGAGCTTCGACCCCAACCGCTTCGCCAAACCGCTGACGGAACCGGAATACGACGAACTCACCGGCAAGGGCACCAACACCCACAGGCTCGTGAACCGGGCGGTCGACGAAGCCTACCCAACGGGATCCACGTTCAAGCCGATCACGGCGCTGGCGGCCTTGGAAGCGGGGATCATCACACCCGAACAGGGCCTCGGCGGCGGGCAGTGCATCGAATTCAGCGGCGAGAAATTCTGCAACGCCGGGCATGCCAACTACGGCTCGGTGGGGCTGGTGGACGCGCTGAAGGTCTCCTCGGACACCTACTTCTTCGAAGTCGGGCGGCTCGCCAACCCGCATGGCGACGTGATCCAGCGCAAGGCGCGCGAACTGGGCCTCGGCGAGAAGACCGGAATCGACCTCCCAGAAGAGTTCTCGGGAGTGATGCCGGACAAAAAATGGCGTGAAGAACGCGACAGGCTGGAGGAAGCATGCGAGCGGCGCACGCACGTGAGCTCGTGCGGCATCGTCAGCGAAGTCCGGCCGTGGACGTTCGGCGACGACATGCACCTGGCCGTCGGACAGGGCGACCTGCTGGCCGATCCGCTGCAGATGGCCGTTGCCTACTCCACGATCGCCAACGCCTTCAGGCACGAAGGTGTGGGGACCGTGGTCACGCCCCACCTCGGCCTGGAGATCGACGAACAGAGCGGCAGCCTGCTGCAGGCCATAAAGACTCCCGCCAAACGCAGCGTGCACCTGAACCCAGCGGACGTGAGCCTGGTGATGGAAGGGCTGCACGACGCCGCCAGCCAGCCGCAGGGCACCTCCGCGGAAGTGTGGAGCGGCTGGAACCAGGGCAAGTACCCCGTGTACGGCAAGACGGGCACAGCAGAACGCTACGGGCAGGCAGACCAGTCCTGGTACGTCTGCTACGTGGGCGACGCGAGTCATCCGCTCGTGATCGCCGTGACCGTCGAACAGGGAGGCTTCGGCGCCGAAACGGCCGCTCCGATCGCGAGGCTGATCGCCTCCAACTGGTTCGGCGTGGCGGCGAAGTTCGTGCCGGGAAGCTCCAAAACGCTATGAGGCCGCCCGCGTCATGCCGCTGAGCCCGATCCAGCCACCCGACGATGCGCAGGTCGATACGACACCGCTCGCTGCGCCTTCCTTTCGATCCGCTGCTGACGCTGGCCGTCATCGGCCTCGGCATCGCCTCGCTGCTGACGCTGAAGAGCGCCACGGCCGACGTGATCGCGGGCGACCCTCACTACTACGTGGTGCGCCAGGGGATCTACCTGGGGGTGGGCTTCACGTTGATGCTCGCGCTCTCGCGCCTGGACTACGCGCGCCTGCGCCGTTCAAAATCGGGATCTACGCGGTGCTGATCCTCAGCATCCTGGCGGTGCTCGGCGCCGGGCACTCCGCCAAAGGATCGGCAGCGCGCGATCATCCTTCCCGCTGTTCTCCTTCCAAGCGTCGGAGATCGGCAAGGTGCTGCTGCTGGTGGTGCTCTCGGCGCTGTTGGTCGAGCGCTCCCGGCGTGCCAGCGAGCGCGCCACGACGACGGCGCAGGTGATGATCGCCGCGCTGATCCCCGCGATGCTCGTGATCGCCCAGCCGGACCTCGGCTCGGGCATGGTGTACATGGCGATCGCCTACATGCTGCTGTACGTGGCGGGCACGTCGTGGCGCCAGCTGGCGGCGCTGGCGGCGCTGGTGGTGATGGCTGCCACGTTCGTGCTGGTCGGCGGCGCCGGCGGCCGGCCTGCACGTGCTGAAGCCCTACGAGGTGGAACGCCTCACCGCGTTCCTGAACCCGTCGGCCAACACGCAGGGCAACGGCTATCAGCAGCTGGAGTCGAAGATCGCGATCGGCTCGGGACAGAAGACCGGACGCGCCAAGCCGACGCAGGTGAGGCTGAAATTCCTGCCCGAGAGCGAAACCGACTTCGTGTTCGCAGCGCTTGCCGAACGCTACGGCTTCGTCGGCGCCGGGTTGGTGCTGCTGCTGTACGCGTTGTTGATCTGGCGCACGCTGCGAATCCTGGTGATGGCCAAGGATCTGTTTGGGTCGCTCATTGCTGCCGGCGTAGCGGCTATGCTCATGTTCCAGGTTTTCGTCAACGTAGGGATGACAATTGGGATCATGCCCATCACCGGTGTCACGCTTCCGCTCATGAGCTATGGCGGCTCATCGGTGATCGACAACCCTCTTGGCTGTAGGCCTGTTGCAATCGATCTACGTGCAGGCGCGCGCCTCGGCAGCGCTGAAGGGTCGCGTACTGCGCTAATAGACAAATGTTCGCCGAGCACCTCCCATCACACCCTCAGCACAGCCGGGCCCCGCGCCTAGCTGAGTGGGGTGCGTACCGCGCGTGCTCGTCGCTCCGGCACCCACCGGCACGGCGCTCGCCTACACGGCGCCCGTCGCCGTTCGGCGCCCGGCTCGTCTTCCATACCGAAAGACTGGATCAAATTGAAAAAGCAAGTGCTTGTCAGCGTCGACCGCGCGGAGACGCGCGTGGCGCTCCTGGAGGCCAGCGGAACGCCCGCCGCCTCGCGTACACCCTCCAGCCGCGGCGCGCAAGCGCGCCAGCGGCGCTCCGGAGGCCGGCTACCGCGTAGCTGAGCTCTACATCGAGCGCCGAGGTGGGCGCTCGATCGTCGGCAACATCTACAAGGGCAAGGTCGACAACGTCCTGCCGGGCCTGGAGGCGGCGTTCGTCGACATCGGCCTGGAGAAGAACGGCTTCCTGCACGTCGACGAGATCGTGCTGCCGGGCGTGGAGACGCCCAAGCGCGGCCGCGGCGGAGGCGGCGGGGCGCAAGATCTCCGACCTGCTCAAGCCCGGCCAGGAGATCGTGGTGCAGGTCGTCAAGGACCCCCTGAAGACGAAGGGCGCGCGCCTGTCGATGGAGCTCACCATCGCCGGCCGCTACATGGTCTACGCGCCCACCGGCGAGGGCGTTGGCGTATCGCGCCGCCTGGAGGACAAAGAGCGCGACCGGCTGCGCCGCCAGACCGCCAACCTGGCGATCGGCGAGGGCGGCGTGATCGTGCGCACGGCCGCTCACGGCGCCAAGCGCGAGGACTTCGAACGCGAGCTGAAGTACCTGCACAAGCTGCACGAGGTGCTCGTCAAACGCGTCGAGGACACCGTCGCCCCCGATCTCGTCTTCCAGGAGGCCGACCTGTCGGTGCGCGTCGTGCGCGACATCTTCTCCGCCCACTTCGAGCGCGCGATCGTGGACGACGAGCAGCAGTACCAGCGGCTGGTGTCGTTCTTCACCCGCACCGCGCCGGAGCTGGTGGAGCGCGTGGAGCTGTGGCAGCAAGACGGACCCGTTGTTCGAGGCCTACGGCGTGGACAAGGCGATCGACGGCGTGCTCTCGCGCCGCGTGGACCTGCCCAGCGGCGGCTATCTGATCATCGACTACGCCGAGGCGCTGACGGTCATCGACGTCAACTCCGGCAGCTTCATCGGTCGCGGCAAGGGCGCGGGCCTGGAGGACACGATCACCAAGACCAACCTGGAGGCCGCCGAGGAGGTCGTCAACCAGCTGCGGCTGCGCGACATCGGCGGCATCATCGTGATCGACTTCATCGACATGGCCCGCGCGCGCAACCGCGACGCTGTCATGAAGACGCTGCGCAAGACGCTCGACGAGGACCGCACCAAGACGTTCACCGCCGAGATCTCCAAGCTCGGGCTGGTCGAGATGACGCGCCAGAACGTGACCGAGGGCGTGCGCGAGATCATGAGCCGCCCGTGTCCCACCTGCGAGGGCGAGGGCGTGATCCGCTCGGAGGAAACGATCGCGATCGACTTCGAGCGTCGCCTGCGCGACGTGGCCGTCGAGCACCCCGACGCCGAGGCGTTCCTGGTGCAGATCAACCCGCGCGTGAGCACCCAGTTCACCGGCCACAACTCGCGCGTGCTGCACGCGCTGGAGGCCCAGACCGGCAAGTCGTTCCTGTTCGAGGGCTCGGAAGGCCTCGCGCTGGATCACTTCGCGATCACGTTCATGGGCACCCGCGCGGAGGTGGAGGAGCGCGCGCTGCCGTTCCGCCAGGGCGATGAGGTGCTGGTGGACATCGTGGAGCCGCACATGTACGACGTGGACGACGCGGTGGCCAAAATCGACGGCTACATCATCTCGATCGCAGGCGCCGCCTCGTGCGTTGGCGAGAAGCGCATGGTGCGCATCGACGAAGTCGGGCGCACCGCCGCCAGGCGCTGCTGCTGGACGAGTTCGGCGAGGTGGTGGCGCCGCCGACGCGCGTGCCGGCCACGCGCAGCGCCCCGCGGCCCCGGCGCCGCACGCCGGCGGCCCCGAAGGAGACGCCCACCGTCGTGGTCGCGGTCCAGGCCGGCGCGGAGCAGGTGCCGGCGGAGGAGGAGACGAAACCGAAACGGCCGCGCAAACGCCGCGCGAAAGCCAAGAGCGAGGACTCAGAGGCGCTTGCGCAGGACGCGCCCGGCGAGGACTCTGGCGCCACCATCGAGCTGCCCGAGGAGGAGCTGGTGGCGGTCGCCATGGACCTGGCGGAGAGCTCGCCGGACGAGGACCCCGAGGATGGCCTACAATCCAAACCTCGGCGTCGTGGCCGCAGGGGCGGACGGCGCCGTTCGGCTGCCAAGGCCAAGGCCAGCCCCGAGTAGTCAATCGGCGCTTTCAACTTAGAGAAGAATCGAGACACAGACCCATGTACGCGATCGTGAAGACAGGCGGCAAGCAATACCGCGTTGAGCGCGGCCAGAAGCTGCTGGTCGAGCGCCTGGCCGTCGAGGAGGGCGCCGACGTGGCGCTCGAGCCGATCATGTATCGCTCCGAGGAGGCCGTGTTCGACAAGGCGGGCCTGGAGAACGTGACGGTCACGGCCAAGGTCGTGGCCCACGTGCGCGGCGAGAAGCTGCGCGTTTTCAAGTTCAAGCCCAAGCGCGGCTACAAACGCCGTACCGGCCACCGCCAGGACCTGACCCAGATCGAGGTCACCGAGATCACCGCCGGCAAAGCCAAAGCGGGGAAAGCCAAACAGGCCGAGCCTGTCGCCGCCGCGCCGGCTGCCACCACCAAGGAGACTGCTGCAGATGGCTCATAAGAAGGGACTGGGGTCCAGCCGCAACGGCCGCGACTCCAACTCACAGCGCCTCGGCGTCAAGACGTTCGCCGGCGAGACGGTCACCGGCGGCGAGATCATCGTGCGCCAGCGCGGCACCAAATTCAAGCCCGGCGCCGGCGTGGGCATCGGCAAAGACGACACGCTGTACGCCCGCGCCGCCGGCACAGTGCAGTTCTCGAGCGGCTGGCGTGGGCGCGTCGTGAGCGTGCTGCCGAGCGGCGAGTAGGGCTGAGATCGGCATGAGCCCGCGGCGTGCGGTGTGGCTGATCGCCGCCGGCCGCGTGGTGCTGGGCACGGCCGTGCTGGCGGCACCAGAGCAGGTCGTCGGTCGCTGGCTTGGCGAGGAGAACGCCAAACACAGCGCCGTGCAGGATCTGGCGCGGGGGCTGGCGGCTCGTGACATCGCGCTCGGGTTCGCAACGCTTCAGACGCTTGGGGATGACGTGGTCGGGCCTCGCATCCAGGCAGCTTGCGCTGTGGCCGACGCGGTGGACGCGGCGGCAACGGTCGCCGCCCGCGAGCACCTGCCCCGCAAAGGCGTGATCGGCACCGTGGCGATCGCCGGGGCTGCTGCTGTGGCGGGGTTCTACTACTCGCACAAGCTCGCGCACGCCTGAGAATCGCGGGCGTTCGCGCATCCTGCGCATTACGTATCAATATGATACGTTTTGTACATCATGCCTGGGAGGACATTCACGACGCTGCTTGATCACGCACAGCAGCAGTACGGCTATCTGACGCCGGATGATGCGCGCGAGCTGGGCGTCGATCCCACCCAGCTGCGGTTGATGGCGGCACGTCACACGCTGGAGCACCTTGGCCATGGCCTGTACCGGATGCCGATGGTGCCGGTCACGCGGCTCGATGCCTATATGGAGGCGGTCTTGTGGAGCGGCAGGCGGGGCGTGCTCAGCCACGAGACCGCCCTGGACCTGCACCAGCTCTGCGACGTGAACCCGAGTGCCATCCACGTCACGGTGCCGAGCGGCTTTCGCACACGCAAGACGGTCCCAGAGATCTACCGGCTACATCGCTTCGACCTGGACCTCGCCGATGTCGGCTGGCATGAGGGCATCCCCATCGTGACCCCCGAGCGAGCGATTCTCGGTGGCATCGAGCAGGCGCTCGGCTGGCAGCTCATCGACCAGGCCATCGAGACTGCACGTGCTCGTGGGCTCATCACGAAGCCAGCCGCGAAGCGGCTGGCCGGCCTGCGCCATATCCCACATGCAGCCCGCCATGTCTGACAACGTCAAGAAGCTGCCGGGTAACGTCAGCCATCTGCAACGGCTCATCGGTGCCCACGCCGCTGACCGCAGGATGCCGCCGGGGCCCTCACGCGACGAGATACCTGACGCGCGCACCCATCACGTCGTAGGTCGCCCGCGCCCGGCCATCCGCGCTCAGTAGGTCCGCGTCGTGATGGGCGGCCGTCGCCGCGATCAGCGCGTCATACAGCGCTCCACCGCGCACTCCGGCATCCACCGCCTTGCGCAGCGCCTTGCGCTGCTCCTCGCCAGTGATTGTCAGCCAGCCATCTGGGAACGCGCGCTCGAGCGCCTCGAGTACGACACCCGGCGCAAAGCGTCGTCCTTGCGGCATCCGGCTGAGCGCGGACGTGGTCTCCAGTGCCACGTGTGCCGGCAGCCCAACCTGCCCTGCTTTCAACGCGTCGCGGGCTGCTTGGTGCGCTTCGTGCCACGGTGCGAGTGCCGCGATCACGACGCTTGAGTCGGGTGCAATCAACGCCGCACACGCTCCACCGCTTCAGCCGTCTCGGCGATGCTCATGGGCGCCATCGGCTCGTCCGTGGCGATCACGGGGAATCCATCTCTGTCCTCAACCCGCGCCGATACATCTGCAACGGTCACCTCGAGCCTGCCGTCGACCGCCGTCAACTCCAGGTCGGTGGGCCCTTGCAAGCCGAGCTCATCCCGCAGCGTCTTTGGGATGACCAGCCGTCCTACGCCATCGATGGCAACTCTCATACCATAAGATTACCAATCCGTACAGAGACGGCTGGAAAGCCTCGGCCGCTCCGTGAACTCGGTAGCCCATCCAGGCGAATGTGTACGTTGCGGGCATGAGCGACGGCACACTCGCACGGAGCTACGGCAAGGTCTTCAACGAGGTTGCGGCCGAGTACGACCGCAGCCGCCCGGCTTACCCCGATGCGCTCATCGACCGAGCATGCGAGGTGACAGGTATCGGGGATGGCGACCGGGTGCTCGAGATCGGGTGCGGGACCGGTCAACTGACGCGCAGTCTCCTCACGCGGGGGCTGCGGGTGACCGCCATCGAGCCGGGGGATCAACTGATCCTCCTGGCCGAGGAGAACCTGAGAGGTAAGGGCGATGTGGATCTCGTCCACGCTCGGCTCGAGGACACGCAACTGCCCAGCGAGAGCTACGCGGCGGTGTTCTCGGCGTCCGCAATCCACTGGGTCGACCCCGACATCGGCTGGCGTAAGATCGCCGATGCGCTCGCTCCCAACGGGATGCTTGCCCTGATCCAGTACTTCGGCCTGCAGGAGCAGCGCAGCGTCGACGACCAGGAGGCTCTGCTGTCGGCCCTGCGCAAGCACGCGGAGGAGATCGCCGCCACCTTGCCCACCTACCGCGACCTCGACAGCACGATTGCGGGTGTGCAGGAGCGGCGTGGGAACGTTGCGGACGTCTGGGCCTGGCTGGGGGGGCACGACATAGGACGTGATTACGCAGCCGATCTCTTCGAGGATCTACAGCTGGCAACCGTGCCTAGCCTGGTCGAACACAGCGCCGATGAAATTAACGCCCTGATCGGCACGATGTCATTTTGGGCGCGACTCTCACCCGAGCAGCGTAACGCCGTCGTGAACGAGAACCACGCTCTCCACGAGCGCCTCGGGCGGCCGATTCGGGCGAGCACGCTCGCTGTGCTTGTGACGGCACGACGCAGCACTCCAACGCTTGGAGATTAGGCGCTCCTACCCCTCCTGCGCCGTAGGCCGAATCAGGATCTCGTTGACGTCCACGTGCGGCGGCTGGGAGATCGCATAGATAACTCCCCGGGCGATGTCCTCGTCCTTCAGCACGCCCTCCATGGGCAGCTTCTCGAAGAACGGCGTGTCGGTCATGCCGGGCTCGATCAGCGTGACGCGGATGCCGCTGCCGTTCAGGTCCAGGCGTGCGGCCTCGCCCATGGCGGTGACGGCGTGCTTGGTGCACGAGTACATCGAGCCGGGTAGAGCGCGGCGCCCGGCCACGCTTGAGGTCAGCAGCAGGTGCCCGCGCGAGCTCCTCAGCGCGGGGATGCACGCGCGGATGGTGAGCGCGGCGCCGTACACGTTGGTGAGCACCATCTCGCGCCAGTGCTCGGGTGTGTCGTTGAGGAAGCCGCGCGGCCCGCCGAAGCCGGCGTTGGCGAACGCGGCGTCGATCTGCCCGAACGCGCTCAGCGCCTCAGCCACCATCCCCTCCTGCTGCTCCCACTCGGTCACGTCGCAGCACACAGCAAGCGCTCGCTCGGCGCCGCCCAGCTCCTCGGCCAGAGCTGCGAGCTTGTCGGTGGAGCGCGCGGCCAGCACCAGCCGCCAGCCGTGCTCGGCGGCCTGGCGGGCGGTGGCGGCGCCGATGCCGGAGGAGGCGCCGGTGATCAGCAGGACCTTGGACTGCTCGGACTGGGTGCTCATCGCTGCCTCCGCTCGCTCGCTGGCCGTTGGGTGTGGAGCGCCCACGATAGCCACGCCCGCCCACCGCGCCGGGTTCGCGGCCGACGGGCTGTGACAATGCTCTGCATGCTGCACGATCGCGCACGAATACACGTGGAAGCCGGCGCCGGCGGCGACGGCTGCATGAGCTTCCGTCGCGAAGCGAAGGTGCCGAAGGGCGGGCCGGACGGCGGCGACGGCGGACGCGGGGGAGAGGTGGTGCTGGTGTGCGACGATTCGCTGCGCGACCTGCAGAGCTTCAGGCGCAAGACCCACCACCGGGCGGGGCGCGGCGGGCACGGCGAAGGGGCGCTGCGTCACGGCGCGGATGGCGAGACGCTCAGCATCCGCGTGCCTCCGGGCACGGTGATCGTGGGCCCGGACGACGACGAGGGGGATCTGGCCGGACGGCGCTGGGAACTGCTGGCGGACGGCCAGCGCGCGACGGTGGCGCGCGGCGGTTCGGGCGGCAAGGGCAACAAGCGCTTCACCACCCCCGCCCGCCAGGCGCCGCGCTTCGCCGAGCGCGGGCTGGCGGGCGAGGAAGGCTGGCTGGAGCTGCAGCTGAAGCTGCTGGCAGACGTGGGCCTGGTGGGGCTGCCCAACGCGGGCAAGTCCTCGCTGCTGGCGCGCCTGACGCGGGCGGCGCCGAAGGTGGCCAGCTACCCGTTCACCACGCTGTCGCCGGTGCTGGGCGTGCTGGAAGGCGAGGATCGCCAGCTGATCGTGGCGGACATCCCCGGCCTGATCGAAGGCGCCAGCGAAGGTGCGGGGCTGGGGCACGACTTCCTGGCGCACGTGGAGCGCACCAGCCTGCTGGTGCACGTGCTGGACATCGCACCGGAGATCTCGCTGGGCGAGGATGCCCCGGACGCGCTTTCAAACCACGCGACGATCGAGCGCGAGCTGGCGGCGCACGACGAGCGCCTGGCGCGGCTGCCGCGGATCCTGGCGCTGTCGAAGGCCGACCTGGTGCCGCCCGAGCGCGCGCAGCAGGCCCAGCAGGAGTGGCAGCAGCGCCTGGGCGAGGACGTGCCGGTGTTCGTGACCTCCAGCGCCACCGGCGAGGGCCTCACAGAGCTGGCCGGCGAGCTGCTCAGGCGCGTGTCGCTGGGCACCTCGGATGCCGCTGGAAACGCCGACCCCCACGCGCCGGTGCAGCGGGGGGAGAGCGAGGAGCAGCTGGTGGAGCACATGGTGTTCCGCCCGGTGGCCAGCTCGGGCTTTCAGGTGCAGCGCATCGGCCCCAACTCGTTCGCGGTCAACGGCCGCGGAATCGAGCGGCTGCTGGCGCGCTATGACGCGGACAACGAGGAGGCGATGGGCTACTTCGAGGGCCGCCTGCGCCGCATCGGCGTGCTGCGCGCGCTGGAAGCTGAGGGCTTTCAGACGGGCGATGAGATCGAGATCGCGGGCGTGACGTTCGAGCTCGATCCCGGCTGAGAATAAGCTCAGGGCATGAAACGGATAGTGGTCAAGCTGGGCTCCAGCGTGGTTGCCGACAGCGGCGGCGCGCCGCGCATGGACGTGCTGGGGCGCGTGTGCGACCAGCTGGCCGGCGTGCACTCCGATGGCGGCGAGGTGATCGTGGTGACCAGCGGCGCGATCGCGCACGGCATGCGCGTGATGGGGCTGCCGCAGCGCCCCACCTCGATCGGCGCGCTGCAGGCGGCCAGCGCGGTGGGGCAGGGCAAGCTGTATCGCGTGTATGACGAGCTGCTGCGCGCGCGCGAGGTGACCAGCGCGCAGGTGCTGCTGACGTTCTTCGACATGAGCGCGCGCACGCACTACCTCAACGCGCGCAACACGCTGGCCAAGCTGTTGGAGTGGCGTGTGATGCCGGTGATCAACGAGAACGACACCACCGCCACCGATGAGATCTCCTTCGGCGACAACGACTTCCTGGCGGCGCAGGTGGCGGTGCTGATCGGCGCGGACGAGTTGATCCTGATGACGGACATCGACGGGCTGTTCACGGCCGACCCGCGCCTGAACCCGGATGCACACGTGGTCAGCGACGTGAGCGACTTCGCGGCACTGCAGGAGCTGGAGATCGGGCACACGACCTCGCCGCTGGGCTCTGGCGGTATGCGCTCGAAGGTGGTGGCGGCGGAGATGGCCACGGCGGCGGGGATCCCGACCACGATCTGCAGCGGCCTGCGCGCCGATGCGCTTGCGGCGGTGCTGGCGGGGCGGCGCGAGGGCACGCGCTTTGCGGCGGGCGAGGCGCGCTATTCGAGCTTCAAGCTGTGGCTGAAGTACGCCAAGCCCTCGCGCGGCACGCTGGTGATCGACGCGGGCGCGGTGCGCGCGGTGCGCGAGGGCGCTGCCAGCCTGTTGCCGGTGGGCGTGGTGGACGTGCAGGGCGAGTTCGACGCGGGCGACGCGGTGGACATCAGGGAGCGGCGCGAGGACGGCACGGACGCGGCGCGCACGCTGGCCAAGGGGATCTGCAACTACACCTCCCAGGAGCTCAGGCAGGTGATCGGGTTGAAGTCGGAGAAGGTGCGCGAGATCCTGCCGCGCGCCACCGAGGAGGCCATCCACCGCGACTACCTGGTGGTGGACTGAATGATGGCGTTCTACCCTTAGGCGATGGCAACATCGCTCACATCGGTGGCGGACACGTGCAGCGCGGCCAAGCGCGCCGCGCGTGTGCTGGCCCAGACCGACACGGCTGTCAAGGACGCGGCGCTGGAGGCGATCGCGGCGGCTTTGGGCGACCGTATTGATGAGATTCTGGCGGCCAACGAGCGCGACATGCGACTGGCGCGTGAGGCTGACATCGGCCAGGCGCTCCTTGACCGGCTGTACCTGGACGAGGGCAGGGTGGCGGCGATCGCGCGCGCGGTACGCCAGATCGCGGCGTTGGCCGATCCGGTTGGCGAGGTGATCGACGGGCACCGGCTGCCCAACGGCCTGGACGTGCGCAAGGTGAGGGTGCCGCTGGGGGTGGTGGCGGTGGTGTACGAGGCACGTCCCAACGTGACGATCGACGCGGCCGCGCTGTGCCTGAAGTCGGGCAACGCGATCGTGCTGCGCGGCTCCTCCTCGGCGATGCACTCCAACGCGGCGCTGTCCCAGATCGCCTCCGAGGCGGCGGTCGCGGCGGGGCTGCCGGAGGGCTGCGTGAGCCTGGTGGCGGGCGGCGGACGAGAGGAGCTGGCTGAGTTGGCCACGCAGCAGGGCAGCGTCGATCTGATCATCCCGCGCGGCGGCGAGGGTCTGAAGCGGGCGCTGATGGCGGTGGCTACCGTGCCGGTGATCTACGCGGCGTCGGGCAACTGTCACGTGTACGTGGACGCCAGCGCGGACCTGGAGCAGGCGCAGGCGATCGTGATGAACGCCAAGACGCAGCGCCCGGGCGTGTGCAACGCGGCGGAGACGCTGCTGGTGCACAGGGACATAGCCGCGGCGCTGCTGCCCGGACTGTTCGGCGCGTTGGGCGATGCTGGGGTGCTGGTGCGCGCCGACGAGTACGTGCGTGAGCTGGTCAACGATGCCGAGCTGGGGGATCGCGTGCAGATCGAGCCGGCCGGCGAGGAGGACTGGGAGACGGAGTACCTGGCGCCGATCCTGGCGGTCGGCGTGGTGGACTCGGTGGCGGATGCGATCGAGCACGTGGCGCGCTACGGCAGCGGGCACTCGGAGGCGATCGTGACCCGCGACACGGCGGCGGCGCGCGCGTTCCAGCTGGGCGTGGACGCGGCGTGCGTGTACGTGAACGCCTCCACCCGCTTCACCGACGGGGGCGAGTTCGGGATGGGCGCGGAGATCGGCAACTCCACGCAGAAGCTCCACGCGCGCGGGCCTATCGGGCTGCGTGAGCTGTGCACGTCGAAGTACCTGATCGAAGGTGACGGACACGTCCGCTCTTGAGGAACCGGTGGGGAACACCGGTCCGGAATCGATTGGCATCCTTGGTGGGACGTTCAACCCGCCGCACGTGGGGCATCTGGCGGTGGCTCGTCGCGCGCGGGAGCAGCTCGGCTTGGATCTGGTGCTGCTGATGCCGGCGGGCGTTCCGCCGCACAAGCCGGCCGGGCAGGACCCGGGCGCGCGCCACCGCCTGCGCATGTGCCAGCTGGCTGCGGCGAACGTGGAGGGGGTGTCGGTTTGTGAGCTGGAGATCGATCGCGACGGCCCGTCCTATACCGTGGATACCCTGGATGCCATACATGCGAGCCACCCCGAAGCTGAGCTGACGTTGATCGTGGGTGCAGACACAGCCAACACGCTTGGTTCGTGGCGCGAGCCGGCGCGGCTGCTGCGCTTGGCGCGTCTGGCGGTGGCGGCGCGTGCTGGCGCCGATCGTCGGTCGGTGCTGGACACGATTGCGTCGATCGACAGTGCAGCGGCTGGCGTTGGCCCTCGGGTCGAGTTCCTGGAGATGGGGACCGTGGACGTGTCCTCCTCGCAGGTGCGCGAGCTGGCAGCCGAGCACGCGCCGCTGGATGAGCAGGTGGGAGCGGCGGTGGCTGGCTACATCGCCGAGCACGACCTGTATGTGGGTGTGGTGGCGGGCCGATGAGCACGGTGGCGAAGCCGCTGATGGGCGAGGAGCTGCTGAGCGCGATCGTGGCCTATGCGGAGGACAAGAAGGCGATCGACGTGGTCGAGCTGGACCTGCGCGGCGTGCTCGGCTACACCGACTACTTCGTGGTCTGCTCGGGCAACACCGGTCGCCAGGCCAAGGCGATCCACGACGGCATCCACGAGGGCCTCAAGCGCGAGCACGCCACCAGCCCCCGCCGCGTTGAGGGCTCGGCGGGCGCGGGCTGGATCCTGATGGACTACCTGGACGTGGTGGTGCACATCTTCACGCCGGAGACGCGCGAGTTCTATCGCCTCGAGCAGCTGTGGGGCGAGGCGCCCGCGCGCGTTGCCGACGCCAGCGTCTAGAACCCGCTTGTGGACAGTTGGAGACGTGCTGGTGGCGCTGCGGCCCGGCGAGGGTCGGTGATTTCCCGCACCCCTGAGCCATAAACGGAAAATCCGACCATCCGAACTAATGGAGTGCGGTTGACCATTGGCAGCCACACGCGTTAGTGTCGCCACGACAGCGCCGCCCGAGGGAGCGGTGCGCACCATACGGAGGGGAACTATGCACTACTCGATCGTAGATCGCGGGAGGTATCACCTCGCGCTCGTTTGCACTGCCCTGATCGCGGCGTCACTGGCCTACGGCCTGACGGCCCTGGTGGCCACAGCTCGCGCCGAAGGCCCCGGATCAGGCACTCCAACCACAGTCAGTCTGGGTGACTCGTTCATCTCCGGGGAGGCAGGACGCTGGGCCGGCAACACCAACGAAAGCTCGTCGAAGACCGACACGGGCTCGAACGCGTACTACGACAACTCGGGCGGCACCGGCGAAACGATCGAAGGTTGCCACCGCTCCAAGTCGGCCGAGGTCTACATCGGCAGCGGCGTCAACGGTCTGAACCTGGCCTGTTCGGGCGCCAAGACGTCGAGCTTCACCACCGAAGGGCTGTTCAAGCCGGGCATCGACTTCTACAACTCCGGCGGCCACGAAGGCCAGGCGCTGATGCTGCAGCACTACGCGGCCACCCACAACGTGAAGCTGGTGGCGCTGTCGATCGGCGGCAACAACTTCAACTTCGCTCCGATCGTGACCACGTGCATAGAGGACTTCCTGGAGTCGACCTGGTTCTGGGACTTCTACTGCAGCGAAGAAAGCTCGGTGACCAACAACTTCACCGCGGGCAACGTGTCGAAAATCAAGGGCGAAATCGAAACCGCCATCAAGAACGTGGCAACGGCCATGACCAACGCGGGATACACCAGCTCGCAGTACACGGTCCTGGTGCAGAACTACCCGTCGCCGATCCCCAACGGGTCGGAATTCCGCTACACCCAGAGCGGCTACAGCAGACAGACCACTGGCGGATGCGGCTTCTGGAACAAGGACGCCAACTACGCCAACGCAACGATGCTGCCGACGATCGACAGCACCGTGCTGGGCGCTGCTGCAGGCGTGGGCCTGTCGAATGTGAAGACGATGGAACTGAGCTCCGCGTTCAACAGCCACCGCCTGTGCGACAAAGGCGTGGGGCTGCTGGAGGAAGAGGGCGTGTCCAACTGGAAAGCGACCGAAGCGGTCAACAAGAGCGAGTGGTTCAACCAGATCCGCACGGTCGAAACGCTGTTCGGCACCTACCAGCTCCAGGAAGACATCCACCCCAACTACTGGGCACAGCTGGGACTGCGCAACTGTCTGACCCAGGCCTACAACGCGGGCACGCCCAAGGGCGGCACCTGCACGACCTCCGGGTCGGGAGTGAACTCGGCCGGCGAGCCGAACATGTCGCTGCACTAGGGAGGCGGCGCACGATGCTGTGACGGGAAGGTGCCGGCCGGATGCGCTCCGGTCGGCACCACCCTTGAGCCCATCCCGGCTGAGGCGATGGGCCGACAGCTGGCAGGATGGGGCGATGAGCACATCCGAGCAGGTGAGCCACACACCGCGCCTGACGGCGGTGATGCGCGAGGGCGAGCGGGTGACCTCGCTCGAGCTGTTCTTCGATTTGGTGTTCGTGCTGGCGCTGACGCAGTGCACGGCGCTGATCGCGGGCACGCCCACGTGGCTTCAGATGCTGAAGGGCCTGTTGCTGCTGGGGGTGCTGTGGTGGTCGTGGGTGGGTTATGCGTGGCTTACTTCGGTGGTGGATCCGGAGGAAGGGTCGGTGCGGCTGGTGATGTTCGCGGCGATGGCGGCGTTCCTGGTGGCGGCGCTGTGCGTGCCGCGCACGTTCGGCGCTGACGCGCTGCTGTTTGCGCTGGCCTACGGCGTGGTGCGGGCTGCGCACATCGTGCTGTTCATGCTGGCCAGCCGCGAGGACGAGGCGCTGCGTCACTCGGTGCTTGGGCTGGCTGGCAGCACGGCGATCGGGGTTGGGTTGATCGTGGTGGCGGCGTTCGCCGATGGGGCGTTGCAGATCGGCATCTGGGGCCTGGCGCTGCTGCTGGACGCGGGCGGCCCGTTCGTGTTCGGCGCGGAGGGCTGGAAGCTCGTTCCGCGGCATTTCGCAGAGCGCCACGGCGCGATCATCATCATCGCGCTGGGCGAGTCGATCGCGGCGATCGGCGCGGGTGCGAGCGCGGGCGTGAGCGCGGGGGTGATCGCGGCGGCGGTGCTGGGCACGGTGGTGGCGGGTGCGTTGTGGTGGCTGTATTTCGACGTGGTGGCGATCGTGGCGGAACGGCGGCTGTTGAAAGCGCAGGAGGGGCGCGAGCGCAACGAGATCGCGCGCGACTCCTACTCCTATCTGCACCTGCCGATGGTGGCCGGGATCGCGCTGGTGGCGGTGGGCATGAGGAAGACCATCGGCCACGTGGGCGATCCGCTGGGCCTGGTGGCGGCCACGGCGATGCTGGGCGGCGGCGCCATGTATCTGCTGGCGCACGTGGCGTTTCGCTGGCGCAACATCCACAAACTCCACTTCCAGCGGTTGCTGTGCGCGGTGGCGCTGATAATGCTGCTGTTCCTGGACACCGCTTTGAAGCCGGCGTCGCTCCTGACGCTGGGCGCGCTGGCTGTGGTGTTGAGCGGGCTGATCGTGTATGAAACGCGCCACTACGCGGAGCTGCGCGAGCGCATTCGCCACCTGTGAGGGGATGGGTCAGTACTCGGCCAGCGCGTCCGGCGCGGGCTCTCCGTGCAGCAGCGCGATGGCGCTGGCTTGCGTGAGCAGCGCCAGCGCGGTGGCCAGCGCGAACGCGTAGGCGGTGCCCAGTGGTCGCAGCGATACGGCCAGCGTGAAGCAGAACAGGGCGAAGGCGGCGAACCCGCTGATCATGCCGCGCAGCAGGCGCAGCAGCTCGTTGGAGCCGCGCTGGGCGTGGGTGAACGTGGCGAGCACGGTGGTGATGATGGGGAAGGGGGCGAGCAGCCCGCTCAGCTGTGGGCCGAGCCAGCCGGAGACGGCGGTCAGCGTCAACACCAGCGCCAGCGCGCAGGCGGCGCGCAGGGGCAGGTCCCACTGCGGTGCGGGGGAGTGGGCGAGCGCGGCGCTCTGCGGTCGTGGCACCCAGGCAAGGCCGGCCAGCAGCGCGGCGGCGGCCAGCGCGAGCGCCACGCCGGTGGGCACGGACAGCTCGTAGAAGACGGCGGTGCTGATGCAGAAGGCGATCAGCCCGGCGATCAGGCTGGCGCCCCAGAACACGTACGGTGCGACGCGCGCGTACACGATCACGAAGGAGATCAGCGAGACGAGGCCGAGCAGCGTGCCGGAGGCGGCGCCGGCGGCGAACACGCGGCCGTGGGCGACCGCGTAGGCGAGCAGGATCGGCCCGGCCACCACGGGCAGCCCGGCGATCAGGCCGCCGACGCGCGATCCGAAGCGGCGTGCGATCAGCGACGCGCCGACCACGAAACTGGGCGCGAGCAGCAGCTTGATGGCGAGCAGGGTCACCTATGGATGATTGCGCACCTGCGTACGAGTGGCTCAGGCGGTGGCGTATGGTGCGGCGATGGGGAGCGACGCGGCGGCGATGATCGGGGGCAGCTGCGACGCGCGCTTTGCGGCGGTGCGCGAGGCGTTTGCGGAGAACCTGAGCGACAGGGGGGAGATCGGCGCGGCGGTGGCGGTGATGGTGGACGGGCGCCCGGTTGTGGATCTGTGGTGCGGCTGGGCGGATGTGGAGCGCTTGCGGCCTTGGCGGGAGGACACGCTGGTGAACGTGTTCTCGGTTGGCAAGGCGTTTGCGGGCATGTGCGTGCTGATGCTGGTGTCGCGTGGGCTGCTGGATCTGGACGAGCGGGTGTGTGGGCGCTGGCCTGAGTTTGCGGCGGCGGGCAAGGAGCGGGTGACGGTGCGCCAGGTGTTGAGCCACCGGGCGGGGTTGGCCGCGATCGAGCGCGAGCTGGGGCAGGGAGCGCTGTATGACTGGGGGCTGATGACGGCGGCGCTGGCGGAGCAGCGGCCGTGGTGGACGCCGGGTGCGGAGCACGGCTACCACGTGCACACGTTCGGTTTCCTGGCGGGTGAGCTGGTGCGCCGCGTGACGGGCGAGACGATCGGCGCGTTCCTGCAACGCGAGATAGCGGATGTGGTTGGCGCTGACGTGAGCTTTGGCCTGGCGGCGGGCGATGGCGGGCGCAGGGCGGAATACGTCTTTGACTTCGAGCGCGCTTCGCGCGCGATGGGTGAAGGTCGGGCTGTGGCAGATCAGCGCCTGCGCGAACGCGCGTACATGAACCCGCCGGGGGCGACGGGGATCGGCACGGTCAACACGCTTGAGTGGCAGCGGGCGGAGCTGCCGTCGGCGAACCTGCACGCGACCGCTCGCGGAATCGCGCGGGTGTATGACGCGCTGATCTCCGGGCGCCCCTCGCTGATCGACGCTGACGTGCTGGGAGAGGCTGCGACGGAGGCGTCGATGGGCGAGGACCTGGTGCTGGGGCGCCGCTCGCGCTTTGGGCTGGGCTTCCAGCTGACGCTGCCGGAGCGCGCGCTGGGCCCCAACGCGGGCGGATTCGGGCACTTCGGCACGGGCGGCTCGCTGGGGTTCGCCGACCCGGAGGCGAGGGTTGCGTTTGCGTACACGATGAATCGTGGTGGCCCGCAGTGGCAGGACCCCCGCAATCGTGCGCTGATCGACGCGGTGTACGCGTCGCTTGTGGATGGCGGCTGAGTAGCGCCTCGGCGCGCTGGCGTCGATGCCAGTTCAGGCCCGGCCGGTCACGGCGCCAGGCGCTGCATCGTCCAGCCGCCCTGCTGATCGCGGCTGTACAGCAGCCGGTCGTGCAGGCGGTCGTGGCGCTGCTGCCAGAACTCGATGGAGTGGGCGGTGAGCCGAAAGCCGCCCCAGTTGGACGGCAGCGGCAGCTCTCCCTGCCCGTATTGCTCATCCAGTTCGGCCACGCGCGCCTCCAACGTTTGGCGGCTGTGGACGGTTTGGCTCTGCGGCGAGGCCAGCGCGCTGAGCTGGCTGCCGCGGGGGCGGCTGCGCACGTAGGCGGCGGTCTCCTCGGCGCTGACGCGCTCGACCGGTCCCTCGATCCTGACCTGCCGTCCGAGCGGGTCCCAGTGGAACAGCAGCGCGGCGCGCGGGTTGGCGGTGAGTTCGCTGCCCTTGCGGCTTTCATAGTTGGAGAAGAACACGAAGCCATGCTGGTCGAAGCTCTTCATGAGCACCATGCGCACCGATGGCGAGCCGTCGCTTGAGGCGGTGGCCAGCGCCATGGCTTCGGGCATGCGCACGCCGGCGTCGGTGGCCTGCTGATACCAGCTGGCGAACTGGCGCAGTGGGTCAGGGTCGACGTCCTGCTCGCGCAGCGGCTGTCCGTAGTCGGTCACGAGACGCATTGTGACTGCTTGAGAGATGGCCGGCCGGCTCGGTCATCTGTCCAACTTGGGACAGAGAGCGTGAGCTTTGCCGGCGCGCGTGGTCTTACGTTCAGGCGCGCCGAACGGGCGCGGTGTCAACCACGAGGACGATGACCTTGATGCAACTGCGCAAAAAGCTGGCGGTGGGCGCCACATTCCTGTCGCTTGGCGGGCTTACGGGTGTGGCGATGAGCGCGGGCGCGGGCAGGAAGCGCGAGCAGAGCCCCGTGCCGCTTGCGGACGTTCGCACGGTGACGGAGCAGCAGACGATCCGCCGCTACAGGCACATCGGGGCGGGCGGCTCCTCCACGGGGTCGGCCGGTGGCGTGATCGGAGCTGTGGGACACAGCGCGGGCGTGGCAGTGCGCACACGCGTCAGCGGGTCGAAGGTGAAAGCCAACGCCACGGGCTACCTGGGGAGCACTGCCGTGAAATCGGGTCCGAGCGGGGCGCACGCTGCGCCCGGGGCTCGCCACACCGCCACCTCCAGCCACGGCTCGGGCGCGCAGGGAACGTCGCCGACGACACGCTCGAGCGGGTCGAAGACTCACACCACGAGCTCCGCGGGCACCGCTCCTGCGACGGGCAACCCCACGACCAAGCCGAGTGGCAGCACCGGCGAAACGACCAGCGCGCCGACGAGCACCACACCGCCTCCGACCACCAAACCGAGTGGAGCGCCGCCGAGCGGTGGATCGGGTGGCGGCACGACCGGCACTGGCACCACGCCCACGCCACCGCCCACGACCAAACCGAGTGGCTCCAAAGAAGGCTCAGAAACGAGCGGCGGCTCGGGCGGTGGCGGCACACAGACCGGTGGAGAACACGAAGAAGACGGGCATGGCGGCGACAACTGAGCGTGCGGCGCCGGCCAAACGCAGGCGCAAGCAGGGACCGCTGGCGGTGATTGCGACGTCGATCTTGCTGTTTGCCGTGGTTGGGGTGTTGCTTGCCCAGCGGGTGGCGGCTGGCGCGGATCCGGTGCTGGGCCCTGTGCGCCGGGTGCAGGCGCCCCGGCCGGTGATCGAGCGTCGCATCGTGCGCAGGGTGATCGTGGAAACGATCGTGTCCTCCCACGCCCGCGGCGGCGGTGTGAGCAGCTATTCGAGCTCCCCGGTGCTCACCTCGCAATCGTCGAGCGGCGCAGCGGTCCCGGCGCCGGTGACGCGCAGCTCATGAGCGAGCACGACGTCAGCTTCCCGTGCATGGGCTGTGAGTTCAGGCTGCTCCTCGGCGATCCGGTGCAGCCGGGCCTCGCTCCCGCGCACGAGGCGGCGGCGCGCGCGCGACGTTGGCTTGAGGAGTGCGACGCGCGCCTGTCGCGCTTCAGGGAGTCCAGCGACCTGGTGGCGCTCAACGACGCGTCCGACACGGTGGTGAGCGCGCGGCCGCTGCTGATAGCTGCGGTGGAGGCGGCGCTGTGGGCGGCGGAGTTCTCCGGTGGGCTGGTGGACTCGACGCTGACGGGGGCGATCGAGGCGGTGGGATATCGGCGCTCGCTGGCGGGGGCGCCGCCGATTCCGTTGCGGGACGCGCTCCCGTTCGCCCCGCCGAGGCGGCCGGCCGCACCGCGGCTGCAGGCGGCGTGGCGGCAGATCTGCGTGGATCGCGCGGCTGGGACGGTGCGGCGGCCGGTGGGGGTGAGGATCGACAGCGGCGGCGTGGTGAAGGGGCTGGCGGCGGATCTGGTGGCGCGCCTGTTCGCTGGGTATTCGCGCTTTGCGGTGGACGCGGCTGGCGACCTGGCGATCGGCGGCGTCCACGCGGTGAGCAATCCGTACGAGGTGGAGGTGGAGCATCCGCTGACGGGCGAGCACGTGCATGCCGTTCCGGTGGCGGCTGGTGGGATTGCGACCTCGGGCCTGAACTCGCGCATGTGGCGGCGCGAGGATGGCACGGTGGCGCACCACCTGCTGGACCCGGCCACCGGGGAGCCGGCGTGGACCGGCTTGCTGATGGTGACCGCACTGGGTGAATCGGCGCTTGAAGCGGAGACGCTGGCGAAGTGGGCGCTGCTGTGCGGGCCGGCGGGCGCCCGCCGTGTGCTGGAGCGCCATGGCGGCTTGGTGGTCCACGACGACGGCGACGTTGAGCTGCACGGCCCGATGCGCTCGCGGCAGCGCTTGCACCTGTGGAGGACGGCGGCATGAGCAGGCAGCCGCTGGACTATGGCTGGTGGCTGGCCAGCCGCGCGTCGGGCACGGTGGCGCTGGTGCTCGTGACGGCGTCGGTCCTGATCGGGCTGAGCATGGCGTCGGGGCTGCTGAAGCGACCGGGGCTGAAGCGCCGGCTGGTGGCGTTTCACGAGCACACGGCGCTGGTGGCGATGGTCCTGATCGCCGTTCACGGGATCACGCTGCTGGGGGATCGCACGCAGAACCCCGGCCCGATCGGCATCCTGGTGCCGTTCGCCACGCCCTATCGGCCGGTGTACACCGGGCTTGGCATTATCAGCGGGTATCTGATCGCGGCGCTGGGGCTGTCGTTCTACGTGCGCCGCCGGATCGGCGGCAAGCGCTGGAGGCAGATGCACCGTGCGACGGTGGTGGCGTACGTGCTCGGCTTGGCGCACGCGATCGGCGCTGGCAGCGATGCGAGCATCGCGGTGGTGCGCTATGGCGTGGTGGCGAGCGCGCTGCCGGCTGCCGCGCTGTTCCTGGCACGAAACCGCACGCGTCCGTCCGGTGGTGCGGCTCGAGCCAAGAGTCCTGCCGCGGCGCCCGCTCAGCCGGTCACCGCACCAGTTGCGACTCAGCTGCCTTCGGCGCTGGCGTCCTGAGTGCTGTAGCGCGCGTTGGCACGCCACAGATAGACGAGCGTGGCCAGCCCCAGCAGGGCGGGAAGGAAGTGCGGCCAGTGCAGCTCGAGCGCTGTGATCACGCCAGCGCCAAGCCGGCTTGAGCCCACGTTGTGAGCGGCGGAGCGCAGGGCGGCGGGGGAACACCACCAGTGCGACCAGCCTGGCGCGCTGCCGCCGGCGGTGATGGTGAGCAGGGATGACAGCGCCACGGCGGTGGCAAGCAGCGCGAGTGACAGGGAGACGGCCGGCTTGCTCAGCAGCTTCATCGCGGCCCGACTTTCACCACGCCATCGGAGCCGGACTCCAGGAGCGCTTGTTGCACGGTCTGCACGGCGGTTGCGCCGGCGACGTGCAGCGACTCGGTGGAGCGCATGGCGCGGCTGAAGATGAACGCGCCCTCCAGCAGGCAGAGCATGGAGAGGGCCAGCTCCCGTGATCGCTGGCTTGGTATGCCGGCGAAGGTGAAGTACGCGGTGGCGCCGTCGATCCATTCTGTGAACACGTCGGCGGTGGCCTGGCGCAGCGTGTCGTTGGTGCTGGCGACCTCGAGCGCGACGGTGGCGATGGGGCAGGCGTCGGCGTAATCGGTTTCGAGCAGCGTGTCGGCGGCGCCGGTGAAGAAGGCGCCCACGGCGGTGAGCACGTCGGGCGCCTGGGCGGCGATGGAGGCGAACAGCTGCGTGTACAGCTTGCCGGAGGTGCGGATCACCTGGCAGCCGAGATCCTCCTTGCCGCCGGGGAAGAAGTGGTAGAGCGAGCCGAACGGCGCGGTGGCGTGGGCGGCTATCTGCTTCATGCCGGTGCCGGTGTAGCCCTGGCGGCGGAACAGCTCGGCGGTGGTGTCGAGGATGCGCTCTCTGGTGTCGCTTGCCATCTTCTGCAACACTACCGCACTAGAACGATCTATCAAATAGATGCGGAGGTCACCGTGCAAACACGAGACGAGCGTCGCGGGTTGACGGCGCTGAAGACGATCCTGGCGGCGAGCATGCTGTCGACGGCGATCCATTACACGCACAACTTCGTGGCGGTCGATCGCTACCCCGGCCCCAGCGACCTGTACACGGCGACACGTGTGGCGATTGTGATCAGCTGGCCGCTGCTGACGTGGATCGGGCTGATGGGCTACCGCCGCTACCGCGAAGGTCGCCACCACGAGGCGCACGTGTGCCTGGCGGTGTACTCGCTGACCGGGCTGGTGACGTTGGGCCATTTCGCGTACGGCAATCCCAAGGTCCCGGCGTTCTTCTACGCCACCCTGTTTACGGACTTCCTTGCCGGTGTGGCGGTGCTGGCCTTTGTGTTGTGGTCTACGCGGAAGGCGACGCCCGGCCCTGAGGCGCTCGGGACATAGCGCGCCTGCGGGCGAGCCGGGTCCTGGCGCGAGCGAGCATCGCCCAAGCGCCGAGCGAGGCTCCGGCGGCCAGCGGCCCGAGCGCGGGGTATCCGTAGCGAACGTCGTAGCTGTTGCCGGCCACGGCGGCTGTGACGGACGCAAGCGCCGAGATGGTGAACAGCGCGGCGGCACCGCGCGCCGGTCCTGCGAGCAACGGCGTCCCGACGACGGCGGCCAGCAGCAGGAGGATCAGCAACGGACCCTGCAGCTGGGTGCGATCGTCATAGGAGGCAAGCGTGCGGATCGCGCTTGGACTGCCCACATAACCGGAGTCCCCCCGTGCGAAATAGCGCGAGATGGCGGGCTGGACGGAGGCCACTCCTGCGGGGTTGACGAGAGCTTCTCGAAGGGAGGTGGGCGTGTACCCTTCACCCGCTCGGGGGGTGACGAAGAACGTCAATCCGTGCACGATGGCGCGGGCGTAGGCGAGCGGCTGGTGCTCGATGGCGGCGATGCTGAACCGCTGCAGCAGGGCGTTTGCGTAAGCGGGCGCATGCGCCGGGCCGCCGAAGCGCTGTACTGCGGGCGAAGCGCGGGCGTACTGGTAGTAGCTCTCCGGTTGGCGATGGGCGAGCGGTTCGGTTGGACACAGCAACCGCGTGCCTGTGGGCGGCGTGAAGCTCGCGCAGTCGACGAACGTGGCGACTCTCCCGTACAGGTTCCACGCGCCCTGGCGCTCGTAACCCCAGTAGCCGGTGACCTGGCCCTGCACCACGGGGTAGGCGAGGATCACGACCAGCGCGGCGGTGGCGAGAGCCGCGGCGCTGCTGGCGCGATGGCGTATGTTGCCGCCGGCTGCCAGCAGGAGGACGGGGAGGAGCACCAAGCCGGACAGGCCGACGGTCTTCACCCAGAACGACGCGCCGACGGCCAATCCTGCGATCAGTGCCCAGCGCAGCCCCGGCTCGCGGAGGGCGCGCACGGCGGCGTAGAGCGCGACGCCCTGCACGAACGCGAACAGATCGTCGCCCAGCAGGGAGTGCTCGAGCAGCAGGCCGTTGCCGCCGAAGAAAACCACGGCCGCTGGCAGCAGCCCCAGCCACGGCGGCGAGCCGGTGCGGCGGACGGCGTTGTAGAGAAGCAGCCCGGTGGTGATGCCGAGCGCGTGCTGCAGGGCGATGGTGAAGCTGAGGCGGTCGCTGAACAGGTGCGCGATCTCCAGGAAGATGGGGTACCCGGCCGGTTTTTGGGGATCGCCGAACACGCCGCTTGCTGCCGCGCTGACGTACTCGTGGGTGTCGCCGAATCCGACGAACGCGGGGCCGTAGTCGAGGATCAGCCACAGCCGCACGGCGACGGCGCCGAGGAGCAGCAGGGCAAGGCCCGCCAAGGCCGCCTTCTCGCCGGTGTCTCGCTTGCGCCATCGGGTTCTGGGTTGCAGCCAAAGCCGGCGTGTGATGAGCCTAGCCATGCGGCAAGCAATGATGATGGGTCAGGCTGGACGGTCGCCTGCGATCGACGAATTCCAATGGTGAGGAGTTGATATAAGCCTTGTGTGGAGGAGTGAATGAGACGGGGCTATTCCCGACCTGGGTGGCCGTATACCACGGCGCTCAGTTTCTTTCGCCGCTGTCCGCGCTGTGGAAAGAAAACCAGTCGCTGCAAGTGTGATCCGGAAGGGCAGCAGTCAAACCCCACCCCAGACTCATTGGGATTGGGGTAGCGGCTGGTCCGGTGTCGTTCACCGGTACGAGCAGTTCGTCGCGCGGGTCAGCCGCATTGCCAGCAGGTGCAGGTGCTCGAGCAGCTCAGGCGGCTCGTGCAGCTCGAAGTCCACACCGAGCATTGCGATGCGCACTGCCAGCCAGCTGAGGTCCTCGCCGCTGGTGCGGTACTCGCAGGTGTGCGCGTCGATCGGCTTGATCGTGCCCCAGTAGGCGGGGACGCGCGGTGCGATCTCCTCGGCGGCGGCGTGCAGAGTGACGCGCGCCTCGAACCGGTTGGGTGAACTGGTGATGCTTTGCGCGATGAACGCGGCCGGAGTTTTTGCGGGCAGCGTGCGCGGCGTGAAGCGCACGCCGCTGGATCCTGGCTTGGTGAGGCGGTCGATCCGGAAGGTGCGCCAGTCCTCGCGATTGCGATCCCACGCGATGAGGTACCAGCGGCGACCGTGGTTCACGAGCGAGTGCGGCTCGACCTCGCGGCGGCTGTGGGCGCCGTGGCGGCTTTGATAGTGAAAGCGCAGGCACTCGCGGTCGCGGCAGGCGGTGGCGATCGTGGTGAGATGCTGCGGGTCGACCATGGGTCCGGCCGCTGGGGAGGTGAACGTGGCCGAGCCCAGGGCTCGGACACGGCGGCGCAGGTGTGCTGGCAGGACCTGCTCGAGCTTGACGAGCGCGCGCACGGCGGTTTCCTCGATGCCCGCCACGGAGGCGCCGGCGGCGGTGCGAAGGCCGACGGCGATTGCGATCGCCTCCTCGTCATCGAGCAGCAGCGGTGGCATGGCGCTGCCGGCGCGAAGACGGTATCCGCCGGCTGGGCCGGTGAGCGAATCCACGGGGTAGCCGAGTTGGCGCAGATGCTCGATGTCGCGCCGGATGGTGCGGCCTGACACCTCGAGCCGCTCGGCCAGCTCGTTGCCGGGCCAATCGCGGCGCCCCTGGAGCATGGAAAGCAGCTGCAGAAGTCGGCTGGCGGTCTGGCTCATCGGACTATCACCGTGTCAATCATTGAGGACAGATTCTGACCTAAACCGGAGTTAGCGTGCGCGGCAAAGCCAACAACAAGAAGGGATCACCATGCTCGAACGAGACGGATACCTGCCCGGCGTACCGTGCTGGATCGACACCAGCCAGCCTGACCCGGAGGCGGCAGTGGCGTTTTACAGCGGCCTGTTTGGGTGGGATTGCGAGGACGTGATGCCTCCAGGTGCACCGGGCAGTTACTTCATGGCTCGTCTCCGCGGCGGCGACGTGGCCGCAGTGTCAGCCTCGCCGGAGGGCGCGCCGCCGGTGGCTGCTTGGAACACGTACATCTGGGTGGAGAGCGCCGACGAGACCGCCGCGAAGGTGCTTGCCAGCGGCGGGCGCGTCCTAGCGGATCCCTTCGACGTGATGGACGCCGGGCGTATGGCTGTTTGCACGGACCCGGAGGGTGCCGCTTTCTGCTTGTGGCAGGCGAAAAGGCACAGGGGCGCACAGATCGTCAACGAGCCCGGCTCGCTGAACTTCAACGGCCTGAACACCCGCGACCCGGAGCGCGCGAAGTCCTTCTACGGAGCGGTGTTCGGGTGGCAGCCGCTTGGTCTGGGAGGCGGTGCGGAGATGTGGCGGCTTGCGGGCTACGGCGAGTTTCTGGAAGAGAGCGACCCGGGCTTGCGCGAGCGGATGGCCACCAGCGGCGCGCCGGAGGGCTTCGCGGACGTTGTTGCAACGGTCAACCCGATCGCTGCGGACCAGCCGGACACACCGGCGCATTGGAGCGTGACGTTCGCGGTTGACGATGCCGACGCCACCGCCGCCAAGGCCGCGGAACTGGGCGGCCGGGTGTTGGTGGCGCCGTTCGATGCTCCGTGGGTCAGGATGACGGTGATCGCCGATCCGCAGGGCGCCACGTTCATCGCGAGCAAGTTCGTGCCGGAGAACAGGGAACTGGGTGTGCAGGCCGGCTCGACGGTCAGCGCCGCATAGACGAGCCTTGGTAACCAGCGGTTGCTCAATGCACTGGGTGAGGCGAGTGTCATTCGCCTCGCCCGGTGCATAGCTGAAGCTCGCTACCGCCCCTGTCGATTTGCGCTCAGGGCTGCTCGACGACCATCAGGCTGTGGCCGGTGGGGTCGCGAAACCAGAACATGGGCGGTACGGGCTCGCCCATGCGTGAGACCTCGCCGTCAACGTCCACGCCAAGCGACTTGAACTGTGTGTGCGCGGCGTCAATGTCCTGGGTGTTGAGCGTGATGCCGGTCTGCGTGGGCACGATCTCTCCGCTCCCCGGCGCGGGCGGCGCGAGGGCTATGCCGGCGCTTCCTTCGGGCGGATACACCTCCACCCAGCGGTAGCCGCCGCCCATGGCAATGTCGGTTCGCTTCTCGAACCCGATGGACTCGTAGAACTTGATCGCCCGATCCTGATCGGCCGTGGGAACGCAGATCAGGCCAATCCGGCGGACGGCAGTGGTTGCGGTGCTCATGAGGAACCTCCTGTGGTGAAGTCGGCTAGGCGGATCTCGACCTATCACCAAACAGTATCGATCGAGACGATCAAGGAACTGACGAAAGGCAGGGCCAGGGGCAGCGTCAAAGTGACGAAGGTTCTCTTCACGCTCGCCGGCAAGACGGTCAAGATCCGTCGGTCGGCACCTTTCGTGGCACGGCTGAGGCTGGCGCCCGGCGCTGCGTCGGGGAGCACGATCAAAGTGCGGGCCACTGCCCACCTGAAGCTCCGCGACGGCAAGGCCAGGGCCAAGACGATCACGGTGGGCGTCAGGGCCTGCTGAGCGAAGCTTCGTGGTCGGCTGTGCGTGACGTTTCCTCGCCCGGCGGCGCTCGAGCGGATGCGGGATGGCCGGGATGGGTACGATTCCATTAGGTGCGCAGGCAGGACTGGAGCCAGGTGGTCTCGGTGGCGGCTTTGTTTGCCGCGCTTGTCTCGATGCTGCGAGGCCGGCCCCGAAGGGCGTTTGGCTTCATGGTGGCCGCAGTCGCCGGTGATACCGTCGCGCGGCGTTGGAGCCGCGGAGCGCCAGCTCCGCTTCCTTACTTGTTGCGTTGGGAGCTTGCGATCCCGCGGCCAGCCGGTCCATTGAGGCGAGCGCTCGCGGCGCGGGAGGGCGAGCGGATCCTCGAGATTGGCCCTGGGCTTGGCCAAAACGCTGTGGAGGTGGCTGGGTACGTAGGCCCGAAGGGACGCGTCGATGTCCTCGATGTACAGCAGGAGATGCTCGACGCCACATCCGCGCGGGCCAAGCGCCGGGGGGTGAGTAACGTGGTCGCTGCCCTCGCCACGTCGTCCGGGCGGCTGCCGTACGAAGACGCCTCGTTCGATGCGGCCTACATGGTGGCCGTGCTTGGGGAGATTGCAGATTGCCAGCGGACCCTGGTGGAGTTGCGCCGCGTCCTCAAGCCCGGCGGGCGGCTGATCGTCGCCGAGATAGCCATGGACCCCGACTTTGTTTCGCCGCGGCAGTTGCGTCCGATGGCCGAGGCGGCCGGTCTTCGCGTTGTGCGTCGCCTTGGCCCTCCCTTCGCCTACCACGCACAGCTCGTCGCTGCCTGATCGGTTCCGGGCTGCCCGCCCCCAGCTTGGGCACCTGTTCCGGCATCTGGGCGTGCTGTCTCAGCCGGGTCTGTAGACGAGCGTGAGCCTCAGCTTCAGGACGGGCTTCCTTGCGCCGCTCTTGTGGTGGCGCTTGTAGCTACGCAGCTGCTTGACGAACGCCTTCTCCAGCTTGTGGCCATAGACGGTGTAGGGGATCACCAGCTTGGTGGGTCCGCCCTTGGCGAGGTGCTGCTTCAGCGTGGCCACCAGCCGCGGCTTTGGCTTGGATCTTGGCTTGGCCTTGCCGTGTTTCGCCGCAGTGGTTGCGGCTACCCGGTCCAGCGGTGGCAGGCTGACCGGCAGCGTTCCGGTACTGCCCCCACAGCATGCGAGGGCGCCTTCGCATCCGACGCCCTGCGCGGCCATGACGGCGTACGCCAGGTGCAGGCGGGGCAGGCTGACCGGAAGGGTGCTGCCGCCGGTCGAGCTCGCGACCACGCTCCCTTCCACAGTGCCTGGCACCACAACGTTCAGCGTGACAGCAACGCCTTCCGTGGTGATCACCACGGTGCTTCCCTGCGCCGCAGCGCATCCTTCTCGAACCGCTGTTTCCTGGCGCTGGATCAATGCCGCGGACCCGAATACTGTGTTGCCGCTGCTCGGCTGGCTGGCCGCATCTCCGGCATAGCCGGCTGTGATCTGCGTGGAGGTGACGGTCGCAAGTGCCGTGGAGGCGGGCTGGAACTGCACCGAACAGGACGACACGCCCGCACCGACCGGCGTGAGGCTGCAGGTGCTGCCGAGCGTGAACACACCGCCCGAGGCGCTGGTGAAGGACACCTGCCCTGTCGGCGTCGGCGAGCCGGTGACCGTTGCCGTGCAGGTGTGTCCGTGAACGTGGCGAACTCGTAGTTGCAGATCACGCTCGTGGTGGAAGCGGTTCGACCCCCGCCGGCCCCTTCGCCAGGGTTGGGTTTTTCTCCTTCACCGCCTTCTCCCGCGGCCACCTGGAAGCACTTCCAACTGAACGGTACCCCCGGGGTGATCTCCTCGGCCTTGATCGGGCGCTGCGTGTATTCGTGTTCACACGCCGCCTGAAGGTTCAACGTGGCGGTGGTGTTGTCCGCGTGGATGCACACCCACGTTTCCCCGCTGAGCGTTGCTCCCTTGTTGCCCGCTTCGAGCTGCTGGCAGTAGGCGCTGAGGTTCATGCCACCAATTTCGGTGCCCGTGGTCGCACCGGCGACATCTGCGCCGTAGGCGAGGAGGCCGATCGCGCTGAGCACGACCAAGAATGTCCGAACCGATGAGCGCCACACGAGCTTCACCCGGCGTAGCCTACCCGCGTCAGCACATGCCCACAAGGTGGGGGAGTTCTAGAATTGGACCGTTGCGGAGCGGTGTCTTACCCAGGCTTCGACGGTCTTGGCACGCGCGGGCGGCAGGTGGGCAGAGGGAGCATCGGGCATGGTGGGCGAAACTGCTCGGTACGCAAACCAAGTGCTGATAGCGGTCCCGGTGGTCGGGGGTCGGCTGACTCGGCGCTGACCCGTGGTCAGGCGTGGCGCGTGGTGCCTGTAGCAGCAGGCGTCGCCGTCTCCGTGCTTCCGTTGTTGGCCTCGCGCATCATCTCGATTGTGCGGCGGGCGCCTTGGGAGAGCAGCATCGCGCTTTCGGCGACCTGCCGGTTGACCTCTGGGGTGGTCTCTACCAGTCTGTCTCCGCAGACCGTATGGGCGCGGGTGAGTTTCTTATGCGGAGTATGCGACCCGTTTTCCATGCCTTGAGGGTATCTCATGTCGGATTGCTGCTTGCACGTTCGATGCGCGTCGCCAGGAGTTGTGCAAAGGGCTCTACGTCCCCAGCCGCGGAGACAAGCGCTGGAACCTACGAAGGGATGCACGCGCAGGATGCCGGCGTACAGGGCCGCCGCGGCCCGGCTGTAGTCGAGGATGGACTCCACTGGACCAAAGTTCTCGACACAGCGATTGAACGCTGCACAGATGGTGCCGAGATTGCGGTGGATCGCACCGGGCGCAACCCCTTCCAGCTGCCGCATACCGCCGCCGGGCAGGACCACTCCAAAGAACGTCAACTCGCGACGGAAGCATCCGCCATCGTGCGGAAACCGGCGAGCGAAGATCGCTCCATGCCACCAGCGCACGCGCTCCGGATCCATCCGCAACGACATGCGCCAGAATGCCCGCTGCGCGTCATCCAAAATACGAGCGAGCTCGTCCCCGAGCGCTTGCCAGGTCTCCTCGGGCGAGAGGCCCCGAGCTTGATAGAAGCGCGAGTTCTCACGATCGCGGTAGCGGCCTCCAGAAGCATCCATTCCGGCGAGGATGCCAACAGCTTCGGACCCCTGGAGGGTTTTCAGCCATCAGGGTTCGCGCCACAACAAAAAGATGGGCGAAACTTGGCTGTTCGCAAACCATGCGGTGACGCTGGCGTTAGCAGTCGGAATCGGCTGACAAAGGCTTGCGCTGCCCCTTCCAGGGCTTGCGTCAGTCTTGGGAGGCTGCTGCGGTGGCCGGCACGTCGAGGTTCGCGCTGTCGGCTTCGCGTCTCATCTCGATCGCGCGGTGCGCGCCCTGGGAGAGCAGCATTGCGCTGTCGGCCAATTCGCGGATGGACTCTGGGGTTGCGTCCACAAGTCCGTCCGCGCGGGCGATCTGCGCGACGTCGCGCTTCCCGTTCGATGGATGCGAGCCGTTCTCCATGACTTGAGGGTACCTCACGTCGCGGGGTTTCTCGCGTATTCGATCCGAGTGGCGAGCAGCCGTGCGAACGGCTCGACGTCGCCATCGGGAGAGATGAGTGCCGGTGCCACAGCGCTGTCGTGGTCGGTCATGTCTTTGTCATCGGAGAATTCGACAGCGGGGAGTCCCAGCGACCACAATGCGGCCGAGAGCGCCACAAACACGGTGCGATGGTTCCCGTCAGCAAAGGGATGCACGCGGAGGATGCCTGCATAGAGAGCGGCGACGACTCGTGTCTGCTCAGCGATTCCGATGCCCTGCCGATCGAGCCGAGCACTACCGCTGTTGAACGCGGCACAGACCTCCATCAGATCTCGGCGCAGGGCGTCGGGTGGGCTGCCCTCAATCTGGCGCATCCCGCCACCATCCGTCACCACACCGAAGTAAGCGCGCTCTCGACGGAAGCACCCGCCATCGTGTGGGAAGTGGCGGGCGAAGATCGCCCCATGCCACCACCGGATGCGCTCGGGATCCATCTCCAACCGACTCCGCCAGAATGCTCTTTGGGCGTCCATAAGGACACGCATCAGTTCGTCGCTGAGAGCCCGCCAGGTGTCCTCCGGCGAGAGGCGGCCTGTCTTATAGAAGCGAGAGTCCTCGTTGTCGCTGTAGCGCGGGTGCCTAGATTCGTCCACCGGCCGAGGATGCCAAGCGATGCGGACCCCTGGCGCATTCGACACGCGACGGGCTCGTGTCGGGTTCGCGCACAGGCAAAAAAATGGAGCTAGTCGGGCTCGAACCGACGACCTTCTGGCTGCCAGCCAGACGCTCTCCCAGCTGAGCTATAGCCCCGTATCAGGGGCTAGAAGTGTAGCGAGGCCAGCTCGGGACCACTATCTGCTTTGCCCGCAACCGCTCGATCGCGTCGGCGAACTCGTAGTTGCGTGCCCATTTGATGCCCTGCGCCTGGTTGTTCTTGGTCGGTTCCAGTCGGAGGTGGATGCCGCGCTGGCCGGAAACCTCGCCTATCGGCATCAGAAAGCAGCGGTGCAGCTCCGGGGAGTAGGCGCATACGGCGTCGATCTCAGCCGGCGTGTAGGTAGTCCCCAACAACGCCCTAAGCCGCACAACCGCAACGATTCTGCGCCACTTCTGTGCCTGAACTGTGCCCTGCCGTTCTCAGCTGCCGGCGTGGCCCGCTGAGCCTCAGCCGCCACCACGACGCCGCCTGACCGCAAAGGCGCTCCGGTGCCCGCCCGCGCCCCGCCCTACCCCCGCGGTATGAACTCCGGCACTTCCAGCTCGTCGCCACCCTTGCCGCCGCCCGTAACCCGCCGCCTGTTGCCCGCCGGGGGAGGGGGGCTGGACGGCCGCTCGCCGCTCGAACGCTCGCCGGCCGGCCGCTCGGTGGCCGGCGCCACCTGGTCCAGGCGGGCGGTCATGCCGCCGTGGGTGAGCTGCACGTCGCGCAGCAGGCGCTCGGCGTTGGCGCGCAGCGACACCGAAAGCTCGCGCAGGTTGCGCGACACTTCGGTGCCCTCGTCCAGGATGTCGTGGGCCAGCACGTGCGCCTCGCTGGTGATCTCGCGCGCTTCCGAGCGCGCGCTCGCCTTGATCTCCTTGGCCTGCTCCTCGGCCTCCCGCTGCAGCCGCTCGGCCTCCTCGCGACGGGCCGTCAGCTGACGCTCCGTCTCCTGCGCAAGCTCTTTCTCGATCCGCTCAGCCTCCGTGCGAGCCGCCGCCAGCAGCGCATCGGACTCCTGCCTGGCCGCCTCGCGCACCGCCTCCGACTCCTGCGCCGCCGCCATGCGCAGATGTTCCGCCGCCGTCTCCGCCTCCAGGCGCGTCCGCTCCGCTTCGTCCCTGGTGGTCGTGCGCAGCTGCTGGATCTCGTGCTCCGCCAGCGTGTGCAACCGCTCGTACTCTTCCGCCGCGTTGGCCAGCAGGCTGGAAGACTCCTCGCGCGCCTGCGTCAACAGCTGATCCGCCTCCGTCCTCGCTTTCGCCGCAGTCGCAGTCGCCTCGTCGCGAGCGCTCCTCGCCTCGCCCGTCAGCTGCTCCGCCTCGGCGCGAGCCGACGCAACCAGCTCCTGTGCCTCCTCCTCCGCCGCCTGCACACGGTTCTCCACCGCGCGGTCCGCCTCCGCTATGCGCTCGCGCGAGCGCGCCTCCGCCTGGTCGCGCAGCTCCGCCGCCGCCCGTTCCGCCGCGCCCACGATGCTCGCCACCCGTCCAGGCGTCGCTCCCAGCTCATCCGGATCGGAGTCGTAGCCGTAGTGCGTATCCGCGAACTCTTCGTGCTCCCCCACCAGGCCATCGTAAACAGCCCGCGCGCCCGCCGTATGACTGCCACTGGCCAGCGTCCGCTGGAGCACCGCCCAATCGAGCCATCACGAACGCAAAACTGGCAGAAAATGTTGGAAGCATGTCCTTGCGGACATGCAGGGGATGGGAGATGATCGAACGGTGAACAGAGCCCAGCAGCCACTGACCGTCGCCATCCTCGTCTACCCCCGCGTGCAGAGCCTCGACTTCACCGGGCCGCTTGAGGTGTTCGCCGCCGCCAACGTCCTCATCCGCCACACCGGCCGCCAGCACCCCGGCTACCGCCTGCAGCTGATCAGCCCCGACGGGCTCGCGCTCGAAGAGTTCAAGCGGCATCACCGTCACGCCGCACAGCTCCATTCACCACGTCGGGCCCATACACACGCTGATCGTCGCCGGAGGCCAGGGATCTCGCCTCGTCTGCCAAGACCAACAACTGCTCGACTGGATCGCCCGCGCCTCCAAGCGCGCCACCCGCACCGCCTCCGTGTGCACCGGCGCCTTTCTGCTGGCCGCCGCCGGGCTGCTCGACGGCGCCCGCGCCACCACCCACTGGGCCTACGCCGAGGAGCTGCAGCGCCAGTACCCCGCCGTGAACGTCGACCCCGAGCCGATCTTCATCCGCAACGGCTCCGTTTGGACGTCCGCCGGCGTCACCGCCGGCATGGACCTCGCGCTGGCGCTCGTCGAGGAAGACCTCGACCGCCACGCCGCGCTCGAAATCGCCCGCCAGCTCGTGCTGTTCCTGCGCCGCCCCGGCAGCCAATCCCAGTTCAGCGCCACGCTCGGCACCCAGGAGCCCCAGCGCGAGCCGCTGCGCGAGATCCAGCGCTCCGTGCTCGAGCACGTCGGCGGCCACCACACCGTCGAGGCCATGGCCGAGCGCGCCCACATGAGCCCCCGCAACTTCGCCCGCGCGTTCCGCGCCCAGACCGGCGTCACGCCCGCCCGCTACGTCGAGCGCGTGCGCCTGGAGGCCGCCCGCCGCCAGCTGGAGGACAGTGGCCAGCCGATCGCCGCCGTGGCCGCCGCCTGCGGTTTCGGCACCGCCGAGACCATGCGCCGCGTGTTCGTCCGCGCCCTGCACGTCTCGCCCGCCGAGTACCGCCGCCGCTTCGCCGCACCCGCGTCCGCACCGCACCAAGTCGCCCAAGCCAGCTAGGAGGCAGCCGTGAACATCGCCATCGTCCTCTACGACCGCTTCACCGCGCTCGACGCCATCGGCCCCTACGAGGTGCTCAGCCGCCTGCCCGGAGCCAATGTCACCTTCGTGGCGCCCAAGCCCGGCGTGCTGCGCACCGACACCGGCATGCTCGCCATCAACGTCGAGCACTCCCTCGCCGACGTGGGCCAGCCCGACGTCGTGCTCGTGCCAGGAGGCCCCGGCGAGGTCGCCCAGCGCGCCGGCGGCGCCACGCTCGACTGGCTCACGCGGATCGACCAGGGGACGCAGTGGACCACATCCGTGTGCACCGGCTCGCTGATCCTCGCCGCCGCCGGCCTGCTCAACGACAAGCGCGCCACCACCCACTGGCTGGCCTTCGACGAGCTGCGCAGCCTCGGGGCCCAGCCTGTCAACGAGCGAGTGGTGTTCGACGGCAAGTACGTCAGCGGCGCCGGCGTGTCGGCCGGCATCGACATGGCGCTCACGCTGGCCGCCCGCATCGCCGGTGACGACGTGGCCCAGGCGATCCAGCTGGCCATCGAGTACGACCCGCAGCCGCCGTTCGACGCCGGCTCGCCCGCCAAGGCGCCCGCCCATGTGGTGGACATGCTGCGCGCCAGCTCGCGCTTCTGAAACGGCCGGGGTCGCTCGCCCGCCCCGCGCTCGCGTTCCATCCCAAGTGGATCGCTAACCTGCGGGACTCATGGCCGAGCAACCAGAGCAGCCCGAGCACCGCTACAACCCCCAGGAGATCGAGCCGCGCTGGCAGGCGGTGTGGGCTTCAGAGCGCACCTGGGAGGTCAGCAACGACGGCGGCGCAGACGCCCGCTCAGGCCAGTCGCGCGCGGGCGCGCACGAGCCCAACTCATATGTGCTGGAGATGCTGCCCTACCCCAGCGGCGAGCCGCACATCGGCCACCTCAAGTGCTACGCGCTGGGTGACGCGATCGCCCACTACCGCCGTCGCCTGGGCCACCGCGTGCTGCACCCCATGGGCTACGACTCCTTCGGCCTGCCGGCCGAGAACCACGCCATCAAAACGGGAGTGCACCCGCGCGACTCGATCGCCCAGTCGATCGCCTCATTCCAGCGCCAGTTCCGCTCGTGGGGCATCTCCATCGACTGGTCGCGCGAGCTGTCCACGTCAGAACCTTCCTACTACCGCTGGACGCAGTGGATCTTCCTGGAGCTGTTCCGCGCCGGGCTTGCCTACCGCAAGGAGGCGGCCGTCAAGTGGTGCCCCAACGACCAGACGGTGCTCGCCAACGAGCAGGTCGACGCGGACGGCTCACTGCGAGCGCTGCGGCGCGCTGGTGGAAGTGCGCCAGCTGGAGCAGTGGTTCCTGCGCATCACCGACTACGCCGAGCGGCTGCTGGGGGACCTCGACAGCGATCGAGTGGCCGGAGCACGTGAAGACCATGCAGCGCAACTGGATCGGCCGTAGCGAGGGCGCCGAGGTGACGTTCCGCTGCGAGGAGCTGGACGTCGACTACCCCGTGTTCACCACCCGCCCCGACACGCTGTTCGGAGCCACGTTCTTCGTGATGGCGCCCGAGCACCCGGACGTCATGCGCCTGGCCAAGGGCACCGCGCAGGAGCAGGCGGTGCACGACTACGTCAACCAGGCGCTCAACGAGACCAACGAGGAGCGCGGCAACGCCGAGAAGCCCAAGACCGGCGTGGCGCTGGGCGCACGGTCACCAACCCCGTCAACGGCGAGCAGATCCCCATGTACGTGGCCGACTACGTGCTGATGGAGTACGGCACCGGCGCGATCATGGCGGTGCCCGCCCACGACGAGCGCGACCACGCGTTCGCGCACCGCGTTCGGCCTGCCGATCAGGCGCGTGATCGAAGCGCCGGCCGAGGATGGCTTTGATGGGCCGCCTGCGGCGGCGGGCGGTGTGGGTGGGCTGCCCTATACCGGCGATGGCGTGCTGGTCAACTCCCACCCCGACTTCGACGGCATGGGCAACCGCGAGGCGCTGGGCGCGATCGTGGCGTGGCTCGACCGCGAGGGCAAGGGCCACGCGTCGGTCAACTACCGCCTGCGCGACTGGCTTGTCTCCCGCCAGCGCTACTGGGGCTGCCCGATCCCGATCCTGTACTGCGATGACTGCGGCATCGTTGCCGGTGCCCGGACGAGCAGCTGCCGGTGCAGCTGCCGGACATCGAGGACTACACGCCCAAGGGCCGCTCGCCGCTGGCCGCGGCTGAGGACTGGGTCAACACCAAGTGTCCCGACTGCGGCGGCTCGGCCCGCCGCGAGACGGACACGATGGACACGTTCGTCGACTCCTCGTGGTACTTCCTGCGCTACTGCGACGCGTCCAACGACCGTGCCGCGTGGGACCCGGCGGTGCTGCGCGAGTGGATGCCGGTCGACCAGTACATCGGCGGCGTGGAGCACGCGATCCTGCACCTGATGTACGCGCGCTTCTTCACCAAGGCGCTGGCCGACCTCGGCCACCTCGACTTCCAGGAGCCGTTCAAGGCGCTGTTCACGCAGGGCATGGTCACCAAGGACGGCTCGAAGATGAGCAAGTCCAAGGGCAACGTCGTCTCGCCAGCCTCGATCGTGGAGCGCGTGGGCGCGGACACCGCCCGCTGCTACATCCTGTTCGTCGGCCCGCCGGACCAGGACGCGGACTGGTCCGACGACGGCGTGGAGGGCGTGCACCGCTTCCTCAGCCGGCTGTGGCGCCTGGCGGCCGAGACCGCCGAACGCGCTCGCCACGCTCGACCCGCAGCTGAACGGGCCGGCGGAGCCCGCCGGCGACGATCTGGCGCTGATGCGAAAGACGCACTGGGCGATCGACAAGGTCGCAGGCGACCTGCGCCGCTTCGCGTTCAACACGGCCATCGCGGCGGTGATGGAGCTGCTGAACGACTGCTCGCGCCTGCGCGACTCGGTGTCGCTGGGCGCGCAGCGCTTCGCGTTGGGTAGTGCCGCGTCGCTGCTGTTCCCGTTCGCTCCGCACGTGTGCGCCGACATCTACGACCGCCTGACCGGCGAGCGCGTGTGGGAGCAGCCGTGGCCGCAGGCGGACGAGTCGATGCTGGAGTCGGACAGCTACGAGCTGGTGTGCCAGGTCAACGGCAAGGTCCGCGACCGCGTGCAGGCCGCCGCGGACGCCTCGCCGGAGGAGCTCAAGCAGCTGGCCAAGGCGGCGCCCAACGTGCAGCTCCACATCGACGGCAAGGAGATCGTCAAGGAGATCGTGGTGCCCGGTAAGTTGGTCAACCTAGTCGTCCGTTAGGGGCGCTTGGTCTTACACTCGGGGCGCATGGCCGAGCTCAAGCCCGCATACCTGATCCACGGCGACGACCACGGCGCCGTGGCCGAGCGGCGCGCGGGCCTGCGCGCGCTGGGTGAAGGGGCGGACGGCGGAGGCAGCGTGAGCGTTGAGCTGCTGGAGGGCGACGCGGCCACGCCGGCGGGGGTGGCGGACGCGCTGGCGGCGATGACGCTGGCGATCGGCCGGCGGGTGATCATCGTGGAAGGGGTGGAGCGCTGGCGCCAGGCGGACGTGGAGAAGCAGCTGACGCCGGCCATGGCCCAGATGCCGCCGCAGACCACCGTGGCGTTGTTCGCGCGCGAGGACGCGCGCGCCAAGACCCCGGCGGCGGTGCACGACGCGGTCAAGCGCGCCGGCGGGCAGATCGTGGCGCAGATGACGCTGAAGCCGTGGGAGCTGCCCAAGTGGGCGCGCGAGCAGGCCGGGCGCATGGGCCTTGCGTTGGATCAGGCGGCGGCCAAAGCGCTGGTGGCGCAGGTGGGCGAGCGCCAGCAGCGGCTGCTGCGCGAGCTGGAGAAGATGGCGCTGGAAGGCGAACAGGCCTCAGCGGGCGCGGGCGACGCCTCGCCGGCGACGTCCCCGCCGCGTCAGATCACCGTCCAGGACATCGAAGACCGCGCGGCGTACTCGGCCGAGTACCGCGCCTACGCCCTGGCCGACGCGCTGGTGGGCGCGGACGGCCGCGAGGCCACGCTGTCCTACCTGCGCCTGCGCCAGCAGGGCGAACGGCTGCCGGGGCTGATCTACCTGATGGCCAGCCGTCTGCGCGATGCGCTTGCCATCTCGCTGCGGCTGCAGAACGGCGACTCGGTGGCGGATGTCAAGCGCGGGCTGCGGATGCCGGCGCGGGCGGCCGAGCGGCTGGTGGCGGACGTGGCGCGCAGCGACCCCGATCGTCTGCGCGCGGCGCTGGGCATGCTGGCCGATCTGGAACTGGACTCGCGCGGGGAGCGCCGCTGCTGGCCAGCCGCACGCCGCTGGCGGGACTGGGCGAAGACACGCTGGCGCAGAGCGCCATCCACGCGATCACGCGCTGAGGCTAGGAGCTGGCGGCTTTGGCCAGCGTGCGTGCTGCGCGGGACTTCTTGCGGGCGCCGGTGTTCTTGTGCATCGCGCCGCGCTTGACGGCCTTGTCGATCGTGCTGACCAGCTCGCGGTGGGCGCTGCCGGCCTCGGCGCTGTCGCCTGACTCCACGAGACCCTCCAACTTACGGAAGTAGGTCTTGATGGTCGAGGTGTAGAGGCGGTTCTCCAGACGCTCGCGCTCGGAGCGGAGGATGCGCTTCTTCTGTGAATGAATGTTGGCCATGAGTTGAAGTTCCGGGCACAGCACCGAGACAGCGGTGAGCGCCGCAGAGCGCCGTACTATAGCGGCCTTGACAGCCATTGCAGATGTCCCCGGCGAGGAGCCGCCCGTACCGGCCCCGTCCGGTGCAGGTCGCGTCGCGCGCAACACGGCGATCTTCTCGTTCCTGACCGGCTTTTCGCGGGTCGTGGGGCTGCTCCGCGAAATCGTGTTCGCGAGCTACTTCGGCACCAGAGGCCTCGCGTCCGCGTACACGATCGCCTCGCAGGTGCCGAACCTCGTGGCCAACCTGTTCGCCCAGTCGGCGCTGTCGGCGGCGTTCGTGCCGGTGTTCACCGATCTGCTGCAGAAGGGGCGTCGCACCGAGGCGCTGCGGCTGGCCTCGACGCTGTTCTGGATCATGCTGATCGGGCTGGGCGCGGTCACGGCGTTCTTCATCCTGGCGGCGGGCGTGATCATGCCGCTGTTCATCGGCAACACGTTCACCGGCGCGCTCAACGACCTGACGGTGGGCCTTTCGCAGGTCATGTTCCCGGTGGTGCTGCTGCTGGGCCTGAACGGCCTGCTGGTGGGGATCCTGCAGTCCTACGACCACTTCACGATCCCGGCGATCTCGCCGGCGGTGTGGAACGTGGTGATCATCGTGCTGCTGGTGGTGCTGGCTCCGCACTTCCACGGCGAAGACAAGATCTACGCGTTCGCCATCGGCGTGCTGGCGGCCACGGTGGTGCAGGTGCTGCTGGCGTTTGCGGCGCTGGGGCGGATCGACTTCCGCCTGCGTATGCAGATCGACTGGCACGACCCGCGCATCAGGCAGGTGTTCACGCTGATGCTGCCGGTGACGATCGGGCTGGGGATCGTGAACCTCGACCAGCTGATCAACTCGGCCTTCGGCAGCCTGGTCTCCAAGGAAGCGCCGATTGCGATCAACAACGCGTTCCGCGTGTACATGCTGCCGCAGGGGGTGTTCAGCGTGGCGGTGGCCACGGTGCTGTTCCCCACGCTGGCGCGCATGGCTTCGCGCCGCGACCCGGCGGCGATGCGCAGCGCGGTGGGGGCGGGCATGCGCCAGATCAACCTGCTGCTGATCCCGGCGGCGGCGTTCATGGTGGTGCTGCCCAACCCGATCGTGCGGCTGCTGTTCGAGCGCGGCGAATTCAACGCCAAATCGACCCATCTGGTGGCGATCGCGCTGTTCTGGTTTGCGTTCAGCCTGCCGTTCGGCGGCCTCAACCTGCTGCTCACGCGCACGTTCTTCGCGGTGCAGCGGCCGTGGATACCGACGAGCCTGGCGGCGATGAACATCGTCGTGGACATCGTCGTCAGCGTGGCTTTGTACAAGCCGCTGGGGATCGCGGGCCTGATCATCGGCACGATTGCCGCCAACATCGTGATGACGGTGCTGCAGTTCCACCGCCTGCGCGTCGGTCTCAATGGCCGCCTGGAAGGCGCCCAGACGACCATGATCACCGTGCGCATCCTCGTCGCCTCCGCATTGTTGGCGGGCGCGTCGTGGGTCGTGTGGAGGCTGCTGGACGGCGTGCTCGGCGTGTCGCTGCCGGCGCAGATCATCAGCGTTGGCGCGGCGGCGGGGGCGGGGCTGGCGGTGTACGTGCGCGCCATCCTGGTCATGCGCGTCCCAGAGGCCCACCAGGTCAGCGGCATGATCCGCGCACGGCTGGGGCGGGCGTGAGTCGAGCAGCGGCCGGGTGAGCCGAAGCCCACCCGGCATGCGCCCAACTAGATCGCCGCTTACTACTTACGTCCCAGGACTATGTGTTTCGCCTGGGCGGCTTAACACTCTCGACCACCTGGACAGGCCACCGGCCGTGAGGCCGGTGCGTAGCCGCGGTTGGACCCCGAAGAGCCCGCGGGCGAGTTGGCGATCCGCCGGAGCATCCAAGGCTAGCGGGTCCGACGGGCGGCGGCCTCTACGCTGTGGATGCCCATGGACCAGTCCCACATTCGCAACTTCTCGATCATCGCGCACATCGACCACGGCAAGTCGACGCTGGCGGACCGCATCCTGGAGCTGACGCACACGGTGGAAGCGCGGGAGATGCGCGCGCAGCTGCTGGACTCGATGGATCTGGAGCGCGAGCGCGGGATCACGATCAAGGCGCAGGCGGTGCGCGTGTTCTACACGGCGAGCGACGGCGAGACCTACCAGCTGCACCTGATCGACACGCCGGGCCACGTGGACTTCACGTATGAGGTGTCGCGCTCGCTGGAGGCGTGCGAGGGGGCGCTTCTGGTGGTGGACGCCTCCCAGGGCGTGGAGGCGCAGACGGTGGCGAACACGTATCTGGCGGTGGAATCGGGCCTGGAGCTGATCCCGTGCTTGAACAAGCTCGATCTGCCGGGGGCGGAGCCGGAGCGGGTGGCGGGCGAAGTGAGCGAGCTGATCGGCGAGGACGCGGACTCGATCCTGCGCATCAGCGGCAAGACGGGCGAAGGCGTGAACGAGGTGCTCGAGGAGCTGGTGAGGCGCGTGCCGCCGCCGAGCGGCGATCCGGACGGGCCGGCGCGGGCGCTGATCTTCGACTCGGAGTTCGACCAGTACCGCGGCGTGATCGCCTACATCCGCGTGGTGGACGGCGTGTTCCGCAAGGGCGAGCCGATCAGGGCGATGGCGACGGGCACCGAGGCGGACATCGACGACATCGGCTTTTTCAGCCCGCAGATGATGCCGACGGACCAGCTGGCGGCGGGCGAGGTGGGCTACCTGATCACGGGCTTGAAGGACGTGACGCTGCTGCGCGTGGGAGACACGCTGACCACGCGCGGTAAGGGCACGGGCACTGTGGACAGGCCGTTCCACGGCGAAGCGACGGAGGCGCTGCCGGGTTACCGCGAGGTCAAGCCGATGGTGTTCTGCGGCCTGTTCCCGATCGACTCGGACGCACTATGCGGACCTGCGCGACGCGCTGGAAAAGCTGGCGCTGAACGACGCGGCGCTGTCGTGGGAGCCGGAGACGTCCGACGCGCTGGGCTTCGGCTTCCGCTGCGGCTTCCTTGGCCTGCTGCACATGGACATCGTGAAAGAGCGCCTGGAGCGCGAGTACGACCTGGAGCTGCTGGCGACGATGCCCTCGGTGGAGTTCGACGTGACGCTGACGAACGGCGAGGAGATGATGGTTCACAACCCCTCGGACATGCCCGATCCGGGCACGATCGAGGAGATCCGCGAGCCGTTCATCACGGGCGTCGGTGATCGCGCCGAAAGAGTTCGTGGGCGCGGTGATGGAGCTGTGCCAGGAACGCCGCGGCGAGCACGACGGGCATGCACTACCTCTCGCCGGAGCGCGTGCAGATGACCTACGACCTGCCGCTGGCGGAAATCGTGCTGGACTTCTTCGACCAGCTGAAGTCGCGCACCAAAGGCTACGCGTCGCTGGACTACGAGCTGAGCGGCATGAAGCCCTCGGATCTGGTCAAGCTCGACGTGCTGCTGGCGGGCGACACGGTCGATGCGCTGTCGATGGTGGTGCACCGCGAGAAGGCGTATGAGATGGGCCGCACGCTGACCGAGAAGCTGCGCAAGCGGATCCCGCGCCAGCAGTACGACGTGCCGATCCAGGCGGCGATCGGCGCGCATGTGATCGCGCGCGAGACCGTCAAGGCGTTCCGCAAGGACGTGATCGCGGGCTGCTACGGCGGTGACATCACGCGCAAGAAAAAGCTCCTGGCGAAGCAGAAGGAGGGCAAGAAGCGGATGAAGCAGGTCGGCCGCGTGGAGGTGCCCCAGGAGGCGTTCCTGGCGGTGCTGGAGCTGGGCGAGGAGTGAGCGACGTCGGCCGGCCCTACGCGGCTGCTGTTCGTGTGCCTGGGCAACATCTGCCGCTCGCCGACGGCGGAGGGCGTGATGCGCTGCGCTGGTGCGCGAGGCGGGCCTGGAGGACGAGATCGAGATCGACTCGGCGGGCACGGGCGCGCTGGCACGTGGGCAGCTCGCCGGACGAGCGCGCCACAGCTGCTGCGCTCGAACCGCGGCGTGACGCTGGAGGGCCGTGCGCGGCAGGTGCGCCCGAGGACTTCGAGCGATTTCGATCTGCTGCTGGCGATGGACAGCTCCAACCTGCGCGACCTGCGGGCCCTGGCGCACGGCGAGGACGCAGCGCGCGAGGGTGCGGCTGCTGCGCGAGTTCGACCCGGCCAGCGCGGGCCTGTCGGACCTGGATGTGCCGGACCCCTACTACGGCGGTGTCGAGCGGCTTCGATGACGTGTTCGAGCTGGTGCGCGCGGCGTGCGAGGGACTGCTTGAGCAGATCCGGCCGACGTTGCGGCAATGACGCTGCCGCCGGGCGCGAGCGACGCGCAGGCGGGTGGGCGGCGGCGACATCAACGAGGCCTACCGGGTGACGCTCGAGGACGGCGGTGAGGCGTTCGTGAAGACCCGCGCGGATGCGGCGCGGGGGGAGTATGAGGCGGAGGCGGCGGGGCTGCGCTGGCTGGCGGAGCCGGGGGCGCTGCGCACGCCGGCGGTGCTCGAGGTGGACGAGCGCTACCTGGCGCTGGAGTGGGTCGCAAGCTGGTCGCCTGGATGAGGCGGGCGCACGCGAGCTGGGCGAGGGGCTGGCGGCGACGCACCTGGCGGGCGCGCCGTGCTTCGGAGCGCCCAGCGGCGGCGATGGCGCGGACGCGCGCTTCGGCTCGCTGGGCCTGTCGAACGAGCGGGCAGAGGACTGGCCGACGTTCTACGCCGAGCGCAGGCTTGCGCCGCTGGCGCGGATGGGGCGCGATCGCGGAGTGCTGCCGGCGGTGACGGTGGCGGCGGTGGAGCGCGTGTGCGAGCGGCTGGGGGAGCTGGCCGGTCCGCGGGAGCCGCCGGCGCGGCTGCACGGCGATCTGTGGTCGGGCAACGTGATGGCGGACGCGGACGGGCGTCCGTGGCTGATCGACCCTTCGTGCTACGGCGGGCACCGCGAGATGGACCTGGCGATGCTGCGGCTGTTCGGCGCGCCGTCGGAGCTCCTGTTCGACTCCTACGAGGAACGGGCGCCGCTGGCGGACGGCTGGCGCGAGCGGGTGGAGCTCTACCAGCTGGCTCCGCTGCTGGTGCACGCGCTGCTGTTCGGCGGCTCCTACGTTTCGGCGGTGCAGCGCGCGGCCGCTCGCTACGTGGGATGAACGGCGCGCGCGCCGGGTGGCAGCCGTCCCGCTGGCGGCGGCGGGTCGGAGTGGTGGATGTGCGTCCCGACACCGTGTCCTCCCGCCACCGCGTGTATCTGCTGGCGCGGGTGGTGGTGGCGCGCCACTACCGCCGCGACCTGACGTTGGAGATGGTGGCGGGCGCGGTGTGCAGCTCGCCGCGTCAGATCCAGCGGGCGTATGAGCAGTTCGGCGGGAGCTTCAGCGAGGATCTGCTGGCGCGAAGGATGACGGTGGCGGCGCAGCTGCTTTTGGAGCAGCGCTCGATCCGGGTGGGGGATGTGGGACGGCTGGTGGGCTACCGCCACGGCGGGCACTTCGCGAAGGCGTTCAAGCGTCGCTATGGCTGCTCGCCAGCTCGATTTCGAGAGTCTCTGCCCCCGGAAGCGAAAGCCGCATGAGCGTGCCGCCGCCGGGCGCGGCCTCGGCGGCGATGGCGCCGCCGAGCTGCACGGCGACCTGCTGCACGATCGCCAGCCCGAGCCCGGAGCCGGGCCGTCCGCGCGCCTCGGCGCCGCGGTAGAAGCGGTCGAACACGTGCGGCAGGTCCTCGGCGGAGATGCCGGGCCCGTGGTCGCGCACGGTCAGCTCACAGCCGCGCAGCCGCACTTCCACGGGCCGCTGCGGTGGGCTGTACTTGACGGCGTTGTCGATCAGGTTGGCCACGGCGCGCTCCAGTCTCGAGGGCACGCAGGTGACGATGGTGGGCTCCAGCTGGGACTCCAGGATGGTGGCAGGTGAGTGGCGGTGGGCGCGCTCGAGCACCTCGCCGACGAGGATGTCCAGCCTCAGCTCCTCGGCGTCGGACGGCGGCTCCTCGCCGCGGGCGAGGTCGATCAGGTCGTTGATCAGCAGCGTGAGCTCCTCGGTCTGCTCGACCACGTCGGCCAGCAGCCGGCTCTGCTCATCGGCGTCGATGTGCCGTCCCTGCTGCTGCAGGATCTCGATGTTGGTGCGCAGGCTGGTGACGGGCGTGCGCAGCTCGTGCGAGGCGTCGGCCACCAGGTGGCGCTGGGCGTGCACGGAGGCGTCGAGCGCGCTGACGGAGCTCTGCAGGGCGTCGAGCATGGCGTTGAAGCTGCTGGCCAGGCGCCCGAGCTCGTCTTCGCCGGAGGGTGAGATGCGGCGGCTGAGGTCCTGGGTGAGGGCGACGTGCTCGGTTGCCTGGGTGAGCCGCTTGAGCGGCAGCACGGCGGCCCCGGCGACGAGCGTGCCGAGCAGCGCGGCCAGCGCAACGCCGCCGACGTCCAGCAGCGCGAGGATCAGGCGCAGCCGCCCGAGCAGGCTGTCCACTTCGGTGAGCGGCTGGGCGAACTGCACGGCGCGCCCTTTGCCGAGCGCCTGGGCGAGCAGGCGCAGGTGGGTGCCGTCGACGTGGGCGCTTGAGAACAGCGGCTGCCCGCCGTGTGCGGCCAGCGCGCGGGTGGCGGGGTCGACGGGCAGCGACACGCTGTGCAGCGAACGGGCGACGATGGCGCCCTTGGCGTCGATCACCTGCTGGTAGCCGCGGACCTGGTTGGGGCCGGTTGTGAGTTTGCCGAACGGGTTGCCGGTGGCGCCTGACGGCGGGTTGACGAGCTTGCCGTTGACCAGACGGACGGACGGGTGCCGGGGCAGTAGCGGGAGGTTGGTGACGGCGCTGAGCGCCTGTCGCTCGCGGTCGGTGAGGGGCTGCGGGCTGCCGCCTTCGAGGTAGCGCTGCAGCAGCCGCGCCTCGCCCTGCGCGCGCCCGCGCAGCTGCGCGTCGATCTGGCTGTGCAGCTGGTGTGAGGTGAGCACGTAGGTGAGCAGCGAGGCGAGCACCACGGCGATGGCCACGGCGGCGGCGGACACGATGGTGATGCGGCGGCGAAAGCTCATTGCCTGGAGCGCATCACGTAGCCGACGCCGCGCACGGTGTGCAGCAGGCGCGACTCCTGCCCTTGCTCGGTCTTGCGGCGCAGGTAGCCCATGTACACGCCCAGCGAGTTGGAGCTGGAGCCGAAGTCATAGCCCCACACGTGCTCGAAGATTGCTGAGCGGGTGAGCACCTGGCGGGGGTGGCGCATGAACATCTCAAGCAGCAGGAACTCGGTGCGGGTGAGTTCCAGCATGCGCTCTGCCCGCCACGCCTCGTGGGCGCGCAGGTCCAGCCGCAGGTCCTCGAAGGCGAGCGTCTCCTGGGGGCTGTCGTCGTCCTGGCCGACGCGACGCAGCAGCGCGCGCACGCGCGCGAGCAGCTCGCGCAGGGCGAACGGCTTGACGAGATAGTCGTCGGCGCCGGCGTCCAGGCCGGCCACGCGGTCGTCGACCTCGCCGCGCGCGGTGAGCATCAGCACGGGGGTGCTGGTGCCGCCCTGGCGCACCCGCCGGCACACCTCCAGGCCGTCCATGTGCGGCATGGCGATGTCGAGGATGACGGCGTCGTAGGAGATCGCGCCGAGGCGCTCGAGCGCCTGCTGTCCGTTGGAGGCCTGGGCGACGTCGTAGTGTTCGAGTGTCAAAGCTCGCAGCAGCGCGCTCTGCACGGCGGGCTCGTCGTCTACGACCAGTATGCGTGCGTGTTCCATTTGCTTGTGAGGCTAGCGTGACGGGTAGCACCGGTACGGGTGTAAGGAAAACCGAAGACATTGCTAAGAATTGGCGGCGAGCGGACCATGATTGAAGAGGGGGTCGAGCTGGGGCGCGGGGTGGACGAGTTCGCGGCGCAGTCGCGCACGCTGCGCAACAGCCTGATCAGCCTGGCGGTGTTCTTCGCGCTGGTGGCGGCGCTGCTTTTGGGGGTGCCGGGCCTGCGGGCGGCGGCGGAGCGGATCTCGGACGCGAACGGGTGGTGGGTGGCGGCGGCGATCGTGCTGGAGGTGCTGTCGTGCGCGGGTTACGTGGTGCTGTTCGGGCTGGTGTTCAAAAAGCTGGGGCGCAGCCTGTCCTCGCGCCTGTCGCTGTCCGAGCTGGCGGTCAACTCGGCGGTGTCGGTGAGCGGCCTGGCGGGGATCGCGCTGGGCGCGTGGGTGCTGCGCAGCAAGGGCTTCTCGGTGGAGCGGATCGCCAAGCGCTCGGTGCTGATCTTCGTGTTGACCAGCGCGGTGAACGTGGGCGCGGTGGTGGTGATCGGCGTGCCGATGTGGCTGGGGCTGCTGCCGGGCTCGCGCGACGAGCTTTTGACGCTGCTGCCGGCGTCGCTGGCGTTTGCGACGATCGTGGGCACGGTGGCGCTGGCGCGGTGGGCGGGGGAGCGGCGTCGTCGCACCCACGTCTGGCTGGCGGCCGCGTGGAGGTGGCGCTGGTGGCGCTGAGCGGCGGCGTGAAAGACGCGCTGGGCCTGATTCGAGAGCATGACTGGCAGCTGCTGGGCGCGGTGGCGTACTGGCTGTTCGACAACCTGGTGCTGTATGCGGCGCTGGCGGCGTTCGGTCATCCGCCGTCGTTCTGGGTGGTGGCGATGGCCTACCTGGTGGGGATGATGGCCAACTCGATTCCCGTGCCTGGCGGCTTTTTGGCGGTGGAAGGCGGGCTGGTGGGGATGCTGTTGCTGTTCGGCGCGCGGCCCGGCTCGATGGTGATTGCGGCGGTGGTGGTGTACCGGGCGGCGTCGCTGTGGATCCCGGCGCTGATCGGCTCGATGGCGTTTGCGAGCCTGCGCAGGGAGATCGGCAAGCCGGTGGCGCCGGTGGTCTCCGGCTGAGGCGTCAGTCGGAGAGGCTCTCGACGTAGGCGTTCTCGGCGGCGGCCAGCTGGCAGGCGTGCAGCGGCAGCGTGGTCATGGTGTGTTCCAGCTGGCGGGTCTGGGGTCCGGACAGGCCGGGGCAGTACACGGGCGGTGGCAGCGGACCGTTGGCGGAGCCGGGGGCGTTGAGCGGGCGCAGCTGCTCGGCGGCCCGCAGGGCGTGGCTGTAGGTGTCGGAGAACACGTCGATGGCCACGCGGCCGCTGTAGATCTCGATGGAGCGCCCTCCGTCGTAGGAGGTGGCGGGCACACCGCGCACGAGCAGGTTGGTCTGCGGCCCGAGCGCGGCGTTTGAGTGCAGGCGGTAGATGACGGTGGTGATCTGCAGCGGCAGCTGGCAGCTGCCGCCGCCGAAGATGCCCTTGCTCTGCACGCAGTCGCCGTAGTAGACGCTGTCGCCGATGCCGGGGTTGTAGCCGTTGAGCCCGTCGGCGGCGGCCAGCTCGTGCCCGTCGAAGGAGGGGCCGGCCCAGTAGGTCTTGTAGTAGGGAAAGGTCTGCGCGTCGGCCAGCTCGGTGGCGGAGATGGATTTGGGCTGGCCGGTGCTGCATCCGCTGAGGGCGACGGCCAGGCAGGCGCACAGCAGCGCGCAGGCGCCCAGCGCGAGCGTGCGCGGCAGGCGGGAGACGGTGCCGTTGAGCGCGGAGCGGGGTGCTGTGGTGCGCTGAGAAGTGGACATGGCCGTCAGTATCTTGGCGTGCGGATGCAAAACACAGCTACTTCAGGGCCGCTGGACGGTTCCAACGAGTACGAGCCCGCCGCCAAAACGGCGGGTGGACCGGGGTCCGGTGGGGTAGCACACCGGACCCCGGTCGATCTTCCCACCGCGCGGGCGCGCGCGGCGCAGGTTGCGGCGCTGGCGTGGGCGGCGGTGCTGGTGGGCGTGTGGCTGGCGGTGGATCCGCGCACGCCGGACCTGGCGGCGCAGGTGTATTGCGCGAACCTGTTCAGCCAGCTTGGCTTGGTGGTGTGGGACCAGCGCTGGTATGCGGGGCACACGATGCTGGCCTACAGCCTGATCTCGCCGGCGGCGGGCGCGCTGCTGGGGGTGCGCGGGCTGGGCGCGCTGTCGGTACTGGCATCGACGGTGCTGTTCGAGCGCCTGGCGCGCAGCGTGTATGGCGGGGCGGCGAGCTGGGGGACGGCGCTGTTTGCGGTGTCGGCGGTGGGCGATGTGTGGTCGGGTCGTGTGACGTTCGCGCTGGGCGTGTCGCTGGCGCTGGCGGCGGCGCTGGCGCTGCGACGTGGGCGCGTGGGCTGGGCGGCGCTTGCGGCGGCGCTGTGCGCGGCGGCGAGCCCGGCGGCGGGGGCGCTGCTGGGTCTGGCGGCGTTGACGGTGGCGCTGAGCGAGCGCAGGGCGCGAGCGCTGCTGGTGCTGGCGGCTCCGGCGGCGGCGGTGGTGGGCGTGCTGGTGTGGTTCTTCCCAGAAGGCGGCTATGAGCCGTTCCCGTTCCTGTCGTTCGTGGTGACGGTGGCGGTGAGCGTGGCGTTCGCGTGCGCGCTGCCGTCGGGCTCGAGAACGCTGCGGTTGGGCGCGGGCGTGTACGTGCTGGCGTGCGCGGGCTGCGTGGCGATCCACACGCCGGTGGGCAGCAACATCGAGCGCTATGGCGTGCTGCTGGCGGGGCCGCTGCTGCTGTGCGCGTGGTTGGCGGCGCGGCGCGATGGCGAGGCGTGGAACGGGCGCGGCTGGGCGAGTGTGCTGGCGCTGGCGGCGCTGTGTCTGAGCACGGTGTGGGTGGTGTGGGGCCCGGTGCGCGAGACGATTGCGGTGGCGGGCAGCGAAGCGACCGGCGCGGCGTACTACGTGCCGGTGGAGCGCTTCCTGGAACGCCATGCGGATGGCCCGGTGCGGGTGGAGGTGCCGCTGACGCGCTCGCACTGGGAGGCGGCGCTGCTGGCGCCGTGGGTGTCGCTGGCGCGCGGATGGGAGAAGCAGCTGGACACGCGCTATGACGGGGTGCTGTTGAGGCGCGGGCTGACGGCGGCGAGCTACAGGCGCTGGCTGTCAGAACAGGCGGTGCGGTATGTGGCGCTGCCGGACGTGGCGCTCGACCCGTCCAGCGCGCGGGAGGGGCCATTGATCGATCGGGGTTGCCGTACCTGCGCGAGGTGTTTCACAGCGCGCACTGGCGCGTGTATGAAGTGCTGGACGCCACGCCGCTGGCGAATGGCCCGGGTCGGATGACGGCGCTGGGCCACGACTCGTTCACTTTGCGGGCGTCGCGGGCGGGCAGTTTTGTGGTGCGGGTTCACTACACGCGCTACTGGACGCTTACGCGTGGCGGTGGTTGCGTCGTCACAGGCACGGGGCGGTTGGACGCAGGTGCGCCTGGCGGCAGCGGGCACGGCGACGGTGGCGGCGCGTTTCTCGCTGGGCAGGGCGCTGGGTGTGAGCGGCGGCTGCTCAGGCGCCTGACTTCCTGGGCTTGGCGGCCTTGGCTTTGGGCTTTGGCTTGGCGGCGGCGCTTGAGAGATCGGTGGGCGTGAGCGCGTAGAGCGCGCTGACACCGGTGAGGTAGATGTTGTGTCCGTCGCTGATGACGGGGTCGAAGGAGCCGGTGTTCTTCTGGAAGAGCAGCCGGCCGGTGGAGATGCCGAGCCCGTAGGTGCTGTGGTGGGCGAGCTCGGCGAAGTAGACGGTGCGCCCGACGATGGTGGGCGAGCCGGAGATGCGCCCGTGGGCGTTGAAGGTCCAGCTGACGTTGCCGGAGCGGGCGTTGATGGCGTAGAAGGTGCCGTTGTAGGAGCCGACGTAGACGGTGGGTCCGAGTCCGGGGGCGTTGGTGACGGCGGGCGAGGAGTAGACGTAGGCGCCGGTTTGCACGGCCCAGTCGAGCTTGCCGGTGGAGGCGTCGTAGGCGTAGACGCGCCCGTCGGTGTTGCCGAGGAAGACGCGGCCGTAGATGACGGCGGGAGTGGAGTAGAAGGTGCCGCTGCCGAGCAGGGCGCCTTCGGAGCTGCTGATCCAGAGGCGCCGGCCGGTCTGCTCGGAGATGGCCTGCACGTGGCCGGAGTAGTCGCCGAAGTAGAGCACGCCGCCGGAGAGCGTGGGGCTGGCCTTGACGGCGCCGGCGGCCTTGTAGGTCCAGATGACGCGCCCGTTGTGGGCGTTGAGCGCGTACACGAGCCCGCTCTGCGAGCCGAAGAACAGGCGGCCTTCGTCGATCAGGGCGAGGACTCGCTGGGGCTGGGCAGCGGTCGCGCACCAGCGGATCGGCGCCGTTGCTGGATTTCAGCGCGAAGATCCGCCCGGGGTTGCTGGGATGCCCGCTTGAGAGGATGGTGACGTAGACGGTGTTGGCGCTGACGGCGGGGGAGGAGGCGGACAGCTGCCCGAGCGAGCGCGTCCACATGACGTGCCCGGTGTGCTTGTTGATGGCGCTGAGCACGCCGTTGTCGGCCAGCTGGAAGATGCGTTCGCCGTAGATGACGGGCGGGAACTCGAGCAGCGCGTGGCTGTTGTCGCACCCAGGCCTGCTTGAACGGCGGGCGTACGCTTTCGGGGGCGGGGAAGAAGCGGGTGTGGTCCTTGCTGTAGCCGTACAGCGGCCAGGTGAAGCGATCGGGGGCAGACGACGGGCAGCGTGGGCGTGGGCTGGGGGATGAAGCGCGCGTGCGGGTGGTAGATGTTGCCGGTGCGGTGGCGCTCGTACAGATATCCGCCGAGCGCGAGCGCGCAGGCGAGCACCACCAGAGCGCCGAGGCCGGCGCGGATTCGCCGATAGCGCAGCGAGCGACGTGGCCGGCGCGGGCGCGGGGCGCTCATGAGCGTGGAGCTGCGGTGCTCAGGCGGCGAGCCTGCGCGCGTTGGCCGCTGGCTTGGGCAGCGGCGGGCGGCGTCTTCCAGCGCGGCGGACCTGCGCGCGCGAGCGCGTGGCTGCTGGGGCGATTGGCGACCCGCTCGCCTTGCGGCCCCGGAGCGCCGGCGGAGTGCCCGGCTGTGTGCGCGAGCAGGCGGGCGACGCCCATGGCGAGCAGCCACAGCAGGCCACGGCCAGTGGCGGCAGCGTCAGCCCGGACACGAGTGCGAGACGTCGTGATTGCCGTTGAGCGACCAGTTCCACAGCAGGTAGTCGCCGACGGTCAGCCCGGAAACGAAGACCAGTGGTCTTGAAGGACACGGACGAACCCTAAACGGGCTACGGGGACGGACTGCGTCCTGGGTGCGCGGGCATGGCGACGGGGGCCTATGATCGCTGGCCATGAGCGCGGTGGCGGAGCAGTCGGAGATATTCAGCGAGGGGATGCTGGGCGGCCAGGTGGCGCTGGTGACGGGCGGCGGCACGGGCCTGGGCAGGCAGACGGCGCTGGAGCTGGCGCGCTGTGGGGCGACGGTGACGATCACGGGCAGGCGGGCGGAGGTGCTGGAGCAGACGGCGGCGGAGCTGGCGGGCGCGGGTATGGCGGTGGACTGGCTGGCGGGCGATGTGCGCGACGGCGATCAGGCGCAGGCGACTGGTGGCGGGCGTGCTGGAGCGCCACGGCGGGCTGGACCTGCTGGTGAACAACGCGGGCGGACAGTTCTTCAGCCCGGCGGAGCTGATCGCGAGCAAGGGCTGGCGGGCGGTGTGGCGGCTGAACGTGCGAGGGCATGCTGAACATGTGCGAGACGGCGTACGAGCTAGGCGTTTGCGGTGGCGGGTGCGGGCAGGATCGTGAACGTGACGCTGTCGCCGCACCACGGGATGCCGGGCATGGCGCACTCGGGCTCGGCACGCGCGACGGTGGAGGCGCTGACGCGAGAGTTGGCTGAGCGCTGGGCGGGGAAGGGCGTGTGCGTGGCGGCGGTGGCGGCGGGGCACTTCGAAACTGAGGTGCTGGCCAAGTACCCGGCAAACGTGCGGGCGGGCATGTCGCGCACGGTGCCGCTGCAGCGTCTGGGGGCGGTTGAGGAGCACGCGTGGCTGGTGGCGCTGCTGGCCTCGCCGCTGGGCGCGGCGTTCAACGGCTCGACGGTCACGCTGGACGGCGCGCGCGATAACTGGTGCGGCCCGTGGCCGCCGGAAGGCCTTGCGGATGAGTCGGGAGAGGTGCCGGTGGAGGAGCGGCGGTAGGATGCAGTGCTGGGCGTGCGGGCGAAGTGTTGTGGCTGCACAGAAGCCTTCCAAGCTTCTAGGGCGGGTTCGATTCCCGTCGCCCGCTTGTTTTGCCACGGGGAGTGGCGCAGTCTGGTAGCGCACCCGGCTGGGGGCCGGGCGGTCGCAGGTTCAAATCCTGTCTCCCCGACTAGTCAAAAAGCCCGCATTTGCGGGCTTTTTGTGTTTTCACGGCCTTTGCGTCGATGGGCTTGGGGTCCAATGTGGGGTCCAATGCCCACAAGAAGCATGCGGCCAGATCGTGGGCGGGCGGCGTCCCGGTTGCATCCGCTGGTTACGATTTGCCACTGTATGCGTGGAGCTAGGGATTTCCAATGTCGTCGCAACGCGGCAATAGACAGCCACGCGGCGTGGCATGAGCACGTCAGCAGGCACGTCTGTCGCGGACGATAACTTCGCTCCATGAGTGTAGTCTTGGTGTCCGCGATTATCGCGACAGTCGCAGCCGTGGTATCGATCGCGGAGGCATGCAGGCGCTTCCTGCACAACGGATCATCCCGCAAGCTGGAGGCGTCGGTGACGGTCGGCCACGCTCTGGGCTATGGCCCACAGGTGATCGATCTCAACCGTCCAGACGCCACGCAGATCAAGCGCTATGTCCTCGTCGTGACGATCCTGAATGGCGACCAAACCCAGTTTCTCAAGCGCTTGTGCATCGAGGATGCTGTGACCGGGGATGGCGTCGATGTAAGTCGCTACCTGGATATGGAGGCTGGCGGGTCAACCCCGCGTGAATTGAAGCCGAGAGAACCTGTTCTTGCCGAGATACCGTCCTTTGAGATGACCTTTGACGGGGCGCATGGATTTCAGGTGATCGGCTATTTCTCGATTGGTCGGGTCGCGTCAGGTATCGAATATCTCGATTCTGATCTCCTGAGAGCGCTTGAGGAACACAATGCGACCGTTGGCTAGACGTTCCTCGCTGCTGGCTGCGAGGAATTCGACGAGACTGCAGGCCCAAAGGGCAGCACCGCCGCGTTAGGCATGGGCATGAGTCTAGGTGGTCATATGTTGCTGGCTGCGCGTGTGCCAGTCGGGAGCACGAACGAGACTGCTATGTAGGCTTCGTCGCGACGCCCAGCACCTTGTTGCAGTGGGGACAGGCGACGATGACAGTGTCGACGCCGTTTACTCGCACGGACAGCCCGTTGGGACGAAAGCGATCTTGCCTCGATATCTCACCTTCGCAGTGGGCGCATGTGACGCTTTGGGTCGGTGGCATCGGAACTCCACTCCGTTCCGCAGGTTGAAACCACACGGAACAATAGTCAAGCGCCATGTGTGCCCTGTCATCTAACCAAAACATGCGCTGCCCAGTCGGTCGCCACCGCTTCCGCCGGGACGAGGGCTAAAGTGCTGAGCCTTATGCCCTCGAAACAGCATAAATCCCAGGTAGCCCCGACCGGTAATCGGCGAGCGCTTGCTGCGAGCGGATGGCAGAAGCCGACAATTGCGCCAATCCGCGTAGCGAGTCAGGCCACAGCGCCTGGCTTGCCGCCTGCGCCTCCGCGCCAAGACAGCGAGGTCGTCAAGTTCCTGTTCATGCCCACGTTGGAGAAGAAGTAGAGGAGCCGCAATGCCATCCGAGAGAGATTCATCACCCCAGCAGCCGCACCGCGTCGAGCGGCTCCGGGAGGCGGGCAACGTCGAGAAGCGGGGCGGCTGGCAGAAGCCGACTGCGCAGCCAGTCGCTGCGATGAGTCGACCCCAGGGGATGCCGGACAAGCCGCAAGGTGATCAGAGCGGTCAAGGCAGCGGTCAGAGCCAGGGCGATCAGTAGCCGCGCCTCGCCCGATGGCGGACTTCGTGCTCGACGCCGCCCAAGTTGGTGAGGTAGTCACATACGTGGCTCCCGGCTTCCTTGCTCAACTAGGCTATCGGACGCGCTTCCCAGCCCCCGAGCGCTCCGCTGGCCAGACGCTGATCATTAGCGTGGTACTCAGTCTGCCTCTGGTGGCTGTGGCGGACGCTCTAATCAGCGGGGCTCACACCGCAACGAGTCTGTCTTATGTGCTTGCGGTCACCGTAGGCTCGTTCGCAGTCGGGTATGTCCTCGCCTGTCTGCGGGGGAGAAGGAGGGTCAAGGACGCTCTCGGCTGGCTGGGATATCGCAGTCCCCCGGAGGGTTCGATCTATGCCCAAACTCTCAAGCACTTGCCGCCCGAGGAGGCCGTGGTGGTTGAGATGAAGGATGGCCGACGAATCTACGGCACTCCTCGTACCGGCCCGGAGTTCGAGGGGGACGGTATCCACGAGCTGTACCTGACTCATACCGAAGCACGAATCTCCGACACTGAGTGGCAGCCCGCTGGCGCCGGAGTAATTGTGCCGCTCGATGAGATCTCAAACATCGTCTTGTTCATGGACCCCACGGAGGATCAAGGCATGACTACGCCCACGGATTAGAGTTCGCCCAATGACAGACGCGCAGGCGGTGCCCGATGTGACCAAGATGCCGGAGCTGTATCTCTACGGCGCGACGATGCTGGAGATCCAAGTCTGGGAACTGGCGCTAGCGACGCTTCGGTTCGCCGTTGAAGTGGACCCCTCGCGCATACCAAAAAAGCTAGAGCGCGAGATAGCCCGCTCGATCAAACAGAGCTGGCATCTCTACCGAAAGGCCACCGCGACAGAGAACCTCAAGAGTCTGCAAGACGCGGAATATCCGGACAAGGACTTGCTTGCCGAGGTGGAGACGCTGGTTCCGATTCGTACGAGGTTGGCGCATCGATATCTTCGCGAAAACCTCAATGCGATGAAGGCTGCGCAGGACGCAGGAGAACCGATAGTCGCTGCGATCTTCCTTGAGCTATACAACTTCACGCTGCAATTCAAGACGTCGATGGAGCGGATGACGGAGGCGTTTCAAGCGATTGTCCAAAAGCATGGGCAGCAGCCGGGGGAGGAGTGGCTTCGAGAGCTGTTCGAGGCGCTTGGTCACGCGATCCTCGAAGGCAAGTCTCTCGAATCCGATCCAGCGCCGGATGCAGCCTGCTGAGTCGCAAGCGCGGCAGCGGACGCCACTCTCGATTATGGTCGTCTGATCGCTTCTGTATACGAGATGGTCTCCCAAGCGATCTGATCGTGGAGCCGCTGTCGAGAGAACAGGGTTTTCAGCTTGCGCTGGCACGCAGCACGGCCCACGAGGCGATTCGCGCCGTCGTATTGCAGCGCGGCCGCATCAAGGACCGCGACGACGACGCGTACTTCGCGCTGGCCGGCTTTCGGCAAGAGGTCGATGTGGCCTTCCTGCTGCTCGCCCTGCGCTGGCTCCGCGAGGCGTGTCAGCTCATCGCAGAGCTGACCGGAGACAGTGCGCTCGCCGATGCGCTGGGCGATTTTGATCGGCGGCTCCCGGAGGCGCGTGATCTGCGCGACGTTCGGGAGCACATCCGCGACTACATCAAAGGCAGCGGCAGGCTGCAACAGAAGACGACGGCTCGTGATCGGCTTGTTCCCCTTAGCTCACTCGGTAGCCGAACATGGCTGGGTCACGACGAGCTATCGCATTTCATCTGGGCGGGCAAGGAAATTCGACTCGACGACGCCCTGCCGGCATCGGAGGCTCTATTTCAAGTCATGCGTGAGGCGATTGCTCCCCACCTGGTGCGAGACAGTAACGGGCAAGAGGGCATCCAGGTTCGTTCGGGAAGCATGCCCGAGATCGCCTCCCAGGCTCGATCTAGCCGCCGATCAGGGCCGCCGACCTGAGCGCGATGCGTTCTACCTTGCTGGCGGTGGCTTGAAGCACTCGTGCTCTTGCGCGAGGTGCCTTGTCTGATCCAGCGCCCCCATCATTTCAGAGACCACCAGCTCTGGAGGCGTATTCATGCGACGGAGGCTGATGGCCTTCTGCTTGATGTCGTCGAGCGCTGGCCCTTCTAGCTGCTCGAGGATGACGAGCGCCCCCTCAACCCGGACCAACGCACCAGTCACACGGGTCCAGGTTCCGAGTCCACCTGCAACCTTCGCCGGGGGATGAGCAATCTCGATTCGCGCGATGTCGGCTGTTTCGCCAAGAAGCTCGTGGACCCGACCTAGTTGTGTGAGACGCTGTAGCCACAGCTCACGGGCGAGGGCACGTTTCCGGTCCACCATCTCCTGCCGGTGCGCTGTCTGCGTTGCCTCTAGGAGTTGCCCCTCGCGGCTCATCTCCTCTCCATGTGCCGCAGACGCCTCCTCGCGGGATCGTCGGGCTTCCGCAACGGTCGCACGTGCGTAGTAGACGGCAAGCAGGGCCGCAATTGCAGCGATCCCAGATGCAAAGTCGCCGACGGCCATGCGAGAGTCCCAGTCCGCAGAGAGTGCTAGTCGTCGGAAGGGGAGATCGCGTCTCCGAAGTACTCGACGGCGATCACGCTTCCGGCTCCGGCCATCGGGGTATCTCCAATCTTGACGAACCCACGAACCGCACAGCAAATCTTGTAGACAGCGCCCGCCTCGATGATCGCCATGACACGTTCCCGATCGTCATACGGGTCGAGCTTGCCGACTGTCGCTGTCAGCGTCTTGCCATTGTGTTGGTAGCGGATGCTGTAGATGCGGCGATCAGATGCCCCGCCACCAAGTTCACCTTCCACCCCCTTGCGGCAAGCTATCCAGGCTTGCTCTGCCTCATCGACAGGCATCAGACCACTGCCATCGACTTGTGGAACATGGAAGTCCATTTTTTGGATTATGTCGCGGTGTGCGGACGGGCTCCCACCACGATCCGGTGTCGCACACGTGTCATCGCGCGCTGACAGGTTACGGCGCCAGCTTGTAGCCTACGCCCCAGGTCACAGGCACCCAGCCGTGCGCGCCGGCATTGGCGAGCGTTCGACGCAGGCGTGAAGCGTGGGTGTCCACGGTGCGGGTCGAGCCCTCTGCCTGGTAGCCCCACACCTCTCGGAGTAGGTCTGCCTTGGTGTGGACGCGCTCGGGGTTTTGCGCGAGGTGTGCGAGCAGCAGGTACTCAAGCCGACGCAACGCCACCGGCGTGTCGCGATAGGTCGCCGTTCGCGCTGCCGTGTCGATCGCCAACGCTCCGCAATGGAGTACGGATGGGGTCGCATGGTCGCGGCGTAGGAGTGCTCGGACGCGGGCCAACAGCTCGCCGTAGACGAACGGTGTGCGGATCACGTCATCCGCTCCTGCGTCAAACGCTCGCAGGACGTCGATGACGTTGTTATTGCTGATCCAGAGGACGTGGGCACCGGAGCCCGCAAGCTCGCCCCGGCGCAGGGCTCGTAGAGCGCCGAGCCCTGCGCCGCGCTTCGACGTATGAGCGAAGACGATCAGGTTGACAGTGCCGAACATGGCGGGGTCGCTGATCTGCCTCACGTCGAAGTCGTCCAGCGCCAGCTCACAGGCCAGCGATTGGGCTTTGTTGTCCTGGCCGTAGACGCCGATGGCCGGGGGCGCAGCTTGCGGGATATCCGGCTGCATGGGAAGGGACCGTTCCTTTCCGTGCGATGCCCCGCGCTGTTGAGGCAGCGCGGGTGCATGCTGTGGCGGTCGCTAGACCGTCCCGATCGCCAGTTCGGCTGCGCGGCGAGCTGTCCGCGTTGGGAATACGAACTCCCCGAAGCGGTGCAGCAAGCCGTGAGCGGTCAGCCGACGGATCGCGTCCGTGGCGTCGGCATCGTCGCCGAGTTCGCGGGCGACATCATCTTCACTCCACGGCCAACCATCTTCGTTGAGCATGAAGCTGAGGACGATGTTGTCGATCTGCTCCTCGGGGAAACGGTCCCTCGGGGCCTCGTCTGGAATACGCTGTTGCGGCATGGGAGTTCTAACCTCCTGTGTCACGCCGCCGGGGCAGTTAGCGCTGTCGCCGGCGGCACTAGATTGTCGATGTAGCGCCGACCCTACTAGCTAATCGGCGTAATGTCTAGGTCGAGGTGTGCGGAGGCTCTCCGGCCAGAGCCTCCGCACGCGCGGCCAGCTCCGCGACACCAACACTCAGCCCTTCGGCGAGCCGGACCACGTTGTTCCAGCTCGGGTTTCGTCGCCCGCGCTCAACTTGGCTGATCCAGCTCTGCATGAATCCGGTGGCGTCGGCGAGCTGTGTCTGGCTGAGGCCGCGCTCAGAGCGGAGGGCTTGGACCGCGCGGCCGAGTGCCGCGGCATCTGGGGTGAGTGATGGCATCGCTACTTGGATTCGGCGCCGTCCCGCATAGCTCCTTTGCTCTCACCCCTCTCGACCATCAACGAGACGGCCAGCCATCGCACATGTTCCGCTTCGCAATCCCCGTTGCTTGATTCCGCCGGTCGGCCTTACATCCACTGCATGTCACGATCGCCAGCGGCTCGTCCTGCTCGCTTCGCTCGTCTGTCTCGCGCTGCCGGCTGAAAACAGAAAAGCAAAACAGACCCTATGCACGGGAGTGCGATTGGTGTCTGATTGGAGTGTCCTCGCGAGCCCGAAAACGGCTGGTGAGCCGACTTTGGGCGGTGGTTTCGGGTTCCGAACCGGGCGTTTTGGGCATGTCCGGCGGGCGGGGGAGGGGCCTTGAAACGAAATTCGTTGGCCGTTCGGCGGGAGTTACGGTCAATAACCTATGTGATGACTGCGTCAAGCATCGGTGCCGCGAAGGGCGGTGGGTATGCCCGGTATCTGGAGGCCAAGACCGTCGCGCCTGAGCGCGGGGACTACTACCTCTCCCAGGATGGCGAGCTGACCCAGGCCCCCGGCCGCTGGCTTCTCTCCCCGGATACCCGTGAGCGGCTCGGGATCTCCGGCGAGACTGTGGACGGCAAGCAATTCGTGGCGTTGATGGAAGGCCGCCATCCGGGGACGGGTCGCTGGCTTCGTCCGGAGGGCGCGGGCGGCGGCAGGGGTGGCGGGATCGATTTGACGTTCAGCGCCCCGAAGTCGATCTCCACGGTGTGGGCGTTGGGGAGCGAGCGTCAGCGTGCGGATATGGAGGCCGCGCACGCAAGCGCGGTCGCGCACGCGATGGAATACGTCACGGAGGCGATCCCGTCGATTCGGCGGCGGTATGGCGGGGTGGTGGTGGAGGAGCCGGCGAAGGAGTTGATCGCGGCGGAGTACCGGCACACCACCGCCCGCGGAGTCCTCTCCGGTGACGCGCCTGATCCGCAGCTCCACAGCCACGTCGTCGTCACCGGCGCGATCCGTGAGGACGACCGGATCGTGGCGGTGTCTTCGCGCCCGTTGTTCAGCGGGTCGAGGGAGGCGGGCGCGTTCTACCGAAGCGCCCTCGCAAACGAGCTGGCCGAGCGTGGCTATGCGATCGACGCGGGCACGGGGAAGGATGGCAAGTATTTCGAGATCGCGGGGGTGCCACGCGGTTTGCTGGATGTGTTCTCTGCTCGTAGTCGTGAGGTTGGGTTCGCGATCGAGCGGTTCCGAGCGAAGTACGGCCGCGCCCCCGAGGGCAGAGAGCTCCAACGGCTGAAGCTGGCGAACAGGAAGGCAAAGACCCCAGCAACCGAAATGGATCTCCAGCGAGCGTGGGCAGAGAAGGGCGCGCGCTTCAAGTTCACGCGCGACCGCACCGAGAGCCTGCTCGCCCAGGCAGAGCACACGCTCCCCGTGCAGCCATTGGCGGAGCGCGTCGAGAAGCGACTCGTTGAGCGCGCGCCAACATTCACAGCGGGTGAACTGCGCGCCGTGGTCCTTGAGCAGTCCGTCGGGGTGCTCTCCCCAGCGCAGGCGGTTGAGTTCTCACGCGAGATGATGCGGGAGCGTCGTGTGGTTCCACTTGAGGGAGGCCGGCTCACGACACTCGAGCACCGTGCGATGGAGCAATCCGTCGAGCGACGCATCACGACGCTTGCGGCGCCAGCGGACAGGGAGGTGGGGGACACCGCCCGCGAAATAGCGAGGGAAGAAGTCAGCGACCGCATCGGCGGGCAGCTCAGCAACGAGCAGGCGGCAGCGCTTGAGCGGATCACTGGCCCGGAGCGCGCGGCGGTCCTGATCGGCCCGGCCGGCACCGGGAAGGGCGTCCTCATCGACGCCGCCGCCAGGGCCGAGCAGCTCAACGGCCGCGAAACCGTCGGCGTCGCGGTGTCATGGTCCACAGCAGAGCGACTCGGGACCGACAGTCCGGCGCTGGCTGGCAACACGTTCAGCGTGGACGCGTTTACGACGCGAGCGAACACAGGCCGAATCACTGTTGGCAAGGACACGACGATCTATCTGGACGAGGCCGGGATGGCGGACACCCGCCGCCTCTCAAACCTCACAACCCTCACCGAGCAGGCGGGGGCGAAGCTGGTGTTGGTGGGGGATGGAGCGCAGCTGCCGTCGATCGGTGCGGGTGGGATGTTCGACCGCATCACAAGGCTCGCGCCGACCGCCGAACTCTCCGACATCCGGCGAACACTCGACCCCGCCACCCAGAAAGCATGGGCCGACCTACGCGCGGGCCGCTCGGATCGCGCGATGGCGCACTACCAAGCACGCGGACGGCTACACATGGCCGACACCCGCGATGAGGCGATCGAGCACGCCGTGCAGAGCTGGGCGAAACTGACCGAGAACCGCCCCGTGAGCGAGGTCGCGTTGATCTCAGACGCCTCAAACCAAGAGATCAACCGCATCAATGCCCGCGCACAGCACTACCGGGCAGAGCGCGGCGAACTCGGACACGCAGAGGCCCAGATCCCCGGTGTCCACTACGGCATCCGCGCCGGCGACCGGGTAGCGCTCATCGAGCCGCACTACGCTCCCGGCGAGCCACGGGTCGAGAACGGCAGTCACGGCCAAGTCATCGACATCACCCACGACGGCGCGGCGGTCATCAGCTTCGACCGCACCGGCCAGCAGCGCGTCCTCGCGGGGGAAGACCTGGCGGCGGTCAGGTTGGGTTATGCGCAGCACATCTATCGGATGCAGGGCGCGACTGTAGATCGCGCGATCGTCGTCACCGGCGGCTGGCAAGCAAGCCAAGAGCCCGCCTATGTCGAGGCATCACGCGCCCGCCACGGCGTCGACTGGTACATCAACCGGCAAGACCTCGGCACCCACGGCCACGACCAAAACCGCATCGACCGATTCGCCGCGAACATCAGACGCAGCAACCGCCAACAACCATCCATCTCGCATCGTCGTGCCCTCGATCGAGACCGGGGGCGGGGGATCGGAATCGACGCACCCAGCCGTAGTCTCCTCCCAGGCATCGCCCGAAGCATCTATCGCCTCGCCAAGCCGCCGGCACCACCAGAAAGGTCACGATGAGCATGGACGATCTTCTGACCGCAGAGGAAGTTGCTGCGCTCCTGCGCGTGACGCCCGCGTGGGTCTACGCCGAGACTCGAAGGCAGCGAATCCCGCACCTGCGGCTGGGACGCTACGTGCGCTACCGACGTGAGGCACTTGAGGGCTGGATGAAGCAAGTCGAGGCTTCATCCAGCGCACCGTCGAGGCCACGCCGCCGATGAACAACCACGAGTCAACGGAGCGGATGCGTTCCCAGACGCGGGTTGCGCAGCCAACCGCAGCGATGCGTATAACTCCAGCTGTGCCCAAGCGCAGCTATGGAACAGGCCACGTGTACGTCAAGCAAGGCTCCTGGTACGGTCGCTGGCGCACATCCGACGGGCGACGCCTCAACCGGCGGCTCGGCCCTGTACGCGAACCCGGCACAGTGGACGGGCTCACGCGCCAAGAAGTAGAGAGATCATTCCGAAAGCTCCGCGAGGCCGAGGAGACAAGCCCACGCCCTCAGATCGCACGCCGAATCAACATCGAAGACGCGGGCGACTCGCTGCGCAGGAAGCTCGCAATGGAAGGCGCGCGCAAGTCCTATCTGGAGGGCTGCGAGTCGATGCAGCGCGTTCACATCGTCCGTGGCCTCAACAACGCACCCGTCAACACCGTCACCCGCCAGGACGTTGAAACGCTCGCTGAGAAGATGCTGAAGGACGGCAAGGCCCCCAAGACCGTCCGCAACGTCATCACCTTCCTGCACAGCATCTTCGAGCACGCCGTCGACAGCGAGTGGTGCGCAGAGAACCCTGTCCGCCGCGCCAGCCGGCCACGGAGGCAGCGGGCAGGAGACGCTGAGCCAGACCTCCAGTTCCTCACGGTCACCGAGCTTGAGGCGGTGCTCCGCGCAATCCCCGATGAAACAGTCGTGCGCACGCCCGCGCCGGCGCGCAAGGGAAAGCGTGGCCCGGCACCACCGCCGCCACCGGACGTGCTCGGCCCGGTGCTGCGCGTTGTCATCCTCACAGCAGCCATGACCGGCCTGCGTCAGTCCGAGCTGCTCGGCCTGCGCTGGAGAGACGTGGACTGGACCGCCCAACGCATCCGCGTCAGAAACGCGTTCACGCGTGGCGAGCACTCCTCCAAGGGCAAGTCCGACCTTTCCACCCGCCGCTCCGTACCGATGGCCGACCGCGTGATGGTAGAACTCGACCGCTGGTCAAAGCGCTCCATCTACACAAGCGATCAGAGCCTCGTGTTCGCCCACCCGCAGACCGGAAACCCCCTCGATCGCTCCAAGGTCACGCGACGCTTTCAGGATGCGTGCGCTGAGGCGGGCGTGCCAGTCATCACCTTCCACGAGCTGCGGCACACCTTCGCCACGCAGATGGCCGCACAAGGCGTGCCGCTACGCAAGCTCCAAGAGTGGCTCGGACACGCTGACATCAAGACCACGCAGATCTACACGCACTACGCGCCGGATGAGCATGAGGTTGCGATGGTCAACGACGCGTTTTCTAGCGCCGAGCGGTCCTCGGGCGTACTCGCCGCTGCCGCAGATGCCATCCCCGATGAGCAGCACCCCGAGCTTCCATAGCGCGTCTACCCCGAACCGTCCGTCAGGCCGTCTCGATAGGTTGCTGGCATGACCCCGCTTGCTCTAGCTGAGCCACGACCCCTTCTCGCGCACCACCCGCTGGGGGCCTCAACGGGCTATATGCGCGCCCTGCGAGGAGATTGGCCTACGCTCGTGCGGCAGGCGTCGGTCTTCTCGCCGTTCGCGGTCGAGCTGTCGGTGCTCTCCGAGGACGAGATCGAGGGCCTGGAGCGCTATCTGGCAAGCGATCCTCCGCTGCCGTTTCGCTACATCAGCATCCACGGCCCCTCGAAGGGTCGCGCTATGTCCGAGCCCGCGCTCGCCAAAGTCCTGGTTGCCCTCTCGACCAACGTGCAGGGCATCGTCATGCACCCGGACACGATCGAAGACCCAAGCCACTTCCGTGCTCTAGGACGGAAGCTCCTCATCGAGAACATGGACGCCCGCAAGCCCGACGGGCGAACAGTCGCTGAGCTGTCCGCCTGGTTCACCGCACTGCCCGAAGCCGGCTTTTGCTTCGACATCGCACACGCATGGTCGATCGACGACTCGATGACCGTAGGCGGCGAACTCCTTGACGCATTTCGCAGCCGACTCCGCCATCTCCACGTGAGTTCGATGGACGCCGACCTCCACCACGTGTCCCTCACCGAGGAAGACCAGGCTACGTTCGCGCCTCTGCTCGGACGTTGCACAGACGTTCCGTGGATCTTCGAGGCGCCGCCGCGTCAGCGATAGGCGCGCGGTCACGGAATGACCACGCCGCTTGAACAGCTGGCAGACGCAAGCGGAGTCGACTTCCCAAACCTTCGCAAAGCTCGCGAGCTGACGAGGGACGGACTCGCAAGCCGTCGGGAGACTCTCGGCAAGCTGGAAAGCGATGACGACGTAGCCACCGTGTTGATGGGCTCGTGGGGTCGCGCCGAGGTCACGAGCGGCAGCGACGACGACTTCATGCTGCTGATCCGAGGCGATGAGCGCACGGAGGTGCATCCAGCACGATCAGATGTCGAAGCGATCCTCGATCGCCCGCCGGGTCCGCAGGGCATCTTCGGCGAGCCAGTCTCAAGCACCACGATCATCGAGCGCATCGGCTTGGAGGCTGACTCCAATACGAACCTGAGCCGGCGTATGTTGCTCCTGCTCGAGTCGGTCCATGCGACCCGACAGGACATCTACGACGATGTTCACGCGCAGCTACTCGACCGCTATCTCGATCAGTCGGTAAAGCCTCAGCGCCCGCCTCGGTTCCTGCTCAACGACGTCATCCGCTACTGGCGAACAATGTGCGTCGACTTCGCGGGCAAGGAGCGTGAAGGACCTGAAAAGTGGGGTCTGCGAAATGCCAAGCTCCGCACAGCCCGAAAGATCCTGTTCGCGGGCGGTCTACTGCCAGTGTTGGAATGCGAGTCGCGCACCAAGGACGAGATGGCCGAGTTCTTGGCAACCCAGTTTCGGATGCCACCCATCGACCGGATCGCGATGTCATTCCTCAAACACGGAGCTGTAGATCAAGGCGCCAGGGCGCTGACAGCGTACGACGAGTTCCTCGCCATCCTCGATGACAAAGACAAGCGCGACCACCTCAAGAAGCTGACGCGCGAGATGGCCAAACAATCTGAGGTCTTCAGCGATGCTGCACGCCTCGGTAAGGAACTTGAGATCGGCCTGCTGGCCCTGCTGTTTGAAACCGATGACCTACCTAAGCTGGTGCGTGAATACGGAGTATTCTGAGGTGCCGGTCGTTGTCGCGAACGTATCGCTACCATCCGCGATTGACCGCTGCTGAGACTTGGATGTCATGTCCTCCGACTTTGACCAACTGATCGCAGATATCGAGGCCGAGGCCCACGCTAAAGGCCTGCATGCCGTACACGAGATGGAGAGGTTGCGAGAAGAATTTGGTGCAGCCGCAGCACGCCTCCGTTCTAGGTGCTCATCACATTGTTGCCGAGGGGACAGCCAGCGTCTGGATGTCCACCCGGTAGGTGGCCAAGGCCCTTAGGTTGCATCCGTATCTGAGTGCTGTGCCTCGTCGCGCGTGAAGCGGAACACCACGTTTATCGAGTAAACAAGACTGTTCACGGTGAGTACGGCACCGAGCCACCAAACAACCGTGTAGCCGGTTCCTGCGGTTGCGGCTTCCACCCGGACAATGAGAGCCACAATGCTCATAAGAAGCAGGAAGCCGACCGCTTGGACTCCGCCGATCGCCACGATCGTACGGTTCGAGTGTTCCCACCAATACCGCTCCCACGATGGGAGCAGCGGATCAGTTTTGGCTTTCAGATATGGCCACAAGCAATCTCGAATGTATCGGCCATTGAGTCCGATGCGGCTGCGCTGCTCGCCGTGGAGAACTGCCACGACGGAGGCGAGTACGGGAACGAACAGCAGGAGATTCGTGTTGCCGTTCCGCTGAAGCGCTAGACCCGCGATGACGCCAATCGCCGTCAGAGCGCCGGTCAGCAGCACAATCTGGATCTGAAACCGTACCGCCATCAAAGCGCGGAGCACACTGAACTCCGCGAGAGCTGCGTCGACTGCCTTGTCGGCGTTGGGCGGCTCGCTCGGCGATGCCTGAGCGTCCCTGGCGGGGTGCCGGTCGGACATATCGCTGATCGTATCTCGATGATCCGGGCAAGCGTGGACATTGCGGCACAGAGCCGAAGGTTGGACTCCGAGTGCCATTGCTTATAGCTACCCTTCTGCGGCTTGAACGGGTGCGCGAGGAGTTGCCCGGAACTCGTTGTCGACAAGCTTGATCCTTAAGGCTGGTTCCAAGCGACGCCGATAGAGCCGCATGGACATCAGTGCGAAGCCCCACGAGGCAGGCGGCTACGCGCAGGAGCGCTACTCACGTGGTCTCAGGAACTACCGGCAGCGGGCTCGCCGATACATCACGCTCATCATGGGTCCGATCATCCTCGCTGGTCTCGCTGGCTATGCAATTGAGGGCCACTACCTCGCGTGGTTCTCAGGGGCTGTGTTCGGCATGGGCGTCGGCGCATCGCTGACACTGTGGGATTCGCCGCCCACATACATAGAGAACTGGAAGCTCGGCGCCGAGGGCGAGCGGAAAACCGAGAGCGCGCTCGCTCCGCTCGATCGCTCTGGCTGGCTGGTCCTACATGATGTTGCGAACCCTCGTGGAAACTACGACCACGTTGTTGTGGGGCGTGCCGGCGTGTTCATGCTGGATACGAAGAACCACCGGGGCTCCGTCCACGTCAGCAACGGGAGGCTACGCCTGCGCCGCCGATTGGACCCTGAAGCCAACGATCCGCTTTGGCGGATGCTTTCTGGAGCGCTCGCCAGCGCTGCTCAACTGAAGGAAGAACTCCAGCACCAGACCGGCATCAGGCAGTGGGTCCAGGCGGTCGTTGTGGTCTGGGCCGACTTCGATGAGGACATCTATGAACACGACAACTGCGTAGTGGTCCACGGCTCACGGCTTCTGGAGTGGCTCGCCAGTCAGCCAACGCGACTAGACGAGGCGATATCTAGAGAACTTGGGGAAGGCGTGAAGGCCATCGCAGCGATGCGCACAACAGCGCGAGGCGTTGCCTCTCGGTGACACTACGTTGTTTTGCGTCTTGGGTTCGTCTGCCCCTCGAAAGTCCGACCTGCGTGATATTCATGGCTTGTGTCGCCTAGCAAGAGCAAGGGCGTGGCACGGGGAACCGGCCCGTAGTCCGGGGCGAGGCAAGCAAGAGGTTGACCCTGGGCCGCCATATGCGGTCCTATGGCACCCTGCGGCGTCCGAGCATGGAGACATTGATGCGCCTCGCATCAGGTCTGGGGATCGAGTTCACGATTGACGTCCATCCAGCTCGCACCAAGGTGCGCAGCGTAACCAAGCGTGCCCCAGACCGATGACACTCGTCGGGATATTGAGGACCGACGACGCCGAGATGCTTGTCTCGGCAGCGTAGTACTACGCGGTATACGTCAAGGCGTTGCGCTTGCTGCTCGCGTCTCTCTGGCGCCGAAGGGTGGCTGCACGCCCCACGTTGAGGGTCACGGTTTCGTCTGGAAAGGTGGCGCGCACTTCGAGTCGTCCGCCAAGGGCTTCCACGTAGCGGCTGAGCGTGGAGAGACGCACGTCGGCCTCGCCCCGCTCAATGTGCGACACGTTCTCTTGCGTCACGTCGAGCCGCTCGGCCACGACCGCCTGAGTCAGGTCGAGCTTGCGTCGGAGTTCGCCCAGCATGGCGGCCTCGTGCTCGGCGACCCTCGCGCTGCGTACGGGGTCGCTCGCGATCGGCTTACGCAGTTCGTCAAAGCCTGTGGATCGGCGTGTTGGCTTCGCGCTGCTCATGGGATGGTCCTTCGTCGCGAGTCTCGTCGGTATAAGTATAAGCTTGTAGAAGCTATCACTTCTGGCCTTGGGGTCCAATTTGGGGTCCAATATGAGGAGAACTCAGGGTTACTCAGCCACACCAAACCCCAGTAAATACGGGGCTTTGTGCCAGGCGACTACCACACCGCTCAGGCTGGGGGCCGGGCGGTCGCAGGTTCAAATCCTGTCTCCCCGATACGTTCGTACTCCGAGCACAGCCGGGAACACGCGGGAAAACCCGCGTAAATGCTGGGGCTTGCCGACGGCTGTTCTCGCCTGTTCCTGGCTGTTCTCGGCACGCGGGACCGCAGAGGGACCGCAGCGGGAGGCTCTTGCGGTCCATTTGGCTGCCCGATCAGAACCTGGGCGACTCGGTGGACCACTCGAACGGCTGCTAGTGGTCGAGGTTCGTGGATAGGTCGCGATGGGTGTTGGCTTGGGCGAGCAGCTCCTTGGCCTTGCCCTCGGCGCTTGCCACGGAGTCCGCGCCGGCCATCCATCGCAGCGGCTTTTGCTCAAGGCCTGCGATGGTGACTAGGAGCGTGGGTCGCTAACCGGGTTGGTGTCGTCCGGCGGGTTTAAGACGATGTGATCGTCCGCGAGCGTGGAGGGGTCGCATGGCGAGTGTGGTGCAGGATCGGCTGGTCGAGGTGGAGGCGGTGGCGCCGGTCGCCGAGCGGGTGGCGGTGGGTGCGGGGAAGGCGTTTCGTGCGTATGACCCTGACCAGGTGTTGTTGATGGCGCCTTGTTTGCAGGAATGGGTTCCGGATGGGCACTTGGCGCGGTTCGTCTCAGATTTGGTTGATGAGGCGCTGGACCTGTCGGTGATCTACGCCAGCTATGAGGAGGAGCGGGGTTTCCCGCCGTATGACCCGCGGCTGATGGTCAAGCTCCTGATCTACGGCTACGCGACTGGCACGCCGTCCTCGCGCAAGCTCGAGGAGCGCACCTTCTCCGATGTGGCGGTGCGGTTCTTGTGTGCTGACCAGCACCCGGACTACCGGCCGATCGCGCGTTTCCGCAAGCGTCATTTGGATGCGCTGGCGGAGCTGTTCGTGCAAGCGTTGCGGCTGTGTGCTCAGGCGGGCCTGGTTGGGCTGGGGACACTCGCGCTGGACGGCACCAAGCTGCGGGCGAACGCGTCGCGTCACAAGGCGATGAGCTACGAGCGGATGGTCAAGAAGGAGCGCCAGTTGGAGGTGGAGATCGCTGCGATCCGCGCGAACGCGCAGGCGCTACTCGCTGACGGGGAGCGCATCGATGCGCAGGAGGACGAGCGCTACGGGGCCGATCGTCGCGGGGACGAGCTGCCGCAGGAGCTGCAGCGCCGCGAGCAGCGCCTGGCAAAGATCCGCGAGGCGAAGGTTGCGTTGGAGGCCGAGGCGGCCGAGCGCGAGAGAGCACGACGCGCCGAGCTGCTCGAGCAGGGCAAGACGCCACGCCAGCCACCTAATGGTCGTAACCCGTTCAAGCCCAAGTCTGGGGCACAGCGCAATTTCACTGACCCTGAGTCGAGGATCATGAAGAGCGCTGATGGCGCGTTTCACCAGTGCTTCAATGCTCAGGCGGTCGTTGATTCCACGGCGCAGGTGATCGTCGCGGCTGAGCTCTCCGATGAGGCACCCGATGCCCGCCAGCTGGCGCCGGCGCTTGAGCAGCTCGATGAGAACCTTGACGCGATCGACGCTGAGCTGCCCCAGGCCGCGGCGTTGACGGCTGACGCCGGTTACTTCTCGCAGGAGAACATCCGGATCACCGGCGAGCACGGCCTCGATCCGTATATCGCGACCGGCCGCTTCAAGCACTCAGAGCCACCGGTGCCGGCGCCCAGGGGGCCGATCCCCAAGAACGCGACGCCGAAGCAGCGAATGGCGCGCAAGCTCAAAACCAAACAGGGCCACGCCGTCTACGCGAGGCGCAAGGCGATCGTCGAGCCGGTCTTCGGCCAGATGCAAACCGTCCAAGACGCCCGCCAACTACTGCTGCGCGGCAAGCCTGCCGCACGCGCCCAATGGCGCTTCCAGTGCGCCATCCACAACCTCCTCAAGCTCCACCGCAACGGCGGACTCGCCCTGATCACGACCGGATAATTCGACCCCCGGTCCGACCATACCGCCCAGCCTGTGCCCGCCCCCGGCCCTTTCTCTGAGCATCAAACATCACCGCGACAACCCCACTCCGCACGCAGAACTCCCAGCCCCCGACGCGTTAGCGACCCACGCTCCTAGGGCGGTGGCTAGCTTGGCTGGGTCGCCGCCCTGCTGGCCGTTCATGCTCCTCCATCCGGCGATGGTCGCGTTGGTGCGCTCTGTGTAGTCGTCGATCGAGAGGTCGGCCCAGACGGTGGACGCGCCCTCGACGAGCAGCTCTGTGCGGAAGAAGCCGGGCTCGACGATGGTGGTAGCGATCCCGAATGGCTCGAGGTCGTGCTGGAGGGTCTCCATCCAGCCCTCGATCGCGAACTTCGAGGCCGAGTAGGCGGAGGTGAAGTCCTGGCCGACGAGGCCGGCGACCGAGGAGAACGTGATGACATGACCGCTGCGTTGCTTGCGCATTACGGGCAGCACGGCGCGGGTGACGTTCAGCGGGCCGAAGAAGTTCGTCTCCATTTGAGCACGGAATGCTTTGTCGCTGATCTCCTCGAAGAAGCCGGCCTGGAACGTGCCCGCGTTGTTGACGAGAGTGTCGATGCGGCCGAACCGTGCGACGGTCGCGTCAACGGCGGCCTGCGCCGCGATGGGGTCAGTGATGTCGAGCGAGACGGGAAAGAGGTTCTCGTGCTCGCCGAGAGCGTCGGCGACGTTCGCCTCGTTGCGGGCCGTGGCGGTCACTGAGTGGCCGGCCGTGAGAGCCGCCTTGGCGATGTCGATGCCCATGCCGCGCGCGGCGCCGGTGATGAACCAGACGGTGGTATCAATCATTGGAAATTGCCTTTCGTGAGCTGGTTGGCCTTCCCGACACCTCAGTTTGCCCGGCATGGCGTTGTACTGCGTGTCGGTGACCCGTCAGACTCTTTGCATGGCGGGGTGTGGACCTTCGGGAACGCTGCACTAGGCGGCTGCGCCGACGACTTCTAGGCCTGGAGGCTCGCCGTCACGGCGCTGCTGATAGGCGGTCATCGCCCGCTGCGCTCGCGCGAGTGCGCGGCGCTGGCCTAGCTTTGTGTAGACCGTGGCGATGAAGTAGCCGCCGTCGTCGTGGCCGACTATTTCAGCGGCGGTCGCGGGGTCAAGAATGAGCCCGCCGTCCGCGACGGGATCGACCATCCATTGAATAGCGCGGTGCTTCAACGCGTAGAAGTCCTGACCGGGCATACCTGCCGCGACGCGGATAGCGTTCCACATCGAGGACCATTGGCTTCGGCGCATGTAGCCGCCGCGCATATGGCGCACGGTCGAGTCGCGCCTTCCCGTCGCCTTCTGCGTCCGCTCGCCGTCCGGCCAAGTCATCGTGATTTCACCGTCGTCGTGAATCGTCGAGCCCGCAAACTCGCCCACGGTCGGGACGCCGCGCCGACCGCGTCACGGCGTCCCGTTCCGCGCTGAACGACCTGCGCGCGCCTGAAATCGTCTCTCAAGACTATGCCATCTCGGTAGGAAACATTCTGGACAAACACAGTTCCGCGTATCCACCCATTGGCACACCAGTTGTCCAGTGATTACGAATTATAACTTGACGTCCGCTCGGCTCTGCTCGCTAAGAGCAGTTCCGGCCCCTAGTGTCCCGCGCCGTTAGTTCGTTTTAGAAGTCGGGAGATGGACTCCAGGATTTGCTCGGCGGTCTTGGTCCAGATGAATGGTTTGGGGTTTTCGTTCCAGGCTGTGATCCAGTCGCGGATGTCTTTCTCAAGCGCTTGGACGCTGCGGTGGTCTGAGCGTCTGAGTAGGTCGTCGGTGAGGTAGGCGAACCACCGCTCGACCTGGTTTATCCAGCTGGAGTATGTCGGCGTGTAGTGCACGTGAAACCGCGGGTGTGCCTGCAGCCAGCTGCGGATCGCGGGGCTCTTGTGGGTGCCGTAGTTGTCACACACCAGGTGGATGTCGAGGTGTTCGGGGACTTGGCTGTCGATCTTGGCGAGGAACTTCTTGAACTCGATCGTGCGGTGGCGGCGGTGTGTTGAGCTGATCACGTTCCCATCAGCGATGTTGAACGCCGCGAACAAGCTGGTCGTGCCGTGGCGTAGATAGTCGTGGGTTCGTTTCTCGCACATGCCGGGCATCATCGGAAAGGCTGGCTGGGAGCGCGCCAACGCTTGCACCTGGCTCTTCTCATCAACACACAAAACGACCGCCGCCTCGGGCGGGTTCAGATACAGGCCGCAAATGTCATACACCTTCTCCACGAACAACGGGTCGGTGGAAAGCTTGAAGGTGTCGGCGCGGTGGGGCTTGAGTTCAAACGCCCGCCAGATCCGTCCGATCGTCGACGGCGATAGCCCGGAGCGCTCGGCCATCTTCGCCCTGGACCAGTGCGTCGCGTTCTCCGGCGCAGACTCCAACGTCGCGACCACCACGTCCTCGACCTGCTCAGCGGTGATCGTTACCGGACGCCCCGGCCGCGGATCATCCGAGAGCCCATCCAGCCGCAGCTCACAAAACCGTCTACGCCACTTCCCGACCGTCGGCAGAGACACCCCACACGCCACCGCTACATCCTTATTCGAACACCCCGCCGCGCACTGCAAAACGATCCGCGAGCGCAACGCCAACGCCTGCGAAGACTTCCGCCGCCGCTCCCACCTCACCAACTGATCACGCTCCGCGGAAGTCAGCTCCAACACCTGCTTCGGCCGTCCAGTTCTTGGCATGCCACACCATACCACACTTAAGCAACGAACTAACGACGCGGGACACTAGCAACAGGAGATCGATCACATGAAAGCCAAGCTAGCGACGCTCGTCACGGCGCTTGTCTTTGTAACTGGCGCCTTTGGTGCAATGTCGGTGACAAGCGCGAGTGCAAAGCCCTTTCTCTGTAAGGAATACGGATGTGGAGGTCTGGGTGCAAAAGAATACGCAAAGAAATATGCGGAAGAAGAACACCACCTGGTTTCGGTGGTAGTCGAAGATTGCATGAAAAACACTCAATACGGTGCTCAGTGGGACTGTTGGGGGTACGGCTACAACCCATACAACGGGGCAAAAATCAAATTCCACATTTGGTTGGGCGAATACGGTGGAGAAAAGCATTGGACAGAACCGTAGGAAGCGGCGCAGTGGTAGTGGGTTACAGTAGATGTGCAGCCCACTACCCGCCGTTCGCGCAATCCGAGAAGTTCCGACGGGCCCTGCGAGCGGTCAACAGCAAACCATCGCCTGTCGCGAAGACCCTGCGGAAGCAGGGTCCTCCTGAACGCCAGTAAAGCTGCTTAACCGTCCGTGGGCATAAGCTCGCGTTCGTCTGAGGCGTCGCGAGCTTCATCGGCTGCTCTCTCTGCGACCGGCTCCAGCCTGTCCAGGATCGCGATCGCCTCGCTGCGCAGCGAGGCGTCCACAGCGTCGTAGTCCTCGCGGGAGAGCTTGCCTGTGCGGTAGTCAAGTTCTGCTTCGCGGATCTCGCGGTACTTGGCCTCGCGTTCGGCCTCGAGCGCCGTGTCCCCCCGCGCGGCTAGGCGCCGGCGCATGGCGCGTGGCGCCGGCCAGATCGCTATGAGACCGCCTCCGAACGCGATCAGCCCGCCGATCCAGACCCAGAACACCAGCGGCGAGACGAGGAGATTGAACTGCGTTGGTGGCGGGTGCTGGATGTAGGCGCGTGCCAGGTAGGCGATCGCTACAAGCGCCTGGCCGGGGGGTAGCGTGCTGTTGCCGGCCGTGATGATCCGCTTCAAGGTGGGAGTTTCCATGTCCGGTTCAATCGCGGTCCACACGTTGCGTGTGAGGCTCCCGGTCATCGCCACGTGGCTAACCTTCTGACCGCCGATCAGGCTGCCGACGGTTCCCTGGCTGGGTTCGTCGGAGGCGTAGAAGCCCTCGCTGGGGTTCAGGTTGGCGACGTGGTGGCCGTGCTCTGTGACGTCCAGGATCGCTCCAAGGCTGAGTGTGGAGCCTGTGTGAGCCTCGTCGTACTTGGGCGTGATCGTGGCTGTGGGACGGACGTAGCGGATCTCGTAGGCGCCGACGCGGGTGGATTGCCCAGGCCCAAGGGAGAGAAGGGAGGCGTGCTGGAAGGATGAGGAGGCTGCCACCCCGACGAACAGTACGGCGATGCCGATGTGCACGATGTAGCCGCCGTAGCGGCGGCGGTTGCGTCTGATGAGCCCCAGTAGGGCGAGCGGCGCCGCTTCGCCCGCCATCTCGCGTCGCACGCGCGTGCCGCGGAAGAACTCCTGCCCCACGCTTCCGAACACGAAGGCTGCGCAGCAGAACATCGCCAGCGCAAACGGCTTCTGCGTCACGCCCGCGATCTCCAGCACCATCAGCACCACCACGCCGCATGAGATCGGCACGAGGAAGTTGCGCCGGGCGTTGGCGAACGTCGCGCGCCTCCACGAGATCACGGGGCCGATGCCGCTCAGCAGCACCAGGATCAGCGCCAGCGGCACCGTGTAGCGATCGAACCAGGGGGGGCCGACCGAAGCTTCCTGGCCGGTGAGCGCCTCTGAGATCAGCGGGAAGTACGTGCCCCACGCGATCACAAAGGCCAACCCCACGAGCACGAGGTTGTTCCCCACGAAGATCGACTCGCGCGAGAGTAGCGAGTCCAGCTGGTGCTCGGAGCGCAGCATGTCGCGTCGCGAGACGACGAGGTAGATCGAGCCGGCGACCATCGCCGCGATCAGGACCACAAACGGCACGCCCAGGGTCGCGCCGCCGAAGGCGTGGATCGAGTCGAGAACGCCGCTGCGTACGAGGAACGTGCCCATGATCGCAAGCGTGCCTGTGGCTAGGGCTAGCGAGACGTTCCACACCTTCAGCATTCCTCGCTTCTCCTGGATCATCAACGAATGCAGGAATGCCGTGCCGGTCAGCCACGGCAAGAGCGCCGCATTCTCGACGGCATCCCAGGCCCAGTAGCCGCCCCAGCCGAGCTCTGAGTAGGACCACAGCGCACCAAGCAGGATCCCGGCCCCGAGGAATAGCCATGCAGCGAACGCAAAGCGGCGGATCGCTTTGAGCCAGTCAGCGTCCACTCGGCGCGAGAGCAGCGCGCCCATACCGAACGCGAACGGGATGGTGCACAGCGTGTAACCCGAGTACAGCACTGGGGGGTGGATCATCATGGTGGGAAAGCGCAGCAGCGGGTCGAGCCCCACGCCTTCCGGCGGTGCCGGGCTGGTTGTCTGGAACGGGTTCGCGTAGAAGACCATCAACCCCACGAAGAAGGCGCCGAAGCCGAGCATGATCGCGTTCGCATAAGCGGCCACGTCGCGCAGATGCTTGCGCGTGAGAAAGAAAGCAAGGCTCGACCACAGCGACATCAACCAGGCCCACAGCAACAGCGAGCCTTCCTGGGAGGCCCAAATCGCCGCCGCCCGGTAGGACGTCGGCGTTATGCGGCTCGAGGTGTCGGCGACGGTGTTGAACGTGAAGTCGTTCTTCAGGAACGCGATCTCCAGCACCAAGATCGCGACGGTCAACAGGCCAGCCAGCGCGTACATGGCGTGCCGGCCGGAGTCCGCGAACTCCATGCGCCCACTGCGCACTCCGTACAGCGACGCGCCGATCCCGTACGCGCACACGGCGAGCGCCAAAAGCAGCGCGATATAGCCCAGGGACGCCATCAGTAAGAGGCACGGCGTGCCGAAGGTCTCATCCTGTGAGCATATCTTTCCGTGATCCACGCCGGGCGCAGGACGCCACCAATAGGTGGAAGGGATCGCTCAGATGGCCCGCTTGCGCGGCATACGGTTATCCGGCCCGAACATGTCGGTGTACTCGACTTCTCCAACCTCGTCAGCATGAGCAGGAACTTGTAGAAGCAGGTTCAATCCTGTCTCCGATAGAAATGCCGTTGGATGCTGGGAAAGGCTGGGGGCGGCCTGAAGAGGCAAGATTTGGCTCTGGGGATGGGATCGCGGCCACGCGATGAACCCGACCGATAGGCATCACGGGCGAAGCTACGCTTCGCGGCTACACCGGCCATGTCAGTAGCACCGGCACATTCAACGGCCGCTACTTCGAGATCGCGTTCACGAGCAGCGCTTTTCGCAACCGGAGCTGGCGCTGCGCCATGCTCACATCGTTCGGATCCTCGTTTCCGCGCGTTCCCCTCGGGGGCTGGCCCAAGGCGAACCGCCCGCGCAAGCTTCGGTAGAGCGGCCGGCGCGCGCGTCAGCGCGTGAGCGGGAAGAGCAGGTCGAAGCCGTACACGCTCGCCTTGGGCCCGAAATGCTCGACGTAGAACTCGCTCCAGACGGTGAGGCCGAGGTAGCGTTCGGTGATGCGATAGAGATGCTCGCCGTCTTCGATCCGTGTTGGCTTCAAACGTGGGCCGTAATAGTGCATGAGGCGGGCGATTGCGCCGCTCGTGAATATGTATATCCCGTTTGCCAGGCGCCACGTGCTGCGCGGCGAGATGGTGAACATCCGCGCACGCCCTCCTTGGAGGGAGATGTCGAACTGTCCGTGTGGGTTCTTCGGCGGGAGGGCCTCGTAGCTCAGGTCTCGCTTGGGTATCTCGCTGACTGGTGCTCCGAGGCGTGCGATCAACTGGGCTCGCGTCATGCCCAGCGTGGCTCCGGCGACACCCCGGCCGACGACGATCACCCCGCCGTAGATGCCCTTGGCGTGGGGAGCCGCGGCAACAGATGTGGTGGCGAGCAGCGACGCGACCACGAGAGCGGCGAGGAAACCTCGCGAGAGCTTGAAATGCCGCCTGCCGATCGACATGCCTCGAGGCTAGGTGTGCACCCGCCGCTGGTCATCCGTTTGCAGCACGCATGAGCCAGCGGGGAATACCGCAGTGATGAGGGCACTCGGAACGGATCCGAGTGCCACCGCCACAAGGATGCGTTCGCGTGGAGGGGAATCTCGATCCCCCGCTGAGCCGCTGGCTGTGGCTGGTCAAGTGGCTGCTGCTGATCCCGCACATAATCGTCTTGGTGTTCCTGTGGCTGGCGTTCGTGGTGCTGAGCGTGGTGGCGCTGTTTGCGATTCTCCTCAACGAGCGCTATCCGCGCCGGATCTTCGACTTCAATCTCGGCGTGCTGCGGTGGACGTGGCGTGTGAGTTTCTACGGCTACAGCGCCCTCAGCACCGACCGCTATCCGCCGTTCACGCTGTCGGAGGTGCCCGACTACCCTGCCACACTCGAGATCGACTATCCCGAGCACCTCTCGCGTGGCGTGGTGCTTGTGAAGTGGTGGCTGCTTGCCATCCCGCAGTACATCGTCGTCGGCATTTTCTCCGGCGGTTGGGGCGTACACATCGGAGGGTCTCCCGGCCTGATCGGTGCGTTCGTTCTGTTCGCCGGGGTGTCGCTGCTGTTCTGCAGGTGCTACCCACGCGACATGTTCGACTTCGTGATGGGCATGAACCGCTGGGTCTATCGCGTGACCGCATACGCCGCTCTGATGCGCGACGAGTACCCGCCGTTCCGGCTCGACATGGGCCCCCATGAGCCCGAAGCCGAAGGAGCAGAGCAGTGACCACGCTGCGCCACGCAGCCGAGGAGTTTCTGGCCCAACCGCGGATTGCGGTGGCTGGGGTGTCGCGCGACTCCAAGCAGCCAGCGAACTTGATCTATCGAGGGCTGCGCAACACCCATCACGAGGGACTGCGTGACCGCAGGTGTGCCCCGCGTGTGGCTTCACCGCGGCATCAGCCCCGGCTCGATCTCTGAGCAGGCGATCGCCTACGGCCGCGAGCACGGCGTGAGCGTGATTTGCCGGCGGCTGTCCGAACATGTTCGGGGCGACCTCCGATCCCGGTCACAAGTGCATCCTGGCGATGCTCAGGCTGACCGGAAAGATCCCGCGCAATGCGGCAGGCTGACCGATGAAAGGCCGCGAGAATCTTGCCTCTCGGGCCGCGTGAGCGCTCTGGTGAGCAGGTCGTGATCGAGAGCAAAAGCGGTCCGCTCGCGTCGCGCCCGCCCTGGCAGCCACAGCAGCAGTGCAGCGGTCGGCCGCCATGAACCACGCACAGGGTGGTGAGTAGCAGCGGCGCGGCAGCGCTGACTATAAGGAGTCGCGACTGACTATATTTGTGCTGCTGGCCCACGCAGTACTGCCACACATGGCTGTCCACTCGTCTCCGCGATTGAGGTGGGGCGGTGCGGCGAGGTCACAGCAAGAGCGCCCATGGAATTCGGACATCTTCATCTTCGCCGGCCGTTGCCGGCCCTGCTTGGCGTGGTGCTTGCGGCGCTGGTCTCGCTGCTTGCCCAGGCGCCCACGGCCGCCGCCGCGCCGCTGTCGATCGCGATCTCCGGCAACCACTTCGTCAACGGCTCCGGCCAGACGATCCGCCTGCTCGGGGTCGATCACCCAAGCTCGGAGTACGCCTGCGTGGACGGCTTCGGCTACAACGACGGCCATCAGGACGAAGCCGACGCGGTGGCCGTCGCGTCTTGGAACGCCAACGCGGTCAGGGTGCCGCTCAACGAGGACTGCTGGCTCGGCATCAACGGGCAACCCAACAGCAGTCAGAGCTCAGAAACGCTTACCAGCGAAGGCTACCGCCAGGCGATCGAGAGCTACGTAAGCGCGCTCAACGCCCATGGCCTGTACGCGATTCTCGACCTTCACTGGTCGGCGCCCGGCACGGCCGTCGCCAACAGCCAGGAGCCGATGCCCGACACAGACCACTCGCCAGCCTTCTGGCAGTCGGTCGCCCAGACGTTCAAGGCTGACCCGGCCGTGGTGTTCGACGTCTTCAACGAGCCCTTTGACCCCACCGATCCGCGCTCGGGCGACGATTCGAATCCGGGCCACAAGGTCAGCTGGGGGTGCTGGGAGAACGGCGGCTGCGTCACGGCCACCTATACCGAAAACGGCAGCGGCACCGTGCGCACGGGCGGCACCTATCAGGTGGCCGGCATGCAGAGTCTCGTCAACGCCATCCGGGGTGATGGTGCCACACAGCCCGTGATGGTCGGCGGCCTGGACTACGCCAACGATCTCAGCCAGTGGGTCAACAACGCGCCCGACGACCCGCTCAACCAGGAGGCGGCCTCCTTTCACAACTACATGGGAAAGAGCTGCGACAACGTCGCGTGCTGGAACAGCGAGATCGCGCCGGTGGCGGCCAACGTGCCGGTCGTCACCGGCGAGTTCGCCGAGGACGACTACCTGCAGTCGCACTGCGAAGACAAAGCCCCCTCCACGTTCGACCAGGACTACATGAACTGGGCCGACGAACACGGCGTTGGCTACTTGGCCTGGGGCTGGGGGGTCCTCTCCCAGTCGGAGAAGGACGCGGCCGGCTGCAGCGCCTTCTACCTCCTCGAAGACTACGCCGGAACGCCTGCCGCCCCGAACGGCACCGCGCTGCACAGCCACCTGCTCGCGCTCCCAGTCGGCGGCGTAACTTTGCCGCCTGGCGGTGACAGCACCCCGCCCGCGGGTGGCGCCAGCACGACCGCCCCCAACGCGGGCGCCTCGAACGCCCCGAGCGCCGTACAGAGCACGCAGTCGTCCCTGACGCTGAAGATCCTCACCGTGGGCGTCAAGCCCGGCGGGCGGAGCATCGGCTTCGTCCTGCGCTCGGCGCAGAGCTGCAACGGCAGGTTGACCGGCCAGACGGTCAGCAGCTATGCGACCGCGAGCGCAAAGCGCAAGCGCCGCCCGGTCTCGCTGGGCACCGTCCACTTCGCGCTGACCGCCGGCAAGGTCGAGACCGTCGTGCTCACGCTGTCAAAGGCCTCGCAGAGGCTGCTGAGTGCCAGACACCTGCTGAAGGTGAAGTTCACGATCACGCTCACCAGTGCCGGACACCGCACGACCGTCGTTCAGCGTGTGCTCACGCTCAAAGCGCCCAAGCGCTGAGCGGTCCCGCGCTCCGAACACGGGCGTCATCGGTGGTCCGCCTGTGTGCCTGTGGTCGCCGTCACAGCGCGAGGATCAGGTCGCGGACGGCTGCGGGCTGGGAGAGGAAGGGGTGGTGGCCGGCGTCGAGTTCCACGACGCTGCCCGCCCGGCGGGCGAACTCGCGCTGCAAGTCGGCCGGGGTGCCCAGGTCCTCTGTGCAGAGGAGGTACGTCGAGGGCACGTGCCGCCAGGCCGCTGACTGCACCGGCTGCTGGAGAACCGCCATGCTCTGGCGGGCCGTCTTGTCCATGGCCTGTCGCTGGATCTCCGGGTCGCAGTCCTGCAGGAACGTTTCAGCCAGGGCGTCCGCTCGGACGGTGAAGGTGCCGCCCTCGGGGTCGATGTCGAGGAACGGGGCGGGCTCCTCACCGCCGAAGGAGGAGAGGCTCTGCCCGACCTCGGGCAGGTAGCTGGATACGAGCAGCAGATGGCGCACGGCCTCGACGCCCGCCGCTGCCTCCGCGGTGACGATCCCGCCGTAGCTGTGGGCGACCGCCACGGTCGGCTCGTCGCTCGCGGTCAAGACGTGCCGGACCGCGGCGACGTCCTCGGCCAGCCCAGGGCCTTGCGCATCCGTCGGCTCGCCCGTCTCGCCGCAACTCGGCAGGGCGGGCGCCTCGCTGGCGAGACCTTGCTCGGCCAGCAGCTCACCGGTTCGGTGCCACCACCACGATCCGTCCTTCACGCATGCCCCGTGCACGAAAACGATCCTCATCATGACCTCCTCGCCGTGTGTCGATCCGCTCTTGATCAACGATAGACGTACCGATCGTTACGTGAAAAGATCGGGCGATGGGCAGACAGCGCCAACCACAAATCAGGCAGCGGCTCCTCGACGCGTGCACCGACCACGCGCTCGAGCACGGGCTCCCAGACCGGCTTGGGCCGCTGGCCGCCGCCGCAGGCACGTTCGAACCGAATGCTGATCTACCACTTCGGAACCCGTGACGGACTGCTCCGCGAGGTCCTCGGACAGGCCCGCCGGCGCCAGGTCGAGGCCTTCACCGACCTCATACGCCTGCGAGGAGACGAGCCCTACCCGAGCACCCTGGCCCGTGCCTGGTCCGCCATCTCCGGGCCGCAGGGCGAGCCCTACCTGCGCATGTTCGGCCGGCTACACGACACCGCCGGAGAACCACTCTGGCCCGGCTTCCGGCGAACCGCCACCACCGACTGGCTCGCACCACTCGAGCAAGGCATGCGCAGTCTCGGCCGACCCGAGCTGGCGACCGTCGTGCTCGCCGTCATCCGCGGCCTGCTCATGGATCTCGACGCCACCGGCGACACCGCGCGCGCCGACCGCGCCTTCCACGACTTCCTCACCACAATCGATAGCGCCTGACAGCCCGGAAAGGACCTCCCCGCGGGGGCGCCATGCGTCTTGCGCCCTGACGGTCGATACTCCACCGCAACATGCGTGACGGAAGGTTGACGGACCCCCGGCGGCTCCTGGAGTTCGTGGGCGAGGCGTACAGCTTCGACGGGCTGGAGGAGTTCCGTCCCGGCCTGCTCGAGCTGCTGGGGCGCGCGCTTCCCTCAGACTGGGTGTCCTTCAACGAGGTCGACTCCGACCCGGACCGCACGGTCGCCCTCGTCGTCCCGGCGGTGCCCGAGGAGCTGATGCCCACCTTCGCGCGACTCGCCCACGAAAACCCCATCCTGGCGGAGAACCGCCGCTCGGGTGACGGTCGCCCACTCCGCTTCTCCGATCTGATCGACCGGGCGGCCCTCCATCGACTGGCGCTCTACCGCGAGTTCTATCGACTGGTGGGGGTGGAGACGCAGGTCGCCTTCACCCTGCCGTCGAGGCCGCCGCTGGTGCTGGGCATCGCGCTGTGTCGAGGCGTGCAGGACTACAGCACGGAGGAGGTCCGCTTCCTCACCCATGCCCGCCCGCACCTGATTCAGGCCTACCGGAACGCCGAGCTCTCCAGCGCCAGAGCAGACGCCATGTCCGCACTGGAGGGCGGCCTGGACTCGCTCGGTCACCATCTCGTCCTGCTCGATCCAAAGGGGCGCATCGAGCTCGCCACCGCGGGAGCCAGGCGCCTGCTGGCAGAGCTGGACATGACCGGCGAGGCGCTCCCGGCGGAGCTTCGTGCTTGGCTCACCGAGCGTCGTCGGAGCAACCGCCGGGCGGCTCCGCTCGTCCTGCGTACACGCGGCGGCTCGATGCTCGTGCGACTGCTGCCGGCTCGCTCCGGCGAGCGCCGTGACATCCTGCTGCTCGAAGGCGGGACGGGCGAGCTCAGTGTCGGTGCGCTGCAAGGTCTCGGCCTCACCACACGCCAGGCGGAGACCCTCCGCTGGATATCCCTGGGAGAGTCCGCGGCCGACACCGCGCGGCTCATGGGCGTCGCGCCTCGCACGATCGACAAGCACCTTCAGAACGTGTACGCCAAGCTCGGCGTGTCCTCCCAAGCAGAGGCCTCCGCCACCGCTTGGGCCGCGGTCGGTCTGGGGAGTCGCCGGCCCTGATCGCGCTCCTGCGCCGTTGTCTCACGAGTGGGCCGCTCACGACGATGACTACGCATCTCTACGCATCGCATTTCTGGCCGGCGGCAGGACTTGCCACTAGGTTCTCCGCACATGGGGGGCAACTCAACACAGCTGGTCGGGGGTCGCGCCGGATCGCGACTGACAGCCATGCTTGCAGCGAGGGTCGGGTTGGGGCTCCTCTGCGTCGTCTCCGCGCTCTTCATCGGACTCGTCGCCTCGGCAACCGCCTCGGCGCTCAACGTCAGCGGCACCTGGAACGCGAACTACCACTGCGAACACGGCTGGTGCGCAGGCGAGGACTTCCCGGCGCCGGGGGTCGTGTTCGTCCAGGCCAAGGGCTCGGATGAAGTCCACGACGGTACCGTGGTGGGAATCCTCACAGGCAATGTGTTGACCATCCACGGGGGCAGCCCGGGCGAATACCAGTTCGACCAGACGATGACGTTCTCGGCCGACGGCAAGTCCTTCACCGGGCCTCTCACCGACAGCAACGGCACCAGCGGGACCGACACCGGAGTGAAGGTCTCGGGTCCACCGCCGGAAACGGTCAAGGTCGCGGGTTCGGTGCGCGACGACCTGGGGCATATCGCGCCGGGCGTGACCTTGATGCTGAAGGGCACCAGCGACGAAGAAGAACAGATCTCGCAGAGCGCCACCTCCAATCTCTACGGCGAATATGCCTTTGAAGTACCGACCGGGAAATACTCCGTGGCCGCCTCGGGGGAAATGTCCGAAGAGAACGGCGGAAAGCTGAGCGTGACGACCGCTGCCCCGCCCTCCGGCGGCATTGCGATCGGCGGCGGGCCGGCAACGGGGGCGCCCGAATGCACGGGCAAGGCAAAAGAAGCCACATGTGAACTGGACCACCTGGAAGTCGGGGAAACTGGTAAGGCCAACTTCACCTACACGTACTGCACCGCATCCGAACGACTCCCCAACGGCAAGCCGCCGACGCACTGCCCGATCGTGTTCATTCCGGGGTTCCTCGGGTCGCGTCTGCAGTGCAGCACCGGTGAAGTGTGGACCAACATCCCCAACCCGGATTTCAAAGACATGCCGCTGCAGTCCAACGGGGTCGCCAACTCGGGCGCTCCAGGGTCGTGCAGCGACTCGATCGAGCCGATCCCCGGCCAGGAAGGCGTCGTGGCAACGGCGGCGGGAGCGGACATCTACGGTGCGGCGCTCGCGTTCCTGAATCGGATCGCGCCCGAACGCGTGTATGCGCTCTCCTACGACTGGCGCAAGTCCCCCCTGCTCGCCGACGTCGCGCTGAACAAGCTGATCGAAGAAGTGATCTCCAAGACGGGCGCATCGCGCGTGGTGTTGATGGCGCACTCGATGGGCGGGCTCGTCACGCAGGGGTATCTCGCCGATCCGGCCCATGCCGAAAAAGTCATCCGCGCGATCACGCTGGGAACCCCCTACTGGGGCGCACCCAAGTCCCATATGGCTCTGCTCGCTGGGAAATCGGGCGAAGCGGTGTTCGAACCGGGCCTGGACCAGCTGGTCGACGTGCGCAGCCTCAACCTCTCAGGTTCCGCGGAAAACTCCCTTCAGCTCGCGGCGCGCACGATGCAGGGCCTCTTCTGGCTGTACCCGTCGGCCGACTACGGACCGTGGCTGTCGATAACGGGACGCTCATTCTCCTCGGCCCTACGCGGAGGCTCCGCCATCGATCCCTGGGTCGCTCTGCTCGGCGGTGTCCCCTCCCTGCTCGACAGTGCGATCGCGGGCCACGCGGGCCTTCACAGCCTGGTGACCAACGGCGTCGACTACCAGATCCTCGTCGGCACCGGAGTGGCAACGGTCACCTCGATGCACATCGATGCGGATCCGCTGAAACTCTGGCCGGAGATCACGGTCTTCTTCGGCTCGGGCGACGGCACGGTTCCGGTCCGCTCCGCGGCGCGCGCGCAGCTCGACGACAGCTCCTCCGACGTGCCGATCACCCCCGTCTGCGGCATCGGCCACGTCGGCCTGCCGGGCGCCCCGAGCGTGCAGGCGGGCATCGAAGGGTTCCTGCTGCAGGGGAAGGCCGTGACCGGCGCCGAACACTGTGGCTACCACGACAAGGAAGTCGAAATCATCAACACGACGAAGACCGCGACCGCGCCGCACGCCTCGTCGGTCGCCGGCGAGACAGCGAGGGTCATCACGCCGGCGGGCACTTCGCTGACGCTGGCCCAGGCAAGCGCACAGGAACTCGTCCAGGTCATCGCCCACGCAGACCAGACGATCGTCGTCACAGACAGCCGACACCCGGTCACCTTGCAGCTGACAGGCAAGGGGATAACCGCGAAAGCGCGCTCGCTCACCAGCACCGGCAAGGAAGGCGCCGGGAGCGCAGGCCCGCCTGAATACTTCGGCCCCGTCAACGGCACGCTTTCGCTGCCGGCGAGCGGTCCCGTCACGCGCAACGGCAAGCCGCTCAAGGCGACCCGGGCCCGTCGCCGGCCGCATACGACCGCACACGTAACCCGCCACGGACGCCTGTTCGTCGTGCGCCTGACCGCCAGGGCTGGCGGCGGAGTGGCAGCGACCTACGTCGAGATCGGCAAGGGCGCGCCACACCTCTACCGCAAGCCGCTGACGCTGACCGCCAAGCAGCTCGCAAAGCTGCGATTTGCCAGCGTCGATCGCTTCGGCGTCTGGGAGCATCCAGAGCGGGCCTCCAGGCCGCACTGATCACGATCCTCAATTGACACGCGGGCTCCAAGTCTGTCTGCGTGACGACGAGGCTATGAGGTTCGTCTGCCAGCTCCACCAGAACGCTGCCGGGCTGCCATTCGATACCGCAAAATACACTGTTTACGGGGTATAAAGAAGTAGCATATGCATTGAGAGGCTTCAAAATACACCAAAAGTGGGGTACAATGCAGCCATGTCAAGCTATCCTGCACTTGGGCGTCTAAGCGAGATCGCCGAGGATCAGTGGGGGCTCGTAACCCGACGGCAAGCCCTCAACGCTGGTGTTGGGCAGACCACGATCGACCGCCTCACGGTGGATGGGGCAGTCATGCGACGGGTTGCACACGGCGTGTACCGCATGGCTGGAGCACCCGAACCAGATCATCTCGAGCTCCGCGCTGCGTGGCTCCAGCTCGCGCCGGCGGCGACGGGATGGGAACGCGGCTCCTCTGACGGGGTCGTCTCGCACAGATCGGCGGCAGACATGTACGGGCTGGGGCATCTGCCGGAAGACCAGCACGACTTCACAGTGGATCACCGCCGCCAATCGCGGCGTAGCGACGTGAGGATTCATCGGCGCCATCTCGGGCCTGAGGAGTGGATCGTGCTGCGCGGGCTACCCGTCACGAGGCCGGCCCGCATCGCTTCGGATCTCCTGTACGACCGTGAGGACCCAACGGCGGTGGCCCATGTTGTGAGCGACGCGCTGCGGGGAGAGAACGAGCAGCCGGGTTCCGTCGTCGATGCTCTGGCGCCTCACGCCGCGCGCTTCGGGCTGCGCAAAGGGGATGGCCTCGCACTGCTTCAGTGGATGCTTGACCTCGTGAGCGATCCAGCGACGAACCGCTGGATGTCTGAAGCGCGAGCTCATATCCGTCGAGAGGCAGCCACGATCGGAGTGCCTGATGGTTTGATCGTGGAGAGCGCAGCGTGAGGGCTTACAAGACGGCTGCTGCGTTTCGCGAGGCACTGAAAGCCAGATTGCGGGCGCTGGCGAAGGACGGGCCGTGGGAGCCGCAGCAGCTTCAGCGACAGTTGGCATACGACCGGTTGCTCGAGCGTCTTTACCTCGCGGATGACGGATGGATAGTGAAGGGTGCCGTCGCGCTCCTCGCACGAGATATCGGGGTAAGGGCATCGTTGGATGTGGACGTCTACCGGGCGACGGCGACGGAGGCGGCAGAGTCCGATCTGCGAGCGGCAGCCAAAAGGGACGTGGGCGACTGGTTTCGCTTTGATGTTGGGACTCGTGGGTCGGTGGCGGACGGCGCGGCTGGTCTACGACTGCCGGTGATCGCATACGTTGGAGATACCCAGTGGGCGCGGTTTCACGTCGATCTGGTTGGGTCAGATCTGCGAATGACCGGCGAGCCAGAGGATGTTCCGGCGCTCGCCCTCGTGGACATGGTCGACATCAAGCAAGGCGGCTACCGCGCTTATCCTCTCGTCGATCACGTCGCCGACAAGGTGGCCGCGACAATCGAGCGGCACGGTGCCAGCGGGATGCCGTCGACCAGGTTCCGCGACCTGGTGGACCTCGTCGCGATAGCGAGAGCAGCGAGCGTCGACGCGACAGCGCAGAGAGCGGCGCTCACATCGGAGGTGCGCCGCCGCGGCCTCGTGTTGCCAGACCGATTCGATGTGCCCGATCGCCAAATGTGGGAGGAGGGATATCGGGCGGAGGCAGGGCGCTCGTTGTTGGCAGTGGCGAGGGAGCTCGATGGAGCACTGGCCGTGGTTCGACCGTTCCTCAACCCGCTGCTCGACGGGAGCGCCGCTGGAACGTGGGACCACGCTCAGGGCGCGTGGGTTGGCGTAGCTACTCAGTCCTCGGCTTGAGCCCGCCGCCGGGCAAGCACCGCGAGGGGATCATGGGGGCGTCCGAGCGAGGGGAGTGGCGCTCACAGCGAGCGCACGATCTCCCGCGCTGCGCGCTCGCCGCTTTCCACCGCGCCGTCGAGGAAGCCCTCGTTTTCGATCGACGTGTGCTCTCCCGCGAAGTGCACGGCCCCTTCTGCCAGTGCTGCCAGCCGTCCGTAGCTCGTTGCCTGGCCGACTCCCAGGTAGGAATAGGCGCCCAGCGTGTACGGGTCGAGCGCCCAGTGATCCTCATAGGCGCGACCTGTGTACGTAGCGGTGATGCCCGGAAAGAGCTGCTCCAGTTGAGCCAACAGCCAGCTGACATCGCCTGCCGGCGCTGGCCCATGCGCAGCACCGCTCAGACCGCTCAGCCCTGTGCGTCCTCCGGGGAAGCCGACGTACAGCGCAGGGCTTGCGTCGGCTCCCAGGGGCACAGAGTCGTCCCAGGCGCAGCAGAAGCCGTCCCATTCGCTGTAGGCCACGCCGCTGTAGCCGAGCTCAGGCCAGACCTTGCGCTCGAGTTCGACATGGATCTTCGCGTTTGAGCCCATCGCGAACGTGTCTATGGCGTGCAGCTTCGCGGCCGAGAGCCCCGACTGCGACAGATCGACCTGGCGCAGCATCGTGAACGGCAGCGCCAGCACGACCACGTCTGCTCTGATCGTGCTCGTGGACGCTCCCGAGTCGAACGCGAGCGTCAAGCTCCCGTCGCTGTTCGAGCGCAGTGAGATCAGGCGCTCTCCGAGGCGCAGCGTGCCGGGCGGGAGCCGTTCGAGCATGCCGCTCACCAGCTGATCGTTGCCGCCGACGATGTGGAAGCGCTCGTCATCGCCGGCCGGGTTCAGATGCGAGCGCGTCGGCGTCACCAGTTCCACCAGGTCCAGCGCCGACATTGCTTCCGGATCGCCGCCGTTCTCGGTCACCGCGTCGGCGAGCATCAGCTTGCCAAACCTGCTCGACGTCCCGATCTCGGTGCCTTCGAGCCACTCCGTGACCGACTGCGCATCGAGTGCCGCTGCGCCCACTCGGGTTTCGCTGGCCCGTCGCGCGTGCTCGAAGACCGCGTAGCCGAAGTGCTTCCAGTCGCTGCTGGCCTCGGCGAACGTGTAAGGCTGTCCGTCGATCAGATACACGGCTTCGCCGCTGCGCAGTTCGCCTCCGTCGACTTCCTCCTGCTGCAGGCCCAGCTCGTGCGCCAGGTGGCGCACGGCGCGCTGGTTGCTGTTCAGAAATGCGCCGCCGTGCTCTGTCGAGAGGCCGGCGTCGAAGTAGCCGCGAAGCGTCCAGCAGCGTCCCCCCGCACGCTCCGGGTTGGCCTCGTACACGGTGCTCGCCAGCGGACGTCCGGGGGTCGCTTTCCAGAGCCGGTAGGCGCACGTGAGGCCGGCCAGGCCGCCGCCCACGATCGCGATCCGCGGCGCCGAGCGGCTCGTGAGGGAGCGGGCGAGGCCGAGAGCGGGGTCGCAAACGAGCGCCGTGGATGCCACGCCGGCGCCTGCAACGAGCAGCTCCCGACGCGTGAGCGCTCGTGAGCGCTCGCTCAGCTCGCCCAACAGCTCCTCGACAGGCGTGCCCGTCTGCGCCGCCGCATCGTGGACGCCGAACAGGCTTCGAGCTCGGACGACGCCAGAGCTGCGTGGCCTTCGTGCGATCCGTGCACGCTCCCGCATAGGCAGAACCTAACTTTACCGGGCGAACGCTTGCTTGGCCCGTGCTCGCGCCGGAAACCTTGCCGACGCCCCAACGCCAGCCCAGACTCGCTCAGCAGCGCGCTACTCGATTCTCAGCCGAGGGTGGACTGCGGCCACCCCTCCAGTGCGTAGTCGTTCAGGAACTGGCGTTTCCAAAAGTAGCTGCGGCCGGTCTCTGAGAGCTCTGCCTGTTCGCAGACCTCGGCCCAGTCTCGTTTGATCACGTCGATCTGATGATCGACGATGGCCGTCGCCTCGCCCTTGCTCAGCTGGTAGATGTGCGCTCGCTCGACGCAGCCGGCGACCTGGCTCTCCTTGAATGGCTCCGCGGTCTCTCCGATGATCATCGCCTGCGTTGCGCGCCCGGTATTGCGTACCTGCGGGCAGATGTCATACGCGGGGGTGAGCGTAAGCATCTGCCCGTCCCAGAACGCTGCATGGTTGCGGGCGTGATCGTCCGTGTTGCCGACCAGGATGTTGAAGGTGATCCGAGCGAACAGCTCGCGCAGGGTCGAACTGGGATCCACAAAGCTGGCCCGCACGATCTGGGCCAAGTCGGCATAGCTGGCGTGCCTGGCGGCGAGCTCGTTGAGACCAAGCATCGTCAATGCTGAGACCATATTCCGCCGCTCGTCGGTCTCGGGGAGCCTGTCGAAGATGCGTTGGTCGACCAGCGGCAGCTCAGGCGAATAGAGCGATCTGGCCTCAGGTCGCTGGAGGTAGCTCCGTCCGTAGACGAAGGTGGCTTCGCCGCCCGCCTCCTCGAGGCGGCCGGCCACCACGGGCTCTGACGCGCCCGGCAGCCAGATCCACACGAACGCCTCGCCTGACGGTTCAGAACTCATTGTCCAGCTCTCGCTTCGGGTGGCGCACCGCGCGTGGCAGCAGCGTCGGGCGCCGCAGGCGTGCGGCCTCGTCCGCCAAGCGCGAGCCGTCGGTGTAGAAGAGCGGCACCCCAACGAGTGTGGCCGCGTCGAACGCCGTCCCCAACGAGACGCTGGGGTTGCCCCGTTCCACCTTCTGCAGCGTGGTGGCGCTGATGCCGGCGCGCTCGGCAAGTTCGCGTACTGTCCAGCGCCGCGCGATCCGCGCGTGCCTGATCTCGGCGCCAAGTAGCTCGGCTGCCTCGTGAACCGTTGGGGGGTATGCGTGCTGACGCTTGGGCATCTGTATCAATTAAAATGCATTTAAGGACTTCAAACTCATTTTATTGGCACAAACAGATCTCGGCTGGAGCTCTGCAGGGTCGTGCCCGGCTCTCTCGCGCGGCCGGCAACCCGGACGCCAACGCCTACACGAACTGCTCAGCTCGTGACGCGACAACGATCCCCGCTTGCCATCCGGGCGCGCGCCCCCGCACAGGGAGCCGCGCCTGCGCTACGTCCAGTCCGGCCGAGACGATCACCCACGCGATGATCGAGTTGGAGTTCCACATTTCGCCCGCGTGCACTTCGTCGCGACTCCACACGTGCGTCGGAACCGACGGGACGAGATCGAGCAGTCGCTGCGCGACGCTGGGATCGGCCGTGAGGCGACGCGGGCTTTCGACTGCCTCGCTGAGGTCTGGGATCACGCCGTCGCGCCAACGCCGGATCTCATAGCGGAAGATGCGCAAGCGCGCCGCCCACCGGCTACCGACGGCACCCTCAGCAACCACGCCTCGACGGTCGCCGCGACCGTCCGGCACTGCGGTCTGCTCGATCACATACCGGGCCGCTGGGGTGTGTACCTCAAGGGCTGAGTGGTAGAGGTCGTACCGGCTGCGATGGTGGATTGCCGCGTCAAATGCCTCGTAGACGCGACCGTTCAAGCGGACGAAGTGGCCGCCTGCACCAAGCGGCAGCCAGTACAGGTCGACGCCGCAGCTCATCGCCTGGCGAGTTGCTCGGCGCGTCGCTTGATCCCAAGCAGCATCTTGCGTTCCATCACCAGCGAGCCAGGCTCCATCGGAAACATGCCTGTACGCGACGCGAGCGTGGAAAGCGCTACGAAAGCGACGGTAAGCCGGAGGGACTTCATGCTCACAGGCTCGCGGCCGCTCGGTCAGGTCGCATCCGGCGAGCTCCGCACGCGAGCTCGGGGAAAACCCGCAAGGGACGTAGAGAGGCCGCGCGCTTGAAGCCGGGAACCTCGACCCCGTGCTGACACGCCTCGAGCGCTTCGCCGAGCTTCTCTCTTAGGTTGTGGCCCTCCACTGCCCGTCCATGATCAGCTCGAGCTCGGGTGCGCCGGGTAGCAGGCTCCCCAGGCGCTCGATTGTGAGATCGGCTGCGGCCTCGGCGTGGTAGCGCTCGGGGGTCTGAGCAGTGAGCTGGTCGATGTCGGAGAGGAACTCGTGGTGTTGGATCTTGGCTGCGAGGTTGGCGGAGAACTCGCGATACCCAAATGCGGCCTCGCTCATATAGTGCGCGAGCCCGTCGGCAATGAGCTTCGGGTCGACGTCCGGTTTGCTCAACACGTGCGAGAGGTCGAAAAGGTCGCGGCCCTTGCGGCGTTGGTAGAGCGCACGGAGCTTGGTGGCCATGAGCTCCTCGAGCTGGAACGTGCTGACATCGGCGGCTCCTGACCACCATGGGGATTGGACGGCGTAGGGGAGAGTGATGCGTGGGAGGAACGGCTCGGTCTCGGTGATGTTGGTCTCGATCTTCACGCGGATGCGTTGGTTGCTGGCCGTGGCTGCTGCGTCGAAGACGATGTGCACCATTTGTCCGCTTTGGCGGCTGCCGTGCTCGGCGAGCCCGACGCTGGTGGCGACCTCGCGTAGCGCGGTGAGGTACGGCTTGATGCCGGAGTGGGTGCGCCGAACGTAGTCGAGATCTTCGGAGTAGCGCAGCGGTTGGGGGAGGTGGAGCTTGTGCAGGCAGGTGCCGCCGCGTAGCGCGAGCTCGCTGCCGAGCAGCTCGTGCTGCGCGATCTCGACGATGAGGCGTGAGAGTACGAGGTCCTGCTCGATCTGTGCGGGCACTGGCCACGGCGCGCTGGTGGCCCAGTGGTTCAGGTGTGCCTGGGCGATCACAGGTCGGGTTCTACGGTTGTGTTGATACGCAGCGCCCAGTTGCGGTCGGTTCGTCCGCGCCGTGGCCCGTAGGCGGAGAGCAACGCGGGCTCGCCGAGCTCGAGTCGCGCGGCGAGCTGCAATGGCGCGAGGTCGTCGCAGCTGCCGTAGTGCGCGGTCATCCATCCGGTACGGCGCGCGAGCGTGCGCCCGTGGCGTGCGGCAAGCGTGGCGAGTTTGGATCCGTCGAGCTGGCCGATCTCGCGAAGGATGGTTGCGATGTTGTTCAGTCCGCCGCTGGCAAGCGGCTCACGGATGAGGTCGACGACGGTGGCCTCGCGCGATGACACGAGCATCTGCCCGGTGTGGACGATGACGGTGTTGGTAGGCGTATTTGCGACATGCTGGCTGTCGTAGAAGCGCAGCCGCACCCGCTCAATATCCCTGTTGAGCACGCGCCCGTCGGTCATGACCTGGAAGACCTGCGGCGCCTGATGGGAGGCGCCGTGGTGCGCGGCGGCGGAGAGTAGTGCTACGTAGTAACGGCGTCCGAGGTGGCGCATGAGATCGTCGATGAACCATTCGGCGGGCGTGACGCCCCATGAGCGGTACTCGGGCGGGATCACGACATACAGCCCCCGAGCAGGGGAGAACACGCGCTGGTGCCGGCGCAGGCGCTGCAGGCCGCTGGCGACAGCGGCCGCGCTGAGGCCGGTTAGCTCACCGATCTCGACAGTAGAAGCGCTGTATCGCCCGCGGGAGATCAATACGTCGGGGAGATCGCGCATCAGGATGCCTGTATTGGTGTCCACACGCACCAATATAGCGTTTAGCGATTATGTACCGCTGTTGCATACTACCTATCTGGGTTCGTACTGCACTATTTCATCGTTAATAGGCGTTTTGGCATGCCTTGGCCATGGCATCCATGCCGCGGCCTCGGCGAGCCCTCCGCCAGCAATCGAGGCCGCACTACGCCGTGGTAGGCGCTCCGACCCAGGTGCTCAGCGCGTCGGGCAGCCCAGGGTCGGCTGGCGCTCCAACCCAGGCGACGTATCCGTCGGGCCGGATCAGCACGGCGGTGGGAGCGGTGACCGCGCCGAGCACCGGAAGCTCCCACGGGCCGGCGTATTCCGCATCGATCAGCTTGACCCGGTCAGCCCATGGAGCGATGTCAAAGCCGCCGGCCTCACCGAGGTTGAGCAGCACCGGCCTGGCGTCGTGCAGCAGCTCGAAGAGCCGTAGCGGGCCGTCGGCGGTCACGAGGTCCAGGTCGGGCATGCGGCGTCCGAGCAGGGGATGGCCCTCGCCGAGGTCGTAGTGAATGTCCAGCCCGGACACGATCCCCACAAGTCGCTTGCGAGGCTCGTCCATCATCGCCAGCTCCGACACCACGTCGGCCACGGCCTTCGAGCGCTCGTCCTGGCGTTGGAGCACGGTCTGAGCCATCGTGTGCTTGAGCGCGCGGGCAGCGACCGGGTGGCGCTCGTCCTGATAGGTGTCCAGCAGGCTCTCCGGCGAGGTCCCGTTGACCACCTGAGCCAGCTTCCAGCCCAGATTGACCGCATCCTGCACACCGAGGCTGAGGCCCTGTCCGCCCGCCGGATAGTGCACGTGCGCCGAGTCGCCGGCGAGTAGGACCCGTCCAGCGCGGTAGGTCGCTGCCTGACGCGTCATATCGGTGAACCTCGAGATCCATGTGGGATTGTGGATTCCGAAGTCGGTGCCGTACACGGTGATCAGCGCCTCGCTGAGATCTTGCATGGTGGGCTCGCTGCTGGGCCCGAGCTGCTGCTCGGTCACCATCACCCGCACCGGCCCACCATCCTTGTAGACCACCTTGCCGTCGCGAATCTCGTACTCCAACCGGCCGATGGCGTGGACGCCGACGGCGTCGCGCCGCATGCCCAACTCCGGCTCCTCGCTCACCTCGACCTCGGCGATCAGGTTGCTCTTCGTTGGATCCCACCCGGGGAACTCGATGCCGGCCGCTCTACGGATGACGCTGCGTCCTCCGTCGCAGCCGACGAGATACCGCGCCCGCAGCGACTGGCCATCGCCCAGCTCGACCTCGACGCCGGTGTCGTCCTGCGCGAAGCCCGTCACCTCACAGCCGTAATAGACCTGCACCGGCAGCTCGGCGATCCACGCGGCCAGGATCCGCTCGATCTGGTTCTGCCAGATCCCCAGCGAATACGGATGACGAGTGGGGAAATCGCTCATGTCCAGCACGGTCGTGCCGATCATCGAGGCCTGCGCCACCTGACCATCCGCCAGGAACCGATCGGCGACCCCACGCTGATCCAGCACCTCGATCGTGCGCGCGTGAAAACCGCCGGCCCGTGAGCCGACGAGCACGTGATCCGGACGCCGCTCGATGACCGCCACGTCGACCTGCGCCAACGCCAACTCGGCCGCCAGCATCATCCCCGTCGGACCGCCTCCGGCGATCACCACCGCATGCTCGCTCATACCCATTTCACGACTCATAATCGGTAGGTCGCGGGTTCGAGTCCCGCCGGGCCCACTTCCAAAACACCTGCAAACGCAGCAAAAGCAAGCCTACCACGAGGTTGCGACGGCAGGGCATCGTTCCCTGCATCGTTCCCCAGCGGTCGTCCGGCGGTCGCCGGGGCTTGCTTTTGGGGCGTCTCCGGCGGCGTGCTGGCACGCCAGGTCGTGAGGCGGGCCGAGCGTTCGACGGAAGAATCCGTTGGCCGGTTCGGCCGCGTTGGGGTCTATATCCGCATGGAAGCAACAACACCAACAACAGAGGCTCCGCTGCAGCAGGACCGGCTGCTTCGCCCAGATCAGGCCGCTTGGTATCTCAACGTCAGGACGAGCTGGGTTTACGAGGCCGTGAGGACCGGCCGCTTGCCCTGCCATCGGGTCGGCCGGCACATCCGCTTCACGCGACCCATGCTCGACGAATGGCTCGCTGAGCAGCCGCGGCGGTAGCGGGGGTCATAATCCCGGCCGGCCGGTGGGTGCTACTGTCGGCGTCGGTGGGCCACAGAATGGGCCTACACGAATGTCGACCCGGGCCTCGGACTACGATCACGCGGCATGAACGGGCCATCGAACGGGGACACCGGGGTGACGGTGGAGGCTCTCCGAGCCGCCCTTCAGCGCAGCCGTGAGGGAACATACCCGACGAAACGCGAGCTGGGTCCGGCGCTCGACGAGCTTGACGAGTGGCTCGCCGATGATCGGCAGTGGCGCCGCGGCGAGCCGAGTCACTGGAAGACCCTGCTCGATGACGTCGCCGATCGGCTGCGGATGATCGTGACGCTGAGCGACGCGCCGCAGCAGGAGCAACTGGACGAATGCCGGCGCGACTTGCTTGACATGCGTAGGCTCTTCCGTCGCGAGAGCGAACCTGATGAGGCGCTGCGTCGTCGGCTACGCCACATAAGCCGCGACGTGCGTGGAAACCTTCTCGAGGTTCGATTGCTCGTCTCGGGTTGGAGGCGACTCGCGTCGTGGTCGGTCGATGACCCTGAACGCGCCGATTGTGGCATCGGCGCGCTTCGTGATCTCGCTGACCTGCACGGCCACGATGGGTCCGACCTACTCAAGAGAGCTCGCGAGATCCTGGCTGACAGCGCATGGGAGATCGCACGGGTTCGAGGCGAAATGCTGCCCGACAGGCTGAACATTCCCGCTGGCGCAAGTGCTCAGGATCGACTGGACCTATCCGAGCAGCTGCTCCAGCAGCCTCCTCGTCACTCGCGGGGCGTCGTCTGGCTCGAGTATCTCCAGGCCGACCTTTATTCGCCGCCAACGCTCCCGCTCGGGCCGGCCGTCACGCTCTACCAGCACGACTTCCTCCGATCAATGATCCATGAGCCACACCCTGACCAGCGGCTGCCCGCTGAGGCTCAGGGAGATGCACGTTTGCACTTGGCGCTCTGGCTCGGGGCTCACGATCCCGACGAGGTAACCCAGGGCGACTACGAGGTTCATGGTGATCCGCGTGTCTATCTGCGGATAGAGCTTGAGGAAATGCCACCGACGCGGCTTCTCTCGGCCGCACGTGAAACGGCCGAGTTCATTGTCGCGTTTGGGTCACTCGGGTCGAACCATCACGACATATGGGTCCTTAGCGACAGCTACTACGTAGCTGACCACGCCGCCAGTACCAGCGCTCCGATGTTCAACCGAGAGAGGGCCGAGGAACAGCTCCCACACGACGTGACTGGCTTCCAGCTTTCTGAGAATGCTGAGGCGCTTGGCCGGCACCTGCCGCTAAGCAGTCCCGAGCTACGAATCGCGGGGCGGCTACTTGTTTGGCTTCGACAGGCCGAGGCGCGCGATAACCCAGCACGGCTCGTCCTCTGTGACCGCGTTGTCGAGCAGGTCTGCGGATGGGCTGGCGTGGCATCACCGGCTCGTTTCGTGACTGAGTTCTTGAAGCCGAACTGGATCTATGAGCAGATCAGGCACGCAGTGCTCAAGAGCTATCGAGAGCTAGACGCGGCGACCCGAGGCCAACACGGCCTTACGTCCCTGATCGAGACCGCCGCAGGCCGGCATCCCCACACGCGGGCGGTCTTCCTACCGACCGTCAACTTGAAGGCGATCCTCGAGCACCTCGACGAACTTATCGAGGCTGCTCCTGACAACTCTGCCGCGTGGATGAGACTCCGAGCGCTACAGCAGCGCACGGCGACGCCGCTGGCCGCCAGGCGGTGGATCGATGAGTTCGCACGCGAGTTCGGCGACAAAAATGCGCGGCTTCGCCGGGCGAGGAACGCGCTTATGCACGGTGGCCCGCTCGTGACGAGCATCGTGGACGAAGTCGCTCATTTCGCGGTCACGCTGGCCTATTTTGCACTCGATCCGGCCGTGAACTTCCTGCTGGCCGATGAAGACGTTACCGATGGCTTTCTCGACCGGCAGGGGCTCCACCTGCGCTGCTTGGATCAGCTACGAGCCGGGACTCCAGCGAGCGAGGCTCTCTTTTGGGAGCACTGAAAGGCCGGAGTACGTGCGCCGCTTCGGCCCTGGGCGGCGTCGGCCCAACCTTTGCACCGCTGCGGCCTCTGCCTTGGGCTTGGCGAGCAGCGTCGGCTGCTGCGGAACAGCAAGCCGAGCTGTTCCTAGCCTCCTAGTCGGGTGCGATCACGGTCGATGGCAGGGGCCAGCCTGCGCGCCGTGCAAGCAAGAGCGCGGGCTCCGCGCGCAGGTCAGCGTCGCGGACGTCAAGGCAGTATTTGATCTCGCGCGTGTGGTGCGGCGGGCCTTCCCACTCGAATGTCCAGACACGCTCTCTGTACCGATGCCCTTGTGCCCCAGCTGACCATGACTCGACGATGCGAGCGTTGAACGGCACGTCACAGACCGGCAGCAGCTCCATCGTGATGACGGGCTCCTCCCCGTCACCAGACACAGCAGCGTCCAGGATGCCGAGCGGCTTCGCACCCACGAGCAGTAGGTTCGGGAGCCCCTCGGCATCTCCAAAGCCAGCGGGGTGCGGCTCGACATCCTCGCTGCAGAGCTCGCGTAGCGCCCTGAGTACATGCGGTTCAGCGATTTCCAAGGTTTGCCGGCTCCGGCCGGCATGCTGGACCCATGTGTTGAATAGCTGCTGAGCGGTGTTTTTCATTCGCCAGTCGAGCTTAGCTACGGCGCGTCGCGGCGGGGTTGATGGTTTGAGCGAATGGGCCGCGCGTTTGCCCAACCCTGTCGAATCGCCCGCAAACGCGGCATATTCCAGTGGCTGAGAATGTGTCGCTGAGTTCCCTAGCGCCGCATCGGGGCCTTCACGGATGGTACGTGCTGCAGCTTGCGCTGCTCAGCGAGCCAGTCGTCGAGCGTCTGGCGGGCGAAGCGGATGTGACGCCCCACGCGGATTGGGCCACGGATTGGCCGGTAGTGTCTGCGACGGAGGAGCCTAAGCGTGAGGGAAATGACCATTGAGATAGGTAGCGGCCGGTGACCGCCGGACCATCACGGGACCGCCCGCAGCATCCGCGTACACGACTACGATGGCGCCCGATGACCGAGCGTAGGCAAGCTACATGCGCTCAGCGCGCCACACAGGGCCGGCCGTCCGCACGCCGTGCGCGGCAGATCCACCGGGCGCTGCCGAACGCCCGAACACGAGACGACATTCGGCTCGCGCGAAACGCGGCGAGGCCGCCTCGAGTGCAGACGGGTAGATGAGCAGTGCCGCTCGCGGACGTCGCCTTCTACCTGAACGCCTACCCGCTCGATCTCGCGCGCGCCCAAACGTTCTGGTGTGTCCGGCTCGCGCCAGGCAACAGCAGCCGTGCCGAGATACGCCGGCGCCTTGGCGTACCGGTCTGGCTCGCGGACGGCAGCGCATGGGCGGTCAGCGAGCCAGCCGGAGAGAGCGAACGCCGCCAAGTCGACCTGCACGAGCAGCCCGATCTGCACGCCTTTGCGGTACGCGAGAGCCTGGTCGCACGCGCCCGCAGCCTGCGCTGGGACAGCTGGTTCGTCATGCACGAGTTCAACGCCACCCCGCCCGATGCAGGCAAGCAGGCCGGACCGGTCATCGTCGAGGATGTGCTGAAGGTCAGGATCACCCACGAGGGCGTGCACGAGCCGACGCTGCTCGCGGTGATGAGCGCCTCCACCCGCTGGCGGATGGACGGCACGCTGGCGGATGCGCGCTACGCACCGTTCGCCTCCGGCGAGACGGCCGTGCGCCTGAGCGGCAGCGGGCCGAGGCGAGCACGGATCGAGCGCGTGCACGGCGGGGAGTTGCTGCTTGCCGCGACCCGCCACCAGGCCGAAGTGCACGTCCAGGCGAGCGACTACGGGCTCGTCGCGCGCCCGGCGCTCGTGAACCGCTTCCTGACGGCCACGAGACCCAACGAGGCGCGGGACATATACAAGAGCGTGCTGGTCGCCAGCGGCACGCTGATGTCAAACCGCGAGACGTTCAACCGCTACGCCGTGAAGGAGCGCTACAGGCGCACCGAAGGACTGATCGAGCAGTTCGGCCGCGAGCTCACGCTGCCGAACAACAGCAAGGCGAGGATCGACACTACGCCACTGGAGATCCGTGTGCGGGAGACCGCGTGACCTATTGGCCGGAGATCGGCGCCACCATGCGCGCGCCACGGCTGCGCTTTGACCCCGCCGTACCGAGCCGCGCCCACACCCACCCGTTCATCGGCCTGCGCCAGCACGGCGCCTACTCGCTGGGAGCGCTCGAGGGCGAGAGCCCACGACTGCTGCTGGTGTACCCCACGGCGCTCGCGGCACAGGCACAGGCGCTCTCGCAGAAGCTGCTCGGCGGTGCCGGCACCTACCCAGGCTTCGCGCAACTGTTCGGCTTGCCCGACCAGTTCGCCGCGAACCTCGCCGAACACGAGCTCCAGATCGGGGCAATGAGCATCCCCGAGATGCGCGAGGCGTACGAGCGCGAGCTGCGCGAGTGGGCGCAGGCGCCGGGCCGCGAAGACCCCGATCTCGCGATCGTCGTCGTGCCCGGCAGCGACCCGTGGGAGCTCGAGACGCCGTACTACGCGGCGAAGTCGTTCTTCGCCAGCCGCGCGATCCCCAGCCAGATGGTGACGTCCGAGCTGCTGAACGATCAGCGTCAGCTCGGCTGGTCGCTCGCGAACATCGCGCTCGCGTCCTTTGCGAAGCTCGGCGGCATCCCGTGGGTCGTCGACGCGCGCGAGGACGAGGGCGACCTCGTGATCGGAATCGGACGCGCGGAGGTCGCCCACGGCAGCGAGCGGCGGCGGATCTTCGGCTATGCCGTCGCGTTCATCCACAACGGTGCGTACCTCGACACGGCCTCGTTCACGCCGGCGGCCGACGAGAGCTCCTACCGCGAGCGGCTGACTGAGGCGATCACGCACGCGCTGGAAGCCGAGCGTTCCGTAGACGAGGAGCCGCAGCGGATCATCATCCACCTCGCCAAGCGGACCGGCGGAACGGAGGTCGAGGCGGCACGCGCTGCACTGGAGCGCAGCGCGCACGCCTCGCTCCCGGTGGCGTTCCTGCGGATCGACGACACCTCGCTGTTCGAGTTCATCAACACGAGCGTCGACACCTACGCGCCGCCGAAGGGCCTGTGTGTGCGCCTGGGCGAGCGGCGCGCGCTGCTGCAGAGCGAGGGCGAAACCAAATACGGCCCTTCGCGGCGCCCCCTGCTGCTCGAGCTCGACCGACGCAGCACCGTCGGCCCCGAGCAGCTCGGGCGCCTGACGCTACAGGCGTTCCGCCTCGCGCACGCGAACTGGCGCGGCTTCAACTCGCGCTCAAAGCCCGTGACGCTGCTCTACGGCGAGCAGCTCGCAGAGCTAGTCGGCTACATGGAGCAGGCACGATGGGACCCCTCGACGCTCAGCGACAAGCTACAGAGACGCCCTTGGTTCCTGTAGAGGCACGTGCAGGCGAGGAGCCGGCGATGGTCACACCTGCACTCCTTCACGCCAAGGCGCACGCGGCGGCGCTCGAGGCGAGCCGCAACGGCTGGCTGCACGGATCGCTGGAGACGGGTCTCGCGGCCGCCGCCGGCGCGGCGCACCCACCCGGCAGTCGCGAGCTCGGCGCGCGCGCGCTACAGGCGATCATCGAGTGGAGTCGGCGCGGGGACGCCCGGGCGATCGGCGAGGACGCCGCAGCGCTGTGCTTGGCGGCATGGGCCGCCCAGCGGCTGCAGGCAGGCGAGCCTGAGCTCAAGCGCGAGGCGGTGAGCGTGACCGCGCGCACCGCGGGCGCACGCCGCAGCATCGTCGCGCCACTTCACCTGGCGCTGTGCGCGTGGGGGTTGCGCGGAACCGTCGGCGTCTCCGACGCCGAGCCGTGGCCAGAACTGCGCGAGCGCATGCGCGGCGCAAAGGCTGCGGGTCTTGACCGTCCGCTACTGGCGCTCGCTGGCGCGCTGTGCAGCCGCAAGCCCAACGCCCGTGCGCTCGCGGGAGAGCTCGCCGCGATTCCGTCGGTCACACTCGGCGAGGCATGCGTGCTGCTGTGGGTGCTGTGGACCGGCACCGAGCTACTCGGCGAACTGCTTGCCGACAACGATCCCGAGCTCGAGACGGTCCGCCGGCGGCGAAGCGAGGTGTTCGACCGGGTCGCCGCCGAGGTCGGCGAGCGGCCCTTCGCGCCGGTCGAATACGAGGACTTCGACCCGTTCGCCGAGGACGAGCCAGACCTTGGAGAGCATCCCACACTCGACCATTTCGACGCGCTGATGCTCGACCTCGCGTTGAGCGGCGAGATGACCGGGGAGCCTGTGCGGACTCCGCGCGAGTTCGCCCGCGCCGTCGCGGCGGCGCGCGCGCCGCTTGCCGGGGCGATCATCGCGATGGCGCTCGCCTGTAGCGTCGTAGCGTGCGGGGCGGGCGCGGCGATTGCGGCGCTCGCCCAGGGACGCGTGCCCTTCGATGTCGGGGTGGGCGGCGCGCTGCTCGGGATCGGTGTCTGGGTGACGCTCGTACCGGTCATACGGCGGCTGGGAGGCAAGAGCGCACCCGCGCCCTACGTGGACATGGCGGTGGCGCTCGCGCTGTGTTCGCTGGCGGTGCTCGTAGACAGCGCGGTGGCGCACCCGCCGGTCGGCCTGAGCAACCTCGACGGTCTGCTCGCGGCGGTGCTCGCGCCGCTCGTGGTGCTCGCCGTCAGCGCGCTCAGCCGTCGCGGGCGCGCGTAGACGAAGTGAGCGCCCGGCCCCCTTGGCTGAAAAGGCCGGGGACCGGGCGCAACCGTGTGAAACAGTCGGGCACCGAAGGCGCCACACCAGCCAGGATACATCACGTGTCAGCCGTCACCGGATGCGACAGGGCGAGCCGCAGAAGGAGCCGCCGACAGCCGCAAAGCCCTGGGCTCGCTCATAATCGGTAGGTCGCAGGTTCGAGTCCTGGCGGGCCCACCTGCTAAACAGCCCTATCTGAGCGAAATTATGGCCGGGCTTAAGGTGGGCGGCCGTAATCTGTAGCCCGTGGGGCAGCCACATCATCCTCAACGGCACCAGGATCGAGGAGGTTCGCGACGTGCATACGAAGACGCTCAAGCTGGCCGTCGCCGCGACCAACCCGCAGGTGGTGGAATACCGCGAGAAGGCCAAGCGCGAGCAGGACGCGGCCGAGAAACACCGGCAGCGGCACGAGGCCAACGTGCGCTCTGTAGCGCCCGAGATCAAATTCGACTGACTTCGGAGACCGCCGCTCCCGTCCGTGGCGGGCCTACGGGGAGAGCGTGGCGAGCTCTTCGCGGATTGCGTCGAGCGCCTCAATCGCCTTGGCTGAGATGGTGTTCCAGGCGTCTGGCCAAGACCGAGGCGGGTAGCCGACGCCGAGCGCCGCGAGCGCGACCGCGCCCTTGCCGCGAGCTCCGGAATGCTGGCCGCCGTCCCTGACGTCGATCACATTGCCCAGCGTGCCGATCGCCGCTTCGATCCGCCCGCTCGATTCCGGCAGGAGCGCTACCAGGTGCCTTTCCAACGGAGTGAGCGGCTTGTCGCGGCCCTTGTTGCTCTTGGCGCCTTGACCCTCGCCGGCCGCAGGAACATCCGTCTTAGGGCGTGTAGAAAAATAAGCTTTCAAGGTGTCACTGCGGCTGGAACAGTGGTTCAGTGGGCATGGGGCTTGATGACGTAATTCCATTCGGGGTGAAACTTGTGGCTGTCGATGTTGACTGTCTCGAAGTCGGCGTCTGTGACTTTGATCTTGTCGGGGTAGGTGCCCTCGTCGAGCTGGGCGTAGACCTCGAGCCCGGTGGTGGTCGTGGTTCCGGCGATCAGGTTGATGATTGTCTCCAGCGAAACGAGTGGCTTGCCGCGCCAGTTCATCGTGATGAACGAGAAGAGGCGGTGCTCGATCTTGTTCCACTTCGAGGTGCCCGGCGGGAAGTGGCAGACCTCGATCTCCATCTGGGTTTCCTCGGCGAGCTTCTGCAGCTCGATCTTCCACAGCCGCGGGCGGTTGCCGTTGGAGCCGCCGCAGTCGGCGGTGATCGTCAACCTGGGAGCGTTCGGGTAGCGCTCGGCTCCGAGGTGCTCCCACCAGCTGCGGATCGAGTTGACCGCGAACTGGGCGGTGTCGTGGTCGATGCCGACGTTGACATACCCCTCGTCGAGCTTGAGGTCATAGACCCCGTAGGGGATCGCCTTGCCGAGCTCCTTGTCCTTGAAGTCGTGGACGCGCACGAGCTCTGGCTTGCCCTTCAGATGCCACTCGCGCCCGCCGTTCTTGAAGTCACCGACCAGCTCCTTCTTCTTGCAATCGACAGAAATCACCGGCCAGCCGGCAGCGACCGCCGCCTTCGCGGCCTGGTTGATGTGCTGGAACTGAGCGTCGCGGTCGGGATGGGAGGACCCCTCCTTGGTCTTGACGTTGGCCTGCAGCGAGTAGCCAAGCAACCTCATAAGCATCGCCACCGACGTGAAGTGCGCCTCGTGGCCCGTCTCGCGCAGCGCACCAGCGACCTGACGCACACTCTTGGCAGTCCACCGCAAAAGCGACTCAGGATCACCCCGGCTGTCCTCGTCAATCAGCCGCTCGATGGCATCCAGGATCTCCGGGTCGCTCTCCAACAACGGCTTGCGACCGGCACCCACACGACGCACCCGCCCAGGCGCAAGGCGCTCACCCGACTCGAGCTGGGCGATGCCCTTACGGATCGTCGGCACAGATATCCCCGTCGCCCGCGCAGTCGCAGCGATGCCACCAAAGCCCGCGGCACGCGCCTCACTCGCCGCCCACAGCCGCCGCTGACGCTCGTTCAACTCCGGCGCCATCGACCTAAACCGCTCACCGATCCCCCACTCATCAACCACACACCAACCATTCCACGCAAACCCACAACAACCTGCAACGTTATTCTTCTACGAGCCCTTAGGGACTTTGCAACTGCGCAGGATGTCTCCGAGGGCGCTCATCCGCGATTCGAACTCGGCCGGCGTGTTGGCATCGAAGGCGAGCTGCGCGGTCGCCTGAGCGCTGTGCAGGTTGAACAGGTGGGGGGCCTTGTCGTGCGCGAGGCGCCATACCGTGTCGAGATAGTCGACCGCCGCGACGAGGCCGAGCGGTGATGGTGCCGCAGGGACCGCCTCGAACGCGGGGAGCGTGAGCATCTCAACGACTCGGCGGAGGTAGTCCCTGATGTCCTTGACCCCATAGAACCGTAGGACGGCCGGAGAGATCGTCATCTCCCAATCTCCCTCACCGTCGACCTGGAACCCGCTTCCCCAGAATGGTGGCTCCCGCTCAAACAGATCCCTGAGGCCCTGCGGCGTCAGCTCTCTGTCGGGCGCGCCGGCCAATCGTTCGAGTAGCTCTGCGCTCGTGATCTTGAACGATCGCGGCGCGTTGTAGCTCCGCGGCGTGTCACGCCGGATCGCCGCCAGGGTGACGAGCGCGAAGAGGAACGGACGGTCAAGATGGGTTTGGGCCCTCCCCATAACTTCGGCCTGGAAGAGGCCGAGCATGGTGAGCGCGATACGGCCACCTGGGTCCGGCTCGCGGTTGGTCGGAAGGGCGACGGCGTAGTAGCCCTGCGGATGGATCGGCAGGGACCGAAGCTCGTTCCAGACGCTAATGCCCTCCGCCTCGAAGTGGCCTGCGACGTAATCAAACACCGGCCATTCGCGGTACTGGACGAACCCTTCGGCGATGAATTCGAGGATGCGCAGCTCGAGTCGGGGACGGTTCCTCAAGAAGGGCCTCGGCGTCGAACGGTTGGCGTGTCAATTTGACGCCCATCATGCGACATCGTTTCATGTCTCGGCCGCGAGCCTCGAAGGCGGGGCGCCCAGGGATGTCCCCCGCCAAACAGCAAGCCGCTCCCGTAGCTGCGCTTGCCCGCCATCACTCGCCGCCTTCCTGGTCGTCGACGCTGGCCCCGAACACATCTCTCAAGGTTGTCGCTGCCATCGCTGACAGAGTGCGGCGATCCTCGGGCGAGAGCGCCTTCATCACGGCCTGGCGCTTGTCGTCCCCTGCGGTCACCAAGTCGACGAGAAGCGCGCCGAGCCGTTCGTATGCGGCGTCGTCGGGCTCGAACTCGGGCATCGTCGGCAACTCCAGCCCCTCGCCCGACTCGCGGTCCGCGCCGCGCGCTTCACGGACCCACCGTTCGCGCTCCGCGACAGTAGCTCGGCCGCGACGCTGCCAATACTCCTCCGGCATGTACACGCCGTCTCTCGCTGCGGCGATCTCGAATGGGTGGAGCGAGCCGGTGGGGTCCGGGTCATCGGGGTGCTCGACGGTCCAGTTGAATCGGTCCTGGACGCTCAGCGCGAGGAGATCCTCGACGAACCGCTCGTGAGAGCTATCGGTGACGGGGCTCCCGTAGCCGTAACGCGATACGGCGCGCTGCGCGCGCTCGCCCAGCGAGAGGCTCCCGCTCATGTCGAACAGGTGGCGCTCCAACTCGGGAACGGCCGAGATGAAGAGCTCGCCCGACGGGCGTTCAGCCAGCAGGCCGTCGATGGGCTCAACGTAGTCGGCCAGCGATTGGAGCGCGGCGGCCGAGGCCGCGTTGCGCTGATCGTTCGGGTATTCAGCGATCTTCCGCTCGCGCCACGCTGCTTGCGCGCGGAAATAGCCGGCCAGAATGCTGCTCATAGTGCCTCCTCGATCGGATTGGCAGATTGCTCTGTCGCAGTGTACTCGACCAGCATGACGAGCCAGCGCGTGTCCGGGCGCATCGCGGTGGCAAGCGGCCCTGGGCTTACCCACGCCCCGATAGCAGCGCATTCCAGCCGTCGGGAAAGGCCGTCTGAGCCGCCCCGGGTTTGACGGAGACCGTTTGGTTTGGTTTCCATCTTTCATTTGATGGGGATGGTTGGCTCTCTTTTCACAGCGTAGAGTTCCTCGACGTCGCGAGGTGGCCGGTCCCCGAGGGCTTCGTGTAGCCGGGTGTTGTTGAACCACGCGACGTACTCAACGATGGCGAGCTCGAGGTGTGAGCGGCTGTGTCCAGACGCGGTCGGCGATCAGCTCGGTCTTGAAGCTGTCGACGAAGCTCTCAGCCCGAGCGTTGTCGTAGGCGTCACCGACCGTTCCGATTGAGCCCGAGCACGCCGTGATCATCGAGGGTCCTGTGTGTAGTCGATCGAGGTGTATTGGCTGCCGGCGTCGGTGTGATGCACGAGCGCGACGTCGGCTCCTGGCTGCGCTGGTGCAGCGCCATCCGCAGCGCGTCGAGGACGAGCGTGGTGCGCATGTTGGCTGCGAACTGCCAGCCGACGATCTTGCCGGCTGTACGCGTCGATCACGAAACTGAAGAACACCAGCCCCTCCCAGCATCTGAGGTACGTGAAGTCCGCAAACCACAACTCATCCGGCCGGGAGGCCTGAAAGTCACGCTTGACCAGATCTGGGCTGGCGCATCGCCGAGGGTCGGGTCTGGTGGTCCGCCACGGCTTTCCCCTGCGCTTCGCGCCCTGGAGCCCGTTCTGGCGCATCAGCCGCTCGCACCCGGCAGCGCGCCGACCTGCTCGCCAGAGCGCAGCAGCGCCTTCCACATCCGCCTGTAGCCGTAGGCGAAATAGTTGTCTTCGTGTAGCTCGCGATCACGCGCGAGCAGCCGCTCGTCCTCGAGCGCTCTCGCTGAACGTCGCCCGCGATGCGCGCTGGTAGTAGGCGGACGCCGACACGCCCAAGGTCCGGCAGATCGGCCCGACCCCGAAGCGACCACGATGCGCGTCGATAAACGCGCTCACCTCGGATCGGTCTGGATCGAGCTCGCCCGCGAAAAACACGCGCGCGGCCTTCAGGATCTCGTTCGCCCGGCGCAACTCGAAGTTCTCGCGGCGCAGCTTCCTGATCTCCTCACGCTCCTCGACGGTGGCGAGTCCCTACGCCGCCCCTCGTTCGACTTCGACCTGACGCACGTACTTACGCAGCGTCTCGTGAGGGAGCCCCAGATCACGCGCGACATGCGCGATCGGACGCCCAGACTCGAACACCAGACGCGTGCCGCGCTCCAGCAACTCCTCGGGATACTTCCTCGCTCTTGGCATGACCGCAGACTTCTCCTTCCGCCAGCGAAAACCTGGCATCAAAGTCTCCGTCAAACACAGGATGGCTCAGTCATACTCGCCCTCGTGCCTCGCGTACTAGACATTGGGCGCGGGCTGACTAGGGCGGGGCTCGTCGCGCGAGCAGCCATCGCCGCTTTCAGCGTACTCGCCGGTCTCATGTTCTGGCAGGTGTCGAGCACGATCACCGCCGAGCCACCATCGACACCGTTCCCTGGATGGCTCGCTGTACTCCAACCAACGCTAAGAGTGTCGGGGACACAGGTCCAGCTCCAGGCTCGCGCGCTACAGCCAGGCGAACAGGGCAACCATCCCTTGCTCTCCTACTCCGTTGCCGCTTGTGGAGTCGCTCCATTTCACGGCCTCCTGCTGATCGGGGGCGCGGCCCGCCTGAGCGACACACGAACACTCGGCCCGGCTGGCACGTCGCTGTCGAGTGTCAGCGACGCAGAGGTCCTCGACGTAAGTGGGAGCCAGCCGATCCTACTTGGGACGGTGCAAGCACTGCGATTCACCCTCGCGCCTACTCGATGCGTCGAACACTTCTCACCCGAACACGTGCCCTCCACGTTCGCTGGAACCGCCATCGACATCGCGGGTCGTGCGGGCGAGGCGGTGGTGCAAGCCGGTCGTTCTGATGTCTGGGCCGGCCCGCGCAGCTCTCAACGCTGGCCTCTCCTGGGTTCGCTCCCGGGCGTGGCCTCAGACGATCTAGGGGAATGGCGGATTGCGGGCCTTCCCGGATCGTGGAGCCGAGCTTTTCAGGAGTATGTCCAACTCGACGCCGGGTCTCTCACTACCGCCGGATCGGTTGAAGCCGCGCGTCCGTCGCTTCTCGACTTGACGCATCTGTCCTGGTCAAGCAGCGCGCCGTTTCAAGCGAGTGCTCGTGTACTAAACGCGAACGCACTTAGCACCTGGCAGGACTGGCTGGTCGCCGTCACGATCGTGCTCACGCTCGCCGGCTCGCTGTTCGCGGCTGTCCTGTTCGATCTCGTTCCGCCGCTGCACACCAAGGGGACCGCAAAAGGGTCGACGGCAGCCGTGCTGCACAATGCCTACGACGCCAGTAGCCGTGACGCGGCCTCGGTGCCGGCCGCAGCCGAGTTGCCAGCCATCGCAGCTCGCCGCCAGAGAGACATCGCGGCTGCGTTTGCGTTTGGATCGCTGGGCGCGTGGGTGTTGACGCGGCGACGGCCAGGGCGGCGCTCACCCGACTGAGAACACGATTCCCGTGTCCTTGCGGTATGAGATTATGTCCGCAAGATGAAGACCATCAGGCTCACCGGGCGATTTTTGGTGGGTGAGACCCAAACGGTCGGCCGCATGTGCTGGATAAGTCCTGACCTTGCCGGGAAGCAACTGTCAACCGACGTTTCGGGCTACACGGTGCATGTCAGCTTTCCCGAGCGCGCGTCGGACGATATTTCTCAGGAGGGTTACGTCGGGCGCATGGGGGACGATGCAGAGAATCCAGCCGGGGTGAGCCCGGCCTTCCTCCTCGCCGAGCTGGATTGGGTGGTAGACGACAGTGACACAGAGCAGCAAAGCTTGAACGACGCAGTTGAAGTCCTGCGGGCCGCAGCAACCCGCCTGACAGACGGCGTCCGTCTCGCTCAGCCCTCCAGCGGCGTCGCTGGCGAGACTCCACACGCACTTGCTCTCTCGGCGGTGGACACAGCAACCGGCGCGAGCGTGTCTCTTGGCGCTCCGATCAACAGGTCGGCAGCTATGGCTGTTGGTTATCCGCTGGTTGATGCGGAGAGGATTGCGCCTGCGCTCGCCGGCGAACTGGAAGTGCCGGAGATCCTGTTGGCGCAGGCTGCGTACTGGACATTGTGGACACCGGACCCGAAGCCTGGTCTCGGTGTTCTGCTCGTTGCGATGGCATGCGAGTCGAAGGCGCGACGGGTTCTCATGGCAGAGGTGTCCGACGAGATGGCGCCACTCCTAACGGTCTTGTTTGACAAGCCACGTATCTTCCAACGCCCTGCGAGTGACCTGTTCGATCACATCGCTACAGCGGTGCTAGGTCGGAGCTTGCGCGAGGACGATAAGGAACTTTGGAAGCAGCTGGGCGAGATCTTCGAGCTTCGCAACCTAATGGCACATCGCGGGAGCGAGCCGGTGCGCTCGCAGGTTGGGCCACTTGTCCAAGCGGGCTACAAGATCTTTGAATGGCTTTCGATCTGAGACGCGGTGTACGCCAGCTCGCGCTCTAGTAGGTGGTGGGGGCGGTCACTGTGTCGATCCTCATGTTTCATCAGGGGACGATGCCGGCCTGATTGGGCGGGCGACCCTTTCATCACCGAAGCTCAGGGTCGCACGATTCGCGTCGGGAGAGCGCAGCAGCCCAGGTTTCGGACTGGCAGCGCAGCATCTCGCGCCGTACGGGAGGATGACCCGGCGGCACGTAGCCCGGTGAGTGGCAGCACCGCAACGTCGCCCTATCATCGTCGCCATGACCGCAGAGCCCCCGGAGCGGGTCGCGAAGCTGCGCGAGACGCTGCTCGCCGCCCGCGCCGAGCACGAGGCGAGGTGTGCCGAGATCGAAGCCGGCAGTGCCGAGCCGTGGGTCTATGAGGCGCGAGACACTGCGTATGCGGTCGCCGGCGAGGACAGTCCCACCGACGACGTTCGCCGGTTCGTGACCTCTGAGATTGCTGAACACAATCTGGCCGAGAAGCCCGTAGACGGAAAGGTACTCGGGGAGTCGATCGGGAAGCGCCTCCGCCGGGTGCAGGAGTACCGCAACGGCGGCGGGCCTCTTCGCTTCCTCCGTCGGCCGGCGTTCGATCTCATCCGGACCGATCTCCTCGCCTCTCACGTGCCCGTAGTCAAACCCGTGCGTGAGCCGGAGGTTTCTCCCATAGCGGTGGATCTTTCCCCGATCACGGAGTGGCGCAGGGCGACCGACGAGCGTGGCGAGCGGCAGACCTCGGCGCTCGAAAGCATGCTCGGGGTTCTCGAACGCCAGGAGCGTGTCGGGCGCATGGTGCTTGTGGCGACCTTGATCGCGGCGGTCGCCGGGACCATCGCGGCCGTCGCAGCCGTTCTCGGACTGCTTGGCTGACCCGTGCGCTGGAGCGATGTTGAGCCGGTCCTACGGGCCACATACGGGTTGCTCGTCGATCGAGACTGGGTCAGCTCCGACGAAGTGATCGCGGCGCTCGATCCGCCGCCCGCCGACGCCTTTATTGCGGGCCGTGCGCTCCGCTACCTCCGTGACTTCGGCTTCATCGACGGCAAGATGTTCCTTGGGCACGAGATGCCAGAACACATCCAAGCGACCGAGAAGGGGCTCCAAGCGGCGTCGGGTTGGCCTGTGGCGGGCGAGTCTCAGGTGTTCGCCTCGGAGTTCGTCAAGGCGCTCACCGAGCGGATCGACGATAACGAGACTGCCGAGGATGAGCGAGGCAAGCTTCGCCGTCTCCGCGATGCTACCCAGGACGTGGGGGTACGCGTGCTCGCCGAGGTCGTCGCGCGCATGGCCGAACACAAGGGCCTCTAGTCACTGGGTACGCAACCACCGACCCAACAACCACGACAGCACTCCCGCGACAGGCGTCACGGGCGGGCGAGCGTGGTCGCGGATCGGATGCAGAAGCCACTGGTCGTGGCAGCCTTGCTCACGATTCCTACAACCGTGTGAGCCGCAGCCGCTGTGCGTGCCCCGCCCGCACAGCGCAGAGTTGATTCGCTCGCCGCGAGCACCGATGGCGCCGGCAGCGTGGATTCGTGGGGCAGATGAGCGGGCAGGTGTGGAGCGTCCCCTCGCAGCGGAGCGGGCACCGAAGCTGCCGATCCGTGCGGTGTCTCAGACCAAGCGATAGCCGACGCCGCGCACGTTGACGATCCAGTGTTCGCCTGCGGCGCTGAGCTTGCGGCGTAGGCGGCTGGCGTGGCTGTCGAGGGTTCGTGTTGTGCCGGGGGAGCGGTATCCCCACACCGCTTCGAGTAGCTCGTGCTTGCGGAAGACTCGTCGCGGGTCGCGTGGCTAGGTGCAGCAGCAGCTCGTACTCCTGGCGGCGCAGCTCCAGGTGGCCGGCCTGCGAGGCTTACCGAGTGGGCGGCCGCGTCGATCGTCAACGGGCCAATCTGCAGCGGCACGATTTGCTGGTTGGCGCCGTCGGTGCGGCGTAGTAGCGCGCGGATGCGTGCTCGCAGCTCCAGATAGCGCGCCGGGCGGACTATGAAGTCATCTGCGCCTGCCTCGAACGCGCGCAGCATGTCGGGCTCCGTCCTGCGTGAGCTGAGAACGATCACGGGGAGGTTTCGTGGCCACGGGGAGGTTGTCTGTCGCCGGGAGGCTTCCGGGTGGTGCCCGCGGATGGTTTCCAGCAGGTCAAGGGTGCCCCGCCGCGTGTCGAGTTCGCCGAGCACGAGCAGCCGCGGTGGGTGGGCGCCTGCCGTCATCTCGGCATGGCTGGCCGTGCGGGAAAGCTCCGCCGGATGGCCGTCGGCGGCGAGCTGCTCGACGAGTGCCCGTCCGAAGTCTGCGTCAGCCTCGACGACGAGAATCGGCTCGCGGCCGGCGCTCCTTCCTGGTGTTGCCTGCTGGCGGCTGATGCCGGTGGAACTGATGGCCGTTGCTTGCATGCTCATGCGGCGAACGCTCCGTGTGTCTCTGTGCGCGTTGCCTGGCGCGAGCGGGCGCGATGGTTCGAGGGCGAGAGTCCGTATCGGCGTCTGAACGCGCGGGCGAAGTGAGACGGGTTGGTGTAGCCGACGCGACGCGCCACGTCGCGCACCGGCAGCGAGGTCGACCGCAGAAGCTCAGCGCCGACTTCCATGCGTCGGCGAGAGAGGTCATTGCGGAAGGTGTCCTGGCCAAACCGCGCGTAGGCACGCTGCATCTGGCGGGGGGAACTCGCGATCGCCCTGGCGGTCCTGTCCAGTGTCAATTGCCTGTGGTAGTAGCGCTGCACCGCGGCTCGCGCGAGCAGGTACAGGCGGCGGTGTTCGGCGAGGGTGGATGGGCGCGGCTTGGTGGACCTTCGCCGTCTTGCTGCGGGCGGGACTCCATCGAGACCGAAGTGCAGTTGCAGGAGCTGGCGCACCCGCGCGCCGCTAACGTCGAACCGCCCGCCGATCTGCGCCAGCGTCAGACCCTCGGCGGCGCGCAGGCGGAACATCTCACGCTCGCGCTCTGTCTGGACGTGTCCGCCGTGGCTGAGAGAACGGTGTCAGGCCGTGGCGGTGCAGCTCGCAGATCAGCTCGTGCAGCCCGACGCCGCTGCTGAACTCGGGGCGGCGGAGCAGCTCGCCGATGCGGTGCTCGGCGAGCTGCTCGACCTCGTGGATGCCGACCTTGGCCAGGCTGGGGAGGACAGCCTGGCTCAAGGCCAGTTGGTTGACGCGCATGGCCCAGCGGGCGCGTCAGAGCGTCAGCAGTTCGTCGAGACGCCGCGCGACCTCGGACGCGATCGAGCGCCCGCCGCGGCGTTCGATCAGGCCGGCGCCCTCCAGGCGGTCGAGCGCGTCGTCGATCTGCAGGCGCTTCTTCTGCTTCGTCGCGCCGAACGCCTCGTAGGTCTGCTGCGCGCTGCGCGGCCCCTCGCCGTCGGCGCTGCGCGCGAGCAGACCTTCAAGGACGGCCTTGTCCCAATGGCGCTCGCTGGCGTCGCCGGGGCTGAGGCCGTCGGCGGGCTGGGTGATCTCGTGAAAGCGCACCGCGGCGTGGGCCGCGACCGCGAGGTCGTTCCAGCGGTGGATGAGCTTGCAGGCGCGCAGACGCCGCAGGCTTTCGCGGACATCGCCAGGGACGCTGAGCGTGCGGGCGATCTCGTCTTCGGCCCACGGCCGCTGCCTGTCGAGATCGAGCATGAGCTCGAGCACAGCCCGGTCGATCGTGGCGTGCTCGGCCAACCCTTCTGGGGTACGGTGTTTGTGCATGGGGAGGTAACAGCTCCTTGTGTCACGGCCCCGGGGCAGTTAGCGCTGTCGCCGGGGCCAAAAATGTGCGGTTGTCAGCCGACCGTACACACTCTGGTTCGCGTTGTGAGGGTGTGACACGAAGCTGACACAAAGCGAGTCGAAGATGTAACAGTTGGCTTAGCCGGCGCCTACTTCTCGGCCCACTCTGGCGGGGTCGCGCCGGGCTTCCATGCCTTGGTGACGCCGCCACCCTTTTGGCGTAGGAGTTGGGAGTAGTCGTTGAGCTGAGTTTGGAACGCGATCTCGTCGCGGGGGTCCTGGCGTGTTTCATCGAGCTCTGCTCGCCAGACGGCGAGCGCCCCGAGCGTCTCGACCGTTGATTCGTCTGTCCACCATTTCTCTTTCAGCGGTTCGAGCTGTTCGGGGTAGCGGCCGCGCAGGGCGACGATGGCGCCCCACATCTGCTGGCGCCACTCCGGGTCGCCGCCGTAGGGCTCAAGCCAGGGCGGTCGCTCGCCGCTGTTGCCGTCGGCGAGCACGGGGGCTGTGCGCAGCGGGCGCACGTGGCCGTTCTTGATGGCGCGGGCGATTTCGTTTCCGACGAACTGTGCGGCGAGTGTTGAGTGTGGTGTGTCGGCGCCCGCGGCGAGCTCGCGGAGCTGGATTGCTACGGGGTCGGATAGGACGACTTGGACTCGTTGGCTCATCGTGTTCGCTCCTGTGCTGGTGGGTTGACGATCCGGTTGATCGCGCGGACGATCCCCGGTATCCGGCTGGTGCGGCTCGGCGCGAGCTGGCGGTGGAAGTTCGTGCCCCAGTCGCGGTCGGCGAGTTCGGGGTGCGCGAGCGACGGTGTTTGGGCGTGGCTGCGGCGCATGTTCTCGGCGAGCCGCTGGATGCGGTCGGTGTCGTGCCCTTCGACGCCGAGATCCTCGCGCGAGACGAACCAGGCGGTTCCCTGGCGGGCGCGGGACGCCTCGACATAGGCGGGCTCCTTGCTGGTCTGCCAGCCGCCGGTGACGACCAAGGTGCGGGTGACGGTCGCGCCTTGGGCGCGGTGGATGTGCTGGGCGTAGCCGAGCCTGACGCGAGCGAGGTCATCGCCGGTGATGGTTCGCCGGCGGCCGGTCACGTCGAACTCGATCAGTACCTCGCCGGCCGGGGTGATGTCGAGGACTTCGCCGCGGCTGCCGTTCTCGATCCGCTCGACGCCGGGCTCGCGGTGCTGGTCGATCAGCGCCACCCGGTCGCCCTGGCGGATGCCGTAGTGGACGCCGGGCATCGGGACTTCGAGATCGCCGAGTTCGCCGCGCTCTGCACGGAAGTGCTGGGCGCGGGCGTTGAGCCGGCCGATCTCCTGATTTGAGGCGTCGGAGATCAGCGCGACCTCGCTCGGGTCGAGGTTCTCGGTGAGCGTCGCCCAGTTCTGCGCGGCCTGCTCGACGGCCTCGTCGCGGGTGTCTGACATGTGCAGTTGCCCGCGCGAGTGGTAGTGCGCCATCGCGCGGTCTGAACGGCCCGCGCGGAGGTCTGCCCACGCGCGTTGTTCGTCGCGGTCAAGCGTGCGGCGGATGTTCGAGAGTTCGGCGCTCGGGGCGATGTCTGAGAGCCGGGCGAACATGCCTCCGGCGCCGATCGAGGGCAGCTGCGCGGCGTCGCCGATCGCCACGAGCTTTGACCCGGTGTGCTCCACTACTTCGGTGAGCCGGCTGAGGCGGTCGGTGTCGGCCATGCCCGCCTCGTCGAAGTAGATCGTCGTGTGCTGGTCGACGGCGAGCTGGCCGCGCTCGACGCGCGAGACGAGCGCGTCGAGGGTCAGGGTGCGCCCGGCGAGCGCGGGGCTGTCCTGGCCGAGGCGCTGCGCGGTGGACCCGGACACCGCGATCCCCAGCGTCCGGTTGCCGACGTGCTGCTCGGCTCTGGCGGCTGCGTCGATGACGACGCCCTTGCCGGTGCCGGCGGGTCCGACGAGGATCGCGGCGCGCTCGGGGCCGGTGATGACCTCCAGGGCGTGTGCCTGCTCGGCGCTGAGGCGTCCGCTGATCCGCTCGGCGATCTGATCGCCGGCGAGCGCGCGAGCCTGGACGCCAACGTCGCGGCCGCCGCCGCCGGCGAGCGCGGTGAAGGAGCGCTCGATTGCCTGCTCGCGCGCACGCACGGCAAGCGTCGTCATCAGGCCGCCCTCCAGGGGGAGGACACGGCGTTCGGCGATCATCGCCCTTGAGAGGTCGAGCGCGTCGCCGGGTGAGAGCTCGCCGACGGACTGCTCCAGCAGGACCGCCCGGAACTCGCCTGGCTCGAAGGTCGCGGCGCGCTCGGTCAGGCGCTGCTCGACACGATCCTCAAGCGGACGCTCTGGCGCGGGCTCGACGGTGGCGCCGGGCAGCCGGCCGGGCTGCTCGCCGGCGAAGTCAAAGCGCGCGGCGGTGTCGTTCCAGGCTTGCTGTAGGTCGGCGCGGGTGATGAGCACCTTGGCTTTGCGGTTCTCCAGCTTGAGCTGGCGCAGCTCGCCGCGCTCGGGTGCGCGGCCCCACTTCGCGCGGAAGCGCTCGGCGGCTCTGGCGACCTCGCGGCTGCGGGAGGAGAAGGCGTCCAGCAAGCCGCGCGGTACGCCTGCTATCTCGAAGTAGCGGCCGTGTTTGCCGGTGCCCCGCTCGACCGCATAACCACGCTGCTGGAGTTGGTGCGCGAGCGAGGAGCGGTAGTAGGCGCCAAGCTCGCGCGCCGAGCGGAAGATCGGCCGGGAGGCTACAGCGACGATCTTCCCGTCATCGCGGACAGCGCTGGTGATGACCACATGGCTGTGCAGCTGCGGGTCTGGCGCGTCTGTCTCGAGGACGCCGCGGGCGGTGGTGTGCCGGTACTCGGCGGCCACGACGTCCCGCGCCGGCTCCTCGAACACCTGCCCGTGGGAGCGCCGGCGCACGGTCGGCACGGTGTCCGTCAGGTGCGCGATCGTCTCGCTGACGGCGGCGGCGTGGGCGGCTTCGATCTCGCGTCGCTGGGACTCGTCGGCGAGCGCCCACACAGCGGACACCGACTTGGGGGCGCTGAAGGTCAGGTCGATCCCGCCGCCGCGAGCGCCGTTGGAGCCGGCCTGTCGCAGCCAGCGTCCTGACCGGGGGTGTTTGCCTTCCATTAGCGAGATGAAGTCGCGGCCTTCGACGGTGTAGCCCTCGATGCCGAGGCGCGCGAGCGTGTCCGGCGAGGCGAGCCACTGGCCGGGTGCCTGGGTCGGCTCCCCGGTCGGGGAGAGGTAGTAGTCGCCGCGCTCTGGCTCCACGGTCTTTGACTCCAGGTAGCGCGCGTAGCCGCCGCCCTTGGCGGCGCCGATGCTGGCTGCGGTCATCACAACGGGTACAGACCCCAACTGGCCCAGACCGGCCAACGAATTTGCACAGCGCGGACATAGCGCTCGCACAGCGGTGCATCTAGTCTGTCCGGGCTTGGCGGTGTGCGCCGGCCGCGGGAGCTTCGTGAGCGTCAGCGAACGGGCGAGCGGGCAGCCCGAAGGGCTGCCGGCCGGCTTGCACGACGCCGGGGGCGGTGGAGAGCCGACCGCAGGGAGGCTCGGTTACAGCCGGCGAAGCCGGCGTGCGCTATCTGGCCGTTTGCGGGTCGGCCGCGCCGTCGGCGGTCGCCGGCGCGGTGTGGTCGGCGTGCAGCCGGAGGCTGGCGGGCCGGGCGCAAGCCCGCAGGTCGGCCAGCCGTCACGGCTGAAAGGATGTTCCGTTGAGGGAGCAGCGCGACCGTGAACGTGACACTCGACCCGACACAAGAGCCGATCGACTTGTTGCCGCTGCGGCCTTGGGAGGTCAGGAAGGTGCGGGCGCGACTGGCGGAGATGCAGAGCGAACCGCGTGCCCCGACGCGCGGGGCGCGAGCGGTGCGCGAGAACGTGATCGAAGCTCACCGGGCAGCGCTGGCCGAGTATGAGGCAACCCCGCGGCTCGCGCGGCTTAGGCGCAGCGATCGACGCCTCGCCGCGATCCGCACCCGCCGCTCGCGTCAGGTGGGCGGAGTGCGGGCTGTGCCGAGGAAGGACGGGTAAGCCCGCCAGCCCGCGGGCTCGGGCTACGGATCAGAGCGCCGTCGGGTGGCTCCAGTACCCGTACACGCAGCGCGTCCCTTCGCGGCTGGGGTCGTGGGTGTCGTGGATCACGCCGTCGATCACCGCGCACATGTGCCTGGACACGCGGAGGATGAGCCGGCCGCCCGGCAGCTCGTCGGCGCGTAGGTGGACGGTGCAGCCCTGGCCGACCTTCATGGTCGGCGTCCACGTCCAGCCGTGGTCGACCAGGTAGCGGTCGTACACCCGGCGGTGGACACCGGCGCGCGGGCTGGCGTGAACGGGCGCGCGAGCGCCGTACCGGCGTTCGAGCTTGCATCGCACCCACGGGTCGGCGAGCGTGGCCTGGTGCAGTGCTTCGTAGACCTCGGCGTAGGGCAGCTCGCAGGCGATGGCGATGGCGCGCACAACGCAGTCGCCGGTGGCGCCCTTGAAGCCGGCGGCCTGTCGGCCGCCGTCGTCTTGAATCCACATCAGTCCTCGCCCCCGCCGAGACCCGAGCCGGAGAAGATGATCGAGTCGTGATCGAGGCCGGGCAGCGCAACCCGTGGCGGTGCGCTCGCGGCCTGTAGACCTGTTGGTAGTCGGATGTTGCGCCAGCGCATCCAGCCGGTGCCGTCGATGCTGTCGCAGCCGATCTCGGCGGCGTAGGCGATGCGCTTGACGCTGTTGACGCGACCCATGTGAACCCACAGGCCGCGGCGCTTGGCTTCGCGCACGAAGGCGCGTGCCGCTGGCCCGAGCTTCCACTCGGTCGAGCCGCCGATGAACAGTGCGTCGATGCGCGGCCACACCATGCTCATCCACCGGCCCATGTGCTCAAGGCCGTCCTGCGCGACCAGCGCGACGGGCAGTCCGCGGCGTGCGGGGCCGGTCCACCAGCGCTCGAACTGTCGTGCGGTCGCGTAGGACTCGGCCACGACGTCGGGCACGGCAACGAACAGGCACCGCCCGCCGATGTGGTGCAGGCGGTCGAGCATCGCGTAGTAGGCGTGCGCGTCGAGGCGCTGAAAGCAGTCGTTGTCGGCGGCCCACGGCACGCCGCGCGCGATCGTCGCCGGCAGCGCGTTGTAGTGCCGCGGCTGGATGAGCCGCCCGAGATTCGGGTGAGCGTGCTCGACCATCTGCGGCTCGGCCTGCGTGGCGAGCAACAGCATCAACACACCCCCAGCGTCAACTGCTCATGGCCGCGGGTGTGGCCGCTGCTCTCAAGGATCGCGCCGGCACCTATCTCGATCGGGTCGAGGCTGCCGGTGTGGAGTGCCACGTCGGCGAGCCAATCGATCGCCTCCGGCGATTTGAGGTCCCGGCCGCAGTCCAGGCCCGAGCGCATGAGCCGGCTGGCTGCCTTGCGGGCGGCGTTCGAGCGTTCAGCGTGGGTGGTCAAAGCTCGACCTCCCGAGGACAGACCCCGAGCCCGTCGCGGGCGATCAGCGCGAGCACGTCGCTGTGAATCCAAGGTCCGGGCTTCTGCTCGCCACCCTCGGGCATCAGGCCGATGCGACGCGCCAGCCAGCTCGTCTCGCCGGCCTCGTTGCCGCGGCGGTCGCGCTTGATCCGTCCGCAGCGGTGCGCGATCTCGCTCATGCTCAGCACGCCAACACGCAGCTCGCGTTGGACCGCTTCGCGGAGGCCGCGGTTGAGCACGATCGGGCTGCCGATCAGGCGCTCGTACTCCTCCCGCAGCCGCCGGGTGGAGAGGTTCCTGGTGCAGCGGGTGAGCGCCTGGGCGGTGAGGGATCGCGCCGGCTCGTAGGCTTCGACGGCGGCGACGACATCGCGGAACGGCACGGCGTCGAAGTCGAGCTCGCGGCCGGGCTCGCGGGAGCGCGTCCAGCGCAGCTCGCCCATCGTCTCGAGCGTCGGAAGCTCGCGGATGCGGTAGACGTGGCCCTCGCCGTCTTTCACGGCATCGACGGCCGTTGGGGCATTGGCGCCCGATGGCGGCGGAGTGGCGTGGCGAGTGACGTCGAAGTCCTCCCGCGTCACGGCGCGGCAACGGCCCTTGGTGTCGTCTGCGAGGTACAGCTCGCAGACGATCTGCGCGTTCTCGGGAGGCTCGTCCGGTGCGAGATGCGCGACCAGGCGCCCATCGCTGAGGGTGCCGAGGTGGTAGTCGACGACGAGAGTGCTCCCGTCAGGCCGCTGGAGGCTGACGACCTCGCGCGTCTGCTGAGTGTCAAGCGCGATGTAGCTGCCGAGGCTTCGGGTGCGACGGGTGCCCGCGCCGGGTTGTAGAGGAGTTGCCTCTGCGGCGTGGGGAGGCAGTGCTGTGGTGGTGGTGCTCATGGTTCTCCTTCGCAGGGGTATGAGCCCGCCGGGCGCGGGCCGTTGCCCCGCTCCCGCGCACGCGCAGCGTGCGATCATCGGGAGGGGCGAGGTCCGCCGGCCGCGCTCAAGCGCTACGTCCGCCGGCCAGCACGCGCAGCTCGCCGTGACCGTCGGGCGCCAGGCGGTAGCCGACGCCGCGCACGGAGGTAAGCCAGCCGCCGGCGCCCGCGTCAGCGAGCGAGCGGCGCAGGCGGCAAGCGTGCGTGTCTACCGTGCGCGTGGAGCCCTCGGTGCGGTAGCCCCATAGCTCGCGCAGCAGCTCCTGCTTGGTGTAGACACGGCCGGGGTCGCGCGAGAGATGAACGAGCAGCGCGTACTCGAGACGGCGCAGATGGAGCGGGGCCGATGCGAACGTCGCCTCATGCGTCCTCGTGTCGATCCGCAGCGCTCCGAACTGGATCACGCCGGCCGCGCTGAGGATGCTGCGGCGCAGCAACGCTCGCACGCGTGCAAGCAGCTCTGCGTGGACGAACGGCGAGCGGATCACGTCGTCGGCGCCCGCCTGGAACGCGCGTAGCAGCTCGGCTACCTCGTCAGTCGAGCTGACCCACAGGACGCGCGCTCCTGGGTTGATCTCAGGATCAAGCTCGCCCGCGCGCAGCGCGCGTACTGTGTGAAGTCGCTTGGCGTGCTCGGCTGTCGGACCGAGGATGATGAGGTCGATCTCGCCCGCAGGCGCCGACGCTCGAAGTCGCTGCGGCTGGGCGGTGCGAAGCATCCGGTAGCCGTCAAGCGCAAGCTCCTGTGTAAGTGAATCGTTCACAGGTCCCTCGCCGATGACGAGGATCACCTCGGGACTGTTGCTCATTGCCGGTCCTCCAATCTGGACTCTGGCCCCGCCGGGTGCGGAGCCGCTGAGCCCGACCCCAGGCACGCCCTGCGGGCGTGCCACGATGCGGAGGGCGACGGCCTCCGACCTGGCCCCCGCGGATCGAGTCACCCACGGGGGCACGGCGAGCGCCGCGGACACGCTAGGCACCCGCGGCCACCTGCTCGGGCCGGCGAGGGCTCCTCGCCATCGGGATACGCCCGAGCTGCTCGGCCTGGGTGATGTAGTCCGCGACGAGCGCCCTGACTTCGCCTGCGCCGCCCTTCTCGCACAGTTCCTCCTCGACTGTGTAGATGCGCCCCGCCTGATCGGCCGCCGCGTCGATGATCCGCGGCTTGCCGTTCACGCGGATGCCGTAGAGCGCCCGCTGTTCCCCCGACTTCGTTTCGTAGCGCCCCAGCTCGAACGGCTCGGCCTCCGCTCGCCGTGGCGCTGGCGCGGCGCACCGCGGGGCTGGGTCTCCGCGCCTTGCGCTAGCTGACCCGTAGCCGCTGATCTCTCCGGGCTTCTGCTCGGTGGCGTAGGGCTGCTCGGCCGGGTCCAGGTCGAGCCGGGGAGTTTCGAGATAGCGCCCCCGCGTCGCCTTGAGTCCGTTCAGCCGCGCGATTTCACAACTCGCCTGCCGTCGAGTCCTGGGGAATGTGAACGTTGTTCCGGTCTGCTGAGCGAGCGCCTTGAGATATGAAAGCTGCTTAGGGCTTGCTGCGCTGGGTGCTGATGCGTGAGGGCTCATGGAGCGATATGCCTTTCTGTGGTTGTGAGCTTGCGAACTTGCCCTCTGCTCATCACGCCGCGGAAGGAGAGTCAAGCAATTGATAATGTGAAATCAGTGCGCCCCCGTCAGGGGGTGATTCTCAATTGCTTGAAGGCGTAAGCCGATCTCTCAGGGAGGGGTGTGATAGGACCTTCGTGTTAGGCGTGGGCGCCACCGGCGGGCACCACGAAGCGGCCGAACGACACGCACCACTTCCGTCCCGCGCTCATGTAGCGAGTGCGAGCCAGCGCTCGCGCTCGACCATGCTCGCGTTCGCCAACCGCACCAGCAGATCGCCGTGGCAAGCGCGCGGCGCGCACCAGCATCCGAGCACCAGCCCGCGCAGCTCATCCAGAGCTGCGAACAGCGCCGCGTTCTCGCGCAGCCAACCTTCGTACAGCCCAATGCACTCGCCCCGCGCGCCGTGCGTGCCGACCACGAACGGGTTACCCCACTTCGAGGGGGGCAACCATTTCGGGTTGCGCCCTACATAAACGTGGTGGCGCTCGCGCTTGCAGTGAACCGCACGCGGCTCGCCGAGCTGCACATGCGCCGGGACGAGTAGACCGCTTGCTTGTCGGGCCTGCTTGTTCATCGCTGTCTCCTTGAGGTTGGGGTTGAGCACGCCCCGGCCTGAGCGGGCCGGCTAGGCGTGTCAAGCCCTGTCCCGGAGGGATCGCCGCCAGGCGACGCGAAGCGCAGGGCTTTACGCGCCGTGAGAGCCGGTCTGCTGGCCTACAGGGGTGGGCTCGACCCCGACCCGGAGCAAGCGGCTCATAGGCCCCGGCGAGCCAGCGGTCTGCGGGTACTACGCGACGGTGAAGTCAAGCTCCTGCCAGCAGCGAATGTGACACTCGCAACCGTTCTCGGCGCGGAAGCGCGACCCGCCTTGGTAGGTGAATGAGCTGTGCGTCGCTCCGTTGGTGAACGTGAGCGGCTTGGCGAAGGCGACCGTCTGGCCCTTGTGCGGACGTGGCTTGGCCAGTCGAGCGCGGCAGCGCTCGCGCCATTTGCGTGCCCAATTGTTGCTGGGCTCGGTCAACAGGTCGAGGATGCGGGCTGGACAGCGGTCCTCTGCTGGTCCCATGTCCTCGCTGATCGGCTTGGTGTAGAGGATGCCGTCGCGGCGCTCGGCGAGGAGCACCAGCCCGAATACCTCTTTTTCGTTGCGCGAGCGTACGGCGGCGTAGATGACCGTGCCGTAGCGCACGGTGTCGATCTCGCGCGCGGCGAACTCGGTGCCGAGGTCGAACTCGATTGCGGCACGACAGGTGAATGGTCCTTGTAGTTCTCCGCCGGTCCAGCCCATGATGCCTCCTGTTTGGTCGCTGGCCCGCCCCGGTGGGCGGGCGCTCCCGACCCCTGAGCACGCCGGTAGGGCGTGCCATCCTGGGAGGGATCGGCCGCCTACCGCTAAGCGCCGGGGTTCCTCCGTGCTTCCGCGCGATCACGAATGCCGACGCTCGGATGTCGAGTGCCTGCGCGAGCGCGAGCAGCAGGTCATAGTCGGGGTCGATCTGGCCGGCTTCAAGAGCCTGGAGTCGGCTCGCGTGCACGCGGGCCCGCGCTGGCAAGCGCCTCGACACTGAGGCCGCGTCGGCTGCGTTCGTGCTGAACGGCCTCGCCGAGCGCGTGCAGCTCTCGGGCTTGGTCTTCGCCGTGGTCGTCGATGTGGAGGGGTGTCGTCACGCCGCATCACCGGCTTCCGCGGATGCTGCCTGGGTGGCGATCGGCGCGAGCGAGTGTCCGTCTCGTCCTCGCGCTCCGGCCTTCACCACTCCGGCTGGCTCGGTCCCCACGAGCGCGTAGACGCTCTGCTCGCGGTCTGGTTGGCCGGTGGGGAAGCTGGTCGGGGTTCGCCGCGGGGTGGATCAGGTACGCGCGCTTGGGTCCGACGCGGATGACTCGCGCGGCTCGAAAGCGGCCCATCGCGTGAATGACGACCACGTCGCCGGGCCGGGCGTCACACCGATAGAGGATGGTGCCTGGAGGGATGATCTCGCGTGGAATCGCGTCGTGTGTGGCCATGTCTAACGGCTCCCCTCGTGCGCCTACGCGCAGGCAGGCGCCGGCGGCCCGTCCACGTCGCCGACGATCTCGACGGACTCGTCCTCGTCCTCCTCGTCGTCGGGCGCGATCACGATCGCAAGCTCCTGACGCTCAGCTCGGTGAGGCTGTCGGGTATCGGCAGGAGCAGCCAGTCCCGGATGCCTTCGATCAGCGCCTCGGCGGTGCCGTAGCGACCCTCGAACTCCTCGAGGTCGCTGCGCTGTCAGCACCGGCTCGCCGGTCGGCATCACGGTGAACTGGCTCTCGATGCGCGGGCGGGATCGAATGAGCGACCCGTGCCGGCGAGCCTCGCCCTTCTTGATGTCCCAGGCAACGTAGGAGATGCGCGCGAGCCGGAGCGTGGCGAGGCACTGCTTCGAGATCGGTGAGGCCCGCAGCGACGGCGCCCGAACGAGAGGTCGAGAACGAGCGATGTCGCCGTCCGGCGCGCGATACGGTGAGCCACTCCGTCGTTCACCGTGAATGTGGAGATGTCGACTCCGAGCTCGCGCAGCTCGTGGTGCCACGTTCGCCGGAAGCGGCGTGGCTGGCCATAGAGTGCAGAGTGGTGTTGTAGGACTCGTTCATAGCGAGCGGCCCTTTCTGCGTTGGCGGCTCCCGCTCCAGTGCGGGTGCCGGTGGCAGCCGTACGCACCCCGCAGGGGTGCGATAATGGGGCTGCCGGCGCCCGACCGTCCATGCTTCCTCAGCTGGTGAATGTGTGACTCCGCGTAGCGGCGTCGCGCCGCTGTCAGCGCGTGGGGGAGATGCAGTGCCGTGAGACGCGCTCGACGTGCTCAGGCCGGGCGAGGTTGAAGATGGCGATGCCGTGGTGGTGGGCGATGCGCAGCGCCTGGCCGGTCCCGCCGACACGTCGACCACGGCCGTCGAGGCTGCCGTCAGGCGTCCAGCACAACACAAAGCGCGCCGGGCTCGCCAGGTCGGCGCCGAGCACCTGATGGCAGTTGCGCGCGTGAAGAGCACGAACACCTCGGGTCAGCCGCGACCAGGCCGGGTGAAACTGCGCCGCCAGCTCGTAAGCCGCCGGGGTCGGCTGGCCGACCACGAGCTGCTGGAAGCCGCGGGCGAGCGTGCGGGCACCCGCCTCGAAGGCTGGCCACGGCAGGTAAAGCTCGAACGCCCCGTGCGCGCGGGCGCCGCGATAGAACGCCTGGTCGGCGCCGGCGGCCATGCCCGTGCGCAGCACCCATCCCTCGGCCGCAAGCCACGTAGCCGCGCGAGTCATCAGGTCGAGCACGGGAGGCGGCGTCTCGCGCGAGCCGACGCCGGCGTAGGCTGGCGGCGCCTGAGAGGGCGAGCTGGTGGTGTCGAGCGCCATCACGCTTCCTTTCGATAGGCGACCCCGCCCGGTGCGGAGCCGTTCCCCGACCAACCCGCACGCGTAGCGTGCGACACTCGGAGGGGACGAAGCCCGCGACCGACAGGGCGGATCGCTAGGGAGAACAGCGTGGGGGTCGACCCCGGCGCGGCGTTCAGCGCTCGACTCGCTCGAGCTCCTTGAAGGCGTCGTCGGGAACGTCGATCCCGACGTCGTAACCCAGGCGAGTGAGGGTCTCCAGCACGATCTCGACATGCTCGTAGGCGCACTCGCGCGCCTTCAGCATCGGGTCAAGGTTCGCGCGCTCGTGCTCGACGGGGAAGATCACGGGGTCATGGCCGACAGGCCCGAGCGTAAGGTGCGTCACGCAGGTCGGCACCCCCTCGTGGCCGACGAACGTGGAATGGACCTCGACCGCGAGCCCGTGGTCGGGCAGCGCGGTGGCGATCACGAGCACGTAGGGTCCTGCCCATGTGCAGGTCGTCTCGCTGCTGACTTGGCGGCCGTCGAGCGTGACTGCGAGTTCGATTGTGCGCCGCTCACTCACGGCCTCTCACGGTATCGCTACGGGGACGAGCGGCGCCGATCGCCAGGAGTTCTTGATTGGGCCTGCTGGACCGAACGGTTCGCAGAGGCAACTCGGCGCGAGCGACCGTGGTGCGTCAGCTGCGCTCGGCGTCGTCGTCAGGAGGCCAATTGCCGTGGTGTAGCCACTTGATGTCGTCCTCGGTCGGAGTGATTCCGTCCGGGAGGACAGCGCGGTCGATGCCGCGGTTGCCACAGTGCTCGCACTCGAAGTAGCCGGGCCGCTGTTCAAGGTAGACGTAGACGTGGCGGTGTCCGTCGGAGCCTACGTTTGGGTCGTATGGCATGGTGCCTCCTGGTAGATCGTCTTCTCGCATCCGGCGAGACGATCGGCTCGGCAGGCCGAAGGGCCTCGGCCGCGCCGTAGCGAAGCGGAGGCGCACATAAGGCCGGGCCGCGGAGCGGTGCCCGATCGCGAAGCGCGGGAAGACGGGCAACGGAGGAACGGCTTGTGCCCATGCGTGGGCTTCGACGGTAACGATCACTCGTCTCTTGGACACGGCCGGATGGAGTGCGAGGCCAGGTGTCGCCGACGGTCGGCGACTGCGTTCTCTCGCCCAAGCTCACAGGTGGAAGTCGCCACTGTAGGCATCATCGAGGCGCCACCTGCGTGAGCCCTGATCGCTTGCCTGTCGCCTGGAGATCTCGGTCGGTGAGGCGGCTCGGGGCTACACTTCGCTACCGCATCGGGCGGGAGTAGCTCAGTTGGTTAGAGCAGGGGACTCATAATCCCTTGGCCACAGGTTCGAGTCCTGTCTCCCGCATCGGAGGGACGATCTGACAGCGGGGAGGCTTCAGCCGCCGGGCGGGTAGTCGCGCAGCACGCGCTCGCCGCCGGCCTCGCGGTAGAGCGCCAGCCAGTCGCTCGCCATCCCGCGCTCCAGGCGCCCCAGGGGTATGCGCCGGGAGCAGGCCATCCGCGCGGCCCAGGTCTCAAGCTGATCCTTCTGCTCGGCATTGTTGGGACCGCTGCGCGGCTCGGGCCACAGGTTGCGGGGGTCGCGCGGCGCCCCGCCGATCGACAGCGGCACGAGATGGTCCTCCTCATAGTCGCGCGGAGACCCTGGCAGGTCGTAGGCCAGCATCTGGCGGAGCTTCAAGGGCTCGGTGAAGCTCTCAGGTGGGCGGACGGAGCGGCTGTACCCGGAGGCGCAGATCGTGGCGAGCGGGACGCCGGAGCGGATCGCGCCTGGCGTGCAGCGGGGATCGGGCAGACCGTCACGCTCGACGCAGCGGCCATCGCCTGCCGCCGGCCGGGTGCTCGATGCTTCGGTCTGGAGCTGTGGCGAGCCGCAGCCGGCCAGCACGCTCACCGTCACAGCGAGGGGCGCCAGGTGTGATCGCTTCATCGCGAGAGCGCCTCCATGTCTGCCGGGCGTCCGTGGTCGTCGAAGCTGTGGAGGTCGAAGGCGTCGCCGAACTCCTGCTCCCACCTGTAGGAGCTCTCGAGGAAGTCCCATATCGAGAAGCCTTTGCATGCGCGCGAGCACGCGACGTTGAGCGGGTCCTGCGTGTCGATCCACGCATCGCCGTGACAGCGGGGGCAGCGCCCCCATCGCCAGCGAGGCTTGCGGCGGCAACTGGGCGCCATCATCGGATGACCTCCCGTTCGATCGCGTTGATGAACTCTCGCGGGTCTACGTGCAGGTGGCGCACGAGCGCGCGGACGATCGCGCGAAACGCGCGCATGAGCTTCTCCGTCGCGTAGTTGGGCTCCGCGGCGTTGGCCTGGACGCATCGCATCATCAGCTTCGCGGTGGCGGTCTCGATGAGGATGCGCTCGCGCTCGTCTGTGGTCTGTGACATCAGGAACCTCCGTGGGGTGGTTGTGTGAGGCCGAACGTCGTGGCTAGACGCCGGCGGAGTTCGAGGAAGTCGTTGCCGCGCGTCCCGAGACCCCACCTGGCGGCGGCGAAGTCGAAGATCGTGCCGCCCTTGTGGCAGGCGCGGTCTTTGCTGTGGCGGCCGAAGCAGTAGAAGGTGCCGTCGGGGTAGAGCTGGAGGCTGGGCCTGCTCTCTTGATGGAAGGGGCAGAGCACCTTGCCTGCCCGGTTGGGAGTGAGGCTCGCCAGGACGCGGACGTACTCGCTGGCCGGGATCGCGAGCAGCTCGCGGTCGAGCGCGTCGCGGTCGGTGCGGCTGTGCGACGCCCGTGGGGCGCACGACTGTCTCGGCTGTGGGTCGCTTGGAAGGCTGGCGGTCAGCTCCGCCAAGGCGTGACGCGCGTTGGGGTTGTGCCGTAGGAGCCTCACCGGGACGGGCGGCGTGTGCTTGTGGTTCAGGCTGGCCGGTGGCCTGAGCACTCGCACGATGTCCGCGCAGCCGGGCTCTCCCTCGAGGAGCACTGCGAGGCGGCGGTTGGTGCTCTCGACTTGGGCGCTGCTCGCGTGCTCACGCAAGCGCCAGTAGACGTGCAGGTGCCCCGGTGAGCCGGAGGCGACGATCATCGACGGCGAGGAGGCGAAGTCCTCCAGGCGCTCGCGGGCGCCGGGGTCATCGCACTCGATGTAGAGCATGTGCGAGCCGCTGATCGTGCTCTTGTCGCCGTGCGCGCGGTCGCGCAGCGCGACGCCGACATACACGTCGGCACGCCCGGCCAAAGCGGTGATTCGGCGGGCGAGTTGGCGGATACGCAGGACGGAGACGAACCGCTGGCGCATCAGTCCTCCGGGTGGGGCGTAGCGCAGGTCAAAGAACTGGCTGGGCTGCGAGTCGCCCGCCAGCATCCGTAGATAGGTGAGCAGCTCGCTGGCGGGCGGCTCGGGGTGTGCGCTCACTCGCAGACCTCCGGGGTGAGCCGGGCGAGGTACTCGAACTCGCCGTTGAGCAGCGGCACCTGCTCGGGGTAGCGTGCCGCCCACGCCGAGCACTGCTCGAGCGTCAGCTCGCCGCGGCGCATCGCCGAGATCCGCTGGGCAACTGTCATTTGCCACAGGGCGTGCAGCTGTCCGTCGCGGGCTCTGAGGCTTTCGAGAGTGTGGTCGATGAGAAGGTGTTGGCTCATGGTCGTGTCCTTGGCCGTGGGCTTGTGGCCCGCGCCCCGGTTGGAGCGCGGGCCGCCTGGCCCTAGAACTGGATGTCGTCCTCGGCACCCACGCCTGCCGCCACCGGCTCGGCTCCGTCACTGGAGCCGTTGCCGTTGTTCAGGAACTGAACGGAGTCGGCGATGATGTCGACGGCCTGGCGCTTGCTGCCGTCCTGGGCCTCCCACTCGCGCCACTCCAGGCGCCCGTCGATCGCGACCGGGCGGCCCTTGGAGAGGTACCGGGCGACGTTCTCGCCCTGGGCGCCCCACACGGTGACGTTGAAGAAGTTGGGCTTGTCGACCCACTCCTCGCCGTCCTTGCGGCGCGTGTTGCAGGCGACCCGCAGGTTGCACACCGACGTCCCGCTCGGGGTCGAGCGCAGCTCGGGGTCGGCGGTGAGGTTGCCGGTGATGACGACTCGGTTGATGTTGTTCATTGCTGTTCCTCCTGTTTGGTGGTTGTTGGTGCTAGTGACGCAGCCCAAAAAAGACGCCGACCGGCGCGCGGAGCCGGAGCCCGTGAGGGCGCAGGGGAGCCCCCGACAGGGGGCCGAAGCGCTAGTCCGGCGGTGTCCAAAATGGGGCAAGACACGACGTGCCGACAACCAGCGGGGACTGCTTGAACAGCCAGTCGCCTCACGCTTTCTGAAGTGACCGTGGCCCGTTCTCGGCCGCTGTTTGGGCGGCATCGCCTGTGTCTCCTTGCGTATCGGGGCCGCGTGGTGTCGGCGGCCTTCGTGGGTTACTGACCACAACCAGCCCCGACCGGCCAACGAATTTGCGCAGGCGGCCGCATGGGCGCCGTGGCGCCGGAGACGCCTTGGTGCGCGCGCGCGTGTGGAGGGCTCGTGCGGATAGCCGAGGGGCGAGGTTCTGAAAGTCGTTGGCCGGTTTGAGCCGCTGGGGGTCAGTACCACCGATGACAGACACAGACCCACGGCGCCCCCGCCTGCTGAGGCGGGGGCGAGCCCTTCGATCGACGGGAGCGGCATGAGGGTTCATGCGGTTGGGCGTCGTCCTGCGATGAGGCTTCTCGTCTGCACCTTAGGCGTGCTCGCGCTGGCGGGTCTCATCAGCGGCGTGGCGCCTTGGTGCTGGACGCAGGCCGCGCGGGTGATCTCGTTGCACGCGCCGATGCGCCTGCCGGCCGGCGACGCCGCGCGAGCGATGTGGCAGCTGCTCGTACGCGGCGGCTGGAGCACGCCATACCGTGCATTTCCGACAGCGGCTGAGCGCGCGATTGCACCAGGCGCGCCTGCATACGTGCTCGTCGCGGCGTGTCTGCTGGCGTTGCTCGGCTGGGGGGCCTGGAGCGTCTACCGGCGGATGCGCTCTTGGCAGGCTGGCTCGCCGCTTGGCAAGGAGCAGCGCACTGTCGCGCGTCGCGCGGTCGATCGTGGCTGGGTGCGGCAGCGCACCTGGGCGGTGCCCGCAGACCTACGACGCCTGTGGGTGGCAGGCCCGGTCTCGGGCCGCCCGTACCTGGGCGTGATCGGCCGAGTGCCGGCACGGACGCTCGCGGCCGAGCTTGAGGTTCAGCCGATGGTCGTCGCGCCGCCGCGCGCGGGCAAGTCCAGTGGCTTCGTGGTGCCGTGGCTGTTGGATCACCACGGGCCGGCACTCGTCCTGTCGACCAAGCGCGACATCTACGACGCGACCGCGCCCTACCGCCGCGGCCTCGGGCGCGTGTGGGTGTATGACCCGTTTGGGGATCGGGCGAGCGCGGGCTTCACGCCGCTCGTGCCGGCGCGGAGCTGGCCGGGCGCGATCCGGGCCGGTGAAGCGCTGGCCTCAGCCGCGCACCCGGACAGCAGCAACGCCGCCAACGAGTTTTGGGACAAGGAGGCGGCGAGCATGTTGGCGCCTCTGCTGCACGCGGCGGCGATAGCCGGCGAGAGCATGAGCGAGCTGGTGCGCTGGCTGGACGCGCGTGACTTCACCGACGCAATCTCCTGCCTGAAGGGCGCGGGCGCCTCGGCTGCCGCCGACCAGCTTGAGGGTGTCAGCCGCCGTGACGAGCGCAACCGCGAGACGACCGTAATGTCGGCGTTGAATCTGCTGCGCGCCTACCGCTACCCCCAGGTGGCGGCGTGCGCCGTCGGGGATCTCACGCCCGAGCGGTTCCTCGATGGCAACGCCAACACGATCTACGTCGTCGCGGCCGGACACGACCAGGACGCGCTACGGCCCGTGATCCTCGCGCTCGTCGCGGCGATGTACGAGGCAGCGATCGTCAAGGCGCGCAGAGACGGTGTGCTGGACCCGCGGCTGTTCATCCTGATGGACGAGGCGGCGAACATCGCGCCGGTGCGCAACCTCGCACCGTGGCTGTCGCAATGCGGCGATCACGGCATCGTGATCGCAACGATCTGGCAGTCGATCGCACAGATCGACCAGCGCTACGGACGCGCGGCCCGCGACGCCATCTGCGCGGCGTCCACAGCGCAGGTGTTCATCCCGCCCTTGGCTGAGCCGACGAGCGCGGGCTATCTCACGGAGCTGCTCGGCGAGGAGCCGGTCGCCAACGCCTCCAGTTCGACCGGGCTGGCACGGCACACGTTGAGCGTCGGCCATCAGAAGGCCGGGCCGTCACCGTGGCTGAGGCAGATCGCCCGCGGGCGCGCGGTGCTCATCTACCGCGACCTGCCGCCGGCGATCGTGCGCGCCCCCGGCTGGTTCGAGGACCGCCGCTTCAGCGCGTACGCCCGGCTGCTCGCCGAACGTGACCTCAGCCGCAACGACGTCGCGCTGAGTCCGCTACAGGGCAGCCGAGGAGGGCGGGGTCTGCGGCCGTCTGGGTAGGGACTGAATCGCAACCTTTGGCCGGAGCGGAGCGCCTGGGTTTCCGGCCCACCGGGCGCAGAGTCCAGCAGGTTTCGCCACGCGCGGCGATCGGCAGTGCTCGTGGTCGCGGGAGCGTTGGACTGTAAAATCCCAAATACAGAACTTTGAGCGGCGTGGTAGGTTGCCCCCGCTGAGCGTACTCCGGGCGGAAAGGACTCAGGCGGATGGGGGGCATCGGACGCAGCACCGCTCAGTCGGCGGAGAAGGCGATGGGACGGGCGGAGCGGCGATCGCGTCGTGGGCGAAGCCTGCAGCTAACTACTTCGCTCGCGTTTATTCTGCTAGCGGTTGCGTTCGCGGCAGTGCTGAGCCAGGCGGGCGCCGCGGCCGGCACGCACGCAGGTGCCCCGTCGGATGGGTCGGCGACATTGGCACTTGCCGCGCATCGGGGCGTAGCGACGACGTCTCGTCGTCCGCATCGTCTAGCGAGCCCGGCAACGCTCTGCTCGACCGTCCTGCGCCGAAACCACGGTGCGCGGGTCGCTCCGCCCATCAACACGTACTGCGCTCGCATGCTCGAGCGTACGTCACGCAAGCACCACGGCCGCCACGCTAGCTCTCGCGCGACGCGAGTGCCGAACCCGACCGCAGCGCTGCCGACTCCGTCGGCGTCGCTCGCATCCGCTGCCACCGCCAAGCGCCCGCCACTGACCCAGCCCGCCACCAAGCATCCGTGCGCTCACACCGCCACTACGAGCGGGTGCGTGGGCAGGACGCTGGCGAACCTGATGCCAGCGCTGACACCGAGCGGCACGGCGCAGATCAAGGGGACGGTCACGAGCGCGGTCACGAGCAAAGCCGTGGAAGGCATCGAAGTCTGCGCCTACACCGAAGTCGTCTTCCAGTGCGCCACCACAGGGGTGACCGGCGAATACAGACCTCACCGGTCTGAGCGCGGGCGAATACACCGTCTACTTCGCGGTGCCGTTCGAACTCGCCGACAACTACCTGACCCAGTACTACAAAGGCAAGAGCAATCCTGCGGAAGCCACGCCCGTCGTTCTTGGCTCGGGAGCTACCGCGACCGGCATCAACGCGGCCCTGCACGAAGGCGCGCAGATCACCGGCAAGGTGACCGATGCAGTAAGTAAAGCGGCGATCGGTGGCATAGAAGTCTGCGCAGAGCCGCGAGGCGAAGGCGGCGAATACTCCGAGCGCTGCGCTCAGACCGGCGTCGGCGGCGAATACGACCTGGTCGGCCTCCCGAGCCGGGAATACACGGTCGTTTTCCTCACGCCGTTCCAGAGCAAACTCAACTACCTGCGTCAGCTACTACAACGGCAAGGCGAAGTTTGGAGAAGCCGACGCGGTGTCGGCCACCGCGGGCGCGACCACGCCCGACATCAACGCCGCGATGCACGCGGGTGGCCAAGTCACCGGGAAGGTCACCGATGCCGGCAGCAAAGCGGCTCATCGAAAACATCCAGGTGTGCGCATCCGGCGGACCTGAAAATGCGGGTGGCTGCGCCCTGACAAATGCCGGCGGCGAATACGCGATCGGCGGACTGCCGACGGGCGAATACAAAGTCGAATTCGCGCCGACGTACGAAAGCAACCTCAACTACCTGCGCCAGTACTACAACGACAAGGCGGCGTTCGCCCAGGCCGAACCTGTGTCGGTCACAGCCGGCAGCCCCACGCCCAACATCAACGCCGCTCTGCAAGCAGGCGGGCAGATCAGCGGCAAAGTCACCGCAGCCGTGACCAAAGCCGCTCTCGGCGAAATCCAGGTGTGCGCATCGGAGAACGGCGGCGAATACTACGAGCGCTGCGCGACCACCAACACTGGCGGCGAATACACCGTCGTCGGGCTGCCCACGGGCGTCTACACCGTCGTCTTCTCGGCCATCTCTGGTCCATACGCGACGCAGTACTACAACGACAAGGTCACCTTCAACGAAGCCCAGCCCGTCTCGGTCACCGCAGGAGTGCTCACCCCGGGTATCAACGCCGCGATGCAGCTCGGCGGCGAAATCACCGGCATCGTCACTGACGCAATTACGAAAGCGCCGATTAGCGGTGTAGAGGTGTGTCCGGTCGCTGTCGGCAACGGCATCTCGACGAGTTGCGCCACGACGGACGAAAGCGGCAACTACGCGGTGGCCAAGCTGGCCGCGGACGAATACCACGTGGAATTCTATCCGCAGTCTGCGAGCGCGCAGAACTACCTGCGCCAGTACTACAACGGCAAGGCGACGTCTGGCGAAGCCAACGCGGTGTTGGTCAGCCCGGGAGCGACGACGTCGGGAATCAATGCCGCGCTGCACCCGGGCGGCGACGTGTCGGGGATAGTCACCAATGCCGAAACCAAAGCCAAGCTCGCTGGCATCTCGGTGTGCGCCTTCGAGAGCAGTGGCGAATTCTTCCAGCGGTGCGCGAGCACCAACGCCAACGGCGAATACACCGTCGTGGGACTCCAGACCGGCAGCTACACCGTCTCGTTCTCGTCCACAGGCGAATACGGCCCGCAGTACTACAACGGCAAGCCGCAGCAGGCAGAAGCGACGCCGGTAGCAGTCGTCGCGGGCTCCACGACGCCCAGCATCAACGCGGCGATGGCTCTGGCCGCGGAAATCAAAGGCACCGTCACCGACGCTGTGAGCAAAGCGCCCGTTGGCGAAATCGAGGTCTGCGCGCAGCAAGCCACGAGCGGCACGTACGACCGCTGCGTCACCACCAACGCCAGCGGCGAATACAAGCTGGCGCCGCTGGCCGCGGGAGAATACAAGGTCTACTTCTACCCGTACTACTACGGGTCGAACAACAATTACACGGCGCAGTACTACAACGCCAAGGCGTCGTTCAGCGAAGCCACTGTCGTGACCCTTGCGGCCGGAGGCTCCGCGCCCAACATCAACGCCGCTATGCACGAAGCCGGGAAGATCACGGGGAAGGTGACCGACGCGACGACCACGGCGCCGATCGAAGGCATCGACGTCTGCGCGCGCGGTGCCTTCGGCGAATACCTCGGCAAATGCGGCGTGACCAATGCGAGCGGCGAATATGCCGTGAAGGCGCTCACAACCGGCGAATACAAGGTCGAATTCACAGGCAACGGCCACAACTACTTGACCCAGTACTACAACGGCAAGCCGACGCTCGCCGAAGGCCAGCTGGTCTCGGTGACCACCGAAGCCACGACGCCCAACATCAACGCCGCGCTGCACCCTGGCGGCAAGATCACCGGGACAGTCACTGGAGCGGTCAGCAAAACGCCGATCGCGTCGATAGAGGTGTGCGCCTTCCCCAAAGTCGGCGGTAGCGGCGCCTGCGGGATCACAAACGCAAGCGGGGGATACGAACTCATCACCCTAACCACGGGCGAATACGTCGTGCAGTTCACCGGCGGCGGACAGAACTACATCACCCAGTACTACAACGGCAAGGCGTCGTTTGGCGAAGGCACTGTGGTGTCGGTGGTAGCGGGCGCGACCAACCCCAACATCAACGCCGCCCTCGAAGTCGGTGGCGAGATCACAGGCACGGTCACCACGGCCAAGACCAAAGAACCGATCCAAAACATCCAGGCAGACGTCTACACGTCAGGCGGCTCGTTCATCACGAGCGCAGCTACTAACGCCAACGGCGAATACACGGCTCTCGGTCTACCCACGGGTGAATACAAGGTCGAGTTCTACTCGTATCTCAACGAATACAAGACGCAGTACTACAACAACAAGGAAACGCTTGGCGAAGCGACGCTGGTGTCGGCGGCCGCGGGCGGCAAAGTGACGCCTAACATCAATGCGGCGCTGCTCATCGCGCCGCCCGTGCTCACCAGCTCGCCAACGATCTCCGGGAGCGACCAGGAGGGGCACAAACTCAACGAGGCGCACGGCTCGTGGAAAAACAAGCCGACTGAATTCACGTACAAGTGGTTGCGCTGCAACAAAGCGGGCTACGAATGCAACGCGATCGGCGGCGCGGAAGAACAATCATACGTGCCGGTCTTCGCCGACGTCGGTCGCGAGTTGCGCGTAGAAGAGACTGCCCACAACGAAGGCGGCGCGAGTACGCCCGGATCGTCGGAAGCAACCGAACCAATTGCGGTGGCGCCTCCGGAAAACACCAAAGTTCCGAGCATCACGGGCACGGCGCAGCAAGGCAAGAAACTGACGGACGTGGCCGGCACTTGGACGAACGAACCGACGAAATTCAAATGGCAGTGGCTGCGCTGCAACAAAGCGGGCAGCGAATGTAAAGCGATCACCGGCGCGACCGCCGAAACGTACGTGCCGACGTCGTTCGACGTGGGGAGCACGTTGCGCGTCGAAGAAACCGCCGAAAACGCCGCCGGACCGGGCACCGCGGCGGCGTCTGGCCAGACCCAAGTGGTCGTGCCTCCGATCCCGGTCAACACGGGTGCCCCGACGATCACTGGGACCGCGCAGCAGGGCAAGACGCTTACCGAGCACCACGGCGCTTGGGAATACAGCCCGACCGAATACAAACTGCAATGGCTGGAGTGCGAAAAACTCGGCGGCGGGTGTTTGCCGATCGGTGGCGCGACCGGAGAAACTTACGTGCCCGGCCCGCTCGAAGTCGGCAGCACGCTGCGCGTCGAGGAGGCAGCGACCAACGCGGGAGGCACGAGCGTCTACGTGATGTCTGCGCAGACCCTTGAAGTCTTGCCGGCGCCGCCGGTCAACACGTCGGTGCCGACGATCACCGGCACCGCACAGCAAGGCAAGACACTCACCGAGCACCACGGCGCGTGGGAAAACAACCCAACCGGATACAAGGTCGAATGGCTGCGCTGCAACAAAGAAGGCGAAGTCTGCGCGACGGTCTCGACCTCGCCGGAAGAAACGTACGTGCCGACTGCGCTCGACGTCGGGCACACGGTCCGCGTCTCGGAGACGGCGAAAAACGCCGGCGGCACCGGCGAAGCCGTGAGGTCTTCGGCGACCGCAGTGGTGGTCCCGCCGGTGCCGGTCAACGAATCGAAGCCGACGATCACCGGCACGCCCAAGCAGGGCAAGACGCTGACCGCGCACCACGGCGCCTGGAGCAACACGCCAACCGGCTACGAAGACATCTGGCTGCGCTGCGACAACAAAGGCGCGACTTGCGAATCCATCGGCACGACCGGCGAAACGTACACGGCGACTGCGACCGACGTGGGCCACACCATCCGCGTCGAAGAGATCGCGAGCAACGAAGGCGGGCCAAGCGCGCCGTCTAGGTCGGAAGCGACCGCAGTTGTCGTCGCCGCCATCCCTGAAAACGAAAGCCCGCCGACGATCACCGGCACCGCACAGCAGGCGCAGCCACTCGCCGGGCATCACGGCGCGTGGAGCAACGAACCCGAACCCACCGGCTACACAGACACGTGGCTGCGCTGCAACGAAGCCGGCAAAGAATGCGCTGCTACCGGCACGACGGGCGAAACGTACACGCCAGTCGCCAAAGACGTCGGCCACACGATCGTTCTCGAAGAGACCGCGCACAACGCCGGCGGTACGTCGTTGCCGGCGCTGTCGCTGCCGACCGCAGTCGTCCTGCCGGCGCCGCCGGTGGACCTCACGCTCCCGACTATCACCGGCGAACCGCTGCAGGGCAAGACGCTCACTGAGCACCACGGTTCGTGGGAAAACACCCCGACCGGCTACAAACTCAAGTGGCTGCAGTGCGACAAACTCGGCAACGGCTGCCTGCCAATCGCCGGAGCCGAAGGCGAAACGTATAGCCCGACCGCGCTCGACCTCGGCAGCACGATCCGGGTCGAAGAGTTCGCGAGCAACGCTGGCGGGACGAGCGAAAAATCTGCCATCTCCGACGCGACCGCGGTCGTCAAATCCTCGGTTCCGGTCAACACCGCCCTGCCGACGATCGCTGGGACCGCGCAGAAGGGCCAGAGCTTGGCCGAGCAGCACGGGAGCTGGACCAACGAACCGACCGGCTACGAATATCAGTGGCTTCGCTGCAGCAGCGCAGCGACGGAATGCAAAGCGGTGGCGGGCGCCGTCGACCCGACATACAAGTTGAGCACCACAGACGTGGGGCACACGCTGGAGGTCGAAGAGATCGCGCAGAACGCGGGCGGCCACAGCCTGCCCGCCACCTCCGCTGCGTCTGCCGTCGTGGCGCCGGTTCCGCTGAATGCGAACGCCGGCGAAAACGTCAGTACAATCGCTGGGATCGCCGTGCACTTCGACGGCACGGGCAGCGCGCCCGCTGGCGAAATCGAACACTACAAATGGGAATTCGGCGACGGCGCCCAGGCGGAAGGCCCGAGCCCGACGCACGCGTACAGCGCCGAAGGCACGTATACGGCGACGCTCACGGTGTCGCGCGGCGCCGAACAAGCCAGCTCGTCGGTGACGGTCACGGTAGCGCCTGCGCCCGTACACGTGCCGGTCGTCCAGGTGACCGACGCCTCGCACACGCCGATTGAAGGCGCCACGGTCCTCTTCATCGGCCCGTTCAAGGAACGCATCGAAGCGACGACCGGAAGCGAAGGCAAGGCCAAGCTCCCCGGCCTCCCCGATGGCTCCGACGCTGTGTACGCGTACGACCCCGGCTACCAGCCCGCGGTCGGTCACCTCACTGTCAGCGGTGGCACTGGCGAAACCACCGTCGCGCTCACCAGCGGCGCCATCGGCGCGACCACGCTCAAATCGCACGAAATGTCGCTCAAAGAAATCGAAGAAGCCGGCATCAACGTCAACGACCCGGCCAACCAGAACGTCTACGAATTCGAAGTCCGCTTGGCGTTCCTGCCCGAACCGGCTGAAAACGTGACGCTGCACTGCTATATCAACAAGGCTGGCGAATTCGTCGGTGCTTGCACCGGCGGCGGTGGAGGTGGCGGCGGCGGAGGCGGTGGCTGGGGAGGTTGGGGTGGCGGCGGCGGAGGCGGCCCGGGTGGCCCCGGATGCTCTCCCCATGAGTGCGGCGGCGGAGGCATCGTCGTAATTCCGCGCATCGTTGAAAAACATCCGGTCATCCAATGGCTGATCCTGCGCGGCAAGGTGACCTTCCTCAAGCAGTTCTTCGACGTTACGCAGATCGTCCAGAACCTCTCGCCCGAACCCTTTAAGTTCGCGCCGGGGACTGCGACCCTGAACATCCCGTCCGGAATGAGCTTGGCCCCGACTGCCACGCCACAAACGGAAACGCAGAACGTGCCGGCGATCGACGGCAACGCCAGCGCGGAAACCAACTGGATCGTGCGTGGCGACGAGCCGGGCTTCTACCTGCTGTCGGCGGACTATCACTCGAAGCTCGAACCGTTCGAAGCCCCAGTCGAATTTGAAGCCCAGCTCGCAACGCCTCTGCACATATGGGGGGTGGAAGCGCTCGAACTCCACGTCAAAGCCGAAGAAGGCTTCTTGGCGGAAGGTCGCCCGTACCACGTCACGGTGACCGTGACGAACAAGTCCGAAATCACGCTCAACAACGTCGACATCGAAATCTTCGCCAACGTCAAAGAAAACTTTGACTTCCAGCCCGACCAGCGTTTTGGCGAAAAAGTCGCCCAACTCAAGCCCAACCAAACCGTCGCCGCCCCAACCGACATCCTGGTGCCTGATGCGGCGAGCGAATTCCCCTTCAACCCCAACCTGTCGAGCGTCCACTTCGTGGGCGAAGAAATCCATCCCGGCGTCGGCATCGAAAAGGTCGCGTCCGTACCGGTCTACAGCATCTCCGCACCTACCGACACGCCCGGTCGAGTTCATCTCCATTGGCAGCCGTCACCGGGCGCCGAAGGCTACGAGGTGTTCTCCACGCCCGACCTCGTGATCCCCTTCGCGGCGACGCCCAACGAAGTCTTCGCGTCCCCGGGGGCCACAACCAAGGTTACCGAGCTGCCGGCGAGCGCCACCGATGCGTACGCGCCGGGTACCGGCAAAGAAGAATTCTGGGCGGTTACGACCATCATCGGGGCCAACCGGTGCTCAACCACACGGTCATTAAGGCCGCACCCGGGGCAGGCGAAGAACCGCCCAAAACGCAGGCGTTCCAAGTCACTGAGGGCGGTCGCACGTTTGCGTCCGCGCTGCCCTCGACGGCAGTCGCCACGTACACGTGGCTCCCACACAGCAAAACGGTGCAGTGGTGGGAGACCGCCAGGCGGCAGCAAGCTGAAGCAGGAGGTGGAAAAACAGCCGGACAATATTCGTTCGGCTCGTCGAAAGCGGGTGTGCGCACGCTCAATGTCAACGCAACGCCTGAACCAGGTGCGCAGACAATCGACGGCTTTGGCGGCGCGCTGACCGACTCGGCGGCGTACCTCATCAAGCACTCGCCAAAGCAGACCGAAATCCTCCAGGATCTCTTCGGCAGCGCGGGAGCGGGATTCAACTTGGTGCGCCTACCGCTGGGCGCCTGCCGGATC
>CAVRQK010000018.1:0-262046 GCA_963723325.1 uncultured Solirubrobacteraceae bacterium | reverse complement strand
CTCTCTTGCACTCGGTGTAGGTGACTGCGGTGCTGGATGGTGCTTCTGAGCAGGGCTTTCTCGTTGGGAGGAAGTCTTCGCAAGTTGGGTGCTGATCAGCGACGCGCCGCCGCCTCCGCGGGCAAGCTGCTGGCTGTTCGATGGTCAACGGCTTGCAAGGGAGGACGGCATGCGCGTCAGTACGGCATTCTCGCGGCTTCTGCGGTTGAAGGGGGTGTGGGTCAAGGCGGTTCGCTTCGAGCCCGACCGGGTGCTCGTGGAGGTCGCGTTGCGCCGCCGGCGCCTGGTGTGCCCTGAGTGCGCTTTCAGCACCCCGCACCGCCATAACGTCAGGGAGGCGCAGTCGGTCTGGCGTCACCTGGACATGGGGGTCTGGCGGCTTGAGATCCGCGCGACGCTCAGACGGCTGTCCTGTCCGGTTCACGGGGTGCGCACCGAGGGCGTGCCGTTTGCCCGTGCGGGCTCGGACTTCACCCGTGACTTCGAGCGCCTGGTCGCTTACCTGGCTTCAAGGACCGATAAGAGCACGATCTGCCGGCTGGTGCGCATCAACTGGCGAACGGTAGGGCGAATCATCGAGCGTGTCACCCGCGACGAGCTCGACCCTCACCGCTTGGAGGAGCTGTTCGATATCGGTATCGACGAGGTGTCCTGGCGCAAGCAGCACCGCTACCTCACCCTGGTCTGCGACCACCAGCGCCGAAAGGTGGTGTGGGGCACCGAGGGCGCCAGCGAGAAAGCCGCCGATGAGTTCTTTACCGAGCTGGGCTCAGAGCGATCGGCGAAGCTCGGGGCGATCTCGATGGACATGGGACCCGGCTACGCCAAGAGCGCCCGCAAGCACGCCCCACAGGCGACGATCTGCATCGACAGCTACCACGTCGTCGCGCTCGCCACCAAAGCACTGGACGAGGTCCGCCGCGACTACTGGAACGAGCTGCGGACCGTCGGTGATCAGCAGGCCGCGCGGCGCTTCAAGGACGCCCGCTGGGCGCTGTTGAAGAACCCCGAGAACCTCACCGCCAAACAAGCCGCCACCCACCGCAACCTCAAACGCGCCGGCGGACAAGTATGGCGCGCCTACACGCTGAAGGAGGCCCTCAGAGCCATCTTCGCGCCCGGCCTCGATCTCGAAGACGTCACCGTGTTGATCGACCGCTTCACAAGCCGCGCCACCCGCAGCCGCCTGAAGCCGTTCATCCGTCTCGCCAAGACGATCTCACAGCACCGGCAGGGTATCCTCGCCGCCATCCGCCTGGGCATCACCCAAGGCCGCACAGAGGCACTGAACAACAAGGTCAGGCTCATCACCCGCCGCGCCTACGGGTTCCACTCAGCCAACGCCGCACTCGCGCTCGTCCACCTCACCTGCGGACCCATAACCCTCACACTCCCACACGAACTTCACCTACATCCATGACAAGAGAGCCCTTTTTTGACGGCCGCGACCGCCGTGGCCGTGCTCGCCACGCTCACGCAGAGCAGCACGAGCAGAACCGCCGAGATGGACCTGGGAAGCTTCATTGCTGGAGTCGCTCCTGTGTTTGGTATGGATTGCTTAAAGCGCTGGGGCGCGCGGGCCATGTGACCCACGCGCCCCAGACGACCGACCGGACAGAGCCCGATCAGACCGATTCCCTACAGGACCTCGGCTTCTTCTTCCAGCGTGATCGTCTCGGTGCCTTCCTGGCCAGCCTGAACGAACGGTTCTGACACTTTCAGCAGTTTTGCTTCAAGCGTCTGTGCGGTTTCCGCTTTGCCTGCAAGCGTTTCGTATGCGGTTTCTGCCTGCACGCCTTTGGACTGTTTTGCGGTGATCGAGAATTTCGCCTTGGCGTTCGCGGCACCTTCGTTTTCGGCGCCCACCGGTGCGATGAACTCGCCCTTGGCTTCGTTTTTGACTTCGTTGCATTCAAACGAGAACGTGCCGGAGACTTTGCTCAGGATGACAAGCGATTCTTTCGAGCTTCCGGTTTTCCACCCGAGAGTCGCAGCGACGCTGCCGACTTCGATTTCACCGGCTTTCAGGGTACCGGATTTGCATTTGAACCCGGATGCGTTGGCGCAGCCGGTGAACTTGACGGTCTGTGTGGCCGTTGAGGTGCTGGTCACTTCGCCCGTCGCAGTGCCTGCGGTGCAGGTCACCTTGGCGCCACCGGTTGTTTCAAGCGTCTGCGTGCCACCTGTTGCTGTGAATTTTTTTTTCGTCAGCGCTTTACCGGTGGCCTTCGACACCAGTTCGCCTTTTTTGACGGTGGCGAACGCGCCGGTTGCCGTTACCGCGCTCAAACAGAACACGGCAGCCAGCGCCATGATGATGATTCTGGTGCGATTCATTGCTTTTTCATGCTCCTTTGTCCGGAGACAGGACGATGGCGTGCGAAGCCTCGCTTCCACAGACGCCCCGTCCGATCGCTGTCCGATGCACAGTGCCCACATTTGGCTGAACGACCAATCAGATGGCGTCCTCCGCGGCGGCTGCGATGCCTGACAAGCGGTTCGGATGAGAGTGATCTGCGGTATGGGAGCCCTCCACTCATCGTCATGCCCCTCCATTGACTTTTCGCCTCGGCCCAACCGGGTCGAGACGCCCTGGAGCAACTCGCACGCTGCCTGATGGCATGCGCAGCGAGCCGATCCGCCGCCAGAGGTTCACCCCTTCAGCTAGGTGCTTGTTGGCTTGACTCAGGCGACGTGAAACTTCTAACAGGCATCGGCGGTGGTGTGCAAACGCTGATGGACACAATTGGACAGCGCGCAGTCACGACATAGCCAGAAACGGCTTAGATGCAGCGAAAATGCGTGTGCGTGGGTTGGCGATAAGAAAGAAACACCCAGCATGTTTTGCCGCGATGGTGGTTTTTGGATAACGGCTCGAAGGGTCAACGATGGTGCTGATGTGACACTTGACTACCTGGACCGGCGACCAGGAGCCAACCCTTGCGTTTGACACTGCTGGGGCGACGTCAGCGTGCTGCCGAGTTGGCAGCGATGTCAGACAGGGCCGCGCAGACGGCGTCGGGTCCAATGACGGGCGCGAGCGCTAGATATGTGAGATGACTGCTGGCCGCCGGCAGGCAGTCGACGCCGTCACGCATCACCTGGTGCTGGATGACGCCCCACACGGCGCCCAGGGTGGCCGTGGAAGTCACCCAAGACGGGGGGCTGGCTTCGGGCAGGCGCGCGAGGAATACGCTCGCCATTCTGTGCAACACCTGCTGTCCACCGTGGGGGGCGCCCGGGTTCAACGCCGACGGGGCCGCCAGCATCGCCCCGTGCGCCACCGGATCGTTGGCAATCTCCTGCAGCAGCGCGGCGATCGCCAGGCAGACCGCAGACACTCCATCCTGCGCTTGCCGCGACGCGTCCAGCGCACGGACCAGTGCTTCCATGCCGATCTGCTCGACAGCGTCGGCCAGACAGGCGGACGCGGTGTCGTAGTGGCACAGGGCCGTTCTTTCCTCCAGGCCGGCTCGCAGCACGATCCTCGCGAGGGTGAGCGCGTCCGGTCCCTCGGCGGCGACCATTTCGGCGGCTGCACGCAGCAGTCGCGCGCGCTCGCCGGCGGGACGAGCACGCGCCACCGGGGGATTTGCGCGCCCCAATGCCGGCATGCGCACTCCATCCCCGAGCACGGTCAGCTGTGGCGAGCTGTAGCTCGCCGCCCAGCGTGCCAGCTGAGCGGCGGTGGCCGGCGAGTCGCTCAGGCGATTCCTCACGAGCGCATCGCAGATCACGCTTTCGATGCCGAGCAGCACTCCTTCGGCCAGCAGGTCGGGGAAGCGCCCATCCGGCTGCATGTCCGCCAGGCCCGCTCTGATCCGGTGCTGGAGAGCCTGGCTGGGGCCATCGCCGTGCCATGACGCGTGCGGTGCGACCGCCCTGGCCTCGAGCAGCACCAGCCGCGCCTGCTTGGGATGCTCGCGGGCTTCGTCAATCAGCACCTCGATTGCGCCCGCCAGCTGTTGTTCGGGGCTGCCCTGCGCCCGGCGCGACGCGCGCACACGCTCCGCCGCGGCGGCCAGGATTCGCTCGCGGCTTGCCAGTAAGCAGTGCTGCTTGTTCTTGAACTGCTCGTAGAAGGTGCGCTTGGAGACGCCTGCCAGGCGGCAGAGCTGCGCCACGCTGGTGGCGTGGTAGCCGAAGGCGGCCGTCGCCTCGATCATCGCCCCGTGGATGCGGGCGCGCTGGTTGGCCACCACGTCCTCCCGCGCAGGACCGTTCGGGCGAGGCTGCAGCTTGCGATAGAGGGATGCCTGTTGACCTGATCTGGGGGCTGCCGTGCGGGTGTACGCCATGCCCCCTCAGGTTGGCATGCCGGCGGCAAAAACAACACCTGTGTTTCTATCTTTCCCAGGGTCTGATCTGTACACACGCGTTCCGATAGTGGCGTGCAGGCAGCTGACTACGTTTATGGGAGCCGAATAGCAAGCTCGATAGCTGGCCCAGCTCCTCCCCTAACAAAAACGAGGTTGGTGATAATTGTCCAGCTTGTGCGCACGGGGCGGTCAGGACTGCAGCGCGCGACCGTACTGGCGCTCGTAGTACGCGCGATACTCGCCGGAGCGGATTGGCTCCCACCACCAGGCGTTGTCGCGATACCACGCCACCGTCTGCTCGAGGCCCTCGTCGAAGCGGACCTTGGGGCTCCAGCCCAGCGCGCGCACCTTGGCCGAGGACAGCGAGTAGCGCACATCGTGGCCGGGGCGATCGGTGACGTGCTCGATCTGGGCCTCCGACGCGCCGGTCAGCTCGATGATGCGCTTGACCACCGTGATGTTGGCCTCCTCGTCGGGGCCGCCCGCGTTGTAGACCTCGCCCGGAAGGCCGTGCTCGAGCACGTGGCCGATGGCGGCGGCGAAGTCGCTGGCGTGGATCCAGTTGCGCACCTGCATCCCGTCCCCGTACACGGGCAGCCTGTCGCCGTGCAGCGCGTTGAGGATCATCAGCGGGATCAGCTTCTCCGGATACTGGTTGGGCCCGTAGTTGTTGGATCCGCGGCAGATGTTGACCGGCATGCCGTACGTGTGGAAGTAGCTCTGCACCAGCAAATCGGCGCCGGCCTTGGTGGCGGAGTAGGGCGAGGACGGCGCCAGCGGGCTCTGCTCGGTGAATGTGCCCTCGTCGATCGATCCATACACCTCGTCGGTGGACACCTGCACGTAGCGCAGCTCGCGCTCGCGGGCGGCGTCCAGCAGCACGTAGGTGCCGAGCGCGTGCGTGGACACGAACGCGTCGGGCTCGGCGATCGAGCGGTCCACGTGCGTCTCGGCGGCGAAGTTCACGATCGCCTCCGGCGTGGCGGCGTCGATCGCGCCGGTCACCGCGTCGCGGTCCTCGATGGCGCCGCGCACGAAGCGGAAGCTCGGGTGATCGGCGAAGTCGCGGAAGTTCTCCTCCCGCCCGGCGTAGGTCAGCTTGTCCAGCACCGTCACCTCGTCGCCGTGCTCCAGCAGGCGCTGGCGCACGAACGTCGATCCGATGAACCCGGCGCCGCCGCATACGAGTAGTTTCATGAGCGCATCATCCCAGTTGCCGGGCGTGGCCGTCGGGTAGCATCGGTGCATGGCGCGCGTCGTTCATCCGATCGTCGAGCCCGGCGAATTCGAGGCGCTGCAAAACAACGCGGGCTGGAGCATGGACGTCGAGCTCATCCGCGGCGAGGGCGTTCTAGTGCCACCGCTGGGCGGACCTGCATCCAGCGCCCAGGGGGAGCTGCATGTGGCACTGCGCCGCTGGCAGGAGGACACGGCGGACGCAGGCCTGATCCTGCAGGACGTGTTCGTGGCCTTTCCAGATGGGAGCCGTCTGGCTCCAGACATCTCGTGGTGGTGCGCCGAGCGGCGCCCGCCCAAATCCCGGGGCGCGATGCAGAGCATCCCCGACCTGATCGTCGAGGTTCTGTCGCCGTCCACACGAGAGAACGATCTCGGCGTCAAGCGCGAGGTCTACATGAGCTCGGGTGTGCGCGAGCTGTGGTTCGTGGATCCTGACGTCCTCACGATCACACGCGCGCTTCCGGATGGAAGCAGCGATGAGGTGCTGAGCGAGAGCGCAACGCTTGAAAGCGCGCTCCTGGACGGATTCTCATTGATAGTGGCCGACGCCTTCAAGTTCTGAGCATCCCAGCCCGCGCGGCCAGGTAGCCGGCGAGCCCATCCTGCCAGGGCGGCAGGGGGATCACATCGTCGCGCTCTGACTCCAACGCCGACCATGCCGGACGCGGTGCGGGACGGGCCATGGCCTCACTTGTTGCCTCATCCACGCGGCAGCTCACCTCGGCCTGGCGGAAGACCTCGACGGTAAAATCGTGCCACGACACATGGCCGGTGCCGGCCAGGTGCACGAGGCCGCCCACTCCGCGCTCGAGCAGGCCCAGCAGGGCGGGGGCGAGATGGCCGCTCCAGGTGGGACATCCGACCTGGTCGGTGACGACCTGCACCCCGTCGCGCTGGCCGGCCAGCGTGAGCATGGTCTCGGGGAAGTTGCGCCCGCCGACCCCGAACAGCCACGCGGTGCGGGCGACAGCGTGGCGCTTGGAAGCGGCCAGCACCTGGCGCTCACCGGCCAGCTTGCTCTCGCCGTACACCGAGCGGGGGCCCGTTGGATCGGACTCCACGTACGCGCGCGGAGCTCCGGCGGAGTCCAGCGGAGCGCTGCCGTCGAACACGTAGTCGGTGGACACGTGCAGCAGCGGCACGTTTGCGGCGGCCGCCCCGCGTGCGAGGTTGCCGGCGCCGTCCGCATTGACATGGAACGCACGCTCGCGGTCGGCCTCCTGGCCGTCGACGTCGGTCCAGGCGGCGCAGTTGAGCACCGCGTCGGGCGCCACCCGCGCCAGCACGCTCTCGATCGAGGCCGGATCGGTGATGTCGATCTCGGGCAGGTCCAGGCCGATCAACTCGTGCCCGGCGCGCTCGCCGGCGCGCAGTACGTCCAGGCCGAGCATCCCGGCGGCGCCTACGACGAGCAGCTTCATGCGGCCGTCCTTCCTGGGCGCTCATGACCGTCGGTCACACACGCCGCCCGACGGTTCCATCCCAAGCGCGGCCTAGTGTCGCTACCCTTGAAAAGACCATGCGCACACTCGTGTTGGACCCCCCGCCTCCGCAGCTGGAGGAGCTCCTTGAGCAGCGGCGCCGCAGCGGCACCGACCTGCACGACGAGGTCTGGGAGGGCGTTTACCACGTGATCCCCGTCGGTGGCATTGCTCACTCGCTGGTCGCACAGCAGATCGGCGTCCTGCTCGACGCTCCCGCCCGCGCCAACGGGCTCGTCGTCGGTGCCGAGTTCAACCTCGGCAGCAACAAAGACAACTACCGCGTCCCCGATCTCGGCGTCCACCGTAACCCACAGCTCGCGGTGTGGATGCCCACCGCCGTCATCGCCGTGGAGGTCCTTTCCCCAGACGACGACACCTGGAAGAAGCTGCCGTTCTACGCCCAACACGAAGTCGACGAGCTGCTGATCGTCGACCCTGTCGATCGCTCCGTCACGTGGCTTGCGCTGCGCGAGGGGGAGTACCGGCCGATCGATCACAGTGGGGTACTCGACCTCAGCGCATCCGCGCTCGTCGAGCAGATCGACTGGCCCCACGGGTAGCGCACCGAGGGCCTCGCCGAGGGCGGCTGGGCCAGCCGCGCGATCGCTTCGGGCGCCGGCTGTCGTCGGACGCCTCACAGGATCGAGATGTCGGAGTTGTCGCCCACCATGAAGCGGTACGCGCGCGGCTGGCGGTCGCCGCGACGCACGGTCACGTTGCGGCCCAGCAGCGAGGACTCCATGCGCCCGTCGAGGTCGCTGACAGTGCAGCCGGCCAGCAGGATCGAGTGCTCGACCTCGGCGTTGGCGATCGTGCAGTCCTCGCCGATGGCCGTGTAGGGGCCCACGTAGCAGTCGCTGAGACGCGCGCCGGCGCCGATGATGGCGGGGCCGCGCACGGTCGTGCGTTCCAGGCGGGCGCCCGGCTCGATCACCACGCGCCCGTCCACCCGAGAGTCGATCAGCTCGCCCTGTACGCGCATGAGCAGGTTGTCCAGGATCAGGCGGTTGGCCTCCAGCATGTCCTCCAGGCGCCCGGTGTCCTTCCACCAGCCGCGCACCACATGCGGCTCCACGCGCATGCCGCTGTCGACCACGTACTGGATCGCGTCCGTTATCTCCAACTCGCCGCGCGGGGACGGCTCGATTGCGCGAGCTGCGTCGTGGATGGCGGCGGTGAACATGTACACGCCCACCAGCGCCAGGTCGGTGGCCGGCTGCGTGGGCTTCTCCACCAGGCGCACAATCTGCCCGATCTCGCCGGCCGGCGCGGGTGCCAACTCGGCCACGCCGTAGTTCTCCGGGTCGGGCACAGGGGTCAGCAGGATCAGCGCATCGGGCTCGTGCTGGCGGAAGGCGGACACCAGATCGGCGATTCCGCCCTGCAGCAGGTTGTCGCCGAGATACATCACAAACGGGCTCGATCCCAGGAACGGCTCGGCGGTGAGCACCGCGTGGGCGAGGCCGAGCGGCTCGTCCTGGACGATGTAGGTGATGCTCACACCGAAGCGCGAGCCGTCGCCGGCGGCCGCTTCGATCTCGGGGCCGGTGTCGGGGGCGATGATGATCCCCACCTCCTCGATTCCCGCCTCGGCCATCGCTTCGATGCCGTAGAACAGCACCGGCTTGTTGGCCACCGGAACCAGCTGCTTGGCGCTGGTGTGCGTTATGGGGCGCAGGCGCGTGCCCTTGCCTCCGGAGAGGATCAGTCCCTTGAGCGACTCCATCTGCGGTCAAGCCTATAGATCAGTACGTCCCGCCGAGCTTGCGGTGATCCCAGGTCGCACGGCGCAGCTCCACGAACTCCAGCGCCACGCGCTTGACGGCCTGCTTGTCGACCATGTCCCCAACCTCAGCCGGCAGGTTCTGCGCGGGCGGCTGCCCGCGGGGCGAGGCATAGCGAGCGAAGATCTCGTGGCCTAGCGCTTTGACCACGTCCGTGTCATGGTGCACGCGCACCTCGCACTCCAGCATCGCGCCGCGCAGCTCCTGATACTGATCGCCGGCCTCCACCTGAACGGTTGCGCGCGCGTCGCGTTCGAGGTTGCGCACCTTCTGGGAGACGCCGTACGTCCACGCCCACAGGCGCGGACCGGGCTCGCCGGCGGGCGCGTCGCGCAGCACGTACCACAGCGGCATCAGGTGCGGCCAGCCGCGCGGGCCGGCGGTGGCGCAGGTCAGCGTGCGTTCCTCGGCAAGGAAGGCCGCCAACTCCGCCTCGTTCATCTTGATCTGCTCGCGGCGGCTCATCACACAGCGGCGGTCACGACGGAGCCAGCCTCGCGCAGCCTCGCCACGGCCACGCGCACCGCCTCGCGCGCGTCCTCGGGCTCGAGCACGGCGGCATCGCCGGCTTCCTTGAGGATCTCGCGCACAAGCCAGTCCACGCCGGCGAAGCTCAGCTCCACCACCACCGAGCCGTCGCTCCACTCCTCCACCACGCGGCGCGCCTCCCTTGCCCAGCGGGCGCGCTCGGGCGAGACCCAAACGCGGGCGCTGCGCGACGCGGGCACCTCGCCGGTGCGCAGCCAGCCGTCGACCTCGGCGGCGGGGTCGACCTCGGGGCGGGGCTCGAACTTCTGATCGGTGACGCTCACGCGCTTGATGCGGTCCAGGCGGAAGTGGCGCACGCCGCCGCGCTCGGGGTCGAACGAGGCCACGTACCAGCCCTCGCGCCCGTTGGTCAGCGCGTACGGCTCCACCTTGCGCGGCGAGAGCTCGTCCTCGTTCTCCTTGTAGTAGTCCAGTTCGATCATCAACCGCTTGACGATCGCCTTGGACACCAGCCGCGCCACCCCGGAGTCATCGCCGGCGGTGGCTGCCACCTGCAGGCCCTGCTCCATCGGGTCCTCGCCCAGCGCGGCCACGATCTTGGTGCGCGCCGAGGTCAGCGACCCCTCGGGGATGTGCTCGCCGATCAGGTCGATCGCCGCAACCAGCGCCTTGGCCTCCACCGGCAGCAGGCGCGCGGGGCGGTCGAAATTGTCGCTGTAGGGCTCCGGGTCGACCTCGATCTCACCCTCGTCCTCCTTGATCTCCGCGTACAGCACATAGGAGCCGCCGCCGAAGTTGACCACGTTGAGCACGTTGATGTCCTCGCGCAGCTCCTCGTCGCTGATCTGCAGGCGCTCGCACACCTCCTCCATCACCACCCGCTCGCCCTCGCGGCCGGCCTTGATGAGGATGCTGGCCAGCGTGACCAGCCGCGCGAAGCGCTCCGGGCGGATGGCCGCCTCGCCGCGCACCGCCGCGCCTTCGCCGTCAGCGCCCGCCGCGTCGCTCTTGCGCGCGGCGCGCGAGCGCGTGGAACCGGACATCCGACCGCCCGCGGAGGCCCCGGTGGCAGCGGCGGCCGTGCCGGCGCCGCTGGGCGCCACGGGCAGGACCTCGCCGTGGCGTTCCTCCAGCAGCTCGATGCGTCGCCGGTACTCCTCCGTGAGCTCCTCCGGACCGAGCAGCTGCGCGTTGGCTCCCAGGCCGAGCATCCACGAGACGATCGAGCGCGCGCTGGAGTAGCCGGTGACGAACACGCGGTCGCCGTCCTCCACCGCCGCCAGCGCCTCCGCGCCGGCGTCCATCTCGGTAGCCGGGTCGTGGATCTCGCCGTAGCGGCCGAAGTGGCGTTCGATCTGCCAGGCGATCCGTTCGGAGATCAGCAGCCGCGCCTGCCCGCGCTCCTCGCCCAGCTGCCAGTCGGCACGGTTGGCGTAGGCCCGCGGGTCGAAGTCGGCCGGGCGGTGGAAGTCGTGCTCGGCCTTGGTGGCATAGGAGACCTTGCCGCGGATGCGCGACAGGCGGAACACGCGGATCGCCTCGCGCTCGTGCGCGTAGCCCAGCAGATAGAACTGCCCGCCCTGAAACAGCAGGTGGTAGGGGTCCACGCGGCGGGATCCCAGCTCGTCGCGCTCCATGGTGTAGTAGTCGAACACGATCGTCTTGTTGCGGAAGATGGCCGTCTCGACCTTGGCCAGGCGCGCCGAGAACTCGTGCCCGCCGGCCGAGGCGGTGATGCCGAGCGCCACCGACTGCTGCTCGGGTGCGCGCAACGGGCTGGGACGCCCCCACGTGATCTGCTGCAGCGCCAGGCGCAGCGGCTCGGCGTAGGCGAATTCGCCGTCCAGCAGGCTCAGCGCCGTCTGCAGCGCGGCCAGCTCCTTGTCGGTGAACTCGATCGCCGGCAGATGGAAGTTCTCGGGTCGCAACGAGTAGTTCTCCTGCTCGGCGGCGCCGTCAGCCGGGCGCTCAACCGTCAGCTGGATGCGCAGCGATTCCAGCTCCGAGCGGTCCGCGTAGAAGCGGCGTGCGAACGCGTCCTCGTTCATCCCGCTGTAGCCCTCCACGTCGCGACGAATCTCAAGCGCTGTGACAGGCCGGCGCTCGGCCATCAGGTATGAGATCAGCGACAGCTGGCGGATCAGCTTCTCGGTGTCCTTTGCCATCGAACACCAAAGATAGAAGCCGGCGACGGTGCGGTTGCAATCGGAGCGGATCGGCGCCCCGCTATTTGCGAGGTTTCAGCTGGTCGATCGCGCGGGCGCCGCGCGTGAGGCTTGCGAGAGCTACCCGCCCGCGGCTGTGGCCGGCAACCTGAAGGCCATGATTTCCGGTGTCTGCCCGGCCGCCGTGGCGATGCCGGCGGGAGCGACCACGGTGTCGCCTTCCACCGCCACGCCGGAGTTGCTGCCGGCCGGCAGCGATGCCTGCCAGGCCACGTTTCCGTTGCTGTCCTGCAACGCGTACACGGTGCCGTTGAAGCTGGTGATGAACGCCAGGTCGTTGACCGCGGTGGCCGCGCCGAAAGCGGCCGATTCCAGTTTGTGTTCCCACTCCACCGCGCCGGTGGCGACGTTGAGCGCCACCAGTTCGCCGCTGGTGGGCCCTTCTTCCTGGTTTTCGCCCTGCGCCACGACCGTTACGGGATGGTTGACCACGGGGACGAACACCTGCGACCCGTTGCTGGCCATCGGCGCGATCACGCCGCCCAGCAGCCCCGGATAGACGGTCTCGGGCATCTTCAGCTTGGAGTATTCGTGTTTCATCGCGTACAGGTCGTCGTTGCCGTGGCCGTTGTGGGTGCCCACTTCGCGTTTCCACAGCAGCTTGCCGGTGAGCGCGTCCAGCGCGATCACGATTCCGGCCTTGCCCGCCGCGATCACCACCTGGCGTCCGCCCACAGTTGCCAGGATCGGCGGGTCCTGCAGATCCCAGTCGTAGAGGTCGTGGGGCGTCAGCTGGTAGTACCACTCGAGCTTGCCGGTGGTGGCGTTGAGCTTGACGATCGAGTCGGTGTAGAGATCGGGGCCCGGCCTGCTGGAGCCCCATGGGAACTGAGTCGTGCCCGGGAACGGGCCGGGGTTGGCGGTGCCGACGTACATGCTCCCCTGGCTGTCGAACGCCGGCGTGTACCAAACCCCGCCGCCGGAGTTGATGGGCACGTTTTCGGCCGACCAGAGGTTGTCGGGCGCGGTGTTGAAGTGCCACAGCCTGGCCCCCGTGTTGGCGTTCAGCGCCCACAGGATGCCCACGCCTTCGCCTTTGTAGAACTGCGTGGTGTTGCCCGGCACGGTGGCCACGTACACGATCCCGTCGTGATAGCCGGGGGCCATGTCGATGCCCTCGTGTTCGTTGCGCACCAGCGTCACCGACCACAGCAGGTTGCCGCTCTTCTGGTCCAGCGCAAAGGCCGCGGTGGTCGTTGCGCCGTACACGCGTCCGCCCTGCACCACCAATCCGTTTGGCCCCTGATCGGCCGATTCAAAGGATTTCGCCCACAGCACCTTGCCGGTCTTCAGGTCGATCGCCTGCACGTTCGACTTGAGATCCTGCGAATACACCACCCCGTGGCTCAGGATCGGCGCCGAGGAGTAGCTCCCGTACTCGCTCTTGGCGGTCAACGGCAACCGCCAGGCGGTGGTCATCTGACTCACGTTGGAGCTGTTGATGGGCCCGCCCACATAGCGCGTGTTGGACAGGTTGCCGTTGGGGTAGCCGGAGCCGACGAGCGGGGGCCCGCCGCTGGAGGAGGAACCGAGCGCGCTGACGAGGACGACCGCCACGATCGCCACCAGCACCACGGCGCCCGCGATCCACGCCCACCGCGGCGCCTTGGCGAGCCGCTGCGAAACCCCGGATGCGCCATTGTCGGCGGGCGTGCCCCGGCGGCGCTGCTCGGCGCGGCGGACCTGGCGTGAACGAGGGGCTGGCATGAGCTGTTGCGAGCAATTGCGCCCAGATGGGCGTCAGGCCCGGCACCCCACGACAGATTCCATATAGCGAGGCTAATTCGTTTCTTGGGCAGCGGTCAAACAGTGCTTGGCGCCACCCCTCCGGCCAGCTGCCATGGATGCCGGTTTGCAAGGCCAGCACTGCGATTTCCGGCTATGTCGAACTTTGGCGTGGGTGTTTCTGACGGCCCGTGCAGGCGCTGGAGAGGACGAGTGCCTGCCCCTTGTGGACTCGCGATAGGGTCCAACGGCCATGAGGGACAACTCGCGCCCTGCCGGACAATCCGAAGCAGCCCAACAGAGAGGCCGCAAGAGCACGCAACGCGAGCGGCTCCTCGGCGGCATGGTGGCGGTGGCCAACCGCGCGGGCTACGCCGGCGCCAACGTTTCGGCTGTGATCGCCCAGGCGGGTGTGTCGCGCCCGACGTTCTACGACTACTTCAGCGACCGCGACGACTGTTTCCTGGCGGCGCTGCAAACGGCTCACGCCGTGCTGCTGGACAGCGTGCGAGCGCGCATCGGCGAGAGCGAGCCGGGCGACGCGTTGACCGCTGCGATCACGGCGCTGATCTCGTTCGCCGGCTCCGAGCCGGCGCTGGCGCGCTTCCTGACGGCGGAGCCGATGGCGGGCGGGCCGCGACTGCTGGCGGCGCGCGATCGGGGAATCGAGGAGATCTCGCAGGCGATCGAACAGGCCCACGAGCACGCGCCGCCGGCAGCGGAGATCCCGGATGTGTCGCCGCGCATGATCGTGGGCGGCCTGTACCGGCTGCTGGCCTCGCACCTGCGCCGCGGCGAGCAGAACGTCTCCAGCCTGCTGGGCGAGCTGCTGCTGTGGATCGAGAGCTATCGCCGGCCGCACGAGCAGCTGCGCTGGAGCAGGCTGGTTCACGAGCCCGAGCCGCCGATGTCGCCGCACGTCCCCAGCACGCCGTTGAGCGCGCCGGCCGGGCTGGGTCCGGGCCGCCCGCGGATCTCGCCCGAGCAGGTGGCCGAGAACCAGCGGTTGCGGATCCTGTTCGCGGCGGCCCAGATGGCCGAGGAGAAGGGCTACACGGCGACCACCATCGCGGACATCACTCGCACGGCGGGAGTGGACGGGCGCGTGTTCTACTCGCTGTTCGCCGACAAGCAGGACGCGTTCATGACCGTGCACGAGCTGGGAGTCCGCGCGGTGATGGCCGTCACCGCGGCCGCGTTCTTCTCAGGCGCCACCTGGCCCGAGCGGGCCTGGGAGGCGGGCCGCGCGCTGACGCAGTTCCTGCAGACCAACCCGCTGATCGCCCACGTGGGCTTCGTGGAGGCCCACGCGGTGGGGCCGGCGGCGGTGCAGCGCGTGGAGGACAGCCACATCGCCTTTGCGGTGTTCCTGCAGGAGGGCTACCAGTACGCGCAGGTGCCGGCGCCGCCCTCCAAAGCGGCGCTGGAGGCGATCGTGACGGCCACGTTCGAGCTGATCTACCTGGAGGCGCACACGAGCCAGCGCCCGCAGCTGGCGGGCCTCTCGGCGCACATGACGTTCCTGTGCGTGGCGCCCTTCCTGGGTGCCACGGCGGCGCACGACTTCGTGGTGGCGCAGCTGGCCGCCGCCAGCGGCGCCTGAGGAGCTCTCAGCGCTTGGCCGCCTTGGCCTTGGTGGCGCGGCGGGGGCAGCCGCCGACGGCGAGGTGGGTGGTGGTGGCAGTCGACTTGGCGCCGTTCTGACCCACCAGCGCGCTGGACAGCGACAGCGGTTTGGCACACAGGCTGCCGTCGGCGCCCAGCATCGAGTGCGCTCCCTCCGGCAGCATCAGGCTGAGCGTCTGAAGCTGCATGTCCGGCAACGAGTCGAAGCTGGCGGTGGTGATCCCGTTTTCGATGGTGGTGTTGCCGTCGAGCAGCACCACCACGCCTTCGCCCTGCAACAGCAGCTCGATGTCGGGGAACGCAGCACCGCCGTGGGAGACGAAGTAGACGGGGCCGGCCAGTGGGCTGGACAGCATCCTGGTGTGCACCATCCCCTGCCCGATCAGCGACGCCGCAGGACAGTTGGCGGGGTTTGAGTTGAACAGCCTGGCCGGGCACGCGTGCTGCAACGCGCTGAGACGAGTGGGCAACTGCCTGGGCAGCACCACGCGCAGCTTGGCCACGTTGGCCTGACCGGCGCCTGAGGAGAGCTTGAGGTGCAGCATGGCGCCACCGTTGCGGCTGGTGTTGGCTTCGCTGTGAGCGCTCAGCTGAGCCTTGAAGGGGAGGTTGGCGCAGGCGGCCACCGCATATGGCGTGGAGGCGACCGAGCTCGCCCCGTCGGTGGAGGCGATGGCGGCGGTGACGTGCTGCTGGGAGCAGTCTGTGGGGTCGAGCGTGAACCCGGGCCGATCGAGCGTCATGCTGACCGTCTGGATGCGCAGCGGCACGGCCGAGGCGCTGGTGGGCAGCGGGCCGGCGTCGATCGTGAGCGCCGCGGTGTGCGGATTGACGGCGATCGAGGCTCGCACCACCACGTTGCCGAGGTCGAACGGCCCGGCCTTGGCGGGGATCACGAGCGAGAGCCCGAACGGCTGGCCACCGTAGGGCCCGGTGAGATACACGGGGCCTTCCACCCACAGCGGCTGACTGCCCGGACCCAGCGCCACGTGCACATGGCCCACGAGGCTCGCCGCCTGGCACTGCCCGAGCGAGGCCTGTGCCGCGGGGCACTGCGGCACGCCGGCCATCTCGGCGGCGAACCCGGGCGGGGTCTGCATGCTGATCGACGACAGCGCCTGTTCGCGGTCGTGGCGGGCGAACGTCATGGTGAACGGGCTGGCCGCTCCGGCGAGGGCGTCGGCGGAGCCGGCCATGAAGGAGGGAGCGAACGGCCAGGCGGCGGGACAGGGACCGCCGTTTTCGCCGGCGCCGATCGCGAAGAACGATTCCGGGGTGGCGATGAGTTCTTCGCCCCATGGCACGACTTCGCTGGTGCTGGTGGCCTGCTGGCAGCGGGTTGGGTTCGCCAGCAGCGCCAGCGGCCCGCCGCTCAACGCGAGTTGGACTTCGGCGGTCGGCAGCTGAGGAGTCTTCAGGAGCCGCAGACGCAGCTGCCCGGGAGCCAAAGGCGTCGGCGGAGCTTCTGCCCTGACGCGCCCCACCAGCCCGCCCACTTCGACCACGCCCCGGAGCTTGAGGTTGATCCCCGAGCCTTCAGCTTCGACGTACACGCGCATCAGCTGGCCTTCTTCCACCTGCGCTTCGTCGCACGGAGCGCACTGCGGCTGGGCGAGGTAGACGCTGCCTTCCAGCGGCGCTTTGAGCAGCGGGGTGACGATCTTGGCGGCCCCGATCCGCGACGCTCGCGGGCAGTGGCCGGCGGACGGCTGCGGCTGGCCGTTCTGGCCGGGCGTTTCTTCATAGAGATCGATCCCTTCAGGGCCGGATTCCGGGCATCCACGGAGCCCGTTGCCGGACGGAAGCGACAGCGACATCCCTTCGGGGAGGGTCACGGTGGCGTCCTTCAGCGGTGGCGTGGCCAACGCTGTGACGGATTCGTGCTGTGGCATCACCACGTGCACCGTCAGACCGTTGGGCGCGTCGGCCTGGCTGGTTTCCGGCTGGACTTCGAACTTCGGCGCGAACTGCAGGCTCGAGCAGCCGCTCGGTTGCGCCAGCGGCAGGCTCCGCAGTGCGGGCGGCGGTTGCGACCCTGCCGGCTGGGTCCACGAGGTAACGCTGGCGCTGGCCTGCAGCGCTTCCGCTTCGGCGTGGCAATCGAACGGCGTGGTGAACAGCGCGGCGGCGCGGCCGCCGCTTTCATTGACGCTGGCCGGATCTCCGAAGAACGTGAGCTGCATGCCGGTGAGGTCGGCGGCCGGCGTGATCGACGGCACGGACATGCGCATTGCATATCCGGATCCACGTCGCACGACCGAGGCGTAGATCTCCGATGGTCGCCCTTCGTACTCGAACGCGAACTCCGCCGGGTAGCCCTGCTCGGGCTGCATGTTGAACAGTGGGGTCACTTCGCGGCCTTTGGCTTCGGAGAGTGAGATGCCGGGGAGTTCCGCCCGGTAGGCGACGGTGCCCACGACGGTGTCGGCGGGACAGATGGGGACGCGTGTGAGCTCGTACTGCGGGCAGGTTTCGGTGCTGAGCGGATTGCCGATCAGGCCGAGCGGCAGTTCCACGCTCAGCGACTTGGGCAGTTCGACGGAGCTGATCTTAGAGCCACCCAGCGGACTGGGGATCGTGTTGAAGTCCGCGCTCAAGGTCACCGCGCCCGGGTGATCGCCGGCCTGGGTGTCGGCGTTGCCGGCGAGATCGAGCACATTGAGGCTGAAGTCGACTCAGCCCGAACGGCGGCTGACTGGAGCTGATCTTCAGCTGGCTTTCCGCTTTCGCTTCCGCAGACCCGCCGCCGCTGGCCACCGCTTCATTCTTCGCTTCGCCTTCGACTCCCAGCTGTGCGGGTTCGACTGCGATCACCAGCGACAGGCCCTGTGTGTTCTCGGGAGCGAGCGCGCCTTCAAACGGCGGGCATTTGACCGTGTTGGCAGTCGTTTCGCATTCGACCTGTTCGCCTTCGCCCGGAACCTCAAGCATCGATGCAGAAACCACGTGCAGGCTGGGTGAGACGGTGTCGCTGATCGTCACCGCTTCAGTTGTGGCGGCGGCGCCGTCATTGCTCACGAACACCGACATGTGCCCGCCTTCGCTCGGCGAGAGGTAGGTCGGCTGGGAGACAGCGTTGATTGACAGCGCCGGCGCCGCTTGCGCGGCCCGCGCGGTGCTGACGGACACCATCGCCGTCAGCAGGATGGCGGCCGTCGCCCACAGCGCTGCGGTTCTCACCTGCGCCCCGCGTCGCTCTTCTTGGCTTTGGCTTTACTGGGCCCATAGCGACGCCTGGCCTGCGCTTCGCATGCCCGCCTGCGCTTGCGCGCCTTGCGCCGGCATGCGTGCAGCGCTTTGGCGAGCATCTGCGCACGCGTGGGACGCGCGACCGTCTTGGCCGGCTGCGGCGCCTGGTTCTGGCCGGGGGCCTGCGTGGCTGTGACAAGCGGTCCCATCGCCGGAGCGAGCGCTTCCGGGGTTTGGCAGGCGCTGCAGGACGAGCGCTGCGCCGGTGCCGAGAAGCCTCCCGCTTCGCGCGCGTCGTACAGGTCGACGTTGGTGTCGGTGTCCTGCGGCACCAGCGATCCGTACGTTTCGAAGAAGATGTCCGCGCCGGAGGGACTCACGCCGAGCAGCCGTGCGGCGAATGGGGTGAGTGGCAGGCCCGCGGTGGAGCTCGGATCGGAGATCAGCGACACGCGGCCTTCGCGGTACTCGTACACGAACGGACCGCTGCCGCTGGCCCCGGCCGCCAACGGCGCGGAGCTGCTGAACACGACCACTTCTCCATTGGACGACACAGCCGGATGTGTGCTCGCGCCGATCGTCTCGGCGCCTCGGAAGTGCGGGTGCGGAATACCGGCGGCGACGCCTTCGCTGCCGCTGGAGATCTCGGACAATGGCGGCAGGCCCGCGTCGAGCTGCGCCTGGGTCTCATCGGCGTTGTACTCAAAGACCTGCCGCGTGCCGCCTTCGGCTTCGGGTGTGAGCGGAGCGCCGCTTTCGAACACGAGCACGCGTCCGTCGGGCGTTACGTCCATCGGCGCTTCGGCGTCCAGGCGCCACTGCGACCGGTCTTTTTCGGACAGGGTGGCGATGAACGCCAGGCGGCCCTCGTTGTTGGTCTGTGCATCGTCCTCGAACACGTACAGGTTTTCGCCGCCCTGCAGCGGTTGCACCCCTTCGCCGTTGGCGCCGGTGAGCTTCGCTCGTGCGACGAAGTACACGTGCGAGCCGTCGTCTGAAACGGCCGCCACGCCCTGTACCTGCGCTCCCGTGTTCGAGCCGGCGGATACGAGCGTGAGCTTATGGCCTTCCGGCGCCGCCATGTCGTACTCGTAGAGGTTGCAGCCCCCGCCACCTGTGGCAGCCGTACACCCGCCGCCGCGAACGGCCTCGTCGGGGACCTGCTGTGGGACTTCTTCCACGAGCTCTTCGTGAGTGGCTTCGTCCTCCACAGCGCCGGGGAGCAACTTCTGCGTGCTGAGGAAGAACGCCCTTTCGCCGTTGAGGGAGGCGCCCTGGAAGCTCGCGTCGCCGGTCATCTCAGCGGCGCATTGGCCTTCGCATTCGGATTCGGAGAGCTTCGACAGCGACACCGCTGGCTGGCCTTCGATGCGAGCGAAGAGGTCATACGCCTGCGGGCCGTAGCCGGGTTTTGGTTCCGCATTGGGGCACTGCGGAGAGACTGTGAAGAACACCGCGCTGCCGTCTGCCGAAACCGCACCTCGCACATTTCCGCCGTCTTCGAGTTCGTCTTCGTCTATCAGCGGACCACCAAGCGCCACACCGCACTGGCCGAGCAGTTCACCGCTCCCGTTCACGCCCACCAGCGCCGGCTCGGAGTGACCTGCTCCCACGTACTCATACAGCGAGCGCGGCTGTGGTTCCACCGAACCATCGACGGCACGTGTGGAGTCGCCCGGCCAGAGGTTGATGGAATCTCCACCGGGGTCGTGCTGTGTGCTCGGTTCGATGTAGTAGAGGATGTTCGAGAGGTCTTCGGAAGCTCCGGCGAAGGACACGCCGTTCTGCTCGACGGCCAGCCCGGTTGGTTGACTCGGGACGGCACCGGACGGCAGCGCTGGCCCGACCAGCGGGAGCGGGAGGCCCGACAGAGCTTCTGGGAGGGTTTGGACGTAGAACTTGCCGGCGAACACGGATTCCTCGGGTTCGTGCAGCATCATCAACGCGCTGCCGTCCGGGGACACGGCCATCGCGCTTCCTTCTCGGCTGGTGGCGTAGGGATTCAGGACATACTGGGCCGGGCTCGGATCGAGCGGCTTCGCTTCCCAACCGGCGCCGCCACGCACGAACGCGTAGTCGCCACCCCGGGAGCCTTCGACCTGATCGAAGCCTCCGGCGAACGAGCCGATCGAGGCGCCCGTGACGAGCGGAGCCCCGCCTGAGAATTCGCCGCCGCGAACGCTGCGGAACACGACCGGGAAGCCGTCCTTGTATGGCGGCGTGACCATCTCGTAGGCGCGGCAGTCGGGCATGTAGGCCTTGAAGCCCGGAGACGCTTCATTGCTGCACTGAGCACGATTGGAGTCGCCGCGACCCCACGCGTGGGTGGGAACGCCGGCGAGCACGACGCACAGGACAACAGCCACAAGGAGCAAACGCGACGCACGGTCTCTACTCGCCGAACGCGAAGCTTGCATAGCGAACGAATACCACAAGGGTCGGCCTCCAACGCCGGTACACGACGGATGTCCAGTGGGACCCACGCTGGAGCGCGTGGATCCCACTGCGATGCTGCGATCTGCCGCTTCAGCTCAGGTCGCGCCCCAGGTCTTGGCGGACGCGAGCGCCAGGTCCATTTCGCCTGTGAACGTTCCCGCTTTGCTGTTGATTTTCATGACGCTCCCAGAGGTGGTCGTGAACGCCACCGGCTGTTCTTTGAGTTCCGAGGCAGCGCTGGTGGCGTTGCCGGTCACGGACCCCGTCACTTTGTAGGTGCCGGCCAGTTCGCATATTTCAGTGCCCTTGTTGATGAGTTTCATCGTCGTAATTTCTTCGCCAGATTTGGGCGCGAATGCGATTTTCACGCCGGCTTCGAGTTTTGCGGTCAGTTCTTTGGTTTTGATTTCACTTTTTTCCACTTCACACTGTGCGATTGCCTCGGGCACAGTGCAGTTGGTGAAGACGAGCGATTCCGCCACCCCGCCTGTGGTCCCTTCAATGTAGGCTTTCTTGGCTGCGACTTTGGCGCAGGACACTTCGATCCCGTCCCCCGTGAACTTGGCGGCTTTCGCCAGTGTCGTGACTTCCTTGAACGCTTCGGTTGATTTAGATGCCAGTTCTTTACTTTCCACTTTCCACGACAGCGCTACTGCGGTTGCCGCGGTGACCGCGCAGAGCGCGAGCACCACAGCGAGACTGGAAACCAGAACCCTCATTCGAGACATCAACTTCTGTCCTCCTTCAGTCCCCGTTTGAAGGGACCCCCTCGGATTCAGGCGCCAAGCGGATGCGTTTGGCGGCCGGGCCACAACACGCTCGGAACACCCCACGCCTGCTGACGCCAACTTGTCATCGCCGTAACTCTACGTCTATAGCGTAAGACGGTGCGTCTATGGCGTAAGGCGATGCGGCCCGCGGTACAGGAACGTGACCTCGCGCACGTTCTCCTGACCGAGCAACTGCATCAGCAATCGCGTGAGGCCAAACCCGAAGCCGCCGTGCGGCGGCGCGCCGAAGCGGAAGAAGTCCAGGTAGTACTGAATTGGCTCCACGTCTACGTTCTTGTCCTGCGCCTGGGCCAGCAGCCGCTCATGGCGATGCTCGCGCTGAGCGCCCGTGGTGAGCTCGATTCCCCGCCAAAGTAGGTCAAAACTCTTTGTAAGAGTGGAATCGTGTTCGTGACGCATGTGATAAAAGGGCCGCACGCTGGTTGGGTAATCGGTGACGAAGGTGAACTCGTGACCATGCAGCTCCTTGACGATCGCCGAAAACGCCCGCTCGCTGGGCGGGTCGAGGTCGTGTCCCACACCCGGAGGCTCGTGGCCGCGCTCGCGCAGCAACTCCTTGGCGTGCTCCAGCGTGACGCGTGGGAACGGCAGCGTGGGAACGATCACCTCGACGTCGAACGTGGCTTCGATCTCTGCGCCGTGACGCTCCTTGACGGCAGCCAGCACGTGTGCCAGCCACGCCTCCTCGAAGGCCATCACGTCCTCGTGTGACTCGATCCAGGAGATCTCCACGTCCACGCTGGTGAACTCGGTGTCGTGGCGTGAGGTGAACGACGGGTTGGCACGGAACACCGGCCCAACCTCGAACACGCGCCCGAAGCCGGCCGCCATGGCCATCTGCTTGTAGAACTGCGGCGACTGGGCCAGGTAGGCCATTTTCTCGAAATACTCGACTTTGAAGAGCTCCGCGCCGGACTCGCTGGCCGAACCCATGAACTTGGGCGTGTGGATCTCGATGAAGCCGTCTTTGCGCCAGAAGTCGCGCATGGCGTGCTCGACGGTGGACTGCACTTCGAACATCAGCCTGCGGTCGGGGCGACGCAGATCGAGGTAGCGCCAGTCGATCCGCTTGTCCAGCGCCGAATCCGCCGCAATCGGCAGCTCAGGCTCGGCCAACCCGTCGAGCACGAGGCTCTCCAGCTTGATCTCCAGGCCTCCCAGCTTCACCCGCTCGTCCGCCACCACCGTGCCCGTCAGCGTCACCGCCGACTCCGGCGTCAGCGCCGACACCGCCTCGTTCAGCGCGCTCGGCGGGTCGTCCTTGGAGAGCACAACCTGGGCAAGGCCCGTTTCGTCGCGCAGGACCACGAACTGGACCTTCTTCTGGTCGCGGATCGCCTGGACCCAGCCGCGGACGGTCACGCTCTGGTCGATGCTGTCGGAGAGATTGGCGATGAGTGTGCGAGCCACCCCATGGACCCTATCTGAGGGGCGATGGCGCCGGTCGGTTGACGCGTCGCGCCGGCGCCGAAATGCTGCCTCAGCGGCATCGAGAACCATCGCAAGCCGGCTGTATGTTCGGAACATGAGACAGACTGCCCACCAAATGTCCGGACAGGTGCCGTACACTGTGTCGATGGCGTCGCGTGCGACAACGAAGACTCGCAGGATCGAGATTCGGATAACCGAAGAGGAGCGCAACCTCGAGCTGGCAGCGGCCACCGCCACAGGCGAGAGCCTGAGTGAGTTCGTACGCCGAGCGGCGCGCCACGAGGCAGAACGCACGCTGGCTGAGCGCACTCGATACGTTCTCAGCGAGGAGGCGGCACAGCAGTTTCTCGCCGCACTCGAGGACCCGTCCGTGAAGGTGGAGCGGGGCCTGCGGCGCCTCGTCGAGAAGCCGAGCGTCCTGCCTGACGCATGAAGCCACAGCTCACCGCGGTCACAGCCTTCGACCGCGGCGTACACCGTGTAGAGACCTTCAGCTGTGGTCAAGAGGCGCTTGATCGGTGGCTGCGGGCATATGCGGGCCAAAGCCAGCGTCGCGATGCCGCCCGCACCTTCGTCACTTCTGAGAGCGATGGCAAAGTTGCCGGCTACTACACGCTTGTGGCAGCACAGGTCGAGCACGAGCAGGCGACGGGCAGCGTCAGCCGGGGACTCTCGCCACATTTTCCGGTTCCCGTTACGCTCCTCGCCCGGCTGGCTGTTGCCGTACCTCATCAGGGCACCGGCGTCGGGCGCAGTCTCCTCTTCGACGCGCTTCGGCGAGTCCTGAGAGCCTCGAGCGAGCTCGCCATACGAGCGGTCGTCGTGGATGCCATTGACGAGCGCGCCTCGGGGTTCTACAGGGCCTTCGGGTTTGAGCCCTCGAACCTCGCACCCGAGACGCTGATGGTCCCACTCCAAATCGTCAGGCGAATTGTCGGGGCCTGACGACGTCTACTACTCCTCGGCCTCCTCGGCCAGCTCCACCTCGACCGCGGGATCCCCCGCCTGCTCCATCTCCACCAGCGCGATCGAGCCGGCCTCGCGCAGATCCCCAACTCCCAGCTCGAGCGCGGCCAGGCACTCGGCGCTGTTGCGCACCAGCACGCGTGCCACCGGCGCGCGCATCTTGCGCCGCGCCTGGGACTTGGCCTTGCGGACCTCGCTGAGCACCTCCGCCGTGATGCTCAGCGCCGTTTCCTCGCGTGGCAGCTGCGGGCTCGCCGCCGCCTGCTCCAGCTCGCCGGCGTCCGGCCACGCGGCGCGGTGGATCGAGCCCTGCTGCCACCACGACCACACCTCCTCGCACACGAACGGCAGGAACGGCGCGAACAGGCGCTGGAAGACCGACAGCGACAGCCTGCAGCGCGCGGCTGACCGATGCGCTCACGTCCGGGTCGGGGTCGTAGCGACGGCCCTTGACAAGCTCCAGGTAGTAGTCGCAGTACCACCAGAAGAAGCCCTCCGCACGCTCCAGCGCCCGCGCGTAGTCGTAGTCCTCGAAGCTGTCGGTGGCCTCCTTCACGACCGAGGCCAGGCGCGCGATCATCGCGCGATCGAGCGGGTGCGTCAGCTCCCGGCCCTGCGGCGGCAGATCGCTGAGCGCGAACTTGGACGCGTTCAGCAGCTTCACCGCCAGGCGCCGGCCGACCTTCATCTGCTGCGCGTCGAATGCCGTGTCCACACCCGGGCGCCCGTTGGCAGCCCAGTAGCGCACCGCGTCCGCGCCGTGCTCCTCCAGCAGGTGCACAGGCGTCACCACGTTGCCCTTGGACTTCGACATTTTCTTGCGGTCCGGGTCCAGGATCCAGCCGGAGATGGCAGCGTTCTTCCACGGCAGCTGCTCGTAGTCCAGCTGTGAGCGCAGGATCGTGGAGAACAGCCACGTCCTGATGATGTCGTGCGCCTGCGGGCGCATGTCCATGGGGAACACCTTGGCGAACAGCTCGTCGTCCTCGCCCGCCTGCCCGGCGATCTGCGGGGTCAGCGAGGAGGTGGCCCACGTGTCCATCACGTCCGGATCGCCGATGAAGCCGCCCGGCTGAGCGCGCTGAGACTGCTCGTAGCCGGCCGGCACGTCGGTGGAGGGGTCCACCGGCAGCTGCTGCTCGTCGGCCAGCAGCGGCTGATCGTGACGGACGTTGCCGTCCCGGTCGATCGGGTACCACACGGGGAACGGCACCCCGAAGAAGCGTTGGCGGCTCACACACCAGTCCCCCGTCAACCCGTTGACCCAGTCCTCGAAGCGCGCGCGCATGTACGGCGGGTGCCACTGCAGCTCGCGGCCGCGCTCCAACAGCCGCTCACGATGCTCGATCGTGCGAATGAACCACTGCCTGCTGGTCACGATCTCAACCGGGCGCTCGCCCTTCTCATAGAACTTCACCGCGCGCGTCACCGGCTGGGGCTCGCCGATCAGATCACCCGACTGCGTCAGCAGCTCAACCATCGCTTTGCGCGCCTGGTTGATCGTGCGTCCTTGAAGCTGCTCATAGCTCGCGCGCGCGCGCTCCACGTCGACCGTCTCCCAGCCGGGGGTGCCCCACGCCACCTCCGTCAGGCGCCCGTCAGGCCCCAGCACCGAGCGCACCGGCAGGCTGAGCTCGCGCCACCAGGTCACATCGGTGAGATCGCCGAACGTGCACACCATCACCAGGCCGGTGCCCTTGTCGCGCTCGACCAACGGGTGGCTGAGCACCGGCACGCGCGTGCCAAACAGCGGAGTCAGCGCCTCGCGGCCAACCAGCTCGGTGAAGCGCTCGTCCTCTGGGTGCGCCAGCAGCGCCACGCACGCCGCGATCAACTCCGGACGCGTGGTCTCGATCAGGGCGGGCGGTCGGGCTCCTGCTCCTTCGTCCGCGGAGGCGAAGCGCACGCGGTGCATCGCGCCGGGGCGCTCGCGGTCCTCCAGCTCCGCCTGCGCCACCGCCGTCTGGAAGTCCACGTCCCACAGCGTGGGCGCCTCCAGCTGGTAGGCGGCGCCACGGGTCAGCAGTCCCAGGAACGAGCGCTGGGAGATGCGCTGCGCCAGCCGGCCGATGGTGGTGTATGTCATCGACCAATCCACCGACAGCCCCAGCTTGCGCCACAGGGACTCGAACGCCTGCTCGTCGCTGCCCGTCAGTTGGAGACACAGCTCCACGAAGTTGGGGCGTGACACCGACACCGGCTCCGCCTTCTCCGCCGCCTGCGAGTGCTGCCGGGCGGAGAAGTCGGCGTCGTAGGGCACCGACGGATCGCAGCGCACGCCGTAGTGGTTCTGCACGCGCCGCTCCGTCGGCAGGCCGTTGTCGTCCCAGCCCATCGGGTAGAAGACCTCCATGCCGCGCATGCGCCGGTAGCGGGCGATGGCGTCGGTGTGCGTGTAGGAGAACGCGTGCCCCACGTGCAGCGAGCCGCTGACGGTGGGCGGCGGGGTGTCGATCGCGAACACGCGCTCGCGAGGCGCGGAGCGGTCGAAGCGGTAGGTCCCATCGCGCTCCCAGCGCTCGCTCCACTTCTGCTCCAGCCCGTCCAGGGTCGGGCGCTCGGGCACGCTCAACGACGGAGACTCCGCGTCCAGGGCCTGCGCGGCCTCGCCCGCGGGCTCCTCATCGGCTGTGTGAAGTTCGGACAAGCCGCTGATCGTAGCCGCCCTGCCGCCGCGTCGTGAGCAGCCCTGGAACGCATCTGTCTACCACTGGCCCTTGGCCGACTCCGGAATCACCGGAAGTTTCCATGAGAGTTCTCTTATGGTTGCCTTATTTGCGTGTATCCATCATGATCAATTGAGTAGTGTGGTCGCGTCTGGGGAGAAGGCGACTTGGTGGAGGAGAGCGGTGTGAGCTGGGGAGAGACAGGATGAGCCTGTTCGCTAGGAAGCTCTTGGGAGTGGGGGGCGCGGTGGTGGCGATCGGCGTCCTCATCGGCCTCTACGTGGCCGACTGGGCCACCAGTCAACCCACGCCCGTGGCCGCCGTCGTGGCGCCAGCCTCCAGCGGCGGCACCCAGCTGACACTGGAGACGGTCGCCGCGGTGGGCCCCAAGTACGAGCCCTCGCATCCCGACTGGGTTTCCTACCTGGTGCGCAAGAACGGCAAGTGGATACACAGCACCATCTACACGGTGCCCGCCAACTCGATCGTGCACGTGACCCTCTACCAGTACGACGGCGACAGCGGACTGCGAAACCCGTTCCTGTCACAGGTCCAGGGCACAGTCGGCGGGACCGAGACGGTGGACGGCAAGACCGTCAACGCGATCAACCCCGAAGAAGCCTCGCACACGTTCGTGGTGCCGCAGCTCGGGGTCTTCGTGCCGCTGCCCGGCGTGGAAGAAGAAGCCAAGAACCAGTGCGAATTCGCGCCCTGCGAAGGGGCTGCCCACCGCACCATCACCTTCAGCTTCAAAACCGGCAAGAAGGGTCGCTACCGCTGGCAGTGCTTCGTGCCGTGCGCCGCCGGCTACATCGACGGCTTCGGCGGGCCGATGCAGACCCTTGGCTACATGGACGGGTTCATCAATGTCGTCTAACCCCTCCGCGGCCGCCCAGGCCCCCGACGAACCGAACCACGCACGCCGCTTCGCCACGATCTGGATCGTGGCCACGATCATTGCGCTGCCGCTGGTGATCTTCGTGCTCGGGCCGCACCTCTCGCCGGGCAACGCCAGCGAACAGGCATCCGGGCACGTGACCGACAACACCGTGCTGTTCGCGATGGCCACCCCGGTGCTGCTGCTGGTGACGATCTACCTGCTGTACGCCACCTTCGCCTTCCGCCAGGAGCCGGGCTCCACGCTCGAAGGCCCCGCTGTGCGTGGCGATGTGAAACTGCAGACAACCTGGATCGTGGTCACCTCCGCGCTCGTGCTCTCGCTTGCGGCCTACGGCACCGTGCGCCTGGAGACCGACGCCGGCGCCGGCTCGGGCAACGGGCCGAGCCCGCTGGTCGTGCCGAGCGGCCCGAAGCTGCCGGTGCAGGTGATCGCCCAGCAATGGGCCTTCACCTACCGCTATCCGACCTACGGCGGCGTTGAGACCACGCACCTGTACCTGCCGGCCAACCAGATGGTGGAACTGCACGTCACCTCGATCGACGTGATCCACTCCTTCTGGGCCTACCAGCTGGGCGTCAAGGCCGACGCCAACCCCGACGTGGACAACGTGGTGTTCGTCAAGCCCACCAAGATCGGCGCCTTCGACGTGCGCTGCGCCGAGCTGTGCGGCATCTGGCACGGCTACATGTTCGACAAAGGCCACGTGGTCTCACCGAGTGAATTCAGCACCTGGATAGCTCAGCAGCAGAAGGACTTCGCCCCGGCGACCAAGGTTCTGCCGAAGTACTCCACCACCTACCTCCCCGAACCAACGAGGCGCGCCGAATGAGCACTGCCAGCGGAGCCGCATCCATCCCTGAGCCCAGCAGCCGGCCCCTGTGGCGCAAGCTGATCGGCTTCAACCTGCTGAGCGCCGTGATCCTCGGTGCCGTCGGCTACTACCTCGGCATGCGCCTGGGCCACACCATCGACAACGGCAAAAGCTTCGAATACGAGGCCGCCACCGACGAGAACGACATCGCGCTGCTGTTCGCCTACGTCTTCGGCGTGATCGGCTTCCTGATCGGGCTGGGCTTCGCCAACTACCCGATCTCGCGCCTGCTCGGGCGCCCGGCGTCGCTGCGCGAGAAGGAGACCGGGGGCTGCGGGCGCTACTTCGGGCTGTGCACCGACCACAAGGTCGTCGGCATGCAGTACCTGGTCGGCATCGGCGTGTTCTTCTTCATCGGCGGTCTCAACGCGATGCTGATCCGCGCAGAGCTGCTGCACCCGGTGCCCACGTTCGTGGGCCCCAACCAGTACCTGTCGATCGTGGGCATGCACGGCACGATGATGATGGGGATGATGACCTCCGGCATCCTCGGGCCGTTCGCCAACTACTTCGTGCCGATCATGATCGGCGCCCGGCGCATGGCCTTCCCGCGCATCGAGGCGCTGACGTTCTGGCTGCTGATGGCCGCCGGCTTCATCCTCGTGCTCGACGATCTTCTTCGGCGGCTTCCCCACCGGCTGGACCGGTTATGAGCCGCTCAACGACGAGGCCGTGTGCGGGATGGACTCCTACATCATGTTCTTCGCGCTGGTCGGCATCTCGATGGCGCTGCTGGGCCTGAACATGATCGCCACGATCGTCACCATGCGCGCGCCCGGGCTGACGTGGTCGCGGCTGCCGATCTTCGTGTGGTCGGTGTTCGCAACCGCCGTGCTGATGGTGCTGGCCGCGCCGATGCTCGTGGCCACGCTGTCGATGGCCGCGCTCGACCGCACCATCAACACCTCGTTCTTCATCGCCGGCGGCGGTGGCAGCTCCTACCTGTTCGAGAACCTGTTCTGGTTCTTCGGGCACCCCGAGGTCTACATCCTCGCGCTGCCCGGATTCGGGATCGTGCTGGAGCTTCTTCCAGTCTTTACGCGCAAGCCACTGTGGGGCTACCGCCTGGCCATCTCCGGCATGCTCGGCGTCAGCCTGATGAGCTTCTTCGTGTGGCAGCACCACCTGTTCGTGAGCGGCATCAACGCCGACCTGCGGCCGTTCTACATGCTCTCCACCGAGATCATCTCGGTGCCCACCGGCTTCATCTTCATGTGCTTCATGGGCACCATGTGGAAGGCGCGCACCACGTTCACCGTGCCGATGCTGTTCTGCATCGGCTGGGCCTTCAACTTCCTGATCGGGGGACTCTCAGGGGTCTTCCTGTCGGACGCGCCCAGCGACACCGACACGCACGGCAGCTTCTTCGTGATGGCCCACTTCCACTACACGATCATGGGCGGGCTGATCTTCACGTTCTTCGCCGGCATCTACTACTGGGTGCCCAAGATGACCGGCTTCAAGTTCAACGAGAAACTCTCCAAGGTGCACTTCTGGCTGATGTTCGTGGCGTTCAACTCCACGTTCATGCCGCTGTTCGCGCTCGGCATGAAAGGCATGCCCCGACGCGTCAGCAGCTATGCCCCCGAACCTGCAGACGCTCAACGACTGGGTGTCCGTGTCGGCGTTCGTGCTCGGCTTCTCGATGCTGATCTTCCTGTTCAACGCCGTCTACTCGCTGATCTTCGTGCGCATCCCGGAGGAGTCCAACCCTTGGCGATCGAAGTCGATCGAGTGGCAGGTGCCCACGCCGGTGCCGGTCAACAACTTCGAGCAGATCCCCGTGTTCGACTCCGACCCCTACGACTACGGCATCCCCGTTGGGATCGCCGGCGGTGGCCAGCCGGCCACGGCAGGAGCCTGAGCCATGTCCGCACACAGTGAAGAGCGCCCGCTGGGCCTGATGGTGCCACCGGTGCCCGCCGGCAACGAGATCCCGCCCGAGTCACCGGACGTGGGCGGGCGCGCGATGGCGGTGGCCACACGCCTGCTGTGCGGCGCCACCACCTTCTTCTTCCTGGCGTTCGTGTTCGCCTACTTCTACCTGCGCTCGATCGACGCCGACCACATGTGGCACCCCGCGCACGTCAACCCCAGCCAGGGACTCGGGGCGGCGTTCATCGTGTGCATCGTGCTCAGCGCCGTGCTGTCGATCGTGGCCGGACGCGGCATGAAAGCCGAATCGAAGGGCTGGCTCGCACCTGCCGCCGGCGCGCTCATACTCGGGCTGGCGGCAGTGGTGCTGCAGTGCGTCGAGTACACCGCCCAGAGCTTCGGGCCCACCAACGGCGCCTACGCCAGCGTGTTCTGCGCCTGGTCCGGCTTCTACCTGATCGCCGTGCTGGGCACCATGTACTGGCTGGAGACGCAGGTGGCCACCGAGCTGCGCGCCCGCCGCGAACCGGCCTCGCACGAGGGCGACATCAAGAACGCCGACCGTCTGATCGCGCCGAGCCTCGACGCGGCCGTGTTCTACTGGAGCTTCCTGGCGGCGATCGGCTTGATCACCTACGTGACGCTGTATCTCCTGTAGTGCTGGCCACGGCGGCAGCTACGCCGGGCTTCTGGGATTGGTCGCTGGACCCGCCGCTGGTGCTGGTGGCCGACCTCGCCGTGCTGTATTGGATCGGAGACCGGCGCACTGTCACGCCAGAGCGCAAGCGCGTGCGGCAGCGCTGGCGCAGCGGCTGCTTCTACGCCGCCCTGGTCGTGCTGGCGATCGCGCTGGCCTCGCCGATCGAGATCCTCAGCGAGCAGCTGTTCTGGGTGCACATGATCCAGCACGTGCTGCTGCTGGTGGTGGCCGCGCCGCTGCTCGTGCTGGCAGCCCCGTGGATGCGCCTGTGGCGCTGCCTGCCGCTGGACGCGCGCCGGTGGCTGGCCCGCGGATTCAGCCACGGTTCCAGAACAGCGCCGCTGCGGGCGCTCAGCCGCGAGCTCGGCCGCCCTGTTGCCAGCTTCGTGCTGTTCTCCGTGGTGCTGCTGGGCTGGCACCTGCCGTTCATGTTCGACGCCACGCTGCGCTCCAGCACCCTGCACGCGCTCGAGCACACGCTGTTCTTCACCACAGCCGTCATGTTCTGGAAGCAGGTCATCCCATCGGCGCCGCTGCACACGCGCCTGCCCGACGCCCAGCGCGTGGTGTTCTGCATCGGCGGCATGATCGTCAGCTGGGTGCTGGCCGTGGTGCTGGCGATCGCGCCGCGGGCGCTGTACAGCGTGTACGCGCAGCAGGCCAGCCGCCCCGGCGGCATCTCCGCGCATGGCCGACCAGCAGATCGCGGCCGGCATCATGTGGGTGCCCGGCTCTGTCACGTTCCTGATCGTTCTCATCGTCTATGTCCACCGTTGGCTCACACCGGCGAGCGCGGCCAGCAGCCGCCCAACCCGGTTGGCGAGCGAGCACTAGGAGGTCCCATGTCAAGCCTCGAAATACCCATCGCCGCCAGCTTCCTGACCGGCTCGATCCTCACGCTGGTACTCCCCGGCGCCGTCGTGATCCTGATGGCGATCTGGTACGTGCAGCTGTGGAAACGCGGGACCGGCGAACGCTGAGCGGGCCGGCGGCTCAGTGCGTCAATAGTTTCGGCACGTCGTGGACGATCGCACTCGGTTCGAACGTGGCCGGGTAGACCGTGGTCAGCTTGCCGCTGGCGCCCACGCCATACACCAACGCCGAGTGGGCGACCAGCTGCGGCTGCCCCGCCTCGCGGCTCGAGCCCACGCTCCACGCCGCCCACGTGCGGGCCAATTCGGCGGCCGAGCCGATCAGGTACTGCATCCTGCCGGCCATCCCGTGCGTGCGCAGGAAGCCCGCCACCGCCGCCGGCGTGTCGCCACGGGGATCCACCGATACGGCAATCACCTGCACGTCCTTGGCCCGTGCGCCGAGCTGGTTCAGCGCCACACGCAGGTTGGACGCGATCAGCGGACACACATCGGGGCAGTTGACGTACAGGAACGTCACCAGCACCGCCTTGCCGCGGTAGGCCGCCAGCGTGACCGGCCGGCCCAGGTAGTCGCGAAGCGATATCGCCGGCGCCTGCCTGGCCGGCAACGTGAGCGTGCCGTAGAAACCGGCGCCCGGCGCCGTCTGCTGAGCGCCGCCCGGCAGCGTCGGCTTGTTGTTGGAGCCACCGGCCAGCAGGAAGCTGCCGGCTGCCACGATCGCCAGCAACAGAATCAGTGCTGGCAGCGTTCGCCGCCAGGATGGAGTCTTTGTCGACGCGGAGCTGGGAACCACTAACTCATACTGACGTACCCGGTGGCTTCGGTGGGGCTTCTCACGTTGGCCGCCACCTTGTTTTCGTAGTTGCCCTCGATCGTCTGGATCTGGCCGCTGGGCAGAACGTCGCGGACAATCCCCACGTGTTCGTCGCCGAACACGATCAGATCCCCGGGCTTGGGCACCACACCCGGCCCGTTGACCACCGCGCGCCCACTGCTCTGCGCCCACGACCACAGCCCTGCCACCGAGCCCGCTCCCTGCCCGCCGACGCCCAGCGGCTCGCCCGCCTGGGCGGACGCCCACGAGGCGAAGTACGCGCACCACGGTGCACCCGGCTGCGCCCCCGCCGTGGCCGTGCGGTACTGCGCTATCGCCAGCGATTCGTTGGAGCCGGGCGGCTGCTCGGCCTGGCCCAGCTGGCTTTCCGCGATCGCCACGATCTGGGAGCCCACGCCACCGCTGCCAGACAGCTGCCCGGCTCCGACCACACCGCTGACGCTGTCCAGGCTCGACGGGTAGGTCGCCATACCGGCGCCCGTGAGCGGGGTGCCCGCCCCGGCCTGGCCGGCGCCGGGCGCCTGCGGGTCCAGCAGCGCGGTGGCCGTGGACGTTGCGCTGGGAGAGATGTAGGCGCCGCTCGCCTGCTGCAGGGCGCTCGCGAAAGACGCTCCGCCCGTGGAGGGCGTGGTGGGCGTACCTTCCGACGGGGCTTCGGTGCCGCCGTTCAACGCCGAGGCCCCGCCGATCATCTTGGCCGGGTCGCTCAGCGCCAGCCTGATTGCGCTGACGCGCTCCAGCGTCGCTTCGATGGACATCTCCTGGGTAATCGGCAGCGACGGGCCGGCGTTGAGGTGGCACCGCGAGCACCGACAGGGACCCGTTGGAGGATAAGGCACGTGCGATGGCCTCGACTAGCTCGCCGCAGCCACATTTTAGTGCTACTGTCACGTAAATGTACGAAAAATCCGTCTATCCTCGTGACATAAACGCGATGGATCGGCTGTACGAGATTGCCGAGCCCCAAGGCGGATTCCTCACCGCCCACCAAGCCGTTGATGCAGGCATCCCACGTTCAACGCTGTCCTACCATGCCACAAGGGGCGACGCACTCGAACACATCGCCCGTGGCGTCTACCGGATGCGGCGGTTCCCAACATCCCCCCATGATCATGTGATCGCTGGATGGCTAGCACTCGCGCGCGCCGACGGCGTGGTATCCCACGAGAGCGCACTCGAGCTCCTGGACCTCACCGACCTGATCGCCGACCATGTCCATGTCACGCTCCCGCGTACCAAGCGAGGGCTTCGCATACCACCTAGCGTTCGCAGCCACTTCACTGCCCGGCCAATCGACACCCAGCACCGAGCGCGCGTTCAAGGCATCCCTGTGACTAGCGTCGAGCGCACCATCACCGACATGGTGCGTAGCAAGGGATGGACAGAGCAGATCGACCTCGCCATACGTCAAGCGACCCAACGTGGTCTCACCACACGCCAGCGACTGGAGGCGGAGATTCCAGCCACGTGGCGTTCGAGACTCGATACTGCCCTCACACGAGGTTAGCTTGCAATACCGCACCCCCGTCACCGCCGAGCGGTCGCAGACAGCCGACGATCTCGCAGGAGGAGGCCAGCGCTGGGCTGTCACCGCGACGCTCGCCGGGCGCGTGTTCGAGCGAATCGGGATCGACATCGGATTCGTCGCCAAGCCAGTGTTCCAACCAGACACGGTGAGTTCCTCCCTCCTGCTGAACTTCGCAGACATCGCGCCAGTGCAGGTTCCCGCAATCGCAATCGAGCAACACATCGCCGAGAAGCTCCACGCCTACACGCGGATCTATGCCGCAGGTACGCCCAGCTCACGAGTCAAGGATCTTGTGACCTCGTCGTGATCGCACATACCACCACAATCGACGCCGCGCGACTCCTACGCGCGGTTACAGAGATCTTCAATCGGCGAGCAACCCACGCTGCACCTCACGCTCTGCCGCCACCACCAGGAGACTGGCGCCAAGGCTGGCGTGCGCTCGTCGCTGATGTCCCGGCCGATAGAGACCTCCACGACGGCCACGCAGCTGCCGCATCGCTTCTCGATCCTGTCCTTCAAGGAGAGATCACATTCGGGACGTGGCACCCAGACAAACATGAATGGATCCAGTGAGAGGCTTAAAGCGAGACGGGCGGCCGTCGTCGCCCGTCCCTGGCACCGAACCCCTCGACGGATCGGCGCATATGGGCTTCGGCCGGCCTTTCCCGGACCGCCTGAAGCGTTATGACCCGCGTGTCGCGAGCGCCGATCGAAGACCGGCCAGCGACCAGCTGGGCTTCACTGCAGCGGTGGCGTCCTCGCGCGCCACCGCTGAGGAAGACCTGAAACTGCGATCAGCCGCCTTCGATCAACTTCAGTGCGGCGTGCGGCAGCTGGTTGGCCTGCGCCAGAATCGCAACGCCGGCCTGCTGGAGCACCTGCGCCTTGGTAAAGCGGTCATTTCCACCGCCATGTTCACGTCGCTGATTCCACTGACGGCCGAGGAGAGGTTCTGGGCGTAGACTTCCAGGTTCGCCTGGGTGTACTGGATGCGGTCCTGCACAGCACCGATTTCGCCGGCTGCAGCGGTGACTTTGCTGATCGCTTCTTCGATGCCTTTGATGGATTCTGCGCCACCGAGTTCGATCTTGCCTTCGATCGCAGTCTTGATGTCGAGCGTTTTCACCGCGATCACTTCCGCGTCGTTGGCGCCGACCTGGAAGGAGATCGTCGCTTCTGCGCTCAACAGGCTGACGCCGTTGAACTTGGTCGTTTCACCCACTCGTTCCATCTCGGACACGAGCTGGTTGACCTCGGACTTGATCGCTTCCTGATCCGTTGTCGAGGTTGTGCCGTTGGCGTACTGCACGGCGAGCTCGCGGACACGCTGAAGCATCTGCGTGACGTCGTTGAGCGATCCCTGAGCGGTCTGGGCGAGCGAGACGGCGTCCTGGCTGTTCTGGGCTGCCTGGTTGAGGCCGTTGACCTGGCACTGCAGACGCTGGCTGATGGCGTAGCCGGCGACGTCGTCGGCGGCCGAGTTGATGCGCAGACCGGAGGACAGTCTTTCCATCGACTGCGACAGTTTCATCTGCGTGTTGTTCAGGTTCCTCTGGGCGTCCATCGCCTCGAGGTTGGTGTTGATCGTCAGGGACATACGTGCATCTCCTTGATGACGGTGTGGTTGTTAGGTCCCGAGTCGACTCCATGTCGGCTCACGCTGAGTATCGTCAACGCACTGGGAAACTTGAGGGTCGTAATGCCCCTTGCCAACACTGTTCCTAAGCGGCGAGCCAATTCCTGCGTACGTAAGGGAAAATTTAGACGCGAATGTCGATATGCGGACGACCGTCGTCGTCGTCCTCGGGCTCCACACGGGCAGTTCTGCGATAGGCCGGCCCTCGCTGATCCTGGCCCCCGTCCCTTGAGGGGCGGTCGCGCTCGCGCGAGACACGCTCCAGTCGTTTGACGCGCTCCGGTCCGCCCGACGGGAGGATCGGCGGTCCTGGTGCTATCGGATGGATCGGGTCCATGGGTTGGGCTCAGGCTCAGCGGCCCCTCAGGAGGCCCTCGCGTTAGCGCTGTCGCCCACGCCGGCTCCGGGGCCGGTCAGCTCGCGTCGCGCGTGCGCGGCCACCAGAGCGCTCACGAGCTGCTGCTCGCGCGCCTTGATCTCGAGCACCACGAGCCGTCGCCACACGAATACCGCACCTGCCCAAACCGCCACGTAACAGACCGCGCCGGAGACGAGCGCGCGCAGTCCGGCTTCGGCGAGCGTGCCGGTGGGTAGTGACACGTAGCCGCCGAACAGGAAGCCGCCGAGCGCTCCCCAACCCTTGGCGCGGGCCACAGCGCGCGCGGCGCGCGGATGACCGGCCACCGTGGGGCCGTCGGCCGCAACCACGGTCGCCTTCTTGTCCTTCTTGCCGTCCTTGCCCTTGCCCTTCGCGGGCTTGCCCTTGGCGGCCGGCTCCTTGACGGGCGGCGCTTTGACGGGAGCCTCGCTCTGGGTGTCCTCGTCTGCCATCTCAACCTTCGTCCATCAGCCCGCGCCTGCGTTCGGTGCGCTGGCACTCGAAGATGAAGCGCACCAGGCGCCGGCGGTCGAAGTCGGTGATCCCATCGAAGGCCACCGCGCGCCGGCCCTTGGGGTCGGTGCGCACAACCTTGCCCTTGCCCGCCAGCGGCGCCGAGCCTGGCTCGATCGTTAGCTGGAACTTGACCTCCTCGCCGACCTTCAGCGTGTCCGGGCCGGCCAGCAGGAAGCCGCCGCCGCTCAAATCGACGGTGTAGCTGCGCATCTGCAGCCGGTCCCCGCCTGCATATACGAGCACCGGACGCGCCGATTTGATGCGCACGTACTCGCGTTCCTGCAGCACCTCGACCTGATGCGGGCCCTCCACGCACAACACGTCCGGTTCGCTGGGATCGTCGATCGAGAAGACGCCGCGCAGGCGTGTTCTGCCGCGTGCACCCGGATATTCGAGCACCATCCCCTTCAGCTCGCTTGCGCTGGGCGACTTCAGCGGCACGAGGATCGCGATCCTGAGCCTGTCCCGGACGCGCTCGAGCACGCGCGCGGGGAACTTTTCGCCCCTGGCCGTGGTCACTGTCACGGTGTCGAAGCGGTCCGGCAACTTGACCGATTTGGCGGTCTCCTGCTCCTTCTTGCGCCCGAGTTTCATTGCAACAGTCTCGCCGCCAGGCCAGTCGGATCCACGCGGGTCAGCCGCCAGCCGCCGGAGCGCGCTCGATCGAGCATGTACTCGGGGGCCAGACCGAAGCGACAGGCGGCCTCCACCGCCACACCGATCTGGTCGGTCTCCTGCGCATGGGTGAGCACCACCGCATCGGCGCCCAGCGGCTCGAGCGCCGCCAGCAGCTGCGCGGCCGCGGACGCGCTGAGCGTGGCGGGCAGCGCCACCAGCACCCGCTCGGGCTTCAGCTCACCGAGCACGCCGGCCAGCTCGCGCACGCCGGCGCGGTCGGCCGAGGACAGCGGCGGCGTGTCGATCACGGCCAGACCCTCGTCCCTGGCCTTGCGCAGCGCGCGCAGCGCTCGCGGCGTGTTGAGGGGCGTCGCTTTGAGGATCTGCGGGCTGAGGATCATCGCCAGCTCCGGTGTGCGCAGCAGCGTGGCGCAGCTCGCCGGCAGCGTTCCCGCCTTGCGGTAGGCGCTCAGCAGCGCGGCGCAGCTCGTGGTCTTGCCTGCGCCGCCCGCGCCCACCACCACCAGCGCCACTTCCGAGTTCGGCAACGGCTTGGCCACCGGGATGCGCTGGGCGAGCGCCAGGCGCACCGCGTGGGCGAGCCCCGAACGTGGCGCGAACGGCAGCATGTGCGCGCTCGCTCCGTCGATCAGCTCGCCTGCCATCTCCTCGCTGAAGCCCGCGCGCAGCAGGCTTTTTTCCACGCCCGCGCGGGCACGGCCCTGCGAGCCGGGCGCCACCGCGCGCCGCTCCATCGGCGCCTGGCGCACCGGCGCCCGCGGTGGCACAGGGGGCTCGAAGCTGTAGTCGGCGCGCGCCCGTGGCGCGGGCTGCGGCGGCTGGACGTCCCTGGAGAGGAGCTCTTGGAAGTCGATTGGGCGCACCAGCGGATCGCGGCGGCGCTCCGGGATCGGCGTGCGCGGCCCCGCCCGCGCCAGGGCTGCGAGGTGAGCGGTCACGTACGCGCTGCCGATCGCCGGAGCAGCCGGATCGCGGGCGTAGAACGGCGGCGGGGAGACCGGGTGGGCCGGCGGTGCAGCCGGGGTTGCCGCAGCGCCCGGCGACACTGGGGCACCCTGCGGCGGGCCCGTCGGCGTGAAGGTCGCGGGGGGCTGCTGATACACGGGCGGGCGGGCCGGCGGCGGCGCCTGAGTGGACGGCGGCGGCTGAGCGGGAGGTGTTGGCGGAGGCGGCGCGACGCTGTCCGGTTCGTCGTACACGTCGATGCCCGGCGGACCTGGCAGCGCCTCGATCTCCACGAACGGGTGCTGGAAGAAGCCGAGGATGCCTCCGGTCAGCCCCTCGCGGCGGCGCACGATGATGGCATCAGCGCCGAGCTCGCTCTGGATCTGGGGGATGACCTCGTCGACGGAGCGCCCGCGGAAGATGCTCATGCGTGGATGACCCCCACCGTTTCAACGCTGATGCCGGGCGAGATCTCGTTGTAGGAGCACACCGCCAGGTGCGGCTGGGCCTGTGCGATCAGGCGACGTAGATGGCGGCGGATACGGGCCGAGCACAGCAGCACCGGCCCCTTGCCGCCGCTGCTGATGGCGGTGGCGTGCTCGACCTGCGCGCGCAGCGCGGCCACGATCGCCTGCGCGCGCGGCGGGTCCATGGCGAGGTACTCCCCATCGGTCGTCTGCGTGATCGACGTGGAGACCTCCTGCTCGATTGCGGGGTCTAGGGTTATGGCTTGCAGGCGCAACTGCTCGTCCAGGTGTGGAGCGGTGATCGCCCGGCCCAGTGCCTGGCGAGCGTACTCCGAGAGGAGACTCGTGTCACGAGTAGTTCGCGCCTTGTCGCCGATTGCCTCCACGATCGTGCCCAGATCGCGAATCGGCACTCCCTCCGACAGCAGCGACTGCAGCACGCGCTGGATCTCGCCGAGCGACAGCGCGTCGGGAACGACCTCTTCCACGACCGCCGCGTTGGTCTCCTTGAGGCGGTCCAACAGCGTGCGCACGTCCTGGCGCGAGAGCAGCTCGGCGGCGTGCGAGCGGATCGTCTCGGTCAGGTGGGTGACGATCACCGACTCGGAGTCCACCACCGTGTAGCCGAGCGCCTCGGCCTCGCCGCGAGCCGATTCGTGCACCCACACCGCCTCCAGCCCGAAGGCCGGCTCGCGCGTGGGGATGCCGCGAAGCGTGCCGCTGGCGTCGCCCGGGTCCATCGCCAGCAGGTGCCCCGGCATGATCCGCCCGCGCGTGACCTCCGAGCCGCGCACCTTCAGCACGTACTCGTGCGATTCCATGCCCAGCTCGTCGTGGATGCGCACCGGCGGGATCACCAGGCCGAGATCGCCGGCGATCTGCTTGCGGATCATGCTCACGCGGCGCAGCAATGCGCCTCCGGAGCTGGCGTCCACCAGCGGCACCAGGCCGAAGCCGATCGCCAGCTCCAGCACGTCCACGCCCACTTCGTTGATCGGCTCGTCAGTCGGTATCGGCAGCGCCGCCTTGGCCACCTTCGCCGCCTTGGCTGCCGCCTCGGCCACGCCCGGCATGCCGTTGCGCACCGCCCACGCGATCGAGCCGAAGATGGCGGCGATGAACAGGAACGGCAGCTTCGGCAGCCCCGGGATCAGCGCGAAGCCGCCGATTGCGCAGGCGGCCACCAGCGGCGCCTTGCGCTGGCCCAGGATCTGGTTGGCGATGTCGGAGCCCAGGTCGCGGTCGGAGGCGGCGCGGGTGACGATGATGCCGGTGGCCACCGAGATCAGCAGCGCGGGGATCTGCGCCGCCAGGCCGTCGCCGATCGTCAGCAGCGAGTACTGGTGGGTGGCTTCTTCAAAGCCCAGCCCGTGCTGGAGCATGCCCACGATGATGCCGCCGATGAGGTTGATGGCGGTGATGATCACCGCCGCCATGGCGTCGCCTTTGACGAACTTCGACGCGCCGTCCATCGCCCCGTAGAAGTCCGCCTCCTGTGAGATTTCACGACGCCGGGCGCGCGCCTGATCGTCGGTGATCAGCCCCGCGTTGAGGTCGGCGTCGATCGCCATCTGCTTGCCGGGCATGGCATCCAGCGTGAAGCGCGCGCCGACCTCGGCCACGCGTCCGGCGCCGTTGGTGACGACCACGAACTGGATGACCACGAGGATCATGAAGATCACCAGGCCGACGACCACGTTGCCGCCGACCACGAACGAGCCGAACGCCTTGACCACGCTGCCCGCTTCGCCGCTGGTGAGGATCAAGCGCGTGACCGACACGTTGATCGCCAGGCGGAACATGGTGGTCAGCAGCAGCAGCGACGGGAAGGAGGCGAAGTCCAGCGCCTTGCCGAGATACATGGTGGCCACCACGATCGTGAGCGCGGCGGAGATGTTGAGCGTGATCAGCAGGTCCAGCAGCGCCGCCGGCAGCGGCACCACCAGCATCGTCACCACGCACACCACCGCCACCGCCGCCAGCAGGTCGGTGTGGCCCAGTACTCGCTTGACCGCCGATTCGTTCACGACGCAAGCCTCCTACGCCCCGCCAGGCGGTAGACGAACGCCAGCACCTGCGCCACCGCCGCATACAGTTCTTCGGGGATCACGTGGCCGATCTCGGTGGAGCCATGCAAGGCGCGCGCAAGCGGCGGATCGGCCACCACCGGCACGTCGTTCTCTTCGGCGATCCGCTTGATCTGCAGCGCCACCAGATCCCTGCCCTTGGCCACCACCTCGGGGGCGGTGCGAGTGCCGTCATACAGCAGCGCCACCGCATAGTGGGTGGGATTGGTCACGACCACGTCGGCGTTTGGCACGGCCGCCATCATGCGCACCCGCGCCGCCTGCAGCTGGCGGCGGCGCAGCGCCGACTTGACCTCCGCCGAGACGCCGTACTGGCGCGTCTCGTCTTTGACCTGCTGCTTGGACATCATCAGCTCTTTGACGTGTTTGCGCCGCTTCCAGGCGTAGTCGATCGCGCCGATCGCCAGGTAGGCGAACGCCGCATCCTCAGCCACCCCCTGGGCGCGCTGAGAGAACAGCAACCCCAGCTGGTATGGCTTGATGCCGACCATCGAGGCCAGGCCGGTAAGCCCCGGCAGCAGCACGAGCGCGGCCACGCCGCCGACGATCGAGACCTTGGCGATCGCCTTCAGCGTCTCGAACACCAGGTTCGCTCCCAGCAGGTTCTTGGCGCCCGAGACGGGGTTGATGCGGCGGAAGTCCGGTTTGAGCGCCTGGATCGTCGGCTTGAAACCAACCTGCCCCACGCCGGCCACGATTGCCGCGGCAGCGCACACGCCGGCGATCGGGCCGACGGCGGCGATGATCGTCGAGCGCGTGGTCGCCAACAGGCCCTGCAATCCGGCGGCTGAGGTGGCGCGCGCGGGGTTGGCGATCTGGGAGAAGATGTCGCGGAAGCTGCCGGCGGTGGCGTGCACGATCGCCGGGCCCACCGAGCTGATTGCAAGCAGCCCGGCCACGAGCACCACCGAGCCGCTGACGTCGGGGCTGCGCGCCACCTGCCCCTTCTTGCGCGCGCGCTCGCGATGTTTGGGCGTGGCCTTCTCTGTGCGGTCGTCGCGTGCCATCGTTTATGCCACGTGCAGCGCGCCCAGCGCCGCGCCCACGCTCGTGGAGAGCTGTTCGTTGATCCAGTTGGCGGCAAACGGCAGCGAGGCTCCCACCACGAGCAGCGCAACGGCCACCTTGGTGGGGAAGCCGACGGCGAACACGTTCAGCTGCGGCACCACGCGCGAGACCACGCCGAAGGCCACGTCGGTTATCAGCAGCGCCACCAGCACCGGCGCGGCGATCTCGAGCGCTGCGCCGAACACGCCGCTGAAGATGTGCTCCACGCCGCCGATCAGCGACGTCAGACGCGGCGCGCGCGTCAGCGGCACGAGCTGAAACGTGCGCGCGAAGCCCTTCAGCGTCCAGGCATCGCCGCCGATGACCAGGAACACGATGGTGCCCACGAGCGAGTAGAAGCGCGACATGACCGCGCCCTGCTCGTTGTTCATGGGGTTGATCAGGTTGCCGTAGGAGAAGCCCGAGATCACGTCGATCATCGACCCCGCCGATTCGATCGCGGCCAGCAGCACGCCGAGCGCGAACGCGAAGCCGAGGCCCACGAGCAGGCCATCGAGCACCAGCGCGGCCAGTGGCAGGGCATCGTTGGGCACGTGCTGGCCCTGCATCGCGATCGGCGTCAGCCCGATCGAGATTCCGACGGCGATGATGCCGCGCACGCGTGGCGGGATCAGCGCCGAGGAAAATAGCGGCGCGATGAAGAACAGCGGCGTGATGCGCGCCAACACGAGGATGAAGCCGGTCAGCTCGTTGCCCGCCAGCTTGCTGAGCAGTTCGTTCACGAACCCACCATCGTGGGAATCGAGGTGTACAGCGCGGTGGTGTAGGCCACGAGCTGGCCGAGCATCCACGGTCCCAGCAGCACGATCACCACGGCGATGCCCATGATCTTGGGGATCAGCGACAGGCTCTGCTCCTGGATCTGGGTGACGGCCTGAAAGATGCTCACGAGCAGCCCGATGGCCAGCGCCACGATCAGCAGCGGGCCGCCGATCTTCAACGCCAGGCTCATGGCCTGCGCGGCGAGGTTGACTACGGTGTCTTGATTCATCAGTGGAAGCTCTGCACGAGCGCTTTGATGACGAGGTCCCAGCCGTCGACCAGCACGAACAGCAGGATCTTGAACGGCAGCGAAATGAACGTGGGCGGCAGCATGATCATCCCCATGCTCATCAGCGTGGAGGAGACGATCAGGTCGATGATCAGGAACGGCAGGAAGATCAGAAAGCCGATCTGAAACGCGGTCTTGAGCTCCGAGGTGATGAACGCCGGGATCAGCACCTCGGTCGGCACTTCGGCGCGGGTGTGTGGTGGTTTGGCGTGGGCGAGGTTGACAAACAGCGAGATGTCCTGCACGCGCGTCTGTCGAAACATGAATTCGCGCAGCGGCTGCTCGGCCCGTTCCAGCGCCTGGGTGGTGCTGATGTGATGCGCGCTCAGCGGTTCGTAGGCGTCGCGCTTGATCTGGCTGACGGTGGGCGCCATCACGAAGATCGTCAGGAACAGCGCGATCCCCACCAGCGCCTGGTTGGGCGGCGCGGTGTTGGTGCCGACCGCCGTGCGGATGAAGCCGAGCACGATCAGGATGCGGGTGAAGCCGGTGACGGTGAACAGGATCGCCGGCACCAGCGTCAGCCCGCCGACCAGCAGCAGGATCTGCACGGCGTTGCTGGAGGTGATGTTCAACGGCGCACCGTCAGTTCACGCAGGCGCTCGACAACGCCGCCGCCCGGCTGGCCCGAGCGCATCGGGTCCGGACGCGAGACCTGCGACGGACCCAGCACGGTGCTCTGCTGGGCGCTGGCGCCCTGGGCGCTGCCGCCGAGCAGCGGGAGCCGCGGTCGCGACGTGGTGAGCTCCTCCTCTCCCAGCACCGTCAGCCCGGCCGCACGGGCCTGCTCCTCGGTGTAGCGGTGGATCGGCACGAGGCTCTGCTCGGAGACGCCGATCAAGACGTAGTCGCTGCCCACACGCACGAGGTGCACGGAGCGCCCTGACGCGAGCGTGAGCGCCCCCACACTCGAGAGCCCAGCGCTCTCGACGCTCGGTTCGCGACCGCTCTTGACCTGGCGTAGCACCCACCACAGCCCCCAGATGACCGCCAGCACGATCGCCAGTCCCACCACCGTGCGCGTCAGGCTGGCGCCACCGGTGCTGCTGGCCTGGGTGCCTGCGGTGGACGTGAGGTTCAGAGGCGTGCCTTCCCCACCGCTCTTGAGCGCGGGAGAGTACGCAGCGGCCGGGCACGCGAAAGCGAGCAGGCAGGCGCCAGGGACCGCGGCCACCTGCGCGACCGCACGGGAAAGCGGGATCAGCTTAGTCATCGAGGGACGACTCCGAGGAAGAGTCGTCCCCGGTTATCGGCCCTGGAGCGAAGGTCTTGAGGAAACGCAGGCAGCGCCGGGGTCAGAACCCATTTGGAATAGTCGCTGCCAGTCAGACGAGCTCGGCGACCTGCACGCCCCAGGCGCCCTCGCCGGTGACGACGAGGCTGCCGTTGGCGAAGCACAGACCGTTGGCGAACAGCTCGACCGGCGCATCGGCGCTCTGGTCGAGCTCCAGCACCGAGCCGGCGGCCAGTTCCAGCGCGGCGCCCAACGGCAGGTGCGTACGGCCCAGCTCGGCCCACACGCGGACGAAGATGCTGTGCAGGATCGCGCCGCCGCCATCGGGCGACTCGCTCCAGGACTCCACGCTCGCGCGTGCGCGTTCCAGCTCTGCGCGACCGAGCTTGGCGTACACGTCGGCGTGGATCGGCGGCTCGGTCTTGGATTGCAGCTTGACCGCGCGGCGAGTCCCGCTGCGCCCGGGGTGCCCGCGCCCGAGCGACACTCCCTCGGCGAACAGCAGAACGCCGTCCTCGGCGCGGCCGTCGAGTGCCACCAGCTGGCCGGGGACCAGTTCGAGCATGCGACGTACGGGCATCTGCACCGCGCTGACCTCTGCTCGCAGCAGCACCTGGGCGCCGGCCACGCCGCGACGCAATGCTCGTGGCTCGTCCGCCGGCGCCATCGTGGAGCGCTGCCCGCCGACCGATCCGATGCGAAAGGAATCCTGGAACGGCTCGATCGCCGACCACGGGATCAGCAGCGTCATGCTCGATTGCTGCCCGTCGATCCTGCTCGCGAAGGCGGCGCACAGCGTCGGTTCGCCGCCCGGAACGACCACCCCGTCCTCGTCCTCGGCGTCGAGCTCGCCGAGTGACAACCGGGGACCGTCGAGCTGCTCCCAGGCGCTGGACAGCTCCTGCACCGTGCTCTGCATTACCCCTTTGACCAGCGTCCAGTCGAGCTCGGTCAGCGGGCGTTCACTCGGCGCCTGCGAGGCGCTGCCGCCGAGCATGCATTCCAGCACCTGCAGTAGCAACGCCAGCTCGACGCCGAGCAGCATCTGGCGGTGGATCGACTCGGCCTCGATCCCAACGGCCACCGATCCGCCCGGCAGCTGCTCGGTCGCTTCGCTCCACGAGAGTTGCGTGACCTCTCCGAGCTCGAGCTTCACATCGCAGCCGAACTCGCCCGTCATCCACTCGCTCAGCTCCTCGGCGAAGGGCTCGAGCACGCCCGTGAGGCGTCGCTTGATCTCGATCGTGAACTTGGGGAGCTTGGAGAAGTCGAGTGTGCTTACCGCCATGTTCGTATCGGCCTCTCGTGGGTCACTCGGATACGGCGTCCGCCTGCTGCGGCGTGTCCAGCTCGACGTCCGCCACCGCCGCCGCGTCGGGCTGCGGGGAGACGCTCTCCTGTCCATCGAGGATCTCGGTGATCCTGAGACCGTACTGCTCGTCGATGACGATCACCTCGCCACGCGCGATGGCTGTGCCGTTGACGAGCAGGTCGGCTGCTTCGCCGGCCTGGCGCTCGAGCGCCAGCACCGAGCCGACACGGAGCTCGAGCGTCTCGCCGACCGTCATGTGCGCGCGGCCGATCTCCACGCTGAGCTCCATCGGGATGTCACTGAGGCGATTCAGATCGGGCTCAGGCGCACCACCGGAGCCGTCCTGGGCTGTCTGGTCGAACTGCTCGTACTCGATTGCCTCTGTCACATCGCTCCTATTGGACGGTGAAGTCCGGCATCAGCACCGCTTCGACTTTGACGTCGGTCGACTTCGCGATGGCGTGCAGGATCTGCACCTTTATGGCACGCCTGCCGGACGCGCTGATCAGCGTTTCGCCGTTTGCGCCCGTGACCGCGTTCGTCACGATTTCCCGCACCAGCGGTTCCTCGGGCAGCGTGCCGGTCGTACCTTCCGAGCTCGAGGCCGCACCGGCGGCCGCGCCGTCGCTCTGGCCGGGCGCCAGCTGCAGCCCGACGGTGAGCTTGACATAGCGTCCGTCGCTGAGGTTCAGCAGGAACGGCCCGGGCAGCACGTACAGCGTGCCCTTGATCTTGGGCTTGGCCACGACCGGCTTGGCTTTGGTCATGGTGTAGGCGCCGAACAGCAGGATCGGCACCAGAGCTATGAGGATCTTCTTGTTCTTGAGCATGTGACCTACGGTTCGCTTGAGGGTTCGCTTGAGGGTTCGCCGCTTGAGTTGATTCGTTGCATCACGATCTCCACGCGGCGGTTACGCGCACGGCCCGCCGCCGTGGCGTTGCTTTCCACTGGGTGCTGTTCGGCGTTGCCGGTCGCGGTGACCCGGCTGGGGCTGAGGCTGTGAGCGATCAGGTAACGCACCACCGTGCTGGCGCGAGCTGTCGACAGCTCCCAGTTGCTCGGGAACAGCGAGCTGTGGATCGGCACGTTGTCGGTGTTGCCTTCCACATCGATCGGGTGGGTCTGATCGACGTTCAGCAGATTCGCGATCTCGGTCAGCAGCGGACCGGCCTTCGATTGCAGCGTGGCCTGCCCGGAGGCGAACAGCAGGTCTGTGGTGAGCACCCGGATGTCCAGGCCGCGACGTTCGATCGTGGTCTTGACGGCCTTGCCGAAGCCGTGCTTGGCGGCGTAGGCGTCGAGGCGCCGCTTGATCTGGGCGAACTCGGCCGCCTGGCGCGCGGCGGCGGCCTGCGCGGCGGCCGATGCGGCGGCGGCAGCCGATTGCGCCGAGGCTGACCCGGTCGCGCTTTGACTGCTCCGCGAGACCTTTTCGGTCATCGCGGTCACGGGCACGATCGCCTGCTGATCGAGGCTGCTGGGCGCTTTGCTGGAGCTGGAGCTCGAGCCCGGCTGCATGATCGCTTTGCCGCCCGGCAGGATGTTGCCGGAGAAGGCCGCTTTGAGCGAGCGCTGAAGCGTTATGTACTTGGAGATGTTGACCGAGGAGATCGAGAACAGCACCATGAACAACGCCATCAGCAGCGTGATCATGTCGGCGTAGGTCAGCAGCCAGCGCTCGGCGCTCTCCTCCTCCTTGTGGGCTCCACGGCGGCGTCCGCGCGACATGGCTCAGGCCGCCTGGGATTCGAGCGCCGATTCAGCAAGCTCCTCGTCGCCGCCGGAGCGCTCGATCGGCGGCAGGTAGGACATCAGCTTTTCGGAGACCAGGCGGGGGTTGTCGCCGGCCTGGATCGAGAGGATCCCCTCGAGCGTCATCATCCGCAGCTCGACCTCTTCGGCGGAGATCGCCTTCAGGCGGTTGGCGATCGGCAGGAAGATCACGTTGGCCGAGCCCACGCCCATCAGCGTGGCGATGAACGCGGCCGAGATCGACGGGCCGAGCGCGGAGGGCTCGGCGAGGTTCTCGAGCACGTGCACCAGCCCGAGCACGGTGCCGATGATGCCCATCGTGGGGGCGAACCCTCCGGCCTTCTCGAACGGCCCGGCGGAGGCCTCGTGGCGCGCTGCCATGCCGTCCACCTCAGCCTCGAGGATCGCGTGCACCATCTCGGGATCTGTGCCGTCCACCACCAGCTGCAGGGCGTTGCGCGTGAAGTTGTCCTCGATCTCTCCCAGCAACGCGTCGAGGGCCAGCAGGCCCTCGCGGCGGGCCTTGTCGGCCAGCGACACCAGCTGGTCGAGCTGCCCTCGCATGTCGGGCGGTTCGGCCGAGAAGACCATCTTGTAGAGGCTCGGCACGCGCTTCATCGAGTCCATGCCCACGCTGGCCAGCGTCACCCCGCCGGTGCCGCCGAGGATGATGATCAGCGCGGGGATGTTGATGAACGTTGCCGGACTGGTCCCGTCCATCATCGAGCTCAGCAGCAGCGAGCCAAACGCCACGCCGATTCCAATAGCCGTTGCAGCCTTCATTGACCCCTGCATCGACCAGTTCCGGCGATCCTTCAATAGCGCCGGGCGCCGTGCAAAATCTCATGCAAGATCCATGCCACCGACGCGCATCGCGCAGACAAGCGTCTGCGTGAGAGCGATCAAGCCGGCGTGTCGTCCACCGCCAGCAGGTGCGTCGGGTCGCGCAGCGGACTGACGGAACCTGCCGAGCGCTCCGGGCGGCGACGCCTGAGCGCGTCGCTGAGCACCAGCGAACGGTAGGCGCTGATCGCGTCGGCCACCTGCTCGGGCGTCTCGCTGACCACCACCTTGATGCCAGTTGCGAGCGCGATCACCGTGTCCGGGTTCGCCTCGATCGTCACGATCATGTCTGGATTCAGTTGGAACGACTCGTCGTTGCCGAGCCTGGTGAGCGTGATCACGTGTGCCTCCCCTTGCGTTGAAGCTTTGCCTCGGCGGGACGGTGGCCAGTTGCCACCGCCCCACCTCGGCTCCTCGGAGTTGTGTGCGTCCCTCGAGACCTCCTTTATCTCAGGTTGCCTGGGCCTACAGCGATGTCACCAGCGTGCCCAACATTTCGTTGGCCGTCGAGATCACGCGCGAGTTGGCCTGGTAGCCGCGCTCGGCGGTGATCATGTTGGTCATTTCCGTGGCCAGGTCGACGTTGGACATCTCGAGCACCCCGGATATGGTGGGTCCGAAGCCCGTCGTGTCGGGGGTTCCCACGATCGGAGTGCCCGAGTCGGAGGTCTGCGCCCACAGCGAGCCGCCGAGCCGTTCCAGGCCGCTTTCGTTGGCGAACGTTGCCAGCGAAACGAATCCCGCCACCACACGCTGCTGGTAGGTTTTCGATTCGGGGTTCTCGTCGGTGTAACTGACCGAGCCGTCCTGACCGATCGCCACGTTGATCGAGCCCGGAGGGATGTTCAGGTAGGTGTCTTCTTTGCCGGCCGCGTAAGAGATGCCCGTTTCGGTTTCGGTCGCTTCGGCGTTGCGCCCGATCACGTATTCCCCGCTCTGCGTGGTCAGGAACCCACGCGTGTTGGTCGTGAGGTTGCCCGCCCGCGAGTAATGGAGCGATGTGGGCAGAGCCGAGTTGAACGGTTCTTTCGCCGGCGGTGAGCCGGCGCCCACGCGCAGGAAGCCCCCGCCCTCGATCGCCAGGTCAAGCGGGTTGTTGGTGGATTGGAAGGAGCCCTCCGTCATCACGCTGGTGGTGGCGCCGACCTGCACTCCGAGGCCGATCTGCACCGGGTTCGATCCACCGTTGGTCACCGTCGGCGCCGAGGCCCCGCGCAGGTTCTGATAGAGCGAGTCCACGAAGTTGAGGCTCGATGTCTTGAACCCAACAGTGTTCACATTCGCCAGGTTGCCCGCCGTGTCGTTGAGCATCGCCTGGTTTGCGTCGAGACCGCTGATCGCGGCATACATTCCTGCCATCATCGTTACTGCCCTTCCTTTCGCGGCCTCCCCAATGAGGTCCAGCCGTAGTTGCGTTCGGCCGCTTCGCTCAGGCGATCACGGCACTGTCGATGTTGGTGAACACGTTGTCTTTCATGTGTTCCGATCCCACAGCCGTTATCACGGTGCGGTTGCTGACGGACACCACAAATGCTGTGTTGTCCACAAGGACCAGGGAGTCGCGCGAACCCTTGCCGGCCGCGCGTGCAACTCCCGCCGAGAGCCGGCCCAGCGTTTCCGCGTCGAGTGAGATCCCACGACGCTCAACACGCGCCAGGGCGTGACGTGAGAACTGCAGTCGCTCACCGGCGCCGGCATTGCTGAGCGCATCCGCGAAGGACTGTCCCCCCGTGCCGGGGGACGGCTGCTTGCGCGCGGCTCCATCGGCCTGACCAGGCGCAGCACTCGGCGCAACCGGTGCGGCCAGGCCGCCCGGCGGGATCAGGGCTGGGTTGGATATCTGGCTCAATCGACTTCCATGACGCTCGAGACCTTGATCCCCGCTACGCCTTCGATCGTCACCGTCGGCCCGGTGGTGCCGGATTGCACGCTCTGCACCTTGCCCCTGATCACTTCACCGGCGCCGTTGTTGTAGGAGACCGTGTGTCCGATCAGCTGCACTGCACCGGAGAGCTCGCTGGCGCTCGCCAGGTTGGTCGTCTGCTCCACCTGCGTGAACTGTGCAAGCTCGGAGATGTATTCGTTGGTGTTCCCCGGGTTCAGCGGATCCTGGGCCTGCAGCTGGGCGATCATCAGTTTCAGGAAGTCGTCCTGGCCGAGCACCGCGCCGGGGTTTTCGGGCGCGGCCCCACTGCCAGAGGCGCCGCTTGCGGATGCCGCGTGGGCGGTGACGTTGGATGTGATCATTGGTCGTTCGGTCCTTTCATGTGGTCAGGCCAGCACGTCCACGAGCTCGCCCCGCGGTGCTCCCAGCGGGTGGCTCGTGTCCACGAGTTCGCTTGTCGAGGAGACGGCTCGAGAGTCATCGCCGTCGCTTGACCTGGATGTCGAGTTCGATTGGGCCGCCCAGCCCGTCAAGCCCCCTTCGCGATTTTCGGGCTGGGGCTGCCCAAACGAGCTGATGTCGAGCCGCAGCAGCGGCAAATTCAGCGAGCTGAGGGACTGGTGCAGCTCCGAGCGCGACTCCGACAGCGCCTGGGCACCGGCTGCGGTGTCGGCTGTGACGCGCGCCAGCAGACCACTGCTCGTCTGGCTCAGCCGGATGCTGATGTGGCCCAGCTCCTCGGGTTGCAGCGCAATGCGTGCCTGTGCCGCCCCGCCACGAGCTGCGATCTCGATCGTGGCGCGAATCGCCTCGATCATGTCCTGCATCGGCACTGCCGCTGCCGGGGACGCGCCCGCCGACACCCCGAAGGAAACGTTGCCTGCCGGAGCCGACACGCCCGCTTGGATCGGGGTCTGGGTGATGCTCTTCACGGACTGTGCCTGCGCCGCGGCGCTCGCGCTCGTCGGTGCGGCGATTCCGAGCACGTCGGCGCCAACCGATGCACGATCCCCGCTGCCTGCGTTCTTCGCCTGCGAGCCCGTGTTCGACGACGACGCGGCGATCACGGCTGTGACGGCAGCCGAGGGGCCCGGCGCGGCGCTCGTGGCAGTCGACGTGTCGCCCGGCAGACTTGGCGCCTGTGCGGCCGTAACCATGGCGGATACCTGTGGCTGGGCTGCGGCAGCTGGGGTTGGCGCGCTCGTGGACCCACCGTCTTCGGGCGCCGCGGGCGCAGGCAACGCTTCGCTTTGAGCGACGGTCGCCGTTGCCGGCGCGCTCGGCGCGGCTGTGGGCGCGCTCGGCGCTGTGGATTTGGCCGGGCCCGTTGGCGCCGTGGGCGCAACCGCCGTGACACTCAGGGCAGCCGTCGAGGCGAAGGTTGCGGCAGGGACGGCAGCGTCGTGCGATGGCGCGGCGGCCGCTTCGGAAGCTGGGGCGGTTTGCGTCTGCGCCGAACCGGATTCCGGTTCGGCGGGCACGGTCGAAGCGGTGGCCGTCGCCGCCGCGCTCGCAAGGGCTCTGGACGCATTGGAGGTTGAACTCTGCGATGGCGCCGGCGGAGCCCCGGGGGCTGCCGTCGCCGCTGCGGTGAGCGGATCGACGCCGGTAGACGCCGGCGACGTGGAGGAATCTGTGGACGGTGGGGCGCTCGCCGCCGTCTTCGCGGGAGCTCGCGAGGATTCGGTGGGTAGCGCACCGAGCGCTTCACCGCTGAGGAGCGTGGCGTTCGTGGCAATGGCTTCCGCTGTGCCCGGCGAAGGAGCGGCGCTGCCTGGCGCGGATGCCGTGCTGGACTTGGCCGTGCTGGAGCCAGCTTCGCTGTCGGTCGCGCCGGCGGCGTGCGGAGCGGTGCTCAGCGCCTGCTTGGACACGTCGCTGCGGGCGATGATCGCGTCGGTGTGTGCCAGTGGCGCAGCCGTCGAGGCGCTGCTCCGTTCGGAGCCTTTCTGTTTGTGGCCTTCCGCTTGTGCGGTCCGGGCCCAGTGTTCGGTGAGCGCGCCATGGAAGGAGGCGCCGCCTGGTGGAGCTCCGGGTGGGTCCCCCGGTGGAGCGGCCCCGGGTAGCAACGGCGCCGCTGTCGACGGTGGCGCGAGTGTGGGCTGGACGCTCATGTCATCGCTCCCGCAGGTGCGCCGCTGCGAAACCCTTCGGCGTAGCCGAGCACTTTGGAGACATAGCTTTCGGTTTCGGCGTAGGGGGGCACGCCGCCGTACTGCTGCACGGCGCCGGGGCCGGCGTTGTAGGCGGCGAGCGCGTCGGTAGTGTTGCCGCCGAACTGGCGCATCAGCTGGCCGAGATAGCGGGCGCCGCCTTCGATCGATTCGGCGGGGTCCAGCGGGTTGGCCACTCCCATTGAGGAAGCGGTGCCGGGCATCAGCTGCGTCAGGCCCGCTGCACCGGCGCTGCTCTGGGCGTTCGGGTCAAAGCCCGACTCCTGCTGGATCAAACCCTGCAGCAGCGCCGGTTCCACGCCGTTGCGCTGCGCGGCCTGTTCGATCAGCGCAGCGTATTCGCCAGATGCTGGCGCGCTCGTGGGCTGATAGGCCGCTGTGGAGTAGTTCGCCGATGTGGCGTCGGCCGAGCTTGCGGCCTGCAGCGCGCTCGCGAAGTTGACCGGCTGTGATGTCGATGTGGAGGTGGAGCCGCTGGCGATCGATGTCGGCACCGTGCCGGCCGCGAGCGTGCGCGTACGTTCGATCATCGCCTGCAGCTGCGCCACGCGCTGTTCGATCGCCTGCTCGCCCGCCGGCACGCCGATCGCCTGGGTGCTCATGCCGAGCTCCGCCCGAAACGCTGGGTGGCGATCTCGTCGAGTGAGCCGCGCTCTTTGCGATCGAGCTCGCGCGTGTGCTCGCCGAGGTGACGTTGGCGTAGCCGGTTGAGCATCTCGTGCTCGATTGCGGCGGTGGCAAGGCTGGCGTCGCGCTCGGCCACCTCGCTGTCGCGTTGGCTGAGCTCGCGCTCGCTCTCCGCGCGCCTTGCTTCGGCGCGCTCCAGGAAGGCTTGGCGGGCGACCAGTTCGGTGGCGTTGACGGTGACCGCGCCAGCTCCGGTCATCCGCTGCTGGTTCTGCGCGTGCTCCACGTGCTCCTGGGCGGTGCGCAGATCCTCGGCTCCGCGTGTGCGGTGTGCGATCGCGCGGGCGAGCTCCTGCTTGGCGACATCCTCGCTTCGCTCGCGCACCTTGCGAACGCGCTCGAGTCGGAAGCGAAAGGCAGATCCGGTCATTGCCCGTTTATCGGACGGCTCATCCGGTTCTTTAGCGAGCCGGTTTTCACATGCTCAAACCGAGCGCCGGTATCGCCGGGGCCTCACCGGTCGCGACCGCGCCCGTCGCCGGCTCGCCGTCGTTGGGCTCGGGGTCGATCACCTCTTCGGCATCTGGGATCTCGTCGTCCAGGCGCGCGAGCTCACCCGCGAGCGAGGCGGCGAGCTCCTGCAGCCGCCTGTCGGTATCGCTGGGATCGCTGTACTCGTCGACCGTCTGGCGCAGGAACGCGTTGATCTGACCGCGGTGCGCCAAGGCGGCGTCCAGCGGCGGGTCGGTGCCGGGCTGGTAGGCGCCGATCGCCACAAGGTCCTCCTTGTCGTGCAGCACCGCCAGCGCGGCGCGCAGCTGCTGGCCGGCCTGCGCCACCTGCGGCGAGACGATCTCGCCGACCAGGCGCGAGACGCTCTGCAGCACGTCGACCGCGGGATAGTGCGCGGCGTGAGCCAGCGAGCGCGTGAGCACGATGTGCCCGTCGAGGATCGAGCGCACGGAGTCGGCGATCGGCTCGTTCATGTCGTCGCCGTCCACCAGCACCGTGTAGAACGCGGTGATCGAGCCGGCGGTGCTCGTGCCGGCTCGCTCCAGCAGGCGCGGTAGCAGCGCGAACACGCTGGGGGTGTAGCCGCGGGTGGCCGGCGGCTCGCCGATCGCCAGGCCGACCTCGCGCTGGGCCATGGCGAAGCGCGTGACGGAGTCCATCATCAGCATCACGTCGTGGCCCTGGTCGCGAAAGTGCTCGGCGATCGTGGTGGCGGTGAACGCGGCCTTGATGCGCACGAGCGCCGGCTGATCGGAGGTGGCCACCACCACCACCGAGCGCTCCAGCGCGTCTCCCAGGTCGCGTTCGATGAACTCGCGGACCTCGCGTCCACGCTCGCCCACCAATGCGATCACGTTGATGGAGGCGCTCGAGGAGCGCGCGATCATGCCCAGCAGCGAGGACTTGCCCACGCCGGAGCCGGCGAAGATACCGAGACGCTGTCCGCGCCCGCAGGGAACCAGACCGTCGAGAACACGCACGCCCAGCCCCACGCGCTCGGTGATGCGCGGTCTCAGCAGCGCGCTGGGGGGTGCGGCGATCGTGGAGCGGGGCGTGCCACCTGGCGCAACGCCTCCGTCGTCAGGGATGCCCAGTCCATCCACGATCCGCCCCAGCAGGCCGTCGCCGACCTGCACGCGAAACGGGGCGCCGGTGGCGAGCACGCGCGTGCCCGGCCCGATGCCGTGGAGCTCGCCGAGCGGCATCAGCAGCGTGCGTCCGTCGCGGAAGCCGACCACCTCGGCGGAGACCGCCGCACGGTTGCGGTCTGTCCCAACCAGGCAGACCTCACCGACCTCGGCCTGCAGCCCGGTGGCCTCGATGATCAACCCGATCAGGTTGCTGACGAAACCGTGACGCCTGGCCAGGTCGGCCTCACGGATCGCATCGATCGCCGCCGCCAATAGAACGCCCGGCACCGGTGCTTCCTGCGCCGCCGGCTCCTGCGTGGCCAGCTCCTCGCTCACTGCGCCGGCTCGCCGCCTTCCAGAGCGCCGCTCAGCACTTCCCCCGCGCGCTCCAACTGCGTGGCCACGCACGCATCGACCTCGCCGTCGACCGTGCGCACGATCGCGCCGCCGCGCTCCACGCGCTGGTCGGGCTGCAGGTCGCACAGCTCGATGCCGTTGACCTGCGCCTGCAGGTCGCCGATCGCCTGCTTGACCGCGTCGAGATCGTCGGGGTTCAAGAGCACGGTGATCTGGCGGCGGTCGCTGACGCGGCGCAGCGCGCCCTGCACCGTCTCCACCACCAGCTCAGGGCGGGCCTGCAGCGCGCCGGCGAGGATCTTGCCGGCGATCGCCAGCGCCAGCTGCACCGCGTCGTGTTCGACCGCCTCGACCACTCCCGTGCGCAGCGACTCCACTCCCTGCAACGCGTCGCCGAGCGACTGTGCGGGGGCCAGCATCGCGGCGAGGCCCTCGGCGCGGCCGGCGGCGAACCCCTGCTCGTGCGCCTGTGCGCGTATCTGCTCCACTTCGGCAGTTGCCTGCGCGACCATTCGCGCGGCCGCGTCGCGCGGCAGCGGCTCGGAGGGCTCGAGCTGCTCGAAGTCATAGCTGACGACCGCCTCAGACAACGTCTTCGCCGTCCTCCTCGCCCTCGCCGCCGCCGCCGCGGGCGATCACGATCGTGCCGGCCTCCTCGAGTTTGCGCACGACCGCCACCACACGGCTCTGGGCGGCATCGACGTCGCGCTTGCGCTGCGGCGGCTGCACCTCCATCTCCTCCTTGAGCATCACCGCGCCGCGCTCGGACATGTTCGACAGCAGCACCTCCATCACGTCCGGCGGCGCGCCGCGCAGTGCCAGCACGAGGTCCTTCTGGTCGACCTCGCGCAGCACCTGCTGGATCGCGCGCTCTTCGAGTTTGACGATGTCCTCGAACACGAACAGCATCGCGCGCACTTCCTCGGTGAGCTCCTTCTCGCTCTCGGCCAGCGTCTCCAGCACGTTGCGCTCGACGCTGCGGTCCGCGTAGTTGAGGATCCCCGCCAGCGCCTTGGCGCCGCCGGCGGCGGAGTACTCGGCCTGCTCGGTGTGATCGCCGAGTTTGGCGCGGATCACCTCCTCGACCTGGTTGACGACCTGGATGCTGGCCTCGCCCATGCGCGCGATCCGCAGCGCCACGTCGGGCTGCTCTGCCGGCGGCATCCGCGCGAGCACCTCGGCGGCGATGTTCGTCGGCAGGCTCGCCAGTACCAGCGCGATCGCCTGCGGCGACTCGCCGTGCAGCAGCGTCAGGATCTTTTCCGGCGGGACACCGAACAGGAACTCGAACGGGCGCGCGCCGCTGGCCAGCCGCGCGAGGATGTCCGCTGCACGCTCAGGTCCCAGGCCGCGTTCGACGACCTCGTGGGTGAACTGCACGCCGCCGGAGACGTCGACAATCGTGCCGCCGCCGGCCGAGGCCACCAGCTCGCTGAAGATCGACACGGTCGTCTCGGCGGCGACCGAGTTGAGTTTGATCATCTCGCGCGTGAGGCTCTCGACCTCGTCCGGACGCAACAGCTGGATCAGCGTGGCGGCGCGATCCAGCCCGAGCGCAGCCATCAGCACCGCCGCCTTGCGCGTGCCGGTCAGGCGTAGCGGACCGGGTAGTCCGGCCGGCGCGCCGGATGCCAACGCCGGCAGCGTCTCCGAGATCGACTCCGCGGCCACTGGCGACTAGCCCTCCTGGATCCAGCTGCGCACCTGCTGAGCCACACGGTCGGGCTCGTTGTCGGCAAGCTGTTCGATCTGCATGCGCAGCGGATCGCCGCTCATGCTCGCCGCCGCGCCAGCGCTGCCGCCGCCGTTCGGTGAGGCAGCTGCAACGGTCTCCATCGCCGGCGCGGGACGCGGTGTGCTCTCGCGTTCCAGCTCGGACAGCCGCATCGGCGCCTCCAGCTCGCGCAGCCACACCGGGTCGCCGATCGGATCGCTCTCGCGCTTGCGCAGCGAGCGCGTGGTGAACAGCAGGAACAGGATCGACGCGATGCCCAGCAGCGCGTACTTGGCGTAGGTGAGCATGCTGCTGGAGGCCGCTGCTGCGGTCGTGGTCTTGGCAAACGCGATCTGCCCGATCGAGATCGTGTCGCCGCGTTTGGCCTGGATGCCGGCCGCGTTGGTGATCGCTTCGCGGATCGCCGGCAGCGAGGCGGCCGGCACCGATTTGTCGAGCAGCACCGAAACGTGCTGGCTTTCGATCGCGCCGGGGGCGATCGTGGAGTGCACCACCGTCTTGCCCACGCCCAGCGTGGTGTTGGTGGTTTCGTGCTTGTAGTTGGATTTGCCGCCGGCGGCGCCCGCCGCCGCGGTGAGGTTGGCGGTGCCGGTCGTGCCGCCCGTGCCGGTGCCCGATCCGGTGAGCGTTTCGGTGTTCTTGCTCTGCGATGTGGGAACCCCGGTCTTGTTGTAAGTGAGGGATTCCTGGCTGGTCTGGTTGACGTTCATGTTGGCGTACACCAGCACCTGCGCCTTGCCCGGCCCGAGCGTCTGCGCGAGCATCGCATCGAGGCTGGCCTCGGTGTTCTGGTTGTAATGGAGCTCGGCTTCCTGCACGGTCGTGCCACCGGCCCCGGCGCTGGAGCCGGACTGCGGCCACAGCAGCTGCCCGGAGGAGTTGGTGATGGTGACTTTGCCCAGCTGCAGCCCGGACACGCTGGAGGCGACGAGCTGCGCAATCCCGCGCACCGAGCTGGGGTCGAGCGCGCTGGTCCCAGACAGCAGGACCGCGGCGGAGGATGCACCCTGGCTTTCGCCAAAGACCTGGCTTTGGGAGTTGGGCAGCACGAGCTCGACCGACGCTCCGGAGACACCCTGGATCGAGTTGATGGTTTCGTCGAGTTGCCCCTGCAGCGCGCGCTGGTAGGTGACCTGCTGCTGGAAGTTGCTTTCGCCGAGGCCCTGTTTTTCAAACAGGGAGAAGCCCGGCTGGGTGTTGCCGAGCAGGCCGGCGCCCGCCAGCGCCACGCGTGCCTCGGCGCTCTGGTTGGACTGCACCGCCAGCGCCGTGCCGTTGTTCTGCAGCTCATAGTTGACGCCGTGCGCGCTGAGAGTGCCCGTCATCTTGCCGATCTGGGAAGGGTCCATGCCACTGACGAGCGTGGAGTAGCTCGGCTGCGTGACCGCGTGCAGGAACACGTAGCTGAACACGATCACCACGACCAGAAAGCCACCGGCGATCGCCCACGCTCGCGGTGTGAGCCTCGAGGCGAGTTGTGCGATGGGCATCGATCAGACCTGCGTTTGGAAGATGCTCTGGACGGCTTCTGTGGCCTTGGTGCGGACCTGGGAGGCGAGATCCATCGCCATCTGCGCATCCTCGACGGTGACCACCGCGCTCTCCGGGTCCTTGGCGGTCCCTGTGGCAAGCGCCTGCGAGGCGCTGGTGGCGCTCTGCTGAGTGCTTTCCAGCGAGGAGATCGCGCTGGTCAGCGCGCTGCCGAACGAACCGCCTTCGCCGCTGGAGACCGCTTCGGCGCCGCCCGCTTCGGGACTCGCCCGGAGCGCTTCTGTGCCGGTGGCGGCAACGCCCTTGGGAAGACTGGCGGCGTGGGTGAGCGCCAGTTCGCCACTCAGCGCGCCGATCGCGGGGATGATCACTTGAGCACCGTCAAGGTGGCGGAGAACATGCTCTTGGCTGTCTGCATCGCGGTCACATCCGATTGGTAGGACTGCTGCTCGGAGATCAGGTCGGTCATTTCGGTGACCGTGCTCACGTTCGGCATCAGCACATAGCCCTTGGCGTTCGCTTCCGGGTTGCCCGGGTCATAGACCTGCTGGTCGGGGGTGGCGTCGGCGACGATCCCAGACACCGCCACCCCGCCGTTGGCCGCGCCCTGGCCGCGCTGGGCGGCGGTGAGCGCGCCGGGGAAGCCTCCGGAGCCGACCTGTTGCAGCACGACCTCCTGGCGTTGGTACGGTTTGCCGCCGGCGCCTTTGGTGGTGTTGGCGTTGGCCAGGTTCTCGGCCGTGACGTCCATGCGGATGCGCTCCGCGGACAGGCCGGTACCGGCGATGCCGAGCGCTTCGAACAGGCTCATCAGAAGTTGCCGCCGATCGCGGCGCGCACGATGTTGTTGCGGGCGCTCAGAACCTGTGTCAGCGCCTGGTAGTCGAGGCCGTTTTCGGCGAGCTTGGCCGATTCCTGATCGACGCTCACGCTGGCGCCGTTGGGCCCGGCGTCGGCCGGCAGCGTTTCGGTCTGGAACTCGACTTCGGTAGGTGACTGCCCGCCGCCGATCGCGTTCTGCAGCGTGGCCTCGAAGTTGACTTCGTGCGGGCGATAGCCGGGTGTGTCGGCGTTGGCGATGTTGTTAGTGAGCGCCGTCTGGCGCTGCCAGGAGCCGCGCATTGCGGCCTCGAGGAGCTGCTGGGTAGCGTCGACGATGGCCATGGTGAACCGGTGATCGGCCGCCGCAGCCGGTTCTTTAGAGCTTTTGGAGGTTGCTACGCGTTGAGATCTGTCAGCGGGCGGCGCTTGAGCTGCCCGCCGTATCCATCGGCCGCTCGCCGCGCCCGCACTGTGCCGGACAGCTCGGCAAGCAGCGCCTCGCGCATGCGGATCAGCTCGAATGCGTGTGCGCTCGTGAATCAGCTGCGCTGCTTCCAGCAGCTGCGCGGCTGCCGCCGGAGGCCGCTCGGGCAACCCGGCGATCAGCTCCTCCCAGCGCTCGCCCAGCCCCGCCAGGGCGCCCAGCTCGGCGCGGCCCGCCAGCTCCAGTTCGAGCTCGGCGTGATCGTGGACTGCTCTGTATGGCGCCAGCGTGCTCTCACCGGCGTCGCTGCGATCGTGCGTTTGCGCCTGCGCGCTCACGCGGCGTCGACCTCCGCCGCGGCCAGCACCCATGCCTCGCGCAGATCGTCCAGCAGCATGTTGACCTCCTCGAGCTTGGAGGCGTCCTGGTGCATGCGCCCAGCCTTGAGATGAGCCAGGCAGAACTGGTAGATGACGTGCAGGCGGTCGGCGAGCTGGCCCTGGTCGTAGTCGAGCTCCCCGTCGAGGCTCGCGATGATCAGCTCGGCGCGGCGCAGCGCGTTGTGCGCGCGCTCGATCTGGCCTTCGCTCATCGCCCGTGCGGACTGGCGCAGAAAGCGTTTGGCGCCGTCGTAGAGCATCACCACCAGCTGGCCCGGGGTGGCGGCGAGGACGGCGCTCTGCCGGTACGCCTGAGGAGAAGCAGCGAGGTTGCTCATGCCTGCAAAGTTGATCGGCCCAGTCAACGCAAAGTTGAGCGCTGCACGTCCGGCGTCAGAGTTTCGAGGCGGTGAGCGATTCGGACTGGCTGGCAAGCCAGCTGGCCTGTGAGTTGTTCTGCGCGATCACGCCTTCCAGTTTGGCGTAGGTCTGCTGGAGGCTCTTTTCGCGCACCACCAGCAGTTCGTTCATGGTGGTGATGCGCAGGGTCAGCTCCGAAACCTGGGAGCTGTCGCCGGTAATCCTGGATTCGAGCGTGCCGCCCGCTTCGGCGACGTTGTTGATCTTCGCCTGCAGGCTCTGAGACCACTGCTGGAGCATCGTCTGCACACCGCTGGGGTTGGCCTTGATCGCTTCGCTGAGCTTGGTCGGGTTGAGCGTGAGCATCCCTTCGAGGGAGGACTGCGTGGCTCCTCCGGCCGACGGCGCACCGGTGCTCACGCCGATGTTGGCGGGGCTCGCCATTTCGGCCGGCAGGCCGGCGATCGGTTCGTACATCACCTGGCGCACGGTACCCAGCAGGCTCGTCAGTTCGAGGTCGCCGAACAGGGTTCCGGTGCCCAGTTCGGCCGTCGAGCCGCCTTCCGGCGGTTTGGTGATGAGCTGCTGGTGGATCGTTTCGATCGCGGCGTTGTAGCTCTTGATGAAGGCCTGCATCTGCGCTTCCACAGCGCTCGGGCTGATGCCAGGAGGCTGGACGTCGATCGTCACCGGGCCGGTGCTGGTGGTCCCCAGCAGCGTCAGCGTGACGCCCGGGATCGCGGAGGTCACGGTGTTGGAAGCCGACGTGCCGGCAACACCGTCGACCGTGTATTCGGCGTTCTGGCCTTCTTTGGCGCTTTCGGGCACTTCCGTGAGCGCCGCGCCGGGGTCGTTCACGTTGATGAATCCGGCGCCGGTGTTGCCGGTGGCGCGGTTGGAGAGCGCGATCTTGCCGCCTTCCAACACGGCCGCGTACACGGTCGAGCTGCTGTCGGCGTTGATGGCGCTCGCCAGTTCCTTGGCGGTGGCGCCCGCTTTGAGCGTGTATTCGACGCCGTCGACCGTGAGTTTGTCTTCGGCGGCGGGGCTGGCGAAGGTGAACGTGCGCTGCGCCGAGTTGGCGAGCTTGCTCACTTCGATCTGGTAGCCGCCGACCGCCGCTCCCGCGGTCGTGCCGGCGGTGACGCGCAGCGGTTCGCTGGAGCTGACGGTCTGGGAGCTTTCGAACAGCGAGGGAAGGATGAATTCGGAGGCCGCGTAGGCGACCTGCTTCAGCGCGCTCTGGATGCCCTGAAGCGCTCGCTGCTGGCCCTGCAGTTTGGTCTGCTCGTTGGTGAGGCGCGTCACCGGCTGGCGTTCGGCGCCCATCAGCGCGGCGATGATCGCCGGTGTGTCCAGGCCGGAGGCCAGGCCGGTGATCTGAAGCGGCGAGGATCCGGTGCCGCCTGAAACCGCAGAGGTGGCGGTCATCCGGGGCCCCTACTCCCGCAATCCGGCCGCGATGTCGAGCGCTTCCACGCCCGAAACCGCTGTGCTGCTGAGGAGGGTGCTGTCGAGCAGCTCGATCGTGACGCGTCCGCCCGCCTCCGGTAGGGAGAAGCGCAGTTCGCGTCCTTCCTGCTGGAGGCGCTCGTGGATGTCGCCCGCGGCGGCTATCTGTGCGACCACATCCGCTGGTGGACCGCCACGCAGCACCTCGACGGCGCCGGCGCGTTCGCTGCTGGCCAACTCGGATGCAAAGCTGCCAGCGCCAGGCGCCGAGGCGAGCGGTGAGACGGTGCTGCTTTGTCCGGCGCTTTGAAGCGGCGTGATCTGCGAGCTCATATGTCGTTTTCTCCCTGAAAACGTTTGCAACGGGTCAGCCGCAAGGCCGTTGTGTGTCTCTGCGTGTTCGTTGAAGGTCATCGACGTCCTCCAGGAAATCTTTAAGAATTGGTTGCCGCGCAAGCGATCAACCAACCGCCGCACGGGCCTGTGAGAGCAGTTCGGCGGCCGCCGCGTTCTCGGGGTCGCGCTCCAGCACGGCCGCCGCGAAGTCGCTCGCCTCGTCGACCATGCCCCGGGATGCCGCCACCCGCGCCAGGCCCAACAGCGCCCGCGCATCGGGCTCGGACGCGCATACGGCCATCCACTCTTCTGCGGCCGAGCTGGCAAAACCGCGTCGCAGGTACATCTGAGCAAGCAGCTCGTGGCGTTCGCGCGCATCGATCGGAGCTCTCTGAAACAGCCCCACGAGGATCTCGAACGCGGCGAACTCCCGCACGCGCAGCAGCGCCTCGAGCATCACCGCGATCAACCCCACCGCCTCTGCTGCGAGCGGGCTCCCGCCGTCGCCGGCGCCGTCAACCAGCGCGTCACGCCACGCACGGAAGACATCGAGCTCGGCCGCTCCCAGCTCGGCGTCCACCGCGCGCTGCAACGCGTCGGGCAGCCCGGCCTGCTCGCCCGAGGCCAGCAACGCGAACAGCTCGGTGCGGCGGGCCATACCCGCCAGCGGATCGTCGCTGCCCAGCTGCGCCGCCTCGGCCGCCGCCTCGGCGTAGCGACGCTGCGCCAGCAGCGTCTCGCCGAGCGCCACCCGTGCGCGGCCAGAGTGCGGCTGGCGCTCCAGCACAGCCCGGAACTGGCGCTCGCCGCCCTCCACCGCACCGCTCTCATACAGCGCCGTGCCGAGCATGAAGCGAGCGGAAGGCGAGGGGTCTGGAACGTTTCGCTCGAACTCCTCCTGCACTGCATCCGCCTCCATTGCGCCCTCCAGCAGCAGGCTCGCGTATGGCAGAACCGCTCCCAGGAACTGCGGGTATTCGCGCAGACATCGTCCGAGCAGCTCGATCGCCTGCGTGGAGTCGCCGCGCACACGCCGCAGCTCGGCCAGGTTGACCAGCGCCAGATAGGTCCCGCAGCCGATCGTCGCGGTGTAGCCGCGGGGCGCGTCGCCCATCTCCAGGCAGCGCTCGAAGTACTCCAGCGCAAGCTCCTGCCGGCCCAGTCCCACGGCTGCGATCCCCTGCTCCATGACCAGGTCGGTGAAGCCGGGGAAATACTCCAGACCCTGCTCGGCGCGGTCGATGGCGTCCTCGAGGCGCCCGCACGCCCGCAGCGCCTTGACCAGGCGGCTGGTGAGCGCCGGCACGAACTGGTAGCTGTCGCGATCGGGCAGCGAGTGCAGCAGCTCCCACGCGCGCTCGAACTCGGCCAGCGCCGCCTGCGGGTCGCCCGCAGCGGCGTACTCCGAGCCGAGGTTGTACAGCAGGAACGGCGTGGGCTGGCTTTCGGCCTGCTGCAGTCGCAGCAGCTCGATGTTGCGACGTGACTTCTCGCGGCTGTCGCGCACCGCGCCCAGATAGCCGTAGTGCTCCACGCGCACAGGCGTGGCCTCCAGGCGCTCGGGCAGATAGCCGGGCAGGCGGTTGGCGATCTGCTCGTGCAGGCGTCCCTCGAAGCGGTACTCGGGGCGGTTGCGGTAGATGCGCAGGGCGTTGTGCGTGACCGCCGTGCCGTCCTCCAGATCGCCCGTGTAGTTGGTCTCCGACAGGTAGAACGCCTCCCGCCAGGTGCGACCGGTCAGCTCGCGCAGCATGCCCGCGTCCTCGCGCACGAGCACCTCATCGGCGTCCAGATACATCAGCCAGTCGCCGCTGGCGGCGTCAAAGGAGACGTTGCGCGCCTCGGCAAACGATCCGCTCCATGCGTGTGAGAGCACGCGCGCCCCGAAGGATTCGGCGATCTCGACCGTGCGATCGCTGGAGCCGGTGTCCACCAGCACGATCTCATCGACCGCATCGGCCACCGCGGCAAGGCAGCGCGGCAGCATCTCCTGCTCGTCGCGCACGATCATGCACAGGCTCAGGCGTAGGCCTTGCGCCGGACCGGCGCGTCCGGCGAGCTCGATTGCGCGGCGCTCCAGCTGCGGCGAAGCGGTTCCGGGGGCGAGCTCGCGGCGCAGATCGCGTGGCAGCGCGCGGCGCTTGGCCAGCTCGATGGCGCTCTGCTCCAGATTCAGCTCCGGATCCAGCGCTCGGGCGGCCTCGAACAGCGCAGCAGCCGCGTCGAGCTTCCACAGTTCGCAAAGCGCTACACCCGCGTACTGAAGCAGCTTCGGCTCGCTCGGTTGCGGCTCCAGCGCATCCAGCGCGCCCACGGCGACCGCGCCGAGGAGCGCCGCCGGGTCGATCTGCAGCGCCGGCGCGTCGGCGGTGAGACCGCACTCGAGCAGCCGCTTGGCCGCCCAATAGCGCCGGTGCGGATCCTCGATCCCAGCCGCGAGGTCAAAAAGTTCGCGGTAGCGTGGCAGCTCGCGATCCGCCAGCGCCTGCTGCGCGAGGCGCGGCAGGTCGGCGACCACCGCAGGGGAATCGAAGGTGCATGCCATTGCCTGCACATGTCATCGACAGCCGCGCGCGATATCTGAGCGGCCGTTTACGACCGGTGCAGGGGATATGGTCGCGACGGCGAACCATGTACCCGGATTAACCGCCGACTAACGAAACGGCTCGGACGCGAGCAACATTGAGCAGCACCAGGCGGGCCATCCCCCTGTCAGTTCCCTCGATCTCAGAGCAGGAGAATGGACATAATCGGAAAGCGTGAGGTGCGGACGCCAGCAGCTGAGGTGCTGGCGACGTGGCGCGAATATCGGACCACGGGCGACGTCGCGTTGCGCGACCAGCTGGTCTTCACGTTCACACCGATGGTCCGCTACATCGTCTATCGGAAGGTTCGCGAAGTCCCGGCCCAGTGCGATGTGGAGGACTTCCTCTCGTGCGGGCTCGAGGCGCTGATCCGCTCCATCGAACGCTACGACCCGGACAAGGGCGCGACGCTGGAGCAGTACGCGTGGACGCGCATCCACGGCGCGGTGCTGGACGAGCTGCGCCGCCACGACTGGGCGCCGCGCTCGCTGCGCCGCGACGAGCGCGCCATCAACACCGCCCGCGAGCGCTTCCTGTCGGTGCACGAGCGCCATCCCACGCGCGAGGAGCTAGCCGCACAGGTCGACATGACGCCGGTCGAGCTCGCCCACAGGCTCGACGAAGTGGTGCTGGCCGAGGTCGGCTCGCTCAACCGCATCGTGCGCTCGGACGAGAGCGCCACGATCGAGCGAATCGACACGCTGGAGAGCTCGGACACCAGCAGCGATCCGGGCATCAGCGCCGAACGCACCGAAGCCAAGGAGCGCTTCCGCAAGGCGTTTGCGCGCCTCAGCAAGCAAGAGCGCGAAGTGGCCGTGCTGCTGTACGTGGAGGACTGGACGCTGCGCGAAATCGGCGATCGCCTCGGCGTCTCGGAGAGCCGCATCTCCCAGATCCACAGCCAGCTGCGCCGCCGTCTCTATGAACAGCTGTGCGGCGAGGTCGGGCTGTTCTCGGCCGTGGGCTGAACCGTTCCAAAACCCACTCTCTGAAACTGACGTTGCGGGCTACCTCGGCGTCTAAAGAATCCACCACCGCGGCCGACCACCCTGAAGGACATGGATCTCGGCCTATACATCGCAGCCACCGGCATGGTCGCCGAGCAGGTCCGCCAGGACCAGCTCTCCAACAACCTCGCCAACGCGTCCACACCCGGTTACAAGCCTGACGAGTCCCCTCAGCACAACTTCGGCGAAGTGCTGATGGCCAACACGCTCAACGGACCCGAGGTCGGCAGCGTGAACATGGGCGTGGCGCTCGGCAAGACTTACACCAACATGCAGCCCGGCTCGGTACAGGAAACCGGCGAACCGCTCGACTTCGCGATCGAGGGCAACGGCTTCTTCGCCGTCAAAACACCTGCCGGCGTGCGTTACACGCGCGACGGGCAGTTCACCGCCTCCGCACAGGGCGTGCTCACCGACTCCAGCGGCAACCAGGTTCTCAGCCAGGCCGGAGCGCCCGTCAAAGTGCCGGCAAACGGCAGGGTGGAACCGAGCGCCCTCGGCATCTTCGAAGTTCCGGGCGCCGCCAAGCAGGGCGAAAACCTGTTCACGGGCACCGCCAAGGGCAAACCGACCGGCACGATTCGCGCCGGCGCGCTGGAGGGCTCGGGCATCGACGCCGCCAAAACGATGGTCGAAATGATCGACCAGTTGCGCAGCTTCCAGTCTGGTCAGCAGGCCATTCAAACGATCGCGCAGACGCTGCAGAGCGCCTCCACGCAGGTCGGATCGCTGAACGGCTGATGCTCCCCGGCCTGTATTCAGCGGCGTCCGGCCTGGCAGCGCAGCAGGAACAGCTAGACGCGATCGGCAACGACCTCGCCAACGTGTCCACACCTGGCTACCGCTCCGAGCGCGTGGCCTTCAGCGACCTGCTGTACAGCACCACGAACCTGGCCGGCGATGAAACCACGGCTGGCGCCGGATCTCGCTCCGGCGTGCTCGGTGCCAGCCAAACACAGGGCTCCGTCAAGGAAACCGGCGACCCGCTGAACGTGGCGATCGAGGGCGAAGGTTACTTCGAGGTGACGCGCCCGAGCGGGACGGTGTCGCTGACCCGCGACGGCGCCTTCGGTGTTGACGCGAGCGGCTCGATCGTGGCCAGCGACGGCAGCCGCCTGAACCCGCCGATCAAGCTGCCGAAGGGCGTGCTGGTGAACGATCTGCGGATCGGCCAGGACGGCACGGTGATGGCCGGCACCAAAAGGCTCGGCCAGATCAAGCTGTTCACGGTCGTGGCGCCCGACCGGCTGCTCTCCGACGGCGCCGGCGGTTTCGCCACGACGAGCGAAAGCGGCGCCCCGCAGGCGCTGGCCAAACCGAAGATGCTCCAGGGCGCGCTGGAGGAGTCCAACGTGGACCTGGGTCGCGAGATGTCGCTGATGATCAGTACTCAGCGTGACTTTCAGATGTCCAGCAACGCGATCCAGACCGAGAACCAGATGATGACGATCGCCAACCAGCTGAGGCCGGCATGAACCTGCAGGCGCTGGCCGGGGCGACGAGCTCGGTGCCGCCGACCACGACGGCGGCACCGATCGTCGATCAGGCGCTCGAGCCGGCGTCCGTGCGCCACGGCTCGGCCGCCACACAGAAGGCCTATCAGTCGGCGCTGGCCTTTGAACAGGTACTCGTGGAACAGCTCGCCAAATCGCTGAGCGTGGGGGTCGGCGGCGAAGAAGAAGGCGAATCCGCAGGCGAAGCAGGAAACGCCGCGGCGAGCCAGCTCTCCTCGACGCTTCCCCAGTCGCTCGCCGCCAGCGTGATGAGCGCCGGGGGCCTCGGCATGGCCGCGCAGATGACACAGCAGATGCAGGCGCTCACAGGCAGCTCCGCGGCTGGCATCTCCCCCGGCAGCGGCGGCACGACCTCCTCGGCGTCGCCCGTGGCCACGCCCGTAGCCTCCACACCCGTCACCTCGCCGAGCAGCGGCGGGACCGGCGCATGAGCCCCGCGGTGCTCGCCCCGGTCGCGCAGTCGGCGCAGGATCGCGCGCTGGGAGCGGAGGTCGTCGCGCACCTCGACGCGCAGATCGCAAGTGCGCGCAGCCTGCTCGAGGTCGTGCTCGAACAGGGCGCGGCGATCCGTGCGCACGAGGTGCACACGGTGGTGCGCTTGGCCGGCATCCTGCGCGGCGAGATCGGGCGCAGGCAACTGCTGGAGGAGGAGCGAGGACGGCTACTGGCGCGCAGCGGGCAGCGCCTCGGGGTACCGGCCGAGGCGGTCACGCTCAGCCTGCTCTGCACGCTGCTGGACCGCGACACCGCCGAGCTCGCAAGCGCGCGCAGCGCCGAGCTGCGCGGGCTGCTGCACGAGCTCCAACGCGAACACTCCTGCAACCGTACGCTGATGCAGCTGGAGCTCGGCTTCCTCGATCATCTGATGGGAATCCTGGCGCTGGACGGCGTCAGCGGCTACGACACCCGCGGATCGTCCACGTCCATCACGCAGCCGCGCCCGAACGGCGCGCTGCACGTCCTCGACCTGCGGGCCTAGATGGTTGATTCCTCGGCCATGCACCGCCGGATGGCGCGCCTGACCTTCGCCGGCCGGCGTCCTCGACCTCGACCTTGCCACCAGCAAGGCCTTCGGCCTGCGTCCTTGGCCGACTCGGCCATCCACACCCCCGGAACACGGCACATCGCCGAGAAATCAACCATCTGATGGGGATCCCGAGCCTCCAAGGACTGCAGACGGCGCTCAGCGGACTGATGGCCGAGCAGCAGGCGATCGACATCGCCGGGCACAACATCGCCAACGCCAACACCGAAGGCTACACACGCGAGTCGGTCACGATGGGATCCAACCGGCCGATCGAAATCGCGGCGCTGTCCACGGTGACGGGCAAAGGCGGGCAGCTGGGCACCGGCGTCAGCGTGGAAATGATCTCCCGCATACGCAACGCCTACCTGGACGCGCAATACCGCGCCCAGAACAGCGCGCTGAGCGGCGCCAGCACGCAGTCCGAAGAGCTCCGCCAGGTGCAGGCGGCCTTCAACGAACCGTCCAGCTCGGGCATCGCCTCCCAGCTCTCCGAATTCTGGACCGCGTGGAACAACCTCGCCAACGCGCCCACCAGCGAAGCGGCCAAGGAAGCGGTGGTGGCCGCCGGCCAACGCCTCGCGGGCGGCCTCGGCGAAGTCGCCGGCCAGCTCGAAGGCATCGCCAAGCAGGCCGGTGAACAGCTCGAAGCGCTGACCGGAGAAACCGGGGAAGTTGCAAGCTACGCAAAGCAGATCGGCCAGCTCAACGGCCAGATCAGGCTCGCCGAAGAAGCCGGCCAGCAGCCCAACGACATGCTCGACCGCCGCGACCTGCTGTTGGACAAGCTCTCCTCGCTGGGACAGGTCACGGTCACCAAGCAGGCCAACGGCACCGACACCGTCGCCTTCGGCAACGCCGCCAAACCGCTCGTGGAAGGGACCACCGTCAACTGGCCGCAGGCTCTCACCTCCGCTGCCGGCGGCAAGATCGGCGCGCTGCTCAACCTCACAGGTCCGGGCGGCGCCCTGGCCTCCTACCAGGCCTCGCTCGACAACGTGGCCGCCACGCTGGCCAGCTCCGTCAACGCGCTGCACACCAACACCCCGTTCTTCAGCGGCAACACCGCCAAGACGCTGGCAGTGGCGGTCAAAGCCTCCGAAGTGCAGGCCGGCAGCGGCAAAGAAGTCGGCGCCAACAGCGTCGCCCAGAAGATCGCCGCGCTGCGCGGCGGCGAAGCCGAACAGAGCTACGGCACGCTGATCGAGCAGGTCGGCAGCGGCGTGAAGGGCGCCGAGGCCGAACAGACCAACCTGCAGGCCACGCTGACGGCGATCTCCGACCAGCGCCAGAGTGTCTCCAACGTGTCCCTGGATGAAGAAATGACCAACCTGATCACCTTCCAGCGCGGCTATCAAGCCTCGGCGCGAACGCTGACGATGATGGACGAAATGCTCGAACTGGCTAATCGAGCGTACCGGCAAGGCGGGGCTCTGATGGTGAGCGACCGCATCACCAACGGCATGGTCATCGGCACCACGCTCAGCGATCTCAACAGCTCGCTCGCGGCGCTGCAGCGCAGCTCTCAGGAAATGTCCTCCGGCAAGACGATCCTGGAACCGTCGGACAACCCGTTCGGCGCCAGCCAGGTGATCCAGCTGCAGAGCCAGCTCGATGGGCTCTCCTCCTACGCCACCAACGCCAAGGAAGGCATCGGCTGGGCGACCACCTCCGACACCGCCATGTCCAGCATCGCCTCGGCCGTGCAGCGGATACGCGAACTGCTGGTGGAGGCCTCCAACGGCACCAACTCCAAGAGCGCGCTGGCCGTGATCGGCACCGAGGTCAGCCAGCTGACCGAATCGATCAAGCAGGACGCCAACACGCAGTACGCGGAGCCAGTACGTCTTCTCCGGCACCGCCACCAGCACCCCGCCCTACGAACAGCGGCGAAGTGGACGAATACAACGGCAACGGCGCCGCGATCACGAGGGCGGTGGGACCGGCGTCGTCGGTGACGATCAACACCGACATCTCCACGCTGCTCGGCGCCGGCGACGCGAAGACGGCAAACTGCTTTCCACGCTGCGCACGATCGCCGAACACCTCAAAGGCGGCACCGCCGAAGGCACGCAAGCGCTCGGCACCACCGACCTGAACAACCTCGACGCCAACACCGAAGTCGCTGACCTGCTGCAGGCAGCGCCGGCAGCGCGACCGAGCAGATGAGCATGGCGCTCGCGCAACGAAGGCATGCAGACCTCCATCACCGAGCCCTGTCCAACACGCTGGACACCAACGTCGCCCAAGTCTCGATCGCATACGCCAACGAGCAGGCCGCCTACGAGGCGGCGCTGCGCGCCGGCGCGAGCATCGTCCAGGAATCGCTGCTCAACTTCCTGCAGTAGCCAACCCCAAGGAGACGCATCCATGTCCGTGACATTCGAGAGCATCCGCTTCGGAACCGTCGAGATGCGCCCGGAGGACGTGATCGAGTTCCCGTTCGGCCTGATCGGCCTTGGCGGCCTGCGCTACACGCTGCTCGACCGCAACCCCGGCACCGGGTTCCTGTGGCTGCACGCGGTCGAGGACCCTGCGCTGGCGCTGCCGGTAGTCAGCCCCGACCAGTTCTTCGCCGACGTTCGCGCTGGAGATCGCGCCGGAGGACCACGAGCGCACCGGCATCGAGGAGCGCGAGCGCCGAGGAGCTGTACGTGACCGTGCGCGCGACGCCCAACCCGCTCGACATCACCGCCAACCTGCGCGCCCCGCTGCGTGATCCGCGAGGGCCGCGGGCTACCAGGTGATCAACGTCAACGAGGACGCCACGCTGCAGGCGCCGCTGTTCACGATCGCCCGCGGAGTCGCGACTTGCTGCATAATCAGCCTCGATGCTGATCCTGACGCGTCGTCCCGGAGAGCGCGTCGTCATCGGCGACGAGATCCTCGTGACCGTCATGGGCGTCAGCGGCCACACCGTGCGCCTGGGCATCGCAGCACCGCACGGCGTGCCGATCTACCGCGAGGAGATCTGGCTGGCGGTCAAGGAGGAGAACCGCGCCGCCGCCGCAGCCGCGCCCGACGCGCTGCCCGCCGACCTGCCCGCGCCACCGGCGCAGGAGCCCACTGCGCCGCCGGCGAGCGAGGCCGACAAGACGTAGCTGCCGACGCGCGGTTCGATCCCGGTTGGCCCCATCAGACAGTTGTCCGCGCGGTGATCCGCCCACCGGCGAGCACCGTGTCAGCCGAGGAGGGGTGTTCAGAATGGTTCGGTGCCCTCGTTGAGGATCTTCAGGTACTCGTCGTATACGTAGAGTTTCCCTCTCTGTCGCCCGGTTGCCTCACGCAGGATCCCGGCTTTCTCGAGTCGTTGGATAGCGGCGTACACGGGGGGGCCGTGTCAGGCCGAGGCGTTCGGCGGAACTGCTGGCGCCGATGACGACGGAGCGTGTCGCGAGGTCGTGCACACGGTGCGCCGTAGCGGCACCACGCCCGAAGGTGTGGATTTTCTGGCGGTCGCTCTCCACCATGGAGAGGACACGCTGAGTGGTGAGTGTCGTGGACTCGGCGACCTCTATGACTCCTTCGAGAAAGAACCGTATCCAGTCCTCCCAAGCCCCGTCAGTGCGGACTCGCTGTAGGTGCTCGTAGTAGCTATCGCGGTTGCGCTTGAAGTGCAGGCTCAAATAGAGGAGCGGCCGGCTGAGTACGCCCTCGGAGCACAGCAGCAGAGTGATGAGGAGGCGTCCAACTCTCCCGTTGCCGTCCAGAAACGGGTGGATCGTCTCGAACTGGGCATGTGCGAGCGCGGCCTTCACCAGCACAGGGGTCGGGCTCGGGTCGTCGTGGATGAACTTCTCAAGGGCGCCCATCGCCACGGTGACCTCCTGCCATGGCGGAGGCACGAATCGCGCGGCAGCGGGGCGCGCGCCGCCAAGCCAGTTCTGGTCGCGGCGGAACTCGCCAGGGTTCTTGTCCGCTCCCCGTCCCGTCTGTAGAAGCCGTCGGTGGACTTCTCGCAGCAGTCGCGCGGAGAGCGGCGGCGCTCCCGGTTTCGCGATCTGTTCAAGGCCGTAGTCAAGAGCTGCGATGTAGTTCGCGGTTTCTTGGGCGTCTTCGCGTAGCGCGCCGGGCGCGGCGTCGTGCTCAAACAGGAGTAGGTCCGACAGGGAGGACTGTGTGCCCTCAATCTGAGAGGACAGGACAGCCTCCTTGCGAACGAATGTGTAGATGAACTGGTCGGGATCGGGGAGCAACAGCGTGATCCCGTCGAGGCGTCCAAGAGCCTGGTTGGTGCGGTCGAGCAGGGACTGCATCGCTGCATCGACACGCAGGGGCGGTTTGGGCGGGAGCGGATTGGGATGAAAGGCCCAGTATCCGTCGGGGCCGCTGTCCGCCAGCCGGTATTCGCCTGTCCGGGGGCTCGATGCTGGGCTCGAGGAGCTTTTCGTTCGCTTACCACGACCAAAGCTTACTAAGCGATAGGGCAGAAACGCTTACTAAGCCGTTTTGCTGGTCAGCGATCGTTTAGCAACGACCTGTTGCGCACGCGCCGTTCTAAAGGTCTAGAACCAGACTCGCCTGGCTAACGTAACGTGATAGCGTGCTATCGTTTCTGTCGTGGCGCAGATATTGATCAGACGGCTCGATGACGACGTGAAGGCAGCTCTGCAGCGTCGCGCACGTCAGCATGGTCACAGCACCGAGCAGGAGGCACGCGAGATCTTGCGCAGCGCAGTACAGAGCGGTGAGCATGCCCGCGCCCAGATTGGGCACGCGGATCGCAGCGCGCTTTACGGGCGTCGGACTCGAGGCGGAGCTTCCCGAACTGCGCGGGCAGCCGGCACGTCCGGCCGACTTGAGTAAGTGAGCGCCGAGCCGCATCGTGAGCACCCTGATCGGTGTCCGCCTTGATCTTGCTGGACACGAATGTGCTCTCGGCGTTGATGCAGCGTGAGCCCGACCAGACCACAGTGGCGTGGCTGGACGAGCAGCCCTCGGAGTCGGTCTGGACGACTGCTATTACCGTCTTCGAGGTGCGGATGGGGTTGGAGCTGCTTGCGAAGGGCCGTCGCCGCAGTCAGTTGGAACAGGAGTTCGACAGGCTGCTAATCGAGGATCTCGACGGCCGCGTGCAGCTCTTTGACCGCGCGGCCGCTGACGCCGCCGGCACGATCGCAGCATCACGGCAGCGTGCCGGCCGTACGGTGGAGATCCGCGACGTTCAGATCGCCGGCGTTGCGATCAGCCGCAAGGCGACTCTCGCCACACGCAACGTGCGCCACTTCGAGGGTCTCGGCATCCGCCTCGTCAATCCCTGGAAGAAGTAGTCACCGTCAGCCGACTCCAACCAGCTGATCGGCGATGGCCTTCTAACCCGGTGAGCTTGGCGAGGTGGCGAGCACCTGGAAGCGCTCGCCGCGCTCCTCGAAGTCGCGGAAGTTGTCATAGCTGGGCGCGGCGGGCGAGAGCAGGATCACGCCGCCCGGAAGCACCAGTTCGCGCGCCAGCCTCCACCGCCTCCGTCAGGTCCGGGGCTTCGATCGCGTGTGTATCCGGCAGACCCGCATCGCGCACAGCGGCGATCAGGCGCCCTCCTGTCGAACGGGACGCCGATCACGTGCGCGCCGCTGCCGCTCAGCACACGGGCCAGCTCGCCGTAGTCCTGGCCGCGGTCCTGGCCGCCCGCGATCAGCACGATCGGGCGATCCGAGAAGCTGGCCAGCGCCGCCAGCGCCGACTCGGGCGTGGTCGAGATCGAGTCGTCCACCCACAGCACGCCGTCCCGCTCGGCCACCGCCTCCAGCCGGTGGGCCAGCGCGCGGAAGTCGCTCAGCGCCGCCGGCAGCGACGGCGGCGTCAGATCCAGCGCTTCCAGCGCGGCCAGCGCAGCCGCACAGGTTGAGCGCGTTGTGGGCCCCCTCCAGCGGCAGCTGCGCGCGCGCCAGCATCGGCTCGCCGCGCAGCAGCGATCTCACGCTCGCCCGCCTCCCAGCCGCCGTCCACGCCGTAACGGAACCACCCGCAGGCCCGGATGGGCGTCCGCCAACGCCAGCTCCCGGCCGGACGCAGCACCGCCGTGCGCACGCCGTCCAGGCCGAGGATCCGCAGCTTCTCCGCGCGGTACGCATCCGCCGAGCCGTGCCAGTCGGCGTGCTCCGCAAACAGGTTCGTCAGCACCACCACCCGCGGCCCGCTGGCCAGATCGGCAATGTGGAAGCTGGACAGCTCCACCACCGTCACCTGCGCGCGGGCGCTCGCGGTCGAGCAGGTCCAGCGCCGGCACGCCGATGTTGCCCGCCAGCTGCCACCTCATAGCCCGGCCGCGCGGGCCACGTGCACGGCCAGCGCCGCCGTGGTGCTCTTGCCCTTCGTGCCCGTCACGCCGATCACGCCCTCGCGGCCATGCTCGCCCAGCCACAGCGCCGTGGCCGTCGTCACCGCCAGCCCCGCGTGGCGCAGCGCCAGCAGCTCCGGCCGGTGGATCGACACCCCCGGCGAGCGCACCAGCACGTCGCAGTCGGCCAGCGCAACCAATGCCTGCGACGCGCCCACCACCCGCACGTCCGGCGAGCGCAGCGTCGTAGGAACGTCCTGCGGCGGCTCTGCGTCGAACACCGCCACCGCAATCCGTGCCGCGGGCAGGCGCCGCTCCAGCTGCGCCGCCAACGACGCCACCTCGCGCCCAGCTCCCCACACGCCGACGCGCGCGCCTTCAAGCTGCGAGAACCGCACGCACGTCCTCCATCAGCTCGTCCGGGACCTCGTGCTCGTCGCTCAGCGCCAGCACCGCGTCCGGGTCTCCCTCTCCGTTGGAGAAGCGCGGGAGCACCTCCGCCGCCAGTCGCGCCACCACGCGATGGGCGCTCCAACGCTCCTCGCGCGCCAGCAGCCGGATCGCCGCCAGGCTCTCCTGCTCCTCGCCCACGCACTCGAACGGCTTGTGCCCGCCCGTGGCCGTCAGCAGCGCAAAGCCGTCGAACTGGCGCTCGTCGTCCAGCAGGTCGGCGCCGAAGATCTCGCGCAGATGGCCCGGCTCGCTGAACGGCGCCAGCGCCAGGAACACGAAGCGGCACTTGGGACAGTCACAGCACCAAGACGCCGCACGCAGCGCCGGGTCCAGGCGGAAGATCGCGTTGCAGCTGGTGAACGCCCGGTGGTATTGCTCCATGCGAGCAAACGCGCGCGCGATCGCAAGCTCGGAAGCCGGGCGCAGGATCGAGAACAGACGCAGCTCAGGATCCGCTTCAGCCAATGCCCCCGACAGCAGGCGCTCCGCGCGCAGCCCCTTGCTGAACTGGTGGTTCACATCCACGCCGTCCCACTGCACGTTGCCCGCCGAGGCCGAGCGCTCGTTGGCCATCGCCACCGCGTCAAAGCCGTTCAGCGCCGCCGTCAGCAACGCCACGCACGACACGATCGCCGTGACCGGCACGTGGCCATTGATCGCGCCCGCGCCGTTCAGCGCCGCCAACCCCGGATCAAGGCGACGGCGCACCAGCAGATGCGCCAGGCCCGCCGCCGCCACCGTGCGCGCGATCGGCGGCGCATCGCCGATCGAGAACAACGCCAGCTCACGCCCCGAGCGGCGCACGATCTCCAGCGCCACCGCCGAATCCTTGCCGCCGCCCACCGGCACCAGCACGCGGCCCAGCGGGCCGGCCGTGGGGACTTGGCCCACCGGCGCAGCGGGCGGCGCCCCGACGCGCGGAAAGCGCGGACGCGGCAGCTCCGCCAGCCCATTCGTGTACGCCAGCTCCCCCAACCCCTCCGAGTACAGCGCCTCCAACAGCTCCGCCGTGGCCGCGCCCGGCGCGCCCGTCTCACACACCAGCTCCCCCGGCAGCGCCGTCTTGAAATAGCTCACGCCCGCCACCCAGTGCAACAGCGACAGCAGCCCCTCCACAGCGTCGCGCTCGGACTGTGAGAGCTCCCGCGGCACCGGCAGAACGAACTCCTCCTCGAAATAGATCTCCTCATCCAGCGCGTAGCCCAGCGTCACGCGGCCGTCCGCGCGCAGCTCACGTCCCGTGAAGCGAAACGCCCGAAACGCGCTCGGGTCGAACCGGGCCGCGGGTGCCTTGGCGTCTGCTGGCATCGCCCCAGCCTAGAACGCCGCGCGGAGGCTGCGGCTCGGGCTCGCCCGTGAACAGCCACGGCACCGCCTGCCCGATCACCTCGCCACGGAAGCGCTTGCGCCTGCCATACACCACCCAAGTGGTGTCCACCGCGCCATACACCTCCGCCACCAGCAGCTCCCGCGGATGTTCGTGGGCATGGTGCAGATGCGTCAGCCCGGCGTCGTACGCGCCTTCCAGCAGGTGGCGTGCCACCACCGGCTTGGACGGCTCGTCGATCAACGTGCGCCAGCGCGACAGGTCGGTGTAGCCGCGCGTGGCCGACACGATCCCCAAGCTCTGCGGATCCTCCACATCGCGGCGCACCAGCAGCGCCAGCTCCTTGGTCGGATAGATGAACGTGTCCATCACGAACACCTCGCGGTAGTGGCGCTCCGTCACCAGGTGCACCTGCACGTGCGCGCTGCACTGCACCAGGAACGTGTCCCGCTGCTCGCGCACCGTGTCGATCGCGCCCAGCAGATCTTCCACCAGCACGATCCGCGAGTCCGACAGGCCCTGCAGCTCCAGGTAGCGCAGCAGCGCCGCCTCGTGACACGTGCCCGCCGGGCCCAGCGTGATGAACGTCAGCTCGCTCATGCCTCGATCAGCTCGTCCTCCATCCGGCACGTCGCCGCAATCAGCAGCTCGAACAGATCCGCCGTGAAGTCCGCCGGCAGCGCCAGCTCGCGCCCACGCCCCAGATAGCGCGCCCGCACCTGCTCCACCCGCCCCGGCTGCATCATCGGGATCTCGTTGGCACGCTTGAACAGCGCGATCTCGCGGCACACGTCAAAGCGCTCGCCCAACAACCGCACGATCTCGCCGTCCAGCTCGTCCAGCCGCGCGCGAAAAGGCTCCAGGCCGCTCACGCTCACTCGCCCCCCAGCAGGCCGCTCGCAAACGCGTGGCCGCACGCCGCCAGCGAATCCAGCGCATAGCCGCCCTCCTGGATCACGCACACCGGCAGCTCGCAGCACGACAGCAGGCGCCCGATCGCCGTGAACGTGTCCGGCGTGAAGCTCCAGCAGCCGTGCGGATCGCCCGCCACCGTGTCATAGCCCAGCGACAGCACCAGCACCGACGCCGTACCCGCCAGCACCTCCAGCTCCCCCGCCAGCGACGCCAGGTAGTCCGCATCGCTCGGCGGCTCGCTGAAATCCACCAGACGCTCGCGCGCCGTCTTCGGCTCAGCCGTCAGCGACGGCGAGTTCACCACCGGCGCCGCGTGCAGCGAGTGCAGGCGCACATCGCTCATGCGCGCCGCCATCGCCGACGTGCCATTCGGATAGTGAATGTCGATGTCCAGGATCCCCACCGGCCCCGCGTCGCCCTCGCGCAGCGTGTGCACCGCCGCCGCCGCGTTGTTCAGGTAACAGCAGCCCCCCAGCCACGCCGGCCCCGCGTGGTGCCCCGGCGGGCGGCACAGCGCATAGGAGTAGCGCGCGCCATCCAGGATCCGCTGCGCCGCCGTGATCGCCGTGCGCACCCCCTCATACGCCGACGCCGCCAGCTCCGCGCTGACCGGCGTGTCCGGCGCCATCCCCGGCGCCGCGAACTCGTCCAGCAGCACCGACTCGCCCGCCCGCCGCTCGCTCAACGCCGCCAGGTACGCCGGCTCGTGCAGCGCCGCCACCGTGCGCCGCAGCAGCTCGCCGCTCGCGTCCGCGCCGTCAACACGCACGCCGCTGTGGCCCTGAAGCCCCGCGCCCAGCCGCAGCAGGCGCTCGCCGTGATCCGGCCCGCGCATCCTGCGGCCCTCGCCGTCCAGGATCCACGGCTGCGCCGCCGGCGAGCCCGCGCGCTGCTCGATCGCCAGCAGGCCGGCCACTTAGATAAGCCTCCGCATGCGCGGGCCGTTCGGCCTGAAACCGTTGCCCAGATAGAACGCCTCGGTGGCCGCAAAGCCCTTGAAGCTCTCCCGCGGCAGCCCCACCTCCACGCGTTCCATGTTCCTGGCGCGCGCCACGTCCACCAGCGCGCGCATCAGGCTCGCACCCACCGCCCGGCCGCGCCACGCCGGATCAACCCACAGATCCTGGATCAGCGCATACGAGCCCGGCACGTGGATCGCCATCTGCCAGCTGGCCGCCAACACGCCCACCAGCGCCTCGCCCGCCTGCGCCACCAGCACCGTCCCCTCCCACGGCGCGTCGATCAGCATGTGCGTGGCCGACTCCAGCGCCTCCAGCGAGGACGGCGAGCCGTCCAGCTCGCCCAGCAGCGCGTGCACCGCCGCCGCCACCTCCGGCGCGTCCCCGTGCGACGCCGCGCGCACGAACCAGCCGTGCCGGGCGGGGTCGGGGGCGGAGGGCTTGGGAGCGAACGGCGCCGGGGTCATCTGCGCAGCCTCGCTCATCGCTCGCCCGCCGCCGCCAGCCGCGGCTCGCGCTCCACGCTCCACGCCTGCGCGTCGCCGGTGACCGCCTGCGCGATCGCCGACATCGGCGCGCGCGCCTTCAGCAGCAGCTCCTCGAACTCCTCCTCCGGGTCCGACTGCATCACGATCGCCCCGCCCGCGCCGATCGTGGTGCGCCCCGGGCGCAGCACGATCGTGCGGATCACGATGCTCAGGTCCACGCTGCCGTCCAGCCCGAAGTAGCCCAGCGCCCCCGAATACACGCCACGCGCCTCGCGCTCGATGTCGTCGATGATCTCCATCGTGCGCAGCTTCGGCGCGCCCGTCATCGAGCCGCCCGGAAAGCACGCGCGCACGCAGTCCACCGGCGTGCGCCCCACGCCCAGCTCGCCGGTGATGGTGGACGTCAGCTGGTGCACCGTGCGGTAGCGCTCGCCCGCCATGAACTCCGACACGCGCACGCTGTCCACCTTGCACACCCGCCCCAGGTCGTTGCGCAGCAGGTCCACGATCATCAGGTGCTCAGCAAACGTCTTTTCGTCGTCCAGCAGCCGGTCGCGGATCTCCTCGTCCAGCCGCGGGTCGCTGCTGCGCGGCGCCGTGCCCTTGATCGGGCGCGCCTGCACGCGCCCGTCCCTGCCCACCGACAGGAAGCGCTCCGGCGAGGAGCTCACGATCGCCGTGTCGCCAAGCTTCAGGTAGGCCGCAAACGGAGCCGGGTTGGTGCGCCTGAGGATCCTGTACAGCTGCCACGGGTCCGGGCTCTCCGACGTGGAGATGTGATCCGTCAGGCACACCTCATAGGACTCCCCCGCCGCCAGCGCCGCCTGACAGCGCAGGATGTCCGCCAGGTACTGACGGCGACCGCGACCGCAGTGAAACACCACCGGTTCGATCGGCTCTCTGTCCTCGTCGTGCTCCTCCTGTACCGGTGAGTGCTCGCTCGCATCGCCGCGCGCCTGCGCCATCAGCGCCGCGCGCACCGCGCGCTCAGCCTCGTCCAGCCAGCTTTCCGCCCGCAGGCGATCCTCGCCCAGCCCCAGCTCGTCGTCTGCATGTACCGCCAACAAGTGCGTCAGTCCGGCCACGTGATCGACCGCGATCACGCGGTTGGCCAGCATCATCACCGCGTCCGGCAGGTCCGAGCTGTGCACCGTCCGCGAGCCGCAGTCGGCCTTGCACTCATAGCCCAGGTAGCCCACGAAACCGCCCAGCGGGCCGTGCACCGCGTCCGGCGGCACCTGCACGCCGGCGGCCGCCAGCTCGCGCTCGAGCACGTCGAAGATCGAGGCGTGCTCGACCGTGCTGTCCAGCCCGCGGTTGATCCTCACCGCCGACTCCTGCACGTCGTACTCGATCACGCAGCGCTCGGGGCCGATCGCGGCGCCCATGTAGGAGTTCTGCGCCAGGCGCGTGGGCGCGTCGGCGCTGTCGAACCAGAACGCGTGCTCGCAGGAGCCGAACAGCTCCTCGAACAGCGGCTCCGTCGGCGCCTCGGCCTCGATCGTGCGAATCAGCAGCCGCATCGAGGAGGCCTCCGCGCTGCGCTCGCGCGGGCGCTGCGACGGCGTCACCAGCCGGCGCGCGCCGAACGAACGCGCCGGCTTGCTGGCGCGCGCCATCGCATAGAAGTTCTCGATCAGCTTGTGACCGTGCTCGGTGGAGATCGACTCGGGATGGAACTGCACGCCCCAGATCGGGCGGGTTCGGTGCTCCATGCCCATCACCACGCCGTCCTCCGTCCACGCCGTCACCCGCCCTTCCGGGCCGATCGGGCCGTTGACCGCCAGCGAGTGGTAGCGCACCACCGAAAAGTCCTGCGGGATGTCCTCGAACAGGCCGCTGCCGAGATGGCGCACGTGGCTCATGCGCCCGTGCATCGCCAGCGGAGCGGCACCCACCGCCCCGTTCAGCAGCCGGCCCAGGCCCTGGTGGCCAAGACAGATGCCGAGGATCGGCGCCTCGCTCCAGCGCAGGATGTCCGAGCACACGCCGAAGTCGTGCCAGCGGTCCGGGTGCCCCGGCCCGGGCGAGATCACGATCGCATCGAAATCCCAGCGCGACAGCGCGCCCCAGGACACGGTGTCGTTCTGGATCACGATCGGCTCCTCGCCCGACACGGCCGCCAGGATGTGGAACACGTTGTACGTGTAGGAGTCGTAGTTGTCCACCAGCAGCGTGGTCACGACGGCGCCTCCAGTCCCAGGCCGCGCGCGCCGCGATCCAGCAGCGTGTGCACCACCCGCTCCACCGGGCCGCTGCGCTCCGCTTCCGAGTACCAGCGCCCGAAGTGCATCACGTAACGCGCCAGCGGACCGGCGTCCAGGCGCTCCACCGCCAGGCGCAAATGGCGGCGGTGAAGCTCCGACTGCACCACCGCGAAGCGATAGTCCGGCTCCTCCGCCGGCCGGCCGGTCGGCTCCGGGCCACGCGCCCGGCGCGTGCGCGCCAGCGCCAGCTCCCAGCCCGGGCTCTCGCGCACGTCCAGCAGCTTCTCCTGCTGGAAGTCCACCCGCGGGGTCACCGGGCGCGGCAGGAAATAGCCCAGCGCCACCTGGCCGGCCACGCGCTCGGCCGGGCCGATGCGGCGCACCACCTCAAAGCCGCGCGGGTCGCGCTCGATCTCGCCCTCCAGCCATTCGGTCAGTTCGTCGATCAGCAGCGCGCCCTCTTCGCTGGAAGCCACCGGGCGCTTCTGGCGCGAGACCATGCCGTGGAAGATGTCGCTCGTGGGATGCATCCCCGCGCCACCATCGGCCATCAGCTGACCCATCAGCTGGCGGCGGCAGACCACGTGCGAAACCCACTCCGAGCCGCACACCTGCACCGAGGTCATGCCATCCAGCCCCGGCGCCGCCATCCAGTAGGCCATCGCGCGCATGTGCTGGGTCGGCAGATCGTCGCCACGCACCAGCGGGAATTCGTCGAAGTCCTCGCGCGCCGTGGGATAGACAACTACCCCGTCCTCACGGCGGCGCAGCAGCCCGGCGCGCAGCCCCACCGCCGCCAGCTCCGCCGCCTCGGACAGGAAGTCCGACTCGAAGAACACGCGGTCGAAGGAGATACCCAGCCGCTGCAGCGTCTTGCGCTGCCCCGCGATCACCCACGCGCGCGTCTTGTACCAGAGCTCCAGCGCCTCGCGATCGCCCGACAGCACGCGCCGCAGCAGCTCGTCCGCGTCGTCGTCGCGCATCGTCAGCTCACGCGTCAGCGAATCCTCCGGCGGCTCGCCCGCCCTGCCGTTGAACGAGCGCCCCGCCGCCACATACTCGGCGTAGCAGCAGCCCACGAAGTGGTCGCTCTTCTCGTTGCGATCCGGCCACGCCTGCGCGTGACGGCCGCTCTTCATCACCCCCGCCATCGCCTCGCCCATCGAGCGCCCGGCGTCGGAGATCAGCGCGCGACGCTCCACCTGCCCGCCCGCCTGCGTCAGCGCCGCCGCCAGCGCGTTGCCGATCGCCAGGTTGCGCAGATGCCCCACGTGCAGCGCCTTGGTCGCGTTGGCGTCCCAGAACTGCACCGAGAAGCGCCGCCCGGCCGCCAGGTCCGACAGCCGCTCCTCGCCGCTGTCGCCCTCCTGCAGCGCCGTGCCCAGCGCTTCGATCCAGTCGTCGCTCAGCCGCAGCTCCACGCCCTGCTCGCCCCGCTCCACCCGCTCCACCCACGGCTCGCGTTCGATCCGCTCAAGCGCCTCCAGCGACTCGCTGTCCCGCGCCCAGTTGGGTGCGCGCGGCACCAGCTTGATGTCGAAGCGGGCGTTGGGACGAAGCGGGGCGCGCGCCGCCCAGTGGGCGCCGGCCTCACCCTCGTGCAGCTCCTCGAAGTAGTCGAACAGGTTCGTGGCTGTGAGCATTTGTCTCCTTTTCCCCTTGGATGCACCAGCCGGGGCTCGAACCCGGATCAACGGCGTTTAAGGCCGCTCCCTTAACCGATTAGGGCACTGGTGCGCCGCACCCGCCTGCAACACACCGCGTCGTTATGAGCACGGTTTGCCTACTGGGCGTGATTGCGAGCACCATACGACCGGCAATGAGCAAACGCCCACTTTCACCTGCCCTCACACAGCGCGCCGATCTACCGCCCGGGCCGCGGCTGCCGAGCTCCCTGCAGGCGATCGGCTGGGCGTCTCGTCCGCTGCCGTTCATGCAGCGTTGCGCCGAGCGCTACGGCGACATGTTCACCCTGCACGTACGAGGCGGGCGCCCGTGGGTGCTGCTCAGCAACCCCGACCACGTCGGGCAGGTGCTCACAGCTCCTCCCCACATGGTGCGCGCCGGCGCCGGCGAGGCCAACCCGCTGCTCGGGCCGCTGCTCGGCCCGCGCTCGGTGATGCTGCTGGACGAGCCCGAGCACATGACCCACCGCAAGTTCATGCTGCCCGCCTTCCACGGCGCGCGCATGCGCGACTACGGCGAGATGATGGTCGAGGTGGCGCGCCGGGAGATCGCCAGCTGGCCGCTGGGCGAGCCGATCGCGCTGTGGCCGCGGATGCAGGCGATCTCGATGGAGGTGGTGATGCGCTCCGTGTTCGGCGCCACCGACTCCCAGCAGATGGGCGAGCTGCGGACGCTGCTCAAGCGGCTGACCGACTGGCTCAACGACCCCGGCCGCCTGACGCTGCTGAGCACCTTCGGCTCACGCTGGATCTCGCGCAACACCAAGTTCCACGAGGTGCTCGAGCCGGTCGAAACGGCGCTGATGCGCGAGGTGGCGCGGCGGCGCGCGCAGCCGGGGCGCCCGCAGGACGAGGGCATCCTCTCGATGCTGGAGCAGGCCTACGATGAGAACGGCACGCCCATGACCGACGAGGAGCTGCGCGACGAACTGATCACGCTCGTCTCCGACGGGCCCACCGCCACCTCGCTGGCATGGGCGTTCGAGCGCCTGCTGCGCCACCCCGACAAGCTCGCGCGCCTGCGCGAGGAGGTGTTGGAGGAGGAGGACGAGGTCTACGCCGAGGCGGTCGTCAAAGAGATCCTGCGCCTGTGCCCGGCGGTGCCGCTGGTGATGCGCAAACTGACCGAGCCGATGGAGCTCGGCCGCTACACGATCCCCGCCGGCGTCACCGTCGCCCCCTGCATCTACCTGGTGCACCACCGCCACGACCTCTATCCGCAGCCCTTCAGCTTCAGGCCCGAGCGCTTCCTGGAGCGGCCCGCCGGCACCTACAGCTGGATCCCGTTCGGCAGCGGCGTGCGCCGCTGCGTGGCCGCCACGTTCGCCCAATTGGAGATGAAGCGCGTGCTGCAGACGGTGCTGCGCGAAGTCGAGCTACGACCCGTGCCCGGCGGCTCCGAGCGCGGCGCGATGCGCAGCTCGGTGGCATTCGCCCCCGCCGACCAGGCGCCCGCGATCGTGGTGCGCCGCCGCGACGGGATCGGCGCCAGGGGGCCGCGCGTGGCGCCTATGCCGCCCGCTCCGTCGCCCGTGGCCTGATCTCCTTCGGCGCCACCAGCGGCGCCAGCACGCGATCGGCCAGCACACCCAGCGAGCCGAGGTTGGCAAAGCCCGGCCCCTGGCTGAGCGCGGCCATCCCCGGCAGGTGCAGCAGCGGCGCCATGCCCTCCAGCTCCAGGAAGCGCCCGAACGCCAGCTCGCGCCCGGCCGCCCCACTCCAAACCGCGCCCACGCACGCCTCGACCTGCGCGCGCGCGTCATCGCTCAGCAGCGCTCCGAGCTGCTGGAGCAGATCGAAGCCGGTGCAGTTGATCACGTAGTCGTGCTCGCCGTGTGCCGTGCCGCCGCGCGCCCGGTGTTCCACGCGCACGCCCCCGTGCGGGCCGCGCGAGCTCACGCGCAACACCCTGCCATCCACGAAGCGGCAGCGCTCGTCATAGGCGAACGCCACGATCCGCTCCGGGCCGAACACGCCACGGTCGCTGCGGTCGATGAAGCTGCGCCGTTCCTGCACGCTCAGCGACGGCCAGTCGATCTCATCGGGGTTGGAGAAGATGCGGTTCTCCACGAAGCTCTCCACGCGGCTCATCGGCAGGCTCGGCGTGTACACCGTCAGCCGCGCGTCCGGTCGCAGCGCGCGCACGAACTCCATGCAGCTGAGCGCGCTCTCACCGCCGCCCACGATCGCGATGTCCGAGCTCCGCGCCACCGGCACGCGCCCGATCTCAAGGCGCCCGCTGTCGCAGTCCAGCACGTACCGCGCCGCCTCCATGTCGGCGTCGAGCGTGCGGTGCACGCCCGGGCCGGTCAGCACGAACGCTCCGCAGCGCAGGCGCCGCGGGCCCTCGCGCCCGGCCACGTCCACGATCCAGCGCGCTCCGTCGTCGTCGAGCGAGATGCGCGCCACTTCCCCGTAAAGCACCGACACTCCCTCGCCGGCGCGCTCCAGCACCCACGTCAGATACGCCCCGTAGACGCGCCGCTGCACCGACGGCGAACCCGCATCCACCCAATGCCCGTAGCGGCCCCGCTCCACCAGGTGGCGCTGCCAGGAGAACTCCAGCGCCGCGCGGTCGACCGCCTCGCCGGCGGCGCCGAACGCACACGCGCTCTGGTAGGGGAAGCCCACGTCCTTGGTGGGCGGGATCGCCAGCACCTCGCGGCTGGAGGTCACCCCGTCGCCGTCCATCCACGCCGCCGCCGGCCCGCTGGCCTCGACCACCGTCACCGCGATCGACGCCACGCCGAGGCTGTTGAGCACATGCGCCTTCATCGCGATCGCCGTGCCCTTGGCGCCCGCGCCGATGACCAACAGGTCGGTGTCTGCGAGCGGCGAGCTGCTCAAGGCGAGACTGGAACCCTCGTGCCGCACGTCGGGCACACGACCGTCGCGGCGTCCCCCTCGCTGGGTGAGTCTCCTCACCCGAATCGTTTGCCGCTTCCAGCGCCTGCCGGCGCCCGCGCAACTCCACGCGCAGATCGGCCACCGACAGCTTGTCCGCGCCGGCGCGCGTCAGCCAGTACTCCTGGGCGTCGACGTCCAGCGCCGCAAGCGCCGCGTGGTGACTCCAGGAGAGGTTCTCCCGACGTCGGGAGATATCGAATCTCGATGCGACGTACACCATGTTCATCAGCGACTGCGCGTCGTATCCGGTGAGCTTCACCGCCCTCGTGTAGCGCTCGCCGAAGCGCGCGTTGCCGTAGTGGATCCAGTCCCCCAGCCACCACTGGCTGCAGCGCCCGATCTCCCCGAAGCGACGACCGACGGCCGACCATTCGGCCAGCCCAATGTCCCTGCTCGGCGTCCACCCCACGTGAGTCAGATCGGTGGACGTGTCGTCGTGCATGCGCTCGCGATCGCGCAAGCCCGCACGAGAGGGTTTGGGTTGTACCGTCGCTAAAAGGGTGGAAGCCACTCGTGAGTCCCCCTCTTCGTTCGCCGCTCGCTCGCGCCGGCAGCGGCCCATCCGCCGCTGCTCGCGACCGTCAACGTCTATCGGTCAGTGGAAAGTGCCTGTCCTCTCGAACTTGGCAGCGGCATGGCTTTCTGTCAAGGCGAGCGCCGGAACCACGGCCGCGAACCGCCGCCAAAGTGGCAAATCCCCTGTAAATCCTGGCAGTCCGACTTTGCTTTCACCATCGCCAGTTGGAGACAGCGATGTCGATGTGACAACAGAAACACACTGCTCAGTCGTTGGCCGTGACCGTCTCCAGGAGCTGCGCGAAGCGCTCGCGGGCCTCGGCGCGACGGGAGGGCAGGTGTTCGCTGGGGATGCCGTCGGCGGGCGGCGCGTAGCCGGCCAGCACGTGGCGCGCCACCGACTGGCGGTGCACCTCGTCGGGCCCGTCGTAGATGCGCGCGGCGCGCGCGAAGCGATACATCTGCTCAAGCGGCAGGTCGGTCGAGTAACCGAGCGAGCCATGCAGCTGCAGCGCGCGGTCGACCACGTCGTGCAGCACCTTGGCGCCGTAGAACTTGATCAGCGCCACGTCGGTGCGCGCCGCGCGAGCGCCCTGCGTGTCCATCACCCAGGCGGCGTGAAGCGTCATCAGGCGCGCCGCCTGCATCTCCGCGGCACTGTCGGCGATCCAGTTCTGCACGGTCTGTTTCTGCGCCAGCAGCGACCCGTGCGCGTACCGATATGTCGCACGCTCGCACATCATGTCGAACGCACGGCGGGCGACGCCGAGCCAGCGCATGCAGTGGTGGATGCGCCCCGGCCCGAGCCGGTGCTGGGCCAGCACGAAGCCCTCGCCCTCGCCGCCCAGCAGCGCCTCGCCGCCAACGCGCACGCCGTTGTACTCGATTTCGGAGTGCCCGCCGTAGACGCCGAAGTGGGCCTCCGGGTGCTCCATGGTGGGCACGTCGCGCACGATCTCCACGCCGGGCGTGTCGCAGGGGACGATGAACATCGAGGCCCGCTGCGAGGGCCTGGCATCGGGGTTGGTGACGGCCATCACGATCAGGAAGTCGGCGATCGAGCCGTTGGAGGAGAACCACTTGCGCCCGTCGATCACCCATTCCTCGCCGTCGCGCACCGCGCGCGTGACCAACTGCGTGGGATCCGATCCGGGCGAGTTCGGCTCGGTCATGCTGAACGCGCTGCGCAGGTCGCCGGCCAGCAGCGGGTGCAGCCAGCGGTCCTTCTGCTCCTCGGTGCCGGCCATCGCCAGGATCTCGGAGTTGCCGGAGTCCGGCGCCGCGTTGCCGAACGCCAGCGGAGCGATCGGCGACGTGCCCAGGATCTCGTGCATCAGCCCGAGCTTGACCTGGCCCATGCCCTGCCCGCCCAGCTCCGGCGGCAGGTGCGTGGCCCACAGCCCGCGCGCCTTGACCTGCTCCTGCAGCGGCGCCATCGCCGCCTTCAGACCCTCCAGGCCGAGCTCCGGCCAGATCGTCTCCAGCGGCCAGATCTCGCGGCGGACGAAGTCGGCCATCCACATCGAGCTGCTCCTGGTAATCGGCGTCCGTCGAGAAGTCCCAGCTCATGGCATCGCGTCCTTTCGGTCAGGGCGGTAGCGTCTTTGCCAAGCGTACGTGGTTTGACACACAGCGACTCCTGAGACTCAACAGAAGAGGAGCAAACGACATGACCAACGATCAGCAACTGGTGAGCGGCGTCGACTTCGTGGCGGTGCCCACAAACGACCTGGCGGCCTCGGTCGAGTTCTACGGCACCACGCTCGGGCTGCGCCGCTCGGTGTACATGCCGGAGCGCAACTTCGCCGAGTTCGAGACGGGCAACCTCACCCTCAGCGTGATCGACGCGGAGAAGATGGGGATCCCGCACTGCGTCAACCAGAACACGATCGCGCTGCACGTGGACGACATCGAGCAGGCGCGCGCGACCCTGGAAGCGCGCGGCGTGAGCTTCGTGGGCGACACGTTCGACACCAGCGTGTGCCACATGGCGTTCTTCGCCGACCCCTACGGCAACGCGCTGATGCTCCACCACCGCTACGCGCCACGGGCCACAGAGGGCTGAGCAGAGATGATCGGCCGGCGCGGAGATCCCGGCATGACGCTGCTGACGGGCGCGCGCGAGCTGCTGGCCACCCACGCCCGCGAGCTGCCGCAGCGCGATGACCTGTGCGGAGCGTTCTGCGGCTCGCTGGCGCTGCAGGCAGCCGGGCTCGTGGAGCGCGCGGGCGAGCCGCTGGACCAGGACGCGGTGGCGGTGGCGGCCGGCAGCGTGATCTCTGGCAAACGCGAGGACGGCACGCTCCCACACGGCGAGGAGGGGCGGCGCGACTACCGCCTGGCGATCCCCGAAATCGAGGACTCCGACCTCTCCGGCACGACCTCGGCAGGGGTGATGAAAGCGATCGCCGAGCTCTCCGACGGGGCGCTCGAGCCGATCGCGTTCTCGGGCCCCTGGAACCCGGACACGCTGGCCGGGCTGTTCGAGGCTGTGTGCGAGCTGGAGCACCCGGTGACGCTGATCGCCAACTTCGCCACCCACCACCTGTGGGGCGGGCACGCACGCGCGGACCAGCTGCTCGACTACCTGATGGACGGCCGCCAGGAGGGACCGCCCCCCGACTGGAAGGTGGGCCACTTCGCGTGCGTGTTCGGGCGCGTGGCCGGACGGGCCGGCACGCTGTACGGCGTGGCCGACACCTACCCCGCGCTGGGCGACCGCGGCGTGCACCTGCAACCGGCCGAGCGCCTGGCGGCGGCGCTGGAGCGGCGCGACATGCCGGACGGCGGCATGATCGTGGTGGCGGTGGCCGCCGACGCGGCCGCGGTGCGAGCCGGCGCCGGCGCGGCTGGACTGACGGAGGGTCCGTGGGACAACGGCACCGTGACCGGCGAGGCGCTTGGGTGAGCGTGACCGAGCTGGTCTCGCTCGTGTGCTGTGACCTCGGCGCGATCGTGCGCGGGCGCGCGATCGGCGCCTCACAGGTTCAGGCGCACGAGCGCGCGGGCATCGGCTGGGTGCCGGCCAACCACGCGCTCACGCCGCTGGGGCACGTGGCCGAGCCCAACCCGTTCGGCTCCACCGGCGACCTGCGCCTGGTGGGCGACCCGGACACGCGCGTACGCGTGGAGGCCGGAGGGCGGGCGGGCTCCGAATGCAGCGCCCTGGAGCTCGTGCTGTGCGACATCGTGGAGACCGACGGGCGGGCGTGGGAGTGCTGCCCACGGAGCTTCCTGCGCGAGTCGCTGGAAGAGCTGGAGTCGCAGCTGGGCGCACAGCTGGTGTCGAGCTTCGAGCACGAGTTCCAGCTGCTCAGCGAGGCGCCTGCGGCGCTGCCGTTCTCGCTGGAGGCGCAACGGCTGAGCGAACCGTTCGCCCTGAACGTGATGGACGCGCTGGCGCAGGCGGGGGCGGAGCCGGAGCGCTTCTTCCCCGAGTACGCGCCGCACCAGTTCGAGATCCCCGTCGCCCCAGCGCCGGGCATGGGCGGCGCCGATCGCGCGGTGGTGTTCAGGGAGGTGGTGCGCGAGGTGGCGCGCCGCGAAGGCAGGCGCGCGACGTTCTCGCCGCTGACGGGAGCCGACGACGCGGGCAACGGCGTGCACATCCACATCAACCTGCTCGACGGACACGGGGGCGCGCTGCTGTATGACGCCTCGCGCCCCGGTTGCCTGAGCGAGCTGGGCGGGAGCTTCGCCGCCGGGATCCTGCGCCACGCACGGGCGCTGAGCGCGATCACCGCTGCCAGCCCGGTGTCCGGCGCGCGCCTGCAGCCGCACCGCTGGAGCGCTGGCGCAGCGTGCCTGGCCACGCGCAACCGCGAAGCGCTGCTGCGGATCCCACCGCTGGTGGAGTTGGCCGATGCGGACCCGGCGGCACAGCTGCACCTGGAGTACCGCGGCTCGGACTCCAGCGCCAACCCGTATCTGGCGCTCGGTGCACTCGTCCGCGCGGGGCTGGCCGGCGTGCGCGACGGGCTGGCCGCGCCGGAGCTGCTCGAGCGCGACCCGGCGCAGCTGGATGAGGCCGAGGCGGAGCGCTTCGGCGTGGGTGCGCTGCCGGGCACGCTGCAGCAGGCGCTTGACGCGCTTGCCAAGGACCAGATCGCACGGGGCTGGATGGGGCCGCTGCTGTATGAGGCGTACCTCAGCGTCAAGCGCGCTGAGATCGAGGCCGCGGACGGGCTCGAGCTCGAAGAGCTGTGCAGGCGCTATGCGGCCATCTACTGACGACGGGCCACCGGTGGCCGACCAGCCACTGCTGGCAAACCTGCTGGACGCGATCGAGCGCGAGCTCCCGCGCGCGGTGCAGCTACGCCACCGGCTGCACGAACAGCCGGAGCTGGCGCACGCCGAGCACCGCACCGCCACGCTCGTGGCAGCGGAGATGCCGGTTGAGTGTGAGAGCGTGGCCGGCACAGGACTGCTGGCGCGCGTGGGCGCGGCCGACGGCGCGCCGGTGGCAGTCAGGGCCGAGCTCGACGGGCTGCCCGTGCGGGAGCGCACAGGCGCGCCGTTCAGCGCGAGCGGAGAGACGATGCACGCGTGCGGGCACGACGTGCACATGGCCGCGCTGGTGGCGCTGGCGCGTGCCGCCCACCGCTTGGCGGAGCGGCTGCCGGTCCCGCTGCTGGCCGTGTTCCAACCCAGCGAGGAGGCCTACCCGTCGGGGGCGCAGCAGCTCGCGCAGGATGCGCTCGCGCAGATCGCGCCGCTGGCTGTTGTCGGCGCACACGTCCACCCGGAGCTGCGCTGGGGCGAGGTGGCGCTGGACGCCGGTGCGGTCAACGCCTCCTGCGACGCGGTCGAGATCACGGTCGAGGGCGAGTCCACGCACGGCGCCTACCCCCACCACGGGCACGACCCGATCCTGGCGCTGGCGCAGGTGATCGTGGCGCTGCACGCGCAGGTGGGCCGGAGCATCGATCCGCTGCACCCGGCCTCGTTGACGGTGGGCGTGATCGCGGGCGGCACGGCTGAGAACGTGATCCCTGGGCGGGCCAGCGCCCGCGCCGCGCTGCGCGCCCACCGGCCGCAGGACCGTGCACGGCTGCGCGAGCTGGTCGAGGAGGTCGTGGCCGGCGTGTCCGCGGCGCACGGCTGTCGCGGCAGCGTCGTTCTGATGGAGGGCGAGCCGGCGCTGGCGAACGACGTGCGGATCGTGGCCGGGGCACGGGCACTACTGCGTCAAGCCCACCTCAAGGGGTCAGCCGAGTGGCGCTCGTGCGGCTCTGACGACTTCGCCTTCTTCGGGGAGCTGGCGCCGCTGGCGATGGCGTTCGTTGGGCTGGACGGGGCGGCCGGCTTCCAGCGCAGGCCGCTGCACCATCCCCAGCTGCTGGTGCCGGACGAGGCGGTGGGCGCGGTGGCACGCGTGCTGGCGGTGCTGTATGTGGCAGCGACGCTCAGCACATAGCCGGTGTAGACGGTCTTGCAGCGCGCCAGCCGTTCCCCGACCATACGCGGTCCGGCCCCCACGGCAGTCGCAAGCACTACCTCCGCAGGAGTGCGTATCCGTATCATGAGGCTATGAGCGCGACTACGCAACTACATGTCAATGTCCGCCATGAGGACGGTTCGTTCTGGGCCACGGTGGAGGAGTTCCCCGGCGTCTTCGCCACAGGCGACAACCTGGATGAGCTTCGCGAAAGTCTCGAGGAAGGTATCTCCCTGATGCTCGAACGGGCTGACGGGGAGGTTCCCGTCGTGACAATCCAGCCGCTGGACCTAGCGTCCGTTGAGGCCACCGCCAGCGCCGAGCTCGTCTTCGCCTGACACGGCCGACGGCTTAGGCGCACCATTCTCTAGGTTCCGCAGGAACGCCTCGCGCGCAGACAGCTTCGTGGGCGAGGGTGGCTGCCACGACCTGAGCGGCTGCCACGACGTATCACCGTATGCCGCGAGCCGGCGCCGGATAGCATGGACCGCGTGCCCGATCGCCTGTACTTCACCGACTCCGACGAGGCCAACTCGCTGATCGCATCCGACCCAATGGCGCTGCTGATCGGCTTCAGCCTCGACCAACAAGTCTCAGTGCCCAAGGCATTCTCCGGCCCGCTGGCGATCTTGGAGCGGGTCGGCACGCTCGACCCGGCGAAGCTCGCCGCGACGGACCTCGATCCCGTGTTCCGCGAGAAACCGGCGGTACACCGCTTTCCCTCGAAAATGGCCGAACGTGTCCACGACCTCGCGGCCCACATCTGCGCCGAGTACGGAGGCGAAGCCGAGCGAGTCTGGACGGACGCCAGGAACGGGGACCAACTGCGCGCGAACCTCGAAGGGCTGCCCGGCTTCGGTGAGATGAAGGTCAAGGCGCTCGGGTCCGTACTCGCCAAGCGGTACAAGATGGCGAAGGCCAAGAGCCTCGTGCCGCCGCACCCCACGCTCGGCGACGTGGATTCGCCGCAGGCGCTCCTGGACTACCAGGCCGCCAAGCGCATCCACAAGGCCGAGTGGAAGAAACTCAAAGCGCAGCCATAGGGACGCGTGAGCATGTCCGCGCCCATCGCGCCCGCATCGCGGGGGGCGTCCGCACCTCCGCCTGAGCAGCCCTTGAGATTGGTCGCGTTGGCCGGCGTGTTCGTGGCCGGGCTGTTCGCGTTCATCGCCACCGGCGCCGCGCTGCCGATCCTGCCCACCTACGTGCACGGGCCGCTGCACGGCAGCGACGTGGCCGTGGGTGTGGTGGTGGGGTCGTTCGCCGTCACCTCCGTCATCTGCCGCCCGATCGCCGGACGTCAGGCCGACCGGCTGGGGCGGCGGGTGGTGCTAGTCGTCGGTTCGCTCGCGCTGGCGCTCGGAGGGCTCATGTACCTGCTGTCCAGCGGCGTCGGCATGCTCGTTGCCGCGCGCCTGATCGTGGGCATCGGCGAGGGCTCCGTCTACACCGCCGGCGCCACCTGGGCGGTGGACATCTCACCGCTGGAGCGCCGCGGCATGGCGCTGGGGATGTTCGGCCTGGCCGTGTGGGGCGGGCTGTCGCTCGGCCCGGTGCTCGGTGAGCTTCTGCGATCGAGCTCCGGCTACGACGCCGTGTGGATTCTCACCGCCGTGCTGCCGCTCATTGGAGCGTTGATCGCATCGCGCATTCCCGAGCCGAAGCGCGAGCGAACCGTCACCCCGCTCACGTTTCACACGCTGTTCCCGCCCTCCGCGCGCCGCCCCGGGATCGCCCTGGCGCTCGCCAACATCGGCTACGCCGCGCTCGCCGGCTTCGTGATCCTGCACCTGCAAGCGCGCGGTGTCGGCGGCGGCGCCAGCGTGTTCACCGCCTTTGCCGTCGCCGTGTTCACCAGCCGCCTGATCTTCGCGCGCCTGCCCGACCGCTTCGGGGCCAGGATCATGGCCACCGCCGCCGGGCTGACCGAGGCGCTGGGGCTGACCGTCATCGGGCTGGCCCACTCGCTCGGCGTCGCCATCGCCGGCGCGCTCGTCGTCGGCGCCGGCTTCTCCATGCTGTTCCCGTCGCTCGCGCTGATGGTCGTCGGCGAGGCCGACGACGAGCACCGCGGCTCCGCCCTGGGCATGTTCACCGCCTTCTTCGACTTCGGCGTCGGCGTCGGCGGGCCGCTGTCCGGAGAGACCGCCGCGCTGGCCGGCTACCCCGCCGTGTTCTTCCTGTCCGCCGTCGCCGCGCTCGCAACCGCAGCGCTGGCCGTGCTGCCGCGCCGCGCGCGGACAGCCGCGCGGGGCTGACCCAGCGCACCACCGCCTCCCGCCCGAGCCCGGCGCAAGCCGGGCCTATCATAAATAGTTGTATACACAATTATAAACGCTATGCTTTGAGCATGGAACTCGGCCTGGCCACCTTCGCCGACCTAGCCAGCGGCGTAAGCCCGCAACAGCGCATGCGCGAGCTGATGGAGGAGGCCGAGCTCGCCGACCAGCTCGGGCTCGACGTGTTCGCCATCGGCGAGCACCACCGCCCCGACTTCCTCGTGTCATCCCCCGCCGTCGTGCTCGGCGCCATCGCCGTCAAGACCGAGCGCATCCGGCTCTCCAGCGCCGTCACCGTGCTCAGCTCCGACGACCCCGTGCGCGTCTTCCAGGACTTCGCCGAGGTCGACCTGCTGTCCGGCGGCCGCGCCGAGATCATGGCCGGGCGCGGCTCCTTCATCGAGTCCTTCCCGCTGTTCGGCTACGACCTCGACGACTACGATGAGCTGTACGCCGAGAAGCTCCAACTGCTGCTCCAGATCCGTGAGCACACAAACGTCACCTGGTCCGGGCGCCTGCGCGCCCCACTCGACAACGCCGGCGTGTGGCCGCGCCCAGCGCAGGAGCAGCTGCCCATCTGGGTCGCCGTCGGCGGCTCGCCGCAGTCGGTCATCCGCGCCGGCAAGCTCGGGCTGCCGCTCACCGTGGCCATCATCGGCGGACAGCCCGCCCGCTTCACGCCCCTGATCGAGCTCTACCGCCAGGCCTACAGCGAGGCCGGACACGACCCCGCACACGAGCGAATCGCCATCAACACGCACGCCTTCCTCGGCTCCAGCAGCGCCCAGGCCGACGCCGCCTTCGCCGCCCCCTACCTGGCCATGATGAACCGCATCGGGCGCGAGCGCGGCTGGCCACCATCCGGGCAGGCGCAGTACCAAGCATTGCGTGCGCCCGACGGCGCGCTGGCCGTCGGCACACCCGAGCAAGTCGCCGAGAAGCTGCTGTACGAGCACCAGCTGTTCCACCACCAGCGCTACATCGCCCAGATGAGCGTCGGCGCCGTCGCCCACGCCGACGTGCTGCGCTCCATGGAGCTGTTCGGCACGCAGGTCGCGCCGCTCGTGCGTGAGGAGATCGCCAGAAAGGGAAAGGAGATGTCATGGCATTGATCAGTGCAAGCAGGCCGCTGCAACACGAGCTCAAGCGCGTGTTCCCCGAGCGACCGTTTCGCGTGCAGTTCTGGGACGGCGGCGAGGTGCCGGCCACCGTCGCGGACGCCCCCACCTTCTTCGTGCGCCGACCCGCCGCGCTCGCGCACTTCCTCAAAGCGCCCGGCACGCTCGGCCTCGGCCGCGCCTACGTCGAGGACCTGCTCAACGTCGACGACCTCGACGCCGCCTTTCTGGTGGTCGACAAATGGCAGCCGCCCCAGCTCAGCAACACCGACCGCGTCCGCCTCGGGCTGGCCATCGCCGCCGCCGCCGTGCCCGGCGGGCTGCCGCAGCGCCCCAGCCTCGAGCTGATCCTCAGCGGCGGGCTGCACACACCCGAGCGCGACGCCGCCGCCGTGCGCTACCACTACGACGTCGGCAACGACTTCTTCGCACTGTTCCTCGATCCATCCATGACCTACAGCTGCGCCATCTTCTCGCGCGGCGCCACCACGCTCGAGGACGCCCAACAGGCCAAACTCGAGCTGATCGCCGGCAAGCTCGAGCTGGAGCCCGGCATGCGCCTGCTGGACGTCGGCTGCGGCTGGGGCAGCTTCGCCATCCACGCCGCCGCCAACCACGACGTCACCGTCACCGGCGTCACGCTCTCCCCGCCACAGGCCGAGCTGGCACGCAAACGCGTGGCCGAAGCCGGCCTGTCGGAGGAGATCGACATCAAAGTGGCCGACTACCGCTCGCTGCCCAGCGGATCCTTCGACGCCATCTCCTCCATCGGCATGTCCGAGCACGTCGGCGAAAACCAGATCGACGTGTACGCCCGCCAGCTGTTCGGGCTGCTGGCGCCCGGCGGGCTGCTGCTCAACCACGCCATCGCCTCGCTCGACCCCGACCACAAGCCGCTGGATGACGTGTTCTCCACCCGCTACGTGTTCCCCGACGGCGAGCCGCTGGCGCTGTCGCGCATCCAGCTCGCCATCGAACGCGCCGGCTTTCGCACCCAGCACGTGGAGGGCTTCCGCGAAGACTACGCCACCACCCTGCGCCACTGGACCGAGCGCCTGGACCAACACCTCGAGCAGGCCGAGGCGCTCGCCGGAGCGGAGCGCACGCGCGTGTGGCGGCTGTATCTGCGCGCCGCACGGCACGGCTTCGAAACAGCGCACACCGCCGTCTACCAGGTCTGCGCGCGCCGCCCGCCCGCCTGACTGACGGCCCACGGACGCTCTGAAGAGGAGACCTACGCCGCGATCGCCGGCAGGCTGCGGCCCTCGCGCTTCGACTCATACATCGCACCGTCCGCCTGCGCCACCAGAGTGTCCGCGTCCGGGTAGCAGCCGTCCGACCACGCCACCCCCACGCTCACGCCCGGAGCCACCGTTGCGCCCGCCACGCGAACGTCCTCGTGCACAGTCTGCGCCAGGCGCTCAGCCAGCCTGATCGCGCTCTCCGCGCCGCCCACGTTCGGGCACACCACCAGGAACTCGTCGCCACCGATACGGCCCACCAGATCCTCGTCGCGCACCGCCCGGCGCAGCCGCGCCGCCAGCACGCTCAACAGCTCATCGCCCGCCGCATGCCCGTAGCGATCGTTGATGAACTTGAAGCCGTCCAGGTCCACGAACATCACCGCCCGTTCCGCGTCCGGCGTGCAATCCGCCACGTCCGCCTCCAGCGCGCGCATGATCGACGCGCGGTTGTAGCAGCCGGTCAGTTCGTCGAACGTGGCGCGGCGCTTGAGCTCCTCGCGCATCCGCACGCCGTCGGTCACGTCAGACACGCACGCGATCGCCCCGCTGATCGAGCCGTCCTCGTGGCTCAGCGGACACAGGTTGATCGCGATGTAGCGCAGCTCGTGATCGTCCGCCACGTGCAACTGCACCTCGATGTCCACCGCCCGGCCCTGCGCCAGCACCTCATCCAGCGCACGCGCGAGCTCCGCGCGCTCGGACTCCACCACGCTGGCCAGCTGCTCCTGCGCCGTGGCCGCCCGCTCCACGCCCACGATCTGGTGCAGTCGTTCGTTCGTGTACACAACCGCCCGGGTCTCGTCGATCTGGAACAGGCCCAGCGGGATCGCCCCCGCCAGCCGATCCAGCAGCTGCTCGCGCGCGCGCAGGTCCTCGTGCGCCTGCATCTCATCGGAGATGTCCACGATCTCAGCCACCACGCAGTGCTGGTCCGGATCGTCCAGCAGGTTGTGGTTGGTGATCTCGAACCACACCCACGAGCCATTGCGATGGCTGTGGCGCAGGCGCACCCGCCGCCCCGGCCCCGTCGCCGCCAGCATCTCCATCCAGTTGTCGATCGCCAGCTCGTGGTCGTCCGGATGGATGAAGTCGATCGAACGCCGCCCCACCATCTCCTCAGCGCTCCAGCCCAGGATCTCCGTGATCGCCTCGTCGATCTTCACGATGAAGCTGCGCTCGTCCTTGACCAGCGTGGCAAAGCGCGGCGGCTGCGCCGGCGCCTTGGGCACCTCCGGGTCGAGCTCCTCGGCGCGATCGCTCGGAACCAGCACCACCACGATCACATCGTGTGACTCGCGCATGTCCAGCCCGTACACCGTCACCCTCATGGCCGGATCCGAGGCCAGGTGCGCCGCGCAGCGCGCCGCGCCGGTCCCCAGCAGACGGTCCCACATCGCCAGCAGGCGCAGGTGATCCCTGTGCGCCACCAGGTCCAGGCCCGAGCGGGCCTCCAGCACCGGGTTGCGCCGCAGCGGGATCGACCGCGGCATCGCCGTGGACACGCCCTCCGACTTCAGCGCCGCCACCGGCGCGTCCGGATAGTGGTTCAGCAGCGCATCCAGCGCGCCGTCCAGCGTCTCGCGATCGAGGTGCTCCCGGCGCTCTCCTTCAAAGAATTCATCGGCCGCGCTCACGCCCTCAGATCGACCTCACAACCGCCGGAATTGAGACACACGAGCGTCTGTGGACACGTCTTTGAAACGCCCGCTCAGGCGGGGCGGGCCCGTTCGACGGGCGCCTGCAGCAGCAGCGCGATCAGCACCAGCGGCGCGAACCACAGCACGTAGCTGAGCGAGTAGTAGTTCAGGCAGGCCTCCACCGCGATCAACACCGCCGCACACGCAGCCGCCAGGCCGACCGCGTCCCGGCGCCGAGGCAGACGCGCCAGCGCCACCGCGAACGCGCCCGTGAACGCCGCCAGCAGGCCGTGCGCCAGCCGCGAAGCCGTCGACAGCCACCCCACCGTGGCGCCATAGCCGGCCTGCAGAACTTCCCACATCGAGCCCGACGGCACGCGCCCCGACTGAAAGCCGAACGTGCGCGCCACCAACGTGTGCACGCCGCTGTGAGCCAACGCCGGTATGAACACGACCGCGCTCACCGCCGCAAACACGCAGCCGAACTCCAGCGCCCCACGAACGGCGCCGCGTGACGCGGGAGACGGACGGTGGCTCAGCAGCGCCGGCAGCAGCGCCAGCGGGCTGAACTTCGTCCAGCACGCCAGCGCCGCCACCGCGCCGCGCCGCGAGGGGGAGTGCGCCACCAGCACCGTGGCCACCAGCGCGGCCGCCACGATCGAGTCGTTGAACCCCAGCGCATCCTCATACAACGTGAACGGGTACGCCAGCCAGCAGAAGGCCAGCAGCACGCCCACGTCCGGGCCGCGCACGCGGCGCCCCAGCACGAACAGCAGCAGCGCGCACAGCAGGTCGAACAACAGCGTCGTCAGCCGCGCCGCCGTGTGCGCGCCGGCCAGCAGCGCGAACGGGATGTAGGACTCGTAGTCCACCGGGCCGTAGGTGTCGGTGTGCGGGTCCAGCGCCGCCGCTCCGGGCGGCGCGCCATAAAGCGCGCGGCCGTGAACGATGCTCAGCGCACCCCGCACGCCCCCCTGATCGACGTCCGTCACCGCCGTTCCCTGCTGCGCCCACGCCACGTGCACGACCAGCAGCACCGCCACGCCCGCCAGCAGCCACGCGCGCCCCAGCGGCAGGCGCCACCGCGCCGCCTGCGATTGGGTCGCCTCGCTGCGCCCCACGCGCGCGATCACGACCATGCGCACGAACAGATAGATGAGCGGCGGGTAGATCAGCAGCGCCGGCCACAGCCGCCAGGGCCGCAGACAGCCGAGCGCCACCACGAACGACAGCAGCACCAGCAGGTCCAGATGCAGCAGCCGACGCCACCTGCGCAGGTCCACTGTGGCCAGCAGCAGCAGCGCGCAGAACGGCGCGCACGACCAGAAGTCGGACACAGCCGGGTACTCGAAGCCATCGCTCGTCAGGTGCGGGAGCAGCGGCAGCGCGGCCAGCAGGCCCACGAACGCCACCCGCTGCGCCAGCACGCCCAGCCCGATGCTGGCCCCGCGCCGCCGCACCGCTGGTGCGTGAGCCGCCATGCGGTCATATCGGCGCACGCGCAGGCGCGCTTGAGGCGTATCGTGAGGTGAATGCCACACATGAGCGTCAACGGCATCGAGCTGAACGTGCTGGAGGAGGGCGAGGGACCGCTCGTGGTCCTGTGCCACGGTTTCCCCGAGCTGGCGTACTCGTGGCGCAAGCAGATTCCCGTGCTGGCGCAGGCCGGCTACCGCGTGGTGGCGCCCGACATGCGCGGGTTCGGTCACAGCTCCGCTCCACCCGAGGTGGAGGCCTACGACGTGGTGTCGCTGTGCGGGGACATGTGCTGCCTGCTGGACCATCTCGGCCAGGAGTCCGCGATCTTCATAGGCCACGACTGGGGCGCCAGCCTGGTGTGGCATCTGGCCGTGCTCGAACCCCGAGCGCGTGCAGGCAGTGGCCGGGCTGAGCGTGCCGTTCGTGCCGCGCGCGCCCGCCGCTCCGATCCCGATCATGCGTCGGCACCTGGGCGAGGACTTCTACATCGTGTGGATCCAGCAGCCCGGCGTGGCCGACGCGGCGCTGGGCGCCGACGTGCGCCGCACGCTCACCACCTCGCGCCAGTGGACCGCCAACTGGGCCGAGGAGGAGGACCACAAGACCGAGCGCCCCTCCTGGCTCTCCGAGGACGAGCTGGCGGTGTATGTCGAGGCTTTCGAGCGCACCGGCTTCACCGGCGGGTTGAACTGGTACCGCAACATCGACCACAACTGGGAGCTCACCGCCGACGTGGCCGAGCGCCACGTGGAGATGCCCGCCATGTTCCTCACCGGCGAGCTCGACCCCGTGCGCAAGTTCATGCCCGCCGAGGCCATGCACGGCTGGGTCGACGACCTGCGCGCCGAGATCGTGGTGCCCGACGCCGGGCACTGGGTCCAGCAGCAGGCGCCCGAGGCCGTCAACACCGCACTGCTCGATTTCCTGGCCGAACTCAGCTGATCCGTCCAGCCGCCACAGATGGCTCAACCAAGCGGATCGGGCCTACTGGGCGACGATCCGTCCGTGCCGTGCCGCAGGATGCCGGACTCCCTTGAAGCACGCCCCAAGCTCCCCAAACTCGCTGCGCACCTGGCAGCGTGATGCCCTTCAGCGCCTTGCTGACTGGCGCGATGGCCCGTTCCTGATCTCGGCCGCGCCCGGCGCCGGAAAGACGCGCCCGGCGCTGGAGCTGGCCAGCGATCTGCTGGGCAAAGGCGAGGTCAAGCGGATCGCCGTGCTGTGCCCCACCACCCCGCTCACGCGCCAGTGGGCGGCTGCCGCGGCGGCGCTTGGCGTGCAGCTGGCGCCCGACGCTTCCGGGCCCAACCCGCCGCGCGACTTCCACGGCGTGGCCGTCACCTATGCGCGCGTGGCCAGCGATCCTGCCGGCTGGGCGGCCAAGGTGTCACCGGACACGCTGGTGATCGTCGATGAGGCCCACCACCTGGGCGAGGATCTGGCGTGGGGCACCGGCTTCAGCAAGGCGTTTGCCGCCGCGCCGCGCTGGCTTTTGCTGTCCGGCACACCGTTTCGCTCCGACGCCACCCCGATCCCGGGCGTGCGCTACGACAGCGACGGGCTGGTGGTGCCCGATGTGTCCTACACCTACGCTCAGGCGGTGGCCGAAGGGATCTGCCGGCCGGTGGCGTTCGTGACGTTCGACGGCACCATGTCGTGGCGCAGCGGCGATGACGTGATCGAATCCTCGTTCGAGACGGTGCTCACGCCGCGCGAGGCCAGCCGCCGCTACCGCACCGCCATCTCCACCGAGCTGCCCGAGGGGCTGCCACGGATCCTGGGCGAAGCCAACGCCAAGCTGCAGTCGCTGCGCGCCTCAGGCCACCGCGACGCCGGCGCGCTGGCGGTGGCCGCCGACTCCACCCACGCGCGCAAGATCGCCAAGCTGCTGCACGAGGCCACCGGCCGCGCGCCGGTGGTGGTACTGCACACCGAGAGCAAGGCCGCAAGCAAGCTGGCCGCGTTTCGCAGCTCGCGCGAGCCGTGGATCGTGGCCGTCAACATGGTGTCCGAGGGCGTGGACATCCCGCGCCTGCGCGTGGGCGTGTACGCCACCGCCGCCAAGACGCCGCTGATCTTCCGCCAGATCGTGGGGCGCTTCGTGCGCACCATCCCCGGCCGCGGCGCCGAGCCCAGCTGGCTGTACCTGCCGGCCGAGCAGACGCTCAGCAGGCACGCCTCGGAGGTGGAGACGGAGCTGCGTCACGCGCTGCACCGCGACGAGCCGGGCGAGGAGGAGGGCTGGGACGAGCCGCCCCAGCGCCGCGAAAGCGAGCCGCTGCCGAGCGCCGAGTTCGTGCCGCTGAACGCCGAGTTCGCCCCCCAGATGACGCTGTTCGGCTCGCCGCAGCCCGCCGCTGGCGCCGCCGCGGGCAGAGCGGCGGCCGTGCCAACCCCGGAGCCGGCCCCGATCGCGGCGTTCGAGCGCCGCGACGAGCTGCGCAAGGAGCGCAGCCGCCTGGTGGGCGAACTGCAACGCCGCGACCGGCGCAGCCACCGCGAGATCAACGCCTGGGTCAACCGCGCCGTGGGCGTGGAGCGCGTCGAGACCGCCACCATCAAGCAGCTCGAGCGCTCGATCGAGGCGCTCGTCAAGGAGCTCTCGCGCGGCGGCCGGCGCGCCGCTGCGGGGTAGCGACCTGGCGCTAGGGTGAGAACAGTGTCAGCGCCACCCTCCTCGATCTGAGATGTGCCGCCTGTTCGGCATGAGCACCGGTGAGCAGCGCGCGCGGGCCACGTTCTGGCTGTTGAGCGCGCCGGACAGCCTGGCGGCGCAGGGCTGAGGTCGAGCATGCGCCGTGGCACCTATTCGATCGTCGCGCGCGACTCGCTGAGCGGCGAGCTGGGCGTGGCCGTCCAATCGCACTGGTTCGCGGTGGGCAGCGTGGTGGCATGGGCGCGGCCCGGGGTTGGTGCGGTGGCGACACAGTCGGTGGCCGAGGTGGCACACGGTCCGAACACGCTCGAGCGTCTGGGCGAAGGGCTCGGCGCGAATGAGGCGATGGCGGCGGTGCTGAGCACGGACGAGCTGGCGCGCTACCGCCAGCTGGGCGTGGTTGACGCTACGGGACGCGTGGCAGCCCACACCGGGACGGACTGCATCGCGTGCGCAGGCGACGTCCTCGGCGAGGGCTTCGCGTGCCAGGCGAACATGATGGCCAGCCCCGGCGTGCCGGAGGCGATGGCCACGGCCTACCGCGCCCACACGGGCGACCTCGCCGATCGCCTGCTGGCAGCGCTGGACGCGGCCGAGAGCGCGGGCGGGGACGTGCGCGGCTGCCAGTCGGCTGCGCTTTTGGTCGTACCGGTGAGCGGCGAGCGGTGGCGCACTCGCTTTGACGTGCGCGTGGAAGACCACTCAGACCCGCTGGCGGAGCTGCGGCGCCTGGTTCGCATGGCCAGGGCCTATGAGATGGCCGAACAGGCCGACGAGCTGGCCGCTCAAGCGAGCCACGGGGAGGCCGCCAGGCTGTACCTGGCGGCGGCTGGGCTGGCCCCGGAGGTCGACGAGCTGACGTTCTGGGCTGGGCTCGGTGTGGCGGAACAGGATCTGGACGCAGGCGTGGAGCTGGTGCGTCGGGCGATCGCGGTCAAGCCCGCTTGGCGGACGCTGCTCGACCGGTTGGAGGGAGAGCTTGCGCCTACGGCTGCTGCTGTGCGGGGGGCGCTGGAGGGCCGAGCCTCAGCTCCATAGGCCTGCAGATCGGCAGCGCGAAGATCCTCTCTGCGAGCTGGAACGGCCGCGGCCCCGTGTGGAGTACGGCGCCGGCGAGGAACCGGTCCCCCAGCCGATCGCGCATCCAGATCAGGTACTTGGCATCTGCGGCGGTGGGCGCCGCGCTGGCCTTGATCTCGATGGCAAGGACGTTGTCTGCCGGTAGCTCGACGATCAGGTCGACCTCACGCTGCTGATCCCTGGTCCGCAGGTGATGCAGGCGGGGGCGCGAAGCGCTGAGCTCGACCTCGGGCCTGATCTGGGCGACTACGAACGTGTCGAGGATGCGACCGAGCAGATCCCCGTCGCGAAGCACTGCTGTCTCGTCCAGCCGGAGCGTTGCCGCGATCAACGACGGATCCACCAGATATCTCTTCCCAGCCTTGATGAGGCGTGAGAGTCTGTTGCTCAGCCACGCCGGGATCGTGTCCAGCACAAGCAGGTTGGTGAGCAGTCCGTCATACGCGCTGGCCGTCTTGCGGTCGATACCCGCCGCCTCATAGAGGGTCTTGCCATCGGCGAGTCCGGCGCTGTTGAGCGCAAGAGCCTCGAAGTAGCGACGCAGCAGACGCGGATCGCGATGGCGGCCGTAGAACGTATCGACGTCGCGGGTGAGGAGCTGGTCGATGTAGCCATCAAGCCAGGCTCTGCGGCCTGGACTGGAGAGCCTCATCGCAGCTTCTGGAAAGCCCCCTCGCAGCGCGAGCTCCACGTAGCCCAGCAGGTCCGGCGGGTCGCTCGGCGACTCGAATACACCGATGCTTCCACACGCCAGCCTGTCGAGGAACGGTTCACTGACAAGTCGGCCGGAAATCTCGTGAACGGTCAATCCGTACATCGGCACACGCACGAGCCTCCCGGTACCGGGCCAGGTCTGGACGTCGAGATCGGCCTGGACACTGCCGGTCAAGAGAAAGCGTCCTGGACCGGTCTCGTCATCGACCGCTCGCTTGACGGCACCCAGCACACCTGGAACCGCCTGCCACTCGTCCAACAGCACAGGCCGCTTCAGTGCCCGCAACGCGACATCGGGATCGGCACGGAACGCACCTGCCTCGACCTCGTTGTCGAGCCGCACGATCGTTTTCGCATGCCGGCGCGCGGTCGTGGTCTTTCCAATGGCACGGGGACCGACGATCAGCAGCGCCGGAAGCTCCGCAAACAACTCGTCAATCCGCGCATCCGCTAGACGAGGGACGTAATCGGCGGCCGGCATAGCCATACAATACCGCTTTTGCGTGCCTTACGATCCCTTTTTTGCGCTACTTTCGGTCCCGTTTTCGCGCTGTACTACTTCCCGCTTTGGTCCGCCCCCACGTCACCCCTTGGATCAGAGCATCAACCCGTGAACCTCGGCACCGCATAGGGCGGATGCAGGTGCACGAACACACCGCTGCGAACAATGGGCGCACACGCAGCATCCTCCATGACGATCTCCACGGACACGGTGTGCGCGCCGTAGGAGAGCTTGTGGGGGTTGATCCTGACGGCGAACTGCCCACCCTTGGCCTGCGCGGCGGTCAGCATCTTGAAAGCGTGGCCGTCGAGATAGAACGTGATTTCCTGAATGCCCACCGAGCCGACCCTGACGGTGAACGCAGAGCGCCGCACGCCATGTGCTCCCCTGAGCTCTATTCCTGACTCCGAGGAGAGCTTGCATTCGGCCTTTTGCCGTGCGACGAAGAACGGCGGCTGGTCGACCATCAGCCGATCGTCGTATTTGTAGTCCTTGGTGTAGCCGCTCACGCCGCTGCCGCTGCCGCTGCCGCTGCCGCTGGCCGTACCGACCAGTCCGCGGTAGTTCTGCGCAACCGCACCGTAGAGGTGGATCTCGCCGAGCTGCTCACCACAGGAGAAGTTGTCCACCAGGAACGAGCCATCGGTGGCCAAGATCGCGGCGTAGACCCAGATGTTCGGCTGCGATCCCCACCCGTTGCGATCTTCAGCCTGGCTGAGGTTCTTGGCGGTGCAGTTGCTGATTGTGTTGATGGCATTGGCACTGACCGGGTGATAGATCCGTACTGAATTCCCGGCGATCAGACCGAGCGTTGCGTTGCCGCTGGGTGCCGCGCCAATGTTTCCCGCCACCGATGTGGGATAGACGCTGCCGTCGACGATCAGGTCGTCCTGGGCGGCGATCGTCAGCGGCCTGCTGTAGGTGCCCCTCACATACACGTTGCCGCAGCCCTTCTCGCTCTTCGCCTCGGTGAGCCCGTCGGTGTTGTAGGCCTCTGTTGAACCCTGGGTGGGCCATCCGCAGGATCTGGATCTGACATAGATGAGCCCGTTCCGCGGCCAGCCGATCGTCGCGACCACGCGTTCGCCCAAGCCGTTGAAGGTGACCACTGCGATCGTGTTCGCGGTCCCGTTCAATTCCAGTCGCGTCTCGCCCGACAGCTCGTCTTCGCCTTCCACAAAAGGTTCCAGGCCGGAGGGGCTTTCGGGCATGGCAATCCTTTCGCCTTTGACATAGCAGCCGGTGGCGGTGTGAAAGATCGGCTTTCCGGTACAGCGTTCGCCGCCGTCTTCCGGATACGTGCCGCCGTCGATTTCGATCGCGTCGGGAGGGACGGCGTTCCTGCGGCCGAACGACGCAGCTCCTTGCACCCGCGCCGCGTCGTTCGTGTGCATCGGGCCTTCCACAGGGTTGCCTTCGGCAAACACGATCGGGAAACATTCGTATCGCCCAACCCATTCTCTGTAGTACTTCCCAGCGCAGCCGGCCGGCTCGAGGCGCAGTTCAGGATCGATGGTTTCGAAGTTGGTGAAGTACAGGTAGTCGAGGATCCGGGCGGTGGGGGTTGCCTGGTCGGCGGCGGACGCCGGCGCGCTACCGAAGGGGTCCGCTGTCGCCACTACAGCCACGGACACGACAGTGACGAACAGCGTGCCGACGCTCAGTGCGAAGCGGCGCGTGTGATGTCTTGAGCGAAGGAAGTGCAAAGTGGCGGCCACCGGACCTCGCAGGCTGCCAGACACTTCGACGGCTCCACGACGGCTCCTCCAGACATCGTCGAGCACGGCACGATGCGTGACGCGACAGGATGCACGAGAATGGCAGCAGGCAGCGCCGTCGAAGCGATAAACGAGTTCGTGTTGGGCACGACAAGGCAAGGGGACTTCATGAAGCGACTCATGCTCGTTGCAATCGCCACACTCGGACTGATTCTTCCCGCCGTCGCTCAGGGCAGCGGGTCATCTCAGATCTACTTCTGGAGCGACGTAGCCGCCACGATCAGAGCGCCCGGCCAGCCCTCCCAGCCCGAGGTCGCTCGCCCGCCCGAGATCATCATGTTCGCCGACGGCTCGTGGGGAATCGAACGTCTGCACTGGAGCGGCTGGGGCACCAGCATCGCCCACGCCAGCGGCATCAGCAGCGCCAGCAACGGCATCCCCAACATGGCGGAAGGCAAGCGGATCAAGCGGCCGGCCGAGATCACGCTGTCAAACCCCGGGCGCTTCTACGGCCACGAGGTCTACCGCTGCTTGAAGCTGACCGTCGCGCACTCCGCAAACGGCGAGCATCTGTGCCTCTCAGATCAACACGGCTACTGGCTGTTCGGATCCGTCGGCCGCGGCGCGCGCGCCGTAGGCGCCGCCCGGCCCAAGGTGGCCGAATTCTTCGTGGGCACCGCGTCAGGCGTGGGCTGCTTCATGATCGGAGAACCTGGCGGCGGAATGGTTGGCTGTTACACCGAGAGCAGCAGCTACCAGCAGAAAGCGATCCTGAATGCGGCTGGAGAAGTGCAGGTGTGCGCCCACCACGTGCACGCGTTTGCCGACGCCTGTGAACTGGGCAACGCCGGGATCGACACCCCCACGTACCGGGCCGGCAAGCGCATCAGCGTCGGCGCCTTTCGTTGTCAGGTGGTGCGCTCCGGCGTGACCTGCACCGTGGCGGCAACCGGCGAGGGCTTCTACATGACCGCTCATCACGTCAGCTCGGTGGGTGGCGCGAGGGTCGTGCCCGCGCCGCTGCACGTGCCGGAATTCCTCTCGCCGGACCACAGCGTGTGGTGCGTGCTCGAAGACCACAGCTGCGGGACCTACCCTCAGCCGCCCACGCGCTCCGCCGAAATCGACAGCCGCGGGAAAATCACGTTCTGCAACGTCCCCGAACTCACGATTCCGCCCGGCGCCCACGAACCAGATGGCTGCTTCCAGAACTGGAACAGCAACGCCCCCGTGTTGCACTACGGGCAGAGCGACCTCTACGACGGCATGCTGTGCCTGTCTGCAACTGACGGCGTGACCTGCACGCTCACCACCGGTGCCAGCAAGGGGAAGGGCTTCAGGATCAACAAGGGCGAAGCGGTCGAAGTCACTCCTCGTCGAACGCCGTGAGCGGATGGTTCTCGCTGACGAACTCGGCGACCGGCACGCAATCGTGTCCGCGCGGCGCCCTCATCACCTGTCGAAGTACAGCTTGAAGCCTTCGCTGACCGGCTCGTAGCCGACGCTGCGGTAGAAGCGGTGCGCCTCGACGCGTCCCTTTCCGGACAGAAGCCCGACCTTGTGACAGCCGGCGGCGCGTGCGATCCGCTCGATCTCACCAAATAGCGCCCGAGCGGCCCCGAGCCGTCGTGCCGTCCAGGCAACAACGACGTTCTCGACCATGCCCCACGGTGTGCCCCGGTGCGTGAGGTTGGGAGCGATCACGAGGTCGGCGGTGCCCACGACGCACCCGTCGAGCACCGCGACGAGCAGGTGCCGATTGGCCTCTGCGAGCACGCGGTGCAGCACGGCGCGCGAGACCTTGAGATTGCCCGTAGCCGCCGAAGGCGTGCCCTCGGTCAGCTCCGCGTACAGCGCCAGCAGCGACTCCAGATCGTCTGGCCCAGCTGCCCGTACCTCAATGTCGCTCATGCCTGCAGGATCGCACGGCCCACCGTCGTTTTGCCTCGCCCGGCACCGGCCGGGACGCCATATACGGACTGCCCAATCCGTTTGTGTTAGCCTAAGCGGACCGCTCAGTCCTCTACGCAGGAAGGTACCAGCCGTGGCTTCCCAAACGTCAGCCCCCTCGCTCTCCGCCCCCCGCAGCTTCAGCCCTTGGCTGACGTTGGTCATCGTGTGCGTCGCCCAGTTCATGGTGGTGCTGGACGCCACCATCGTCAACGTGGCGCTGCCTTCCATCCAGAAGGGCCTTCACTTCTCGCGCGCTGACCTGCAGTGGGTGATCAACGGCTACACGCTGCTGTTCGGCGGCTTCCTGCTGCTGGGCGGGCGAGCAGCGGACCTGCTCGGGCGCAGACGGCTGTTCACCATCGGCGTCGCCCTGTTCTCGCTCGCGTCCGCTGTCAACGCTTTCGCGCAGAGCTCGAACGTGCTGATCGCCGGCCGTGCGCTTCAAGGTCTCGGCGCGGCGCTCGTCTCTCCCGCGGCGCTGTCGATCCTCACCACCACCTTCACCGACCACACCGAGCGCACGCGCGCACTCGGCGTGTGGAGCGGCATCGCCGCCGGCGGCGCCGCTGTGGGGCTGCTGATGGGCGGCGTGCTCACCGACTTGCTGTCCTGGCGCTGGGTGTTCATCGTCAACCTGCCCGTCGGAGTCGGCGCGCTGGTTGCCGCGCTGCGCTACGTGCCCGAGTCACGCGGCTCCGAACTGCGCAAAACGTTTGACCTTGCCGGCGCCTTCGCCGTCACCTCCGGACTGGTCATAGCCGTCTACGGGATCGTCAAGGCCCAGCAGTACGGCTGGGGCTCGGGGCGCACGCTCGGTACGCTCGCCGCCGCCGCCGTGCTGATCGGGGCATTCTTCGTCATCGAGAAACGCAGTCCCTCGCCACTGGTGCGCCTCAGCATCCTGCGAGTGCGCACGCTCGCTGCCGCCAACCTGTCGCTGCTGTTCGTCATGTCCGGAATGATGTCCATGTTCTACTTCGCCTCCCTGTACGTGCAGCAGGTGCTCGGCTACAGCCCGCTCAAGGCCGGCCTTGCCTTTCTACCAGTCACGGTCGGCATCGGTGTGGGGGCCGCGCTCGCGCAGTCGCTGATCCGGCGCTTCGGCGCACGAGCCATCGCCGTCGCTGGGCTCAGCGTCGCCGCCGTCGGCATGGCCCTGCTGCTGCGCACCACCGTCCAGGGCAACTACGCCGGGCAGCTGCTCGTCGGGCTGATCCCACTGGCGCTCGGCATGGGGCTGACGTTCGTCCCGATCACGCTGCTTGCCACCGCCAACGTGCACGGCGACGATGCCGGCCTGGCCTCCGGCCTCTACAACACCGCCCAGCAGGTGGGCGGTGCGCTCGGGCTGGCCATCCTGTCCACGCTCGCCGCCTCGCACACCAGCTCGCTGCTCAGCAGCGGCGTCAGCGGTGGCCAGCACGCCGCGCTGCTCGGAGGCTTCCATGTGGCCTTCGCGGTGGGAGCCGGTCTGCTCGCCCTCGCCGCCGTCCTGCTGGTGGCGATGCTGCGCCGCCACCACGTCGCCTCGCTGGACCTCGATGCGCAGCCGCTGCTCGCCTGAATCTCAGCCACCGCTGCGCCATACTCTTCATACTCCCGACAGGGAGTGGGAGAGGATGAGCACGATGCGTACCAGCAGTACCAGCCAAACGGTTGCGCCCAGCGACGCGGACGTCCAGCCGCGCCGGCAGCGCGCCGACGCCGAGCGCAACAGGCGCGCGCTGCTGGATGCCGCCGTGCAGGTGTTCGGCGAGCGCGGGCTCGACGCCACCGTCGCTGAGATCGCCAGCCGCGCCGGCGTCGGGCAGGGCACCGCCTTCCGGCACTTCCCCACCAAGGAGCACCTGATCGCCGCCACCGTGCGCGACATGCTCGACCGCATCACCGCCACCGCGCTCGAGCAGCTCGACGAGCCCGACCCGCTGCTGGCACTGCGCACCCTGCTGCACGCCGGCTCGCAGCTGATGGTCGACAACCAGGGCTTCAAGGCCGCCACCGCCAACTCGCTCGTGCACGAGGACCCCGAGGTCATCGCCAGCAACGAACGCCTCGTCGAGGTCGCCGCCACGCTGCTCGCCCGTGCGCAGCAGGCCGGCGCGATCCGCGCCGACGTGACGCCCGAGGACATCCCGCTGCTGCTGTGCGCGGTCAGCGCCACCGACATCGCCCCGCGCCACGCACAGCCCGCGCTGTGGGAGCGCTACTTCGAGATCGTGTTCTCCGGCATCTGCACGCACAGCAGCACCGACGTACCCGCGCTCGCTGCACAGGCGCCCACACCACAGGAGCTGCAACAGCTCAAGACGCCGTCAGGCTCTCACACGTAGAGGATCTGAGTCACTCGCGAGTTTCGCCACCTGCCGCTCCGGCGCGATCCGCACCACGTTCCAGGCCAGGCCGAGGCGCTCGAGCAGTGCAATCAGCAGCCCTGACGGGTCGATCTCATACCAACGCAGACCGTGGTGGGCGCTGCGCGGGAAGGCATGGTGATTGTGGTGCCAAGACTCGCCCAGCGACGGGATCGCCAACCACGCGACGTTGGTGGAGCGGTCATCGATCGCGAAGCGGCGCCGCCCAAAGAAGTGGCAGACCGAGTTGACTGACCAGGTGACGTGGTGGACGAGGAAGATTCGCACGAGCCCGCCCCACACATACCCCCGGATGGCGCCCTCGAGCGTGAACCCGTGGAAAGCGAAGCCGGCGAGGGTGGGCAGCAGTAGCGACAAGCCCACCCACAGCGGGAAGCGCTTGCCGATCTGGCGCATCTTCGGGTTCTCGTAGAGATCCGGCGCAAAGCGCTTCCAGTCAGCCTGGCCCTGGGTCTCGGTCAACCAGCCAACGTGCGCATGCCACAGGCCCGGCAGCCCGCTGCCATGGCCGACGTGCGGCGAGTGCGGGTCGCCCTCTTCGTCGGTGTGGGCGTGGTGTTTGCGGTGGTCTGAAACCCAATCGAGCACCGAACCCTGCACCGACATCGAGCCGAGGATCGCGAACGTCTGCTCCAGCCACGGCGGGCTTTGAAAGGCGCGGTGGGTCAGCAGGCGATGGAACCCGGCGGTCACACCCACCGCCGTAAGCAGGTAGGTGACCCCGAGGATGGCCAGGTCGATCCCATCCACCCAGCGGTTCCAGAGCAGGACGATCGCAAGCAGCACACCGAGAAAAGGCACGACCACGCCGGCGAGGTTGGCGGTCTTCTCGGCGCGGGACACTGTCTGCAGCCTATGTGCCCCGTGGTGCGCATTTCTTGCCCCGAAGCCCACAAGATGACAATCAATACACTCATATGAGTGATAGATCTCTCTCCATGGCGCGCGTTTCCACCCGAGCTGGCGGCGGCTCTCGAGCCTGAGCTGACGGCGGTGGCCGATGAGATCGCGCTGGCGATCGGCCGGGAGGTACCCGAGTACGCCCGTCCGCTGGAGGGCGCATTCGGGCGTGGCCTGCGCACCGGGGTGATGGAGGCCCTGCACCGGTTCGTGAGGCTGATTCGCGAGCCACGCTCCGCCGATGATGTTGGGCTGCGTGTGTACGTGACCCTGGGGCGACAGGAGTACCTCGCGGGACGGACCCTGGACGCACTTCAGGCCGCCTACCGCGTGGGGGCGCGGGTGGCATGGCGGCACTTCGCCCGGACCGGCTATGGAGCTGGACTGTCCCAGGAGACGATGGCCGAGCTGGCCGAGTCGATCTTCGCCTACATCGACGAGCTCTCCTCCGAGTCGGTCGATGGTTACGCGCAGGCTCAGGCCGAGCATGCGGGCGAGCGCGAACGAGCGGGCGCCGAGCTGCTCAGCGCCCTACTGGCTTACTCGCCGGGCGAGGTCGACGTACCGGGCCTGGCGGCGGCGGCTGGCTGGCGCCTGCCGAAACGCGCCGCGGTGCTGGTGTGCTCGACCGAGGATCTGCCCGGAGTGGCCCGCCGGCTCGGCTCGGGAGTGCTGCACGCCCACTACAGGGGCCTCGGTTGCATCGTGGTGCCAGACGCCGAGGGCCCGGGCCGTAGCGGTGCTGTCGCGCTGGCCGTGCGCGACGCCCACGCGGCCATCGGGCCGGAGGGAGAGCTGGCGCAGCTTCCACGCTCGTGGCGCATCGCCTCCGGGGCGCTGGGCGCGGTCGCATCCGGAACGCTGGTGGTCGCCGACGACCATCTCGCAGAGCTGTTGCTCGCCGAGAGCAGCCCGGTGGTCGAGCGGATCGCCGAGCGGCGTCTGTCCGCGCTCGAAGCGCTGACGCCTGCGGCCCGAGAGCGCATGGCGCGTACTGCCCTGGCCTTCGTCCAGCTGCAGGGCAACGCCGCTGCGATGGCGCGTGCGCTCAGCATCCACCCGCAAACGGCTCGCTACCGGATTGCGCGGCTTCGCGAGCTGCTGGGGGCACAGCTCGAAGACCCCGCCGCCCGCTTCGAGCTGGAGGCAGCGCTTCGCCACCAGCTCGGCTGAGCAGGCCCGCGGCGAGTCAGTCGAGGTCGAAGCGGTCGAGGTTCATGACCTTGGCCCATGCGGCGGCGAAGTCGTGAACGAACTTCTCCCTGGCGTCATCGCTGGCGTAAACCTCGGCCAGGGCTCGCAACTCCGAGTTGGAGCCGAACACGAGATCGACGCGACTGCCGGTCCACTTCAGCTCGCCGGTGCCGACATCGCGGCCCTCGAACGAACCGCCATCGCCGGCTGTGGCAGACCAGGCGGTCCCGAGGTCGAGCAGGTTGACGAAGAAGTCGTTCGTCAACGAACCCGGCCTTGAGGTCAGCACGCCCGCCCGCGACCCGCCGGTGTTGGCGTCCAGCACGCGCAGACCGCCCACCAGCACGGTCATCTCCGGAGCGCTGAGCGTGAGCAGGTTGGCGCGGTCGATCAGCAGGTACTCGGCCGCGAGGCTGTGGTCCGCGGCCAGGTAGTTGCGGAAGCCGTCTGCTGTTGGCTCGAGCGCGGCGAAGGACTCGACGTCGGTCTGCTCCTGGGACGCGTCGGCACGTCCGGGCGTGAACGGGACCTCGACGTCAAAGCCGGCGTTTGCGGCGGCCTGCTCCACAGCGGCGCAGCCGCTGAGCACGATCAGGTCGGCCAGCGACACGTGCTTGCCCGAGGACTGCGAGCCGTTGAAATCACCCTGGATACCTTCGAGGGTTTTCAGGACCATGGCCAGCTCCGCGGGGTCGTTGACGTCCCAGCCGTTCTGGGGCTGGAGGCGGATCCGCGCGCCGTTTGCGCCGCCGCGCTTGTCGCTTCCGCGGAACGTGGACGCCGACGCCCACGCCGTGCGCACCAGCTGGGAGACCGACAGTCCGGAGTCGATGACCTTTGCCTTGAGGGCAGCGATGTCCTGCGCGTCGATGAGCTCGTGCGTGACCTCGGGGATCGGGTCCTGCCAGAGCAGCGTCTCGGCGGGGATCTCAGGGCCCAGATACCGCGCGATGGGGCCCATGTCACGGTGGGTGAGCTTGAACCACGCCCGCGCGAACGCGTCGGCGAACTCGTCCGGGTGCTCGTGAAAGCGTCGCGAGATCGGCTCGTAGGCGGGGTCGAAACGGAGCGACAGGTCGGTGGTGAGCATCGTGGGGGGACGCTTGGGCGAGCCCTCGGCGGGCCCCGGAACGGTGCCCACTCCGGCGCCATTCTTGGGCTGCCACTGATGCGCGCCCGCCGGGCTCTTGGTCAGCTCCCACTCGTAGCCGAACAGGTTCTCGAAGAAGTTGGTCGACCACGTGGTCGGCGTGGCCGTCCAGGTGACCTCCAGGCCGCTGGTGATGGCGTCCTCGCCCTTGCCGGAGCGGTAGGAGTTCTTCCAGCCCAGGCCCTGCTCCTCCAGCGGAGCGCCCTCGGGCTCGGGGCCGACGTACTGCTCCGGGTCGGCTGCGCCGTGGGTCTTTCCGAACGTGTGCCCGCCGGCGATCAGCGCGACTGTCTCTTCGTCGTTCATGGCCATGCGCCGGAACGTCTCGCGGATGTCCTTGGCGGCAGCGAGCGGGTCGGGCTCGCCGTTCGGACCCTCGGGGTTGACATAGATGAGGCCCATCTGGACCGCCCCGAGCGGCTGCTCTAGGTCGCGGTTGCCGGTGTGGCGCTCATCGCCCAGCCACGTGCTCTCGGGGCCCCAGTACACGTCGTCGTCGGGCTCCCACACGTCCTCGCGTCCCCCGGCGAAGCCGAAGGTCTGAAAGCCCATCGACTCGAGCGCGACGTTGCCGGTCAGGACCATCAGGTCGGCCCACGAGAGCTTCTGGCCGTACTTCTGCTTGACGGGCCACAACAGCCGCCGCGCCTTGTCCAGGTTGCCGTTGTCCGGCCAGCTGTTCAGGGGAGCGAAGCGCTGCTGCCCGGCCCCGGCGCCGCCGCGGCCGTCGCTGATCCTGTAGGTCCCCGCGCTGTGCCAGGCCATCCTGATCATGAACGGCCCGTAGTGCCCGAAGTCCGCCGGCCACCAGTCCTGGGAGCTCGTCAACACGTCCGCGATGTCCTGCTTGACCTCTGCCAGGTCGAGGCTCTCGAACGCCGCTTTGTAATCGAAGTCGCCGAACGGGTTGGCCACCGCTGGGTTCTTGGCCAGGATCTTGAGGTTGAGCCGGTCGGGCCACCAGCGATGGTTGCCTGCGCCCTGCGTCGGGTGGGGCGCACGCTCGTGCGCGACGGGACAACCCTCCGTCGCGTCGTTCATCTCTCCAACTACTGCGTCAGGGTGGTCAGACAAGGGAGCTCTCTTCCATGTCGCTGGCGAAGGACATGGCGAGACCGGGACTCGAACCCGGGACACCACGATTTTCAGTCGTGTGCTCTACCAGCTGAGCTATCTCGCCGCAAACACCGATCCTACCGGCTCATTGACGCCACCGTGAGCGAGCCGCCCGCCTCCCCCGCCGGGCCCGTCAGCCCGCCGCCCCGGCGTGTTCCCAGGCTTCCAGGTAAGCCAGCGGGTCGATGGGCCGGCTGCCGGGCGACTGCCAGCCGTCGACCCACATCTCGAAGTCCACGTGCGGCGTGGTGGCGTCGCCCGTTTGTCCCGCACCGCACAGCTGCTGCCCGGCGCTGACCGCCTGCCCGGTTGCCACGGCCACGGTGCCGGCCTGGCAGTGGGCGAACATGAAGTCGAAGCCGCTGGCGGCGTGCTCCACGGCGTAGTAGCCGGCGCCGCCTGCCTGGTAGCTGCTGGTCAGGATCGTGCCGGCCAGCGGCGCCACGATCGGGGTGCCTTCGGCGGTGAGGATGTCCTGTCCCTGGTGGGAGTAGCCGCTGCGCGGGGCGCCAAACAGGTTTTCCGGGCCGCCGAAGCTGTGCGCTCCGGCCACCGGGAACACCGCGCCTTCGGCCACCGTCTGCGCCACCGTGGGAACGCCCGCTTCCGGCGCGGGGACGGTGGGCGGAGGCATTGGAGGGCTTGGAGCTGGAACCGGGGAGGAGACGGTGGAAGCATGCGGCGCTCCGGCGATGGCGATGGTGGTCTCACCGGACGTGTGGGGCCCGCGCACCAGCTCCTTGCCGCGGTGATCGTGGGCACTGACACTGAGCTGGTAGCCACCCGCCGGCACGCTCAGATGAGCAGGCCAGGACAGGTGCAGCACACGCCAGGTGGCCAGCCAGCCGGGGCTGAGCACCGCTGCCACCGAGTGGGTGTCCAGGCTGGTGAGGATCACCTGCACGTACACGGTGTGCACGCCGGACTCGTCCACTCTCAGCGTGACGCGCGGCGGCCTGCCGGCACTCACGGTCCTGGCCACGCTCAGCTGGCCGACCACCGGGTGTGGCAGCGGCACGACGTGCCCCAGGGCCGCTGGAGCTGGGGCGATGGCACTGGCCGCGAACGCGATCGTTGCGATGCAGAGCGCGGCCCTGCAGAGATGCCTCATGCGCCCACTATCGGCGCGCGAGCGTCAGATCAGAGGCGCGCTAAACGAATTGCAGCTACTGCGTGCGCTAGGAGGACTGCGCTTGGAACTCGGCCAGCAGCGACTGGTAGGTGAGGCGCAGGCCCTCGGCGATGGGAACCTCGGGCTTCCAGCCCAGCTCGCGCTCGGCCAGGCTCGAGTCCAGGCGGCTGTGCTTGAGCTCGCCGGGGCGCAGGTCGACGAGCTCCGGCTCGATCTGCTTGCCGGCCACCTTGCTGAGCTCCGACCAGATGGTGGCCACGTCGGTCTCCACGCCGGTGGCCACGTTGTACGTGCCGGAACGGCCGGACGCGGACAGCAGCGCCGAGACTACGTCGCCCACGTACACGTAGTCGCGCGTGGGCGTGCCGTGCCCGTACAGCTTGGGGGCCTTGTCGCTGTAGAGGTGGTGGGCGAAGATGGCCACCACGCCGGCCTCGCCATGCGGGCTCTGGCGAGGCCCGTACACGTTGCCCAGGCGGCACACGGCGTGCGGGATGCCAGACGACAGCGACCACGTCTTGACGTACGCCTCGGCCGCCCACTTGGACGCGCCGTAGGGCGACAGCGGCGCGGGGATGCGCTCCTCGCCGGTGGGCATGGGCGCGTCGTCGCCATACAGCGCGCCGCCGGTGGAGGTGAACACGGTGGAGGCGCCGCACAGCCCGGCGGCCTGCACCACGTTGAGCGTGCCGCGCACGTTCACTTCGCAGTCGCGTCCGGGGTCTTCCACGGAGACCACAACGCTGGACTGGGCGGCGAGGTGGAAGATGGCGCGCGGCTTGATCTCATCGACCACCGATTCCAGCTCTCCCAGGTTGACGATGTCGAGCACGCGCAGATCGGCCGCCTCGGGCACCCGCTTGGGATCGCCGGAGGAGAGGTCGTCGATCACGGTCACCGCGTAGCCGTCGGCCAGCAGCGCGTCCACCACGTGCGAGCCGATGAAGCCGGCGCCGCCGGTCACGATTGCGCTGGAGGTCATGTACTGGAATCTATACGGATGCGGTGGGCGCGGCGGCAGCGAGCAGTTCTTCGACCGCCTGCACCGACTCGTCGATGCGCTCCAGCACCACCATTCCCTCGCGCTCGTGCGGCAACGCACCACCGACGGCGGGACCGCTGAGCACGATCGGCAGGTAGGGGCGGCCGGAGCGGAGGTTGCGCAGCATGCTTTCCAGCGAGTCGTCCACGGTGGCGCCCAGCACGACCACGGCCGGGCTGCGGCTCTCGACCATCTCGGACAGCCGCTCGGCGGACAGCTCGGTGTCGAACACCGTCTGAAAGCCGGCGGCGGCGAGCTGATCGTGGACCATCTGCAACCCCAGCGTGTGCCTGTCGCCTTCCACGCCTGCCAGCAGCACGCGCTCGCGCGTGGGCTCGGTGCCGCCGGTCATGTAGCGGTAGAGGGTGGCCAGCACGCGGCGGGTGATGGTGGTGGCGCGCACCTCAAGCTCGGCGTCCATACGCCCTGTTTCTGAGAGCACGTCGATGCGGCGCAGCGCCGGGCCGATGACCTCGGCGTGCAGCGTGGTGGGCGTGATGCCGTCCTCGATGGCGGTGGCGATGGCGCCCTCGGCCATCTCCGCGTCGCCGCGCTCGAGCGCGGTGGCAAAGGTCTCAAGCGTGCTCTCCACCAGGGCGCTGGGGTCGGAGCGCAGCTGCGCGCGCGCGTCTGGGCCGGTCTGGCCGAGCACTTCCATGAACGCGTCCAGCAGCACTGGGTCGAAGTGGCGCCCGCGCTGTTCGCGCATCATCTGCACGGCGTCCTCGATGGGGAACGCCTTGCGGTAGACGCGGTCGCTGGTGAGCGCGTCGAACACGTCGGCCACGGCCACGATCCGTCCCTCGATCGGGATCTTCTCGCCCTTCAGCCCGCGCGGGTAGCCGGAGCCGTCCCACTTCTCCTGGTGGCTGAGAGCAATGGTGGCGGCCATGTCGAGGATCGATGAGGAGGAGCCGCGCACGAGCCGGTGTCCCTCCTCGGCGTGGGTCTCCACGATGGCGCGCTCCTCGGGGGTGAGCGGCCCGGGCTTCAGCAGGATTGCGTCGGGGATGGCCACCTTGCCCACGTCGTGCAGCGGAGCGGCGTGGCGCAGGCGCTCGCAGAAGTCGGCGTCCATGCCGATGTGCTCGGCCAGCAGCACCGAGAAGCGGCCGATGCGCTCGATGTGCGCGCCGGTGTCCTCGTCGCGGAACTCGACCGCCATGGACAGGCGCTGGACGGTCTCAGCTTGGGCGATCTCGAGCTCTGAGAGTGCTCGTTTGAGCTCGCGGGTGCGCTTCTCGATCTCGTTCTCGAGCGTCATGCGCCCGCCCTCGCCCATGCGCCAGCCGATGCCGGTGGCGGCGCAGGCGAGCACGATCAGGCAGCCGCACACCACCGCGGAGGCGCCGGCGGCGATCGCGCCGGCGACCGCGGAGGCGCCCAGCAGCACCCACAGCAGCAGCCCGAGCGCGTTGTGGCCCGGCCCGGAGCCTCTTGGCGACGCGCCCTCGGGCGAGCCGCCCGAGAGACCCCTGGTGAGGTCGTTTTCACGCATGCGAGCACCGCCGTGGGTCTCCCCACGGTTGGTACGGCGCTGAAAAAGAGTTGCGTTGCTGCCTACACCATTCACTGAGAACACTCGCGTCCTTGTCCGGTCCCAGATTGCGTTCGCTTGGTGCTGTTCGATTCGACGCCTTCAAAGGCTGCCTTGACGGGGTCTGGAAGCGGATAGACATATAGCCGACGGGCCCGTTAGTGGCCGCTCTTGAGCTGGTTGATGTTGATCCAGTTGGCTGGCGGCGCGAGCGTGACGGGCTTGTTCCAACGGTTGAAAACCACCTTGCCGCCGGCGCTGCCGGGTTTGACGATCTCCAGCGGATAGGGCGTGCCGGTGGCGGCCACGTACAGCGTTCCTTCTTTGGAGCCGTCGGTGACGCCCACCACCGGCTGGCCTTCCACGGTGGACTTGCCCGCCGGCGCCAGCTTGCCGTGCGATGCGAGCGTGCTGCCGATCAGCTTGCCGAGGCTGGTGAGCGAGGAGAACGACGCGAAATCGCCGCTGCTGGATGGCGCCTTCAGCCATTTGCCCTGCAGCGCCTTCGCCGCGGCACTGCCCGCCAGGTGCTTGTAGAAGGCGGCACTGCCGTTGATGTAGACCGCCTTGTCCACGTCGATCAGCTGCACGTCGAGGCCTTCCAGGCTGATCTTGCCCTTGCCGCCCTTGCCGGCAACCAGTTCCATGTCAATAGATATCGGCTTTCCTTCGCTCACAATTGAGCCTGCCACGTGGGCGCTCACGGCGCTGGCGGCGGCCACTTTGGCCGCTTCCAAGATCTGGATCGGCGTCTTCGACGCCAGGCCGTTGCCGGACGAGCCCGAGGAGCCGCAGCCGGCCAGTGCCACCGCGATCATCGCCGCGCCAAACAGCGCCGCGCGGCTTGAAATCCAAACACGCATGGGCTGCAGGCTGCTAGAGGGCGCCAGTCATCGATCTGCAGGCGGCCCTGCAGATGATGACTGGACCCATGGCTATCATGAAGTTGTTCATGAAGCTCGTCCATCCTTATGCCAATCCACGTCCCTAAAGCCACGCTCAGCCATCTGGCATCTGCGCCACTCAAGGTGGCGGTTGCGCAGGTGCGCTACAGCCCAGTTCACGCTGTCACCAGCCGAGACCTCGTGGCGGAGTTCGAGTCCAGGCTCGATAAGCGCTATGTGCCGGAGAACCCCCAGACGGCGCAGAGATTCACGATTCAGTTCGGCGCAAGCCAACCGCCGGGGCCGGCGATGCCCGCGGCAGAGACCGACACTGTTTGGCCGTTCAGAGACAGCAGCCGTGGATACGTGGTATCGCTCGGGCATACGAGCCTCGCGGTGGAGGCCGGACCTGGGTACCACGACTTCCCGCAGTTCCTGCACGAGTTCAGTGTGGCCATAAGTGCTTGTGCCGAGATATTTCAGCCCAAGCGCGAGATGCGCCTCGGCCTCCGCTACATCAATGAGATCGGTGACCCTCGCCTCAGGGAGGACATCGCTGCGGTGATCAACCCAAAGCTGCTCCCCCCGCTGGGCAGCGCTGTACAGGGTGAGCTGCTGCAGAGCTTTGCCGAGCTGCGCGTTGCCGAGACGCTCGGCACGTTTGTGATTCGACACGGCCTGGTCAAGGACCACTCGTACCTGCTCGACTTCGACTACTTCTCCGAGAGCGATCACGCCTTCGATCCAGCTCGGGCAATCGAGACCGTTGAAGGCTTTCACGCGCTGATCGAGCGCTTCTTCGTATGGTCTTTGGCACGCACCTACCTGACCGAGCTCAAGCAGGAGGGATGACAGGATGCCTGTTGATCAGAGCCCAGGTGTAACCGGATCGCTCAGATATCGCGAGAGCGATACGGACGTAATCGAGAGGTGGTTCGGTGATCTGGCAACCGGCGACGAGTACGGCGGAATGTTCTTCGCCGCCAAGGCAAGCCTGGCGGATATGTGGGGCATAGTGATCGTTGACCGAGCTGCGGCCACCACCACGCCGGTCCTGCCGGGCGATTCCCTCCAGAGTTACGCGGCCGCTCTTGCGCGGAAGGTCCCGGCGATTACGGTGGCAAGGCCGATGGTGCCCGAGCTGACCGGCGTGCTCCTTGAGGACGCTCGCGCTGTAACCGGCCTGACGCTCGGGCAAATCGCACAGGCCACTCGCGTGAGCGAGCGAGCTGTGGCGAGCTGGCGGGCTGGGAGCGTCCCCCAGCATCGTGAGGAGTTCTTCCAAAGGCTGCGCTCGATCGGGCTGAGCCTTGTCGGAGGCCTCGGCCCGGCAGGCGTTCAGCGGTGGTTCACGGCCGGTGAACCAACTCGACTGGAACGACTTGCCGCTGGCGATGTTGAGGGCGTTGTCGCGGAAGCGCGCGCATACGAAGGCTCGCCGTCCACATAAGACTGTGCCACTCGATCTCGCGCCGCTGCGCCAGCTTCCAGTCCTGCGCACAACTCTCACCGTCTATTACCGCCACGTATGGCTGCCACCAGATGGTGCGCCACCGAATCCCCTATTCGTCCGCCGCGAGGGTCGGTGGCCCACGGATTGGACGCTGTACACGGCCACGACGGCAGCTGTGGCGTGGGCTGAGTACTGTCGCAACCACGCGACCGACGTGGCCAACGCAGACCCCACGGGGGGCGTGGGTCTCGATGACGCCGGGTTGGTGGCGCTCGGCGGGCTGGAGCTGGCGGTGAGCGCTCGAGCCCTTTTCGAGTTCACCTTGACGTTCGAGCGGCTCGCGGACCTCACGAGCGAATGGGCCTCCACCCTTTTGGGCAGATCTGGCTTTGACACGGCCAGCTTCACGGCCGACGGACCCGCGTATGGCGATTGTCCAGAGCTGGCGAAGCTGGCGTCGCTCTTGGAATGGCAGGCGATCCTGGTCCCCTCTGCCGCATGGTCGCAGCCCGACGGATTCTGTGTGCCGGTGTTCGACCGGGACGTGGCAGGGATCGATCGCGCCAGGGAAGTGATCGCTGCCGCTCGGCCCTCGGTGGCGACCGCAGCTGCCACGACCTATGCGTCCGGCCAGCGTCCGCGCTGGCTGATCCGCTAACCGACCACCGACTATCTGGCCGGCCGCTCAGAGCGCCAGCGCCACGTACTTGGTCTCGAGGTACTCGGAGATGCCCTCGAAGCCGCCCTCGCGCCCGAAGCCGGACTGCTTGACGCCGCCGAAGGGGGCGGCGGCGTTTGACACGACGCCCTGGTTGAGTCCGATCATGCCGGTGTCCAGGCCCTCGCACACGCGGAAGGCACGCTCGAGGTCGCGGGTGTACACGTAGGCCACCAGGCCGTACTCGGTGCGGTTGGCGGCCGCCAGCGCCTGCTCGTCAGTGGCGAACGTGGCCACAGGCGCGACCGGCCCGAAGATCTCCTCGCTGAGCAGGCGTGCGTCATCGGGCACACCGCTGAGCACGGTGGGCTGGAAGAAGTAGCCGGCGCCGTCGAGCTGCGCTCCGCCGGTGAGGACCTGGGCACCGCGGCCGACGGCATCGTCGACGAGCTCGGTGACCTTGTCGCGCTGTGCGCTGTCGATCAGCGGCCCGACGTCGACGTCGGGCTGGGTGCCGCGGCCGAGCTTGAGCCTGCCCATGCGCTCGGCCAGCCCGGCGGCGAACTGCTCGGCGACGGACTGGTGCACGTGGAAGCGGTTGGCGGCGGTGCAGGCCTCGCCGACGTTGCGCATCTTGGCCAGCATGGCGCCGTCGAGCGCGGCGTCGAGGTCGGCGTCGGCGAACACCAGGAAGGGGGCGTTGCCGCCGAGCTCCATGGACACGCGCAGCACCTGCTGGGCGGACTGTTCGATCAGCTTGCGTCCCACCTCGGTGGAGCCGGTGAACGACAGCTTGCGCGTGCGCGGGTCCTTGAGCAGCGGTTCGATCACCTCGCCGGAGCGCTTGGCGGTGATGACGTTGAGCACGCCGTCGGGCAGCCCTGCCTCCTGCAGGATCTTGGCCAGCGCGAGCATGGATAGCGGCGTCTGCTGGGCGGGCTTTACCACCATGGTGCAGCCGGCGGCGATGGCGGGGGCGATCTTGCGGGTACCCATGGCGGTGGGGAAGTTCCAGGGGGTGACGAACACGCACGGGCCGACGGGCTGGCGCATGGTGAGGATGCGGCCGTTGCCGGTGGTGTTGACCATGTAGCGGCCGTGTATGCGCACGGCCTCCTCGGAGAACCAGCGGAAGAACTCGGCGGCGTAGGCGATCTCGGCCTTGGACTCTGCCAGCGCCTTGCCCATCTCAAGCGTCATCAGCAGCGCCAGCTCGTCGGCCTGATCGACGATCGCTTGATACGCGCGGCGCAGGATCTCGCCGCGCTCGCGCGGCGGGTGCACGCCCCACTCGCCCTGCGCGGCAGCGGCGGCGTCGAGCGCGGCGAGCGCGTCCTGTGGCTGGGCGTCGGCGACGTGGATCAGCGGCTCACCGGTGGCGGGGTCCTCCACGGCGAGCGTTCCGCCGCCGCTGGCCCCGCGCCAATGCCCGCCGATGAACAGCTCGGTGGGCACCCGCTCGAGGACGGCGCGCTCGTGGGGCGCGCCAGTCATCGTGCAGGCCTCAGCCACAGCTTGTGAGCGACCGAACATCTGTCTATCGGCTCCTCGGGACTGCGCGACCTTGACGCGCGGCGCGGGTTGCTGTTTGAAGTCATGTCGACCATCACGTCAACCTATCACCGCGCAGGCGCCCAACAGGGCGCGCGAAGTGGGTTGGCACGACTGCTGCTGGGAGCGGCCGCGGCGCTGGCGCTGTGGGCCGCTCCGGCGAGCGCGTCGACGCTGCTGATAGAAGGCGCGGGCGACGGGCACGGGGTGGGCATGAGCCAGGAGGGAGCGCTCGGCTATGCGCAGCACGGCTGGAGCGATGCGGCGATCCTGGCGCACTACTACACGGGCACCACCATCGGGCAGGCTCCGGCGCATGCGGTGATCAAGGTGCTGGAGGGCAACAGGGTGGTGAGCGTGCCGATCGAACGTTACGTGCGCGGGGTGGTGGCGGCGGAGATGCCGTCCAGCTGGCCGCTGGCGGCGCTGGAGGCGCAGGCGATCGCCAGCCGCTCCTACGCGTTGACGTCGCATGCGGGCGGGTCGCGTTTCAACGTGTACTCGGACACGCGCTCGCAGATGTACCTGGGCGTGGCGGCGGAAACTGCCAGCAGCAACGCGGCGGTGGCGGCCACGGCGGGGCAGGTTGTGGATTACGCGGGCCAGCCGGTGACGACGTACTTCTTTGCCAGCTCGGGCGGCATGACGGAGAACATCGCCGACTCGTTCGTGGGCGCGGAAGCGGAGCCGTGGCTGGTGGGCGTGCCGGACGCGTATGAAACGAAGGCGTCCAGCTGGAAGCTGAGCCTCGGCTTCACGGCGGCGGCGGCGCGCTTGAGCGGGCTGGTGAAGGGCTCGTTGCGCGGCATCGAGGTGCTCAGGCGGGGCGTGTCGCCACGGATCGTGTCAGCGGAGGTGCTGGGCTCGCGAGGAGCGAGCAAGGTGAGCGGCCCGGAACTGGCGGGCAGACTGGGGCTGACGAGCACGTGGGCGTTCTTCAGCGTGAAGCGCGGAGCGCGCGTTACCGCCGAGCCGGATGTGAGCGGGGTTGCGCCGTCGGCGGGCCAGCCGTCGGGCACGGAAGCGGCGCCGGCTGCACCGCCGGCCCCCACCCCGACGAACTCCCCGCAGGGTGGCGCATCGGCGCCGGCTGCCAGTGTGTCCACTGTGGGCACCGGCGGGGTGACGGCGGGTTAGCATGGCGTCCATGCGGTTTCGCTCCACGATGGCAACGCTGGTGTGCGGCGCTGCGCTGTTGGCGCCGGCGAGCGCGCTGGCGGCCCACTCGGTGGGCACGGCGGAACAGATCGCATGGGTGCGCAGGGCGGCGACCCGCTTTGTGACGGCGGAGCTGACGCACAACGGCGGGGAAGCGTGCGCGGCGACTACGCCACGCTGGATCTCCCCAGCAGGCTGATGAGCGGCCCCAATCGCTTCTACTGGACGGAAAACTGCTGGATGCTGATGGGCTGAGCGTCTTGGCGGCCGCTTAGGCTGAGCGGATGCCTGACCCATTGCTGATCGCGGACGTGCCGTGGCTGCTGTACCGGTCGTACTTCGGCCTGCCCAAATCGATCGTGGGCGCGGACGGCGAGCCGGTGAACGCGTTGCTGGGTACGGTGAACGCGGTTCTTTCCGTTGTTGATGCGCGCCTGCCGGCGCGGGGCGTGCGCGGCGTGGTGGCGTGCATGGGCGCGGAGGAGGCGGACTACCGTGTGCGGCTGTACGCCGGTTATCACGCACAGCGCGAGCCGATGCCGGCGGAGCTGGCGTCGCAGTGGCACAAGGCTCCGGCGCTGCTGGCGAGCATGGGCTGGACGGTGAGCACCAGCGCCGAGCTGGAGGCGGACGACGTGATGTTTTCGTTTGCGCAGGCGGAGCGGGAGCGCGGCGGGCGGGCGCTACTGCTGACGGGCGACCGCGATCTGTATGGCGCGGTCAGCGATCGGGTGTCGGTTGTGGATCTGCGCAAGGGCTCCGAGCAGGCGGAGATCGACCCTGGTGAGGTGCGCGAGCGCTACGGCGTGGACCCCGAGCAGGTGGCGGACTTCATTGCGCTGCGCGGCGACCCTTCGGACGGCCTTCCTGGTGCTCCCGGGATCGGCGCCAAGACGGCTGCTGAGCTGCTGCGGGCGCATGGGACGCTGGAGGGTGTACTGGAGGCGGCCAGGGGCGAGTCGGGCATGCGCCCGCGGACGGCGGCTGCGCTGCGCGAGAACGAGCAGCTGCTGCGCACGTTCAGGGAGATAGCCACGCTGCAGCGGATCGAGGTGGAGCTGCCGCCGGATCACGGCACCGACTTCGCGGGCGGCGCGGCCGCAGCGCGCAAGCTGGGAATGAAACGGTTGGCCGAGCGGCTGTCAACTCATATCTAGCGGATTACGGCGTGAACTTGACGGTGATTACGTCCCCGTCGTTCATCACGTAGTCCCGGCCCTCCACGCGCAGCGTGCCACGGTCGCGTGCACCGGCGTAGCCGCCTGCTTCGACGAGTTCTTTCCAGCCGATCACTTCGGCGCGCACGAAGCCCTTCTGGATGTCGGTGTGGATCTGGCCGGCGGCATGCCAGGCAGTGAGGCCGCGGCGCAGGTGCCAGGACTGAGCGATGGTTCCCTCGCCGGCGGTGAAGAACGCGATCAGGTCCAGGAGAGCGAACGCCTCGCGCACCACGCGCTGCAGGCCGGACTCGGATACGCCGAGCTCCTCTCGCATGGCTGCGGCGTCCTCGTCGTCCAGCTCGGACAGCTCGGCCTCGATCCGCGAGGACACTGCCACCGCGCGCGCGCCCTGCGCTGCGGCGTGCTCGGCCACAACGGGGGGGATCTCCTCGGAGCCCTCGTCGACGTTGGCCACGAACAGCACCGGCTTACTCGTCAGCGAGCCCAGGTCGCGTGCCGCATTGGGGGCATCCTCCGGCACCGGCACCGTACGCGCCGGGCGGCCAGCCTGCAGCGCCTCGATCACGTGGTGCAGCCACGCCTCCTCGGCGATGGCCACGCGATCGCCGCCGCGTGCCTGTTTGCCGACTTTGTCCACCCGGCGTTCCGCCGCGTCAAGGTCCGCCATCACGAGCTCCGTCTCGATCGTCTCGATGTCCGCCAGCGGATCCACCCTGCCCTCCGGATGGATCACGTTTTCGTCGTTGTGCGCGCGCACAACGTGCACGATCGCGTGGGTCTCGCGGATGTTGGCCAGGAACTTGTTGCCCAGGCCCTCGCCTTTGTGCGCCCCCGCAACCAGGCCGGCGATGTCGTGGAAGTCGACCGTGTCCCACACGATCTCCGAGGAGCCGAGCGTCCCCGCCACCTGCTCCATGCGCTCGTCGCGCACCGGCACCACCGCCACGTTGGGCTCGATCGTGGTGAACGGATAGTTGGCCGCCTCCGCGCCCGCCTTGGTCAGAGCGTTGAACAGCGAGGACTTGCCCGCATTGGGCATACCCACGATCCCGATTCTCGTGCTCACCGGCGCATCTTGGCAGGGATCGGGGCGAGAGCTCACCCAGCCATCCCAAGCGCCGCGTAGCTTCGGCAGATATGGAACACGAGCGAGTGACCTGGACCCTCCACGCCGAAGAGCGCCTCTCCCAGCGCGGACTGACTCGTGAGCGTGTAGAGCTTGCCGTTCGAGAGCTCCACCCCATCCGTGAAATAAACAGAGGAGGAGCGGCATGGCGCGTCGATGCAGGCAGCTTCGTGGTCGTGTACGACCACTCGAAAACTCTCGGTGCCATCCGAATCGTCAGCGTTTGGACCAAGCGCCGACCCCGCATCCGACATGCCTCGGAGGGCTATCCTAAGTGAACTCCATGTATGCCTATTACGACCCAGACGCCGATATCGCCTGGCTGCCAACGGGGAGTTCCGAGCGCGTCGTAAGCGAGGAGGTCGAGTGGGGCCTCATCGACCACGATGAAGCGACGGACGAGATCGTGGCAGTCGAGATTTGGGCGGCGAGCAAGCGCTTGCCTAAGCCGGTTCTGGACGCGCTTCCCAGACCTACCAAGCCCCGTGGCGTAGCGGCCTGACCGTCAACTACACGCTGCGGTCCCCAGCACGGTGCCGAGTGCCGCGCCGGCGAAGACGTCAGATGGGTAGTGCACCCCGAGATACAGCCGCGAAGCGCACAGGGATAGCGCCAGCCCATACAACGGCACTCCCGGCAGCCCCAGCTGCGAGTAGACGCGGGCGCCGGCGAGCGACGTGGCGGCGTGGGCGCTGGGAAAGCTCAGCTGTGTGGGTGTGCCCGTCAACGGCGGCAGACCCTCTAGCTGGGGACGCTTGCGGCGCACCACCTGCTTGAGCGCGGTGTTGAGCACGTAGGTGCCCGCCACCGCGCCCAGCGCGCGACGCCATTCGGGCCTTCGCCCTCGCTCGACCGTCCAGCCGACGACTCCGATCGCCAGCCACACCCCGGCGTGCTCCCCGAGCTTTGAGAACTGCGCCACCGCCCGCTCGACCTGAGGGGTGTGGCCTCGCGTGCGCGCCGCCCGCAGCAGCGCCTCGTCCAGGTTCAAGGCAGTGGAGCCCCGACGCCGGCCGGCGCTCTCAACCGAAGCCGACGCGCTGCTCGTCGCTCTCGGCGCTCACGTACACCACCTGGCTGAGATCCACGCGGATGGTGGCGTCTTCGCTCTGGGTCTCGTGCCAGCCCACGCTGCCGAGGGCGTTGTTGAGCTTTGCGAGCTCCTCGTCGGTCAATTTCACGGCGAGCACCTGGCCGCCTTGAAAGCCGATGTTGGCGCGACGGGTACCGGGCATCAGTGACCTCCTGTGGAAGCGGCCGGTTCGACCAGCTCTGTGAGCACTCCGGCGGTGGCCCGCGGGTGCATGAACGCTACGCGCGAGCCGCGGATGCCGACGCGCGGCGACTCGTCGATCATCTGCATGCCAGCCAGTTTGAGCGCCTCGAGCGTGGCCTCGATGTCGGTGACCTGGTAGGCCACGTGGTGCAGCCCGGGGCCCTGCTTGGCGAGGAACTTGCCCACCGGCGTGTCCGGCGCCAGCGGCGCCAGCAGCTCCACGTGGTTCTCGCCCACGTCCAGCAGCACCGCCTCCACGCCCTGCTCCTGCACCACCTCGCGGTGGGCCAGCACCAGCTGGAAGCTGTCGCGGTAGAGCTCGAGCGCCGGCTCGATCTCGTGTACGGCTACCCCGATGTGGTCTATGCGGCTGAACACTCGCCGCAGTGTATAGCCGTCGGCGCTCAATCCTCGTCGGTGACATCGGGAAGCGTGATCGAGCGCGGCGCCGGCGGCGGCTGATGGGCCTGGCTGGCGGCCACCACCTGCAGGCCCTGGCCGGGGGCGCGCTGCATGCGCGGCACGCCGGCCATGATGCGGTCGATCGCGTCGCGCTCCAGCACCTCGCGCTCCAGCAGCTCGTTGGCCAGCGCGTCCAGCTGCGTACGGTGGGCCATGATCAGCTTCTGCGCCGCGCGCCTGGCCTCGTCGATCAGGTCCTGGCGCTCCTCGTCGCGGATCCGCAGCGTGGTCTCCGACAGCCTCACGTCGCCGTCCGGTGCGCGCCCCACGCCGGCGGTGCCCATGGCGTAGTCGTGCACCATCGACTGGGCGATGTCGGCCACGCGCTTGAGGTCGTCGGAGGCGCCCGTGGTGATGGCGCCGAACACGATCTGCTCCGATGCGCGCCCGCCGAGCAGCGTGGTCATGTAGTCGAGCAGCTCCTCGCGCGTCTTCAGGTAGCGATCCTCGGCCGGCAGGTTCAGCGTGTACCCGAGCGCGCGTCCGCGCGGCACGATCGAGATGCGGTGCACGCGGTCCACCGACGGCAGCAGCTCCCCGCACAGCGCGTGCCCGGCCTCGTGGTAGGCCACCACCCGCTTCTCGTGCGCGTTGAGCACACGTTTGGACTGCACGCCCGCGATCACGCGCTCCAGCGAGGAGTCGAAGTCGCGCATGCCGATCGTCTTGGAGCCGCGTCTGGTGGCAAAGATTGCCGCCTCGTTGCAGATGTTGGCCAGGTCCGCACCCGTCAGCCCGCTGGTCTGCTGCGCCACCACCTGCAGGTCCACGTCCTTCATCGGCTTCTGGCGGGTATGCACTTCCAGCACCCCCACGCGGCCCTTCACGTCCGGCGGCGCCACAAACACCTGGCGGTCGAAGCGGCCCGGGCGCAGCAGAGCCGGGTCGAGCTTGTCCAGCAGGTTCGACGCCGCGATCACCACCACGCGGCCGCTGGAGGCGAAGCCGTCCATCTCCACAAGCAGCTGGTTGAGCGTCTGATCCTTCTCGCCGGAGATGTCCATGCCACGCCGTCCGCCCACCGCATCGAGCTCGTCGATGAAGATGATCGCCGGTTCGTGTTTGCGCGCGATGTCGAACAGGCGCCGGATCCTCGCGGCGCCGAGGCCGGCGAACATCTCCACGAACGATGCCGCCGACTGCGCGAAGAACTGCGCGCCCGACTCGTTGGCCACCGCCTTGGCCAGCAGCGTCTTGCCCGTGCCCGGCGGTCCGTGCAGCAGGATCCCCTTGGGCACCTTGGCGCCGAGCGCCTGGAAGGACTTGGGGTCGCGCAGGAACTCCACGATCTCCTGCAGCTCGGCCTTGGCCTCGTCCACGCCCGCCACGTCGGCGAACGTGACCGCCTGCTTGGTGGAAGGCTTGATGCGCTGCGGCTTGACGCGCGGCATCACCTTCAGCATCCGCCACATCACCAGGATGATCGCTACGAAGAACAGGATCCCGAACACGGGCTCCCAGTTGAGCGCCCACGTCTGCAGTTCCTGGGTGAAGGACTCGCCCGGGGGCGCAGGCACGACCGAGTGAACGATCGGGTGGGTCAGCGCGTGGCTGGCGACAGTGGCCGCGTGCTTCGCTGCAGCGTCGCTCGCCGCGGCCGTTGCTTCCTTGCTCATCCGTACGTCCTCTCCGCTCGTACCATCCTTGGCATCTGAGCCGATTATGCGTGTTTTGCCCGCGCTTGTCGAGCGGCGACCGTCTCAGCCCAGGATTCGCACGGCCAGATCTTCGAACAGCTTCGTCGCGAACGCCAGGTCGCGCACGTCGATGCGCTCGTCCGCCCCGTGGATCAGCGGCGCGGTCTGGAGCAGTGACTGGTGCCGGTGCGGGAAGAAGCCGTAGGCCACGCACTCGGGGAACGCCAGGCGGAAGTGGCGCGAGTCGGTGAAGCCGGGGAGCACCACCGGCACCACCTGCGCACCAGGGTCCTGCTCGGCGATCCAAGCAGAGATGGTGTCCATCAGCTGCGAGCGGATCGGCGAGCCGTTGCCCCTCACGCGCTCGGTGAAGTCGATGCGCCAGGGGCCGTCGCCCAGCACTTCCTCGATGCCGTCCAGCACCGCCTGCTCCTCGAGGCCCGGGGGCACGCGACAGTCGACTTTCAGCTCGGCGCGGTTGGGGATCACGTTGATCTTCTCCGACGCTTTGATGCGCGTGGGCGTGAACGTGACACCCAGCATCGGCTCGAACATCGTGGCCAGCATCTGATCGGCGTCGCGCAGCCGCGCCAGCGAGCCCTCGGGATCGTCGGGGTCCTCGCCGATCCCGGCCAGGAACGCACGCGGCACCTCGGTTGGGCGGTAGGCGGGCTGCCCGGCGCCCAGGCGCTCCAGCACGGGCGCCATCTTCAGCAGCGCGTTCTCGCCCATGCTCGGCATCGATGCGTGCCCGGCCACGCCGTCGGTGGTGACTGTGAAGCGGAACACGCCCTTCTCGGCGCAGCACACGCCGTAGAGGCGCTTGCCGGCGTATTCGAAGAAGGCGCCGCCGCCCTCGTTGACGAGCAGGTCGCAGCGCACCTTCTCGGGGTGGTTCTCGGTGATCCACTGCGCTCCCAGCGAGCCGCCGGTCTCCTCGTCGACCACCGCCACGATCAACAGCTCGCCGTGCGCCGGACGCCAGCCCGAGCGCGCCAGCGATGCCGCGGCGGCGATCTCGGCGGCCACCTGCGACTTCATGTCAAGCGCTCCGCGGCCCCACAGGAAACCGTCGGCGATGTCTCCAGACCACGGGTCGCGCGTCCAGTCTGAGGCGTCCGCCAGCACCGTGTCCACGTGGCCGAGATAACAAAGCGTGGGCCCATCCTCGCTGTGCCCGCGCAGGCGCGCCACCAGGTTGGGACGCTGCGGCTCGGCGCCCAGCAGCTCGCACTCGAAGCCGGCTGCGCTGAGGTGGTTGGCCAGGTACTCCTGCGCGGCGAGCTCGTTGCCGGGCGGGTTGACTGTGTTGAAGCGGATCAGCCCGCTGAGCAGCTCCTCGGCCTCGGCTGCATGGTCGCGGGCGCTCATTGCGCAGATCGTACGCCGATCTGCTCGATCTCCTCGCCGCTGAGCGGGAAGTGACAGGCGACGCGCGTGCCCGTGCCCCTGTCCTTGAGCGGCGGTTCATCGATCGAGCACAGCTCCTGCGCCTTTGGACAGCGCGTGTGAAAGCGACAGGCGCTTGGGGGGTTGGCCGGGCTCGGCACGTCGCCGCTGAGCAGGTGTCGCTGCTCGCCGTGACGCGAAGGGTCGACCACCGGGACGGCGGCCAGCAGCGCACCGGTGTAGGGGTGACGCGGGGACTGATAAAGCGCATCGCCGCTGCCGATCTCGACGATCTTGCCGAGATACATGACCGCCACGCGGTCGCACATGTGCCGCACCACCGACAGGTCGTGGGCGATGAACACCACCGACAGGCCGAGGTCGCGCTGCAGGTCGCGCAGCAGGTTCAGCACCTGCGCCTGGATCGACACGTCCAGCGCCGACACCGGCTCGTCGGCGATCAGCAGCTTCGGTTTCAGGGCCAGCGCGCGCGCCACGCCGATCCGCTGGCGCTGCCCGCCGGAGAACTCGTGCGGATAGCGGTTGTAGTGCTCCGGGTTCAACCCCACCGTCTCCATCAGCTCCTGTACCACGCGTTTGCGCTCGCCCTTGCCCGTGTGCAGGCCGTGGATGGCAAACGGCTCGGCGATGATCGAGCCGATCGTCTTGCGCGGGTTCAGCGACGAGTAGGGGTCCTGGAAGATCATCTGCACCTCGCGCCTGATCGCCTTCAGCTGCGCGCCCTTGACGCGCGTCATGTCCTGCCCTTCGAACAGGATCTCGCCGGAGGTGGCCTGCAGCAGGCGCATCAGCAGCTTCGCCGTGGTGCTCTTGCCGCAGCCCGTCTCGCCCACGATCCCCAGCGTCTCGCCGCGCTCGATCTCGAAGCTGATGCCGTCCACCGCCTTGACCGCGCCGACTTTGCGCTGGATGATGATCCCGCGGCTGATGGGGAAGTGCTTGACGAGGTCGCGGACCTCAACCAGCGCGCTCACGGCTGCGCCTCCGGCTCGCCGACGAGCGCACGCGCCTGCGCAGGCGTCTTGCCGGAGCGCAGCTGCTCCCACAGCTCCTTGCGCATGTCCGCGTCGAGCAGGCAGGCGACGTGGTGGCTGGGCTCGCCGGGCACCGGCTCCAGCTGCGGGTCGATACGGGCGTGGTCGGGCTGAGAGAAGGCGCAGCGTGGATTGAAGTGACAGCCCGGCGGCGGGTGGATCAGGCTGGGCGGCGTGCCGGGGATCGGCACCAGATCCTCATCGCGCGTGCCCGTCAGCGTGGGGATCGACTTCAACAGGCCCCACGTGTACGGATGCTGGGGTTTGGAGAACAGCAGCTCGGCCGACGCGGTCTCCACGATCCGCCCGGCGTACATGACCGCGATGTCGTCGGCCATCTCCGCCACCACGCCCAGGTCGTGGGTGATGATGATGATCGCCATCCCCAGCTCGCGCTGCAGGCGTTCCATAAGCGCCAGGATCTGCGCCTGCACGGTCACGTCCAGCGCGGTGGTGGGCTCGTCGGCGATCAGCAGCTTCGGCTCGTTGGCCAGCGCCATCGCGATCATCACGCGCTGTCGCATGCCGCCGGAGAACTCGTGCGGGAACTGGTCCACGCGTTTGCCTGGGTCGGGTATGCCCACCAGCCCGAGCAGCTCGATCGCGCGTTCGCGCGCCTGCTTCTTGGACACGTCGCGATGCGTGCGCACCGCCTCGGTCAGCTGCTTGCCGACCTTGTACAGGGGGTGCAGCGAGGACAGCGGGTCCTGGAAGACCATCGCGATGTCGTTGCCGCGGATCGCGCGCAGCTGATCTTCGGGCAGCGCCACCAGATCGCGTCCATCGAACAGGATCCGCCCGGAGATGCGCGCGCCCTGCAGGCGCGTCAGCCCGAGCGTGGTCAGCGAGGAGACCGTCTTGCCGGAGCCGGACTCGCCCACGATCCCCAGCGTGCGCCCGGCATGCACCTGGTAGGTGATGCCGTCGACGGCGTGCACCACGCCATCCTCGGTGGGAAACTCGACGCGCAGGTCCTCGACCCGAAGCAGCGGCTCGGTGCTGCTCACTCGTAACGCACCCTTGGATCGAGATACGCGTAGGCGATGTCGACCACGATGTTCGCGAGGATGATGAAGGCGGAGGCGAGCAGGACGGTTCCCTGCACCACCGGGAAGTCCGAGGACTGGATCGCTTTGAAGTTCTCCACACCGATCCCGGGGATGTTGAACACCGTCTCCACCAGCACCGCGCCTCCCAGCAGCATCCCGATTTCCAGCCCCAGCAGCGTGAAGATCGGGTTGATGGCAGAGCGCACGCCCTGGCGCACGACCGCCCGTTCGCGCAGTCCCTTGGCGCGCGCCGTGCGGATGTAGTCCTCGTGCATGGTCTCGCTCAGGCTGCTGCGCATCAGCCGCGCGTAGATCGCGGCCGAGCCGGCCGCCAGCACGATCCACGGCATGATCATCGAGATGAACCATTTCCACGGGTCGTAGGTCAAGCCGACGTAGCTGCCTGCTCCAGGCAGGATCTTGAATTTGCCGATGTCGTTGGCGAACAGCAGCAGGAACACGAAGCCGAGCCAGAATTCGGGCACCGACAGCAGCAAGAGCGCCGAGCCCATCGACAGACGGTCCACGATCGAGTGCCGGCGCAGCGCCGAGATGATCCCGACGCTGAGCCCGCCGAGCACCCACAGCACCGCCGCGCCGACCGTGAGCGAGAGCGTGGCCGGCAGCCGTTCGGCGATCAGCGCCCGCACAGACTCCTGGCTGTAGTAGCTGTAGCCAAGGTTGAAGTGCAGGAAGAATTCCTTCATGTAGTCCCAGAACTGCACGTACAGTGGTTTGTTCAGCCCGAGCACGCCTTCGATCTCTTTGATCAGGTTCTTCTGCGGATCGCGTCCGGCGCGCAGCAGCGCGGGATTGCCGGTTGGCAGCACCCGGAAGAACACGAACGTGAGCGCGCACACGATCATCAGGATCAGAACCCCGATCAGCAGCCGGCGGATGATGTAGCGAATCACGTGCTTTCTCTACCTTCTCGTGGGACGGAGATGGGAACTACGGCCGAGGGGCCCCGCGCGCAGCGGAGCCCCTCCTGCCGCGTACAGCTACTTCAGTGAGGTGAAGCTGTAGTCCCACTCGCCGACGTCCCAGATGTCGCCGACACCGTTGACGCCGGTGCCCTCGATGCCCGCCTGCTTGTCCCAGTCAAACGGGATCGCGGCCGCGTCTTCGACGAGTTCTTCGTCTATCTTCGCCCACACTTTGGCGCGGTTTTCGTTGCCGACGGCGTTCTCCGCGGCTTTCATCGCCGCGTTGATCTTCGGCACGTTCGTCTGGCTCCAGTTGAGGTTGCCGATGGCGTTGATGTATTTGCCGTTGAACGTGATGTCGAGCACCGTCTGCGGGTCTGGGAAGTCGGCGATCCAGCCGACATTCGGGCACACGGTTATCTCTTCTTTGGGTACGTTGCAGTACTTCGCGTACATCGTGGAGGCTTCCACGAGCGTGAACTTCACGGGGAAGCCGAGGCTCTTGAGCGTCTGCTCGACGATCTCCGCATCCTGTTCCTGCGGGTTGCCGGTCGAACCCACGACCGTGATCGTTTCACCACCCGTGTACTTGCCGCTCGGGTAGCCGGCGAGCTTCAGGTACTTTTCGGCGATCGCGGTGCTGCCTTCGGGATGCGCGTTGAAGTCGAACTGCGCTCCCTGCGGTCCCTTCGTGCCGCCCGACTGTTCGAAGCCGTTGATCGTCGGGTAGATGAAGTGAGTGGCCACGGTCGTGACGAGTTCGCCACCTCGAGCCTTGTCCATCGACTGACGGTCGAGCGCAGCCCAGAACGCCTTGCGCAGGTTGACGTTCTTGAACGGCCCGACCTTGTTGTTGACGCCGATGTAGTGAGCTCCACCACCCGGTGAGATCTGCAGCTGGGACTTGTATTTTTCGGCTGCCATCCTGACGGCCGACTGTGCAACCGCGGATTCGTTCTGCACTATGTCGCTTCCTTCGAGCACCTGGCGACCGATGACGGCGCTCGTGCCGCCGATCTTGATGTCGATTTCGTTCAGATACGCGGGGCGGTAGTCCGTCTTTGCGTTCCAGTTGGGGTTGCGCACCAGCGTCGCCGACTTGCCGGGGATGTAGCCGATCCCGAGCACCTTGCCCGAGGAGTCGTTCTTCAGCATGTACGGCCCGGTCGCCACCTGGTTGACGGCGTAGTTCGACGGTTTGTTCTTGTCGAATTTTTCCGCGTATTCCTTGGGCACCGCTGCCGTCGACGGCAGCACCAGCGCGTCCGCGACGAGCTGGCCGTTGGGTTCGGTCAGGTGGAAGACGATCTCGTGCTTGTTCGGCGTTTCGATGCCCTTGACCGGCCCCCCCGTCGCGGTGGGCACGCCTTCGACCGTTTTGAAGTAGGACTGCAGGTACGGGTTGGCGACGTTCGGGTTGGCGCCGCGCTCGATCGCGTAGGCGACGTCTTCGGCCACCACTTCGCGGTTGACCGGCGGGCTGAAGTGAATGCCCGACTTCAGGTGTACCGTCACCGTCTTGCCGCCGTCCGTGATTTCCGGCGCTCCTTCGGCCATGTCGGCTGACGCTTCGGTCGAGTTCGGCTTCTGCGAGTACAGCGGGCGCTGAGTCGCAAACACGACCGCGTAGTCGACCGAGAAGTAGGCGATGCCCGGATCGAGGTGTTCGAAGTCGATTTCCTGAAGCACCGTCAGCGTTCCGCCGCGCTTGCCGGACTCCGGCTCCGTTATCGGGCTTTTGTAGCCGCCGGTGCTGAGCGCCGCGCTGGCACTGCTGGCGGGACTGCCCGAGCTGCTGCTGGTGGTCGAGCTGCTGGACCCACATGCGGCCAGCAACAGCGCGAGCCCGGCCATGACCGCAACGGCCATGGCCTTTCTGATCGACTTCATTGAAACGCCTCCTCGTTGTATGTTCGCCGCCCTCAACGGGCGTTCCTCGGGTTCAGGGCGTCCTGCAGCCCATCGCCCAACAAGTTGAATGCCAATACCGTCAGCACGAGCGCAATGCCCGGAAAGACCATGAACCACCACGCGGTGTTGAAGATCGGCGCGGCCTGGGCGATCATCGCCCCCCAGCTCGCGGTCGGTGGACGCACACCGACGCCCAGAAACGAGAGCGCTGCCTCGAGCAGGATGTTCGTGGGGATCAGCAGGCTCGCATAGACGATGATCGGCGCGGCCAGGTTGGGCAGGATCTCGCGAAACATGATCCGCATGTCCGAGGCGCCGAGCGCACGCGAGGCGTCGACGAACTCGCGCTCGCGCATCGACAGCACGAGACCCCGCACGATGCGCCCGATGTACGGCCACGTGGCCACGCAGACGATGAAGATGATCGTCCCCACACCCGGCTGGACGGTGCCTTTGATGCACCCCCGCACAGCGCACGCCGCCCCCAGCCCGATCCCCAGCAGCAGGATCGGGATCGACAGCACGATGTCCATGAAGCGCGACAGCAGCATGTCTACCCATCCGCGGTAGAACCCCGCGACTATGCCCACCACAACGCCGATCACGGTCGAGATTCCGGTGCCGATGATGCCGACCTCGAGCGAGACCCGCGTGCCGTAGATCACGCGGGACATCACGTCCTCTCCGAGCTGGTCAACGCCAAACGGGTGAGCGCCCGTCGGCCCCAGCGGCGAGCCGAACGAGTCGGTGAGGTTGAGGTTCTGGGTGTAGGGGCCGGGCAGCCCGAGCAGGCTTACCACCAGTGGCGCCGCGAATGCCACCAGGATCAGGAGCACGATGAAGACCAACGAAGCGACCGCGATGCGATCTTTGCGAAACCGGCGCCAGAACAGCTGCAGCGGCGAGCGCGCCGCGATGTCCCCACCCGCATCCAGGAACTCCAGCCCCCCTGCGACGGAGGGCAGCGCCTCCGCGCCGCCGAAGCTCATGTGCGGGAGATCTCCCGCTCGCGTGTGGGATATAGATGGGCTGTCAAGGACTTGTCAACTTCGTTCACGGGACTATAGATTCGCCAACCCCCCCGTGCAACCTCCAGATGTCCAAATGGACTCGTCACCGTAGGAGCAATACTCAATGTGATGGATACCCTTTTCGACGACGGTCCAGACGCAGATTCGTCCAGCCGGAAACACGACATGGACACGTCCAAGGGAGCGCGTCCGCTGGCCGTGCGGGTGCGCCCGCACGGCATCGACGAGTTCGTCGGCCAGGCTCATCTGCTCGCGCCAGGCTCGGCTCTACGCACCGCCATCGAGCAGGGGCATCCACACTCGATGGTGCTCTACGGCCCGCCCGGCTGCGGCAAGACCACGCTCGCGCGGATCGTGGCCGAGAGCTCCGGCGCGGCGTTCGAGGAGCTGAGCGCCGTGCAGGCCGGGCGCGCCGAGGTGCGCGCCACGATCGAGCGTGCCGCTCACCGCCGCGACGCCAGCGGCGCACGCACTGTGCTGTTCCTGGATGAGATCCACCGCTTCAACAAGGCCCAGCAGGACGCGCTGCTGCCAGCCGTGGAGGAGGGCCTGTTGACGCTGATCGGCGCCACCACCGAGAACCCGGCGTTCGAGGTCAACGGCGCACTGCTGTCACGCGTGCGCGTGTATGGGTTGCAGGCGCTCTCCGCCGAGGAGGTTGCCACCGTGCTGCGCCGGGCGGCCGCACCGGAGCTGGAGCTGGACGATGGCGCGGTCGAGTTCCTGGCGGCGCGCAGCGAAGGCGACGCGCGCACCGCCCTGAACGCGCTGGAGCTGGCCAGTGCCACCGCGCAGGGATTGGGCGAGGCGCGCGTGACGGTCGAGCGCGTGGAGGATGCGCTGCAGCGCCGGGCGATCCTCTACGACAAGGGCGGAGACCGCCACTTCGACTACATCTCCGCGTGGATCAAGGCCACTCGTGGCAGCGACCCCGACGCCTCGCTGTACTACCTGGCGGTGATGCTGGAGGGCGGCGAGGACCCACGCTTCATCGTGCGACGGATGATCATCTTCGCCTCCGAGGACATCGGCAACGCCGATCCGGGCGCGCTCACGCTGGCCACCGCGGCGGCGGCTGCGGTCGAGCACGTGGGGCTGCCGGAAGCCAGTTATGCGCTGGCGCAGACGGCCATCTACCTGGCGCTGGCGCCCAAGTCCAACGCCGCCGGACGCGCGCTGAGCGCGGCCAGGCGACACGTGCGCGAGCACGGCGCGGGGGCGGTGCCCAGCTACCTGCGCTCTGGCCCGCTGGGCGACGTGCGCTCGGGCGGCCCCGCGGGCGAGGACTACGAGTACCCGCACGATCTGCCCGGACACCTCTCCCGCCAGGAGCTGGCGCCCGACACGGTCGCCGGCGCGCGCTTCTACGAGCCCGACGAGGCCGAGGCGGAAGCTGGCCGAGCGGCTGCGCGAGGTTCGCCGGCTGCGCGGGCGCGAAGGGCCATAATCGGTTGCCATGAGCGCCTCCACCAGCGATCCCCGGGCGCGTTCCGCGTCGGCGGCCGAAGCTGGACGCGCACGATCCCGCCACCGGCGAGCCGCTGGGCAGCGTGGCGGCCACGTTGCCCGCCGACGTGGCCGAGGTCGCTTCCGCGGTCGCCAAGGTGCAGCCGCTGTGGGCGCTGCTGCGAGTCAAGGACCGTGCGCGCTACATGCGCCGCATGGCCCAGGCGGTGATCGACGACTTCGACGAGCTGCGCGACGGCCTCGCCCGTGAGCAGGGCCGCCCGCGCGCGGAGATCGCCACGCTCGAGCTGCTGGCCGCCATCGACGCGCTGATCTGGATCGCCGACGACGGCGCGCAGGTGCTGGGCGGGCGCCGCGTGGGCATCAACCGCTCGATGGCGATCGCCAAGCGCGCGCGCATCGCCTATCGAGCCCTACGGGGTGGTTGGCGTGATCGGCGCCGGCAGCGCGCCGTTCGCGCAGCCGCTGGGGCAGATCGCGGGGGCGCTGCTGGCGGGCAACGGCGTGGTGTACAAGCCGGCCGCGCGCGCGTGCCTGGCCGGCGAGCGGATCGCGCGCGTGCTGGCGCGCACCGGCCTGCCGGAGGGCCTCGTGCGGGTGATCCACGGCGGCGCCGACGTGGGCGTGGCGCTGGCCCAGGCGCCGGTGGACAAGGTCCTGTTCACAGGCTCGCCCGCCGTCGGGCGGGTGGTGGCGCGGGCGTGCGTGTCGCGCGAGAAGGAGGTCACCGTGGAGCTCGGCGGCAAGGACGCGATGCTGGTGCTCGCCGACGCGCACCTGCCGCCGGCGGTCGCCGGCGCGCTGTGGGCCGGCTGCGCCGGCGCCGGGCAGGCGCGCGGCTCGATCGAGCGCGTGTACGTGATGCGCGAGGCCACGAGCGCTTCCTCGCCGGCCTGGTGCACGGCGCGCGGGCGCTCACCGTCGGCGACCCGGCCGATCCGCGAGTGCAGGTCGGCCCGCTGGCGTCGGCGAGGCGTACCGAGCACGTCGAGGAGCTGGTCCGCGACGCTGTGGCACAGGGAGCCACCATGCACTGCGGTGGGCCGGCGCACCCAGCCGGCTGCGATAGCGGCGCTTTCTACTCGCCCACGGTGCTCACCGGCGTGACCGCAGCAGATGCGCCTGATGCGCGAGCCGATCGACGGGCCGGTGCTTGCGGTCACTGCCGTCGACAGCGTGGAGGAGGCGATCGCGCTGGCCAACGACAGCGACTACGGCCTCGGCGCGTCGGTGTGGACGGCCGATCGCTACCACGGCGTGCGCGATCGCGCGCGAGCTGCACGCGGGGATGGTGTGGCTCAACGACCACCTGCCCGGCCCCACCGTCTCGCGCGGGCCATGGGGCGCGGCCGCCGGTGGCGGGCTCGGCCGCACGCTCGGGCCAGGCCGGGCTGCGCGCGTGCGCTCAGGAGAAGCTGATCACGTGGGACCCACCCGGCATCCGCGGCCTGTGGTGGGGACCGCACGACGACACCAGCGCCGGCGCGGCGCGCGCGGTGGCCAAGCTGCGCTCCGGGCGCGACGCCGACCGCGAGCGGGCGTGGCGCCAGGGCGCGGTGGCGCTCGCCCGCATGGGTGCGCGCGCGTTCGGGCGCGGTCTGCCGAAGGGCTAGCCGCCCGGCCGCCGGCAGCGGTTGCAGCTAGGCTTGAGCGATGCCCGCCCAGGCCTATGCAGGCAAGGAGTGCGTCTGTCAGCTGCGCAGAGGGATCTGTGACCAGAGCTGCGTGCAGGGGATGCTCGACACCCCCTTCTACATCGCCTGCCTGAAGCTGACCGGACGGCGTTGCCTGGTCGTCGGCGGCGGCGAGATCGGGCTGGAGAAGGTCGAGGGCCTGCTGGCCTGCGACGGCGCAGGTCACGCTGATCGCTCCCGAGGCCGAGCCGGCGCTCGCGGATTACGCGCGCGAGGGCTCGATCGTGTGGGAGCAGCGACCCTACGCCGGCGCGAGCGACCTGGAGGGCGTGTTCATGGCGATCGCCGCGACCAACGACACCGACGTGAACATCGCCGTGTTCGACGACGCCGAGCGGCGGGCGATGCTGGTCAACATCGTCGACGTGCCGCCGCTGTGCAACTTCATCCTGCCGGCGATCGTGCGCACCGGGCCTCTGGCGATCGCGATCTCCACCGCCGGCGCCTCGCCGGCACTGGCCAAGCGAATGAAGCGCGAGATCGAAGCGCAGTTCGGCCAGCCGTACGCGCGCCTGGCGGTGCTGTTGAACGAGGTCCGCGGCTGGGCCAAGGGCACGCTGCCCACCTACCAGGACCGCAAGGAGTTCTTCGAGGGGATCGTCAATGGGCAGCCCGACCCGGTGGCGCTGCTGCGCGACGGCGATGAGCAGGGCGTGCGCGAGCTGATCTCGCGGGCGCAGAGCGCGCACGCCATGCGGGTGTAAGAGCCTTAGCGTGCCCGCGCTCCTACTCGAGCGCCTCGCTCGGCACTACGGCGAACGCGCAGCGCTGAGCGACGTGTCGCTGTCGCTGCCCGCGGGCGCCACGCTGGTTGTGTTCGGGCCCAATGGCGCAGGCAAGACCACGCTGCTGCGCGTGCTGGCCACGCTGCTGCGCCCGCACGCAGGCAGGGTGAGCGTGCTGGGATCGAGCATCCCCGACGAAGCGTGGGCGGTGCGCGGGCGCGTGGGGCTGCTGGGACACGAGCCGCTGCTGTATCGCGAGCTAACCGCTCGCGAGAACCTGCGCTTCCACGCGCGCCTGCACGGCGTGGGCGATGAGCGCGTGCAGGAGCTGCTCGACGCGCTGGGAATGTCCGCGCGCGCGGGCGAGCCGCTGCGCACGCTCTCGCGCGGCATGGTCCAGCGCGTGGCGGTGGCGCGCGCGGTGCTGCACGACCCCGAGCTGCTGCTGCTGGACGAGCCGCACTCCAACCTCGACCCCGCCGCAATCGAGCTGGTGGCGCCACTGATCGGCGCCTCCTCCGGCCGCACGCGCGTGATCTGCAGCCACGATCCCAGCGGCGGGCTGTCCGAGGCCGACATGGTGCTGGGCCTGCGCGGCGGCCGGCAGGCGCTGCTGCGCGACGCGGCGGACGTGAGCGTGGCGGAGATCCAGGAGCTCTACCGGTGAAGCCCGCGATCGAGGCCGCCGAGGCCGTGTCCGGAGCGCAGCCCACGGCCGGCGCTGCAAGGCGCACCATCGGCACCGCGCGCACCGTCGGTGCGCTGCTGCGCAAGGAGCTGCTGGTGGAGCTGCGCACGCTGGAGTCCGTGCCCGGCATGTCGCTGTTCGCCGTCAGCACGTTCGTGGTCTTCCACTTCGCGCTCAACCGCTCAAGCGTTGAAGGCGACACGGCCGCCGGGATCCTGTGGGTGACGCTGCTGTTCGCCGCCATCCTTGGCATCAACCGCCTGTTCGTGGCCGACGCCGAGCAGGGCGGCTTCGACGGGTTCCTGCTGGCGCCCGTCGATCGCAGCGCCATGTTCATCGCCAAGGTGCTCACGCTGCTCGGCTTCCTGGTGGCGCTGGAGATCGTGGCGGTGCCCGCGTTTGCGCTGCTGCTGCTGGGCGCGCCGCTCGGGCCGGCGTTGGGGAGCCTCGTGGGGACGCTGGCGCTGGGCGACGTGGGCGTAGCGGTGATCGGCACGCTGGTGGCGGCGCTGGCGGTGCGCACCCGCGCTCGCGACCTGCTCGGGCCGCTGCTGGCGCTGCCGCTGATGGTGCCGATCGTGATCGGCGGCGCGCGCGCCAGCGCGCCGGCGCTGAACACCGTGCACGCAGCCGCAGCGCCCGCACGCTGGCTTTTGACGCTGGGCCTCTATGATCTGTTGTTCGGGCTGATCGCCTACGCCCTGTTCGATTTCCTCCTGGAGGACTAAACCGCCCATGTACGGGAAGGGCCTGCGGGCTCTGAGCATCACCACGGTCTGCGCCATGGCACTCTCGCTGGCGCTGGTGTTCTTCTACGCCCCGCTGGAAGCCGAACAGGGCTTCCTGCAGAAGATCTTCTACGTGCACGTGCCATTGGCCATCGTCGCGCTGTGCGGCTTCGTGCTCGGCGGCCTGTTCGCGATCCAGCACCTGCGCACGCGCGAGGCGAAGTGGGACATGCGCTCCTACGTGGTCATCCACATGAGCCTGATCTTCGGCGTGGGCACGCTGATCACCGGCTCGATCTGGGCCAAGGGCTCGTGGGGACACTGGTGGGTGTGGAGCGAGCCCACGCTGGTGTCGTTCCTGATCGTGTTCCTGCTGTACGCCACCTACCAGCCGCTGCGCTTCGCCATAGAGGACCCCGAGCGCCAGGCGCGCTACGCGTCCGTGTTCGCCGTCACCGCCGGCGCGTTCGTGCCGATGAACTTCATCGCCGTGCGCATGTCCACCGCCTATCTGCACCCGCGCGTGCTCGGCAGCACGTCCAACCTGCCCGGCTCGATGGCGCTCACGTTCCTGGTGTCGCTGCTGGCCTTGGCGCTGCTGTTCGCCACGCTGTGCAAGTACGAGCTGACCGCCAAGCACACCCGCCAGCAGGTCAAAGCGCTGCGCCGGCGTCTGGCCGGCGACAGCGAGGAAGCGCTCAGGCGACCGCGTACCGCAGTGCCAAGCCTGCAGAGCACACAGCCTGCGACCCGGGCGCGCGCATGATGGGCGGGCTACTCATCCTCGCCGAGTCCCCAGCGCTGCCGTTGCACACCGCCGGCAAGTACGTGGCCGGCGCCTACGTGGTGCTGTTCGCCATCCTGCTGATCTACGTGGCCATCATGGCCCTGCGCCTGACCCGCATGGAGCGCGATCTCGGCGAGCTGCTGGCTCTGTCCGAGCGTACGGACGAGGGCCAGGCGCCGAGCGAGCAGATCGAGCACGAGTCGACAGCGGTATGAGCGAGCTGCTGGCACTGGGCATCTCGCACAAGACCGCGCCGGTGGCCGTGCGCGAGCGCCTGGCGTTCACCGAGGAGCAGGCGGCCGACTTCGCCCTGCAGGCCACCGCCACCGCCGAGGTGCGCGAGGCGGTGGTGCTGTCCACGTGCAACCGCACCGAGCTCTACCTGGTGGTCGGCGACCCGGTGCGCGCCGAGTCAGACTTGCTCGGCCTGCTGGCCAGCCGCGCGCACATCCGCCCGACCGAGCTCACCGACGCGATCTACTCGCCGCGCAACTGCGACGTGGCGCGCCACCTCTACAGCGTGACCGCCGGCCTGGACTCGATGATCGTGGGCGAGGCCGAGATCCAGGGGCAGGTCAGACGCGCCCACGAGGCGGCGATGCGCGCCGGCGCCACCGGGCCGCTGTCCAACCGCCTGTTCTCCGCCGCCCTCACCACCGGCAAGCGCGTGCGCTCGGAGACCAGCATCGGCTCCAGCCGCGTGAGCGTTCCGTCCGTGGCCGTGGACCTCGCGCTGAGCGTGCTCGGCGGCCTGGAGAACCGCCACGTGGTGATCCTCGGCGCGGGTGAAACGAGCGAGCTGACCGCGCGCGCGCTGGCCGATCAGGGCGCCGGCACGATGTTCGTGGCCAACCGCCACGCCGACCGTGCGCTCAGCCTGGCCCAGCGCTTCGGCGGCTCTGTGGTCGGCTTGGACAAGCTCCCCGAGCAGCTGCTGCACGCCGACATCGTGCTGTCCTCCACCTCTTCGCCTCATCCGATCGTGGGCCGCGAGGAGCTCGAGTTGGTGATGGCCGAACGCAAGTTCCGACCGCTGCTGTTGATCGACATCGCCGTGCCGCGCGACATCGACCCCGCGTGCTCGGAACTGGAGGGCGTGAGCCTGTACGACATCGACGACCTGCAGTCCGTGGTGGCACGCAACCTCAACTCGCGCGAGGAGGAGGCGCCCAGGGCGCGGGAGATCGTGGAGGAGGAGATCCGCCGCTTCGCCCGCTGGCTGGGCCAGCTCGACACGCTGCCCACCGTCAGCGCGCTGCGCGAGCACGGCAACGCGATCGTGGAGCAGGTGCTGGCGGAGAACGCCGGTCGCTGGGAGTCGGTCTCGCCGCGCGATCTGGCCCGCATCGAGGCGGTCGCGCGTGCGGTGATGAGCCGTCTGCTGCACGAGCCCACCATCCGACTGCGCAGCGTCAGCGGCGACCGCGGCCACGCCAGCCTGCAGCTCGTGCGCGAGCTGTTCGGGCTGGAGGAGGGCACCTCCGACGCCGAGCCGGCCACAGCGGAGTTGGCCGAGGTGCACGACCTTCGCCGTCGCCGCCACGAGCGCTGATGCGCATAGGCACCAGGGGCAGCGCGCTGGCGTTGACCCAGGCCAACCTGATCGCCGATCTGATCGGCCACTGCGAGGTGGTCCCGATCGTGACCAGCGGGGACCGCAGCGAGCGTGGCGGTGACAAGTCGCGCTGGGTGATCGAGCTGGAGGATGCGCTCACACGCGGCGAGATCGACCTGGCGGTGCACTCCGCCAAGGACCTGCCCGGCGAGCTGGCCGACGGGCTGGCGCTGTTGGGAGCGCCCGCGCGCGCGTCCGCCGAGGACGTGCTGTGTGGCGTGGCCGCGCTCGATCAGCTGCCCAGCGGCGCGCGTGTTGGCACGAGCAGCATTCGCCGCGTGGCGCAGCTGCGCGCCGCCCGCGAGGATCTGGACGTGGTGTCGCTGCGCGGCAACGTGGACACCCGCCTGCGCAAGCTGGCCGAGCGCGAGCAGGGGGTCGGCGCCATCGTGCTCGCCCGCGCCGGGCTGCAGCGACTGGATCGCGAGGCTGACGTGGGCGGCGTGCTAGATCCCGCGCAGTTCGTGCCCGCTCCGGGGCAGGGGACGTTGGCATTGGAGGGGCGGGCCGACAACGCCCGGGTGGCCGCGGCGGTGCAGGCGATCACCGACGCCGACGCATTCGCGTGCCTGCTGGCCGAGAGGGCGCTCGCGCGCCAGCTGGACGCCAGCTGCCACACCCCGCTTGGCGCATACGCCGTTCCGGCTGGTTGTGGCTGCCTGAACCTGCGCGCGTGGGTTGGGCTGCCAGACGGGTCGGCCTGGCTGAGCGATGAGTTGATCGGTGGCTTCTACGACCCCGAGGAGCTCGGACGCCGTGTGGCGAAGCGAATGGTCGCGGCCGGCGCCGGGGAGATGTTGAAGCGGGCCGAGGAGATGGCGGTGACGACACCGTGAGTGGCTAAAACCAGTGATTGTCTGTGTGCTAACTTGTGGCCATGCGTTTGCACATAAGCCTTGATGACAGTTTGGTGGAGCAGCTCGACCAGCGCGTGGGTCGAAGGCGTCGCAGTACGTTCATCAGCGAGACAGTGCGTCACGCACTCGAGGACGAGCGGCGATGGGAAGACATCGAGGCCGGTCTCGGGGCGCTCTCAGACACGGGACATGAGTGGGACGCCGATCCCGCGGGGTGGGTCAGGGCACAGCGGCGCAACGATCCCGCTCGCGTCGGCTAGCTGTCCCGCCATCGACTGTCTCGACGGATAACCAAGAGTTGCCAATTCTGCTGGATACCACTGTTCTCGTGGACGCCCTGCGTGGACGCGACGCTGCCACGCGACTGCGCGGACTGCATGAAACCAGGGAGATTCCCTGGATCTGTGCAGTGAACATCGAGGAGGTGATGCGCGGGATACGAGAGCACGAGCGGGACGCCACGCAGCGCCTGCTTCGTGGCCTGCAGCTTGCGCCCCTCGGACGAGCAGAGGGCACACGCGCCGGGGACTGGCGTAGGGACTTTGCCAGCAGGGGGACCACGCTGTCGCAGGCGGACTGCCTGATCGCGGCGGCTGCCGTCGGAGTGAACGCGCGCCTGGCAACGGGCAATCCCAAGGACTTTCCCATGCTGGAGCTCGAGGTGGAGCACTGGCCGGTCGGTACATGAGCGGCCGTGTCTACCTCGTGGGCGCCGGCCCCGGCGACCCCGGCCTGATGACCGCGCGCTCGCTCGAGCTGATCGCCGAAGCGGACGTGATCCTGTACGACCGGCTGATCCCCGCCGGAGCGCTGGACGGCGCGCGCGCCGATGCGGAGCTGCTGTTCGTGGGCAAGGAGGGCGGTGGGCCGTCGGTGCCTCAGGCGGAGACCGAACAACTGATGGTGGCGCGCGCCCAGGAAGGCAAGAGCGTGGTGCGCCTGAAGGGCGGCGACCCGTTCGTGTTCGGGCGCGGCGGCGAGGAGGCGCTCACGCTGCGCGCCGCTCACATCCCCTTCGAGGTCGTTCCCGGCGTCACCGCCGGCGTGGCCGCCAGCGCCTACGCCGGCATTCCCGTCACCCACCGCGGGCTGGCAAGCGCGGTGGCGCTGATCACCGGGCATGAGGACCCCGACAAGGAGGACACGGCCATCGACTGGCCGGCGCTAGCCGCTTTCCCCGGCACGCTGGTGCTGTACATGGGCGTGCGCCGCCTGGCGCACATCACCGCCTCGCTGATCGACGCCGGCCGCGGCCCCGACGAGCCCGCCGCGGTCATCGAAAAAGGCACGCTGCCCGACCAGCGCACCGTCACCGCCACGCTCGCCACGATCGCCGACACCGTGCGCGAGCAGAGCGTACGCGCGCCGTCCATCACCGTGATCGGGCCGGCCGCCGCCCTGGCCGAGCAGATCTCCTGGCTCGAGCCCAAGCCGCTGCTGGGACGCACCGTGGCGGTCACCCGCGCGCGCGCGCAGGCCAGCGGGCTGGCCACGCGCTTGGAGCGCCTGGGCGCACGCACCGTGCAGGCACCCGTGATCCGCATCAACGAGCTGCCAGTCCAGCAGCTCGACCTGGCGCCCTACGATCTGATCTGCCTCACCAGCCCCAACGGCGTGGACGCGCTATTTGCACGGCTACATGAGCAGGGCCTGGACGCGCGGGCCTTCGCCGGCGCCACCGTTGCCGCCATCGGCCCCGGCACCGCACGGGTGCTCGCCAAGCACGGGATCCAGGTGGACGTGCTGCCCGAGCGGTTTGTGGCCGAGTCGCTTGTGGACGCGCTCACCGATGTACCGGTGACGAACGCGCTAGTTGCGCGGGCACAGGACGCGCGCGATGTGCTGCCCGACGCGCTGCGCGCGCGAGGCGCCAACGTCGATGTGCTGGCGCTGTATGAGACCGTCGTCGATCCGCTCGCCCAGGACATGCTCACGGCAGCATGCGCGGCGGACTACGTCACGTTCACCTCCGCCTCGTCCGTGCGCTTCTTCCTGCAGGCCGTCGGCGGGCAGCCGCTGTCACCCGCGACCCGCATCGTGTCGATCGGGCCGGTCACGAGCGAGGAGCTGCGCAAGCACGGCTTGGAGCCCCACGCGCAGGCCGAGCAGCACGACGTGGACGGGCTCGTGGACGCGCTCCTCGCAGACTCATCCTCACGGGCGTGACCGCGCCCCCCGAGCCGCTTGGACGCCCGCGGGTGCACCTGCGCGTGACCGATTCCACCAACCAGCGCGCGCGCGAGCTGGCCGTCGCCGGCGCGCCGCACGGAACGCTCGTCACCGCTCGCCAGCAGACCTCCGGGCGCGGCCGGCAGGGGCGCAGCTGGTCGGCGCCGCCCGGCAGCTCGCTGTTGATGTCGCTGCTGCTGCGCACACCTCCCACGCTGCTGCCGCTGATCGCAGCGGTGGCCGTGTGCGACGTGGTGGGCCCGCAGGCGCAGATCAAGTGGCCCAACGACATCGTGATCCCAACCGATGCCCCAACCGACGCCGATAAAGCCGCAGGCGAGAAGCCGGCGTTTGCCAAGCTGGCCGGCATCCTCGTGGAGGGCCGCCCGCAGGAGGGCTGGGCGGTGCTGGGCATCGGCGTCAACGTGGCCGTGCGCCTGCAGGACCTGCCCGCCGAGCTGCAGGGACATGCCACAGACGCAGGGTCCTCACAACCGCCGCGGCTGGCTGCCACGCTTGGACGCTCTCGCGAGGAGATCGAGCCGTTTCTGAGCGGCCTGCTGGCGGCTCTGAGCGTGCGTCTGGCCGAGCCGGCCGACGCCACGCTTCAAGCGTGGCGGGCGCGCGACGCGCTGCGCGGACGCCGGATCGCATGGAGCGCCGGCCACGGCACGGCCCAGGGAGTGGACGGCGAGGGACGCCTGGTGGTGGCGCTGGACGGCGGCGGACACACGGCGCTCAGCGCCGGCGAGGTCCACCTTCACTCCATCAGCTAACAGCCGACGGTCGGGGCCTCAGAACCGCTCAGGCCTGCTCGCCGGCGTGGTCCAGGTCGCGATGGTCGAGCGCGTCCTTGACTTCGTGACGCAGATCCTCCCGCGCGTCCGGCCTGCGCTCCTCCGGGCGCCCGCGCGCGAGCGAGGTGTCCAGCGGCTTCTCCACCGTCGCGCCTGCGCCCGCCCCGTTGGCCGCCGGCTTGGCCGCGCCGCCGCCAGCGCCCTTGCGCCTGCGCCGCGCGTTGCGCGCGCGCCGTTTGGGGAAGTTCCGCAGCAGCTCGCGCGCCAGCGCCGGCGGCTTGCGCGCCATCCGCGTGCGCGCGCCACGCAACGCCTCCTCCGCCTCCGGCGTGTGCGCCAGCGCCGCCGCCAGCAGCGCCGCCGCCAAGCGCCGGTCCTGCTTGCGCGCCGCGTGGATCAGCCGCCGCGCGTTGCGCGCGTGCGCACCACCGGCCGAGTTCACCAGCAGGCCCAGCAGGCGCTTGGTCTCCGGCCAGCGCTGCACCGCGTACTCCTCGTGCACGTCGCGCGTGTACTCCGCCAGGCGCCAGATCCACGCGTTGGCCTGGTCGCGGCGGCCGATGCGGCGCTCCACCATCGCCCGCAGCATGATCTTGGTGGCCTCCTTGCGCTCCTCGCGCGGCCAGCCGCCGATGATGTCGATCGCCTCGTCGAACGCGTCCGGGTCGCGCAGCGCCGCGATGTCGGTCAGCGCGCGCAGGCGCAGCTGAGCGCTCGTGTTGCGCTTCACAGCCGTGATCAGAAAGCGGCTCTTGAGCTCGCCCGTGCGGTCGAAGTGCAGCATCGCGCGCGCCCTGCGCCAGCCGTTCGGCGCCACCCGCGCGCCCGCCAGCGCCGCCCACAGGTGCTGCTCGCCATAGTCCAGGTGCTCCACCGCGATCCGCCACAGCTCGCGCTCGAACACCTCGAAGCGCCGCTCCTCCTCCGCGCACACCGGCAGCACGCGACGCTCCACCCGCATCCGCCGTCCGCGTCCACGGCGCACCGGGCCCACCACGATCGCGCCCCCCCTATAAACATCTCTATCAAGCAGCGAGTGCAAGGTGACCACCGGATCGTCATGCTTCGTGGCCGGGTGCACGAAGTCCACCACCAAGCCCGCCTCCTTGCCCGGATGGCGACGCGTGACGCGCCCCACGCGCTGCTGATAGATGCGCTTGGACGCCGTCGGCGCCAGGTGCACGCACACCGTCGCGCGCGGGCTGTTCCAACCCTCGGCCAGCAGCTGCGCGTTGATCAGCACATCGATGTCGCCGCGCTCGTAGCGCGCCAGGATCTCCACCAGCTCGCGCTTCGGCGTCTCGCCAGATACCGCCTGCGCCTTCATGTTCTCCGCCCGGAACGACTCCGCCAGGTTGTAAGCGTGGCGCACGCCCGCCGCATACACCACGCCCGGAACGCCGTTGAAGCGCGTCTTGTACAGGTTGGCCACAGCCATGTTGAACGGTTGCTGATCCAGCAGTTTGGCCAGCTCGTCCTGGTCGAACTCCGTGTCCACCTCGCCGCGGCGCAGCGGCACCTTGGCGATCGTGCGCACGCCCACACCCGGTGAGATCCGCACGCAGCGAAGCGGCGAGATCACGCCGCGGCGCGCTGCCTGCGCCAGGTCGAAGCGCGACGTCTGCGTGGGGAACAGGTCCGTCACGTGGCGTGCGATCAGCGCGCCGGTGGCCGTCATGCCGATGAAGATCGGGCCCGTCCACGCGCGAATCGCGCCGCTGGTCTTCTCCCCCAGCGCCGTGTGCGCCTCGTCGCAGATCACGATCGTGTAGGCGCTGGAGATCTTGCCCGCGTTGCGCACGAACCACTGGTAGGTCTCCACCGTCACCGGGCCCTTGACCGAGTCCTCGCCCTGCAGCAGCGGACGGCTGATGCGCTTGGAGTAGCCGCGGTCGCGCAGCTCTCCGTGGAACTGGTCCACCAGGTTGCGCCGGTGCGTAAGGATCAACACGCCGCCCGTCTGCGACGCCTCCACGAAGCCCAGCGCCGCCACCGTCTTGCCCGCGCCGGTGGCGTGCTCGAACCAGAAGCGCTTGGCCGCGTTGGGGTCCTCCGGCTGCTCGCCCAGCGACTCTTCCTCGTCCTCGTCCTCCACCCAGTCGCGCGGCTCCTCGTCCGACTCCGCTTCCTGCTCGGGCTCCGCCTCGTCCTCGTCCTCGTCGTCGACCTCTTCGTCCTCGTCCTCCAGCTCGTCCTCGTCGTCCTCGTCCGGCGCCGCCCGCTGCACCGGACCGAGATCGTCGTCCTCGTCCTCGTCCTCCTCGTCCTCCAGCTCCTCCTCGTCGAGCTCGTCCTCGTCCTCCTCGGCCGCCTCCGCCGCGCGATCGCGGCTCGCCGACGCCGCGTTGTCGCGATCGCCCTCGTCCGGCCCCAGGATGTCCGCCGAGGCCAGCAGCTCAGGCGACGCCGACGCAGCCGTGCGGCCGTTGTCCTGCGGCGCCGCTCGCTGCTGCGCCTCGGCCAGCAGCGCCGTCAGCGTGCCCGACAACGCGTCCACCTGATGGGCCGACAGCACCGTCCCGTCCACCAGCTTGGGCTCGTCCTCCGACAGCAGCCGCTCCAGCCCCAGCAGCAGCGAGAACTCGCGCCGCCACGCCGTCGACGGGTGCTTGGCCTTGGGGTCCACCTGCAGCTCCGCCAGCGCCATGTCCAGCGCGCGCCTGCGCGGCGTGCCCGGCGCCAGCGCCACCGCGGGGTCCTCGCCCTCGTGCAGGAAGCGCTCGCGGACGAGCTTCTCCGCACGCGCTATTTCCGCGGAACTTGGAATGGTCGCGGCCACGAGGGCCACTGAGGTGGACTCGGCCATAAAGAGGCTCTGGACTTCGAGACAGAGCCGCCGTCGAAAGTGGTTTCGGCGCGGCTCGGAAAGAATTGGCGCCCCCATGGCGCCAACAGCCGGATGCTCGGAGCGATCCAGCCCTGACTCGACTGAGGATATAGCACGCGGGGCGATCGTTGAAGTGGGGCCGATCTGCCAACCTTTGGCGCGTGACGCCAAAGCGCCTCTCGATCGCCGCCGCAGCGCTTGCGGTTGTGGTCGTTCTAGTGGTCGGCCTGCTGCAGTTGGGCGGCTCCACCGCCCCCACCACCGCGCCGCTCAAACTGACCGTCGCGCAGATGCGCGAACGCCTCAGCGGCTCACCTGCCCAGCTCACCGCGCTGCACGCCCAGGCCAGCGAGCTGCTCTCCGGCGGGCTGGGAGCGCTGAGCGCACGGCTGGCCGCGCTGCGCGGCACGCCCGTCGTAATCAACAAGTGGGCCTCGTGGTGCGTGCCGTGCCAAACCGAGGTCGGAGTGTTCCAGCGTGTCTCCATCTCCCAAGGTCGCAGCGTGGCGTTCATCGGGATCGACTCCGAAGATCCCAGTCGCGCCGGCGCCGCCGCCTTCCTGCGCTCACACCCCGTCAGCTACCCCAGCTACTACGACCAGAGCGGCCAGGCCGGACTGGCCATCAGCGACTCCACCTTCAGGCCCGTCACCGTGTTCTACAACCGGCACGGCAAGAAGTTCATCTACCAGGGCCCCTTTGCCAGCGTGGCCAAACTCGAACAGGACGTCAAGCGCTACGCGCTGGAGGGCTGACCCCGTGCCCGAAATTCGCATCGACCCGCTCAGCGGACACCGCACGATCGTGGCCGGCGAGCGCTCGCTACGCCCCGGCGGGGAGCCCACCTGCTCGCCGCCCGACGCCATCGACGCCGAGCGCGACCCGTTCGCCGAGGGACACGAGGACCGCACCCCGCCCGAGCTCTACGCCGTGCGCCCCCGCGGCGGCCCCGCCAACTCGCCCGGCTGGACGGTGCGTGTGGTGCCAAACCTGTACCCAGCGCTGGACCCCGGCGAGCCGCAGCCGACGGACGCAGAGCAGGCCGACAGCAGACGCGGGCAGCCCGAGCTGTTCCTGTCGCGCCCGGCCGTCGGCGCGCACGAGGTGATCGTCAACGGTCCGCAGTCGGTGCTGTCGCTGGCCGAGCTGCCCGTCGAGCAGGTGGTGGCCGCCGTGGAGGCGTGGCGGGCGCGGATGCGCGCGCACGCAGGCAGCGCCTACCTGCAGCTGATCGTCAACGAGCGCCGCGAGGCCGGCGCGTCGCTGCCGCACACCCACGCGCAGCTGTACGCGCTGGACTTCGTGCCCGCCACCGTGGCGCGCGAGCGCGAGCGCGCCGCCGCCTACACCACGCGCACCATGGGCCAGAGCCTGCTGGGCGACCTGGTGGCCGAGGAGGTGCGCCGCCGCGAGCGGATCGTGGCGATCGACGACGAGGCCGTGCTGCTGGCGCCGTACGCCTCGCGCCTGCCGTTCCAGCTGATGCTCGCCCCGCGCACCCCGCGGGCGCGGTTCGAGGACCCGGGCGCCTCCGGAGCGGCGCTGCTGCACGACGGGCTGTGCCGCCTGGCCCGGCACCTCGGCTCCAGCCCGCCGCTGAACATGTGGGTGCGCACCGCGCCGCTCGGCGCCCAGGACTTCTGCTGGCGGATCGACATCGTGCCGCGCCTCACGCACCTCGCCGGCCTGGAGCTGTCCACCGACGTCAACCTCAACATCGTGGCGCCCGAGCACGCCGCCGCCGTGCTGCGCCAGGCATGACCCGCGCACCGCAGCCGCCGCCAGGCTAGGCTCCGCAGCCAATGGCACCCGAGCCGCGCTTCGTTCCCCGCTTCCTGGCCGAGCCTCCCCAGGAGGATCTGCCCTACGGCCGCTGGGAGGAGCGCCTGCGCCAGGAGTTCCTCACCGCCGTCGGCCAGCTGGACGCAGACGGCGCCGACCTCGGCGAGCCAGGCCCGATCGTCTGGTACCCGGACCGCAGCTGGCACGGGCGCACGTACGTGCCGGCCACCTCGCATACCAGCAGCGGCTATGAGCTGTACGGGTATGTGCGCTTCCTGCCCGGCGCCGAGCAGCGCGAGCCCAGCGAGTTCCACGCACAGGTGGACTTCACCGCCGAAACCGCCGAGCAGAACCCCGACTGGCAGCTCGACCTGTGCGAGGAGGTGATCGGGCAGTGGCGCGGGGAGAACGGCGCGGTGGCCGAGATCACGCTCGTGTGGGGCCGCCCGCTGCTGTCCGGCGGGCGGATAGCCACCGCCGAGCTGGCCGACCTGGCGGTCGACCAGTGCGAGGTGATCGAGGAGCGCTTCACGCTGATCGCACCCGACGACTACCGCCACGACCTGCTCGACATCAAGCTGTTCGACACCAAGGGCCAGGAGCTGGCCCGCGAGTCGCTGTATGCGGGCGACGACGCTACTTAGCGGCGGTGCACTCCTTCAGGGCCTTTTCCTTCTCCGGCGTGTTGGGGCCGGGGATGGCGTTGATCGATTCCACGCAGATCTTGCGCGCCTCTTCGATCGCCTGGGCCTGATGGCCGGTCGCCGCCTGGTGGCAGATTTCTTCCACTTTGGCCTTCAGCGCAGCCGGCAGGTTGGCCCGCGCGGCGGTCGACTTGCACACCGTCGCCGCCAGCTGCGTGATCGAGCTGGCCGAGGGATTGGCCGGCGCGGTCGGTGTGGTGCTAGTGGGCGTGGTGGCCGCGGATGTGCTGGCTGTGGCGGTGCTGCTGGTGGTTGGCGTGCTGGCCGCCGGCGTGGAGCTGGTGGTGGCGGTCGTGGTGCTGGAACTGCTGCTGCCGCAACCGGCGAGAAGCGCCGTGCACAGAAGCATGGCCAATAGCCACATGGATCGCGTTGGGCTCATCGAATCCCCCTGTAGATCGAAGAAAGCTCGCGAGCCGTGCCGCGAGTGAGCGAGAGGTTAGAACACGATCGTACGTCCGGCGTGCTCGAGCACCCGGTCGTAGAGCTCGCTGCGCACCGCGCGTGCCAGCAGGACGCCTGCGGGCTTCACCCAATCTCAGTCGCCACGGGCAAACCTCATGAGGTCTCCGTAATCGTCATCTCTGGCAGCCTTGATCAGCGCCGCTATGTAGGTCGCTCGACTGGACCCATCGACATCGAGGTGGGCGCGGCCCCAAGGGAACGGCTCAGCTCCAATCGAGATGAGGTAGAGATCGGCCATCATGCGAGTGCAGCGGCCGTTGCCGTTCCGGAACGGGTGAACGCTCACCAGTCGGCAGTGAATCCGTGCCGCCAACTCGTCAGGTTCAAAGGCTTGTTGGGTGTGCCAATACATGGCGTCATCAAGCAGTAGCCGGGACTGGTCGGCGACCAGGAAGGGCTCTACACCGATGTTGGTGACACGCCGCCGTAGGGTTCCCGCCCACGTCCACACGTCGCCGAACATGCGGCGATGGAGTGTCAGCATGAACCCATACTCGAGTATGCCGGCCACACCAAGAGAGCGCGCTTGCCGCTGCGCCCAAGGAAGCGCCTTGGTGATGTTCTCGAACTCCACCTGGTTGAGGTCCGCGCGGGTCGCCACGAAGTCCGGGATCAGACCCTCCAGATCCTCATCCTCGATCGGGGTCGCCCCGCAGGGCTCCGGCCCGATGGTGTGCGCGTTGAAGCGAGCGCGCGGCTGGCCGTCCGCCGCGACGCCCACAGCTCCCGTCTCGGCCTGTTTCATTCTGTGCGCCAGAGCTTGCCGCTGTCGACAAGCTGCTGGGCGAACCGCTCAATGGCCTCGCCCTGTCGATCATCGTCGATCCCTTGTGCCTCGAGGGCCATGGTGCGCGCTGCATACCCGAGGACTCGCGAGGCGGTGGTTCGAGCCTGGCTCATGACGGTCTGCTCCAGGGTCGAGTTCGGCACCAGGACATAGACGAGCGTGCAATCGAGGGCGGCGGCTACCTCCGCCAGCTTCCCCGTGGTGATGCCGCCATGGAGCTCAGCATGCTCCAGCTTGTTGATTGCCGCGCTCGACACCCCGAGGCGCTCCGCCAGCACGGCTTGGCTCATTCCCAGCGCCCCCCGGATTGCGCGTATCCACCCGGAGCGAGGACGTGCCTTGACAGGCGCAAGGTCGGCAGCTGCGAGCTTTCGGTCCAGCTCCCGTCGGGCCTGTGCGGCTCTCTCAGATTTCTGCATAGCTATAGGTTAACACAACCGTGCATTATCTCAACTTATAGGTTATGAAATCAGACTAAGTCATGAACCTATAGGTTGGTATAGAGGTACTGGCCCGCGCGGCCTCCATCTCAAACTCATCGCACGGGGTAGGCCAGCAGCGACTCCAGCCGCCGGCCGGCTGAGGTGAGACGCCTGACGGTCTCGGGCTGGCGTGCGTCCAGATGCGTGGCCAGCGCCACGAACACCTGGGCGGTGGTCAGCGCATCGCCGACCGCGTCGTGGGGATGGTGCGAGGGCAGGCCGAGCGCTTGGGCGAGGTCGCTGAGCGACACGCGCCGCGGACCGTGGCCGTCTCGCTCGTGCATCCACACCAGCCCAAGCACGCTGGTGTCGATCATCGGCCCGCGCAGGCGCACACCCTGCCGGCGCAGCGCCGGGCGCAGGAAGCCGCGCTCGATTGCGGCCACGTGCACCACGGGGATCCTGCCCGCCATGAGCGCCAGCAGCGGATCGATCGCCACATCCAGCGGCGGCGCGTCGGCGAGATCGGCGCTGCGCAGCCCGTGCACCCGGATCGATGCCTCGCTGATTGGGTGCAGTGGACGGACACGCCCATGTATGGATTCGCCCAGCTGGACACGCCCTTCCTGGATCGGAACGGCGCCGAAGGACACGATCTCGTGCTGGAGCGGATCGAGGCCGCTGAGCTCCAGGTCGACCGCGCAGTAGCGCGCCTCGCGCCACGGCGTGCGCCCGCGAGGCAGGCGCGTGCTCCTGTAAGCGGCGGCGCCGGGGCCGCGGGCCGCGCGGCCGATCCTCATCTCGCTCCGAAGCTCAGTTCGGCTGCGATGCGCTTCTGCACGGAGGCGACCGCCCGAAACGCCTCCCTGAGATGGCTGCGCGTGAGGGCGCTGAGCTGGTTGGGGTCGACGTGGTCGTCGGGCGTCTGGCCAGCGCGCAGTTGGGCGACCTGGTGCTCCATGCGCAGCTCGCTGAACAGCTCGAAGGCGTCCTTGAGAGTGTGCAGGTCGGCCGCCGGCAGCGCGCCCGCGTCGCCGGCAGCGCGCAGGCGCTCGAGCGTGGAGGCGCTCGTCACTCCCGCTGCCATTCCCGCCCACCGCGCGAGGTCGACGACGGGCAGCAGGCCGCCGTTCTTGATGTCGAGGTGCCCGCGGTGCTCGCCGTCGTGCTCGACGACCAGGCCGCGCAGGAACCCGGTCGGTGGGCGATGGGCGAGCGCAAGCCGTGCGAGCAGGCGCAGCAGCTCGGGCTTGGACCTGGCGCCGCGGAACGTGTCCGACACGGGACTGCCGCTGGAGACGCCCCACACCGGCCGGCTGTCGACCAGCACCGAGACGAGGATCACCGCCTGCTCGCCGGTTGGGTGCTCGATCCAGTTGCGCGCCACTCGCTGCCAGGACTCGATCGAGCGCACGAACAGCACGTCCGACGCGGTGGCGCCGTGGCTGTCCACCTGAATCCCGCACTCGCCAAGACCGGCGGTCACCGTGCCTGCCAGTGCGTGCAGGTAGGGCCGCACAACCTCCTCGCCGGCGTCGCCGTACCACACGATCGCGCTGTCGGCATCGGATCCGGGCGTGGCCTCGCGCCGCGCCTGGCTGCCGAGCACCAGCCAGGAGAAGTCCGCCGGCGGCGCACCGGCGGAGTTGAGCGCGAGCTCGATCAGACGGCGGGTGAGCGCATCGAGCACGACCGAATAGATGGCAGCGACGCTCGATGCTGCCACGCGTGCGTCGTGCAGGGCGATCACCGTCAGGCGCAGCCCACGTGCGGCGCGGGCGAGCTCGTCGACGCTGTCGGCGCGAGCGATGGCACGACGCAGGTGAAACGAGGACAGCGTCTCGACGGCGAGCAGATCGACGGCCTCGACCACACCGATCAGCTCACGGGCGGCGGTGGTGACGGGGAAGTGGCGGACCCCGCGGTCGAGCATCTCCAGCAGCACGTCCCCGCCAAGGCTGTCCGGGCCGACGGTGTAGGCGGGGGCGCTCATCACGGAGGACACGGGCGCGTCGTAGGAGACGCCGGCGGCAACCACACGTGAGCGCAGGTCGCGGTCGGTGAGGATGCCGAAGGAGTGGCCGAGGTCGACCACGATCGAGCTGGCCGGAGCGGCGGCCATCTTGGCAGCCGCCTCGCGGATGGTGGTGGACGGCGCGCAGAGCAGCGGCGGGTCGCGAACCAGGGCTGCGACAGGCTGGTTGGCTGGGTCGGGCGCCGGCTTGCGCGGCATCAGCACCAACGAGGTCTGCGTCTGCATCTCCAGCAGCGAGCGCGCCACGAAGCCGACGCTCTCCGGTCGCGCCAGCGCAGCGCGCGCCACGTCCGGGGGGATGCGGTAGCAGAGCGTGTCCTCTTGCGCGCGAGCGGCGAATCCCGGCGGCAGCCCCGACAGCATCGAGGCGTGGCCGAACAGCTCACCGGGCCCGAGCAGGTCGAGCACGCGGTCCTCGAACACGACCTCCACCGCGCCGCTGCGCACCACGCGCAGATGCTCGATCGGCTGGGCGCCCTGGGCGAAGATGGTCGTGCCGGCCAGGAAGAACTCGACCTCGGCTGAAGCTGCCACACGCTGGACGTCGGCCAGCTCCAACGCGTCGAACGGCGGATAGGCGCGCAGAAAGTCGATCACGTCGCTGAGACCGGCCGGGGCGCTTGAGCTGTGGGTCGGGTCGCGTCTCTCCGTGGACACGACTGTGATCGTACGGGGGCAACAGGGTCCCCGGCGACTGAAGCATCACAAGCCGTGACTAGCGTGCCCGAGATGCCGCGGATCAGCGCCTTCTACGGAATCGTAATTTGGATGTACTACGACGAAGTACATCACAGCGGACGTCCGCACTTCCATGCCACCTATGGCGATGACGAGGCTACATTCGACATTGCAAGCTTGAACATCATCGCTGGCGGCATATCGCCACGGGGACGGCGACTCGTCGGCGAGTGGGCGCGGGTCCACACCACCGAGCTCAGAGAGAATTGGGATCGCGCTCGCCGCCACGAATCGCTTGTGCCCATCGACCCGCTGCCCTGAACTGTCTACGCTTTATCGTGATGCGCAGCACACCCCGACTCACTGAAGCCAAGCCACTCGACGGCTATATCGTCCACGTCTGCTTCGAAGATGGCACAACAGCCGACGTTAACCTCTCTTACCTGCTCGATTATGGAGGCGTATTCGAGCCGCTGCGCGATCCAAGCTACTTCGCGCAACTGCGCTCAGATCCCGAGGCCAACACGATCGTCTGGCCCAACAACGCGGACATAGCACCCGAGACTCTGTACGCGCAGGCGCAGGGACGCGCTGCCGCCACTGCGTAGTGACACCAATCCCTCAAGGTCAACAGGTGCCCCCGCCGGGAGTCGAACCTGGATTTACCGCTTAGGAGCGCTTAGGAGCGCTTAGGAGACTGATGCGGGTCTCGGCTGAAACGGCCGTCGTTCTAGGCGGTTACTGACGATTCGGGCCTTCGCAGCGAAGATGGATGTGGTCGGATTGGGTGCGATTTGGCGGGGTTTGGGCAGCAGAATCGAGCTGCTGCCCATTGCGTCGGCTGAATTGGGATGCCTCTACCGAAACTGAGCAGGTGGCGTCCGAGCTGGCTGGAAGGCTCGGTGTCATGCCCGAGTTCGCGCTCGCAGACACAGCACACGGAAGCCCAGGGACGCGAACCCGACGCGAGAAAGCGCGGGCATGAACCATCGCTACCGAGACGTGCTGGACTACGAGATCGGGGCGCGCCTCGTTGTCGAGTTCGTGACCGACCGAAGTACCGTCGTGGACTACGCCGTGGTTCTCACGGTCGATCACGACGCCGGCACAACAACCGTGCGCGTATACGACGGCGCGCACGGCGTCAACGACATGCACCGACACAACCGTCGCGGTGAGAAGGCACCCGCAACGACGTTCCATGCCGGTACCCTTGGGGAAGGGATGCGGACTGCGATCGCTGCAGTTCGTACCGACTACAAGGAGATGATCGCCGGATGGCGCACAACATGAACCCCTCCGAGTCGCCCACCGCGAAGGCCATGGATCGCGCCATCGACCTGGCGATCGAGGGCAAGTCGCCTTATCCCGAACACGCCGCTTTCATCGATGCCAACTCGCCCCACGCTGGCCAAGAGATCACCCGTGCATTCGATGAGGGTTATGCCGTTGTCCTCGTGTCGGCCGACGGGCGCGAGCGCGTCATCACGTCGAAAATGCTTGCTGCTAGCGCCTGAGAGCGCTAGGCGGGGCGGTGGCGAGACGCGGGCGCCCTTGGAACGACTTGGTGGAGAGCAATGGCAAACGCCGGGCCAGCTCCCGACGTGATGCACCGCAGCAGTGGTGAGTTCCGCTCTATCCGCGAACGCGAATACGTTGTGCGTGGGCGCACCCACTCCAGCTACTTCCACAAGCCCGAGCCATTTGAGACGCTGCTCCCGGCCGGCCTGCTCCGCGCCTGAATCACGCCCTGCTTATCGGCGTTCAGTGACGAGGCAGCGAGCACCCCAGGCAGCGACGGCCAGAGGATGCGGCACTCGTCAGGCTGCGGCCAGCGCCTCCGCAAGGGTGTCCGGGCTGACGGCGACATGCTCGGGGACCGTGACGTTGATGACGTGATCGCGTTTGAGCAGCCACTTGGCGTTGATGATCGTTAGCCCGATGACCTCACCCTGAGCGTTGAAGCGCAGGACGTGCCCCTCGGGCGTCTCCTCGCTCACCGCCGCCGACTGGCGATCTCCAACGTGCAGATAGAGCACGTCTCCCCGGTCGTCGTAGGAGGAGTGGTCAAAGGTCAGGCTGCCGATGGTCACTGTCATTTGTGTAGTCAATCCCTGCGGATCTGGCGTTCGGCGTAGCCGGTCACGATTCGTGCTGGTCATGAATCTCGACGCCGTGACGGATCAGCCAGGCACGGGTGCTCTCAATCAGCTGTGGGAGTGCTTGGCGGAATCGCTCGATGGAGTCGCGGACTTCCTCGGCGTCAACGTCCGGAGAAGCGTGCTCGAGGCGTCCCTCGAGAACGTAGAGCTCATTCATCAGCGCGGCTTGATCGTTGCTCAGACCACTGTCCGAGACTAGCGCCTCGAATACCTGCGAGTCTGCCGCTGAAGTTCTCTTCTATCGCCAGGTCGAGGGCCTTGCGGTGCTTGTTGATGGTCTGGAAGAAGCGGGCCAACCGAGCCTGCTCGACCACAAGAGCGGTACGACCGATCCTTGCCGGCAAATCGTCACTCACGCAATCAGTTCCTCGATTGCGCGGGCCGCGCCGGCCATCTGGCGCCGGTGGGCGCGGAGTGCGCGCGCATGTAGCGCTGAGTGGCCCTTGCACAGCCTCTCCCACTCACCGTCGCGGTCTATCAGGACGCGTCCCTCTCCAACGGCCCGGTCCAGAAGAAGCGGCGTCTGAGCCTCCACCCGCTCCAGACGGGCGATATCGACACGGCGCCCACTGACACGTTGCAAGCGCACAGCCAATCTGGAACCGGTCAAGGGGCGATCATCTGCAAACGAGATCAAGAGGTCTAGGTCAGAGCCATCATCCTCATCGCCTCGCGCGAGCGAACCGTAGAGCACCGCCAGACGAACCGCATGCTCGGTCCGGAGTGCCCGGCGAAGCTGAGAAAGAAGCAGCCAATGAGCTCGGAGATACTCACGCTCACCAGGTGCCAGCCGCAGTCTGCGCGGTCCAGTGCGCGTGGCACGTACGGCTCCCTGCGCGACCGCCCTACGCAAAGTGCGCTCCTCGACATCGAGCTCGCTCGCCAGCTCTTGGATCACACCCATTACCGTGAGGCTACTACGTCGTATGTCCGTTACAGCACAGGTTGACGCGATCTCACTGACGATTTTGGAATGCCCCCGCCAGGAGTCGAACCTGGATCTACCGCTTAGGAGGCGGTCGTCTTATCCATTGGACTACGAGGGCGCAGCTACCAAGGCTACCGGCGCTAGCCGATCGGGTGAGCGCCCGATTCGCCGGCCAGGCGCTCGAGGTCCTCGCCGATCATGCGATGGGTGATCCACTCGTTCATGGTCTTGGCGCCGATGCTTTTGTAGAAGCCGAGCGCCAGCGCGTTCCAGTCCAGCGCCGACCATTCCAGGCGCTGGCCGCCGCGCTGGCGTGTGCGCGCTGCAACCGCCGCAAGCAGCGCCCTGCCGACCCCTGCGCCACGGTGATCGGGGCGCACGAACAGGTCCTCCAGCCACACGCCCTGGATCGACAGGAACGTGGAAAAAGTGGGGTAGTACACGGCGTATCCGGCCGTGTGCGCACCATGCTGGGCGATCAGCGCCTCGGCCGCCGGGCGCTGGCCGAACAGCGCCTCGTGGATCAACTCCTCGGTGGCGTGCAGTTCGTGGCGCAGGTGCTCGTAGTCGGCCAGCTCGCCAAACAGCTCCAGAAGCAGCGGCACGTCTTCCGGGCGGGCCGCACGGATCGTGGTCTGCTCACCCTCGCCTGCCTCAGCGGTGGACGTCACTCGCTGACCCTGTCCGGGCGCTCGGGGTACACCTCGTCGATCGTGCTCAGCGCCACATACGGCGCCCCGGCCTCGCGCTCGATCGTCGCACCGCCACCCGCCAGGCGGTCCAGCACGCTGATCACACCGCAGATCTCATGGCCCGCGTCGGTCAGCGCCGCGATCGCCGCAAGCGTGGAGCCGCCGGTGGTGACAACGTCCTCCACCACCACGCAGCGATCCTCCACCAGCAGCGGCGGACCCTCGATTCGTCGCTGCAGCCCGTGCGCCTTGGCGTCCTTGCGCACGAAGAACGCCTTCGCCTCCGCGCCACCTGCCAGCGCCGCGCACGCCACCGGGTCGGCGCCCATAGTCAGCCCGCCCACCGCCGTGCCGCCCCACTCGGCCACCTGCGACGCCACCAGCACGGCCAGCGCCGTAAAGCCCGCCGGCAGCAGGATGGCGCGCTTGGCGTCCACGTAGTACTCGGCCACGGCGCCGCTGGTGAGCGTCACCTGCCCGACGATCAGCGCGTGCTCGCGCAGCTCCTGTACCAGTCGCCGTTTGGCGTGCGCAAGGTCGCTCGTATATTCGTCCATGGCGTCCACCGCGAACCCTAATCTAGCGTTATGGCCTACTCGATCATGCGATTGCTCAGGGTTGTATCGATGATCGCCTGCCTGTTCGTGGTCGCCTCGTTCGTAATCTTCGTGGTTGACCAGTCCACCAACGCCTCCGGGCAGCAGCAGGAAGTGGTCGCGCAGTCGGGGGGGCAGACCAGCCACGCGACCACTTCGGCCGGCAGCCATCCCAGCGAATTGCACAAAGGGATCGACGAAGTCGCCGAAAAGATCACCTCGCCGTTCGCCGGCATCGTGTCCTCCTCGAGCAGCGAATGGGGCTATCAGCTCGTGAGGCTGGTGCTGTCGCTGCTGGTCTACGGGCTCGGCGTGGGCTACGTGGTTCGCTACCTCAGCGTGCGGGCCTGAGCTGCGGGCCTACGGCCCGGCGTTGTTGCGCACCGCGGTGCTGGCGCGACCGTCCTCGTAGTAGACGTCCACCGGCGTACCTTCCCGAACCCAGCCGTAGATCGCCGCCGCGTCTGGGATCGGCACGCGCAGGCAGCCGTGGCTGGCCGCATACGTCGGCACTTCCGCGTAGCCGTGGATGGCATAGCCGCGGATGAAGTAGTTGGAGTCCACCATCCCCTCGGCTGTTTTCGCCCGGGGTCTTCATGTAGACGCGAAAGCGCCCCAGCACGGTCGGCGTGGACGGCTTGCCCGAGCTGATGGTGTAGATCGTGCGCACCTTGCCGCCCGGTTCGATCTCCGCCAGCACCTGCCTGGTCAGGTCCGCCTCCACGTGGCGCCCGTCGCCGCGGTAGCGCACGTGGAACTTTCCGGCGCCGCGCTCCAGCAGCTCGAACACCTGGCGGCCCGCGGACGGAATGCGTTCCAGGCCGGTCATCTTGCGATAGGCCACCAACGCTCGCCCGGTGCCTTCTTCGAAGGTTCCGTTCAGTGGCACCGCGTAGTGCAGCGCATCCAACTCCGCCTGCAACAGACGCACCGACTGCCCCTGCGAGCCCAGGCCCAGGTTGACGTTCACGATCTGCACAGACGGCGCATGCGCGCTGAACTCGGCCTGCTGGGGGGTTGCATAGTGCACGGCCCTTGCCTGCACCCGGCCGGCATACCTGCTCGTAAACGACACGCCGAACTGTCCCGTCCCATTGCGCGCCGGAAGTACCGGCGCCACCGTCACATCGACCTTGTGCCCGTCGCGGTAGAAGCTCACCTTGACCGTCTGCCCGGCCACGTACGGCGTGACCGCGCCCTTGAACTCGATGCGTCGGCCCACCGGCGCAAACGGCGGGCTGCCGCCCGACCCGCTGCAGCTTCAGGCTCAACTGGCCTGCCGCCGGCGCTGTCGGAGAGGGCGCCGGCACGCTTGGCAGCGGAGCGGTGGGCGTGGGGATCGGCGCCACCGCGCCGGCCTGTGTGGTCAGCGCCGCCATCGCGCCCATCACCGCCATCGCTCCTATTCGCCTGACCGCGATCATGCGCCCAATCCTATGTTGCCGAGCGGATCGGGGGAAGCTGCCGGAGCGATCAGGCCGATGCGCTTGCACAGCTGAACCGCCACCCCGATGCTCACCAGAGCGGCCGCCAGCAGCACCGGTGTCTGCCAACCCCAGTTCTCGAGGCTGGAGAACGCGATCGAGTTGTTGATCGAGTGAGCCACTATCGATGGGTACAGCGATCCGGTGTAGCGATAGAGCAGGCACAGGCCAAAACCGAGCGCCGCCAGCGGGATCAGGTCGAGCGCGGGCGCGGACCCGGCGTGCACCCCGCCGAACACCAGCCCGGTGATCACGGCCGCCGGCAGCGTCCCCTTCCAGTTGCGCAGCGCCGTGAACATGTAGCCGCGAAACAGGAACTCCTCGCAGATCGGCGCCACCACACACGTCAGCAGCGCGCTGAACAGCAGCAGCGCCGTGCCTTCGTTGGTGCCGAGCTTTTCCAGCAGCTTGTCTTCGCCGGGGTTGAACAGCAGCGACCAGATCCCACTCAAGATGATGAACGCCACGATCAGCATCCCGATCCTGGCCACGGCGGACTTCCAGCCCAGGCCCGGGCGCCTCAACCCGAACTGCCACGAGCGCACCTCCCTGCCACCCAGATGCGCGAAGTAGATGGCAGCCAACACGAACCCCAGGTCCTGCACGACGGTGTCGGCGAGGACCAACCCCGGCGGCGTGTACGAGCTCGTCACATGCGCCCCCAGCGCGCCGGCGGGCAGGTCCACGAGCAGCGCGCCGACCGCCGCGATCACAAGCCCGCCGAGCAGCGCCGGCAGCGCCGTCCACGCCCGCCAGCTGGTCGTGGGGGACCTCAGCGGATCGGTCTCGTGCAGCTCCTCGTAGATGACGATCGGGTGCTCCCGCGGCGGATCCTGCGATGCGTCCATCGCTTAGGCCACCCAGTGCCAGGTGGCGAACTGCGCTCCGAAGAACACCAGCATGGCGCCCGAGCACACCAGCGCCGGGCGCTGCGCGCGCGGATGCTCGGTCAGCCACGCCGCCAGCCAGATGGAGAGCGGGAACAGCACCAGCAGGAAGCGCGGCAGCGACATCAATGGCTGGGCGCTCACGGGATCGGACAGCGGCAGCGCCAGCGCCACGATCACGTAGGCGCCATATGCGAGCGGCAGCCGGCGCACCACGCCCACCACCGCCGGGATCGCCGCCCCCATGAACGCCAGCAGCAACAGGTTGTGCTCGGCGCTCACGAACGGGTCGCCGGCCGCGATCGGGAAGTACACGTGCCGGCGCTGGCCGGAGAGCAGTTGGCGCGCGCCATCGAACGCCGCCTTGATCCCGTCCCACACACCCACGTAGGGGCCGGCAAAGTGCCTGCCCCACACGTTCTGCGCGCGCCAGGGCTCGAGCGCGTCGCCGCCCAGCAGCGCCAGGTAGAGCCCGTACAGCACCGCACCCAGCGCAATCGTGCCCAGCCACAGCACGTCGCCGCGCACGCGGAAGCACGGCAGCAACCTGCGCCAGCCTGCCCGCACGAAGTCCGCCGCCCGATCCTGGCGCGGCCCGTACAGGTAGATCATCAGCGCCGGCAGCGCCAGCACCAGGCCGGTGCTGCGGGTGGCGGATGCGAGGGCACCGAGTATGCCCACCAGCGCCCAGCGCCCGTGGCGCGCGCTCCAGAACAGTCCCACCGACAACGCCAGGTACAGGGACTCCGAGTACACCGCCGACAGGAAGAACGCCATCGGTGCGAACGCCGTCACCATCACCGCCAGACGCGCTGCGGCGGCCACACGATCGCCCCCCAGCGCACTCCCCAGCTCGAGCGTGGTCAGGCGATGGATGCCGTACAGCGCCAGCGCCAGCGCCAGCAGCGACACCAGCACACCGGCCGCGATCGGCGGCACGCCGAGCGTGGAAACACCGCGCAGCGCCAGTGGGTACAGCGGGAAGAACGCCGCCCGCGAAGCGGTGTACACGCCGAGATCCGGGCGGTAGCCGTAGTGGGCGATCACCAGGTACCACGCCGCATCCCAATGCGCCACCGGCGCGGCCAGCAGGTTGCCCAGCCAGCCGAAGCCGCGCGTGATCCCCGGCGGGTTGAACGCTCCTCGGACAGGACCGAACCCGAGCGTCAGCAGCGTCGCGAGCGCCGACGCCCACACCAGCACGCGCGAGGACCACAGCGCGCGCCAGCTGTCGCGCACGGCGCTCGTGCGAGCGTCGTCGGCGCGCATCCGCGCCAGCCATCCACGCACACCTGCGGTCGAACCCACGACGGGCGCGCTCCGAGGCGACAGCGGAGCCGCAAGCTCGCCAGCTGGGTTCACGATCGTCGGGTACACGGCCTGAACGGCTGCGTCGGCGGTGTCGGAGTTCATAGCGCTCGCACCGAGACTAGAGACGATTGCGTTGCAATCGGGACAGAAGCACAACGCGGCACGGTAATCTCGATGGTCGCGAGATGTCTGCACAAGCACGAAAGCGTCGGCGCCAGCACGGCCGCTCCGGGGGTCGACGCCTCCTGTTCATCGGCGGCGGCGTGCTCGTGGCCGCGCTGGTCGGCGCGGCCGTTGCGGCCACCGGATACGTCGCCCACGTCGTTCACTCCACCCCGCCGCTGTCCAAACTGCACGCGATCGTCAGCGGCGGCAACTCGCAGGTGTTCGCAGCCGACAGCACACGCCTGGGCTTCATCCAGTCCGACGAGCTGCGCACCCCCGTCGGCTGGCGTGAAATCCCCGCCAACCTCAAGAACGCCACGGTGGCGATCGAGGACCAGCGCTTCTACAAAAACGACGGCATCGACCTGACCGGCATCTTCCGCGCGGCCGTCAAGGACATCACCCGCGGCGCTGCCGTGCAGGGCGGCTCCACGATCACCATGCAGCTGGTCCGCAACCTCTACCTGGGAGGCGACGAGCACACGCTCAAGCAGAAGATCATCGAGGCCAAGTACGCGTTCGAATACGGCGAAACGCACAGCAAGCGCTCGATCCTGACCACCTACCTCAACACCGTTCCCTACGGCACGCTCGGCGGGCAGACGGCGCTTGGGCGTGCAGGCTGCGGCGCGCATCTTCTTCGACAAGTCGGTGTCCGAGCTGAACCTCGAGCAGTGCGCCCTGCTCGCCGGATTGCCACAGGCGCCGTCGGAATACAACCCCGTCCTGGATCCAAGAGCGGCACGCGAACGGCGTAACGAGGTGCTCGAACAAGATGGCCGAACTGCACTACATCAGCGCGGCCCGCGCGTCCGTCCGCCGAGCACGCGCCGCTGGATGTGCACACCGGCAACTACTACTCCCAGCGGCGCGAGGACTTCTTCTTCGAATACGTGCGCGAACAGCTGCTGCAGCGCTACGGGCGCAAAACGGTGGAACAGGGCGGCTTGAAGGTCTACACCACGATCGACCTCAACATGCAGCGTCTGGCGCGCAAAGCGATCGCCGAAATACTCAACGAGCCCGAAGACCCCGCCTCGGCGATCGTGACCATCAACCCCGCCAACGGCGACATCGAGGCGATGGCCGAGTCCGAGAGCTATGAGAAGTCGCAGTTCAACCTGGCCGCCGACGGGCACCGCCAGCCCGGCTCCACGTTCAAGGCGATCGATCTCGCCGACGCCCTGTCGCGGGGTGTGGACCCCAACAGCACCTACTACGTGTCAAAGACGCTGCCCAAGGGCTGGCTGGCGGCCGAACCCAACTACGAAGTCAAGACGTTCGAGGGAACCTCACTCAACAAGTCGATCAACCTCGTGCAGGCGACGCTCGCCTCCGACAACACCGTCTACGCCCAGCTGGCGGCCGACCTGGGCGAGGAAACGGTCACGCAGACGGCCTACAAGCTCGGCGTCAAAACTCACCTCAGCAGCTACCCCGCCGAGGCGCTGGGAGGTCTCACATACGGAGTCACGCCGCTGGAAATGGCCGACGTGTACGCCACGCTGGCCGACGGCGGCTGGCGCAACTCGCCGATCGCAATCACCAAGGTGGTGTTTCCGGACGGGCGCGTGGACAGCAGTTGGGGCACCCCCCATCGCGTCAAGGTGCTCAGCGAAGGGGTCACCGCCGAGGAGACAGAAATCCTTCACCAGAACGTGCTCGGCGGCACCGCCGGGCGCTCTGCCATCAACTGTCCCACAGCTGCCAAGACCGGCACCACCAGCGAACTGGTGGACGCATGGCTGGACGGCTACACGCCCGACTATTCGACCGTGGTGTGGATGGGCTACCCCAACAGGCGCGTGTCGATGACCGACGTGCATGGCGAGCCTCAGCAGGGTGGCTATCTGCCGGCGGAAATCTGGCACGCCTACATGGCGGCGGTCACCGAAGGCCAGAGCTGCGTGCCCTTCCCGCAGCCCAAGGAAGCGATCTCCTACCGGCCGTTCTACGGCAAATACGCCTCCACCGGGCTGCAGCAGGCGGCGCAGGAATCGGCCCAGGAAGAAAAGAAGGCGAAGAAGCCCCACAAGGCGCACAGCCCCAACACCACCAACACGGAAGCTGGCGGCACGCCCGGTAAAGCCACCGCCCCCGGCGCCGAAACCGGCGCGCCGGCACCGGAAGCACCCACGCACACGCCGCAACCGAAAGTGCACGTCGAACCGGTGACTCCGCCGGGGGCCAACGAACCGGGAATCAAGAAAACCGGCGGCGCCTCACCGGGCTGATTCGCGGCGGGGCATGAGGCGGGCGGCTCCCGTCACAGGGCGCACGCTGGTAGTTTGAGACGTGACACACAAACGAACGGTCGCCCGCCGCATGGCGCGTGGCCAGATTGGATACGGCGTGGCCAAGGAGGACAAGGTTGAATTCGAGGGCGAGGTGATCGAGGCCCTCCCCAACGCGATGTTTCGTGTGAAGCTGGACAACGACCACGTGGTGCTCGGACACGTGGCAGGCAAGATGCGGCGCTTCAGGATCCGCATCCTCCCGGGCGATCGCGTGCGCTGCGAGCTCTCCCCGTACGACCTCGACCGCGCCAGAATCGTCTACCGGCACCGCTGAGGCGGTCATCGCCGAGCGCTCTCTGATCCAGGCGATCTCCGCGGAGCTGTCCCGCGGCGCGGCGCAGCACTCAACACGGGTCGTGCGCGGCATCGGTGACGATGCCGCGGTCGTTCGCGCCAGGCCGGTGTGCGTCACCTCGCTCGACGCCATGGTGGAGGGCATTCACTTCCGCCTGCAGGAGGGCTGGGCCACGCCGAGCGAGGTCGGGCATCGCGCGCTGGCCGGCGCCCTGTCGGACCTCGCCGCCATGGGCGCCACCGCCGGCGAGGCCTACCTGCTGCTCGGCCTGCCCGTCGACTTCGGGCAGGAACGGGCGCTGGAGCTGGTGCACGCGGCGGGCAAGCTGGCCGAGCGGACGGGCACGGCGATCCTTGGCGGTGACGTGGTGGGCGCTCCCGCGCTGACCGTGTCCGTGACGGCTGTCGGCTGGGCCGAGGCGGTGCAGGACCTGGTCTGTCGCGACGGCGCGCTGGCCGGCGACCTGATCGGGGTGACAGGCGCACTGGGCAGCGCCGGCGCCGCGCTGGCGGTGATGGAGGGCCGTGCCGAGCGCACTCCGGCGGCCGAGTCAGCGATCGCTCGCGCCGCCCGCCCGATGCCGCGGCTTCGGGAGGGCCGAGCGCTGGCCGAGGCAGGCGTGCACGCGATGATCGACCTGTCGGACGGGCTGGCCAGCGACGGCGGACACATCGGGCGCGCCAGCGGGAAGTCGCTGAGCGTGCGCCTGGCGGCGCTGCCGCTGGCGGCGGGCGTGGCCGAGGTATCGGCAGGGTTGAAGCAGCCGGCGTGGCGCCTGGCGGTGAGCGGCGGTGAAGACTACGAGCTGTGCTTCTGCGCGCCGCCGCAGAGCCGCACCGCGGTTGAGCAGGCGGTGGCGGCGTGTGGCGGTGTGCCCGTCAGCTGGATCGGCGAAGTGCTGGACGGCCCGCCGGGGATCGTGCTGTCAGACGAGCGGGGAGGCCGAGTTGCGATCGAGGGCTTTGAGCACGTCGTGTAGCCGTCTCGTGGAGCGGGCTGCGCGAGCGCGAGCGTTTGGAGCGACGTCAAAGGCCCGCGGCACCCGATCGTGGCCGAGGCGCAGCGCCGCCCCCTTGGGCGCGATCCGTGTCAGCCGGGCGTACACCAACAGCCGTTTGGCGGCGCTGAACAGCGGCGTGCAGGCCGACAGCACCACCCGGCTGTAGCTCACCTTCGAGACGGCCGCCTGCACGTCGTAGGGAGAAACCACCCGCTGCCCGATGACCGTGTAGGTGAGATCGGCATAGGGCATCTGCAGTTCGATGTGGCTGCCCGGCGACAGTTCGTTGATGTCGCGAAACGGCGCCAGATACGTGGTGCGGTGGCCGGCGATGGCGGTCGTGCCGGGAATGCCCGGAAAGTTGGTTTCCGGATAGATGCCCGGCCCGCTCTCGAGTTCTTCGGTGCCGGTGCCCTTGACCATCACGTAGCTGGCGTCGATCCGCGGGATCACGATCCGCCCCACCGGACTGCCGTCGGCGGCGTGGGCCTGCAGCTCACGCGCCAGATACTCGATGCGGCGGCTGACGTCGCCGATGCTCGCCAGCGCACGCTGCTCGACCGGAGGGACCGGAGCGCGTTCCACCCGCTGCAACTCGCCGCCCAGGTGGTTCTGCTCGAACACGGCATACAGCGCCGAGATCGGCTCCTGCCAGACGAGCGTCACGCCGGCGTCGATCAGCGCCAGCGCTCCCAGCGCGATCAACGCGATCGCCAGCACACGCAGCATGCGCGCAGGTCTGGAGCGGCGCGCACTGCGCAGCGGCAGCCCCGGACCGGGCGCCCTGGAGGTGAACAGGGGGGTTGACAAGGCCCCCTTATCGTCGCAGAGCGGACTGCGTTCCGCCAAGCGATCCCGGCCCGGCGTAGGAGAGCGGCCCACGGATCGTCACATCCTCGCCGCGGGCACCGGCAGGGCGCGGAGGCGCCGGTAGCGGCCTGCCGGCCACGAGCGCGGCTGCTACCGCACAACCGAACGCCAGGCTCCACAGGACCGCGCCCAGCATCTGCACGTGGCCTCCCGCCACCAGCAGCAGCGCGGTCGAGGCCAAGCCGCCCAACCCGAGTTCGAGCTGGTGGGCGTAGAAGAACACCACAGCCGCCAGCGGCGCCAGCGCCAGCACGATCAGCGCAAAGCCACCAAGGCGAGCGGGACGCAACTCGGGCGCAGCCAGCAGCAGCCACAGATGCAGCGCCGGCAGCGCAAGCAGCGCGGCGTAGGGGTTGCCCAGCCATACCACCGCGGCCACTCCAAACGCCACCAACAGCAGCGCCAGTCCGGCCACTTCGGGGTCCGGGCGAACGCCCCAGCCGAGACGCCGAACGAGCGCTCCCCACAGCAACCAGGCGAGCGCGAACGTGAGCGCCACCGCCACCACAGCGGTGGCGAAGGCTCCGCCGAACGGCAGCGCGCTCGTCAGCGCCGGTATCGCAGGCGCTGCGCCGAGTATGCCGAGCCAACCAAGCAGGTACGCGAACAGAGCGCAGGTCAGAAACGGCAACGCGCACGTGAACGTCCACAGCGTCCAGCGCCCCACACTCAGACCGCGACGTCGGGCACGAGCCAGTCCATCGACGAGCGTCACGAACACCGGCAACAGCAGCATCGCCACGAGCAGCCGCAGCACCCACGCGGGAATCGTCTTGTGCTGCAGAACAAGGCCGCGCTGCACTTCCTGGGACACGTTCGCTTCTCCATCCAGCGCATCCACCGCACTGAGTGCGGCGTGCCCAAACCCTTCCAGGCGTTCGGCGCTGACAGCCGTTCCCGGCGCCGGACCGCGTTCTCCGGAGACCTGCACGAGCACCGCTGGGATGCCTTCGCGGCCCAGGACTCCCTGCTCGCCAACCGCCAGCGGGAAGGCCAGGTGCGCCAGCTGCCCGAACAGGCTGGGCGAGCCGGGCTGGTAGGCCGCCTGGTGGATGAGCGCGTCGTCCACGGTTCGCTGCAGTTGCAGCGGAGCGCTGCCGTAGCCGTCGGAGTAGGGGACCACCGATGGGCGTCGTTGGGACACACCGGCCATGTCACCCAGTACCACCGCCGCGTCGAAGGGTCCGTGCAAGCTCTCCGCCAGCCGTGCCGCACCCGCATCTCCGCCGCTTCCGCCGCTGGTGGAGGCGAGCACGATGGTGCGCTTGGTGGCGCTCGCCGCCAGCACGCGCGCCAGCTCCAGCAGCGCCGCCGTGCCCGACAGCTCGGCGGCCGATCCCGTGGCGGCGGCGTCACGGTGGGCCACGATCAGGATCGGGGTGGCGCTGGTCGATCCGGGCCGCTGCGCGATCACGTCGGCCAGCGTGCGTTCGCCGTCGATCGTCTGTGCTTGGAAGCGATCGGTGCGCACCGAGAAGCCACCGCCCGACGCCCCGCCGAGACCTTCGAGCGTCTGCGCCACGTGCGCTGCCAGTTCGTCGTCGCCGGCGCTGCCCGGACGCCTGTGCGGGTAACGAGCGGCCAGGCTCTTCAATTCCGCAAACGCGCGCGTTCCCTGGAAGGCGTCCGGCGCGAGCGTGGAGGACAGCCCCCGCGGCTGGGCGCCCAGCGAGAAGGCGGCGACCGCCAGCGCAAGCAGGAACGGTGCGAAGGCCACGCGATAAAGGCGCCCGTTGAGCATCCGCCTAGACCTTAGTTCGCCCGCCTGCCGACCGTGCAGGTCGATTCCGCACGATCCCCACAAAGTTCTGCCAACCGGTGTGCACCGGGTTCGCCGCCCCGGTTAGGTATCGTGCCAGCGCGTGCTCCAGCCCGTCGCCGTAGGCCACAAGACACTTGCCGACTACACGCATATCTGCGGGCGCGATCTGATCGCGGAAATCCGCGAGCTGGCCGAGCCGCTGAAGGGCCAGCGCGTCGTTCACCTGTCGGCCACCGCGTTCGGTGGAGGCGTCTCGGAGATCCTCTACACGCTGGTGCCGCTGATGCGCGACGTGGGCCTGGACTGCGAGTGGCATGTGATCTATGGCCGCGAAGAGTTCTTCAACGCCACCAAGCTGATGCACAACGCGTTGCAGGGCGCCCCCCAGGACCTCGACGAGGAGCAGTGGGCTACGTGGCGCAACTACAACGAGATCAACGCCAAGGAGCTCTCCGACGGCTGGGACGTGTGTCTGGTGCACGATCCGCAGCCGGCCGCGCTGTATCACCTGGTGCCGGAGAAGTCCAAGGGCTGGGTGTGGCGCTGCCACATCGACCTGTCCACGCCCAACCCGGACACGATCGCCCAGCTGCTGCCCTACATCAAGGACTATCCGCAGTCGCTGTTCCACATGCGTGAGTACGTGCCCGCCGGCATGCAGGGCCACATCAACGTGGTGCCCCCCGCCATCGATCCGCTGACTCCCAAGAACATGGCGCTCTCGCCGGAAGACGCGGCGTTCGTGTGCGAGCAGTTCGGGATCGACGTGGACCGGCCGCTGATCTGCCAGGTGTCGCGCTTCGATCCCTGGAAGGACCCGCTGGGCGTGATCGACGCCTACCGCCAGGTGAAGGAGTCGGTACCCAACGTCCAGCTCGCGCTGGTGGGCTCGATGGCCAGCGACGACCCCGAGGGATGGGACTTCTTCAATGCCACCGTGGCCCACGCCGACGGCGACGCCGACATACACATCCTCAACAACTTCAACAACGTGGGCGCCATCGAGGTCAACGCATTTCAGTCCCATGCGGACGTGCTGATCCAGAAGTCCACCCGCGAGGGATTCGGCCTGACGGTGTCCGAGGCGATCTGGAAGGGCCGTCCGTTCGTGGGCGGCAACGTGGGCGGCATCCCGCTGCAGATCGAGGATGGCGTGACCGGCTATCTCGTCTCCAGCGCCGAGCAGTGCGCCGAGCGCACACTCGAGGTGCTGCGCGACCCCGAGCTCGGCCGCACGCTCGGACGCAAGGGCAAGGAACACGTGCGCAAGCACTTCCTCACGCCGCGCTATCTCAGGGATTACCTGCGCATCTTCAACGAGCTCCGAGAGGCATGACCGGGGAGCCGGCACAGCGGACTCCGCTTGTGCTGGTCAGCAACCGCGGGCCTGTCACGTTTCAAGCCGGCGGGGAGGTGCAGCGCGGCTCCGGCGGGCTGGTGACGGCCCTCACGGGGCTGGCCTCCCACCGCGAAGCGATCTGGATCGCTTCGGCCATGAACGAGTTCGACGCGGAGGTCTCGCGCGAGCACGGCGGCGGCGCCTTCCCCGTGCGCTCGCCGGCGGGCGGTGAATATCAGGTGCGCCTGGTGGTCAGCGACCCCGACGCCTACGACCGCTTCTACAACGAGTTCGCCAACCCGATGCTGTGGTTCATCCAGCACTACCTGTGGGACCTGTCCAACGCGCCGGACATCCGCCGCGAGGAGATCGAGGCGTTCGAGTTCGGCTACAACGTCGTCAACGAGGATCTGGCGCGGGCGGTGGTGGAGCAGCTGGACGGCGCGGTGGAACCGGTGGTGATGGTCCACGACTACCACCTGTACACGCTGCCCGACCTGGTCCGCAGGGCGCGCCCGGACGTGTTCCTGCACCACTTCATCCACATCCCGTGGACGCAGCCGGACTCCTGGCGGGTGCTGCCCACGCGGATCCGCGAGGAGATCTACGCCGGCCTGCTGGCCAACGACATCATCGGCCTGCACACTCGCTCCTACCGCCACAACTTCCTGCAGTGCTGCCACGACCTGATGGATCTGGACGTGGATTTCGAGCGCGGGCTGGTGCGCTACGGCGAGCGCGAGATCTGGGTGCGCGCCTATCCGCTGCCGATCGACCACAAGGCCACGCGCCAGATCGCACAGAGCCCGCGCGTGGCGGAGTTCGAGCAAGAGCTGCTGCGCCGCCGGCGCGACTACATGATCCTGCGCGTCGACCGCGCCGACCTGAGCAAGAACGTGCTGCGCGGGTTCTCCGCGTTCGACCTGTTCCTGGAGCAGCACCCCGAGTTCAGCGAGCGGGTGACGTTCATGGCCCAGCTGATGCCGTCGCGGACGGACGTGCCGCAGTACGCGGAGTACCTGGAGCGCATCGAGGCGCTGGTGGCGGTCGTCAACCACCGCCACGGCACGCCCGACTGGATGCCGATCCAGCTGAAGCTGCGCGACGACCTCGATGAGGCGATGGCCGCTTACAAGCACTACGACGTGCTGCTCGTCAACGCCATGTTCGACGGCATGAACCTGGTGGCCAAGGAGGGTCCGATCGTCAACGAGCGCGAGGGCGTTTCGATCCTGTCGGAGAACACCGGCGCCCACGAGGAGCTCGGCGAGTACGCGCTGTCGGTCAACCCGTTCGACATCCAGGAGCTGGCCAACTCGATCTACGCGGCATTGACGATGGAGCCGCGCGAGCGCAGGCGCCGAGCGGCCGGGCTGGTGGAAATCGTGACCCAACGCGACCCCGGCGACTGGATCGACGAGCAGCTGGCGGACATCCGCGCGAAGGCCAAGCTGCAGTAGCTGCGGTGCGCAAAGCGCGGCGAGACCGAGCCTGGAGCTCCGGACCCGCTACTCTTTCGCGCAGCGACCCATGACTCTGCCTGCGCCCATATACGACCTCACGCTGATCATCGACCCTCGGGCCGAGGACGACGTGCGCGCCAAGATCGTGGCGGACGCTCGCGCGGCGATCGAGGCTCAGGGCGAGCTGCTGCGCCACGACGAGTGGGGGGAGCGCGCGTTCACCTACCCGATCGACCGCAAGCCCAACGGCGAGTACCACCTGATGCAGTTCCACGCGCCGCAGAGCGAGCTGCTGGAGCACCTCGACCGTACGCTGCGGATCACCGACGGTCTGATGCGCTTTCGCATCATCAAGCTCAAGCCCGGCGTCCCCGACGCACCGGACATGCGCTCGCCGGCAGCAGCCGTGAGGCGTACGGAGTCCGAGCCGGTTGAGGCGCAGCCGGAGAGCGCGCCCGAAGACGAGCCCGCGGCCGCAGTGGCGGTAGCTGAGCCCGCTGCGTAGTTCCCCACTGGGCGCTCCAGTAAATACGCACGCTTACGCAAGCCGGCGAGGGGTAATAAGATCAGCCTATGAGCTGGGCTGAGGAGATCGACGAACGGTCGGCGAGCAGGACCGACGTGCTGCGGGCGTCACCGCCGATGTTCGAATCGAGAACGCTGGACGCGCTCTCGCGCGTGCACCCGGCAGTGCCCGTGATCCTGTTCGTCCCGGCGATCGTGGCACTGAGCGCGTGGGGACTGTCCAAGCTGGGCCTGTTGGTCGTGCTGGCACTCGTGGTTGCTGGCTACGCGCTGTGGACGCTGTTCGAGTATTGGCTGCACCGGATCGTGTTCCACTTCGAGCCGCAGGACGGGCTCGGCGCACGCCTGCACTGGATCATCCACGGCGTCCACCACGATCACCCCAACGACCCGCTGCGCTTGGTGATGCCGCCGGCAGTCAGCGTCCCGCTCGGCCTGGCGGTGTTCGGGCTGCTGTATCTGATCTTCGGCTCGCGCTACGCGCCCGCGCTCGGCGCCGGCTTCTTCACCGGCTATGTGATCTACGACATGATGCACTACTACCTGCACCACTTCCGTCCGCGCGGGCGGCTGGGCAGGATGCTGCGCGAGCGCCACATGCGCCATCACTTCCAGGACGACACCCGCGGCTTCGGGATCAGCGCGCCCTACTGGGATGAGGTATTCGGTACCTCCACGCGCACGAAGCGATCCTCGCAATAAGCGGGGTGCGCTGGGCGCGGCGCTCGCATAGCGCCCGAAGTCCAGTCTAGACTCGAAGATCGAGTTCTACGCAAACACAGGTGCGAGAACGCACGAGGAACAAGCCGAAAGGAACAGAGCCCATGGCTGGCAGCAACATCAACCGGGTCGTGCTCACCGGAAACCTGACCGCCGATCCCGAGTTGCGTTCGCTCCCCAGCGGAACGTCCGTGTGCGAGCTTCGCATGGCTTGTAACGGCCGCCGCAAGGATCAGGCCAGCGGGGAATGGATCGACAAGCCCAACTATTTCAACGTCAAGGTGTGGGGCGCACAGGGTGAGAACGCCGCGCGCTACCTCTCCAAGGGACGACCGGTGGCCATCGACGGACGCCTCGATTGGCGCGAGTGGGAGGCGCAGGACGGGACAAAGCGCCAGGCAATCGATATCATTGCCGAGTCGGTGCAGTTCCTGGGCTCGCGCGATGAGACCTCCGGTGGAGGCGGATTCGCCGGAAACGGGGCTTCCAGAGGCAACGACATCCCCGTCAACGAAGGGGATTTCCAGCCTGCACCGGTCGCCAGCGGCGCTGGCGACGACGACATTCCGTTCTAGCCAGACAGCGAGGTCTTAGTGTTTTCCACCGTAGCCATGCCCAAGCCTAACCGCAGTAGCGGCGGAGAACTCTGATGGCCAAAGCACGTGGTCGCGGCAAGCCGGTTCGCAGGCGCGACAAGAAGGGCGCGGCCGGGAGCGGTCGACGCAAGCCCTGCCAGCACTGCCGCGACAAGGTCGACCAGGTCGACTACAAGGACGTCGCCTCGCTGAAGAAGTTCATCTCCGAGAAGGGCAAGATCCGCTCGCGCAGGATCACCGGCTCGTGCCGGCGCCACCAGGTCCAGATCGCCCGTGCGGTCAAGCGCGCTCGCGAGTTGGCGCTGCTGCCGTACGTAAACGAGGGCGGTCGCGACGACAGCCCCCGTCGTGAACGCGGCGACCGCGGCGACCGTTAGGCGGCTGACATGCCTGAAGCGATTCTCCTCAAGGATGTGGACGAGCTCGGCGAGCAGGGCAAGGTCGTGGAAGTCTCCAAGGGCTACCTGCGCAACTACCTGCTCCCGCGCAAGCTCGCCCAGCCGGCGACCAAGGGCGCGATCGAGACGGTCCGCCAGCGTCAGGCGGCAGCCGAGCGAGCAGCGCGCGAAGCGGTCGAAAAAGCGCAGGAGAACGTCAACCTGCTCAACCGCACCGTGCTGACGATCCCGCAGCAGGCGGGCGCGGACGGACGCCTGTTCGGCTCGGTCACGGGTCAGGACATCGCCACCGCAATCCGCGAAGCGCGAGGTCTGAAAATCGACAAACGCGGCGTGCACCTGCCGGAGCCGATCAAGAACGTGGGCACCTACATGGTGGTGGTCGAAGTGGTCGAGGGCGTGCAGGCGACGATCAAGACCATGGTCGTCGCCAAGAAATAGCGCTTCGGAGTTGAGCCCGGTCGTTTCGAGCCGCTTCGCGGCCGTGAAACGTCCGTTCTCAACTCCTTCGCTTTGCGCAGGTGTTGGACGACGCGGGTTGGGGTTCCGTCTGGCCTTGATGCGAACATTTGTTCGTGAGCGCTGCGGTTAGTTATTCCTCTCGCGATTTGCGGGGACACCCTCCGGGTCGGGAGGGCGCCGGGCCTAGACTCGCCCGACCTATGAGTACTGCTACGACCAACGGCTCCCACAGCGCTTCTGCCGGCGCTATCACTCCGCCGCACAACCTCGACGCTGAGCAGTCGGTGCTTGGGGCGATCCTGCTGTCGGACCGCTCGCTGTATGCGCTGGTGATCGAAGAGGGGCTGCGGGCGGACGACTTCTACCGCGAGCGCCACGGCGTTGATCTACGAGGCGATGCTGGCGCTGTACAACGAGAGCGAGCCGGTGGACGTGCTGACGGTGACCGACCGGCTGCGCCAGGTGGGCAAGCTGGCGGACGTGGGGGGCCCGGCGACGGTGGACGAGCTGACGGGCGTGGTTCCGGCCGCAGGGCACGCGCGCCGCTATGCGCAGATCGTGCGCGAGAACGCGCTGCTGAGGCGGCTGCTGAAGACCTCGTATGAGATCCAGGAGAGCGTGCTGGGCCACGACGCACCACCGCGCGAGCTGGTGGAGCAGGCCGAGAAGGCGATGCTGGAGGTCGGGCGCGACGATCGCCAGCAGGACTTCCGCGCGATCGAGGAGGTGCTGCACGAGGAGCTCGACAAGCTGCACCGCCTGTCGCTGGAGGGCACGTCGCTGACGGGCACGCCGTCCGGCTTCAAGGACCTCGACGAGATCACCGGCGGCTTCCAGCCGGGGAACCTGATCATCATCGCGGCGCGCCCTGCGATGGGCAAGAGCGCGCTGGTGTGCAACATCGCGGAGAACGCGTCGGTGGACTCACAAGAAGCCCGTCGCGCTGTTCTCGCTGGAGATGGCCGAGGCGGAGCTGGCGCAGCGCTTCGTGGCCTCGCAGGCGCGCATCAAGGGCGAGGAGCTGCGCAAGGGCCGGGTGGCCGAGCAGCGCTGGCCGAAGATCCTCGGAGCCAGCCAGCGCCTGGCGGCGGCACCGCTGTGGGTGGATGACTCCAGCGACGTGGGCATGCTGGAGATCCGCGCCAAGGCGCGGCGCCTGCACAGCCAGTGCGAGGGCGGGCTGGGCCTGATCATCATCGACTACCTGCAGCTGATGCGCACCGACAGCCGCTACGACAGCCGCGTGACGGCCGTGGGCGAGCTCAGCCGTGGACTGAAGATCCTCGCGCGCGAGCTGGGCGTGCCGGTGATCGCGCTGTCGCAGCTGAGCCGCGCGGTGGAGACGCGCCCGGACAAGCGCCCGCAGCTGTCGGACCTGCGCGAGAGTGGAAACCTGGAGCAAGACTCCGACCTGGTGATGTTCATCTACCGCGACGAGTACTACAACGAGGACTCAGAACGCCCAGGCGAGGCCGACCTGATCATCGCCAAGCATCGCAACGGGGCGGTCGGCAAAGTGACGCTGACGTTCCAGAAGGAGTACCCCAAGTTCATGAACTATGCAGGCGAGCGCTACGAACAGTGAGCGCCGAGGATCTGCAGCCGACGGTGCGCGCACAGCGGATCACCGGCGGGCGGGGCGGCGAACCGCGCTGCCCGCTGGGTATCTGCGACGGCAGCGGCTTCGTGATCGACGAGGCCACCAACACGGCCAGCGACTGCGCCTGCCGGGCGGCGCGGATTGCGGGCGCGCGCACCAAGAGCCTTGCGGGACGGATTCCGCGGCGCTATCAGGGCGTATCCTTCGAGCGCCCGCCGGTCAGCGACATCGCCAGGACGGCGCCCGATCAGATCCGCGCGGTGCGCCGGTATGTGGGCTCGATCGAGCAGAACCTGGACACCGGGCGCGGGCTGTGGATCCAGGGCGACGTGGGCACGGGCAAGACCACGCTTGCGATGCTGGTGTCCAAGGCGGCACTCGACGCGGGACGCTCGGTGGCGATCTACTCGCTGCCGCGGCTTCTGAACCTGCTGCGCGAGTCGATGGACTCGGTGGAGGGCAAGCTCGACTTCATGGACCGCCTGACCGCTGTGGATCTGCTGCACATCGACGATCTGGGGGCGGAGAACCGCACCGACTGGGTGCTCGAGCAGCTGTATTCGATCGTGAACTCGCGCTATGAGGCCGAGCGGGCGATCGTGGCCACGACCAATCTGATGCCCGACGAGCTGTCCGAGCGCCTGGGCGCGCGCACCGTGTCGAGGCTGGTGCAGATCTGCGGCGATCTGATCCCGCTGTACGGCGAGGACAAGCGGCGCGAGTTCCGCGCGACGGCCGGCGAGGCCGTCGGACAGGCCGGCTGACGGTCCGATCGGCGTCCGTCCGTAAACTCCACTGAACATGCCGGCAATAGTCATAGTGGGCGCCCAGTGGGGCGATGAGGGCAAGGGCAAGATCACCGACCTGCTGGCCGAACATGGAGACGCGGTCGTACGCTTCCAGGGCGGCAACAACGCCGGGCACACGATCGTGCGCGGCGACGTGGAGTGGAAGCTGCATCTGATCCCGTCGGGGATCCTGTACCCGGGCAAGCTTTGCGTGATCGGCAACGGCGTGGTGATCGACCCGAAGGTGCTGATCGGGGAGCTCGACGGCCTGCGCGCGCGCGGCATCGACGTTGGCGGCCTGAGGATCTCCTCGAACGCCCACCTGATCATGCCCTACCACATGCTCCTGGACTCGGCCGGCGAGGCCAAACTGGGGAGCCTGCAGATCGGCACCACCCGCCGCGGGATCGGCCCCTGCTACGCCGACAAGGCCGCCCGGCTGGGGATCCGCGTGCAGGACCTGCTGGACGAGAAGATCCTCAAGAAGAAGATCGTGGCGGCGATGGAGCCCAAGCGGCTGTCGCTGCGGCCCTACGAGAAGGATCCGGCGCTGGACCTGCACACGATGACCGAGGAATACCTCACGTTCGGGCATCGTCTGGAGCAGCACATTGCGGACACCTCCAAGCTGATGTGGCAGATGCTCGACGCGGAGAAGCTGGTGCTGCTGGAGGGAGCGCAGGGCGCGATGCTGGACATCGACCACGGCACCTATCCGTTCGTGACCTCCTCCAACCCGCTGGCCGGCGCGGCCTGCGTGGGCAGCGGCATCGGGCCGTTGGCGATCAACGAAGTGTGGGGCATCTCCAAGGCTTACACCACGCGCGTGGGCGCGGGCCCGTTCCCGAGCGAGCTGCACGAAGAGATGGGCGAGACGATCAGGGAACGCGGCGGGGAGTTCGGCACCACCACCGGGCGGCCGCGGCGCACCGGCTGGCTCGACCTGGTGGCGCTGCGCTACGCCGTGCGCCTGAACACCATGAGCGCGCTGGTGGTGACCAAGCTGGACGTGCTGTCCGGCCTGGACCGCATCCAGGTGTGCACCAGCTATCGCGGCAGCGACGATGCCACCTTCGAGGACTTCCCCTACCACCAGACGGTGCTGCACCACACCACCGCCGAGCTGACGGAGCTGCGCGGCTGGAGCGAGGACATCGGCGAGTGCCGCACGCTGTCCGATCTGCCGGCTGCCGCCCGCGAGTACCTGGACTTCATCACCGAGCACACAGGCGTGCCGATCGCCATGATCGGCGTGGGCCCCGGACGCGATCAGACGGTGTGGACCGAGGCGGGCAGGGACACCATCATCGGGCGCAGCGCCAGCCGCTGAGACACAGCAGCTGGCGCCTGCCGCGTCAGGTCAGTGGCTGCCACGGCCCCCCGGGCCCCACGGCCAGCCACCGGAGCGGCCCTGGCCCCAGGGCAGCAGGTAGGCCCTGTAGGAGTTGACACCGGCGGGGAACTCGGCGTTGAAGAGCAGGTTCCCGTTGGGGTCGAACTCCGAGATGTACGGCAGCGAGCCCCAGCCCACCAACAGGTTGCGCTCCTCAGTGGTCTGCGCGTCGCCCTGCGACGGTGCAACCAAGCCCTCGGGCTGGTTCTCGGAGCTGAGCAGCGTGGCGGTGTGCGCCCACGGGTTCAGCCTCACAGTGATCGCGCGGCTGGCCGGCAGCAGTGCCGTCCCCGAGGACTCGTTGTCGAAGAACGTGTAGATGCCGTTGCCCAGGCCCTCGGGGTCGTGCTGCCAGGCGAAGATCTCGCCTGCGCTGTCGAGGGTCTGCCCGGGCGCCGCCTGCAGCGTGAAGCTGCTGTCCTTGCCGCCCAGCTGCCACAGGATCTTGCCGCTCCACGGGCTGACCTCATACGTGGTCCACGTGTTGCGAGCGTCGATCAGGAAGGCGCCGTTGGTGTCGACCTTGACGGCGTTGATGTGGAACCAGTCCCACGGCGTGCTCGGTGAGGCGGGCAGCGGCTGCTCGCTCTGGCTGTAGGGCACGTGGTCGGCGCTGTTCCACTGGAAGATCACCCTGCCGGTGGCGATGTCGATCTCCTGCACCACGCCGTCGATGACCGTCTGGTTGGCCGGGCCTCCGATCGAGGTCAGGTCGGCCGTGGCAGTGGTGTAGGACAGGATCAGCGCGGTGTTCCACGGTGTGATCAGGAACTCGTGACCGTCTGCGCTGAGCCCGTTGCCGGCGTTGACTGTGGAGATCTGCTGGTAGTGGTCGTTGTAGATGTAGTCGGTGCCGTTGGACAGGCCGCCCAGCCCGGTTCCCTGCCACCAGGTCAGCACGCGCTGCCCGTCGTAGGTCTGGGTGCGGAAGTCGGCCGCCTCCTGGCCTGCTGGCACCGCTTTGAACCACACCACGCTGCCGTTGCCGTCCAGGATCTCGGGCCCGTTGGCGTATGTGCTGGTGTCGCCGAACGGGGACACGAAGATGTCTCCGCGCCCGACGGCACCGTGCGGTGACAGGACGGACACCGGCGGTGGGGCGGTGGGTGCGGCAAGCGCGGCGGTGGCTCCGGCGAGTCCGACGGGGACGATTGCGGCCGCCAGGGCAGCTGTGCCCAGGGCCGCGCGGCGCCATCGCCGCAGTGCCCTGTGGGCGGTGTTGGATGCTGGGGATTGAGTCATGGTCTCTGATTCCTTTCGAGCGTTGGGTGGTGTGTTGGAGCGGCGTGGAACCGCTGTCTGGGGTCTGCGTGCAGCACCGTAGAACAGAAAGACCATAATTTCAACTGGGTTTATGAAGATTGGTAACAATGGGTCGTCGAAGGCCCGCTACAACAGCTTCATCAACCCCGCAAAGAGCGCGCGTGAACGGGATCTCACAAGACCTTTACGTGATGGTCAAGCGGCAGTGAGACCGTAAGTGCGGGGGATCGACGACAACGCAACCCAAAGAGGAGCTCCCATGACCACCACCGTCGCCACAACCGAGTCAGGAACGTCCGGCAGCTACATGCCGGGAAGCGAGAGGCGCCTGACGGCGCGCCAGAGGCAGGCGCTCGAGCAGCTGCCGCCGGGCTACAAGCTGGTGGCCATCTGGGGCAGCACGCCGATCTTGCGTCGGCCCGACGGACAGCTTTCGCGGATGAGATCGAGCGGGCGGCTGGTCCACACCGGCGGAGTCCAGGGCGTCCAGTCCTATCTGCTCGTCAACGGATAGGCCGAGCCGGAAGGCTGATAAATGGAATCTCTCATGGCTTGATTAGGTGACGCTTAGATAGCGCCCCGAGGATCGCCCCACTGATCATGGGCGTGAGAGCGGCAGCTATTGCGAAACCCCGGAGGCAGCTGCGGGTGGGCGCACTGAGCGCCCACATGACGAGCGTGCTTGCGCTCGGGACGGTCCTGCTGCTGGGTTTCGCTCTGCGCCTGTGGCTGATCCACGACGTGGCCGGCAACGTGTTCTACGACGCGGCCGTGCGCAGCATGGGCACTTCGTGGCACGACTTCTTCTTTGGAGCGCTAGAGCCCAGTGGGACGGTGTCGGTGGACAAGCCCCCCACGGACCTGTGGTTGCAGGTCCTGGCCACCAAGGTGATGGGATTCGGCTTGGTCGGCCTGCATCTGCCCGAGGCGCTGGGCGGTGTGGCGTGTTGCGGGTTGCTGTTCGGGGCGCTGCGCGGCCCGTTCGGTGCGCCCACGGCGCTGGTGGCGGCGCTGGCGATGGCCGTGATGCCGGTGTCGGTGCTGACGGCGCGCAGCGACACCATGGACTCGGTGATGGCCGCTATGGAGGTGGCGGCGCTGTGGCTGGCGTGGCGTGCCCTGGAGAGCAGGCAGCTGCGCTGGTCGCTGCTGTCGGCGGCGCTGATGGGCGTGGCGTTCAACGTGAAGCTCACCGAGATGCTGCTGGCGCTGCCGTCGCTGGGCTTGCTGTGGGTGCTCGCCGCGCCGCGAGGCGGTCGCGTGCGCGCAGTGGCGCTCACCACCCTGACGTTCGTGGCGGTGGCGCTCTCCTGGGTGGGCATCGCGTCGCTGACGCCAGCGTCGCAGCGGCCCTTTCCGATCGGGTCCTCCAACGGAAGCATCTGGCACGTGGCGCTGGTGTATGACGGCCTGGAACGGCTGTCGGGCCGTGGCGGGACGGGGGCCGGCGGAGGGGCGGGCCCACTGCGCCTACTCGGTGGCGGCCCGACGCAGTACTGGACCCTGATTGGGATCGGGTTGCTGGCGAGCACGTTGTGCGGCCTGTTGGCGGCTGCCTCGCTGCTCTCGCTGGGGAGATCGCGCGTGCTCACAGCACTCAGCGCTCCATCTGGGCTGTTCGCGATGGCAATCGTGGGGTGGTTTCTGGTGGGCGTGGTGGTGTTCAGTGCCATGGAACGCCTGCAGACGCGCTACCTGGAAGCGTTTGCGCCGGCGGCGTGCGCGGTGTTGGCCATCTCTGCTTGCGCTCTTTGGCGCCGTGCCGGCGAGCTTCGCGGCGGAAGCTTTCCAGTTCGCTGGGGGTTGGCCTGCATCGGGGTGGGCCTGCTTGCGGTGTCGCTGAGCAAGGACGAATACGTGATCAGGCGCGCACGCACCGACTCGCTGCTGACCGACGCCAGCACGCCTGCGTTGAGCCGCTACCTGATGGCACACCGCGGCGCGACCCCGTATGCGGTGGCGGGAGGGGAGATCAACGAGGTGGTTGGCCTGGTGGTTCGCGACGGCCTTCCGGTGCTTGCTCTCAACAGCGTCGACGGGTCGCTGATTCGGACCAGGCAGCTGCAGGCGGACGTCGCCAAGGGGCTCGTTCGGTTTTACTTCGCGCCCCATCCTTGCCACGGGGGGCGCTACTGCCCGCATAACGAGGTTTGGGCTTATGAGCACAGCTCGCCGGTGAGTGCTCAGCCGGGGCTGCGGCGGTTTGAGACGAAGTCCGTGTAGCTCCGAGTTCACACCTGCACAGTGAAGCCCTCGCGTCGCGCGGCGCTGGCCAAGAGCTTTTCCGTGCTGGCCTCAGCGACGATGAGCGGGACGGTCGCCGAGCTGTCCCAGAACCTCAACGACCCTCGCGCCTCTCCGCGATCAGCGCCTCAACGGCGCTGGCCGAAGCCAGCAGGTTAGGCGGCTTCGTGGTCAACAGGTCCGTCACAGGCGGCTTGAGAGCCGCCCGGATCGCACCGGCTCGCTCCAGCCGCGCGATCCTTCCCTCACCGTCGGGGGATTGCCCGGATCGCAGACTCCAGCCGCGCGACTGGAGTGCCGCGGTCCATGATCAGCACCGACTCGCCAGCGCGTACCCGATCGATCAGCGCACTCAGCCCGTTCTTTGCTTTGGTAATCGTGGCAACCAACATTCGAGCTAGAATAGCTCTGTTGCTATGGACATTCAAGCGCGACAGCGGATGTGGCCTCATCGTTGGTAGAGTGACCACATGCGTGAGATCGGTGTGAGGGAATTGAAGCAATCCCTGAGCGAGACGCTGCAGGCCGTCAGCCGCGGACAACAGGTGCGGGTGACCGTCCGTGGACAGCCGGTAGCAGACATCGTTCCTGCCGGCGCGTCAGCCGGTGATAGCCGCCTGCGTGAGCTGGTCGCCGAGGGGCGACTCGTCGCACCGGCCCGCACCCGACCAGGCAAGGCCCCGCGGCTCCTACAAGCCCCCCGCAGCGCATCCGCCTTGGTCCTCGCCGAGCGGGACGCCGAGCGCTGAACCTCTACCTGGACGCCAGCGCGCTCGTCAAGCGCTACGTCGCAGAGCCCGGCAGCGATGTGGTCCGCGACGCCATGGCCCAAGCCGAGGGATGGTTCATGTGCCGAGCAGGCTACGTCGAAACCATCCGCGCGGTGGGCCTCACAGCGGGCAAAAAGGCCACAAGGACTGTACGAGAAGAGTGGCCAGCAATAGGCGTCATCGAGATCGATCAGCGCCTCGTCGAACACGCCGCCGAACTCACGATCGACCTGGACCTGCGCAGCCTGGACGCGCTGCACCTCGCCGCCGCGCTCGTGCTACCACGCGAGGATCTGGTGATTGCCACCTGGGATCGCAGGCTGCACGCCGCCGCCCGCACAAGCGGACTCCCCGTCCTGCCAGACACAATCCCCTAAACGTCGAACTCCGACATGCGCGCCGTTACTGGATTTTCTAGTGGGCCGTGCAGGAATCGAACCTGCAACCTTGGGCTTAAGAGGCCCCTGCTCTGCCGGTTGAGCTAACGGCCCGAGAGCGTGCCGGCGAGAAAGCGCCAGCTCGCGTCGATTCTATCCCAGCGGGGCCTGGCTGCGCGGCCTCAGAACACCACCGTGCGCCTGCCGTCCACGATCACGCGGTCGTCCAGGTGCAGCGACACCGCTCGCGCCAGCACCAGGCGCTCCACGTCGCGGCCGATGCGCTCCAAATCGCCGGTGCTGTGGCGGTGGTCCACGCGGGCCACGTCCTGGTCGATGATCGGCCCGTCGTCCAGTACCTCGGTCACGTAGTGGGCCGTCGCCCCGATCAGCTTCACGCCGCGCTCGCGCGCCCGCCCGTAGGGGTCAGCGCCGGCGAACGCCGGCAGGAACGAGTGGTGGATGTTGATCGCCGGGATCCCCACGCGGGCGAGGAAGTCACCGCTCAGCACCTGCATGTAGCGAGCCAGCACCAGCAGCTCCGCGCGGCCGTCCAGCAGGTCGAGTATCTCCTGCTCCGCCTGGGGCTTGCGCGCGGCGCTCACCGGCACGTGATGGAAGGGCGCGCCCGCCGCCACCGTGTCGCGCTCCAGATCCGCGTGGTTGGAGATCACCATCGAGACGTCCGCGTCGAGCTCGCCGCGGCGCCAGCGCCACAGCAGGTCCTGCAGGCAGTGATCCCTGCGCGAGACCAGGATCGCTATGCGCCGGCGCTCACCCCACCAGCGGATCTCCCAGTCCATGGCGAAGCGGCTGGCCACCTCTCCGAAGCCCGCGGTCAAGGGTTGGTGCTCGGCTGAGTCGTCGAGGAAGAACTCGGTGCGCAGGAAGAAGCGGCCGCCGCTGGGGTCCGATGAGTACTGGTGCGAGGACACGATGTTGGCGCCGCGCTCGTACAGGAAGCCCGAAACCGCCGCCACGATGCCAGGCTGGTCGGCGCACCCCACCAGCAGTCGCCCGGTGTAGCGAGGCCCTTCCTGCATGTCGCGCTGAGTAGGCGCCTGACGACTTGTGCCCCCGGATACCGCGTCCTCCATCGCTGCGCACCGCCGCTATTTCTTGGTGGTGCTGGTGCCCGTCGTTGACGTCGACGTGCCCGTCTTGGGTTTGGTCGTGGGCGTCGTCGATTTCGGCGTGGTGGCCGTGGAGGTCAGCGTCGGGGCGATCGCGGTGCTCGACTTGTTCGGGATTTCTTTCGCTTCCTTGATTTCGCCTTTGGCGTTGACTTTGCCCGCGTACGTTTTGCCGTTCGTGGTGGTCGTGAAGGTTTTTTCGCCGGAGGGGTTCTTCTTGAGTTCGGCGAGTTCTTTCTTCAAGCGCGCCTTTTCCGTCTTTGGCGCCAGGCTGACCGACTTCGTGGATGCGAGATCCCCAAGGCGGACGTTCTTGGCCTTGTAGGCGTAGATGGCCAGCTGGGCGTAGTAGGCGGCGGTGGGCCGCGCGGCGACCACGATCTGCAGGACCTGCACCGCTTCGGAGGGCTCGTTGAGTCCGGCTTCGCCGTACACGTTGACCATCAGTTGCGCCAGTTCCGGGCTGGGCTTTGGCGGGTTCAGCGCGATGTAGCTGCTCCAAGCTTTGGCCGCGCGAGCGAACAGCACCTTGCCCTTGCTGGTCACCACGCCCGTGTTCGTCGTATACGCTTCGCCGCCCGCTTCGTGCAGCAGGTTCTTGGCCAGACCTTCCCATGCCGCCGTATTGCTGGGCTGGCGCTTGGTGAGCTTTTCGTACTTCGAAATCTGGCCCGCGAAGCTTGCCGAGCTCGAGCCTTCGTTGTTGGTGGCTGCGCTCAGCAGCCCGCCGCCGCTGCCCACGCTGCCGATGCCGAAGCCCACCAGCCCCACGCCCATCAACAGGGCCAGGCCCGTGTAGATGAAGCGGACGGTGCGGCGCCTGCCTCTGCCTCTGAGATCGAACAGCATCAGTCCGACAGTCCCCTGTCCACGTGGTCGATTATCTGCTGCACGGTTGGTTGCGCTTGATCGTCTGGTGCTGGCGCCCCGTCCCCAACGGGATTCCGTGCGCCTTGGGCTGTGCCGTCGAAGTCGTCCTCAGTATCGACGCCGGCGGGTCTTACGAATGTTGCCAACAGGATACTCGCCTCGTACAACACGTACAGCGGCACCGTCTCCAGCGCCAGCGTCACCAGGTCTCCGGGCAGGAAAGCGGCCACCGCCGCGCAGGCCACGATCGCGTAGCGGCGGTGCTTGCGCAGCTGCTGGGGCGTGACCAGGCCGAGGCGGGTGGCGCCCAGGATCAGCACCGGGATCTGGAACACCAGGCCCATAGCCAGCAGCGTCGTTGCGGCGAATCTGTAGAAGGTGCTGGCCTGGATCAGCACGTTGAACTCGCTCGAGTTGAAGTTCACCAGGAAGCGCACAGCAGCCGGCAGCACCACGAAGTAGCCGAACCCCACGCCCGCCGCAAACAGGAACGGCACGGCCGCCAGCAGCGGTACCGCCGCGCGTCTCTCATTCGGCTTCAGCGCCGGCAGCACGAACCCGTACAGCTCGTACAGGATCACCGGCAGGGACAGGATCAGCGCTCCATACAGCGCCACCGTGATGGTGGTCGTGAGCGGCTCGCCGATCGTGAACGTGACCGGGCGTTCGGCGGGGGCGCTGCGAGGGATCTTCGCCACATCGCGCTTCAGGGCCGCCAGCAGCGGCGCAAGCGCCGTGCGCGACGCCGCCGACACACCGCTGCCCGAGCGCTCCAGGACCGCCAGCGCGGCCTGCGTGTCGTGGGCCACCGCCAGCACCGCGCGCTGCGCGGTGGCCGCCTGCCCAACCGTGCCTTCGCCTTTTTCGGCCTGCTTGTGCTTCTGCGTGACCAGCGGTTCGTTGAGGATGTTCAGCAGTTCGTGGTTCTGCCACAGGCACACCGCGAAGGCGACCGCCAGCACCGCGGCGCTGATGATCAGGCGCGTGCGCAGCTCGTCTAGATGATCCACGAGGCTGAGTCGATCCTCGTGTCCGATCGCACGGATGGCGCGGGCCATGAGAGTGAAGAACCTAGCACCGCAGGCGCTGTCGACCGTGCGCTAAAGCCCCTCCCTCCGGACGTCGATGACGACTGAGAACAGCATGGACTCCGCCAAAGACCCCACTCCACCCACCCCGCAGCAGCCACAGGGCAGCGAGCAGCTGCATCTCGTCTACGGCGAGCATGCGCGTGCTTCGGAGGGCGTGTGCCCGCCCGACCAGCTGCACCTGTGCTTTCACTGCTCCGGCGAGTTGGTGTATCCGCTGGATTGGTCCGAGGAAGGCCCGCGCCACTGGCGCATCGTGCTGCGCTGCCCGGAGTGCGAGTCCCGCCGCGAGGGCGTATTCGACCAGACCTCGGTGGAACGCTTGGATGACGAGCTGGACCGCGGCTCGAGCGCCCTGCTGGGCGACCTGCGGCGTATGACGCACGCCAACATGTCCGAGGAAGTGGAGTTCTTCGTGCGCGCGCTCAACGCCGACCTGATCACGCCCACAGACTTCTAGCGGCGGCCCTCAGCGGTAGCGCTCGACCACCGCGTCGGCCACCAGTTCCAGCAGCTTCGAGCGCCCGTCCGGCAGCAGCGCCGGCAGCGTGGACTTTGCTTGCGCCACAACCGCCAGCGCCTGCTCGCGCGCCTCGTCCAGGGCGCCGGTGGCGGCGATGCGCGCGCACAGCTGCTCTGCCTCCCGCGGGCCGTCGAGCGAGCGCAGGTCATAGGCCAAAAGCTCGGGCTCGCGTTCGCGGGCCAGGATCAGGGGCAGCGTGACGGTGCCGTCCAGCAGATCGGTGCCGCGCGCCTTGCCGGTGCGCTCCACCGGGCCGGACACGTCCAGCACGTCGTCCAGCATCTGAAAGGCCAGGCCGATCCGCCTGGCGAACGCCCCCAATCCATCCGCCAGGGCCGCGCTGCCGGCCGCCGCGGTGAGCGCACCCAGCCGGCAGGCAGCCTCGAACAGCGCCGCCGTCTTCAACTCGCAGCGCCTCAGGTAGCGCACCACCGGCACGTGCGGCGCGTAGGCGTCCTCGCGCTGCAGCAGCTCGCCCTCCGCCAGCGCCGAGCTGGCCGTCGACAGCGCCAGCAGCTGCGAAGCGTCGTCGTTGCGCGCCAGCTCCGCGAATGCGCGCGAGAACAGCAGGTCACCGGTCGCCACCGCAACCTGGCGACCGGCGGTGGCTGCCACCGTGGGGTGTCCACGCCGCAGCTGCGCACCGTCGATCAGGTCGTCGTGCACGAGCGTGGCCGAATGCACCAGCTCAACCGCCACCGCCGCGCGCAGCAGGCGCTCCTCGCCATCCTCCGTGTCAGGCGGGCCGCCCACAGACTCGGCTGCCAGCACCACCAGCAGCGGACGCAGGCGCTTGCCGCCGGCCACCGCCGCGGCGTTGGCGTGGGCGGCCAGTGGCTTGCCCGCCCGCGCCGTCACCAGCCGCAGATAGCGCTCCGCGTGCTCCATGCGCTCGCGCAGCTCCTCGCCCCCGCGGCGCATCACCGCATCGAGCCCGTCGATGCCGCCGGCCGCGCCGTTCACGGCCGGATCGCTGACCGCGCTCACCGGCTTTCCCCCGCCGGAACGACGCCCACGTGAATCGCGATGATCCCGCCCGCAAGCAGCAGATAGCGGATGTCGATGAGGCCCGCGCGCTCCAGCTCCGCCGCCAGCGCCTCGGGCCCAGGGAAGCGTTTGACGGAGTTCGGCAGGTAGGTGTAGGCATCGCCGAGCGTCGAGTCGGCCTCGGTGCCGCGCGCCCGTGCGAGAACGGCGCCCAGCATGCTCGCCGAGCGGGCCAACGCGGGCACCACGCGATCGAACCACACGCGAAAGAACAGCGACAGCGGCGGGCGCGTGGGGGTGGTCATCTCCAGCACCACCACGTGTCCGCCCGGGCGCACCACACGCGCCATCTCGGCCAGGCCCGCGCCGAGATCGTCGAAGTTGCGTGCGCCGAAGCCCACCGTCACCGCGTCGAAGGAGTCCTCCGAGTAGGGGAGCTGGAGCGCGTCGGCCCATTCGAAGCGTGGCCGCACAGCGCGTGGAGCCTCGGCGGCAGCCTTCGCGCGAGCGCGGTCGAGCATGCCCTCGGAGAAGTCGCTGCCGATCACCTCCCCGTCGGGCCATACCCGGCGCGCCAGCTCCAGCGCCAGATCGCCGGTGCCCGTGGCGATGTCCAGCACGCGGCTGCCCGGCCCGATCTGCGCCAGATCGGCCGCCCGCTCGCGCCAGCGGTGATGCAGGCCGGCCGTCATCGCCGTGTTCAGGGGGTCATATACCCCCGCGATGCGATCGAACATCGCACGGACCTGTCCCGCCTCCAGCTGCCCGGCGCCGTCTCGGAGACGAGCAGGCACAGCGCCGCTACTTGAGCTGGGAGAGGAAGTTGACGATCGCTTGGAACTTCGCCGGCGGGAGGTTCTTGAACGACGGCATCGGCGCCGTCGGGTTCACCAGCGTGCGCGCGATCGCCTGGCGTGGAATCCGGTCGCCGATCTGCGACAGGTTCGGGCCCGGGCCGGCGTTGCCGTTCTCGCCGATCTTGTGGCAGGCCAGGCAACCCGACTGCGCCACCGCCTTCTTGCCCGCTTCGTACTGCGCCAAGGTCTGCCCGCCAGCTTGCTTCACGGACGCCGGCGTCGGCATTTCGATCGCCGTCGGCGAGCCCGCGTTGGCGCCGGAGTAGGTCAGGAACGCCATCGCACCGATCACGAAGATGCCCGTGATGGTGGCGATCGGCCTGCGCTCGGGCCTGCGCTCGGGTCCGCGATCGTAGAACGGCAGCAGGAACAGCAGGATCATGCACAGCGTCGGCACGCCGATCGTCGCCAGATCCACCAGGCTCGGCGGCTTGATCACGCGCAGAACCTCGAACAGGAAGAAGAAGTACCACTCAGGACGCGGCACGTATGTGGTGGTGGTGGGGTTGGCCTTGGAGCCCAGCTCCGCGCCCAGCACCAGCGACATCGCGATGATGACCACCATCACCACCACGGCCATCGCGCCGTCCTTCGCCACCGCATAGGGGAAGAACGGCTTGCCCTGCGCCTTCAGCTGTGCGTACTCGCGGAGGTATTCCTCCTTCTCGCGCTGGTTCATCGCTCTAGATTTCCGTCTCGTGCAGCTCTGGGCGTTTTTCCAGCTTCTGCCACGGCGGCGCCGTGGTACCCAGCTTCGCCACCAGGTACAGGTGCGCGCCGAGCATCGCCGCGATCGCGCCGGGCACGAGCAGCATGTGGATGGCATAGAACCGCGACAGCGTCGTGGCCCCGAATTCCGAGCCGCCGCGCAGGAAGTCGCTCAGGTACGGCCCCAAGAGCGGCCCCGTGCCGTTGATGTTCACGCCCACGATCGTCGCCCAGTACGCGCGCTGGTCGAACGGCAGCAGGTAGCCGGTGAAGGACATGGTCATGGTCAGGATCAGCAGCACCACGCCGATCACCCAGTTGAGCTCGCGCGGATACTTGTAAGCGCCGAAGAAGAACGTGCGCCCCATGTGCAGGAACACCAGGATCACCATCACGCTCGAGCCCCACTTGTGCATGCCGCGCACGAACTGGCCGAGGAACACCTCGTTGGTCACGTAGCGGATCGATTCGTAGGCGCCGCCCGATGGGTCCGGCCGGTAGTACATCGCCAGGAACACGCCCGTCACCGCCTGGGAGAGGAACGCGAACATGGTGGCCGAGCCGAGCGTGTAGAACCAGTTGGTGCCCTTGGGCACCTTGCGGAACATCATCCAGCGCGCCGCGCCGCTCAGCGACGTGCGCTCGTCGACCCAGTCGACGACCGTGATGCCGGCCTGCTTGGCGTCCTCGATCGGACCGCCGCTCTTCTGCTGTCCGGGGCGCGGCGGCGCCTCCTGCAGGGCGGCCGGCATCGGCGGGGCGGTAGCTTGGGCAGCTTCGGCATCTGGACCTACAGTTTCTGCGCGCCGGGGCGCGATGGGTACATGTACTGGCCGAGCCCGTCCAGGGGCTCGCCGGGGTCGCGGGGCGAGAAGCGGCGCAGCTCGCTGTTGACGCTGAAGCGCGGGCCGATTTCCACGGTTTCGCCGTTCACACGGGTGTAGAAGCGGTCGAGCGGGCGCACCGGCGGTCCACCCACGCGGCGGCCGAGCAGGTCATACACGCCCCCGTGGCACGGGCAGATGAAGCGCTCGGCGGCGTCCACCCAGCGCACCGGGCAACCGAGGTGCGCACAGCGACTGGAGATCGCGATGTACGGCGTTCCCTTGTCGTACGGGTCGGTGTCGATTTCGGGGTTGAACTGACGCACGTAGGCGGTCGACTTGCCCGCCTCGCCGATGTTGGGGGTGAGCGTGATCACCACCGGGATGTAGTTGTCGTTGGTGAACATGTCCACGGTGCCGACCGTTTCCCAACGGTGCGGAGTGCTTTTGAAGATCGGTCCGATCGCGAAGCCGAGCGCCGGCAGCGCGAACGCGCTGGCCGCCACCGCACCCGCCGTATGCGCCGTGCCGGTCATGAAACGCCGCCGCGTGACCGTCTCGCCCTCGAAGGCTCCGGGGATGCCACGGTCGAGCGTGTACTTGGACTTGTGCTTTGCGTGCTTGTCTGACACCGGAGCTAAACAATATCGAGGCGCGAATCAGGGCGCAGCTGGGACGGCCGCAGCGCTTGTGCGCATCGCCTCCATCGCCCGCCGATCGCCGGCGTAGACGAGGTCCTTGGCCTGACTGTGCAGCTCGCTGGAGCCCCAACCCACCGCGCGCGCTCCCGCCGTCCACACCGCTTCGGCCAGGTCCAGCTCCCCGGCGCCCTGCGCCAGCGCGCTCAGCGTGATCGTGTCGGCCAGCTCCAGAACGGCCTCGTTGTCGCCGAGCGCCACCAGCCGGGCGAGACCCATCGCGTACAGGCGATCGCCCGCCAGCAGCCCCAGATCGGCGTCTGGGACCAGCACCACCCGTGGCGTGCCGTAATGGAGCAGATACCCCTCGTAGATGGCCTCCACCAGCAGCTCGTACTCCTCACGCCTGCCGGCCGCCCGCGGGCCCTCGGCCGCAAGCCTGGCCGGGCTCTCCGCACAGGCGATCGGCCCATCGTCGTTCGGCGCCAGCAGCGTGGCCATCATCCCGCCGCCGTCGCGCAACAGCGCCCGCAGCCGCTCCAACCCGTTCATGCGCCTGTACCCAACTCCGACACGCTGGCGAAAGCGGCGGCGGCGGCCTGCAGCGTGTGCTCGACCTGCTCGGGAGTGTGCGCCAGCGACGGGAACCACGCCTCGAACTGCGACGGGGGCGGGTACACACCACGCGAAAGCAGCTCCCGGCACCACAGCGCATACGCGTCCAGGTCACACCCGCGAGCATCCTCGAAGCACCGCACCGGGCGCTCGCTGAAGAACACCGTCAACAGCCCCGGCACGTTGACCACCTGCACCGGCCTTCCGGCGGCCAGAGCGGCATCCCGCAAGCCATCGGCCAGGCGCTCGGTCACGGCGGCCAGGCGCAGGTACGCCGGCTCGTCCAGCAGCGCCAGGGTTGCCAGGCCCGCCGCCACCGCCACCGGGTTTCCCGACAGCGTGCCCGCCTGGTAGACGTCGCCGGCCGGGGCCAGCATGCGCATCAGCTCCGCGCGCCCCCCCAGCGCAGCCGCCGGCAGCCCGCCGCCGATCACCTTGCCCATGATCGTGAGATCGCCGCGCACGCCCATCAGTTCCTGCGCGCCTCCGGCGGCCACGCGAAAGCCGCTGATCACCTCGTCGAGCACCAGCAGCGCGCCGGTGGCGTCCGCGCGCTCGCGCAGCAGCTCCAGGAAGCCGGGCTGGGGCGGCACCAGCCCCATGTTGGCTGGCAGCGGCTCGGCGAAGATCGCCGCCAGCTCGTGGCGTTCAGTGGCGGCGATCAGCGCGTCGGGGTCGTTCCACGGCACCACGATCGTGCCCGCCGCCGCGCTGGCCGTCACGCCCGGGCTGCCCGGCAGCGCCTGCGTGGCCAGCCCCGAGCCGGCCTGTGCCAGCAGCCCATCCACATGGCCGTGGTAGGCGCCCGCGAACTTCAGCACCGGCTCGCGCCCCGTGGCCGCCCGCGCCAGGCGGATGGCCGTCATCGTGGCCTCCGTACCGGAGGAGGTCATGCGCAGCATCTCAACGCCGTCCATCCTGCGCGCCACCTCGCTCGCCAGCTCCACCTCGCCGGCGGTGGGAGCGCCGAAGCTGGTTCCCTTGGCGGCTGCCGCATTGATCGCCGCCAGCACGTCGGGGTGGGCGTGGCCGTGGATCAGCGGGCCCCACGAGCACACGTAGTCCACGAAGCGGTTGCCGTCCACGTCGAACAGCTCGGCGCCGTCGCCGCGCTCGATGAAGATCGGCGTGCGCCCGATCGCGCCCATGGCGCGCACGGGCGAGTTGACCCCGCCGGGGAGCCTCTCGATGGCACGCCTATAGAGCTCTGCCGAGCGCGTATCGGTCAGCGACGCCGCCACGAGTCTAGGCGTGCCTGCTCTCCCAGTTCTTGAAGTCCTCGGTGAAGTACAGCAGCCGGATCTTCTTGAACTCGGTCGAGGAGTACAGCGTGGAGCGCTCGTGGATGCCGGTGCTCTCGGCGATCGAGTCGAGCACCGCGTCGCACTCCTCCTTGGAGCGCCCGTGGGCCATGGTGAAGACGGAGTACGGCCAGTCCTCATACGTGGGGCGCTGGTAGCAGTGGGAGATTCCACGCACGGCCGCCATGCGGCAGCCGATCTCGAAGATCTGCTCGTCGGGGACCTTCCACACGCCCATGCCATTGGCCGAGAAGCCGGCACGACGGTGGTAGAGGATCGCGGCGACCCTGCGGAGGATGCCGCGCTCCTGCATGCCGGCCAGGTGATCGAGCAAGCGCTCCTGGGGCATTCCAAGCTCGGCGGCGGCGTGCGCGTACGGTTCCTCGATCACCAGCATGTCTCCCTGCAGCGCCCGGATAACGGCGATGTCCAGCTCGTCGTACGGCTGGGGCTCGAGCTCGATCGGCTCCTTCACTTCGGCGGCGCTGGAGAGCGCGTCGGTGCCGCCCTCCATCTCCAGGTCCATGCGGATCTTGAACAGCTTCAACGTGGGCAGCTGGCGCACCGACTCGGCGCCCGCTTCGCGCGCCAGTATCTCCAGCGTGCCCTCCAGGCCGAGCTTGGAGTCGGGCTCGGTGGCGATCGTGAACCACAGGTTGAAGTCGTGGTTGCGCAGGTAGTTGTGCGACACGCCGGGGTGTTCGTTGATGACCTGTGCGGCGCGGTGCGGATGCTCGGGGTCGACCTTTGCGGCCACCAGCATCGAGGAGTAGCCGAGTGCGCGCGTGTCGAAGATGGGCGTCACCTGGCGGATGATGCGGCTGTCGAGCAGCCGTTGCACACGGCTCATCACCTCTTCCTCGGAGAGCTCGCCGTCTAGTTGGGAGACGTGACGGTAGGGCCGGGGGGCGATCGGGAATTTGCCCTGCATCAGGTTCAGCAGCCGGCGGTCGGCGTCGTCCAGCGGCACCGCCGCGCCGTCCTTGCGGCTGCGGATCTTCGGCGTCGCGGCGCTCGCTCGTGCGGAGTCCGGGCTCTGGCCGATCAGGTCTGGCGTGCTAGCCATTGGGCTGCGTCCTTTGCGTGGTAGGTCACGATCGTGTCGGCGCCGGCGCGGCGCAGGGAGGTGAGGATCTCCAGCACCGCCGCCCGCTCGTCGATGTAGCCGGCGGCAGCGGCGGCCTTGACCATCGCATACTCGCCGCTCACGTTGTAGGCCGCCACCGGCAGCCCGGTGGCGCGCTTGACCTCCGCGATCAGGTCGCCGTAGGCCAGCGCGGGCTTGACCATCACCATGTCGGCGCCCTCCTGCACGTCCAACAGCGCCTCGCGCACCGCTTCGCGGCCGTTGGCCGGATCCATCTGATAGCCGCGGCGATCGCCGAACGCAGGCGTGGAGTCGGCGGCCTCGCGGAAGGGTCCATAGAAAGCTGAAGAAAACTTGGCGGAGTAGGCAAGGATCGGGGTTTCGCCGAAGCCGTCGCCGTCCAGTTCCTCGCGGATCGCGCGCACGCGGCCATCCATCATGTCCGATGGAGCCACGATGTCGGCACCGGCGCGCGCGTGACTGGAGGCGGTGCGCGCCAGCAGCTCGAGCGTGGGGTCGTTGTCGACCGTGCCGTCCTCACGCAGCACGCCGCAGTGTCCGTGCGAGGTGTACTCGCACAGGCACACGTCGGTCGCTACCAGCAGATCGGGCACCGCCTGCTTGATGGCGCGGGTGGCCAGCTGCACCACACCCTCATCGTCCCACGCGCCCGAACCCTGCTCGTCCTTCTCGGCCGGGATCCCGAACAGCATCACGCCCGCCACACCCAGCGCCGCCGTCTCGCGCGCCTCTTCGACGGCGGCCGCGACTGACAGCCGCTCGACGCCCGGCATCGTCGCTATCGGCTCGCGGCCTGGCCTCGGGCCCACCGGCTCGGCCTCGCTGACGAACAGCGGCAGCACGAAGGACCCCGCTCGGAGATCGGTCTCGCGGACGAGACCACGCAGGCCAGACGTGGCTCGCAGCCTGCGCATGCGCGTCTGTGGAAAGGCCATCTCCCTCAGGTTAGAGCGTTTGCGCCATGTGGCTGCTCACTCTGCGCGGCGCAGGCCGAGCCGCGCGAGCGCGCCAAACACGATCGTCAGGCCGAGCAGGTGCGCAAGCGATACGCCGAGCGACGGCGAGGCGCCGTTGACGGCCGCGTCGAGCGCCTGCAGCGCGGCCTTGAACGGGAACGCGAACGAGACGGCGGCAATCACTCCATAGAAACCCGAAGAAACCGAGCCGGCCGGCACCAGCGCCAGCAGCGCCAGCGGCAGCGACAGCAGGAACGCCAGCAGCGAGGCGGCGCGCACCTCACGGGCGAGGGCGCCGATCGCCACCCCCAGGGCACTGAACGCCAGCGCGCCGAACGCCAGCGCCGCCAGCCACTGCCCGCAGCGAGACCAGTCGAGCGTGACGAAGGCGCCGACGCCGACGAGCATCGCCAGCGCCACCACGAACGAGCAGCCGGCCGCCAGCAGCGCCTTCTCGCCCAGCAGCGTCTCGCGCGAGACGAGGTCGCGCAGCAGACGCCCGAGCGCACGCTCTTCGCGCTCCAGCGCCAGGCCCCCGGCGGCCAGCAGCACGCACACGAACATCAGCGACACGGTCACCGCCACCACCACCGCAAACGAGTTCAACGGCGTGCGGCGGCCGTGCAGCAGCGTGCTGTGAACGCGAATCGGTTGGCCCACGGTCGAGAACACGTCGCGGCTGAGCGCCAGGTTCTGCGCGGCGAAGGCGGCGAACGCGTCGATCCTTTCCAGAACGCTTCGAACGTGGCCCGGCGGCTGGCGGGCGATGATGGCCCGCAGCGCGGAGGGGATCTGGTTGAGCCCGATCAGGTCTTCGGGGGCTCCGAGAATGCCCGAGTGCCCGCCCTCAAGCAGCGCGTTGATGGCCTTGGCGGCCGCCTTCTGGATCTGTTCGGAGAACCCGAGATTGGCCTGGGCCAGGGCCGAGTCCAGGGCCGAGCGCACCAGCGATTGTTGCAGCGCGTCGCCGTCGTACAGCACTTCGAGGCTGGCCTGGTCGATGTCGGAGGACAGGCGCGAGGCGATGTCCGGCGGGATCACCACCGCGGCCAGCACGTCGCCGGACCTGACCTTGGCGATCGCCTCGGCGCGCGAGCTGACCGGCACCGACTGCACCTGGCTGAACAGCTGCTTGGCGTACGCGCCCACTTCCACCCGTTCGCTTCCCACCTTGACGGTCTCCCCGGCGGGGGTCTGATCGACGATCGCCACCCGTGGGCGCGACGGGCTGCGCGAGATGGCAAAGCCGATCAGCAGCGAGATGGCCACCGGGTAGACGACCAGCAGCGCCAGCAACAGCCGCGAGCGGCCGAGGATCAGCAGGTCCTTGCGCAGCAGCCATCTCATCGGCGCGCGCGCTCCGGCTGGCTCGCGGCGGCGTCCAGGAAGCCGACCAGCGCCCGCTCGAGGTCGCCGTGCTCGTCGTGTCCCTGGGTTCGCAGCAGTTCGACGGGGGTACCGTCGAACAACAGCCTTCCGTCCGCCAGCACGAGCGTGCGGGTGGCATAGCGCTGGACCTCGCCGAGGTTGTGCGAGGAGAACAGCACCGTGGTGCCGGTCTCGGTCAGGCCGACGATGAAGGTCCAGATGCGTTCGCGTTGGCCGGGGTCGAGCGACGCGGTGGGCTCGTCAAGCGCCAGCACCGGGGGCTCGGCCAGCAGCCCGATGGCCACGTTCACGCGCTGGCGGTTGCCCCCCGACAGGCGCCCCACGGGGTCGTCCGCGCGCTCGCGCAAGCCCGTTTGGTCGAGCATGCGCCGCACCGCCGCGTCCGGGTCGGCGAGCTTCTCCAGGCGGGCGAACAGCTCGAGGTTCTCGGCCACCGACAGCTTGGAGTACAGCGCGGCCTGTTGGGGCACCCAGCCGACCTCGCGCGGCGCGCGGTTGACCGACCCCGAGCTCGGCTGCTGCGTGCCGGCGAGGATCGACAGCAGGGTGGTCTTGCCGGCGCCGTTTGGCCCCACCACGGCCACCAGCTCGCCGGCGCCGACCTGGAAGCTGACATCGCGCAGCGCGTCCAGCTCGCCGTAGCTCTTGCCGAGCGCGATGGCGTCCAGTACGGGGCTCACAGCAGGCCGCGAGGCGGCTGGCGATCCCACGGCTCGAACGCGATGTGACGACTCAGGTACACCGCCGTCTCGCGCAGCACCGACAGGATCGGCAGCGCGATCAGCGCACCGACCACGCCGTACAGCTGCAATCCGAGCAGCAGCGCGAAGATCACCAGCAGCGGGTTGATGCGCAGCGTGTGACCGAAGATCTGCGGCGCCACCACGTGGCCCTCGAGCTGCTGCAGCGCCACGAACGTCAGCGCCACCCACAGCGCGGTGATCGGGTCGGTGAACAGCGCCAGCAGCACCGCCGGCAGCGCGCCGACGATCGGCCCGATGTAGGGAACCAGCTCGGCCAGGCCGTAGAAGACAGCGAGCACCACCGCGTATTTGCGCCCGTCTGGAAACACTCCGAGCACTCCCAGCAGATACAGCGCGACGCCGGCGGTGAGACCCATGATCAGGCTGAACAGCAGCTGTCCGCCCACGTAGCGCGCCAGCGCGCTCTGCACCAGCGTGGGGTAGTCGTCGGCCGGGCTGCCGTCGCCGTCGGGCATGTACCTGCGGATCAGGCGTCCGATCCGCTCACCGTAAAGGAGCATGTAGACCGACAACACGAACACCAGCAGCACGTCGAAGCTCGCGCTGGCGATTTCGGTGAGCACTCCGCCGGCGTGCGAGACGATCGTGCTGGCGCCCTTGACGAGTTTGTCCTGGATCGTCTGCAGCGCCGTCTCTCCCTGCTTGATGAACTTGAAGTGAACGCCGCTGTTGTTGAGCGTTTCCTGCAAGTTGCTGAGGCTCCTGTTGGCCTGTTTGACCAGATGCGGCACGTCGTGGCTGAACGCTTCGACCTGGTTGGAGATAGGGTTGGCAAGCAGCACGCCGATGCCGCTCAGCATGAGGAAGAATGCGAGATACACGGTCAGCACCGCGAGCCCACGTGGAAACCGGGCGCGTTGGAGAAAGGCGACCGCTGGGTTCAGAATGAGCGCGATGACCGCCGCCACGATGAAAATCACCAGCACTTTGCCAGCGGCTTTGGCCAGCGCCCACAGCGCCAGCAGCGCGATCGGCAACAGCACCAGCTGGACCCAGCGTGCGACGACCACACGGGGCGGCACGATCGGTCGCTCCCGCTCGGAGTCGGCCAGCTGCTGCTCTTCCGCGCTCGGCGGCGCCGCCTCGGGCGTCTCGGGGCTTTCCTCGGAGACGCCTCTCACTTGCCTCCCATCATGGCCAGAGTATGGCTGAGGCCGAGGCGGGCCCCGGCGCGGCGCGCGTGTTGTTCGTCGGCGATGTGGTGGGCGGCATCGGTCGCCACACGCTGCTCGATTGCCTGCCGGTGCTGCGCGAGCGCTACGCGCCCACGTTCGTGGTGGTCAACGGCGAGAACGCCGCCGGCGGTCTGGGCATCACTCCCAAGATCGCCGACCAGATGTTCGCGGCCGGTGTGGACGCGATCACGCTCGGCAACCACACCTACCACCGTCGCGAGATCTACCCCTACCTGGACAGCCACAGCGCGATCCTGCGCCCGGCGAACTTCCTGCGCAGCCAGCCCGGCCACGGGGTGTGCGTGGTCGAGCGCGACGGTGTGCGCCTGGGCGTGGTCAACCTCAGCGGCAACCTGTACCTGCGCGCCGGGCGCTCCGCCTTCACCGAGATCGAGGTCGCGCTGGGAGAGCTGACGGACGTGGATCACATCCTGGTGGACATGCACGCCGAGGCCACCTCCGAGAAGATCGCGCTGGGCTGGCATCTGGACGGGCGCGTGACCGCCGTGGTGGGCACTCACACGCACGTGCCCACCGCCGACGCGCGCGTGCTGCCGGGTGGCACAGCGTACATCACCGACGTCGGCATGACCGGTCCCCGCGGAGGCGTGATCGGCGTCAAGCGCGAGCAGGCAATCGAGTCACTTTTGACCCAGATGCCGATCCGCTTCGAGACCTCCGAGGAGGACCCCTGGCTGATGGGCGCCCTGATCAGCTGCTCACAGCGGCTGCGGGCAGACTCGATCGAGCAGGTGCTGATGCCCCGTCCCACGCCTGTCTAGGCGCGTCTCCAAAGCGCCCCAGCAGCGCCAGCATGACCATCGGGAAGAACCACGGGATGTACAGGTAGAACCAGTGTTCGATCCCCAGCTGCAGGGAGATGATGACGGCGGCACACGCCGCCGCCAGGCCCACCAGATCGCCGCGGCGGGGCACCACCGCAAGCGCCAGCGCCAGCGCCACCGCGGCCAGCTCCACCAGCGACTCGGCGCCGTGCCAGCCGTACAGTCCCCACACCGAGAACGGCGAGGCGCGGTTCTCCTGGTAGACGATCGTGCGCTCGTAGATGGTGTGCAGCGAGTCGTGTGTCAGGGCCGGAATCGACACCACCGCGGCGGTCAGCGCGAACGCCAGCAGGAACGACGCGAACGCCCACAGCCGCCGCCGCGGGGGCAGCTCGCGCAGACCGTGGGTGGCCAGCAGCGGCGCCAGCGCCAGCGGCGCGATCTTGGTCAGGCCGGCCAGCGCCGTCACCGCCCCGCGTGCCGGCGAGGCCAGCTTCGAGCGGTAGCTGGCCGCCAGCACCGCCGCCAGCACCAGCACCGCCACGAGCATGTCGTTGGTGTTGCTCTCCAGCGCATACAGCGTGAACGGGTACGCCACCCATGCGTAGGCGAGCACGACCCCCAGCCGCGGGCCGCGCATGCGGCGCCCGATCAGGAACATCAGCGCGACCGCCAGCAGGTCGAACACGATCGCCGCCGCATGCGCGGCGGGCAGGTCGTCCCAGGTCCCGCCCCAGCCGAAGATCTGCTCGAACGGCACGTAGGCCTCGTAGTTGAACGGCCCGTAGGTGTCGCCGTGTTCGTTGTCGGCCGGGTAGGCGCCGTACAGCGGCTCGTCGTGCGTGATCCGCTGCGCCCCGATCACACCGGCGTAGCCCACGTCGATCACGTTGGAGTCGGTCACGTCGAGTCCCACACGGAAGCCCAGCAGGAACAGCACGGCGATCGCAAGCCAGGTGGTGGGCACCCAGAGGCGCAGCGGGCGGGTGTTCAGACGCGAGGGCCGGCGTCGCAGCAGGGCGAGCATCCGTGCCAGCAGATACAGCAGCGGCGGGTAGGACAGCGGCACCGACGCGTAGATGTGGGCATGGTTGAAGAACGCCAGCGAGATCGAGAACGACAGCAGCATCAGCAGGTCGAGGTGCAGCAGCGAGAACGGGCGGCGGAAGTCGAAGAAGGGCGCGATGAACAGGACGCACAACGGCAGCCAGATGTAGAGCGCGTTGACGTGGCGCCCGAACGCGCCCGGATAGCCGCGCGCCATCGTCCACGCGATCTGGAAGCCGGTCCACTGTTCGAGCACGCGGCCGCTGGTGTCGTCGATGATCACCTGGCCGATCTCCTTCTTGCCGCCGCGCGAGAAGTAGCTCACCTGCCAGTGAAACGCCCCCTTCAGGTAGGCGCCACCGTAGGAGCCGCGGTATTCCGCGCGGACGGCGCGCATCTTGGGCAGGCGCTCGGCGATCGCCAGCACCCGATCGGAGGAGAGCTTGCGCCCGGCCGGTGCCACGTTGGAGGCCACAACCGGGATCGGCGCTTCCGGGTTGGCGGCCGTGGACGCGCTGGATGCGGACTTGGCAGCGGTAGTCGAGGCAGTGGCAGCAGGCTTGGCAGCGGTAGCGCTGGCGGCCCAGATGCCGAGCAGCAGGCAGGCCAGCGCGCAGACGATGACGAGCGGGGAGCGGCGCACCAGGCGAGGGTAACGCTAGTGTTGCTGCACGCCAAAGTGCTGGTGCACGAGCGCCGCCACGTCCGCGATTCCCCAGCGACTGCGGTCGGGCGCATCGACGCCGTGGAGAACCAGCGCGCCGAGCGAGTCGCAGGCGTGCAGCGAGCCGTGGCTGCCGCCGCCCACATGCGCCTGGCGTCCCCAATCCATGAACTCGTAGCCGGGCGCCGCCGACAGCAGCACCTCACCGGAGGTCGGGCACGTGAGCGCCGCCCACGAGCGCGCCAGCGCGTCGGGGTAGTCGGGGCTGCGCAGCTGCCCGTCCGCGACCGTGGCGCCGATCGCCGCCAGGGCGCCGTCTACGTCCCATGTAACGCCACGCTCATCGGTGATGCTGGCACCGGGGGCGAAGCGCAGCTCCCCGTGGCGAGCGCTGGAGATGACGCCCTCGCGAGGTGCGTCGTGCGCGTCGCGCTCCAGCCACAGCACCAGATCGACCCCCTCGACGGCCAGCGCACGGGTGACCACCGACGCGCGCATGGCGTCGCGCTCCTCCGGATGCAGGGCGTAGACCATGGCGGCTCGCTGGGACGGGCACACCGCGATCCTGGCGCTCTCATCGACTGCGGCCGAAGACGAGCGCACCGGCGCCAGCACGTCGAGCTCGGCCAGCTCGTCCTGCAACGCGATGGTGTCGGTGATCGGCGTCTGGGAGTGGTCGGCCATCACGATCACCGCGTGCTCGGCCAGGAACTCCTCCACGCCGCCGCCCGCGTTCATCACCCGCGCCAGCTGGAGATCGGCCTGGCCGATCGACTGGACCTGCGCGTCGGGGCCATGCTTGTGCGAGTACCAGTCGTTGTCCGGCAGCGACAGCAGCAGGAAGTCGAACAGGTCGTGCTCGACCAGGTAGGAGGACACGCAGCCGGAGTGCCGGTCGCGAACGCCGGGCATGCCCAGCCCGGAGCGGCAGCCGGTGCGGCGCGAGGCGAAGATGTCCGCGTAGAACAGCTCGCGCGGCCCCATCACCGGATGGCGCATCAGCGTGGAGGCCACGCGCGTGAGCGCGGTGTCGCGCTGGGGCTCGTGGCGGTGGCGCCCGCGGTACATCAGGTAGGTGGTCCCCGCGGTGCGCACGTCGGCGTCGTCCAGCGCCTCGAACACGGTGAGCGTGTCGGCGGCCAGGTGCACGCGGTTCATGTTGTAGACCGTGTCCGTCAGCTGGCGGGCGATCCCGAAGCGCTGGACCGCGCGAAAGCTCGAGCCGTACTCCACGTAGCGGCGCTCCTGGCGGTGATACCAGTTCATTCCGGGTATCCGGTGCTCGTCCTGGCGGGTGCCGGTGACGATCGACGCGGCGCACACGGGCGTGACCGACGGGAACGCCGCCACGCAGTCGGGCACGTAGCGCCCGCCGTCCACCAGCCGCTCCAGCACCGGCGCCACGCCGGCGGCGATCGCCCGCTCGAGCGCCGCCGGGGCCATCGCGTCGATGACGCAGAGCACGAGCTTGGGCGGGTTGGCGCTCACAACATCCAGGTGCTCAGCGGCGCAGGATGCGCAGCCCGGCGTACTTTTCCTCGCCGCGCGCGCGACCACGCCAGCCGAACCAGAGCAGCAGCGCCACCGCCACGTAGCCGAGTGGGTGCAGCGCGGCCGTGAGCGCCGCGAACAGCAGCGCGGCGGCGTCCAGGTAGACCGTCAGCGCTTCGCGCGCCGAGCGGTCTGTGAGACGGGCGCGGGCGCGGGCCACCACCGGGCCGGTGGCGCGCTGGGCCACGGCCACCACGGCCAGTCCGCCGAGCAGACCCGGCCACCACGCGTCTCCGTGCGCCGCCAGCGTGCCCGCGAACAGCAGCGCACCGGTCCCGTAGGACACGCCCGCCAGCGTGGCCGCCAGCGGGTCTGTGGCGCGCCCGTCCTTCGATCGCTGCACGGCGATGTCGAGCGACGGCGCCAGACCGAGGAGGATCTGCAGCCCGTATGCGGCCACCAGCGCCACAGCCACGGCCAGCAGCCACCAGCCTGACTGAAGGAAACGAAAGTGGGCGGCCGCGAAGCTCACGCCCAGCGCCTTGGAGGAGCCGAGCGCGCCCGCCAGCAGGACCGGCAGGAAGGGGCGCAGGCCGCAGGCGGCCGCCAGGCCGCCGCCAAGACCGATGTAGAAGAAGATGCCGTGCATGCAGAGTGCCTCTGGAGGTGCGATACCGTGCGGGTGCTGGACGATCCCAGATCGGCCAGGACGATAGACGACCCGTGGCCGGGCGCACGTCGTGCGAGGTGCGACGAGCACGACGGCGAATAGAGGCAGAACGCATATGAAGCGATCGACCACCGGAAACGGCGAGGGAGGACGGGCACGACCCGCGGCGCACGAGCTGGCGCGTTATGAGGCGCTGTTCGCGGCGCGCACGCGCGGTATGAAAAGCTCGGCCATGCGCGAGATGATGGCGCTGACCGAGCGTCCGGACGTGATCTCGCTGGCCGGCGGCCTGCCGGATACGAGCACGTTTGCGCCGGAGCTGTACGCGAAGGTGATGGCCAAGGTGGCTGCCGAGTCGACGGCGCGCGCGCTGCAGTACGGGCCCACGGAAGGAATGGCCACAGCCGTCGAGTGCATCGTGGAAGTGATGGCCGACGAGGGCACCTCCGTCGATCCCTCCGACGTGATCGTGACCACCGGCGGGCAGCAGGTGATCGACCTGGTCTGCAAGACGTTGATCGACCCCGGCGACGTGATCGTGGCGGAGGCTCCCACCTATCCGGGGGCCGTTCCCACGTTCAGCGCCTACCAGGCCGAGGTGGAGCAGATCGGGATCGACTCCGACGGAATGCCGATCGACGAGCTCGAGGCCACGCTCGACCGCCTGCAGGCGCAGGGCCGGCGACCGAAGTTCATCTACACCATCCCCAACTTTCAGAACCCGGGCGGCGTGACGATGTCTCTGACCCGCCGGCGTCGGCTGGTGGAGGTGGCGCGGGAGCGCGAGCTGCTGGTGCTGGAGGACAACCCCTACGGCATGCTCCGCTACGAGGGCGAGGCGCTGCCCACGTTGTACTCGCTGGACGCGGAGGCGGTCGGCCGCGGTGGAACGTCGGACCTGGTGATCTACCTGGGCACGTTCTCGAAGATCCTCTCGCCGGGGCTGCGTCTCGGCTGGGCGGTGGCGCCGAGACCGGTGCTCGAGAAGCTCAACCTCGGCAAACAGGGCTCTGACCTGTGCTCCTCGTCGGTCACCCAGATGTTCGTGGCCGCCTACTTCGCGGAGCTGGACGGCGAGGGCAAGCCTGTGTGGAAAGCGTATGTGGAGCGGCTGCGGAACCTGTACCGACGCCGCCGCGACGTGATGCTGGAGGCGCTGGAGGAGCACTTCGGCGAACAGGCCACGTGGACGCGCCCGCAGGGGGGCCTGTTCATCTGGGCCACGCTGGACGAGCGGATCGACACCACCGATCTGCTGGCACTGGCGCGCAAGAGCGAGTCGGTGGCGTTCGTGCCCGGCCGCGCCGCCTTCATGGATGGCCGCAGCGGCGCCTCTTCGATGCGCATGAACTTCGCGGGCGTGCCCGATGACGACATTCGCGAGGGCGTGCGGCGGATCGGGCGGGCGATGCGCGAGCAGCTCGGGCTGCTGGGCTCGCTCAGCGGCTCCGCTGCAGCGACCGCCCCTGCTGATGCCAGCGCGACGGCCGAGGCAGTCCACGAGAGCGACGCAGGATTGGCTGACGTGGTGGCCCTGCCCCGCCGCGACAGCGCCGCGCCGGCGCGCCGGCGTCGGGACATATGAGCGAGACCAAGCGCGTCGCAGTCCTGAAGGGGGGACGTTCGCTCGAGCGCAGCGTGTCGCTTCGCTCCGGCGCGCAGGTGCAGGACGCGCTGCAGCGACTGGGTCACGAGGTGGTGGCCATCGACGTGGGCCCGGATCTGGTTGCGCAGCTGCTTGCCAGCGACGCCGACGCGGCGTTCGTCGCGCTGCACGGGCGCTACGGCGAGGACGGCACCGTGCAGGGTCTGCTGGAGGCCATCGAACTGCCTTACACCGGCTCCGGTCCAGCGGCCTGCATGCGCTGCACCAACAAGGTCCTGGCCAAGCACCTGATGCGCGAGGCCGGCATTCCCACCCCCGATTTCCACACCCTGCGCGAGGCCTCGATCAAAGAGCTCGGCGCGGCCGCGATGCTGGCGCCGATGGAGGCCCAGCTCGGCTTCCCGCTGGTGGTCAAGCCCGCCAAAGGCGGCTCCGCGCTGGGGGTCAAGTTCGCCCGCTCGAGCGGCGAGCTGCCGGGCTCGATGGTGGGGGCGTTCTCCTACGACCACACCATCCTGCTAGAGCGCTACGTCAAGGGACGCGACCTCGCCGTCTCCGTCATCGACCGCACCGGCCCCCAGTCGGCGGCGGTGGCACTGCCGGTGGTCGAGGCGGTGCCACGCGAGGAGGACTTCTACGACTACGAGTCGCGCTACGAGATCGGCATGACCACGTTCGTGTGTCCCGCCGAGCTGCCGCCGCAGACCACCGAGCGAGCCCAGCAGCTCGCGTTGGACGTCTATGAGCTGCTCGGCTGCCACGGAGTGGCGCGCGTGGACCTGATGCTCGAGCAGGACAGCGGCGAGCTCTACGTGCTGGAGACCAACGTGGTGCCCGGCCTGACCGAGACCAGCCTGCTGCCCCAAGCCGCCGACGCCGCCGGCATCGGGTTCGAGGAGCTGATCGAGCGGATCCTGCTTAGCGCCTCAACGCGCTAAGAGTCTCCAGCAGCAAAATCCTCCGGCGATACCTGATCAAGAAAGTCCTTGAACTTCTCGACGACGTCCTCTGACTCCTCGACGTCGTGCTCGAACTCGATGGCGGACTCGGAGATGACCTCATCGGCGGCGAAGATCGGCGCCCCTGAGCGCACGGCCAGGGCGATGGCGTCGCTGGGGCGGGAGTCGATTTCCAGCTCGCGGCCGTTGACGCTGAGGGTGATGGAGGCGAAGAACGTGTTCTCGCGCAGCTCCGTGACGGACACCTGCGTGCACTTGACGTCGAGCTCACCGAGGATGTCGCACATGAGGTCGTGCGTCATCGGGCGCGGGGTGCCCGCCCCCTGGAGCTTCATCAGGATCGAGGCCGCCTCGGGATGCCCGATCCAGATCGGCAGGAACTTGTTTCCATCGACTGTCTTCAGGAGCACGATCGGCTGCTTGCCAACCATGTCGAAGCTGACGCCGTAAATCACCATCTCCTGCACAAAGATCCTCCGAGCGGGGGGAAGTCAGAGTATAGGTCCCGAACTGGGGTCCCGACCAACCGTTTGGACGACGCTCCGGCGCCCGTGCCGGGCGCGGGAACTCAAGCTCTCGCCCGGAAGCTCCACAGCTTGTTGCCCAGGAAGTTCAGCGGCGTCGAGCAGGCCACCGCGATCGCCTGCGCCGGAAGCTTTGCCATGCCGCCGCCCTCGACCAGCAGTGTGAGCATCAGCAGGCTGAAACCCTCAGCCATCGCGCTGACGGCAACGAAGCGGATCGCCTGGAAGCGCGCCTGTCCGCCCTTGGCGTCGAACGTCCAGTGGCGGTTCAGGATGAAGTTGTTGAGCACCGCAACCAGCCAGGCCGCCACGTTGGCGATCAGGTACTGAACTCCAAACCCGTGCACCAAGAGCGCGAACACCGCCAGGTTGACGACGAATCCGACTGCTCCGACCAAGCCGAAGCGCACCAGTTGCAGCCAGTTTGCCGGCCGTTTCAGCCCGTGGATAAGGCGTACGTGCGGCCGTAGCTCCATAATCGTGGCGTCGTCAGGCATCGGGATCAGGGTAGCGGCCCGAACCGGCGGACGCTCCCGCTAGCCTAACGTGGCATGAGGATGAGTCGCGATCTGCTGCTTGGCTCGGCGTGCCTGCTGGCGTCGGTGGCGCTGTCCGCGTGCGGGGAAGCGGCCGTCGGCGGCGCGGGCGGCGCGAACCACAAGGGCAAGACCCCTCCGTCGAGCGCGGTGGTGGCCGGCGCGGTGGTCAGCCCCACTCCGGGTGGGAGCGCGTCTCCGGGCTCGGCCAAGGAGGTCGCCGACCCGCAGGAAGCCGACAGCTTCCCGGCGAGCGGGTCGGTCAAACACGCCGCCGCCGCCACTCCGGCCAAGGCTGGCGAACTGGCCGTGGCCGCGGGTGCGCCATCCGACGCCGAAGTGCGCAGCGAGCTGGCGCAGATGAAAGCGGTGGAAAGCAGCGCCAAGCGCGCCCAGAAAGCCCAGCTCAAGCCCGTGGCGGGGGGAGAGTCGATCGGGGGCGGCGGCGCCCTGCCGATCCCCACCGACATCCCTGAAGTGGTGCAGAGAGTGATCGCGGGGGCCAACGAGATCGCAGACTTCCCCTATGTGTTCGGCGGGGGCCACGCGTCGTTCGTCGACAACGCCTATGACTGCTCCGGCTCGGTCAGCTACGCGCTGGCGGCCGGCGGGCTGCTGAGCGCACCTGAGGTGTCTGGCACGCTGGAGAGCTGGGGCGCACCTGGCCCTGGCAAGTACATAACGGTGTACGCAAACGCCGGGCACGCCTACATGTACGTGGACGGCGTGCTCTACGACACCGCAGGGCGCAGCGGCACTTTCGCTTCGCGCTGGCAGGTCGGTTCCGTCGACAACTCCGGGTTCGTGGCACGCCACTGGCCCGGGCTGTAGCGAGCGATGCAGCTCGCCACGTTCGTATTGGCCCTGGGCGGCGAAGCGGTCAGCTCCGACAGCAAAGGGCTGGACATCGTGTCCCTCGTGTCGATCGTCAGCGGCTACCTGGTGCTGGCGGCGCTGTGGTTCTTCGTGTTCCGCGACCGCTCGTCACGGAACACGAAGCGCAAGAAGGACCCCCAGGAGTAACGGTTCGAGCCGAGAACCCAGTGCTTAGCCGGCGAGCGTGGCGGTGCTGATCACGATCGTGCCGGTGGGGCTCTGGGTGGAGGCGTTGTGCACCGCCAGCAGCAGCGTCAGCGACACCTTGTGCAGGCGGCGCAGGCGGGCCGCGGTGCCCTTGGTGAACTGGATCGTCCTCGCGCCGCGCCCGCCCTTCATCGTCACGAGCGTCGCCGTCGCGATCACAACCTCGGGGGGGCTCCCGGCGGGAAGGCCGGTTGCGGCAGGACCGCTGATGCCGAGGTGGCTGGCCACGGTGCGGCTCAGCAGCACCTCGAAGTGCCCTGCCACCTGCTCGCTGACCGAGTAGCGCACCACCAGGCCCTTGCGTGTGGCCTTCTTCAGGGTCCGTGACGCGATCGCCGCGGTCGCTATCGGCGCCGGCACGGGAGCGATCGGTTTGCCGGTCGACGACGAGCCGCCTGCGCCCGTGGTGGAACCTGCCGAGCCCGAGCCGCTGCCCGAGCCGCCACCCGATCCGGGTTCAACCGGTTTCGGGGGGCCGATGACGGTGACCTGCTTGGCGATGCTGGCTTTGTGCCCGCCGACGTCGGTGATCGTCAGCGTCACGTTGTACACGCCGCCGTACTGGTAGGAGTGGAAGGTGCTGGCGGCGCAGGGACTGAGCCACGGAGCTTCACACGGTGAGTCTTCCGGCGAGTTCACCGACGGCGAGCCGGGCGCGTAGCCGCTCACTTCGGGTGTCCCATCGCCAAAGTTCCAGGTGAACGTCGGGTAGGAGGTCTGGGGAACCCCCGTCGCCGAGAAGTCGGTGCGGGTGGACAGCTCGACGTAGGACTCCATGCCGTCGAAGCCCACGATGTCGCCCACATTGACAGGGTTGGGGGCCGTGAAGCTCGGCTTCAGGTTGGCGGCGCCGATGCAGGGCAGGCCCGAGTAGCGAAGTTTCAAGGCAGCGAGATTGAAGGCGGTGTTCAGGTAGTAGTGATTGCCGTCGAGTTTCTGGTTGGAGAGCGTGCCGGCCTTCGAGTCCAGAACCGGGGTGGAGGTGCCTTCCACCATGCCTGATTCGAACCAGTTGCGGCACTCGTCCGTGGCCTCGTTCTTGAGGGCGTCCTGCCAACCGTTCAAGAGTGGGTCGGTGACGATGTTCTGCTGCTCCACCGCTATCTGGTTGATGATGATGTCCGCCAGACCCGTGTCATAGGTGCCGTCTTCGCCGGGTTTGCCGATTACCTGGTTCGGCTCCTCCGGATGAGGGCCTTCCTCGCCCTGTTTCTTCGTAACTTCTTCTTTTTCCTTTTTGTTGCCTTTTTCGTACGCTTCTTTTTCTGCCAGGGTGGGTTCTTTGACTTTCTCGCGTTCCTCGGTGGGGTTGGTGCTCGGGTCGAAGCCGCCGTCCTGACAGACGTCGCCGTTTGCTTTCTGATTCTTTTCGGTCAGGTAGCCGTCTCCGAATCCGCCGGCCGTCCACGGGATCACGCCGTACACGATCGTGCTGGAGTCACCCAGCGGGTTTTTGTCGGGATTGATCACCGAGTGATAGCTGCAGAAGCTGTCTTCGTAGCTTTCTTCTTCGGGAAGCGCCCCTGCTTCATAGTCCGAGCAGCGCATGGACGAGGAGGTCAAGCACACCGTCGCGCCCTGTGGCAGCAGCAGATAGAAGATGCTGCCCATGCCGGTCGGCAGTTTGTGATCGGCGATGAACTTTTCCAGCTCTTCGTGGATCTGAATGTCGGTGATGCACGTGAGCGCGTTCGTTTCACTCAGCGGCAGTTCACCGCTTTCCAGCGGATCGGGGTCGACACAGCCAGCTTTGGGGTATGGGTCGGTGTCATGGTAGGAGCCGCGATAGGTCGAGGCGTAGCCGGCGGGTTGATTGGTGCGATCGGTGTACTGGGTGTCGACCGCAAACACGTTGTCCAGCGAGCTCGATTCTTCACCCATGCTGTGCATGAAGGTGTTGATCAGGACCTGCCATTCCTTGTGGTAGTACCAGCCCGTGGGGTCCCAGTAGATGAGGTAGGTGTCGGTCCCGTGAAGCACCGGGCGGCCTTCCGGGTTGGAGAAGGTTTCAGCCTCGTTGAAGAGTTCTTCTTTCGGGTTTTCCGCCACGATCCTGCCGCCGACGACGGTGGCTGCGTTGCGCGGCTGCGCGCCCACGAGCTCTTCGGTCCCTTCTTCGCTCGTGATCACGGCCCCCGCCGGCGCGGCGACGATGAGAAGCACCGTGACGATGGCCGCGGACACACTGAGGGCAGCCCGCAGCCACCGCAGGGCCGGGCGCGAGGGAAGAAGAGGCTTAAACGAGGTCACGACCCCCTAATCGGCAACTCCGTCCAGCTTCCTTAGCCGTCGTGGACGACTCGTCGCCCCGTGTGTGCGGAGGGGAGCCTGCGAGTCGCGGTCTAGTGCACGCGAGCGGTCTGCAACCGCGCTTTCGCGACGGCCGCCCGCTGCGCGCGATAGGCGGCCACGGCGGTGCGATAGGCCGACATCAGGTTGCTCAGCGTTTCGTGGGAGGTCTGCCCGACCGCAGGCAGGTCTTCGGGGGCGGTGGCGCCGGGAGCCAGCGTGCCGATCTCCAGGTGCGGGGCGTCGGAGATGCCCACATCGCCGCAGCCCACGTCCGCTATCGGCTCACCGGCGCTGACGTGCGCCCCCACGGGCACCAGGTCGGGGGAGGCGTGACCGTAATAGATGTAGCGACCGGCGTCGGGGCCGCTTTCGAGGAGCAGCACCGGCGCCCATTGACCGAAGCCTTCCATGCCCTCCTGCACGATCGTGCCGCTGCCCACCGCCAGCTCACGCAGGTGCGAGCCACACTGGTTGCTGGTTCCGCCCATATCGACGCCCTGATCGAGGCTCCACCATTTGCTGGGGGCCACATGCGACAGCGGGTAGAGCGGGAACACCCAGCCTGCCGGGCTGATCGGGTAGGGGCTGGCAGCGAACACCGGCGCCGGCGTGGCGGAGGGCGCTGCGGCGGTCGGAGTCACGGGTGGCGGCGCTCCGGCGGTGCCACCGGTATCGGCCGCGAGCGCCGCTTGCGTGGCGAGCACGCCGAGCAGGAACGAGACGAGCATCAAGGTGATGGCCAGCGTGGATGTGCGCCGTGGCAAGGCTGCCCCTTATGGTCGGCCGGCGGGGTTAGCTGACGGGCTAGCGAAATCGCCTCCCGCGGATTACCGCGGGACTCGCCCCAACAACTCGGTTCCCCCGCTCCAAAGCACCCGCTCTGGATTAGGCGAGCGCAAGCCTAGCGGACGGACAGGCCGGACGGTGTCGAGCATGGTGTTGAACGAAACCCCCCATGGCAAAAGCAAACGGTCGATCGCGCCGAAGAGTAACGCGATGTCTCGCAGCCCGAATACGAGCGCAGCCGCCGGATCCCGACGCCGCGACGCCTCGCGAAGGCACGGAATCTCCCCACGTGGGCCTTTCGGCAGGGGGCGGCGGGGGATGTGGGTGGTGATCACAGCGATGCTGGTGCTGGTCGGGACGATCGCATCGGTGATCGGCGCGCGCGCCGTGGCGCACTCCGAAGCCGACAAGGCCCGGCTGGCGTTCCACCTGGCCTCATCCGAGGTCGCCTCCACGCTCGACCTGGCGCTGCAGCGCGAGGAAGACCTCGTAGTCAGCGCCGGCGCCTTCGTGACCGGCAACCCCAGCGCTTCGGCGGCCGGCTTCGATCGCTGGGCCGAATCCGTACACGCGCTGCAACGCTATCCCGAGCTCGAGGACATCGGTCTGGTGACGCTCGTGCCGAACGAACGCATGGCTGCGTTCCAGGCGCGCATGGACGCCGATCCGATGCACCCGCTGGGGGCGAGCTCGCCCGCACTGAGCGGCCCGCTGCAGATCCTGCCGGTTGGGGAGCGCCCTTACTACTGCCTCGCTGTGGCCGGCCTCGTGCGCGACATCCAAAGCCAACTGCCGCCCGGACTCGACTACTGCGCGTTCGCGCCCGCGCTGATCACCACACGCGAAACCGGCCTGTCCAGCTATGCGCCGTTCACGTTCCGTGGCACGCACATGCTGGGCGTCGAGATCCCCGTGTACCGCGGCGGCTACACCCCTGCGACTGCTGCCGGCAGGCGACGGGCCTTCTGGGGCTGGCTCGGCGAGCTGCTCACGCCCAAACTGGTGGTCGACCGGGCGCTGCAGAACCACCCGAACCTGGCGATCACGTTCCGCTACTCGTCTGGGACCATGCACGAGGCGTTCTCCAGTGGCGTCGTTCCCGCGCACGCTCAGAGCACCACCGTCGAGCTCAACCAGGGATGGGCCGTGCAGAGCTTCGGGCCGCCGATCCAGAGCAGCGTGCTCGGTGGTCGCGACGCCATCTCGGTGCTCGTCGGCGGAATCACGCTGTGCTGGACGCTGGGCCTGCTGCTGCTGGTGCTCGCCACCGGGCGCAAGCGTGCGCTGGCGCTGGTGCTGGAGAAGACCCGCGAGCTCTCCCATCAGGCCCTTCACGACACCCTCACCGGGCTGCCCAACCGCGCGCTGGTGCTCGATCGCGCCGAGCGGGCGATCGCGCGCGCCGAACGCGAACCCGGCGTGATGGCCGGGGCGCTGTTCATCGACGTGGACGGCTTCAAGCACGTCAACGACAACCTCGGGCATGCCGCCGGCGACCGTCTGCTCAAGACCGTGGGAGAACGCCTACAGAAGACCGTCCGCGCCCAGGACACCGTCGGGCGCCTCGGCGGCGACGAGTTCGTCGTACTGGTGGAAGCGACCGAGCATGACCCCACGCTCGACCTGCTGGCCGACCGCCTGACCGAGGTGCTGCGCGAGCCGGTGGAGTTCGACGACGGGCGCAGGGTGTTCTCGATCACCGCCAGCATCGGCGTGGCGATCGGGCAGTACTCCACCCCCGACGACCTGCTGCGCGACGCCGACCTGGCGCTTTACGCCGCCAAGGCCGCCGGCAAGGACCGCTACGCGCTGTTCGACGCCAGCCTGGGCGAGGGCGTGGAAGGGCGCCTGGAACTGCAGGCCGACCTGCACAACGCGGTACAGGAAGAGCAGTTCTTCCTGCTCTACCAGCCGATCTTCGACCTCGCCCACAAGCGCGTCGTCTCGGTCGAGGCCCTGATTCGCTGGCGCCACCCGGCGCGGGGGATCGTGCCGCCCGACAACTTCATCCCGCTGGCCGAGGAAACCGGCCTGATCGCCCCGATCGGGCGCTGGGTGCTCGACGAGGCCTGCCGGCAGGCCAGCGCGTGGGCCAGCCGCGGACTGCCGGTGGGCATCTCTGTGAACGTGTCCGCCTACCAGCTCGGGCGCAAGGGGTTCGTCGAGGACGTCAGGCGCGCGCTGAGCGAGTCGGGCCTGGATCCGTCGTCGTTGACGCTCGAGATCACCGAGACGACCCTGGTGCGCGACGTGGCCGCTGCCTGTGAGCGTCTGTGCGAGATCAAGAAGCTGGGCGTGCGGGTGGCGATCGACGACTTCGGGACCGGTTACGCGTCGCTGTCACACCTGCAGCGGATGCCGGTGGACGTGCTGAAGATCGACCGCAGTTTCGTGGCCGCGCTGCACGACGGCGGGCAGAGCCGGGCGCTGCTGCGCGCGATCGTCGGCGTGGGCGAGGCGCTGTCGCTGGACGTTGTCGCCGAGGGCATCGAGGACGGCTCGCAGATGCTCACGCTCGAAGAAATGGGCTGTGAGATGGCGCAGGGCTACTTCCTGGGACGGCCCAACGCGGCCGACACCACCGAGCGCCTGCTGGGCGCGCCGCGCGCCGTCGGCACACCCAGCGCCTAACGCGCCCGACTTCCACACCAGCTGGCTCCTTATACTTGTGCGGCTTCGACCGCTCTGCGGTCGATATGTCAACACCCACGAGGAGGTTTCGATGAGCAAGCTGGTTGCCCGACTCGGCATACCTGCGCTCACCGTTCTCGTGCTCGCAGGCTGCGGCAGCAGTAACAGCAGCAGCTCGAGCACCCCGGCGACCACGGCGAGCACGTCTGGGTCGAACAGCGCCAATGCGGCGATCGCCGCACAGGTACCCGCAGCAATCAAATCCAAGGGCACGCTGACCGTCGCGGCGGACGCCACCTACGCCCCGAACGAGTTCATCGCCTCCGACGGGCACACCGTGATCGGCATGGACGCAGACCTGATGAAGGCGCTGGGCACGGTGATGGGACTGAAGGTCGACATGGTGAACGCCACGTTCGATTCGATCATTCCGGGGCTCGCCGCCGGCAAGTACGACATCGGCGCCTCCTCGTTCACTGACACCAAGGAACGCGAGAAGACCGTCGAATTCGTCGATTACTTCTCCGCCGGGATCTCGTTCTACGCGAAGTCCTCGTCCAACCCGGCGGTCAAAACCGTCGAAGACCTGTGCGGCAAGACGGTGTCGGTCGAGAAGGGCACCACCGAGGAAGAAGAAGCCAAGGCGCAGAGCGGCAAGTGCACCAAGGCGGGCAAGAAGTCGGTGACGGTGCTGGTGTTCCCCACGCAGAACGAGGCCAACCTCGCGATCTCCAGTGGCCGCGCCGAACTCGGCATGGCGGATTCGCCGATCGCCGCTTACCAAGTCAAGCAGTCCGAAGGCGGTTTCAAGCTGGTCGGCGAAACCTACGGGGCGGCCCCCTACGGGATCGCCATTCCGAAAAGCACGGGCATGGCTCAGCCGATCCTGGCGGCGCTGAAGGTGCTGATCGCAAACGGCGCCTACATGCAGATCCTCACCAAATGGGGTGTGCAGGCCGGTGCGATCACAACTCCGGCGATCAACGGAGCGACGAGCTAGGAAGGTGAAAGGTGCCCTCGTCTGAGGTCACCCCCGGACAGGGACCGCCCGAGGAGATCAGGGCAGTCCCTGTCCGGCGCCCGGGGCGCTGGATCGCGGCCGCGCTGGTGCTGGTGGTGGCGGCCGCGCTGGTGCGGTCGGTGATCACCAACCCCCGCTTCGAATGGCACATCGTCGGGAAGTACCTGTTCGATCAGCGCATCCTCGAAGGGCTGTCGGTGACGATCGAGCTGACCGTGATCGCAATGGTGATCGGGGTGGTGCTCGGCGTGATCCTGGCCGTCATGCGTGTGTCCAGCAATCCGCTGGTGTCGTGGGCGAGCTGGCTGTACATCTGGTTCTTCCGCGGCACGCCCGTGCTCGTGCAGTTGCTGTTCTGGTACTACATCGCCGCGCTCTACCCGAAGCTCGCGCTGGGGATCCCGTTTGGGCCGGCGCTGGTGCACCCCAACGTGAACACGCTGATCACCGCCTTCCGCGCGGCGGTGCTGGGGCTCGGTTTGAACGAGGGCGCCTACATGGCGGAGATCGTTCGTGCCGGGCTGATCTCCGTCGATGACGGCCAGACCGAGGCGGCGCAGTCGCTGGGAATGACGCGGGTGCAGACGATGCGGCGGATCGTGCTGCCGCAGGCGATGCGGGTGATCGTGCCGCCCACCGGCAACGAGACGATCTCGATGCTGAAGACCACCTCGCTTGCCAGCGTGATCGCGGTGACCGAGCTGCTGTATTCCACCGAACAGATCTTTGCGGTGAACTACAAGACGATTCAGCTGTTGATAGTGGCCAGCTTCTGGTACATCGTGTGCACCAGCGTGCTGTATGTGGGGCAGTACTACCTGGAGCGCTACTACGGTCGCGGCGCCTCGCGCGCAACGCGGGCTCGGGAGGGACTGCGCTTTGGCGCGTTCGCCTCGCCGCAAGGTGGACGATGAGCACGGCAATGGTGAATGCGGAAGGCGTGCACAAGCGTTTCGGGCGGCTGGAGGTGTTGAAGGGGATAACACTCCAGGTGCAGCCCGGCGAGGTGATGTGCCTGCTCGGTCCGTCGGGGTCGGGTAAGTCCACGTTCCTGCGCTGCATCAACCACCTCGAGAAAATCAACGCCGGGCGGCTGTATGTGGACGGCGAGCTGGTCGGATACCGCCAGGCCGGCGACACGCTGCACGAGCTGCGCGAGAACGAGATCACCCGCCGACGGGCTGAGATCGGCATGGTCTTTCAGAGCTTCAACCTGTTTCCGCACATGAGCGCGGTGGCCAACATCACCTGCGCGCCCAGATGTGTGAAGGGCGTCTCACGCGAGCAGGCACGCACACGCGCCGCTGAGTTACTTGCCCGCGTGGGCCTCGCCGACAAGCTCGACTCCTACCCCGCCCAGCTCTCCGGCGGTCAGCAGCAGCGCGTGGCGATCGCGCGCGCGCTGGCCATGGAACCGAAGCTGATGCTGTTCGACGAGCCCACCTCGGCGCTCGACCCGGAGCTCGTGGGCGACGTGCTGGAGGTGATGCGCCAGCTGGCCCGCGATGGCATGACGATGGTGGTGGTCACACACGAGATCGGCTTCGCGCGCGAGGTGGCCGACACGGTGGTGTTCATGGACGGGGGAGTGGTGGTCGAGTCGGGACCGCCGGCAGAGGTGCTCGGCAATCCCCGGCACGAGCGCACGCGGGCGTTCCTGTCGAAGGTTCTCTGACGGTCGCGTCGACCGGGCCGCTGTCAGCCCAGGTGCTCGTCCAGGCGCTGCAGCGCCTGTGCGAAGTTCTCGCGGCCGAAGCCGATCCTGACGTGGTCCGGGCGCCCGTACACCGAGCCCGGCAGCAGCAGCACGCCGGCGCGCTCGGCCGTGTACTCGCACCAGCCGCGCACGTCGCCCAGGCCGCTCACGCGCGGGAAGCCGATCGGCCCGGCGGTCGGGCGTACCCACTGGAAGGTGTCCGCGCGGCGCGCCAGGAACTCCTCCAGCAGCGGCAGGTTGCTTGTCACGATGTCCCTGCCAGCGGGTCACCAGGCGATCGCCGTGACGCAGCGCCAGCGCCACCAGCAGTTCGCTGGGCGCGCTCGAGCAGATCGTGGTGTACAGCTTCATTTCCCTGATCGCCTGCAGCAGCTTGGGGTCACGGCACGCCAGCCAGCCGATCCGCAGGCCGGGCAGGCCGTAGGCCTTGGACACCGTGTTCAGCGAGATCGCGTGCTCATAGGAATCGCATGCGTTGGGCAGCCGCTGTGACTCGTCGTGCTCCAGGCCGCGGTACACCTCGTCGCTGAGCACCACGATCGAGCGCTCGCGGGCGAGGTCCACGATCCGATGGAAGGTCTCCTTTGACATCTGCGAGCCCGTCGGGTTGTGTGGGCTGTTGATGTAGATCAGCTTCGTGCTCGACGTCAACAGCCGCTGCAGCGCCTCCACGTCGTATGACCAGCCGTCCTCGTAGCTGCGCTCCCACAGACTCACCTCGGCGCCGGTGCTGCGCGCCACCTCCACCGCCGAGCCGTAACAGGGGGACTCCACTACCACGTGATCGCCCGCTTTCAACAGCGCGTGGTAGGCGAGGAAGATGCCCTCCTCGGCCGCCGCCAACGTGAGCACGTCATCGGGCTCGATTCGCTCGTAGCGTCCCGCCACCGCCGCGCGCAGCTCCCGCGAGCCGGGCACCTCGGTGTAGCCCAGCTGCAACTCCAGCAACCGCTGCCGCGCGTCGGGCTCCAGCGCCAGCACATCGGCCACCGACAGCGACTCGCAGTCGCTGCTGGAAAGCATCAGCTCCGCGCGGAACTCCCAGCGCTCGTAGAAGCGCTCGATCTCGAACGGGTTGATCTGCATGTGACGATCCTAGGAGCCCGTGGACCGAGCGTCGGGGGAGAGCTACGGGGTGCTCGCCAGCCCGAGCTTGGCGCTGAGTGTGTCGTCGGCTTTCTTGACTTCCTGGGCGTTGGCCACGAGCGCCTCCGCAGCCGCTTTTGCCGCTTCCGGGTCGTTGAGCTTTGCCTTCTCGGCGCGGTAGGCGTTCTTGAACGTGGTCAGAGCCGACACGGTCTTGGTCGGGGTGGTCTTGCTGGTGCTACCACAGCCGGCCAGCGCGAGCAGCCCGACGATGAGCAGGAAACCGATGCGTCGCATGAAACCCCCCGGTTTGGCGTTGACGGCGCGGCCAGCTGCGTAGACCGGCGCGGACCGGCACCCTATCCCACGGCTCGACACCGTTGCTCGTAGAGTCTTCTACGGTCATGGGGCTCGATACACAGGTGGCGATCGTTGGCGGCGGGGTGGTCGGCTGCGCCGTCGCCCACGCGCTGTCGCTGCGCGGCGTGCAGGCACTCGTGCTGGAGGCCGAGGTGGCACTGGCGCTGGGGGCCAGCGCCACCAACTCGGGGATCCTGCACACTGGCTTCGATTCGCACCCGGGCGAGCTGGAAACGGAGCTGATCCTGCGCGCGGCGCGGCTGCGCGAGGAGCTGCTGGAGGAGTTGCGCATCGACACGTGGGCATGCGGCGCGCGACTCACGCCGCACGGCGAGCAGGAGCGCGCAGCAGTGCTCGGGCTGGCCGAGAACGCCGCTCGCAACGGCGTGGCCGTCGAGCTGAAGCAGGACGGATCGCTGCTGGTGGGAGGGGAGACGATCAGCGACCCGGTGGCGTTCGTGCATGCGCTGGCCGGGGCGGCGCAGCGCGGCGGTGCGGAGCTCAGGCTCGGGGCGCGCGTGTGCGGACTGTCGCAGAGCTCCGACGGAACGCTCGCGCTCGAGCTCGCCGATGGCGATCGCGTGCGGACGGCAGCGGTGGTCAACTGCGCGGGCCTGTTCGCCGACGAGGTGGCGCGCATGGCCGGCGATGAGCTCGTCGAGATCTACCCGCGCAAGGGCGAGTTCCTGGTGTTCGCCATGCCGAGCGAGCAGCCGCTCGAGGAGATCCTGCTGCCGGTGCCCTCCGCGCTGGGCAAGGGCGTGCTCGTGTTCCCCACGCTCGACCGCCGCCACGTGATTGCCGGGCCGACCGCGCGCGAGCGCGAGGACAAGCACGACTGGTCGGTGGAGCGCGATGCACGCGAGCTGATCTTCGCCCGCGCCAGCGCCATGTATCCGGCGCTGGAGAGCGCCGAGCAGGTGGGCGCATATGCCGGGCTGCGCCCCGCCGGGCGCCACGCCAACTACGTGATCGAGCGTTCGCGCACAGGTGCCAACCTGATCCATGTGGCCGCCATCCGCTCCACCGGGCTGTCCGCATCGCTGGCCATCGGCGAGCACGTCGTGGGGATGCTGGCCGAGGACGGAACGATCGAGCCCGGCCCCGTGCGCACGCTGCGCCCTCCCGCCGACTCCACGCCAAGCGGCCCATGGTGGGAGCGCGCCGCGCGGCACCGCAACCCATGAGCTCACCGCTGCTGCTGGGGATCGACGAGGGCACCACCGCGGTCAAGGCCGCGCTGTTCGACTGCGATCTGCACCTGGTGGCCGAGGCCAGGCGCGAGGTCCCCGTCTCCCACCCCCAACCGGGGTGGGTGGAGCAGGACCCCGAGGCGATCCTCGAGGCGGTGGTGGATGCCGTGACGGACGTCCTCGCGCAGGTCGAAGGGGCCGAGGTGATCGCAGCGGGCCTCGATCACCAGGGCGAGTCCGTGCTCGCCTGGGACGCCGATGACGGGCGCGCGCTGACGCCGGTGGTGGTGTGGCAGGACAAGCGCCAGGAGGCGCTGCTGCGGGAGCTTGGCCAGGCGGCTGTGGCGCGCTCGGGCCTGCCGCTCGACCCCTACTTCTCGGCCGGCAAGCTCGCCTGGCTGCTGGCCAACGATCCCGCCGTTGACCGCGCCCGCGAACGGGGCTCATTGCGGCTGGGCACCGTCGACGCGTTTCTCGTCGATCGCCTCGGCGGACGCTTTGCCACCGATCTCTCGACCGCGTCGCGCACGCAGCTGCTGGCACGCGGCGGCACCGACTGGGACGAGCCGCTGCTGGCCACGTTCGGCGTTCAGCGCCAGTGGCTCCCGCGGATCGACCCCACGTTCGGGACGCTGGGAGCGCTGCGCCACCCGCGCTGGCCGGTGGAGATCCCGCTGACGGCGCAGCTCGTCGATCAGCAGGCCGCGCTGGCCGGGTCGGGAGCGACGCGGCCGGGGGAGTTGAAGGCCACGTACGGGACCGGCGTGTTCGTGCTGGGGCGCACCGATGGCGAAGGCGAGGCCGACGGTGTGATTCCAACGGTGGCGTGGGCCGCACCCAGCACGCAGGGCGGGCTGGGGGAGGTGGCCCACGCGCTGGACGGCGGCGTGTTCGCCGCGGGCGCACTGCTGGACTGGCTGGCGCAGGGACTCGGGCTGGCCCACGATGCGCGCGCGCTGGCTCGATCGGCGGCGAGCGTAAGGGACAGCGCCGGAGTGATGGTGCTGCCTGCCCTGGCCGGATTGGGAGCTCCGTGGTGGCAGCCGGGCACGCGTGCGGTGATCGCCGGGCTGCACGCGGGCGTGAGCTCGGCGCACGTGGCGCGGGCGGCGCTGGAGGCGATCGCCTGGCGCGTGTCCGACATCGTGGAGGCGATGGCCGCCGCCGGGCCGGTGCACAGCGTGCGTGTGGACGGCGGGCTGACCAACGACCCCACGCTGCTGCAAATCCAGGCCGACGCGCTGGGGATGGAGCTGACTGTCAACCAGGCCGACGTGACGGTGCTGGGCGCGGCCATGCTGGCGGGAGTGGGCGCGGGCGTGTTCGCCGACGTGCCGGACGCCGCCAGACGACTACCGCCCGGACGAGTGGTCAAGCCAAGCCCCGGCGACCCCGCTGAGCGCGTGCGCCAACGCGAGCGCTGGCGCAACTTCGTGGCCGCCAGCTCCGCGCTGTAGCGGAGCGACAGCGGCGCTCTACGCCGGGCTGACCTCGTAGCCGGCGCGCGCCAGCACCGCCACCAGCTCCTCCGTGTGCGCCGGGCCGCGCGTCTCGAGCGTCAACTCCACGCCGGTCTCGCGCACGTGCAGGGAGATCGCCTCGCGCACGTGCTCCAGGCTCACCAGGTTGGCGCGCGCCTCGGCCACCAGGCCCAGCAGGTCGGCCAGACCACCTGGGCGATCGGGCACGCGCGTGAACAGGCGCACGCGCCGGCCCTCCTCCGTTTCGCGGCGGCGCAGCAGCCCCGCCAGCAGACCGCTGTCCACGTTGCCGCCGGACACGATCGCCACCGTGGCGCCCTCCACCGGCTCCAGGCGCGCGCCCATCAGCAGCGCGGCCGCCACCGCGCCGGCGCCCTCGGACACGAGCTTGGAGCGATCGGCCAGGAACACCATGGCGGCGGCGATCTCGTCCTCGCTGACCGTGTGCAAACCGTCGAGCAGCTCGCGCAGCAGCGTGGTGGCCAGCACGCCCGGGCGCTTGATCGCAATGCCGTCCGCGATCGTCGCCACCGACGCTCCCGACGCTGGAGCGCCATCCCCGCCGAGCGCCTGGACATAGGGGGAGCAGACCTCAGCCTGCACGCCCACCAGCTCCACCTCCAGGCCGGCGCGGCGCAGCGCGATGCCGATCCCGCTCGCCAGGCCGCCACCGCCAATGGGGACCACCACGCGCGCCAGATCGGGGATGTCTTCGATGATCTCCATGGCGAGCGTTCCCTGCCCGGCGATCACGTCAAGGTCGTCGAACGGGTGCACCAGCGCGGCGCCGCTCTCCGCCACGCTGTCCGCCGCCAGCATCAGCGACTCGTCCACCGACGCGCCCTCCAGGTGCACGATCGCCCCCAGCCGCTCGACCGCCGCCACCTTCGACACGGCCGCGTCGCGGGGCATGAACACCTTGCACGACAGGCCCTTGATGCGCGCCGCCTGCGCCACCGCACGCGCATGGTTGCCTGCGCTGGCCGTCACCAGTCCGGGCAGCGCCGCGTTGCCCAGCGCCGCCACCTTCGAAAGCGCGCCCCGCAGCTTGAACGAGCCGGTGCGCTGCAGACACTCGGCCTTCAGCATCACCGTCGTGCCCGCCAGCTCGCTCAGCTCCTCGCACGCCAGCACAGGGATCCTCCTGGCCACTCCCGCGATCGCCGCGCGGGCGCCGTCGAGATCGGCGCCTGCGATCAGATCCGCCGCGCTGGGACCTGAGCCGGGCGACGCTGCAGAGGGCGTGCTCACAGCGCACACTCTCGCAGCACGTTTGTAACGAGGATCATGGGGTGAAGGTATAGGCTTCGTGCCTTATCCGCGCAAGCGTTGCAACGGCGGCAGGGGAGCGGTGACGGAGCTGGGGAACATCTTGGAGCGCCTGGAACCGTCGCTCGGCACGCTGAGCGGGGAGCCGGCTGCGTTGGACGGCGGCATCACCAACCGCAACTATCGCGTCACGCTGGGCGGCAGCGACTACGTGGTGCGGCTGCCCGGCAAGGACACCGACCTGCTGGGCATCGACCGTGAGGCCGAGCGCCTCGCCAACAGCGCGGCCACCGAGCTCGGCCTGGCGCCGGCGGTGGCGGCCGCGCTCGATGACTGCCTGGTGACCGAGTACGTGCCCTGCAGCGCCGTCGGCAGAGACGAAATCACCGCGGGCGTGGAGGAGCTGGCGAACACGCTGCGCAGCTTCCATGAAAGCTCCGTCGTGCTGCCTACGCGCTTCTGGGTGCCGAAGCTGCTCGAGGACTATGCGCAAATCATCCGGCGGCGCGGCGGGCAGACAGATGACGCCTATGGGGACGCCGTTGCAGCCGCGAGGCGGATCGAGGGTGCGCTTGCCCTCACCGACCCACGCCCCTGCCACAACGACCTGTTGGCCGGAAATATCATCAAAAGCAGTAGCGATGGCCGCCTGATGATCGTGGACTGGGAGTACGCCGGGATGGGCGACCGGCGTTTCGATCTGGGCAACCTGGCGGTCAACAACGAACTCGACGAGCGTGCCGAGGAGCGACTGCTCACGGCCTACCTCCGCACAGCGCCGACGGACCGGCAGCGCGCGGCGCTGAAACTGATGCGCGTGCTCTCCGACGCGCGCGAAGGCGCGTGGGGTGCGGTGCAGAGCCACATCTCACAGCTCGACTTCGACTTCGACAGCTACGCCGCCAAGCACTTCCACCGACTTCAGCAGGCCGTCGCCGACCCCGACTTCGAGGAATGGCTGGCATGCGTGACCAGGACAACCAGAGAGGACACACACAGTGGCTAGACCGCGTCAGCTTCCCGACCGCGCCCGCGTGGTCATCATCGGCGGCGGCGTTGGCGGCGCCTCGATCGCACACCACCTGGCCAAGGCCGGCGAGCGCGACGTGGTGCTACTCGACCGCAACGAGCTCACCAGCGGCTCCACGTTTCACTCCGCCGGGCTGGTGGGGCAGTTGCGCTCGAGCGTGTCGCTGACCAAAATGATGATGGACTCGGTCGAGCTGTACCGCACGCTGGACTGCGGCTGGGTGCAGTGCGGCGGCATCCGCCTGGCCTGCACGCTGGAGCGCGAACAGGAGGTCATGCGCCAGGTGGCGTGGGCCAAGACGTTCGGGCTGCCGCTGGAGCTGATCTCCGCCGAGCAGGCCCGCGAGCTGTTCCCGCTGATGAGCACCGACGGCGTACGCTGCGCCTCCTACCTGCCCAGCGACGGTTATCTCGACCCGTCGCTTTTGACCACCGCGCTGGTGGACAGCGCACGGGAGGGCGGCTGCCGCGTGTTCACGCACACACGAGTGACCGCCATCGACGTAGACCACAGCTCCACGCATCCGCGCGTGCGCGGCGTGCAGACCGAGTGGGGGCCGATCGAGGCCGAGGTGGTGGTCAACGCCGGCGGCATGTTCGCCGCCGAGATCGGGCGCCTGGCCGGCGTGCGCGTGCCGATCGTTCCCTTCGCCCACGAGTACCTCGTCACCCAGCCGTTCCGCGAGCGGGTGGCAGGCACACACCTGCCCACGCTGCGCGACCCCGACCTGCTGATCTACTTCCGCGAGGAGGGCGGCGGGCTGGTGATGGGAGGCTATGAGCGTCGGTCCGCACCGTGGGCGCTGGACGAGCATCTGGTGGACGCGATCCCGTCCGACTTCAACGGGCGCCTGCTGGAAGAGGACTGGCCGCGCTTCGAGGAAATCGCCAAGAACTCCTCCAAGCGTGTTCCCGTGATGGACGACATCAAGGTCACCAAGCTGATCAACGGCCCCGAGGCGTTCACCCCCGACAACGAGTTCTGCCTCGGCGAGAGCGAGGTGCGCGGCTTCTTCGTGGCAGCCGGCTTCTGCGCCCACGGCCTGGCCGGCGCCGGCGGGATCGGCAAAGTGATGGCCGACTGGATCGTCGACGGCGAGCCGGCCATGGACGTGTGGGAGATGGACATCCGCCGCTTCGGCCCGCACTTCCGCTCGCCCAGCTACACGCTCAAGCGCACCAAGGAGGTGTACGAGACCTACTACGACATCCGCTACCCCGGCCACGAGCGCCTGGCCGGACGCCCGCTGCGGACCTCCAGCGCCTACCCGTGGCACGCAGAGCACGGCGGCGCGTTCGGCGAGAAGTCAGGCTGGGAGCGCGTCAACTGGTATGAGAGCAACGCCGACGCGGGCGAGGAGTCGCTGCGCCCGCGCGGCTGGGCGGGGATGCACTGGTCGCCGGCCATCGGCGCCGAGCACCGCGCCACGCGCGAGCGCGCCGGCCTGTTCGACGAGTCCTCGTTCGCCAAGCTCGAGGTGGCCGGCCCCGGCGCGGCGGACTTCCTGGAAGCGCTGTGCGACAACCGCGTGGCGCACGAGGTGGGCGCCATCACCTACACGCAGATGCTCAACCGCCGCGGCGGCATCGAGTGCGACTTCACCGTCACCCGCGTGGAGCATGAGCTGTTCTCGATCGTCACCGGCACCGCCTTTGGCAACCACGACCTCAGCTGGATCCGCCGCCACGCGCCCGCCGACGGCAGCGTGCGCTGCTCGGACGTCACCGCCCGCTACGCCTGCTTCGCGTTGTGGGGCCCGCGCGCTCGCGACATCCTCGCGCCACTCACCCAGGACCCGCTGGACTTCCCCTACATGAGCATGCGCGAGCTCACCATCGGCGACGTGCCCGTACGTGCGCTACGCGTCACGTTCGTGGGCGAGCTGGGCTGGGAGCTCTACTGCCCAACCGAGTACGGCGCCGGGCTGTGGCGCGCGCTGTGGGAGGCCGGGCAACCGCACGGGCTGGCGTGCTGCGGCTACCGCGCCATCGACTCCATGCGCCTGGAGAAGGGCTACCGCGTGTGGTCCACCGACATCACACCTGATGAGACCCCGTACGAGGCCGGCCTGGGCTTCTGCGTGAAGAAGGACGGCGTCCTGTTCGTGGGCTCCTCGGCGCTCGGCGTGGGCTCGCCCGACGGCCCGGCCAAGCCAGAGAAGCGGCTGCGCTGCCTGGTGCTGGCCGATCCGCGCTCGGTGGCGCTCGGCAACGAGCCGGTGCGGGTCGACGGCGAGGTGGTGGGGCGGGTGACCAGCGGCGGCTACGGCTACACGGTGGAGCGCTCCATCGCCTACGCCTACCTGCCCAGCGAGGTGCAGATCGGCACAGCGGTGGAGGTGGACATCTTCGGCGAGTGGATCGCCGGCGAGGTGGCCAAGGAGCCGCTGTTCGACCCCAAGGGCGAGCGCATCAGGAGCTAACCGGGATGCGCCGGCACGGAAATCCTACGGTTGGGAGTCCGGACAAAGTACGCAATCGCGTCTTGGCCGCCTGCGCAACGTCTATCTTCGCTGCATGAGCGCTCTCGAGCCACGCTCGGTGATGCTGCACGGCCGTCCGCTGAGCTACGTGCAGGCTGGCGAGGGACCAGTGCTGCTGCTGATTCACGGAATGGCAGGCGATTGCGACAGCTGGCGCGGGGTGATCGAGCCGCTGGCGCGCCGACACACCGTGCTGGCACCCGATCTACCCGGCCACGGCAGCTCCTCGGCCGGCGGCGGAGACTACTCCCTGGGCGCGCTTGCCACCGGGCTGCGCGACCTGCTGGCCATGCTCGGCCACGATCGGGCCACGCTGGTGGGCCACTCCCTGGGCGGCGGAATCGCGATGCAGTTCGCCTACCAGTTCCCCGATCTCACCGAGCGCCTCGCGCTGGTCGCAAGCGGCGGGCTCGGGTCGGACGTCAGCGCGATCCTGCGAGCCGCCGCGCTGCCCGGAGCCAACCTCTTCATCGCCGCCACCGCCGGGCCGGGCCGGGCGGTCGGGTCGCTGCTGTCGCGTGGGCTGTCCAGCGTGGGACTGCGCCCCAACGCCGACGTGGGCGAGGTCGCGCGCGGCTACGCATCACTGGCAGATCCTGTGCGCAGGGCGGCGTTCCTGGCCACGTTGCGCTCGGTGGTGGGCACCGACGGACAGCGCGTCCACGCCGGCGACCGCCTGTACCTGACAAGTGAAGTTCCAGTGCTGATCGTGTGGGGCGACCGCGACCCGATCATTCCGATCGCACACGGTGAATACGCGCACAGCGCGATCGCCGACAGTCGCCTGGAGATATTCACTGGTGTGGGGCACCTCCCTCAACTGGAGGACCCAGCGCGCTTTGTGACGGTCATCGAGCGCTTCATGGAGGACACCGCACCGTCGCGCTGGGACACCGAGGGCTGGCTGTCGCGGCTGAAGAGCGCAGCGGCGGCCTGACGCCGCGCTTCGTACCCTCCAAGAGAGAGAAACATTTCGACGCAAACCTGTGTGCTCATTTGCAGGGATAAAATGTCACAGGTTCAAAGCGGGCGGATTAATGGATAAGAGCGGGGTAGGCTCAACGCTGCTGCTCCAAGCAGCGTCACCCCCCTCTGGCCACTGACGAAAGGAGCCCACCCTCATGGGACTCAAGCTCGGCAAGCATCCGGCGGTCTTTGACACGCGCACGCTTCGCTTCGGCGATTACGTGAAGGCCGAACTGCCGACCCCGCCGGCGGCGACGGACTACGGCGACAAAGTGCCGCAGTGGCCGATGTACGCAAACGACAGGTACGGCGACTGCACGTGCGCTGCCGCGGGACACATGATCCAGAACTGGACGGCCAACGCCGGCGCCGAGGTGAGCCCTCCTGAAGCGGAGGTGGTGAAGTTCTACGAGCACTTCGTGGGCACGCCGCCGCCGGAAGACGCCGGCTGCAACATGCTGCAGGTGCTGAAGTACTGGCGCAAAAAGGGCCTTGGCGGACACAAGGTGAAGGGGTTCGCTTCGGTCGAGGCCAAGAACCTCACGGAGGCAAGGGACGCGGTGTACCTGTTCGGGAGCCTGTACATCGGCGTGGCGCTGCCCGAGTTCGCGGTGCAGGGAGAAATGCTCAGCATCCCCTGGGTGGTGCCGCCCGGCGGGGCTGTCGGCAAAGCCGCGCCCGACCCGCAGAACGGCCATTGCATTCCGGCCGTCGCATACGACGCGCGCAATCTGTACGTGGTCACGTGGGGCGTGCTGAAGTCCATGAGCTGGCAGTTCTATGAAGCGTATGCCGATGAGGCGTACGCGGTGTTGAGCACAGACTTCATCGGCGCCGGCGGCAAAGCGCCCGAGGGCTTCGACCTCAAAGCGCTGGAAGGCGACCTGCCGCAGGTCTGACGGTTGAGCTACAGCCGATGCGCCGTGGCGCGTTGGTAGAGGAGAGAGACAAGCCTTTTCTCTGTTGCCGATGCCACCGGGTGTGAAAACCCGGTGGCTATCAGCACCACTTCGGCCGGTCCGTCCAAGAAGCCGAGCATGTCCCGATACACGGGGACGGTGCCCACGTTCGTCCCTTCCAGAACTCAAGTGAGTCGCAGCGCAAAGCCGCTGCGGACGTGTGGAAGGGGATTGGGCATGGCGACGAGCTGGAGCCTTTCCGGGCGATGCCTACCGCGCCGAAAGCGATCAGCGGCCGCTCGCTGCGCTTCGATCGTACAGCGACGCCCCCGGACGCTCTGCATGGCGGCGAGATTGCGCATCGCCAACGCCGCACTTGGCATGACTTCTACTTCGGAGTTGATCAGCTCGCTGTGCGCGCCGCTGCCGACGGAGAATTCGGGGGACAGCACGTTCGCCACCACCAAGCCCGGATTCGCCGCGCCGGCGCAGCGAGCGAACTCGAATGAGCTCCGACTCACCCGAGAGATGCTGGTGTCGGAGGAAGTGGCTGCAGTCATCCCGGGAACGTCGGCGGCGGTGAGGTTGATCGAGCGGGCGTACGCTTCTGCGCGGGCCGTCGGTGTGCGCGCGCCGACCGCAACGGCGACTTCTGGTTGGGAGCTGGAGCCAGCGGTTCCGCAGCCGAGAAGCAGGCAGCCGGCGAGAACGGAGGCGCAGCTGGAGACGGTCAGCCGGGGCACACGCATGTTGGCAAGATCGGCAGCTCGCTATCGATGCGTTAGGGCTCAGGCTCCCTCGCCGCGTTTTGGGCGCAGTCCGCTGAGCTGTCCCGCAACGTGCTTGGCCTCTTCGACGAGCCCGTGAGCAGGAGCCGACGCGAGCATTCGCTTGGCACGCTCGGGACCGATCAGCTCGAAGATGAAGCCGAGGCGCTCCTGGCCCTCCATCACGAACGCCACTTGCAGGAGATCCTCATCGCGAAGCGCCTCCAGACACAGGCCGAGCGCTGTGTCGTCGAGGTAGGCCACGAACCGCCCCATGGCCACGTGCTCTCCGTTGGCCGCCATCGCCACTGTCACCGCGACCACGGTGTCGGCTGCGATGGCGGCGACGACCTCGGCGGCGCGGCGCGGATCCAGCTCGGCGGCAAGCAGAGCGAGGAAGTCCACGTCGAAGTGAGCTGAGATCTCAACCGCGCGATGCGGGTCGAGCAGTCCTGTCAGGCGCGCGCAGATCAGCGGCCCCAGCGCTGTTTCGCCGATCGAGGCAAGCGTGCGCGCCGGCAACAGGCGGGCGGCCTCGGCCGTGCGCTCCAGCAACTCGTGGTCGTCGTCATACAGCAGATCCGTGACGGCCAGCCGATACTCGCTCAGCTCCACAGCGGGCACCTTCAGCAGAAAGGCCAGTTGCTGCTGGTCATCCAGTCCGAGCAGACGGCCAAGCTTGGCCGTCTCGGCGCGGCTCTCTGACTTGCGGCTCACACGCCGAGCATCCTGTGCACCACGCCACGCAGTGGGCGCGGGATCTGCCCGAATGCCTTATCGATCGCCAGCTCGAGCTCGCGGCGGCGAAGCTGCAGGGCCTGCTCTGTGAGCGCCGTCAACTCGGCGCTACCGGCGCTGTCGAGCGACGGCGGCGGGGACGGGATGTGGTCTATAGGGCGCGTCATCGACAGATGTCTTCGTGAACGACATGGGCGTCAAGCGAGCATTGCAGATCGAGAAGACCTACAACTGGATGAGATCCGAAGCTCGGACTACGGCTTGAGGGCCGGCCGGTCACGGCAGCACTTTCTGACGATGGGCGATCCAGGATTCGAACCTGGGACCTCTTCCTTATCAGAGAAGCGCTCTAACCAACTGAGCTAATCGCCCGTCCCATGCGACGCGCACTACCCCCGTGCTGCGGGGTGCACTGCTCGTCATCTTACCGACGCCAGGCGCACAGGGTATCGGGATATTCGACCCCAGCCACATGTCGTGATATCACGACACATGGTGATTGTCGGGATATTCAGACAGTGCTACAATGACGGGATATGTCGACAGAAGACGCACGTCAGGCCCCGAGGCTGCCATACCGAGTTTATTCGCCCTCCTCGCTCGGAGATGCAATCCGTCACTATCGAACCACCGCCGGATTGACCCAGGCCCAACTCGCCGAGATGGCAGGACTGCAGCGCAGCTACCTGTCCGAACTCGAGAGCGGCAAGGAAACTGAGCAGCTCAAGCGGATTCTGCGCGTCCTGCGACAGCTTGGGGTTCGCATGACGCTCGATGAGGCCGACTGGTAGTGGCTGACGAACTGGCCGTCTGGTTGTACGGAGAGCAAGTCGCCGCCATCGACCTGCACCGGGGTCGGCTGCGCCTCCTCTACACGGCCGATGCCCTGAGTCGCTACGAGTTGGGCACGCCGCTGCTGTCTTTGTCACTGCCGGTGAGTGAGCGTCGATACACGCAGGGCATCGTGCGCCCGTTCATAGATGGTCTTCTTCCGGAGGGCGATGCGCGCAAGGCGATTGCGCGCGATATCGGCGTGCGTGCAGACGACACGTATGGTCTGATTCGCGAACTCGGTCGCGACTGCGCTGGCGCGCTCATCGTCCAACCGGCCGAGGACTCTGCGCCGCCGAGGCCCACCACCGTCACAGCAGAGGCGTTGACAGCGGACGGGGTTGCGACTCTCGTGAGGAACCTGCGTAGCGCACCGCTGGGGGCAGGTGGCAGGGTGCGTATCTCGCTGGCAGGCGTCCAGGAGAAGCTCCTGCTGACGCGGATGCCGGATGGCCAGTGGGGCCGACCAGTCGACGGTACGCCCTCTACCCACATCCTCAAGCCGGAGATCGCCGCCTACCCGAACACTGTGGAGAACGAGGCGTTCTGCATGCGGATCGCGGCGCATCTTGGCCTCGCCGTGGCGGCTGTGGATACGACCGAGATAGCGAAGCGCAAGGTGATCGTCGTCGAGAGATTCGACCGCAACGTGGACTCTGCTGGCGCGGTCGAGCGCGTTCATCAGGAGGACTTCTGCCAAGCCACCGGCGTGTCTCCCGACACCAAGTACGAGGAGGACGGTGGCCCGTCGCTACGGCGCATAGCCGGCATCTTGCAGTCGGTTGCCGCCGTCGATTCATTGGAGCGGCTCTTGCAGGCCGTGACGCTGAATGTACTGATTGGCAACGGCGACGCCCATGCCAAGAACTTCTCGTTGCTGCACCATCCCTCGGGCGCGTTGACGCTGACCCCGCTCTATGACCTGATGTGCACGCTGCACCACGGCGACAATCGGCTGGCGATGTACATCGACGCCGTGCAACGCACCGAGCGCGTTACCACAGAACGGATCGCAAATGAGGCGGTGAGCTGGGGCATGTCACGCGCACACGTGGTGTCCGCCATCGACGACATCCTCGATCGCGCCCCTGCCGCGATGACTGCTGCACGCGAACAGACGTCGCACCTACCGGACGAGCTGTATGCGACGGTGCAGGGGCAGCTCTCGCAGCTGCGCGTAGACCTCGGGGCTCAGCACGTTGTGGGCCACCGGGTCGGGCGGTGAGTCCTCGCCAAGCCATTCGCGGCCGAGCTCCACGCCTGGGACATGCGGGCAGGTCTACGCGGCCACGCGGGGCCTGATGCGTCCGGCCAACTCGATCGCCTCCTCGGGGCTGGCGAACGACAGCTCCGCGCGATAACCGCCTTCGCGCGTGGGCTTGACCTGCACCTCCGCACCGAGCGCGTCGCCGAGCGCGTCGGCGATGTCCCTCGCCGCCTGCTCCTGGTCCGGGTGCGTGCGCGCCGAGATCCTGGCCCGCGTGGAGCCAGACCCTGCGTGTCGCGCTCACCTGCCGTGTTCTGACGTACGCGCTCTTCGGTCACCCTCACCGACCAGCCCTGCTCGACCGCTGAGCGCGCCAGCGCGCGGCGCGCGGCGTGATCCTCGGCCATCAGCAGCGCGCGGCCGTGCCCAGCGGTCAACGATCCCTTCTGCAGCAGCTCGATCGTCTCATCCGGCAGGTCCAACAGCCGCACCAGGTTGCTGACCGCCACGCGGCTTCTCCCCACGCGCAGCCCGACCTCCTCGCGCGTGAGACCCAGCTCCTCCACCAGCGCCGCGCACGCGCGAGCCTCCTCGATCGGGCTGAGGTCCGCCCGCGCCATGTTCTCGATCAGCGCCACTTCCAGCGCCGCCGCGTCCTCGCGCTCGCGGATCAGTGCCGGGATCGTCGCTAGGCCGGCGATCTTCGCTGCCCGCCAGCGCCGCTCTCCGGCCACCAGCTCGTAGGTCCCGTCCGGCTTGGGCCTGACCAGCACCGGCTGAAGCACGCCCTGCTCGCCCAGCGAACCCGCCAGCGCCTGCAGCGCGTCCTCGTCGAACTGGCGCCTGGGCTGGCTGGGGTTGGGGGAGATCAGCTCGATCGGCAGCTCCCTCAAGTCCTCGCCCTCCTTGGCGCCCTCACTGGAGACCGACAGGATCGCTCCCAGTCCCCTTCCCATTCCAGGCTTTGGCTTAGCCACGCGCTGCTACCTCCTTTGCCAGCTCGAAATATGCCTCTGCTCCCGCGCTGTGCGGGTCGTGGTGAGTCACCGGCAGTCCGTAGCTCGGCGCCTCGCCCACCCTCACGTTACGCGGTATGACCGTGTCGAACACCAGGTCGGGGAAGTGAGCGCGCACTTCTCGCTCCACGTCTTGACCCAGCCGTGTGCGGCTGTCGTGCATCGTCAGCAGCATCCCCGCCACCGTCAGCCTCGGGTTGAGCTCGCGGCGCACCAGCGCCAGCGTCTCGAGCAGTCCGGCAAGACCCTCCAGCGCGAAGTACTCGGTCTGCACGGGCACGATCACCCGATCGGCCGCCACCAGCGCACACACGGTCAGCGGGCCCAGCGACGGCGGACAGTCGAGCAGGATGTACTCGAATTCCTCGCGCACCTGCCCAAGACACTCACGCAGCCGGTGCTCGAAGCCGTCGATGCGGGGCAACTCGACGTTCGCGCCGGCCAGGCCCGCTCCGGCAGGAATGATCATCAGCCCCTCCACCGAGGAGGTCGTGATTGCCTCGCCGGCGCTCGACTCGCCCGTCAGCACCTCATACAGCCCCGGCGACTGGGTACGAGCCACTCCCAGGCCAACGGTGGCGTTTGCCTGTGGATCGGCGTCGATCAGCAGCGTCTTATAGCCCGCCTCGGCGATGCACGCGGCCACATTGACCGCAGTCGTCGTCTTGCCAACGCCACCCTTCTGGTTGGCGACCGCGTAAATCGTGCCCATGCGCTGCAAGCTAGCGCCGATCGCAGACGGGCGGGCGCTGCCTGTCGCCAAATTGGACGAAACGATCCCCATCCTTGCCGTTTCAGCTCCCCAGCGGGCGCTTGCGCGCCATCCCCGCGCGCCTGGGGAAGCGGGCCGGAGTGTCCGCCACCTTCGCGAACACGTGCAGGTGGTGATCGCGGGCGCCGGCGAACGGCTCGACTCTGCGGATCTCGAGCAGCTCCAGGCCCAGCTCGCCGGCGGCCCTCAACGCCGTCTGCTCCTCCTCCGCGTCGCGTCTGCCACGCCAGTCCACCAGCGTCCCGCCCAAGCGCAGCAGCGGCGCCGCGTACTCCAGCACCACCGCCTGACCGGCAAGCGCCCGGGCCACAACCGCATCGTTCACGAGCAGGCCCTCCCGCCACTCCTCCGCCCGGGCGCACACCGTATGCACGTTCCCGATCTCGGCCACAGCGCACGTCCTTTCCACGAACTCACACTTGCGGCGCTGGCTCTCAACGAGCCACAGCTCCGCTTCTGGGAGCGCCACCGCCAGCGCCAGCCCCGGGAAGCCCGCTCCCGCGCCGAGATCGGCAATCCGCCCGGCGCCGGCCAGGGCGTCCACTGCCAGCGCCGACAGGGAGTCGGCGAGGTGAACATCCACGGCCTGCTGCCCAGTTCTCACGGTGGTGGGTGCATGCTCGTCCTGCTCCAGCACGCCCAGCACTGCTTCCAACTGAGCCACCTGCCGGGAGCTCAGTCCGTAGTCCGAAACCAACCGGGCCCCAAGTGAGGGGCTCATCGTTCGTGGCGGCGGAAGAAGTCCGCGTACTTCTCGCGCATCTCGCGCACCCGGCCTGCCACATGACTGTCCACATCGTCGTTCAGCACAGCCTCCACCAACGGCAGCACGTCCTCCACCAACGCCGGTCCGCGCGCCATCCACTGGTAGTAGTGCCGGCCTCCGTGGTGGTACGGGCCATACAGACGCGCGCGGGGGAACCGCTCATCGAGCCAACGGAACAAGGACTCGTGACGCACATGCATCCGCAGGGTCACGTGCGGCGTCTTGCCATCGCCGCCGAAGTGCCCCTCGCCGATCAGGATGCCGACAAAGAGGCCGCGCTCGACGTCCGTCAGCTCCGGCTGAAGCTCGTCAGTCACGCCCGTAGTGTTTCACCGTCAAGAAAAACGTGAAACGCTCTGCGCCGCTAATCGTTCGACAGCGGTGAGACGACGAGATAGCGCTCGGGCTCGTTGCCCTCGCTGTGGGTCTCCACATCGCCGCGGTCGCGCAGGTATTCGTGGACGATCCGGCGCTCGAACGGCGGGAGCGGGTCTAGATCCACGGGTTTGCCGGAGCTGATCGCCTCCTCCGCGGCGTCGTCCGCTTCGCCTCGCAACGCGTCTGCGCGCCGCGCTCGATAGCCGTTGGCGTCGATGACCACCCGCACCGAGGAAGGTCCCTCTGGGAAGACGATCCGCTGGGCAAGGTGCTGCACGGCATCGATCGTCTGCCCATGGCGACCGATGAACAGCCCGACATCCTCGCCTTCGACGCTGCCCGTGAGAATGCCCTGCGATTCCTCGACCTCGATCTCGGCGTCCAGGCCCAGCCCTTCAACGACCTCCTCCAGCAGCTCCTCGAGCAGCTCCGGCGGATCCAGCTCGTCGCCGTCGATGTCCTCGCTGCCCTCTGCCGGTAGATCGCTCATCTCCGCCTCCCTGATCGCTTCTTCTTCTTACGTGGAGGCGGGGGGGGCGCGGCGATGCTGGCGCTGGAGGCCGTGTCGTCGCTGCTCGTGCTCGACATCCCGGTGGCGCCGGCGAGCGCGGCGCGCAGCGGGTTGCTCGACTTGCCATTCACAGTCCCTGCCACGGTGGGCTCCACCTTGGCCGGCGGCGGACCCATGTGGCGTTTGATCAGGTACTGCTGTCCGACGGTCCACAGGTTCGTGGTGATCCAGTACACCAGCAGACCGGCCGGGTAGCGGTAGAGGATCACCACGAACACGATCGGGAAGAGCAGCATCAGGCGGCGCTGGTTGGGGTCGGCGGTCGCAGTGGCAATCAGGGTGGATCCAAGCTGGGAGCCGACGTAGAGCACGATCAGCACCACGAGCGCCACGCCGGTCGCCTTGCTGGTGATGTCGGGTAGGAACAGGAACTTGGCCGAGTGCGGGGCCACCTGGTCGCAGGTCACTTTTTCGATCTGCCCGCTCGTGATGTAGTGGTGGGCGGTCAACTGGGCGCCGCAGATGTGCTTCTTGAGGTCGGTGCGAAGCATGTAGAAAAGCGAGATGAACACCGGCATCTGCATCAACAGCGGAAGGCAGGAGGCCAGCGGGTTGATCTTGTTCTCCTTGTAGAAGTTCATGATCTCCTGCTGCTGGCGCTGTTTGTCCTCCTTGTACTTATCTTTCAACGCGTTGATCTGCGGTGCCAGGCGCTGCATCTCCTGCATCGACTTCAGCTGGCGGTAGGTGAGCGGCACCAGCAGCGCACGGATGAGCACCGTGAGACCGACGATGGCCAACCCCCAACTCCCGCCCACGAGGTGAGCGTGGATGAACACCATGATCGTTTCAAAGAGGGTGATCAGGGGCGAAAACGCTTCCTGGATCACGTTTGCGAAGATTGGCATGCTTAGCTACTCAGCGATCTTGGTTGTTGCTCTTTGACGGGCACCGAACGACTGACGACGTGCTGCTTGAGGCCGGACGCTCACTCCCCAGCGCCCGAACCAGTCCCGAAGACTCGCTGGGCACTTACGGGATCGTATCCGCCGTAGCTCCACGGGTTGCACCTCAGCACCCGCCACCCCGCCAGCACCAGGCCCCTAAGTATGCCGTACTCCCTGATCGCATCCACCGCGTAGCGTGAGCACGTGGGCTCGTACTTGCAGCGCCTCGGTATCGCGGGCGAGATCAGACGCTGATAGGCCACGATCGGGGCTGTGACCAGGCCGCGCAGGACACGCGCGGGAGTGGACAGTCGCGGCGTGGTGGAGGAGCTCACGCTCACGCCTCGTCCTTGGCCGGCTTCTCACTCGACGGCTGAGCGCCGATCTTGGCCTTTGCGATCAACTCCACAAGCGACGCCTTGACGCCCTCGAGACCGTCGCGGTCGGCCAACTCACCCACCGGTGGCCGGGCGACGACGACGATGTCGTGACCGCTCAACAACTCGCCCTCGATGCCGGCGAACGCCTCGCGGAGCAGGCGCTTGACGCGATTGCGCTCCACAGCTCCGCCCACCTTGCGCGACACCGACAGCCCCAGACGCGGAGTCTCGGCGGTGGGGTTCGGAAACGTGTAGAGCACGAGGTGGCGGTTGGCCGTCGAGCGACCATGGCGGTAGACCCGCTCGAACTCGGCGCTACGCGAAAGTCGTCCGCTGCGGCCCGACGTCCGCGGCTTCATCGCGTGTCCGTCGCCCACGGCAATGGCTGCCACTGCAAGCCCTCAGGTAGAGAGGCGCTTGCGCCCCTTGTCGCGACGCCGCTTCAGCGTCAGGCGACCAGCACGGGTGCTCATACGTTTACGGAACCCGTGTGCACGAGCTCGCTTGCGCTTCTTGGGCTGATAGGTGCGCTTCATGGTTTCTGTTCTCCACTTGTCGATGCGTTCCTGCCCGAGCGGGCCCAGCAAACAGCGCACGACCGCTCGGCGGGCCGCGCTTGCAGTATAGGACCGTCTGGGCCTCAATGAGTTTTTCTCGCCATTTGCGGTGAGCCCCGGCGACCGTTTGCAGGCGTTGGATATAGTCGCCCGACCGGGCCCCACGGGTCCCCCTTCGAATACGTCTCGTCACTTTCTTCTAGGAGAGAAGCCGATCTCAGCTGCCGTGAGCGATGAGCTAGAGCACATATGGTCACGGGTTCAAACCCAGCTCGCGCTCGTCGTCGACGAGCCCACCTACCGTCTCTGGTTGGGAGCAGCTGCAGGCGCTCGAACTCACCGACGGTCGCCTCGTCGTCGAGGCCCCCAAGCACGCCAGACAGTGGATCGACGAGCGCTTCGGGCGACTGATCCAAGCCAGCGCCGAACTCGTGCTCGGCGACGACATGGTGGTCGAACTGCTGAGCGCCGCCGACGCAGCCGCTTCTCCCTCGAAGCGCCCGCGTCCCTCAAGGGCCCAAGGCTCGCGCGCGGCCGAACCGGCACAACCAGCCCACACCCGCGGCGCCAGCGTAGATGACGAGTTGCCGCTGAACCCCGGGGCGCTCGGAAACCCGAAGCTCACCTTCGACCAGTTCGTCATAGGCGACAGCAACCGCTTGGCTCACGCCGCAGCGCTGACCGTCGCCGAGATGCCTGCCCAGGCTTACAACCCACTCTTCCTCTATGGCCCGCCCGGCGTTGGCAAGACGCACCTGCTCAGCGCCATCGCCAACCTCTTGGTCTCCCACAACCCCGGTCTGATCGTCCGCTGCACCACCGGCGAGACATTCACCAACGAGTTCCTCGGCGCACTGACCGAAGGCAACACCGAATCCTTCAAGGCTCGCTTCCGCCACATCGACGTGCTGCTGATGGACGACGTGCAGTTCCTCGAGCGCAAGACCAAGACCGAGGAGGAGTTCTTCCACACGTTCAACGCCCTCCACGACGGCGGGCGCCAGATCGTCCTCACCTCCGACCGCCCGCCACACGACCTCCAGGCCCTGGAAGATCGCCTGCGCGAGCGATTCCAGGCCGGTCTGGTGGCGGACATCACGCCACCAGATCTCTCCACCCGACTGGTGATCCTGCGCAAGCGCGCCCACCACGACCACATCGAGTTGGCCGACCACTCCGCGCTGCAGGTCATCGCAGAGCGAGTGCGAACCAACGTCCGTGCGCTCGAGGGAGCATTGATCCGCGTAGTCGCATACGGCTCCTTGACGGGCAGACCGCTCACCGGCGAGTTGGCCGAGGAGGTACTGGCAAGCCTCTATCCACAGCCGCACTCGCCCGGGCAGCGCGAGCGTACGATCGAGGAGATCCTCAGCGCCACCTGCGAGCACTTCGGAGTCTCCAGCGAGGAGCTCCTCTCATCCACCCGCAGCCCGCGAGTTGCCTGGCCCAGGCAGGTGGCCATGTACCTCTCTCGCGAGCTGACCGGGGCATCCCTACCAGCCATCGGTCGCAGCTTTGGCGGGCGCGACCACACCACGGTGCTTCACGCATGGCGTCGCGCCACCGCCAAGATCTCCACCGACGATGCCTGTCGTCAGTCTGTGGAGAAGCTGTGCGAAACCATCGACTCGCAGCAGCCCTGAGCTCCTCGCCACGGGCGACCGGCCGGCCTGAGAGACTTCAACGGAGTCTGTCCACAGGACACTCCACCGTCACCCCCGTAGAACCCAAGTGCCAACGCCAACTACACATGTTCACAGCTCCTACTAACTTCTATCCATATCTAGTGGATCAGTCATGAAGCTATCTCTCTCGGTCAGCCATCTCCTCGCGCAACTGCAAACCGCCTCGCGGGTGGCTTCGACGCGCAGCGCCGTCCAGGCGCTCTCCGGTGTGATGATCTCAGCGCAGCCCGACGCATCCCCCGAGCTGCTGGCCACAGACATGGAGATCGGCCTACGTGTGCCGCTCGTGGCCGAGGTCGTCCGTCCGGGCTCCGCGGTGCTGCCAGCAAGACTCCTGCTCGATGTGGTTCGCTCGCTCTCGGGCGAACAACTGACCATGGAGCTGCGCAGCGCCGAGCAGGACATCGAGCTGATCTGCGGCGCCACCACGTTCCACCTGCGAACCCTGCGTGCGGAGGATTTCCCATCGCTGCCGGCGCCCTCGCCAGACACACGCATCACGCTTCCGCTGGAGGCGTTCGTGCAGACCGTCTCCCGTGTGGCTCGCTCGGCGTCTCGCGACGAGACCCGCCCCGTGCTCACCGGCGTCCTGATGTCCGCTTCGGCGCAGGAGCTGCGTATGGTCGCCACGGACTCATACCGGCTGAGCGTCAAGGAGACGTCGCTGGAGGCCCCGTTGCAGGGTTCGATCGAGGCCAACGTCCCAGCGCGAGCGCTTCAGGAGCTGGTGCGCATAGCCCAGGCCGGCGGCGATTCGCTGGCGGTGAGCGTTGGACAGAACCAGGTGATCTTCGAGATCGGAGACATCGTCCTGTCCTCACGGCTGATCGACGGGCAGTTCCCCAACTACCGCCAGCTACTGCCAGAGACCGTCGAGCACGAACTGCGCCTCTCGAGCGCCGAGATCACCGATGTCGTTCGCCGTATCAGCCTGTTGGCACAGAAGAATGCCCCTCTGCGACTTAGCTTCAGCGAGGGCACGCTCACGGTCTCCGCTCAGACCCCCGACGTTGGTGAGGCCAGCGAGGCGATACCGGTCCCGTTCCACGGCGAGGCGTTCGAGATCGGCTTCAACCCAGAGTTCCTACGCGACGGCCTCGAGAGCATCGACTCCGACGAGCTCGTCCTCAAGTTGATCAGCCCGCTGCGCCCCGGACTCATCGAATCCCCCGACACAGGCGACTTCGTCTATCTCATAATGCCCATCAGACTCAACGTGTAGGACCCGTCGTGCAGGTGCTAAGCGTGCAGATGCGCGGATTTCGCACCTACGCTCGGGCGGAGGCGAGGCTTGGGCCGGGACTGACAGTGGTGCACGGCCCGAACGGCGCGGGGAAGTCGAACCTGCTCGAGGCGGTCTACTTCGGCTGCACTGGGCGCTCGCCGCGAACCCGCAACGACCGCGAGCTCGTCAGCTTCGATGCCTCGACCGCGCGGGTGGTTGTCAGGCTGCTGGATGAGGACGAGCCGCACGAGCTGACGGTGGGCTACGGCTCTGTGGACAACAGTGGGCAGGCGGTCAAGCGCATGACCTGCGACGGGGCTGTGGTGGAGCGACTTCTGGACATCCCCAACCGGCCGCTCATCAGCGTCTTCCTACCCGAGCGCCTCGAGCTGATCAAGGGCGCTCCTGCAGTGCGCCGTGCACACCTCGACCAGGTGATCGCGGCGCTTTGGCCCCTGCGTGCGCAGCTGCGCAGGGAGTACTCGCGTGTGGTCGCTCAGCGCAACGCGCTGCTGGCCGGCATCCGTGCCGGGCGCGCTTCGCGCGCCACGCTGCCCACTTGGGACCGTGAGCTGGCGGCCAAGGCGATGGTGCTGCAGGAGCACCGCGCGGAGGCGATCGCTCTGCTGGCCGAGCCCTTCACCCACCACGCCGGCGTGCTCGGATGCAACGGCCACGTCAGCCTCGAGTACAAGCCGCGCTCGCGCGCCGCCAGCGAGGAGGAGTTCGTGGCCGAGCTCCAGGAGCGCCTGCCGGGCGATCTCGAACGCGGTTACTCCGGCCACGGGCCTCACCGCGATGAGCTCTCCATTCGCCGTGACGGACGTGAGCTACGTGTATATGGCTCACAGGGCGAACAGCGCCTCGCGCTCCTCGCGCTCCTGTTGGCGGAGCGCGCCGTGCTCGGGCGCGAACGCGGAACGATGCCGCTGATGCTGCTCGACGACGTCATGAGCGAGCTCGACAGCGAACGCCGCGAACTGCTGGCGCAGGAGCTGTCCGTCGGTGGACAGAGCGTCATCGCCACCACCGACCTTGCGCACGTGCCCGGAGCCGGCGAGCAGTCGGTCACCCGTCTGCGCATATCCACCGGGACGATCCTGCGGGAGGCCATCGCAGCGTGAGCCGCCCGGCCCCGCGTCCGCTCACAACGGCGCTTTCCGCGCTCACCTCGGCACTCGCCCCGGCCACCACACTGGCGCGGGTGCAGGGGGTATGGGAGTCGGCGGCCGGTACGGCTGTGGCATCCGCTGCCCGCCCCACCGCCGAGCGCGACGGGGTCCTGACCGTGACCTGCACCGCCGCCGTGTGGGCGCAGGAGCTCAATCTGATGGCCAACCAGTTGATCGAGCAGCTCAACAGCGCCCTCGGCGAGCAGGCCATTCGCGAGCTGCGCTGTAGGACCGGATAGAGGCCACTTACATCAATCCACGCCGAACGTGTCCAGCAGGTCCGCCCATAACCTCTGTTTCCGGGGATTTTGCAGGGATTTAGACACGCTTTTGGCGGTCTTTCCGGTCGGCTGCCTGCTATCCTCAGTCACACAGCTAAACCGCCCCGGCCGTGGACTTTGCGCCCCGGAATCCGGGGCGTTCTCACGTCATCGGAGGGTCATTGGCATCAGGTAGCGACAGCTCTGAAGAGAGCGCAAGCAGCAACGGCATGAGCGACACGTCGATGACCGGCGGCTCGGCCAGCTACGACGCCCAGGACATCACAGTCCTCGAGGGCCTGCAGGCCGTCCGCAAGCGTCCGGGCATGTACATCGGGTCGACCGGCGTCATGGGCCTGCACCACCTCGTCTACGAGGTCGTGGACAACTCCGTCGACGAGGCCCTCGCCGGCTTCTGCACGGAGGTCTCCGTCCGCGTGCACCCCGACAACTCCGTGACGGTCGTGGACAACGGCCGTGGGATACCGGTGGCGAGGATGGAGAAGGAGGGTCTTCCCGCCGTGCAGGTGGTGCTCACCGTCCTGCACTCCGGAGGCAAGTTCGGGGAGGGCGGCGGCTACAAGGTTTCTGGCGGCCTACATGGCGTCGGCGTGTCCGTGGTAAACGCCCTGTCGGAGCGCCTCGTGATCGAGATACGCCGCGACGAGCACGTCTACTCGCAGGAGTACTCGCGAGGCGCGCCGCAGAACGAGCTGACCGAGGGCGAGAAGCTTTCTGCGGACGCCCCCACGGGAACGTCCATCACGTTCCTGCCCGACGCCGACATCTTCGAGACGCTTGAGTTCGACTACCTCACGCTCGAGGAGCGCTTGCGCGAGACCGCCTTCCTCACGCGCGGCCTGAAGATCTCGATCGTCGACGAGCGCGGCGAGGGCCACTCCGCCGAATTCCAGTACCAGGGCGGCATCGAGGACTTCGTCTCATACCTGAACGAAAACAAGGACACCGTCCACCGCAAGGTCATCTTCTTCGCCGGCGAATCCGAGGAAGGCGCCGCAGAGATCGCGATGCAGTGGAACGCCTCCTACCAGGAGTCGATCCACTCCTTCGCCAACAACATCAACACGCCTGAGGGCGGCTCGCACATGAGCGGCTTCCGCTCGGCGCTCACGCGCACCGTCAACAAGTACGCGCGCGACCACGGCCTGCTCAAGGAGAAAGAGGACAACCTCTCCGGCGAGGACGTGCGCGAGGGCCTCACAGCCGTGATCTCGGTGAAGCTGCGCGACCCGCAGTTCGAGGGCCAGACCAAGACCAAGCTCGGCAACCCCGGGATCGCCGGGTTCGTCGAGTCGATCGTCAACGCCGGACTCAGCGAGTTCCTCGAGGAGAACCCCAGCGAGGCCCGGGCCGTCATCTCCAAGGCCGTGCAGTCCCAGCGCGCCCGCGAAGCCGCACGCAAGGCTCGCGACCTCACGCGCCGCAAGTCAGCGCTCGAGAATTCGACACTTCCCGGCAAGCTCGCCGACTGCTCCGTCAAGGACCCGTCGCTGGCCGAGCTGTTCGTGGTCGAGGGTGACTCCGCCGGAGGCTCGGCCAAGCAGGGACGCGACCGCAACACCCAGGCGGTGCTGCCGCTGCGCGGCAAGATCCTCAACGTCGAGAAGTCGCGCATCGACAAGGTGCTGCAGAACACCGAGATCCAGGCGTTGATCACCGCCATCGGCACCGGCATTCGCGACGAGTTCAACATCGAGAACGCGCGCTACCACAAGGTCGTGATCATGACCGACGCCGACGTCGACGGCGCCCACATCCGCACGCTCGTGCTCACGCTGCTCTTCCGCGAGATGGAGGAGCTGATCAAAGCCGGCTACGTGTACATCGCCAAGCCGCCGCTGTACAAGCTCAAGCAGGGCTCGCGCGAGCGCTACATCGAGAAGGACTCCGAACTGGAAGAGATCCTGCTGGCAGACAAGTGGGACAAGTTCGAAGTCTTCGACCGGCACGGCACCCAGTTCAAGCTCACCGACACTCGCTGGCAGCGCTTCTCGCGCCTGCTCAAGCAGTACGAGGGCTGGTCTTCCTCACTGCGGGCCGTCCACGGACACGAGATGGTCCAGTTCCTGGAGGAGTCGGCGCTGCTCGGCGACCAGGCGATGAGCGCCGAGGCGGCCATCGAAACGCTTGAGCGCGCCAGCATCGACGGCGACACCCACGCTACCGAGCTGATCGACTCCGACCCACTGGAGCTGCGCGTCAAGGCCGTCGAAGCCAAGACCGGCTTCGCGCGCATCCACCGCATCAAACGCAGCCTGTTCGAGTCCCAGGAGTATCGCCAGCTAGCCCGTGTCCACGCGCAGCTCGTCGAGCTCGCCGGTGTGCCCGCCTTCGACGTGCGTCTCGGCGACGCCCGCGAGAGCGCGCCCTCGTTCGAGGCGCTGCATCCAGCGGTGATGACCGCCGCGCAGAAGGGCATCAAACTCCAGCGCTTCAAGGGACTCGGCGAGATGAACGCCGAGCAACTCGGCGAAACCACGATGGCGCCCGCCACCCGCACCCTCGCGCAGGTCACGCTCGAGGACGCCTTCGCCGCCGACCGCGTCTTCTCGATGCTGATGGGCGACCAGGTCGAGCCGCGTAGGGCCTTCATTGAGGACAACGCCCGCACAGTTGCAAACCTGGACATCTAAGGAGCTGAGACATGGCCAGTGTTGACGTAATCGGAGGCGGAAACGTCGAACCCCGCGCGCTCGAGGAGGAGATGCGCACCGCGTACCTCGACTACGCCATGTCGGTCATCGTCGGGCGCGCGCTGCCCGACGTCCGCGACGGCCTGAAGCCCGTCCACCGCCGCGTGCTCTACGCGATGAACGAGCTGGGTCTCGGGCCAACTCGCTCCTACGCCAAGTGCGCCAAGATCGTCGGCGAGGTGATGGGCAACTATCACCCGCACGGCGACTCCGCCATCTACGACACGCTCGTGCGCATGGCGCAGGAGTTCTCGATGCGCAACGAGCTCGTCGACGGACAGGGCAACTTCGGCTCCGTCGATGACGATCCGGCTGCCGCGATGAGGTATTGCGTTACGGGAGACACGCGCATCTGCACTCCAGACGGCAGCGTCCGGATCGGTTCAATCGTTCAGGGCGCCAGAGCTAATTCAGACAATGCTGTGGACATAGAAGTGCTGGATCGCCTGGGCCGGCCGGTGCATGCTTCCGCTCTCTTCCACTCTGGGGAGCACCCGACGTTGAGTTTGAGAACCGCCGACGGCCACGAGCTAGTCGGGACGGCCAACCATCCCGTGCTGTGCATGATTGAGTTGGCGGGCGTTCCGCTGCTGCTGTGGAGACTGCTTGGAGAGCTGAAAGAGGGCGAGCGCGTTGTAATGAACGCTTCTGCGGTTGCCAGGCTCTCGGCTGTGACTGGGAGCAGCCCCGCGGGGCATCAGATCTCGGCTGCTCCGAGCGCCCTGCTTGAACGGCTGGCTACCGACGTGCCAGCTCTGCTGGAGCCACTCTCAGCCGAGTACCACTTTGCGGAAGTCTCCTCCGTGGAGCCTGCGGGAATTCAAGCCGTCTACTCCCTACGGGTCGACACCGACGATCACTCGTTCCTCACCAACGGCTTTGTCAGCCACAACACCGAGGCCCGCCTCGCCCGCATCGCAACCGAGATGCTGCGCGACCTCGACATGGACACGGTGGACTTCGCGCCCAACTACGACGGCTCGCGCCGCGAACCGCTCGTGCTGCCAGCGCGCTTCCCCAACCTGCTGGTCAACGGTTCCTCCGGCATCGCTGTCGGCATGGCCACCAACATCCCGCCGCACAACCTGCGTGAGGTGATCGACGCCACCATCGCCTACATCGACGACCCCGAAATCGGCGTCGAGGGCCTGATGAAGCACGTCAAGGGGCCGGACTTCCCCACCGGGGGGATCATCCTCGGCCGCGCGGGCATCAAAGACGCATACGAGACCGGACGCGGGCGTGTGCGCCTGCAGGCCCGTGCGCACATCGAGCCGCTGACCCACGGCAAGGAGGCGATCGTCGTCACCGAGCTGCCGTTCATGGTCAAGAAGGGCGGCGAAGGCAACCTCATGACCAAGATCGCCGAACTGGTCAACGACAAACGCATCCCCGAGATCTCAGACCTGCGCGACGAGTCCGACAAGCGCGGCATGCGCCTCGTGATCGAGCTCAAGCGCGATGCCCTCCCGAAGGTCGTGCTCAACAAGCTCTACAAGCACACCTCGATGCAGACCACGTTCGGCGTCAACATGGTCGCGCTCGTGGACAACGTGCCACGCACGCTGAACCTGCGCGAAGTGATCCACCACTACGTCGCGCACCAGCGCGAAGTGATCGTGCGCCGCACCAAGCACGAGCTCTCCGAGAAGGAGGCCCGCGCGCACATCCTCGAGGGCCTGCTGACCGCGCTCGATCACCTCGACCAGATCATCGAACTGATCCGTGCCTCCCGCGATCGCGAGTCCGCCCGCGAGCAGCTCGTCGAGCGCTTCGAGCTCAGCCACATCCAGGCGACCGCCATCCTCGACCTGCGCCTCTCCCAGCTGACCGCGCTGGAGGCCGACGCGATCAAACAGGAGCACGCCGACGTCACCGAGCGGATCGCCGAGCTGCGCGCCATCCTCGGCGACGAGACCCGCGTGCTCAGCGTGATCAAGGAGGAGCTGTCCGAGATCCAGGAGCGCTTCAGCGACGAGCGCCGCACCGACATCAGCCACTCCGAGGACGAGATCGACATCGAGGACCTGATCGCCGACCAGCAGATGGTCATCACCATCACCCAGACCGGCTACATCAAGTCGCTGCCGCTGGCCACCTACCGCCAGCAGCAGCGCGGCGGGCGCGGTGTCACAGGCATGGACATGAAGGACGGCGACTTCATCGAGCACCTGTTCGTGTGCTCCTCCCACGACTACCTGCTGTTCTTCTCCAACCGCGGCAAGGTCTACCGCTCCAAGGTCTATGAGCTGCCCGAGGCGCAGCGCACCGCCAAGGGACGCGCGCTCGTCAACATCCTGCCGCTCAGCGAAGGCGAGCGGATCCAGGCCGTGGTCTCCACACGCGACTTCTCAGAGACGGAGTTCGTCGTGTTCGCCACCCGCAACGGCACCGTCAAGAAGACCGCCCTTGAGGCCTACAACACGCCCATCAAAGCCGACGGCATCATCGCCATCAACATCCGCGACGACGACGAGCTGCTGGCCGTGCGCACCGTCGACCCCGACGACGAGGTCATCATGGTCTCCCGCGCCGGGCTCACAGTCCGCTTCGCCGAGTCCGACGTGCGCGCCATGGGCCGCGACACCACCGGAGTGCGCGGCATGGACGTAGGCAAGGACGGACGCGTGATCGCCATGGACGTCGCCCGCGACGACATGGACCTGCTCGTGGTCACCGAAAACGGCTACGGCAAGCGCACGCAGATCGGCCAGTACCGCAAGACCAACCGCGGCGCCAAAGGCGTCAAGACGATCGGCCTGACCGAGCAGAAGGGCGGCCTCGCCGGCGCGCTGGTCGTGCGCGACCACCAGGAGCTCGTGTTCATCAGCGTCGGCGGCATGGTCCAGCGCACCGCCGCCGCCGGCATCTCCCAGCAGGGCCGCTCGGCGACCGGAGTCCGCGTCATGAACCTCAAGGACGACGACATGGTCAGCGCCGTGGCGCTCGTGGTGGATGCGGGCGAGGGAGGTGCAGCGACGCCGCTCGACGACGACGCGCCGCTCGACGCTGCTGCGCCCCACACCCACACAGCGCCTGCCGACGACGCGCCGGCTCCGCCCGCCGAAGACTGACGCCTGACCAACGGCGCAAGAGTGCGCCCAGAACTCACTGAGTAGCTTCTACCTGTCCATCTTCGGCCACTCAGCTCAGACACGGGCACCCCCAGGCCGAAACGCTGAGGGTGCACCACTCGAACAAGCTCGCAACCACGCTGACCACCCTGCTGTGTGCGTCGCTCACCGCAACCGCACTCATCGCCGTCCCCGCCGACGGCGCCACCACTGCCACACACGCCGGGCGCACAGCTCGCGCCAGCCGCAAGCACCACGCCAAGGCGAGCTGCGCAGCTCGTGCAGCCGCCGCCGTCCGTGCACACGAGGCCGTCCGTCCCTGCCACACGAGCACGCAGAAGCACTCGCACGCCCATCACACCACCACGCCAAGAGCTCCTCGCGCCCACCACGCCAAGCCCCACAAGACCTCAACCCCTGGGTCGCTGGAAACACCGAGCGGCGAAACCGCCGCCGCCACCAACTCGCAGGCCAACCCCCAGCAGACCGCCGCCACGATCGCGTCGGTGCTGGCGACGCCCTGCCAAAACACCGAAGCCACGCCCGAAGCTGGGAACCTGCCGGTCATCCGCGCAGCCGTGCTGTGCCTGATCAACCAGGAGCGCGCCGCGCACGGAATCGCCCCGCTCGCCGCAAATCCCGAGCTCGAACAGGCAGCCGAAGGCCACACCCAGGAACTGGTGCAGGACGACTACTTCGCCCACATATCCCCCAGCGGCGTAACGCCCGTCGACCGAATCCGCGAAACCGGCTACATACCCGGCCCGTCCGTCGGTTACGTCATCGGTGAGAATCTAGCCTGGGGCACCTACTCGCTGGCCACGCCCCACGCGATCGTGGACGCCTGGATCGCCTCGCCGGGCCACCTCGCCAACATCCTCGAAAGCCAGTATCGGGAAACGGGGATCGGGATCACATCCGCCGTGCCCGTGTCGCTCGGCGAAGGCGAGCCGGGCGCCACCTACGCCCAGGAGTTCGGCGTCATCATCCACTAGCTCGCCCCAAACCCTTCTCCCCGTCAGCACGGTTCGCTACCCTGCACAGACCAGAGAAAGGAGGTGGTCCTAACTTGAGTGACAGTTTCTGCGGGACCCTGGAGGTGACCGGCCGTTAGGTCGGGAGGCTGGACCGCCTAGCGGAATCCAACCCGGGACACCCCGAGACGATCGCCGGCGCTGGTCCCTCCGGCATTTTCCAATCGCTCTCGGTTCATCCAGTCAAAGCAGCATCGCGAAGGGCGCCCTCGAACAGGCGCCCTTCGTGCTTCTGACAGCGAGCCGTTAGGCGGCTTGGGGGAGGTACTGGAGCCAAGCAGCAGGGATCGTGGGGCTGGCCACGTGGATGAAGATCTCCGCCCGCGGCGTAGACGGCACGTTGCGCGGGTGCATCCCGGCCTGCTTGGGCAGGCGATCGCCCTTGCGCCTGTTGCACGGCGCGCACGAGGCCACGATGTTCTCCCAGTTCGATCCCCCGCCCTTCGACCTGGGAATCACGTGATCCACCGTCAGATTCGAGCGCGAGCCGCAGTACTGGCACGTCCAGCTGTCACGCGCAAACACCGCTCGGCGGGTGATCTTGCGGCGGTGCGCGTCACGGGGAACCTTCACGTAGTTGACCAGCCGAATCACAACCGGCCGCGCCAGCGTGGAGCTCTCCGAGTGCAGCTCCCAGCGGCTGCGCTCCAGCAGCTCCGCCTTCTGCTTCAGCAGCAGGACGACCGCTCGACGAACCGTGCACACGTTGATCGGCTCATACGTAGCGTTCAAAACAAGCACCCGGCCACCCATCGCCGGTGAAGGCGATGTTTCAGGTCCGCGCCGCTGGTGCTTTGAAGGCGACACGGACCCCACCGGCTCGGGTGGGACTGTGCTCTCCATGATCGAGCAGCAGTCTAGCGGGGCGGCGACCCGCCATGTTGACGGGGTGCGCCAAGCGAGCGATCGCTAGCCGCGCAGCGAGTCGGCCGCCGGGTAGGAGCCCAGTATCAGGACCTCCTCGCACAGCGCGCCAAGCCCCGCAATCGCCTCCGTCACCGACTGCTCCCCAGTGCTGCCGGTGAGGTCCACGAAGAACATGTAGTTGCCCATCCCCTCCCGCAACGGGCGTGACTCGATCTTGGTGAGGTTGAGATCCCTGCTGGAGAACTCCTCCAGGCAGCGCAGCAGCCAGCCCGGCCGCTCCGCCCCCAGGCCCCAAAACACCAGTGACGTCTTCCATTCCCCGCCCCCGCGCTCGCGCAGCGGGGGGGTTGCCGCGGTGCCCCTCGGTCCCAGCCACGCAAAGCGCGTTTCGTTGTCGTCGCGATCCTCCACATTCTCGCGGATCACCGTCCCGCCGTAGATGCGCGCCGCCAGCACCGTGCCCAAAGCCGCCTGCCCCGACTTGGCCTCGGCGCTCACCACCCGCACCGCCTCCGCCGTGGAGCTCGCCGGCAGCACACGAGCATGTGCCAGCTCGCCGCGCAGGAAACGTGTGCACTGCCCCGGCACCTGAGGGTGGGTGAGCACCGTCTCTATCTCCTCCAGCGCCAGCATCTCGGCGCCGATCAGCGAGTGGCGGATGCGCAGCAGAGCCTCGCCCACGATCTCCACGCTCCCCGCCTCCACAGCGAGCAGATCCAGCGTCACGTTGATCGAGCCCTCCAGTGAATTCTCCATCGGAACCACAGCCCAGTCCAGCTCGCCGCGAGCCAGCGCCATCACCGTGTCGTAGATCGTCGCCAACGCCACCGGCTCGACCGAATCGGGACGCGCGCTCGTCAGCAGCGCCTCCTCCGTGAAGGTGCCCTCCGGTCCGAGATAGCCGACGCGCTCGCGCGTGAGCTGCGCGTCAGGAGGGGAGCCCATCTCCGGTCACTCCCTGCTGCTCGTCGGCCACCGCCAGGCGCACCGCCTCGGCCTCCTCCGGGGACAGCTCCAGTTCGCCGCGACCCCCCAGCACCTGCTTGCCGTACACCCGCGCCTGATCGCGGTGGTGAATGCACGACAGCACGATCCCCGACTGCTGGTCGTCAAGCAGCGCAATCGACATTGACTGGCGCCCGGAAAGCTCGTTGTAGGCGTCATAGCGCACCAGCGCGCGGTGCGCGATCGTCCGTCCCAGCGCCGTCTCCACACCGGTCAAACGGCCGTCCAAGCGCACCGCCACCTCCTCCACGTAGTCGCGCAGCGCCTCGAACGCCACCTGCATCGCCGCCGCGTGCGCCACCAGGTCCTGCTCGCCGCGCTCGCCCAGCACCGCGCGCTGCGCCCGCCTCAGGCGGGTCACAGACACGTTCAACGCCACGCAACCCAGCAGCGCCATCACGGCCACAGCGCCCGCCGCCAGCGCCACGATTCCCTGCGTATCCGTGATCGAAGCGATCATCGCCACAAGTTAGCCGCTGGGCAGGCGCGCACGCTACGCACCCGTCGTCTGCCCCCAGCCGCAGCGTCCATCAGCCGCCGGCCCTATTCGCCGAAGATCGCCAGGTAGGTGTTCTTGTTGTTTTCCGCGTCCGTCTCGCCCGGCACCGGCTCCACGTTCACTTCGATCTTGGCCGCCACGCCAACCGGCACGCCGGCCACCAGGATTTCGACGTTGGACTTGGTCCCGGGTTGCGTGGTGTTGATCACGTGCGAGTCCTTGAACTGTTTTCCGCCGGCCGTCACCGTCACATCCACCTTCACGTCCGTCTCCGCGTTGCTGCCCGTGTTTTCCACCGTCACCGTGAACGTCGGGCTGCCCCCGCCGGCGATGTGGTTGAGCGCCGGTTCCGGCGAGAGGCTGTTGGCCCCAACCGCCACGCCGATCAGGCCGCTGCCGTGGGTACCCGGCGCAATGCCCGTGGAGGAGCCGCCGGCGCCGGAGCCGTGGCCGGTGATGCGCGCCAGCGCCGTGGCCGGCGTCAACCACCCGAGGTTCGGCACGAAGCGCGTCGCGGTGGTGTTGAGGCCCTGGATTCCGTTGGACGTGAGCGTCTGCTGGATCAACGGCGCCACGCGCTGGGAGTACAGCACGTCGGAGGCCAGGAACAGCTCCATCTCGCCCGCGATTTCGGTGCTCGCCTGCGAGCCCTGTCCGCCGAGCGCGGTCGCGGTATCAGCGCCGCAACCTTGCGTCATCCCTTCCGCGCGCAGGTCCAGCGCCGTCAGCAGGTCGCGCTGCGCCCCCGTCATTTCGCCCGGGACGCTCACGCCCTTCGCCCGCGTGGCGATTTCCTGGGAGAGCTTGCTCAGCTGATCGATCTGCAGCTCCACGTCCAGCGCCGACTTGCTGGTGGCGTTCGTCAGCGCGCCGAACAGCGGGTGTGAAACCTGCGCATCCGATTCCTGGGCCAGCTGGCTGACCGAGCGGTTGTAGTCCTTCAGCGACTGCAGTTTGCCGTTTTTCAGGCAGCCGTCGATCAGCAGTGCCAGCACCACCACCAGCACCACCGCCACCCCAGCCGCCACGCGGCGGCGGACCATCAGGGTGTGGTGGTCATAGCCTCCGCCGCCCCCGCCCTGCGGCCGACGCGGCCTGGGGGCAGCAGCCCGCGGCGCGCGAGGCGCTCGGGTTGACGGTCTGCCCGCCGTCTCTTCGCCATCGTCAAAGAACGACAAAAGCCAACCGCTCCTTTGCAGGTACCTGGGGAAGCGCCCCAGTATGACTGCACGACACCTCCCTGACGATCCTGCAAGTTCTCGGTCATTGCGTCTTTTCCTGCATTTCTCGGCAGGGACGGGACATGGCGGCGGCGAACGCGGGAGGTGGTGGAGTCGCAGCGCACCCTTCTCCAGAGGCGCCCCGTCCAGCAGGAGTCGCTCCTGCTGGATCGCTACCGGCTGCTCGAGACGCTCGGAGAGGGCGGCTTCGGCACCGTGTGGCGCGCCAGCGACGAGCTGCTGCACCGCCACGTAGCCGTCAAGCGCATCTGGATCGACCCGCAGGGCGACAGCGAGCGCGCCGCGCGCGAGGCACAGGCCACCGCCCGTCTCAAGCACCCCGCCATCGTGGCGCTGTATGAGGCGGTCTTGCAGGACGAGGCCGTCTACCTCATCTCAGAACTGGTCGAGGGCCAAACGCTCGCGCGCCTGATCGCCGCCGACGAACTCCCCGATGAGGAGATCCTCGAGGTCGCGCTGGCGCTCGCCGACGCGCTCGCCCACGCCCACGAGCGTGGTGTGATCCACCGCGACATCAAGCCCCAGAACGTGCTCGTTCCCGACGAACCCGAGTCGATCCACAGCGCCGCCAAGCTCACCGACTTCGGCGGCGCCAGCCTGGTGGGCGACGACGTCCTCACCCGCACCGGCGACGTGTACGGCACGCTCGCCTACATGGCCCCCGAGCAGGCCGACGGCCGCGAGGTCGGGCCCGAGGCCGACCTGTACTCGCTGGCGCTCGTGCTGTACGAGGCGTTCAGCGGCGTCAACCCCGTGCGCGGCGCCACCCCCGCCGCCACCGCACGGCGCATCGGCCGCCAGCTGGAGCCGCTGGCGCGCAACGCCGCGACCTGCCACGGCCGCTCACCACGCGCCATCGACACCGCGCTCGCGCCCAGGCCCGCCGACCGGGGCACGCTCGACCGCCTGCGCCTGGCGCTGGAGGAAGTGCACCAGCGCGGGCTCTCGCGCCGGAGCCGGAGCCGCTCCGTGCCAGCGGCCACGAATCGCCCTCCTACGAGCAGCCGGTTTTAGCCACCACGATCGACCCGGTTCCCGATCGCGCGCGTCGTCCGCTGGTCCCCCACGCGCAGCGACTGTCCAGCCCTGCGCCGAGCTCGATCCCCAGCTCGCCGAACACGAACCCGACCAAGGACAGTCCGACACCGCGAGCCGGCTGGCGCTGCCGCGCACGCTCTGGCTCGCCACCGGCCTGGCGCTCGTGGCCTGGCAGACGTTCATGGGCCGCAGCGGCCTGGCGCTGCTGCTCGCGGCGGCGCTGCTGCCACTGCTGATGCTGCCCGGCCAGTCGCGCTCGTCGCGCCTCGGCGGCGGCTGGCTGGCATGCGCGCTCGCGCCCCTGCTGGGGCTGGTCTCGCTGGCAGGCGCCTTCCCAGCGCTCGCCGGCCAGTCGCGCCGCTGGCGCGAGCGCGCCGCTTACGGCGCCCTCGGCTACTGGTGGCTCACGCTCGCCAGCCACTGCTGTCGCACCGCCTGTGGCTCGGCCAGCCAGCATCCACGCCCGCCCGCGCCGCCTGGGAGGGCTCGCTGCAGCTCACCGCCAACCACGTGCTGGCGCGCATGCTCAGCGCTCGGCATGTTGTTCGGCGCGCTCTTGTGGGGCGCCGCCGCGCTCGTGCTGCCGTGGATCGTGCGCGGTCGCCTGGCCGTCCTCGACCTCGCCGCCGTGGCGCTGTGGTCAGCTGCGCTCCTCCTCGCCGAGCCCGCCGTGGACGCCGGCCTGTCCGGCGCAGTCGCGCATCCCAGCCCTCGCGGAGCCGCCCTCGGAGCGGTCGTAGGCGGCGATGGTCGGCGCTCGCCGCCCGTGCGCTGCGCGGCCCTGTCTGACGCTGGGGCGCGTAGCATGGCTCACGTCTGTCCGACCGATCTGCCTCCGGTCGGGCCGGCCGTCCAACGATGAACCTGCTCAAGAGCGTCGAGACAACGATCGCCAACCTCGTCGAGGGCGCTTTCGGACGCGTATTTCGCTCCGAGGTTCGCCCCATGGAACTGGCGCGCAAGCTGGCACGCGAGATGGACGCCAACCGCACCGTGTCGGTCTCCAGGGTGTACGTCCCCAACGAATACTCCGTGTGGCTCTCGCCAGAGGATCGCGCGCGCTACGAGGGCGTCGAGCACGAGGTCATCGACGAGCTGTGCGCGTACCTGCTGGAGCACGCTCGCCGCGAAGACCTGATCCTCGCCTCCCAGCCGCAGATCGTCTTTCACACCGACGAGCAGCTGTCACTCGGCGAGTTCGGCATCCAGGCACGCCTGGCGCCGGCACCCCAGGACGGTGAGGAACACCACCAGCCTCGAGCCGGAAGAGCATGGCCAAACCATGATCTACAGCACCTCCGCCCGCGTGCGCGAGCCGCTGCAGCAAGCGCAGCACCGAACGCCGCGCGCGCTGCTGGTGATCGGCACGCGCAGGTTGCTCGTACCGCCGCGCGGCGGCGTCATCGGCCGCAGCCGCGACTGCGAGGTCGTCCTGGAGGACGCCGGCATCTCCCGCCGGCACGCCGAGATCCGCCCCGGCCCACAGGGCTGGACGATCGAGGACCTCGGTTCCACCAACGGCGTGCTCGTCAACAGCCACGCCATCAGCGGCGCCCAGCCGCTGGCGCCTGGAGACCGCGTGGAGCTCGGCTCGACAGAGATCCTGTTCGACGTCGGATGAACACGCTCGAACCCGTATCCGTCGCCCTGAAGTTCGGCTTCCTCGCCGTCCTCTACCTGTTCCTGCTGTGGGTAGCCGCGCAGCGCACGGCGCGACCTGCGCTCCGGCGAGTCAGGCGAACGCCACGAACGCGGACAGCAGCGCCCGATCGCCGCCCGATGCCACCGGCCTGCACTCCGCCTCCACGCTCGGCCGTGCGGGGGCTCATCTGGCACCGCGGCTGGTGGTCGCGCGCGCCCCCGGGCACGATCCGGGCATGATCTACGATCTCGACGGCGATCTCGTGCTCGGCCGCGGTGAGCACGCCGAGATAAGACTCGAGGATCCGTTCGCTTCCTCGCGCCACGCGCGCATGTACGAGCAGGGCAACATAGTGGTCATCGAAGACCTCGACTCCACCAACGGCACCTACCTCAACGAGGAGCTGCTGCAGACCCCACGTCCGCTGCATCCGGGCGACCGCGTGCGCATCGGCGACAGCGAATTCGTGTTCGAGGTCGGCTAGACATGACTGACTCCATCTGATGCTGAGAGTGGCCGAACAGTACGCCGGCAGCGACACCGGACGCCAGCGCCGCGCCAACGAGGATTCGCTGCTCGCGCGCGCCCCGCTGTTCGTGATAGCCGACGGCATGGGCGGCGCCCAAGCGGGAGAGGTCGCCTCGCGGATCGCCGTCGAATGCTTCCAGCCGGGCCTGCCCGACGCCTCCGAGCCCGAGTTGGCGCTGGCCGCGCTCGCACGCTCGGCCAACGCGCACATCCACGAGCTCTCCCACACCAACGCCGAGCAGGCCGGCATGGGCACCACGCTCACCGCCATCTACGTCGGTGAGGCCCGACGTCGCCATCGCCCACGTTGGCGACAGTCGCGCCTACTGCCTGCGCGAGCACGAGCTGCTGCGCCTGACCGACGACCACTCGCTGGTGGACGAACTGCTGCGCCAGGGACGACTCACGCCCGAGGAAGCGCGTCGAGCATCCCCAGCGTTCCGTCATCACCCGTGCGCTCGGTCCCGAGGGCGAAGTGGAGGTCGACACACGCTCCTTCCAGGGTCGCCACGGCGACGTCTACCTGCTGTGCAGCGACGGCCTCACCACCATGATCTCCGAGCAGCAGATCGCCACGGTGCTGCTGGCCCACACCAACCTGCACGACGCCGGGGAGGCGTTGATCGCCGCCGCCAACGACGCCGGCGGCAGGGACAACATCACCGTCATCCTGCTGCGCCTGGAGGAGGTGGCGCTGGGGGAGCACGCACCGGCCACGCAGGAGCATCAGACCATGGTCGTCGAGCTGGGAGCCGTCGAGCCCGAGCAGTTCCTCTCGCCCCCGCTGCAACCGCCGCCCGTCGTGGAAGCTCGCCGTAGAAGCCCACGCCAGGCGGCTGCGCCGACGGACACCGCCCGTTCGCGCAAGCGGCTGCGCCGGCTCGGCGCCCTGGGGTTGGTCGTGGTGGTGCTCGGCGTGCTCGGCTCCGCCGCGTATCTCGCGCTGCAATCCGTGTACTTCATCGGCACCAACAGCCGCGGTCTGGTCACCCTCTTCCAGGGGGTTCCCTACCGCCTGCCCGGCAACATCGACCTGTACGCCAGCCAGTACGTATCGGGCGTCAGCGCCTCCTCGCTCACCGCGCAGCGACGGCACACGCTGCTCGACCACACGCTGCGCTCCGAAGAAGATGCCGCCTCGCTGATCCGCAGTCTCGAACTCGACCAGCTCGAATGAGGCCAGCGTCGTGAACACACCCATCGTCCGTCTCTATGGGCTGGTCGTCCTGCTGTTCGCGCTGCTGATCGCGTTCACCTCGCGCTGGACCATCTTCGAAGCCTCATCGCTGCGACACAACCCGCTCAACCACCGTCGGGAAATAGAGCAGGAGCGAATCCACCGCGGCCCGATCCTGGCCGCCAACGGCGCCGTGCTCGCTCGCAGCGTCCGCAGCGGCGAAGGCTACGAGCGCACATACCCAAGCGGAGACGAGTTCGCGCACGCGATCGGCTACTACTACGAACCCGGTGTGGGCTCCTCCGGCCTGGAGAGTTATCGCGGCTCCGATCTGGAGGGTGAAACCAACAGCAACCTGCAGGGCATCCTCGATCAGCTGCAGGGCAAGGAACCGGGCGGCGACAAGGTCATCACCACGCTCGACCCCGCCGCCCAACAGGTCGCCAACCACGCGCTGGCAGGTCACCGCGGTGCGATCGTGGCGCTCGATCCACAGAGCGGCGCCGTCACCGTAATGGCCTCCGCGCCGAGCTTCGACCCCAACGCGCTGCGTACCGCGGCCGGCGTCGAAAAGCTCAACCACGAACCGGCTGGCTCCAGCCCGCTGGTCAACCGTGCCACGCAGTTCGGCTACCCGCCCGGCTCGACGTTCAAGATCATCACCGCCACAGCCGCCATCGACACCGGCGCCTTCACTCCGCAGTCGGTCATCAACGGCAGCAACGACGTGATGATCTCCGGCAAGCCGCTGGGCAACGACGAAAACGAGAGCTTCCCCCAGATCACGCTCGAGAAAGCGCTCGTGCGCTCGGTCAACACCGCCTACGCGCAGGTCGCCGTGAAACTCGGCAAGGCCACGATCGACCGCTACATGGAACGCTTCGGCTTCGACCGCAAGCCCCAGCTCGACTATCCCGCCAAAGAAATGTCGACCAGCGGCGAGTACTACAACGGGCGGGTGCTCGCGCCAACCAGCGAACGCGTGGACGTCGGGCGCCTCGGCATCGGGCAGGACAAACTCAACGTCACCGCGCTGCAGATGGCCGAGGTCGCCGCCACCGTGGCCAACCGCGGGCGCCTGATGGTGCCGCATCTGACCGACCGGATCGTCGACTCCGAAGGACGCACCGTGCAGCAGATCGAACCGCGCACGCAATCCGTGGTCATGAAGCCCTCCACCGCCGCCGCCATCACCGGGATGATGGAAGCGGTCGTCAACGAAGGCACAGGTGTTGCAGCACAGATCCCCGGGGTGCAGGTGGCCGGCAAGACCGGCACGGCCGAGACCCAGATTGGCAACTCGGTCAACAACGTGTGGTTCATAGCCTTCGCCCCCGCCTCCAACCCGCGCGTGGCAGTCGCCGTCACCCTCCAGGACGTGCCCGGTCAAGGCGCCGCGTTCGCAGCTCCGGTCGCCCGGGAAGTCATCGAAAGGCTCCTCCATGATTGACGCCGACACGATCATCGACGGCCGCTACCGCGTGCTCTCGCGCCTGGGCTCAGGCGGGATGGCCGACGTGTACCTCGCGCAGGATCAGCTGCTGGGCAGGCAGGTGGCCGTCAAGATCCTCCACCACCACTTCGCCGAAGACCAGGAGTTCGTGGAGCGCTTCCGCCGCGAGGCCTCCAGCGCAGCCGCGCTGTCGCACCCCAACATCGTGGCCATCTTCGATCGCGGCGAATGGAACGGCACCTACTACATCGCCATGGAGTACGTGGCCGGCAGATCGTTGAAGGCGATCGTGCGCGAGGACGGCCCGCTGCCGGCTTCCACCGCCATCGACATCGTCATACAGATCCTGCGCGCAGCCCGCTTCGCGCACCGTCGCGGCGTCATCCACCGCGATCTCAAGCCCCACAACGTGATCCTCGACGAAGAGGGCCGCGCCCGCGTCACCGACTTCGGCATCGCCCGCGCCGGCGCGTCCGACATGACGCTGACCGGCTCGATCATGGGAACCGCGCAGTACCTCTCGCCCGAGCAGGCGCAGGGGCATCCCGTCAGCGCCGTCTCCGACCTCTACTCCGTCGGCGTGATCCTCTACGAGCTGCTCACCGGCGCCGTTCCGTTCGAGGGCGAAACGGCCGTCGCCATCGCCTACAAGCAGGTCTCCGCCGCGCCGCGCCCGCCGAGCGAGCTGAACCCCGCGCTGCCCCCCTCGCTGGATGCGGTGGTGCTGCGCGCGCTGGCCAAGGACCCGGCCGAGCGCTACGCCGACGCCGACGAGCTGATCGCCGCGCTGGAGCGCGAGCGCGACGTGCTCGCCGGAGTGCCGGCTCCGCCGTCCGCCGACGGCCAGGTACACCACCTGCATCCGCACCCCGCGCCCATCACCGGCTCGTTGCTGGTAGCGCCGGCGGGCCGCTTCGAGGAGCCCTACGGCCCCGAGCGGGCCCCCAATCGCCGCCGCCGCGCGCTGTGGTGGGGACTCGCCGCCGTACTCCTGGCGGCCGCCGCACTCGCTGCCGTGCTGCTACTGCACTCCAAGTCGGCGACGGTCGTGGTGCCCAGCGTGATCGGCCAGGAAGAACAGAGCGCCGGCGCCGCGCTGCGCCACGCCGGCCTCGATCCCTTCTCCTCGCAGGCGCCCAGCGCAACGGTACGCGTGGGCCTCGTGATCAGCCAGTCGCTCCCCGCCGGCAGCAGCGCCGAAAAGGGCAGTCACGTCACGATCGTGATCTCCACCGGTCCCGCCACCGTCAACCTCCCCGACGTCGCCGCGCTGACGGCCGCCAAGGCTGCCGAAGTGTTGCGCAAAGCCGGCTTCAAACCGACCAAGAAGTCGCAGGCGAGCAAGGAAGTGCCCGCCGGGACCGTGATCGCCACCGAACCCCCCGCCGACACCGAGGTGCAGGCCGGCCGCACCATCACGATGCTCGTATCCAGCGGCCCCGAACCGGCGAGCGTCCCCGACGTCACCGGCCAGACGCTCAGCGCAGCCGAAGCCACGCCAAAACCGACGGCCTGGTGCTGGGCACCGTCACGCACAAGACCTCCACCACGCAGCCGCCCGAAACTGTGCTCTCGCAAAATCCCGCCAGCGGCAAGATCCAGGCCGGCGGCAAGGTCGATCTCACCGTGGCGCAGGAACCCAAGCAAAAGCCCGTCCCCAATGTGCTGGGAGCAAGCGAAGTGCACGCCGAGGGCGTGCTCGAAAAGGCCGGCTTCGTCTCCAGCGTGCTTACCGAAACGACCACCGAAGCCTCGCAGGTCGGCCATGTGCTCAAGCAGAGCCCCGCCGCCGGCACCCACGCCAGCAGGGGCGCCACCGTCACGATCACCGTCGGCGCGGCCGCCCAGCAGACAACGCCCACCACCACCACTCCGACCACCACCACTCCCACCACGACCACAACCACCACCACGCCGGCGCCCGGGGCGTCCGGCTGATCGGCGCCGCCATGACCACCGCACGAACCCCCAAGCCCAACGTCTGACGGTCGCCGTGCTCGCCGGCGGGCGCTCCTCCGAGCACGAGGTTTCGCTGTCCTCCGGCGCCGCCGTCCGCGACGGGCTGCTGGCGGTCGGACATGACGTCATCTGGATCGAGATCGGGCGCGACGGCGCCTGGCGCCGCGACGGCGAGACGCTGAGCGTCACACCCGGTGGCGGCCTGCTCGACGCCGACGTGGTCTTTCCCGTGCTGCACGGCCCGTTCGGCGAGGACGGGACCGTGCAGGGATTGCTCAAGACGCTCGACGTGCCCTACGTGGGAGCCGGCGTGGCCGCCTCTGCCGTATGCCTCGACAAGGTGCTGTTCAAAGAGCTCATGTCCGCCGTCGGGATCCCGCAGGTGGACTACGCGGGAGTCAGCGCCGAGCGCTACCGCAGCCACCGCCACGCCGTGCTCCAGGAGCTCGCAAGCCTGGGCCTGCCCGTATTCGTCAAGCCGTCCCGCCTGGGCTCCTCCGTGGGGATCGTCAAGGTCCTCGATGCCGGCCGCTGGCCGAGGCGCTGGCTGGCGCCTTCGAGCACGACACGCTGGCGATCGTCGAGGCGATGGCCACGGCCTGGAGGTCGAGTGCGGAGTGCTCGGTGTGAGCACGAACGGCGGCGCCCGCGCGACCGCCTCCGAGCCCGGCGAGATCGTCTTCGCCGGCGACTTCTACGACTACGCGGCCAAGTACTCGCCCGGGGGGATGGGGCTCAAGCTCCCCGCCCGGATAACCGCACCGCCCGGTAGCTGGTGATGGAGCTCGCGGTTGACACGTTCGAGGCCGGCGGCTGTGACGGGCTGGCCCGTGTCGATTTCTTCGTTGACGGCGAGGAGGTCCTGGTGAACGAGCTCAACACCATGCCCGGCTTCACCCCCACCAGCGTCTACGCCAAGCTGCTCGGCGCCTCCGGCGTTGACTACCCGGAGCTCGTCGACCGGTTCTGCCGGTTGGCGCTCGAGCGCCACCAGCGCCCGCTATCACCTTACCGCCACTGAAAGACCTTC
>CAVRQK010000017.1:0-220645 GCA_963723325.1 uncultured Solirubrobacteraceae bacterium | reverse complement strand
ACTTCGCTGCACCAGGAGCATCAGGCTGCGGCGGGTTCCTCTTCTCATGGCTCCTAGACCCCATCATCAACGCCAAAGTCGGGATCCCCGCATCAGCAGGCAACAACACAGCGATCCTAAACGACCCAATCCAGATCGCAAGCGCAAAAGCAGTACGCGAAAGCGAATGAACTAACACCCAAGCAGCAACAGCAACACCCGCCCCGGGCAACAACAAACCCGGGCCACACAAGCAGTAACAAGAGGGGCCCCGGCACACGCCGGGGCCCCTCCGCTGTTGTAGGACAGCCATCGCCGGGGCCAATGATCGGACGTCGGATAATTGGAAACAGATCAAGCAATGGCTTGCCACTAGGCGCGCTCTGCGCTACGGTACTTAAGGGACCAAGCAGCCCGCATGCGACCAGCACGCGGAACAGCCACGGTCCCAAAGGGCGATGGCCGAGCGTTCGACCATCGGCGCACAGCAACAAACACAAAAGGACAACATGAAACAGCTACGATTACTTGCAGTCGCAGCAATCGCGATCTGCGCACTCAGCGCCGCAGTAGCAGCAAACGCAAACGCCGCAGCACACATCACCTACAGCGGCAACGGACACTTCACTATCTCAAGCGGCGAAGGCGAACTAGTCACTGTGGCAGGGTTGAAGGTATTCTGCGCAGGTGATACCGGGTCAGGCCAGCTAGGGGCGAATCCGGCGTTGACCGCTGCACTGACAGTGTCCTTCGTGGGATGTGAATCAGGTGGCTTCCCGTGCACATCAACGGGCGGCAAATCAGGATTAATCGACACCACTCAACTCGTCGCTGCGCTTGGGGACATCAGCGCAACAACTGCCGGGGCATTACTGAGTCCCAAAAGCGCAGCCGAATTCGTGCCGGTGACGAAATGTGGGACCATAAAATTTGAAGCTAAGGGTTCGGTGATCGGGGAATTCAAAAATACACAGAACGATAAAAACACGAAAGCGCTGACGCTGACATTCAAACAGGCCGCAGGCGTACAGGCAATCAAAAAATTCCTAGTAGGACCGGAAAACACACTCGAAGCCAATCTCGGCAAAGGCTTCGAAAAGGCAGGGCTAGAATCATCTGAGACCCTGACCCTAGAATCAGGGAGCGGACAACTCTTACCATAAGCGACGAAGAGTAGTAGACAGAGAGTGGCCGGGGTCGTGTTTGTGGCCCCGGCCGTTTTGTGTGGGGTTTAGGGCGTGTAGAAAAATAAGCTTTCAAGGTGTCACTGCGGCTGGAACAGTGGTTCAGTGGGCATGGGGCTTGATGACGTAATTCCATTCGGGGTGAAACTTGTGGCTGTCGATGTTGACTGTCTCGAAGTCGGCGTCTGTGACTTTGATCTTGTCGGGGTAGGTGCCCTCGTCGAGCTGGGCGTAGACCTCGAGCCCGGTGGTGGTCGTGGTTCCGGCGATCAGGTTGATGATTGTCTCCAGCGAAACGAGTGGCTTGCCGCGCCAGTTCATCGTGATGAACGAGAAGAGGCGGTGCTCGATCTTGTTCCACTTCGAGGTGCCCGGCGGGAAGTGGCAGACCTCGATCTCCATCTGGGTTTCCTCGGCGAGCTTCTGCAGCTCGATCTTCCACAGCCGCGGGCGGTTGCCGTTGGAGCCGCCGCAGTCGGCGGTGATCGTCAACCTGGGAGCGTTCGGGTAGCGCTCGGCTCCGAGGTGCTCCCACCAGCTGCGGATCGAGTTGACCGCGAACTGGGCGGTGTCGTGGTCGATGCCGACGTTGACATACCCCTCGTCGAGCTTGAGGTCATAGACCCCGTAGGGGATCGCCTTGCCGAGCTCCTTGTCCTTGAAGTCGTGGACGCGCACGAGCTCTGGCTTGCCCTTCAGATGCCACTCGCGCCCGCCGTTCTTGAAGTCACCGACCAGCTCCTTCTTCTTGCAATCGACAGAAATCACCGGCCAGCCGGCAGCGACCGCCGCCTTCGCGGCCTGGTTGATGTGCTGGAACTGAGCGTCGCGGTCGGGATGGGAGGACCCCTCCTTGGTCTTGACGTTGGCCTGCAGCGAGTAGCCAAGCAACCTCATAAGCATCGCCACCGACGTGAAGTGCGCCTCGTGGCCCGTCTCGCGCAGCGCACCAGCGACCTGACGCACACTCTTGGCAGTCCACCGCAAAAGCGACTCAGGATCACCCCGGCTGTCCTCGTCAATCAGCCGCTCGATGGCATCCAGGATCTCCGGGTCGCTCTCCAACAACGGCTTGCGACCGGCACCCACACGACGCACCCGCCCAGGCGCAAGGCGCTCACCCGACTCGAGCTGGGCGATGCCCTTACGGATCGTCGGCACAGATATCCCCGTCGCCCGCGCAGTCGCAGCGATGCCACCAAAGCCCGCGGCACGCGCCTCACTCGCCGCCCACAGCCGCCGCTGACGCTCGTTCAACTCCGGCGCCATCGACCTAAACCGCTCACCGATCCCCCACTCATCAACCACACACCAACCATTCCACGCAAACCCACAACAACCTGCAACGTTATTCTTCTACGAGCCCTTAGACGGCGCTGACGGCTCGTGGCCCTGCCCCAACGTACTTGGCGGTTGGTCGGATGAGCTTTGCTTCGCGCTTTTGCTCGAGTATGTGCGCAGACCATCCAGTGAGCCAGGCCGGTTTTGGCGGAGGCTCTTTTCCGTGGTTATGTCCGCGGGGGAAGGGAGCCTTTGGGGATGTCAAGAGCGAGGAAGTATCCAGTTGAGTTGATCGAGCGTGGGGTGCGTTTGGCGCTTGAGAGTGGCCGTCCGATTGCTCATGTCGCTGCTGATCTGGGGATGCACCCGGAAACGCTGCGGGTGGCTGTCCGCCAGGCCGAGCCGATGCCGGGGGCCGCAAGGATGTGCTGAGCACGGGCGAGCGGGAGGAGATCAAGAAGCTGCGCAAGGAGAACTTCGAGTTGCGCCGCGCGAATGAGATCTTGAAGTCGGCTTCGGTGTTTTTCGCGAAGGAGCTCGACGCAGACCGAACGAAGTGAGCCGCTATATCGATGATCATCGTGGCCGCTTCGGCGTCGAGCCGATCTGCAGGGTCCTGGGCGTGTCGGCGTCCGCCTACTATCAGCGCGCTACCGGCGTGCGCTCCGCGCGCAGCGTGGAGGACGAGCGGCTGCTCGCTCGGATCCGGGAGGTGCACGAGGCGAACTACTGCGCCTATGGCTACCGCCGGACGTGGAAGGCACTCACACGCGCGGGTGAGCGGGCGCCTCGTTGCCAGGTGCAGCGGCTGATGCGAGCCAACGGGATCGAGGGCGCGAAGCGCAGGGGCAAGCCGTGGCGGACCACGATCCCGGATCCCGAGGCTCGTCGCCGTCCAGACCTCGTGAACCGTGATTTCACAGCAGAGCACCCGAACCAGCTCTGGGTTGCCGACTTCTCGTATCTGCGTTGCTGGGAGGGGCTGGTGTTCTTCAGCTTCGTGATCGACGTATATAGCCGCAAGATTGTGGGCTGGCAGTTCGCCCGCCACATGCGTGTCAATGGCCATTGGGTTCTCCCCACTGGCGGCCATCGGTTCTCCCCGGTGGCGGCCATCTTTTCTCCCCACTGGTGGCCACTGGTTTTCCCCGGTGGTCAGGGTGGTTTCGCGGGTGTTTGACGGAGCGGAGGCCCTTGGGCCGTAGCGGAGTCAAGCACCCGCGGCGCGCTTTAGCTGGCCAGGGGCCTCACCCCCTCTCCCGCGGTCGCCTGCGCCAGCCGGTAGCTTTCAGCGCCGTCTGTGATCAGGACGTGGGCGTGGTGCAGCAGCCGATCGACGGTCGCGGCGGCGAGCGTCTTGGGCATCAGCTCGTCGAAGCCGGCGGGGTGGATGTTTGAGGTGAGTGCGATCGAGCGCTTCTCATAGGCAGCGTCGACGAGGCGGAACAGTGCCTCGGCGGCGTCGGGGAAAACAGGCAGCAGGCCGACGTCGTCGATAATGATGAGCTCTGCCCGGGTGAGTTTTGCGATCGCCTTGGTGGTGCTGTCATCGGCGCGGTGGCGGCGCAGCAGGCCGGCGAGGCTCTCCAGTGTGAGCCAGACCACGGTGTGGCCTTCCTCGATTGCGTGGTGCCCGAGCGCCTCGACCCAGTGGCTCTTCCCGGTCCCGGATGGGCCGCAGACACAGAGGTTCTCCGCGCGCCCGACCCACTCCAGTGTTCGTAGGGCTTGCTGGGTCTGCTTCGGGATCGGTGAGCGGTGTTCCTCCCACGCGTCGAGTGTCTTGCCCGTGGGTAGCCCGGATGCTTTGCGACGCGACTGGATCATCGCTTGGTCACGGCCGGTCGCCTCCTCGCCGAGGAGGGCCCGCAGGATGTCCGCGGGCTCCCATCGCTGCGAGCGAGCGGTCGCGATCACATGCGGTGCGGCCGCGCGAATATAGGGCAGGCGCAGCCGCCGCAGCAGCATGTCGAGATCGTCGGGCAGCGGTGGTGGTGGGGGTGGCTGGACGCTCATCGTGCTTGCTCCCATTGCTCGGCGACCTCGGCTGCCATCAGCAGCTCGAACGCGAGCTCGCGCGCGCGGGCCGCTTGAATGTCACAAAAGGCCGGGGGCAGTGCCCGCCAGATCGGGCAGCCCGATTCGTCGGTCATCACGACGGTGATCTCCTGGCGGCGGATCCCGTTCGGGAACTCCTCGGCCAGGGCGGAATCGACATTGATGTGAACGTTGGTGTGGCTGTGGTCGCTCATCGTCCCATGCCCTCCCACGCCTGCGTGGAGCGCTGCAGCGTCTGCTCCTCCGAGACCCTGGCGGGGAACGGGATCACCTTCCCGTTCTGCTGGTGGTGAGCGAGGATCGCCTGCAGGTCACCGTCCGCGAAGCGCTCGGCGGCCGCGGCCGCGGCGAGTGCCTCGTCGACCTCGAGGTGCCCGTGGAGCTTTGCGAGATCGACGGCCTCTGAGATCTTGCGGCGCACTCTGCTGGCCCCGGCGGCCGCTGCCCGCGTCAGCCACGCCTGCGCGCCCTCTCCAAGCGCGAGGAACGCCGCTTCCTCTGAGCCCTGGGCCCTCGGCTTGCGCTCCAGGGCGCCGGGCGGCCGTGGCGGATAGTGCTCGTTCTGGATGCTCGGCGCTCCGGGTGTCGTCAGCTCGTGACGAGCGACCTCGCACGGGCCCTGCGGGCTGTCGACGTGAACGACGATCAGCTGCGAACCATCCACGCGCGCCCACACCCGCTCATCCACCAAGCGTGAGGGAACCGAGTAGAGCGCGCCCCCGACAGAGATCATCGACTGCCTGTCAACCCGCCGGGTCTGCCCGAAGCACAGCGTGTGCGCGACCGCCGGCAACGGGTGCAACCGCTCCCGCTCCTGGCCGAGCATCACCACGGGTGCTTGGCGCGTGACGCGATGCTCGCGCGTGTTCACGCGCTCACAGAACACCTCGCACGCCAGCTCGAGCTCCGCGAAAGACCCATACTCCCCGCGGAGATTGTGATCGGTCGGCACCAGGTCCGCCTTCGCGATCCTGACCGTCGCCTCCGAGCCACCTTTGGACTGCGGGTCCGACGGCACACACGTCGCGATCGACAGCCCATAGTGGCGGCCGACCGCCACGATCTGCGGGTTACGGACCGCGATCCCGCAGACATGATCTACCGACACAGTCCGCTCGTTATCCGTCAACGCGTACGTCGGCGCGCCACCGAACGCCCTCAGCGACCGGTCGAGCGCCATCACGACGCTCGCCTGAGTGCGATCCCACAACGCCAGCACCACCCGGAAACGAGACCACGCCAGCCACGCGCAGAACAACACGGTCGGACGCCCGGCGATCTTCGGCCCGTCACCGTAATCCCACTGAAGCCAGTGCCCAGGCTCCGTGACCCACGGTCGCGTGATGCGCCCGTGCTCTGAGCGCCACGCACGCTTCGCCCGAGCGACAGCGCGCCGCGTCGTGCGCTCCGAACCCATATACCCCATCGCGAGGAGCCGCTCGTGCGCCTTATCAGCACGCATCCTCCCGCGCGAACGATCCACCCACTCATCGATCTTCTGAGCGAACCCGTCGACCCGCGGCCGCGCGCGGCTCGCCACCGGCAGCCCGCCACCAGCCGCTTCCCGCGCACCAACCCAGTGCGCGACCGTCTTATGGTCACAGCCCGCCAGCGCCGCGGCACCGCGCAGACTGCCCGTCACGTCATACGCCTCAAGAATCTCCATCACTTCCTCCGATCGCTTCATCCAGCCCGCCTTCCCGACGCGCCTCGTTGACAAGACACCCGGGACTACAGGCCACACAGGACAGGACAGTGGGGAGATCCGATGGCCACCCATGGGGAGATCCAGTGGCCACCAGTGGGGAAAATCAACGGCCGCCTATGGGGAGAATCGCATGGCCACCGTCACATGCGCACCACACTGGTCCTGGACGCGCTACGGATGGCGCTCAGCACCCGTGAGCGAGTCGAGGAGGTCCGGCTCGTCCATCACAGCGACAGGGGCTCGCAATACGTATCTGGTGACTACACGCAAACCCTCGCCGATAACGACGTGCTCGCCTCGGTCGGCAGCACCGGCGATGCCTACGACAACAGCATGGCTGAGAGCTTCGTCGACAGCTTCAAGACGGAGCTGATCGCCGACCGTGTCTGGCAAACCCGCAGCCAGATGGAGCTAGCGATCGTGGAGTACATCAGCTGGTTCAACGACAGCCGCCTGCACGAAAACCTGGGCGACCGGACACCACGCGAGATCGAAGAACTCTACGCTGAGAAAAGCAAGCCAACGAGAGACCGAATCATCACAGAGAAAACCTACTAATCCGGTCTCCGCGGAAGTCGGTCCGGCTCACGGGACAACACAACCTGGGGTGAGGGAAGGGCCGCTGCTTCGTTCACGCGTCACGTATAGGGAAGGACTGGTGAGTGCCGATATGGCTAGGACCACCGAGCAGGACAAGGTTCGAGAACTACAACGAACGCTTTACCGGACGGCCAAGGCCGACCCCGGACGAAGGTTCCACGCGCTCTATGACAAGGTCCACCGCAGGGACGTCTTGGAGCGGGCGTGGGAGTCGGTGCGCGCCAATCGCGGCGCGGCTGGCATCGACCAGGTGACTATCGCTGATGTTGAGCAGTACGGGGTTGACCGGCTGCTCGACGAGCTGGCCGCGGAGTTGAAGGACGGGCGCTGGCGTCCGCTCCCCGCGCGCCGGGTGTTCATACCGAAGCCCGGCCGCTCGGAGCGTCGCCCGCTCTCGATTCCTGCTGTCCGTGACCGCGTCGTGCAAGCGGCATTGAAGACGGTTATCGAGCCGATCTTCGAGGCTGACATGCTTGAGTGCTCTTTTGGGTTTCGCCCTCAGCGCTCGGCACACGATGCGCTCCAGGTGCTGATTGATGAGTCCTGGAGCGGCGCTCGGTGGGTTGCAGAATTGGATGTCGCTGACTGTTTTGAGGCGATTCCGCATTCGGGGTTGATGACGGCGATTGAGGAGCGGATCTCAGACCGTCACGTTCTCAGGCTCTTGCGCGCGATGCTGCGCGCCGGGGTGATGCAGGACGGGGCGGTCAAGCGCAGCGACACCGGTAGCCCGCAGGGCGGTGTGATTTCGCCTGTCCTATGCAACGTCTATCTGCACCGGCTTGACCGGCAGTGGGCGCAGCGCGGACACGGGGTACTGGTGCGCTACGCGGATTTATGGGGACATCAGCATAAGTCTGCTTATGCCGAGTGTCGGGTTATGTCGAGCGGCAGCTTGGATCGCCTGTGGTTGCCTGGGTTTGGGGTGTGAGTTCTCGGCATAATCCGGCGGTCTGATGGACGCTCTCTCTTTTCGTTTTGACGAGAGGGGAGATTGTTATGAGTAGTGGGTCAGGGGTGGCTGGGCCGTTGGCGGTGTTCGCGCCGGGGTTCGGCTTGGAGTTGGTGGCGCGGGGGTATAGGCCGGGGTCGGCGGCCGCGCAGCTGCGGTTGATGGCGGACGCGAGTGGGTGGCTGGCCGCGCGCGGTCTGGGGCCTGGTGATCTGACCGAGGGGCTGGTGGAGCAGTTGATGGACGAGCGTCGCCGGTCGGGCAGCTCGCGGTTGTTCTCGCCGCGGGCGCTGTTGCCGTTGCTTGAGTATCTGCGCGGCTTGGGGGTCGCGCCGCCAGCGGTGAGCGTGGTGGCGACGCCGATCGAGGAGTTGGTGGAGCGCTATTCGGCGTATCTGCTTCAGCAGCGTGGTCTGGCGCTGTCGACTGTCCGTAACTATGTCGGGGTTGCGCGCGTGTTCCTGGCCTGGCGAGAGGCGGCCGTTGGAGGGCTCGATCTCGAGCGGCTGGACGCGGCGGCGGTCACCCAGTTCGTGCTGGCAGAGTCCCAGCGATCGTGCGTGGGTTCGGCGAAGTGCATGGTCACGAGGCTGCGCGTGTTCTTGCGGTTCCTTCATGTCGCGGGAGAGATTGACCAGGCGCTCATGGATGCGGTCCCGTCGGTGGCGGGCTGGCGGCTGGCGGGATTGGTCAAGGCGCTGGACGCGCGGTCGGTCACGCGGCTGTTGGCGAGTTGTGATCGGCGCACGCGAGTCGGGCGCAGGGATTTCGCGATCATCACCCTGCTGTGGCGGCTGGGATTGCGCGCGGGTGAGGTCGCCGCGCTTCGTCTCTCAGACGTCGATTGGCGCGCCGGAGAGCTACTCGTGCGTGGGAAGGGCAGCCGCCAGGAGCGTTTGCCGCTGCCTGCTGATGTGGGCGAAACGCTCGCGGGCTGGCTTGAGCGCGGCCGTCCGCGCCGCGACTCGGTGTTCGTGTTCACGCGCCTGCGCGCACCCTATGGCGGTTTCTCGGCTGGCGCTGTCTCGCAGATCGTGCGCCGTGCCTGCCAGCGGGCCGGGCTGCCGCTGGTTGGCGCGCACCGTCTGCGGCACACGGCCGCGACCGAGATGCTGCGCGCGGGCGGCAGCCTGACCGAGGTCGGCCAGGTACTGCGTCACCGCGGCCGGGATGTCACCTCTATCTATGCGAAGGTCGATCGGCTGGCGCTCGCCGCGGTCGTTCAGCCATGGCCGGGGAGCGCGGCATGAGCGATCTTGATCGACACGTCCAGGAGTACCTGACCCTCCGCCGGGCGCTCGGGTTCAAGCTCGTCGGGGAGGGGCAGCTGCTCGCTGAGTTCGTCGCGTTCGCCGACACGATCGGGGAGCGCACGATCACCACCAAGTTCGCGCTGGAATGGGCCAGGCGTCCGAAGGACGCGAGCGCCAACTATCTCTCGAGGCGGTGGCGAGCGGTCCGTGGTTTCGCGCGGTATCTGCACGCCCTCGATCCCGCCTGCGAGATCCCGCCGCTCGAGCTGCTCCCCGCCAGCAAGTACCGCCCCGCCCCCTACCTTTACCGTGACGAAGAGATCGTCGCGTTGATGACGGCGGCGAGCATGCTACGTCCGCCTCTGCGGGCCGCGACGTTCCGGACGCTGATCGGACTGTTGGCGTGCACCGGGCTACGGATCGGCGAGGCGATCCGTTTGGACCGCGAGGACCTCGACGCGATCCACGGCCTGTTGACGGTCCGCGATTCGAAGTTCGGCAAGTCAAGGGAGGCGCTGCTGCACCCCAGCACCATGCAGGCGCTGGACGAGTACGGCAAGACCCGCGACCGGCTCTGCCCGCAGCCGACGCAGCCAAGCTTCTTCATCACTACCCGCGGCATGAGGATCTGCCACCCGACGATCTATCAGCCGTTCCGGCGGCTGGTGGAACAGGCCGGCGTCAGACACCCATCTCCGCACAGGCGCGTTCGTATACACGATCTGCGCCACAGTTTTGCTGTGAAGACGCTGCTTGGCTGGTATCGCGACGGTGGTGATGTCGCGGCCAGAATGCCGCTGCTGTCCACGTACCTCGGTCACGTCGACCCAGCCGCGACGTTCTGGTACTTGTCCGCGGCACCAGAGCTACTCGCGCTCGCGGCCGAGCGTCTGGAGCAGGCCACGGGAGGACAGTCATGACCGTGCTCGCACCAACGCTCGAGGCGTTTTTCACCCGTCGTTTGATCGGCGAGAAGGGTGTCAGCCCGCACACGATCGCCGCATACCGCGACACCTTCAGGCTGCTGCTCTCATTCGTCCAGGCACGCACCGGCACGCAGCCATCCAAGCTGCAGATCGAGGATCTCGACGCGCGGCTGATCACGGCGTTCCTCGACCACCTCGAACACGAGCGCGGAAACAGCCCGAGGACCCGGAACGCGCGGCTGGCGGCGATCCACTCGATGTTCCGCTTCGCCGCGCTCCAGCATCCCGAGCACGCCGCGCTCATCAGTCGCGTGCTCGCCGTCCCGACCAAGCGCTTCGATCGCGTGATCATCACCCACCTAACCCCCGAAGAGGTCAACGCGCTCTTGGCCGCCCCGGACCGCTCCCGCTGGATCGGCCGTCGCGACTACGCGCTGCTGACCCTGGCGATCCAGACCGGGCTGCGCGTCACCGAGCTCACCAGCCTGCGCTGCCAGGACGCGCACCTCGGCACTGGCCCGCACGTTCAAACCTTCGGCAAGGGACGCAAACAGCGCATCACGCCGCTGACCAGCCAGACCGTGAGCTGCCTGCGCCAATGGCTCACCGAGCGCGACGGCCAACCAGACCAGCCGCTATTCCCAACCAGTCGCGGCCGAGCGCTCGGCCGCGACGCGATCGCGCTGCTGGTCACCAAACACGCCACCACAGCCAGCCACACATACCCGCCACTAAAGAACAAGAAGGTCTCACCACACACGCTCCGCCACACCGCCGCGATGAACCTCCTGCACGCCGGCGTCGACAGCACCGTCATCGCACTATGGCTCGGCCACGAGTCCGTCGAAGCGACCCAGACCTATCTCCACGCCGACATGACGATCAAGGAAAGAGCGCTCGCGCGGACCACCCCACCCAACAGCACCCCCGGCCGCTACCGGCCACCAGACCACCTACTCGCCTTCCTCGAGGCGCTCTGATTATGCCGAGCATTTCAAGCCAACCCCGCCACCACACAGGCATTCCGACACACACTCGACATAACCCGACACTCGGCATAAGCGGATGATCTGCTGGCGATATGCAAGACCAAACGGGAAGCCGAGAGCGCTCTTGAGGCGTTCACCGTGATCCTGAACGAGTTGGGCCTTGAGCTCAAGCCGGCCAAGACACGGATCGTGCATCTGCGAGAGGGAGGCGAGGGACTCGATTTCCTTGGCTTCCATCACCGCTATGTGCGCGGCAACACCAGCCGGTCGAAGCATCTCACCTTCCTCGTCCGCTGGCCCTCACGTCAGGCAATGGGACACGCCCGTCAGCGCATCCGGGAAATTACGGCGCGCTCGCGGCTACGGGTTCCGGTCGAGATCATCGTTCAAGACCTCAACCGGTTCTTGCGCGGCTGGGCAGGCTACTTCCGTTACGGAAACTCTGCTCAGTTCTTCGACAAGATCATGCGACACGCGCTGACACGCTTGGCGGGATTCATCGCCAAGCGTCACAAGCGCAACACGCGGTACGGCTGGTGGGTTGCTGCCCATCAATCACCGAACCGTATGGGCCTGATCGACCTCAACGGAACCATCGTCGCGCCACGACCCAGCCGGTCACGGCGCCGGGGAAGCTGAATGCCGGCGGTGAAGAACGTCGGAGAGCCGTGTGCGGGAGAACCGCATGCACGGTTCGATGTGGCGGCGGGAGGAAACCAGACCAGTCGGCTACAGCCGTACGGCCCAGGCGCCTCCCGCCGACCCTACCACTCCCTTTGGTGTCGCGCGCGGCGGTCTGAGCGATCAGATGTCAACCGGCTCGCGAGAGTCAAGCCTAACCGGCCTTAACACATCGGTGACCTTACCTCGAGGTAGCAACCATATGATCCACACAGAGGATCGGCAGCGCTAGCCTGGACCTGTCACCGGCCTAAGAAATATCGCGTATATTAGGCATCCATCGTTAGAAACAATGGCCCTAAACACTTGACAGCCAGGCACGACAAGCCCTACGGTGTATCAACCGGCACGCTTTAGCTAAACCGTAGGACGTGTCGGCAGACTGCCTCGCGCCGATAGCGGGGCTTCGGATAACAAGCCAAAAGGAGAAACATGAAGCAGCTACGATTAGTCGCAGTTGCGCTATGCGCGCTATGCGCGTTTAGCGCCGTATTGGTCTCAAACGCGAGTGCAGCCGCGCACATCACCTACAGCGGTAACGGTAAATTCACAATAGCTAGCGGCGAAGGCGAACTCGTCACTACTGGGGGGACGTCTGTATTCTGCACAGGGGACACCGGGACAGGGAAACTTGGTGCCAACCCAGCAACTAGCGCAGAACTCACGGTGTCGTTCACCGGTTGTGAATCAGCGGGTCTCCCGTGCACGTCGACCGGCGGAAAATCAGGGTTAATCGATACAACGAAACTAACTGCAACGTTCGGCGATATCAAAACTACCGAAGCGGGTGCGTTACTGAAACCGACCACCGGTGAACCGTTCATAGTAGCCACGAAATGTGGAACGGTCGCGTTCGAAGCCAAGGGATCGGTGATCGGCTCATTTGCCTCGACGCAAAATGACAAAAACACCAAAGCTCTAACGCTTGCATTCACGGAGACCGCAGGTGTGCAGGGTGTCAAAAAATTCGAAGGGGAATCAACCGAAAACACGATCAAAGCCAACCTCGGTAAAGGTTTCGAAACCGCGGGCCTGAAGTCCAGCGAGACTCTGACGCTGAGCGAAGGCTCGGGGCAGCTCTTACCGTAGCCCAATAGGCGCGTACGGGATAAGCGAATGGCCGGTGGTCTCAGGACCACCGGCCATTGCCTCTGTGGAGCAAGCGAAGTGTTGTGTGTGCAGGCTGTGAGCTATGAGCCGCTAGTGTCGTGTTTGGTTGATTCGCTGGCAGTAGCGGCTGATGCTGTTGAGGATTTGCTCGGCGGTCTTGGTCCAGACGTAAGGGCGGGGGTTTCGTTCCAAGTGTCGATCCATTGGCGGATATCGCTGTTCATTGCGCGGACGGAGCGGTGCGCGCCGCGGCGTAGGAGTTTGGTTGTGAGCTCGCCGACCCAGCGCTCGACGAGGTTGATCCACGAACTCGATGTCGGCGTGAAGTGCAAATGAAACCGTGGGCCGCGAGCCAGCGCCTGACCTTGGGTGTCTTATGGCTGGAGGCGTTATCGAGCACAAGGTGCACGGCCAAGTGGCTGGGCACGTTCTCATCGATCGTTCGTAGGAACTTCAGGAACTCGACGGCGCGGTGGGCGCTGGTGCAAAGAGCCGATGACCTCTCCGCTGTCGACGTTCAATGCAGCGTAGAGGCTGGAGGTGCCGTGCCGCTCATAATCGTGGGTCGCGCGCTCGGGTGTGCCGGGCAGCATCGGTAGGGTCGGCGCGGTGCGATGCAGCGCCTGGATCTGGCTCTTCTCATCCACGCACAACACAACAGCCCGCTCTGGCGGGTTCAAATACAGGCCGCAGATGTCGTGCACCTTCTCGATGAACATCGGGTCTTTGGAGAGCTTCCAGGTCTCCTGGCGGTGGGGCTGAAGCCCGAACGCGTGCCAGATCCGCATCACTGCATCCGGGGTCATCCCCATCTCTTTGGCCATCGAGCGGGTCGACCAGTGCGTCGCGTTCTTCGGCACGCTCTCCAACGTCTTGGTCACCACGGCCTCGACCTGCTCGTCAGTGATCGTCCGCGGCTTCCCAGGGCGCGGCTCATCCGCGAGCCCTTCAAGCCGGCGCTGCGCGAACCGGTTGCGCCACTTCGTGACCGTCGGACGCGAGACATCCAGCGCTTCCGCGATCTCGCTGTTGGACCACAACCACTCCGCGGCCATTAGCACGATCCGTGCCCGCAACGCCAACGCCTGCGCACTCGCCCGGCGCCGCGTCCAAGCCTCCAGCGCAGCACGCTCATCACCGCTCAACTCAATAGAAACCGCAGTAGGAATAGGCATAACCACCACTTACCCTAACCGCAAACGAATCTAACCGACATGACACTAGTGTCCCGCGCCGTTAATTCGTTTTAGAAGTCGGGAGATGGACTCCAGGATTTGCTCGGCGGTCTTGGTCCAGATGAATGGTTTGGGGTTTTCGTTCCATGCTGTGACCCAGTCACGGATGTCTTTCTCCAGCGCTTGGACGCTGCGATGGTCTGAGCGTCTGAGTAGGTCGTCGGTGAGGTAGGCGAACCACCGCTCGACCTGGTTTATCCAGCTGGAGTACGTCGGCGTGTAGTGCACGTGAAACCGCGGGTGTGCCTGCAGCCAGCTGCGGATCGCGGGGCTCTTGTGGGTGCCGTAGTTGTCACACACCAGATGGATGTCGAGGTGCTCGGGAATCTGGCTGTCGATCTTGGCCAGGAACTTCTTGAACTCGATCGTGCGGTGGCGGCGGTGTGTTGAGCTGATCACGTTCCCATCAGCGACGTTGAACGCCGCGAACAAGCTGGTCGTGCCGTGGCGTAGATAGTCGTGGGTGCGCTTCTCGCACATGCCGGGCATCATCGGAAAGGCTGGCTGGGAGCGCGCCAACGCTTGCACCTGGCTCTTCTCATCAACACACAAAACGACCGCCGCCTCGGGCGGGTTCAGATACAGGCCGCAAATGTCATACACCTTCTCCACGAACAACGGGTCGGTGGAAAGCTTGAAGGTGTCGGCGCGGTGGGGCTTGAGTTCAAACGCCCGCCAGATCCGTCCGATCGTCGACGCCGATAGCCCGGAGCGCTCGGCCATCTTCGCCCTGGACCAGTGCGTCGCGTTCTCCGGCGCAGACTCCAACGTCGCGACCACCACGTCCTCGACCTGCTCAGCGGTGATCGTTACCGGACGCCCCGGCCGCGGATCATCCGAGAGCCCATCCAGCCGCAGCTCACAAAACCGTCTACGCCACTTCCCGACCGTCGGCAGAGACACCCCACACGCCACCGCTACATCCTTATTCGAACACCCCGCCGCACACTGCAAAACGATCCGCGAGCGCAACGCCAACGCCTGCGAAGACTTCCGCCGCCGCTCCCACCGCACCAACTGATCACGCTCAGCGTCAGTCAGCTCCAACCCCTGCTTCGGCCGTCCAGTTCTTGGCATGCCACAGCATACCACACTTAAGCAACGAACTAACGGCGCGGGACACTAGATGATCTGCATCGGCGTGGCGCTCAAGGCCACGAGCCGGGGCGCAAGAGGCCCCCCCAAGGGCCGCGCCTTTAAGCTTGCACCATGGTGGTCGCCAGATGAAAAACACGTCTTGGCGTCGCCAACGCAAGGCGGTTACGGTACTCATGCAAGTGCAGTGCAGATAGTTACTAACGAAAGCGAGACAATATGAAGATGTTGGGTATCGTGGCAGGCTGGAGAAACGCAGCGCGTTTGTCCAGCAAGATAGGGGTCGCCGCAGTTGTGGCGGCTGTGGTGATGGCAGTGATGGCTTCTGCGGCATTCGCGGGTAAACCGACCGGGAAATACGCTGTGTTCTCGGATTGTCCCGCGAAAGCGGAAGGCGTCCTTCAGTGTGTGTACTCGGAAACGACGAGCGGGGAAGTCGTCCTCGGTAAAACACGTGTTCCGATCGAAGCTCCGAAGAAGATCATTCTTCAGGGCGGCGTGACATACAACGAAACGACCGAAAAAGAAGGGTTCGTTGGCGCCGAAGACGGCAACACGCTTTCTAAAACAGCGCTTCCGGTTCCCGGTGGGCTGCTGGACTTCGTCAACTGCAAAGAAATCAGCGAACCAATCGAGCGGATTGCGTGTGAACTTGTATTCGAAAACGGTACGACGGGCGTGAACGCTACGACCGAACTCGCAGCACCGGCCTCCTCGATCGCGCTTAGCGAGGGTAACTTGATCGCTGAATCGGGTGTCGCGCTGTCGCTCCCGATCAAGGTGAAACTCGAAAACCCGTTCCTTGGCGGCGAATGCTACATCGGTTCGAACAGCAGCCCGATTGTGATCCCGTTCACCACTGGCACAACGAAACCGCCTGCCGGGTTCAAAGCCATCAAAGGCGCGACCGGTACGTTCACGTTCGAAGAACACGCTCGTTACGCGATCGACCACGGAGTCAAACTCGTAGAAAACGACTTCGCTGCACCTGGAGCATCAGGCTGCGGCGGGATCCTCTTCTCATGGCTTCTAGACCCCATCATCAACGGGAAAGTCGGTATCCCCTCGAGCGCGGGCAACAACACAGCGATCCTGAACGACCCAATCCAGATCGCAAGCGCAAAAGCAGTGCGAGAAAGCGAATAACTAGCGAAAAGTAGCACCAGAAACAGAAACGCTGTGCCGGCAACAAAGGCCGGGACACAGAGTCGCAGCAAAGAGGGCCCCCGGCGCATGCGCCGGGGGCCCTCTGTTGTGCGCCGGGCATGGCCAGTAGCTCGGGGGTGTGAGTCCCCTGTGGAGGTTGATGGCACCAACCATAAGTCGATGGCAACTGCGTCGTCGTGAGGCGGGGTGGGAAGGAAGCCGGAGGCGAAATCGCGACTCTAGGAACACATGGTGCAGCGGGGCTGTCCAGGTCTCGTTGTGCTGCGCGTATAAGGCGGGGCGGTCCGGGCGAGTCAGCAACACGTGGCGAAGCCCGATGTCCATCAAGGGGCTGTCACGTAGACGCGGTGGGTGCGCGATGAAGGTTGCTGGTCTTACCCCGGGAGGTCTCTGCGGGTGTCCTGGATGCCCGGTCGCCGTGAGGGTGATCGCCGGGTGGTGGGACGGTGGCGTTCGAGAGGGTGCTGCTCGCTGTGGAGAAGTCAGCAGAGGCCATATTACCGGCGGGGATCAGTATCGCCGGGAAGGGCCGAACGCGAAGCCGAGCGATAGGACGTTCGTGCTCGTGGGAGTCGCTTTGATCGCAGCCAACCCCTCTGGGGGCCTGGCGGGGAGGGTCTGAGGGTGAAGCCCAAGGATGCTCGGCCAGAGCGCAGCGGCTCCCCGGTGCCGGATGACACCAGCGCTCACCCCGCCGAGGCGAGCTTGTGGGAGATGGTGTTCTCCCGCGGGAATCTCGTTGAGGCGCTCAGACGCGTCGAGCGTAACGCCGGTGCCGCTGGCATCGACGGGATGAGCAGCAAGGAGCTTGGGCCGTGGTTGAAAGATCATTGGTCACGGGTCCGTTCGCAGCTTGACGCGGGTATCTACCGGCCGCTGCCTGTGCGGAGGGTGATGATCCCCAAGCCTTCGGGTGGCCAGCGGATGTTGGGGGTGCCGGCTGCGGTGGATCGGTTGATCTGCCAGGCCCTGTTGCAGGTGCTCACGCCTGTCTTTGACCCGTATTTCCATCCCCATAGCTTCGGCTTCAGGCCGGGGTGCTCGGCGCATCAAGCGGTCGAGCGGGCACGCCAGTTCATCGCTGATGACGCGGCGTGGTGCGTTGATTTTGATTTGGACTCGTTTTTCGATCGGGTTCAGCACGACGCTTTGATGGCGAGGGTCGCAAGACGGGTGGATGACAAGCAGGTGCTCAAGCTGATCCGGCGCTACCTGGAAGCGGGCGTCATGGATGGCGGGATCGTGCATGTGAGCGAGGAGGGAACCCCGCAGGGGTCTCCGCTCTCGCCGCTGCTCTCGAACGTCATGCTCGACGATCTGGACTGGGAGCTGGAGAAGCGGGGGCATCGTTTCGTGCGCTACGCGGATTTATGCTGATGTCCCCATAAATCCGCTTATGCCGAGTGTCGGGTTATGTCGAGTGTGTGTCGGAATGCCTGTGTGGTGGCGGGGTTGGCTTGAAATGCTCGGCATAATCAGAGCGCCTCGAGGAAGGCGAGTAGGTGGTCTGGTGGCCGGTAGCGGCCGGGGGTGCTGTTGGGTGGGGTGGTCCGCGCGAGCGCTCTTTCCTTGATCGTCATGTCGGCGTGGAGATAGGTCTGGGTCGCTTCGACGGACTCGTGGCCGAGCCATAGTGCGATGACGGTGCTGTCGACGCCGGCGTGCAGGAGGTTCATCGCGGCGGTGTGGCGGAGCGTGTGTGGTGAGACCTTCTTGTTCTTTAGTGGCGGGTATGTGTGGCTGGCTGTGGTGGCGTGTTTGGTGACCAGCAGCGCGATCGCGTCGCGGCCGAGCGCTCGGCCGCGACTGGTTGGGAATAGCGGCTGGTCTGGTTGGCCGTCGCGCTCGGTGAGCCATTGGCGCAGGCAGCTCACGGTCTGGCTGGTCAGCGGCGTGATGCGCTGTTTGCGTCCCTTGCCGAAGGTTTGAACGTGCGGGCCAGTGCCGAGGTGCGCGTCCTGGCAGCGCAGGCTGGTGAGCTCGGTGACGCGCAGCCCGGTCTGGATCGCCAGGGTCAGCAGCGCGTAGTCGCGACGGCCGATCCAGCGGGAGCGGTCCGGGGCGGCCAAGAGCGCGTTGACCTCTTCGGGGGTTAGGTGGGTGATGATCACGCGATCGAAGCGCTTGGTCGGGACGGCGAGCACGCGACTGATGAGCGCGGCGTGCTCGGGATGCTGGAGCGCGGCGAAGCGGAACATCGAGTGGATCGCCGCCAGCCGCGCGTTCCGGGTCCTCGGGCTGTTTCCGCGCTCGTGTTCGAGGTGGTCGAGGAACGCCGTGATCAGCCGCGCGTCGAGATCCTCGATCTGCAGCTTGGATGGCTGCGTGCCGGTGCGTGCCTGGACGAATGAGAGCAGCAGCCTGAAGGTGTCGCGGTATGCGGCGATCGTGTGCGGGCTGACACCCTTCTCGCCGATCAAACGACGGGTGAAAAACGCCTCGAGCGTTGGTGCGAGCACGGTCATGACTGTCCTCCCGTGGCCTGCTCCAGACGCTCGGCCGCGAGCGCGAGTAGCTCTGGTGCCGCGGACAAGTACCAGAACGTCGCGGCTGGGTCGACGTGACCGAGGTACGTGGACAGCAGCGGCATTCTGGCCGCGACATCACCACCGTCGCGATACCAGCCAAGCAGCGTCTTCACAGCAAAACTGTGGCGCAGATCGTGTATACGAACGCGCCTGTGCGGAGATGGGTGTCTGACGCCGGCCTGTTCCACCAGCCGCCGGAACGGCTGATAGATCGTCGGGTGGCAGATCCTCATGCCGCGGGTAGTGATGAAGAAGCTTGGCTGCGTCGGCTGCGGGCAGAGCCGGTCGCGGGTCTTGCCGTACTCGTCCAGCGCCTGCATGGTGCTGGGGTGCAGCAGCGCCTCCCTTGACTTGCCGAACTTCGAATCGCGGACCGTCAACAGGCCGTGGATCGCGTCGAGGTCCTCGCGGTCCAAACGGATCGCCTCGCCGATCCGTAGCCCGGTGCACGCCAACAGTCCGATCAGCGTCCGGAACGTCGCGGCCCGCAGAGGCGGACGTAGCATGCTCGCCGCCGTCATCAACGCGACGATCTCTTCGTCACGGTAAAGGTAGGGGGCGGGGCGGTACTTGCTGGCGGGGAGCAGCTCGAGCGGCGGGATCTCGCAGGCGGGATCGAGGGCGTGCAGATACCGCGCGAAACCACGGACCGCTCGCAGCCGCCTCGAGAGATAGTTGGCGCTCGCGTCCTTCGGACGCCTGGCCCATTCCAGCGCGAACTTGGTGGTGATCGTGCGCTCCCCGATCGTGTCGGCGAACGCGACGAACTCAGCGAGCAGCTGCCCCTCCCCGACGAGCTTGAACCCGAGCGCCCGGCGGAGGGTCAGGTACTCCTGGACGTGTCGATCAAGATCGCTCATGCCGCGCTCCCCGGCCATGGCTGAACGACCGCGGCGAGCGCCAGCCGATCGACCTTCGCATAGATAGAGGTGACATCCCGGCCGCGGTGACGCAGTACCTGGCCGACCTCGGTCAGGCTGCCGCCCGCGCGCAGCATCTCGGTCGCGGCCGTGTGCCGCAGACGGTGCGCGCCAACCAGCGGCAGCCCGGCCCGCTGGCAGGCACGGCGCACGATCTGCGAGACAGCGCCAGCCGAGAAACCGCCATAGGGTGCGCGCAGGCGCGTGAACACGAACACCGAGTCGCGGCGCGGACGGCCGCGCTCAAGCCAGCCCGCGAGCGTTTCGCCCACATCAGCAGGCAGCGGCAAACGCTCCTGGCGGCTGCCCTTCCCACGCACGAGTAGCTCTCCGGCGCGCCAATCGACGTCTGAGAGACGAAGCGCGGCGACCTCACCCGCGCGCAATCCCAGCCGCCACAGCAGGGTGATGATCGCGAAATCCCTGCGCCCGAACTCGCGTGCGCCGATCACAACTCGCCAACAGCCGCGTGACCGACCGCGCGTCCAGCGCCTTGACCAATCCCGCCAGCCGCCAGCCCGCCACCGACGGGACCGCATCCATGAGCGCCTGGTCAATCTCTCCCGCGACATGAAGGAACCGCAAGAACACGCGCAGCCTCGTGACCATGCACTTCGCCGAACCCACGCACGATCGCTGGGACTCTGCCAGCACGAACTGGGTGACCGCCGCCGCGTCCAGCCGCTCGAGATCGAGCCCTCCAACGGCCGCCTCTCGCCAGGCCAGGAACACGCGCGCAACCCCGACATAGTTACGGACAGTCGACAGCGCCAGACCACGCTGCTGAAGCAGATACGCCGAATAGCGCTCCACCAACTCCTCGATCGGCGTCGCCACCACGCTCACCGCTGGCGGCGCGACCCCCAAGCCGCGCAGATACTCAAGCAACGGCAACAGCGCCCGCGGCGAGAACAACCGCGAGCTGCCCGACCGGCGACGCTCGTCCATCAACTGCTCCACCAGCCCCTCGGTCAGATCACCAGGCCCCAGACCGCGCGCGGCCAGCCACCCACTCGCGTCCGCCATCAACCGCAGCTGCGCGGCCGCCGACCCCGGCCTATACCCCCGCGCCACCAACTCCAAGCCGAACCCCGGCGCGAACACCGCCAACGGCCCAGCCACCCCTGACCCACTACTCATAACAATCTCCCCTCTCGTCAAAACGAAAAGAGAGAGCGTCCATCAGACCGCCGGATTATGCCGAGAACTCACACCCCAAACCCAGGCAACCACAGGCGATCCAAGCTGCCGCTCGACATAACCCGACACTCGGCATACGCAGACGATGGCAGGATCTATGTCGCCAGCGAGCGGGCGGGGCAGCGTGTCATGGAGAGCGTCACGCAGTATGTCGAGCAGCGCCTGAAGCTCAAGGTCAACCGTGAGAAGTCGGTGGTTGACCGGGCGACGAAGCGGCCCCTGCTGGGGTTCGGCTTCTTTCGCCGCGATGGTGAGATCAAGGTGCGGGTGGACCAGAAGGCTCGCAAGCGAGCCAAGGACCGTCTGCGCCGGCTGACCTCGCGGCGTTGGGGCATCTCGATGGAGCGGAGGATCACAGAGATCAACCGCTTCACGGTCGGGTGGACGGCCTATTTTGCGTTGGCCGGCACGCCCTCGCCGTTCGAGGAACTCGACGAGTGGCTCAGAAGGCGACTGAGGCAGGTCCGCTGGAAGGAGTGGAAACGTATCCGCACCAAGCGACGCAACCTGATCGCGCTCGGTATCCCCGAGGACCAGGCCCACCAGTGGGCCTGCACACGCAAGGGATACTGGCGCATCGCCGGGTCAGCGCCGCTCCAGCGCGCCCTACCAAACGCCTACTGGAGGAGCCACGGCCTGAAGGGATTCACCGACCCCTACCGCCGCTTCCGGGATGCCGAGCGAACCGCCGGATGCGGACCCGCACGTCCGGTGGTGTGGGGGGCGCCGGGGTGAGCCCGGCGCCTACCCGATAGACAGGGCTGCATCTGAGCGAGTGAGGCTTATAAGGGGTCACGGGACTACGCTAGGTCCTCACGGCCACCGTGTCGAGGCACGGGACAGAGATACTCCGGGCCTGAGCGTGGTACGGGCTTGATGCAGCGGACTGGTGTTCGACCGGGGGAGCGACCCCTGTGCTAGCGGCCTCCCGACACGCGACATGAGAGCGTAGGCAGCCTGGATGTGGGGGTGGGGGAGGGCGGACGAGCTTCTGGCTTGTTTGGCATTTCAACGGATGGTAGCCTCATGCTCACGATTCAAACAAACGGGACGGGATGCGCGGTCGAGGGGTCTGCGCAACGGCAACCCGCGCTCATGGAGGTGGATATGCAGCTTCTTCGATTAGTCGTAATGATCGTGGTGGGCCTATGCGTAGTCGGTGGTCTTGCGACCGGCACGGCGATTGGGGCGAAGTTCAGATACAACGGGAACGGGCGGTTCAGTGTAGAAAGACATCAATTCCACCACGGTCGGACTATTACTGAAGCCGGCGGCTGGGGTGGCGTGGATCAAAGGACACTTCGAGGGGACGGATCCGTGCGAAGTGGTGGGCTCTCTCATCGGCGAATTCGAGAGCACGCAAAATGGTAAAAACACGAAAGCGCTAGCGCTTAGCTTCAATCAGAGCAAAAGCGTTCAAGCGATCAAGAAATTCGTGGGCGAAGAAAGGACGAACGTCCTAGAAGAGGACCTAGGATCTGGCACCGAGGGGTTTGGGGTCGAATCCACAGAGAGCCTCGCCCTATCGGAAGGTTCAGGCCAACTGTCGCCGTAAGTCGTGGGAAGGGGTTCACCATGGCTCGAGCCATGGCAGCAAGCGGGGGCGTCGCGCTGACGGAGCAGCGCGACGCCCCCGATCACTGGGCCACCCGCTATTTCTTCTTGGCTTTGGCGACCGCTTTCTTGGTGCCCTTCTTCTTGCCCTTCTTACCCTTCTTGTGGGTGACGATCAGCGGTTTGGGGTTCAGCCGCGTGGAGCCCGAGTAGGCATCCGGCGGGCAGCCCACGGGGCGTCCCAGGTCATACGGCCCTGAGATGGCCTGGGTGACCGCGCCTTTTTCTAGATAGGCGTAGGTGACCGTGAGCAGCGGGTCGACGCGCGGCTCGGCGCAGAGCTTGGTTTCGATGGCGAACTGCCCTGTGACCGTCTCGTAGCCGTTCTTGGCGAGGCCCACGCAGTTGACCGACCAGCCCGGCACTTCGCCCGAGCAGGAGAACGTGTCGGTCAGTGCCGCTTTGGTGGCGTTGCTGGTGACCAGCGCAGGGCTCGAGACGCCGCTGACGGGAATCTGTGACTCCAGTTGGTAGCCGGTGATTGGCCCGTCGCAGTAGAACGAGTACTGCACCTGCTGTTCTTCGCTGCCCACTTCCGGCTGGCCCGCGGTGACGCTGCCCAGGCAGGAGTAGTTGTTGGGGTTCGATTCTTCTGCGTGCCCGGGTGCAGCGGTTGCCAGCATCAGGGCGAGAGCGCCCACGATCGCGCCAAGCCACCATGTGGCATTGCGGTGGGCTGTGTGGAATGGGTGCAACGGGGGTCTCCGTTCGTTGGTTGATGGGTGCGTCATTTGTGCAGGACCTTTGCGAGGCTCTGCGCGGGTGAAGTTGGGTCGAACGCCGCCGTGGAGCTGCTGGCGGCGGTGGCGAACGGTGAGATCAGCAGCACGCCGGCGGGCGGCGTGGCGGTGAGCGTGGAGGTGGTCGAACCGGCCGGCAGTCCGGCCGCTGCACCGGCGTTGACCGTCCCGAACGTGATCACCACCAGGCCGTTGCTGCGATAGGCGGCGGTGGAGGTGATCGTGGGCAGGGTCTGCTGGAGGAAGCTGTCGGCGGCGCTGAGCGCGCTCGGTGTGCCGTCCAGGCATGGCTCGCCGGCGGTGCCTTCGGTGCAGGGCGGCTGCACGATCGTGTCCAGGACCTGGGGTGGCGAGCCGCCCAGCAGCGCTGCGTCGCTGGCCAGCGCGCTGCCGTCGAGAGCAGAGTCGCCGCTGAGCAGGGTTCCCGCGGGGATCGCCTGGGTGTCTATGTAGGGGGCCCCGCTGGGGGAGGCCAGCGCGCCTGCGAACGTGGAGCCGGACAGCTCGATCAGCCACACGTTCGTGACGGGGGGCAGCGCAACCTTCTTGGTCTTGGTTTTGGGCGTGCTCGTAGTGGTCGAGGACGAGGATGGCGTGGATGTTTCTGACGTTTCGGTGGCGGGCGAGGAGCTCGTCACCGCGTGGCGCAGGCGTTTGCGCCTGTGTTTACGCGCGGCCTGCACGGCCACCACGGGGCTGGCGGCGGCGGCGCTCGCCGGCTGCCTGCCGACCCTGGTGGCGGCCAGCAACCGCGGCAGCAGCACCGACAGCGGCACCCCCTGGCCCAGCGACGCGGCGGGGGCGGGGCCGATCGCCGCTCCGATCGCCACGCCCACGGCCAGCATGGCGGCGGCCAGCGCGGCGGTCAGGCGCGGCGAGGGGGCGCGCAGGACGCGCTTGGGGTTCTCGGGTTTGTCAGTCATTCCAATAAAATAGCTAATGTTGATCAGGTCTATGAGGTTATGCTAGGCTCCCGGCTCGACGTTGTCAACACAATCACTGAGAAATGAAACGGAGCCACCCTTCCATGCATCGAATTCGCCGTCTCTCCATCGCCTTCACGGTGGCTGGCGTGCTCGGGGTTGCGGCGCCTGTGGCCGCAAACGCGACGAGCCTGATCACGATCAGCGGCGCCACCGCGTCGTACCCGCTCGTGTCGCTGCTCGCCCAGAAGTACGTCAAGACCCATCACCACAAGGTCAAGTTCAAGATCGCCCAGGGGGGCGCGCAGGTTGGCATCAACGATGTGGCCGCCGGTCACGTGACGATCGCCGACGTCTCGCGTGAACCGTCCACCAGCGACCCGCACGGCCTGGTGTTCTACCCGATCGCCAAGTACGCGATCTGCGTGATCACCAACAAAACCAACACGCTGAGCAACCTCACCACCAGCCAGCTGGTGTCGATCTTCACCGGCACCACCCCCAAGGTTCGCAGCTGGAGCCAGGTGCCCGGCGCCACCGCGACCGGCACCATCGACCTGATCAGCCGCACGTCGGTGGCCGGTGTGCTCACCAGCTTCCAGACGCTGCTGCTGGAAAACAAAAAAGTGGCGAGCATCGCCGCCGAAGAGTCCTCCGAGGGTCTGCTCAAGCAGCAGGTCGAAAACGACCCGAACTCGATCGGCTTCGTGTCCAACTACCAGGCGGCGCTGGGCGGCGTGAACGTGGTCGGCCTCAACGGCGTGGCGTGCAACCAGTCGACGGCGGCCTCTGGCCAGTACGGCGGCGTGGCGCGCTTCTACGAGGTCACCAAAGGCAAGCCCACCGGCGCCGCAGCGGCGTTCATCGGCTGGATCGAGGTCTCGCCGGCCGCACGCAAGATCATCTCGAGCCAGTGGATCCCGATCACCTGACGAGTTGATGTTGCAGCGACTGCGCCATCCCTGGCCGGATCACCGCGCCGAGCGTCTGCTCGGCGCGGTGTCGCTGTCGATCGCCGCGGGCGTGGTGGCGATGATCGTGTTCGTCGGTATCCGCGCGTGGCCGATCTTCTCCCACAACGGCCTCAGCTGGCTGGGGTCCGGCGGCCACCTGGAAACACAGGTGGCCAACATGCAGGCCACCAGCGTCAACCCTCCCGCCTCCGCGTTCTACTTCCGCGCGTGGCCGATCATCTACGGCACGCTGCTGAGCACCGTGATGGCCGTGGTCCTGGGCCTGGCGATCGCGGTGCTGTCGTCGGTGTTCATCGTCGAGCTGGCGCCGGCGCGGCTGCGCCGCGTGGTGATCCCGGTGATACGCCTGCTGGCGTCGGTGCCGTCGGTCGTGTACGGGTTGATCGGAATCCTGGTGCTGGTGCCGTTCGTGGGCAACCACCTGATCACGGCGCAGGAGAAGGTCTCGGAGCAGAACACCGTCGAGCTCACCGGCGCGGGGCTGGGTGTGACGGTGGTGATCCTCACGCTGATGATCACGCCGATCATGATCGCGCTGATCTGCGAGGCGCTGGCCTCCGCGCCTTCGTCGTGGCGCGAGGGCGCGGTGGCGCTCGGGCTGAACCCGCTGCGCGCGGTGCGGGCGGTCACGCTGCGGGCGATCCGCCCCGCGATCGTGGCAGCGGCCGTGCTGGCCACCGCCCGCGCGTTGGGTGAGGCCGTGATGATCCAGATGGTCTCCGGCGGGCGCTTCTTCACGCCGTCGCCGGGCGCCGGGCTGGTGTTCCTGTACGAGCCGCTGCGCACCATGGCATCCACGGTGGTGGACTTCCACGAAGGAGTCGGCGCCCCGGCCATGCGGGCGGCGTTGTACTCGCTGGCGTTCCTGCTGCTGTTCTCCGCGTTCGCGCTGTCCGTTGGCGGCTACCTGATCAAGCTGCCGCTGCGCAAGTACCAGACGCGCGGATGAGACGAGCGCACGCATGAACGTCTTCGCTTCTCAGGCCGAGCCGATTGCCCGCGGTCGCTCGAGCAAATCCGGCCGCGGGCGGCGCTCCTCACCGCTGAGCTGGCGCTGGAGTGACCGGCTGGTGCTCCTGTGTGCGTGGGCGGCCGGCCTTGGCCTGTGCCTGATCGCGGGCGCCATCGTCGTGTACATGGCCTACCGCGGGATCCAGTACGTGCGCCCGAGCATGATCTTCAGCCGCCCGCAGACATCCACCTCGCAGGCCGGCTCCGGCGGCTTCCTGGACCCGCTGCTGGGCACGCTGCTGCTGACCGCGATCGGAATCGCGTTCGCGCTGCCGCTGGCGGTGGTGAGCGCGGTGTGGATCGCCGAGTACGGCGCGGGTGGGCGGGTACGTGAATTCCTGGCGCGGGTGGTGGAGTCGAGCATCGAGATCGTGGCCGGCACGCCCGACATCGTGATCGCGCTGTTCGGCCTGGCGATCTTCCAGCTGGGCGTGTTCGCGCCGCTGTCGTTCACAGCCGAAGGCGGCGGCGTGTACGGGCGCTCGTTCATAGCGGCCGGGATCATGATGTCGCTGCTGGCGCTGCCGCCCGTGTTCACGGCCACCAGGGATGGCCTGCAGGCGGTCCCGGCCCACGTGCGTGAGGCGGCGTTTGCGCTGGGCAAGACGCGGATCGCCACCATCCGCCGCGTGCTGCTGCCGAGCGTGCGCTCCAACATCGCCACCGGCGTGACGCTCGGCGTCAGCCGCATCATCGGCGACACGGCGATCGTGCTGCTGCTGCTGGGAGAGACGCTGCGCATCGAAGCGCAGGGCTCCACGCCGGTGCTGGGGCTGCTGCGCGGCACCGGCTCGGCGCTGACGAGCTTCGTGTACGACAACTCGCCGGCCGGCGAAGGGGCCGCCCCGCAGAAGGCGTACGCGGCGGCGTTCGTGCTGCTGATGTTCGTGCTGGCGCTCAACCTGATCGTGGATCGTGTGGGACGCGCGCAGGCGAGTGCCATGGGCCTCGGCCCGGTCGTGTGAACAGCGATCGAAAATTTTCACAAATCCGGTCGAGATTCGCTAATCTCATTGGTCTGATGGTCAAAGTCCGGTCAATGGAGATAGTGCGCGATGCGACCGAGTGAGATGGTTGTGGACCCGTGGACCTTCGAGGACGGCGAGCAGTCGCATGGGGCGGAAGCTTCACCCGATCTCGGTGCCGCCCCGCAACCGGTGCCGCCGGTGCGCACGATCGTGCTCGACCGCCAGCCCACGCCGGTGCGCCCGGTGCGCGAGCGCGAAGCGGTGCGGCCGCTGTCCTCGACGGCGGGGCCGGAGCGCCTGAGCCTGCGCGACGTGAGCGTGTCCTACGGCGGCAAACAGGCGGTCAAGTCTGTGTCGCTGTCGATCCACCAGGGCGAGGTGCTGGCGCTGATCGGCCCGTCGGGCTGCGGCAAGACGACGCTGCTACGCACGCTCAACCGCCTGACCGAGCTGACGGCCAGCGCATCGCGCGCGGGCGAGGTGCTGCTCGATGGCGAGGACATCCACGACCTGGTGGACACCACGCTGCGCTCGCGCGTGGCGATGGTCTTCCAGCAGCCCAATCCGTTTCCGATGTCGATCTTCGACAACGTGGCGTTCGCGCTGCGCGAGCAGTCGCGCCGGCGTCCGGGCAAGCGCGAGCTCGAGCCGCTGGTGATCGACGCGCTGAAGCGGGCGGGGCTGTATGACGAGGTGCGCGGCGACCTGGACCGCCCGGCGCTGCGCCTGTCCGGCGGCCAGCAGCAGCGGCTGTGCATCGCGCGCGCGATCGCACAGCGCCCGGAGGTGCTGCTGATGGACGAGCCGTGCAGCGCCCTGGACCCGATCTCAACGGGCGTGATCGAGGAGCTGATCGGCGAGCTGCGACGCGACCTGGCGGTGGTGATCGTGACGCACAACCTGGCACAGGCCCACCGCGTGGCGGACAAGGTGGCGTTCATGTACCTGGGCGACCTGATCGAGTACGGCACCGCCGCAGACGTGTTCGAGGATCCGCGTGCGACGCGCACGCGCGAATACGTGCGCGGGGCGTTTGGATGACGATGGAACTGGCGCCCGTGCCGACGGACACCGCCACGTGCGCGAACTGCTCGGCGCCGCTGGTGGCCGACCAACGCTACTGCCTGTCGTGCGGGCACCCCTGCTCGCCGGTGCGCCTGGCGTTCCTGGACGTGCTGCAGGGCGAGGGCCAGGCACAGGGCGGCGCACGCCCGCCGGCGACCGTGCCGGTGGCCTACGCGCCGCTGCTCGAGCCCACCGCCGGCGGGCCCGGATGGCTGCGGCGCTACTCGCCGCTGTTCGGAGCGCTGACGGTGCTGCTGCTGGCGATGATCGCTGGGCTGCTGGTAGGCCATTGGGTTACCCAGCGCAACAGCCCCACGACGGTGGCGTCGGCCCCGCAGACGATCAAAATCGAAGGCCTCGGCGGGCTGGCCGCTGCGGCTGCGATCACACCGACGAGCACCACGCCGGCGCCCACCACCGGCACGAGCACGAGCACGAGCACGCCCAAGGAAGAAGCGGCGGAAGTGGCCAAAGAAGAAAAAGCCGAAAAGGCGCAGGCGAAAAAGGCCGAAAAAGCGCCCACCATCAAAACCAACAGCCTCACGAAACTGAACAAGACGTCGGGCAAAAAGCATGAGGAAGAACTGAACAAACTCGGCGCGCAACCGATCGAAACGGGCTGATGGCCGCCGACCTCACAGCCGTCTCGACGTTGAATGGCTCGATGACCGACCTGCGCGAGCGTCGCAAGCAGCTGGCCGAGCGCGTGGCGGCGCTGACTTGGGATCTCGGCGGCCTGGCCTACGAGATGGCCATCCGCGACCACTACCGCCTGGATGTGCTGGCGCGCAAAGCCTCGGAACTGCAGGAGGCGGACGCGCAGCTGCACGAGGTGCAGCGGCTGCTGTCCAGCAGCGAGGCGGGCGTGCACGGCCAGTGCCGCTCGTGCGGCGCGGTGCACAGTCGCGGAGCGGCCTTCTGCTGGCACTGCGGCGCGCCGCTCTTGGAGGAGGCGCGGCCGTCGGTGGTGGCCGCGGAGCCGCCAGCCGCTGTGGGGTAGGCGCTCTCCTCGACCAGTTTGGTGCCATAAAGCGGCACCAGTTGGTGCTATGTCATGGCACCACCTGGAGCGTACGAACGCGCTACTCGAGCCGAGCGAGGCGGAGAAGCGCGGCGTGGGGCTGAGGCTGCCCAGAGAGCTGGCACACTGACCGTCTTGTCCCGCTCGATCACAGTCCTGCTCGCGCTGCTGTTGGGAACGGTGCTCCAGTCGAACGCAACCTCGGCCACAGCCGGCGATACGCCATCGAGCGCCCGCACAGACCAGCGTCAGGGTCCCCGCCAGTATGGCTGTCCGATCTATCCGGCCAGCAACCCGCTCAACCGGGAAATCGTCCACGCGCCCGTCGCCCCCAACTCGGCCGCGTATATCGCCAGCATCGGCCTGGAAGCCCACCTGCACCCCGACTTCGGAACCGAGCCCAGCTACGGCATCCCCTACACGGTGGTCGGCCCGCACCAGCCGAAGGTCAAGATCACGTTCACGGAATACGGCGAAGAATCCAACCCCGGCCCCTATCCGATCCCGCCCGACGTGCCGGTGGAGGGCGCCGGGGAAGAAGGAGATCGCCACGTGCTGGTGCTGCAGCGAGGCAGCTGCAGGCTGTATGAGCTGTATGGCGCGCAGCGCGATGGGAGCGGCTGGTGGGCGGGCTCTGGCGCGGTGTTCAACCTTCACAGCAACGCGCTGCGCCCGGAAGGCTGGACCTCGGCGGATGCCGCCGGCCTGCCGATCTTCCCGCTGCTGGTGCGCTACCCCGAAGTGCGGGAAGGCGAAATCGACCATGCGCTGCGGGTGACCGTGCCGCGCACCCAGAGCGGCTACATCCGCCCGGCCACGCACTTCGCGTCCAGCAGCTCCGACCCGCAGCTGCCGCCCATGGGCCTGCGGCTGCGGCTGAAGGCCAGTTACAGCCTGGCGGACTTTCACGGCCAGTCGCTGATCGTGCTGCGTGCGCTCAAGCGCTACGGATTGATCGTGGCCGACAACGGCTCCCCCTGGTACATCACCGGCGCGCCCGACCCGCGCTGGAACGACGCCGACCTGGAACAGATCAAGCGCGTGCCCGGCTCAGCCTTCGAAGCCGTCTACACCGGATCGATCCGCCACCGCGGCTGAGTGCGCTCAGGCCTGCTGGGAGGGCTGCTCGACCGGCACGGCCACAGGCTGCGGTTCGGTGGCGCCGAACGCCTGCGCGGCCTGCTGCTGGGATGCGGTCTGCGCCTGCTGGGGAGCGACCTGCGGCTGCTGAGCGGTCTGGCTCAGCGTGGGCTTGTTGACCTCACCACTGATCGAGTCCTTGAACTCGCGCATACCACCGCCGAGCGAGCGCCCGATCTCCGGCAGCCGCTTGGCGCCGAACACCAGCAGCAGAATCACAACGAGAAATGCGATGTGGAGCGGGTTATCTAGTCCCATGAGCCTCTCCTCAGTCTAGCCGGCTTGACGCGGGCGCAACACCCTGCGCACCAATTGTGCCGCAACGAGCACCATAAGCCCGGCAAAGGCGTCCTTCAGCAAGGCGCCGGAGAGCGCGTTGGCGAGCGCCACTCCGGCCACCGAGCCGGCCAGCGACAGCGTGCCGAGCAGCAACGCGTCGCCGCGGCGCACGTTTCCATAACGGTCCTGGCGGTACGCACCCACAATCGCCACCGGCACGATCGCCAGCAGCGAGGTGGCCTCCGCATGGTGCTGGCTGAGGCCCAGGACGATCACCAGGCCGGGCACGAACAGCACGCCGCCGCCCACGCCCAGCAGCCCCGCGATCACGCCCGCGCACAGGCCCACCGCCACGATCGCGATCACGACGCACCCCTCATTGCAGCACCAGCTCAACGGCGCTCGCCAGCAGCAGTGCGGCGAACATCAGCGCGATGGCACGCGCGTTCACGCGCTGCTGCAGCCACGTTCCCAGCAGTACCCCCACGATCGCCGGTCCCCCGATCAGCACGGCGTCTAGCAGGTTGACGTTGCCGTAGAACCCTTGCGTAGTAGCCGCAAAGGCGGCTATGAACACGATCGCCGCAAGCGATGTGGCTGTGGCGGCACGCTCCTCGTAGCCGAGCCACAGGATCAGCAGCGGCACGATCACGCTGCCTCCTCCCACGCCGAACAGGCCGCTGAAGAGGCCGGCCAGCGTGCCGATGACCATCAGCTTCAGCGGGCGGCTCACGTGCGATTCAGCGACCACGAGCGCCAACCGAGCGGTGTTGCACCCCAGGCGTGGACACTGCGCGGCATACTAGAGGCCGTGTCCCCCGCTGCAACGCTTGTGGAGGCGCTCGAGCCGATCCGCTCCGACCCCGCCCACGCCGCCGTCCTGTTGGACATCGACGGCACTCTCGCGCCCATCGTCAGGCACGCGGACGACGCGCACGTGCCGGAGGCCACGCGCTCGCTGCTGATCGAGATCGCCAAGCGCTATGCGGTGGTCGGCTGCGTCAGCGGCCGGCGGGCCAGCACCGCACGCCAGATCGTGGCCATCGGCACGATCGCGTACGTGGGCAACCACGGCGGGGAGCTGCTGCGCCCCGGCTCCATCCGCGCCGAGGTGGACCCCAAGCTGGCCGCCTGGACAGAGCGCGTGCGCCAGTTCGCCGCAGGCGCGTTCACGCCGGAGCTCCAGCGGCTGCGGGTGCGAAGCGAGGACAAGGAGGCGATCGCCGCGTTTCACTGGCGCGGCGCCCCCGACGAGCCGGCCGCCGAGCAGGCTGTGCGGGAGATCGCCCAGCAGGCCGAGCAGGCCGGTTTCGTGGTGCACTGGGGGCGCAAGGTGCTGGAGGTGCGCCCGCCGGAGACGTTCGACAAGGCAATCGGCGTGGAAGCGCTGCTGCGCGACGGGCCGGCCACGGCGGCGGTGTACGTGGGCGACGACACTACCGACCTGGACGCCTTCCGCGGGCTGCGCTCGCTGGTGGGGCGTGGCGAGCTGCTCAGCGCGCTGTGTGTGGCCGTCAGCTCCGACGAAGCGCCGGCCGAGCTGGCCGAAGAGGCCGATCTGACCGTGGACGGCCCGGCCGGCGTGCGCGGCGTGCTCGAGGCGCTGCTCTAGCCTCGTGCGCTTCGTCGACTTCCTCAGAACCACAGTGCTGCTCAGCGCCGGCACAGCCACAGCGCTTGCAACCATCACCGTGCTGGCGGCCGCCGGCAGCCACGACGTGCTGGTGGCCATCTCCGCCGGCTGGTGGCTGGTGGCGGCCGGCATCGGGCTGCGACTGGGCAGAACCGCCGAGGCCAACCCGCCGATCGCGCGGCTGCTGTCAAGCGCCCGCGCAAGCACCACGCTGCCCGAACACCATCCCAACGCGATCATCGTCAACCGCCTGTGGCCACTGCTGCTGTACACGCTGCTGTCCGGTGGGCTGGCGTTCCTGGCCCCGCAGATCCCCGGCATCGCCGCCGGCTTCGCCATCATCTGGGCGCTGTCCTGGCGCCGCCAAGACGCCGCTGTGGCGGCCATCGAGGAGCGCGACGGCGCCGCCTTCTACGTGCAGCGGACCTCGCCCGTGAAGCCCATGTCGCTGCTGCGCACGCCCGGCTTCGCAGCCACCCGTCCAGAGCGTGTCAACGGCGCCGTCACCTGACGCGCGGCCGGAGCGCCCGGTGGACGTTCTGATCGTGTCGCTCGGCTCCACCGCCGGGCTGCGCGCCGCCGACGCCGAGCTGCGCGACTCGCTCGTGCGGGCCGGGGCCAGCGTGGCGCTTGCTCCCGTGAACGAGCCTGCACAGGTGCGCACGCTGATGCTCACCGACTTCGCCTGGGCCCGAGCAGCGCGACGCGCTGCCCAGCAGGCCATCGAGCGCCACTCGCCGCGCGCGATCATCTACTCCAGCACCACCGCCGCTCTGCTGTGGCCACGGCCCGGCGCCATCCGCTTCGACGCGCCCTCCGCCGGCAACCGGCCCGGTCGCCACGGGCTGTGGCAGCGCCCGCTCGAGCGCCGCCGGCTGGCCCAGGCGCCGCTGCTGCTGCCGTGGAGCGAGGGGGCGCTGGCCGAGGTCCGGTTGTCCGCCGCCGATCACGATCGGGCGTTGGTGTTGCCCATGGCGGTGGAGCCATCGGGACCGCCGGAGCCGGTGCGCGACATCGCCGCGATCACGTATGCGGCCAACCCTGTCAAGAAGGGGCTTGACCGCGTGTTGGCCGCCTGGCGCGGACTGCGAGATGAACGCAGGGCGGGTGACTTGGGCGAGCTGGTCGTGGCCGGAGCTTCGGTGCCCGAACTGCAAGCCGCGGGTATCGGCATAGAGCGCGAGGACGGTGTGCGCCTAGTAAGCCCCTTGTCACAGCCGGACTATCGTGCGCTCGTGCGTCGCTCGCGGGTGTTCGTGTGTGCGCCGCGTCGCGAGGATTATGGGATCGCTCAATTGGAGGCATTGGCCGATGGCTGCATGCTTGTCACTACGCTGGCGCCTGGACCCTATTCGGCACTGCCGATCGCACGAGAACTCGACACCCGCTTCGCCAGTGACGATCTGCAAGGGGCACTGCGTGCAGCCCTCTTCGAACCGCCGCCGGACTATGCGCTGCGGGTCGGAGGATTGCTGCAACCCTTCAGCCGCGAGTCGATCGATCGACGCGTCGCTGGCGAGCTACTTGCGCATCTGCTTGTCGATCGCTGATCCCCGTGTCGCCAGAGCGACGTACCGCATGCTGGTGCAGATCATGGGGAGATAGTTTCTGCGAGCTTCTTTTTGGATGCGGCGATCCTGGCGTTGATCTCCGCATAACTCTTCTCGGTCTCATAGATGCTGATTGCAAGCTCACGCGTGAGACCACCCGCTTCGAGAGCTCGAAGGGCCTTGTCGAATGAGAGCGCCGAAACCTCTGCGATCTTCTCAGCCAGTTCTCGATCATTCATTTGCGGCCCTCGATCCCATCGACATTACGTAGCCTCATTTTATTGATGCGCGCGGAGCCTAGCGAGCGCTTGCGACCCTTCCGTGCCGCCGAGGTCAACGACTCCTGCGCAGCTCCGCCAACGGCCGCGTGTTGGCCACATCCGCCGCCGTCAGCCAACCCCGCCGCGCGGTGGCCACGCCCCAGCGCATGTTCGCCAACGTGTCCGTGCGGTGCGCGTCGGAGTTGATCAGTAGTCGCACCCCCGCCCTGACAGCCGCGCGCGCGTTGATCTCCGACAGGTCGCGCCGCTGCGGGTTGGCGTTGATCTCCAGCATCGTGCCCGTGCGTGCTGCGGCCGCGAACACCGCGTCCAGATCCAGCGCGTAGGGGTCGCGACGTCCGATCAGGCGGCCGGTGGGGTGTCCGATGGCATCCACCAGCGGATGCTCGATCGCCGCAATCATGCGCGCCGTCATCTCCCGCTCGTCCATGCCAAACGACGTGTGCAGACTGGCAATCACCCAGTCCAGCTGCGCCAGCAGCTCGTCCTCATAGTCCAGCGAACCATCCGGCAGCACGTTGACCTCGCTGCCCGCCAGCAGCTCGATGCCGTCGATCTGCTCGTTGGCCTCGCGCACCAGATCGATCTGGCGGCGCAGCTGCTCCGGCGACACGTCGTTGCCGAAGCCGTGGCTGGCTGAGTGATCGGTGATCGCCAGGTATTCATAGCCACGCTCGCGAGCGGCCTCGGCCATCTCGTGAATCGTGTTGTGCCCGTCTGACGCGATCGTGTGGCTGTGCAGGTCGCCGCGGATGTCGCCCAGCTCGACCAGCTTCGGCAGGCCATCCGCCGTCGCTGCCGCCTCCAGCTCGCCGCGGTCCTCGCGCAGCTCCGGCTCGATGTAGGCCAAGCCCAGGCGCGCATACACCTCGCGCTCACTCGTATATTCGTCCACCCTCTCAGTGGCGTCATCCAGGATCCCGTACTCCGACACGTGCAAACCCCCGCGCACCGCCGCTTCGCGCAGCGCCGCGTTGTGAGCTCCCGAACCGGTGAAGTGCTGCAGCAGGTTGCCCAACTGCTCCGGCGCCGCGATCCGCAGATCCACGCCCATGCCTGAGTGGGTGCGCGCCTTGGCGCCCGCCTTGCCAGCTGAGCTGACGCGCTCGATCTGCTCCAGCCGGGCCAGGCTCTCAGCCAGCTCCACCGGGCGAGTGCTGCTGGCCACCAGGTCGATGTCCTTCACGCTCTCTGTGTGGCGCCGTGCCGATCCAGCCAGCTGCACGTGCGCGCTCGGTCCGCCAAGCTCGCGTAGCCCGTCCGCCAGCGCCTCGCCGATCTCGATCGCGCGCGGCAGCAGCACGCGCGGCGGCCTCCGCGCCGGCAGGGCGCGCGTCCATCTCATCCAGCGCCACCAGCACGTTGGCCTCGAACTTGGGGCCCAGGCCGCGCACGCCGCGCAGGCGCTGAGCCAGCGCCGCCTCGCGCAGCGCCTGCGGCGAGTCGATGCCCAGCTCCGAGTGCAGCAGCCGCGCGCGCTTGGGCCCCAGCCCCGGCAGCCGCGTGATCGCCACCAGGCCACGCGGGAACTGCGCGCGCAGGCGCTCCGTCGCCGGGATCGTGCCCGTCTGCGCCAGTGCCACGATCTTCTCCTGCAGCGTCTTGCCGATCCCCGCCAGCTCCGTCGCGCGGCCCGCTGTGGCCAGCGCGGCCACCGACACCGACGCCTCACGCACCGTCTTTGCCGCCGTGCGGTAGGCCAGCACGCGGTGCACGATCGCGCCGTCCAGCTCGTACAGATCGCCCAGTTCTTCCAGCGCGTCCGCTATCGCAGCGTTCGACAGGTCCACTGCACTAGGGTACGCCGACCCATGTCCGGCGCGCCCTGGCTGATACTCCCCACCTACAACGAGGCGGAGAACGTGAACGCGATCGTGACGGCCGCCGGCGAGGTGCTCGCCAAGGCCGCGCCCGGTGGCTTCCACGTGCTCGTCGTCGACGACGGCTCTCCCGACGGCACAGGCCGGATGGCCGATGAGCTGGCCGCCCAGCACCAGTGGGTGCACGTGCTGCACCGCACTGAGAAGAACGGCATCGGGCCCGCCTACCTGGCCGGCTTCGCCCACGCGCTCGAGCACGGCGCCGGCTACGTGATGGAGATGGACTCCGACTTCTCACACGACCCCGCCGACCTGGCGCGGCTGCTGGCGGCCGTCTACGACGGCGCCGACCTGGCGCTCGGCTCGCGCTACGTGCCCGGCGGCGGCGTCAGCGACTGGGGGATGTTGCGGCGCTTCATCAGCGAGGGCGGCTCCACCTACGCCCGGATCGTGCTCGGCCTGAAGGTGCGCGACCTGACCGGCGGCTTCAAGTGCTTCCGCCGCGAGGTGCTGGAGGCGATCGACTTCGCCCGCGTGCGCTCGCAGGGCTACGCCTTCCAGGTCGAGCTCACCTACCGCGCCATGCAGGCCGGGTTCAAGGTGGTGGAGGTGCCGATCGTCTTCCGTGACCGCCAGCTCGGACAGAGCAAGATGTCCTGGCGGATCGCCGTCGAGGCCATGTGGCTGGTGCCGCGTCTGCGCTTCCGCTAGGCGCCAGCGTTCAATCGGATGGCGGCGCCATGCGCGCGGCGAGGTCGTACGGGTAAATGTACATCTGCACAGGCCCGAACGTGGCCCCGGCGATCGGATTGCCGAGGTCTTCCGGGCGCCCGTTCAAGAAGCTTTCGCCGGTGTCCACCAGCAGGAAGGTGTGCCGCTGCTGGGGCACATACCAGGACGGGACCCGCTCCAGGAAGAAGGGGCAGATGCTGACGCCCTGGGGTCCGTTGCACAGCTGCACCGGTCTCACCACCACGCGTTCGTCTGAGATCCACGTCAGCGACGAAGCGTCCCCGTACCCCGCATAGCCGGTGCTCACGCCGTTGGCTTTGGCGAACCTTTCGATCTGCGACTGGTAGTGAGCGCTCGCCGGTACGAAGCCCGTGTGCTGGTAGCTGCGCGCCAGCGGCAGCACATAGCTTTCCATGTAGTGGTTGGCCAGACCGACGATGCTGGCCGCGAAAAACACCGACGCGCCCGCCGAGATCAACCAGCGGGCGGGCGAGCGCGAGCTGGCAAGCAGCACCACGATCGCCGCCACCGAGAACAGCACCGTGGCGTAATACGATTCATGGATGTATTCGATGCGGGGGCTCAATGCCCATGCAACGCTCGTGGCGCCGGCCGAGCCGACCCAGAAGATGACGTGCATAGAACGGGTCAACTCCGCCGTCTTCTGCGCTTTGCCACGCGCACCCGACTCGACGAACCTGGCCGTGGCGAGCACGCCCACCACGAGCGCCGCCGCCAGCGCCGCCACCATCGCCAGTTCGCACAGGACCCCGAGCAGACCTCCCAGCCAGCCCGCAGTGGCCTGACTGAGGTAGCCGTTCATCAGGCCCTTGAGCCCTTCCCACATCAATTCCGCATGCCGCGACAACGTCGACAGCGGCGCAAGTTCGGTGCCAGGTCCCACTGTCACATAGCCCGACGAGCTCATGATCGACGAGGTCAGCTTGGCCACCGGGACCGCGATCACGGCGGTTGTGAGCGCCGTCACCGCCACCAAGCGCGAGTGACGGCTGCGCTGTACGGCGGCCAGGATCGCGGTAATCGCGAACGGGGCCACGCCGGTGGCTATAAGCAAGTTGTCAGAGGCGATGAACGTCCCCAACACAACGCCTCCCAGCGTCGCCACCGTCCAGCGCACCCACGCCCGATGCTCCCCTTTGGCCAGCCACACCAGATAGGCGCCGAGTAGCGCCGTGCCCGGCCAGATGATGTTGTGTGCGACCGGCGCCATGAAGAAATACAGCGCTCGCGGCGACGCCACCAGGATCAGTAGCGCCGACATGAGCGCCGCGCGACGGCTCGCCACCTGCGCCACCGACCAGGCGACTGCCGCCGCTGCGATTACGAACAGGCCGGTAGGGGCCAGCTCCCACAGCAGCCGATGCAGCGGCAGTTTGGCCGTGAGCAGCCCAAACCAGAGCGGCGCCCACGCTCCGGAGGTGCCGAGCACGGTGTGTCCGCCGGTGCCGGTGCTCGCCACCGTGGTCGGCACGGTGAAGCCGGACGCGTAATCGCTGCTCCAGCCGATCACCCACAAGTTGTGCGGCATCTGCAGCAGGAACAGCACACCGTAGCCAGCTGCGATCGCGAACGGGATCAACCAGAAGAGGTTCGATCGTTCGCTCGCATATCTCCACGCGGTCGACCGAGTGGCTGCCTGGGTGAGGTTCATCGGCCGTGATTCCAGCGCCATGGAGAGCGCGAGGGTAGTCCAAGTTTCAGCCAAGATCTAACTGCCGCGCAGCACAGCCGCGTTTGAGGCCCTCACGGCCGTGTTGGTGTCTCCGATTGTCTTTGCCCGGTCTGACTTGAGGCAAGCGCAATTGCGGCCGATGCGGAACCCATGGATGCCTCGGCATATGCGTTCGCCCACGGCGTGCGCCATACGCGTACCACCCTGCGCACATGGCAGCAGGCACCCCGGCAAGGTGCTCGGCCGTTGGGTGCTCGGGTCCGCTGCCGCTGCCGCCGGGCTGCTCGTGGCCGTGCTGGCCGTCGCCTCGCTGGACCATGGCTATCAGCAGATCCTCAAGCTGCAGCCGCCGTTTGAAGTGGGCGGCATCGGGGACGTGCTGCACGTGCTGCGCAGCAACCTGCTGGTGCTCGCCCTGCACGCCATGGCGTGCGTGGCCGGATTCATCGCCGGCAGCTCGCTGCCGCTGCAGGCCGACGCCCACAGCGGCATCTCGCGCTGGGTGCACCAACACGGCGGACGGATCGCCATTGCGTTCGTCGCCTGCGCCACCACCTTCTCGCTGTGCGCGCAGGCGTATGTGATCGGGCACGGCCTGGCCGGCGTGTCCAGCTTCCTGAACGTCTCACCCGCGCTGTTGCTGTTGGGCGTGCTCCCACACGCCATCCCCGAGCTGATCGCGCTGTTCCTGCCGCTGGCCGCCTGGATCATCGCCAGCCGTCGCGGCGAGTGGGAGCAACTGCTGGCAGCCACCGCCGTCACCGTCGCCATCGCCGTGCCCGTGCTCGTGCTGGCCGCGTTCGTCGAGGTCTACGTATCACCGCACCTGTTCACCGCGCTGACCCACATACACCCGCCCATCGTGCGCAACTCCGAAGGCTGGACCGTCACCATCCGCTGAGCCGCAGCACTGCCCGGGCACGGCGCTCGGCTGAAGGAAGCTACTGCTCGCCTTCGCCTTCGGCCTCGTCCCTGGCGTCGTCGCGCACGTCCGCTCGCAACAACACCCACGCCAGCACCAGCGCCGCTGCCGCCGCCACGCCGATCACCGCAGGTCCGCTCGTGGCCAAGGGAAGCATGTGCAGGACGATAGCTGCCGCATCCCTTCCTTTACTTTGTATAGTGGTTGGTAAGCGACCAAGGAGACCCCGATGGCAGGCACATTGACCCAAGTCACAGACAACAACTTCGACGCCGAGGTGATCGAGGCCGACGGGCCCGTGCTCGTCGACTTCTGGGCCCCTTGGTGCGGCCCCTGCCGCGTGGTGGCGCCCGTGCTTGAGGAGATCGCCTCCGAGCGCCCCGAGCTGCGGATCGTCAAGCTCGACATCGACGAGAACCCGCAGACCGCCGCCCGCTTCCAGGTCCTCTCGATCCCCACCATGATCCTCTTCAAAGGCGGGCAGCCCGTCAAGACCGTCGTCGGCGCCTACCCCAAGCGCAAGCTGGAGCAAGAGCTGGAGCCGTCATTGACGGCAGCGTAGAGCGATGCTGAGGGGCAGGCCGTCGATCGTGGTCTGCTCCTCGTACTCGAAGTCGCCCGCCTCGCCGCCGAGCGTGAACTCGACCGCCAGGGTCTCGCCCGCGATGTAGTCGCGGTGGGCCTCGGCGGCCTGCAGCAGGGCGGGGTTGCCGTCCAGGCCCAGGTGGATGCGGTCCTCCACCTGCAGGCCGGCCGTCTTGCGGGCGTTTTGCACCGCGTGCACGATCTCGCGTGAGCGGCCCTCCGCCAGCAGGTCCGCGTCGATCGTCAGATCCAGCGCCACCGCGTGCGCACCTTCGCGCTCCACGCTGAAGCCCTCCGGCGCCTGCATGCTCAGCAGCAGATCCTCCGCCGTCAGCGAGTGCTCGCGTCCGGCCACCGAGATGCCCACCGTCCTGCCGTGGCGGATCGCCGCCGCCACGTGCGCCGGGTCCAGCGCCGCGATCGCCTTTGCCGCCAGCGGCATGTCCTTGCCGAACAGTGGCCCCAGCGTGCGGTAGTTGGCCTTCACCTCGTAGCTGCCCAGCTCATCCGCGCCCGCCACAAAGCGCACCTCGCGCACGTTCAGCTCCTCGCGCACGATGTCACACAGGCGTTCGATCGCCGCCCGCTCGCGTCCCTCCGCCACCACCGCCGCCTCGCCCAGCGGCTGGCGCACCTTGATCTTCGCCTTGCCGCGCGCGCCCAGACCCAGGCGCACCGTCTCGCGCGCCAGCGCCATCGCTTGCTCCAAGTCCTCATCGCGCCGCGCTATCGAATCGCCGGTGGGGAAGTCGCACAGGTGCACGCTGGCCAGAGCCCCGTCCAGGTTGTCGTACATCTCATCTGCCACGAACGGGCAGAACGGCGCCAGCATCTTGGCCGTCGCCAGCAGACACGTGCGCAGCGTGGCGAACGCCGCCCGGTCGCCGTCCCAGAAGCGCCTGCGCGAGCGCCGCACATACCAGTTGGACAGGTCGTCCACCAGATCCGCAATCGCTCTGCCCGCCGTCGTCGTGTCGTACGCGTCCAGCCGCTCCGCCACCAGCTCCGCCGTGCCCGCCGTGCGCGACAGCGCCCAGCGATCCAGCTCGCTCAACCCATCCGCGTCCGGCTCCGTCGAGCTCGCAAGCTCCTGCGCCGAAGCGTTCGCGTACAGCACATAGAAGTAGTACGTCGACCACAGCTGCTTCAAGAACAGCCGCACGCCTTCGCCAATCGTGTCCGCCGAGAAGCGGTAGCCGTCCCACGGCTGCTTCGACGTGAAGAAGTACCAGCGAAACGCGTCCGCGCCGTAGGTGTCCAGCACCTGCCACGGCTCCACCGCGTTGCCTTTCGACTTCGACATCTTCTGGCCGTCCTCGTCCAGGATCAGGCCCAGGCACACCACGTTCTTGTAAGGGGCTTCACGGCCCAACAGCGTGGCCACCGCCAGCAGCGAGTAGAACCAGCCGCGCGTCTGATCCTGCGCCTCGCAGATGAAGTCCGCCGGAAAGCGCCCCTCGAGCAACTCCTCGTTCTCGAACGGGAAGTGGTGTTGGGCAAACGGCATCGCACCCGAGTCAAACCACACGTCGATCACCTCCGGCACGCGCCGCATCGCCACCCCGCACGCCGACCCATCCTCATCAATAAAAGGACACGGGAACTCCAGCTCGTCAACAAACGGGCGGTGATGGTCATCCAGCGTCGTCCCCGAACGTTCGGCCAGCTCGCCGAAGGAGCCCACCACGTGCACGTGGCCGCTCGCGCAACGCCACACCGGCAGCGGCGTGCCCCAGTAGCGCTCGCGCGACAGCGCCCAGTCCACGTTGTTCTTCAGCCAGTCGCCAAAGCGGCCGTGCTTCACGTGCGGCGGATGCCAGTTCACCGTCTCGTTCGCCGCCAGCAGCTGCTCGCGCAGCCTCGACGTCGCTATGTACCAAGACGGTTTGGCGTAGTACAGAAGCGGCGTGCCGCAGCGCCAGCAGTGCGGGTAGGAGTGCTCGTAGTCCTGCACCCGCAGCAGCAGCCCGCGCGCATCCAGGTCCGCGATCAGCTCCCTCGTCAACTCTGGGTCCTTCACGAAGCGACCCTCGTACGAGGCGCCGCCGCCGCTCAGCGTGCGCGCGTCGTAGGTGCCGTCCGGCTTGACCGGGTTGTACAGCGTGCCCGCCTGCGTCGGGTCGAACGGCACCAGCGGCGAGGCCGCCGACACGCGGTAGTCGTCCTCGCCAAACGCCGGCGCCAGGTGCACGATCCCCGTGCCGTCCTCCGTCGTCACGAACTCATCCGCCAGGATCGGCAGCGGGCCGGGGGTGCGGTCGCTTGCCGCAAAGATCGGGCCCTCATACGAGCCATAGCGCGCCACCAGCTCCGCTCCCGAGAAAAGGTCGAGTATCTCCGCGTCCTCGCCCAGCACCGCCGCCACGCGCGCCTGCGCCAGCACGAACAGCTCATCGCCAACGCGCACGCGCGCGTAGGTGGCCGTCGGCGACACTGCCACTGCCACGTTGCCCGGCAGCGTCCACGGCGTGGTCGTCCACACCAGCAACTGCTCGTGGGTGTCCGTCACCTTCAGCTTCAGCTTCAGCTTCAGGAACACGCTCGGATCCACCACGTCCTTGTAACCAAGCGCCACCTCGTGCGAGGACAGCGTGGTCTCACAGCGCGGGCAGTACGGCACCACCTTGTTGCCCTCGTACAGCAGCCCGCGCTCGGAGATCTGCTGGAGCGCCCACCACACCGACTCGATGTAGGTCTCATCCAGCGTGCGGTACGCGTGCTCCAGATCCAGCCAGAAGCCGATACGTGCCGTCAGCCGATCCCACTCCTCCAGGAACGTGAACACCGACTCGCGGCACTTTGCGTTGAACTGCGCGATCCCGTACTCCTCGATCTCCGCCTTGTGGTGGATGCCCAACTCCTGTTCCACCGCAATCTCCACCGGCAGGCCGTGGCAGTCCCAGCCGCCCTTGCGCTCCACGCGGTAGCCGCGCATCGTCTGAAAGCGCGGGTAGATGTCCTTGAACACACGCGAAAGCACGTGGTGAGAGCCCGGCGGGCCGTTGGCCGTGGGCGGGCCCTCGTAGAACACCCACTGCTTCGCGTCCGCCCGCTCGCGCAGCGACTGCGCGAACACGTCGCGCTCACGCCAGCGGGCCAGCACCTCAAGCTCCAGCGCCGGCAGCGCCTGCTGAGGGTCCACATCGTGTGCCGGGATCAGGGGATGTCTGGGGGCGAGGGTCACGGGGCGGCTCATTCTGGCAGGCGCGCTCGCGTCAGCCCAGCGCGATCCGCGACAGAGACATCCACGCGCATCTCGCAGGCGCCCACATCGCATGACCACGGGCTGGATCGACGCTGCGCTCCACGCGCTCAATTCACACAAACGGGCGGCTGTATCGTGGCTTGAATGCGACAGATGGAAGTTGAGCCAGGGCCCTCGGGCTTGGTTGGCGACCGGCCCGCCGACGCTGATCGAGAGCCTCGCTTAACCCGATCCAGCGCCGCCGCGGTGCTGCCGGCGGTCGACTCCACAGTGTCTGCGCCCGAGCGCGACCACCCGACCGGGCGGCGCTCGCTCAGCGTCGTGATCCCCGCCTACAACGAGCAGGACAACATTGGGCGCGTATACGAGCGCCTGCTGAGCACGCTCGAACCGCTGGGCCTCGAGTGGGAGCTGATCTTCAGCGTCGACCCCTGCACCGACCGCACCGAAGAGGCCATCCTCGAGCTGCGCAGCCGCGATCCGCGGGTCAAGATGCTGCGCTTCTCGCGCCGCTTCGGCCAGCCGATGGCCACCATCGCCGGGCTCGAGGCCTCCAGCGGCGACGCCGTGGTGGTCGTCGACTGCGACCTGCAGGACCCGCCCGAGCTGATCTCCGAGCTCGTGCAGCGGTGGCTCGATGGTTACGACGTCGTCTACGCCCAGCGGCGAACCCGCGCCGGCGAGACCATCCCCAAGCGGATCGTGTCCGCCGCCGGCTACCGCCTGATCAAACGCATAGCCGACGTCGAGATCCCACCCAACACCGGCGACTTTCGCCTGATGAGCCGACGCGTGGTCGACAACGTGGTCGCGCTCAAGGAGGGCCACGGCTTCCTGCGCGGCCTGGTCGGCCTGGTCGGCTTCCGCCAGGTGAGCGTGCTCTACGATCGCGACCCGCGCGCCGCTGGCGCCAGCAAGTACAACCGCTTCCTCGGCTCGCTCGTGATCGGCCTCAACGGGATCGTGGGATTCTCCCGCTACCCGCTGCACCTGATCTCGCTGCTCGGCATGACGCTCGCCGGCCTGGCGTTCACGCTCGCGATCGTCTACCTGGGCATGAAGCTCGGCGGCTTCAACTTCCCCGTCGGCAACCCCACGATCGTGATCGTGATGTCGTTCTTCAGCGGGATCCAGCTGCTGTCGCTGGGCGTGATCGGCGAGTACGTCGGGCGGATCTACGACGAATCGCGCAACCGGCCCAAGTACATCGTCGAGTCTCGCCACGGGTGGGACACCAACGCGTGAGCCCGACGCTCGCGAGCGGGCCGCTCGGGTTCGTGCAGGCACTGCTCGGCAAGGTCGGCCTGCGCGACCAGCGCATCGCAGGCCAGGGCCTGCGCTTCGCGCTCGCCGGCGCGCTCGTGATGCTCGTCAACGTGGTGGTCACCACCTTGCTGCACGATCTCGCCGGGCTGCCCTTTCAGCTCGCCCTGATCGTCGGCTTCACCGTCAGCGTGGCGCTGCACTTCACGCTGCAGCGGCAGTTCGTGTGGAAGCAGAGCGAGGCGTTCGCGCTCGGCCTGCGCCACCAGGCGCTGCGCTACCTGTTCGTGTGTGCGCTCCAATACGCGGCGGCCGCGCTCAGCACCTCCCAGCTGCCCGGCCCGCTGGGGCTGCCGGTAGAGCTCGTGTACGTGCTCACCGTGAGCATCGTCCCGCTGGTCAACTTCATCGTCTTCCGCGGACGCGTGTTTCACACCGGGCCCGCTCGCGAGGCGACCGTCTCAGGGGAGATCTAGATGTCCGTCAGCGATCACAGCGCCACCTACCTGCACGCCGCCGCCGCGGCCACGCTCGCCATCGACCCCGACCAGATGGACGCGATGGCAGGCGCGCTCGCCGCCGTGCGCGAACGCAACGGGCGGCTGTTCATCCTCGGCGTCGGAGGGGGCGCCGGCCACGCCTCGCACGCCGTCAACGACTTCCGCAAGCTGTGCGCGCTGGAGAGCTACGCGCCCACCGACAACGTCTCCGAGCTCACCGCCCGCATGAACGACGACGGCTGGGAGACCTCGTTCAGCGGCTGGCTCGCCGTCTCGCGCCTGTGCCAGCGTGACGCGCTGCTCGTCTTCTCCGTCGGCGGCGGATCGCGCCAGCACAACGTCTCGGTCAATCTCGTAAGCGCCATGGAGGCGGCACGGGAAGTCGGCGCCGCGCTGTTCGGCGTCACCGGCGCGCCAGGGGGAGCGCTCGCCGAGCTCGCCGACATCGCCGTCGTGGTCGATCCACCGCCCGGGTTGCGCACGCCGCTGGTCGAGTCGCTGCAGGCGGTCGTCTGGCACGGCCTCGTCTCCCACCCGGCGCTGGCCGTCAGACAGGGCCACTGGGAGTCGCTCACCGCCGCCGCCACGCCGTGAGAGCAGCGGTATTTCTCGATCGCGACGGGGTCATCAACGAGCTCGTCCCCGATCCCGTCTCCGGAGTCCCAGAGTCGCCGCTGCGGGTGCAGGACGTGCGCCTGGCGCCCGGAGCGGCAGCGGCGGCCGCGCGCCTGGCGCAGGCGGGGTACGCGCTCGTCTGCGTCTCCAACCAGCCCGCCGCAGCCAAGGGCAAGGCGAGCGTGGAGCAGCTGCTGGCCGTGCACCAGCGGGTGCGGGAACTGCTCTCACAGCAAGGGGTCGTACTCGAGGCCACGCGGCTGTGCTTTCACCACCCCGACGGCGTGGTGGCGGCGCTCACCGCACGCTGCGCATGCCGCAAGCCCGCCCCCGGCATGCTGCTGGACGCAGCCGCGGAGCACGGGCTGCAGCCGAGCGCGTCGTGGATGGTGGGAGACACCGATTCCGATGTGCAGGCCGGCCGGGCGGCAGGCTGCAAAACGCTCTTGGTGTGCAATCCGGACAGCGTTCACAAGCGTTTGCAGGCCATAAGCGCCGACCTCACCGCCACCAGCCTCGCCGATGCGGTCACCTCGATCGAGTCCCAATCAGCAGGAGAACGCCGCTGAGGGAAATCGCGTTATGTTGGCGCTCCAGCCGGGGGATGACACCATGCTCGATCAAATCTCAACACGCATATTCGCCGACGGCGCCGACCTCGAGGGCATTCTCGCGCTCGCAGCCGATCCACGGATCGCCGGATTCACCACAAACCCCACGCTGATGCACAAGGTCGGGCTGACCGACTACGGGCGCTTCGCTCGCGAACTGCTCGAACGTGTCACCGAGCATCCGATCTCCTTCGAGGTGTTCGCCGACAGCGCACCCGAGATGAAGCGCCAGGCGCACCTGATCGCCTCCTGGGGAGAGAACGTCTACGTGAAGATCCCCGTCACCTCCACCAGCGGCGAGTCGATGGCGCCACTCGCGCGCGAACTGTCCGAGGAAGGCGTGAAGGTAAACGTCACCGCGCTGTTCACCACCGCCCAAGTGGAATTAATCGCCGGCGCCGTCCGCGACGGCGCCCCCTCCTACATCTCCGTGTTCGCCGGGCGCATCGCCGACGCCGGAGTCGACCCCGTGCCGATCATGGCCCGCGCCATGGAGATCATCGCCTGGGCACCCGCCGCGGAGCTGATCTGGGCCTCGCCACGCGAGATCCTCAACCTCGTCCAGGCTGACGAAATCGGCTGTCACATCATCACCATCACACACGATCTGCTGAAGAAGCTCGACGGGCTGGGCAAGGGACTCGAGCGCTTCTCGCTGGAGACCGTGCGCATGTTCCACGACGATGCGCTGGCTGCCGGATTCACGCTCTAGCCGATGAGGCGCGCCTGCATCACCGGCGGCGCCGGCTTCATCGGCAGCAACCTTGCCGCGCGCCTCGTCGCCGACGGGGTGGAGGTCGTGATCTTCGACGACTTCAGCCGCGGCCGGCGCGAGTTCCTCGACGCGGCCGCCGCCAGCCCGCGGGCGACGGTGATCCAGGGCGACGTGCTCGACCAGGCCACGCTGGAAGAGGCGCTCGAGGGCTGCGACTGGGTCTTTCACCTGCAGGCCAACGCCGACCTGCGCCGCGGCCTCGAGCATCCGCGGCGCGACCTCCAGCAGAACACGATCGCCACCGCCAACGTGCTGGAGGCGATGCGCGCGCGGGACGTGCGCCAGATCGCCTTCTCCTCCACCGGCTCGGTGTACGGCGAGCCGGAGCTGTTCCCCACGCCCGAGGACTGCCCGTTCCCGATCCAGACCTCGCTGTACGCCGCCTCCAAGGTGGCCGGCGAGGCGATGATCGCCGCCTACTGCGCCGGCTTCGGCTTCACCGGCGTGATCTGCCGCTTCGTGTCGGTCCTCGGCGAGCGCTACACGCACGGGCACGTCTTCGACTTCTACCGCTCGCTCAAGCGCGACCCCGAGCGCCTGCGGATCCTGGGCGACGGGCGCCAGGAGAAGTCCTACATGTACGTGCAGGACTGCATCGGCGCGATGCTGTGCGCGGCCGAGCATCACGAGCGCCAGCCCGGCGCCCACGTCTACAACCTCGGCACCGACGAAACCCTGATCGTGGACGAGTCGGTCGCGCTGATCGCCTCGCACCTGGGGCTCTCGCCCACGCTCGAACACAGCGGTGGGCGACGCGGCTGGGTCGGCGACAGCCCCCTGATCAAGCTCGACACCACCCGCATCCGCGCGCTCGGATGGCGGCCGCGGCTGACGATCGAGCAGGGCGTCGCTCGCACGCTGGAGTGGTTCGACGCCAACCCGGAGGCGGCGTCGTGAGCGTGATCTTCAGTCGCGCGCCTCTGCGCATCTCACTCGGCGGCGGCGGCACCGACCTGCCGTCCTACTACAGCCAGCACGGCGGCTTCCTGGTCTCCGGTGCGATCGACAAGTATGCCTACATGCTCACCCACACCACCTTCCAGCGGCGCTACCGGATGAAGTACTCAGAGCTCGAGGAGGTCGAGGAGATCGGCCAGATCCGCCACCCGATCCTGCGCGAGACGCTGCTGCGCCACTGGTCCGGCAGCCCGCTGGAGATCGCCTCCGTGGCCGACGTGCCGGCCGGCACCGGCATGGGCTCCTCGGGCGCCTACACCGTGTGCCTGCTCAAGGGCCTGGCGCGCGCCCGCTGCACCGCCATCACGCCCGGCGAACTGGCAGAGTCGGCCTGCCAGATCGAGATCGACGTGCTCGGCGAGCCCGTCGGCAAGCAGGACCCCTACGTTGCCGCCCACGGCGGCATCTGCGCCTACACGTTCAACCCCGACGGCAGCGTCGAGGTCGAGCCGCTCGAGCTCGGCCCGAGCGTCGCTGCGGCGGATGCGCGATCAGCTGCTGCTGTTCTACACCGGCGAGGCGCGCTCGGCCTCACGCGTGCTCAGCGACCAGGACAAGCGCTCCAAGGCCGGCGACCGGCAGATGCTCGAGAACCTGCACCGCACCAAGCAGCTCGGCCTGCGCAGCTGCGAGCTGCTCAAGGAAGGGCGCCTGGAGGATTACGCCGAGCTGATGCACGAGCACTGGGAGCACAAGCGCGGCCGCTCGCCCGGGATGACCGACGGGCGCATCGACATGCTGTACGAGATCGCCCGGCGCACCGGAGCCATCGGCGGCAAGCTCGTCGGCGCCGGCGGCGGCGGCTTCCTGCTCGTGTACACGCTGCGCCCCGAGGAGACCCGCCAAGCGATGGAGCAGGAGAACGCGCCCGAGCTGGCCTTCGACTTCGAGTTCAGCGGCGCCTACGCCAGCGAATACGCATGAGCCGCCCCGGCCTCACGGTGGGGGTGATCGGCTGCGGGCAGATCGGAGCAAAGCGCGCCGCCGCGCTCACTCCGCAGGATCAGCTGGTGGGGTGCTGCGATCTCGAACAGGCTCGCGGCCAATGAGCTGGCCAGCCGCCACGGAGCACAGCTATGCGCGACACCCGATGAGCTGCTGCGGCTGAACCCCGACGTGGTGGTGGTGGCCACCGTCCACGACCAGCTCGCCGGCCTGGCCGAGCAGGCGCTGGCGGCGGGCGCGCACGTGCTCGTGGAGAAGCCCGCCGCCATCTCGAGCGCCGAGGTCGAGCGGCTGATCGAGTGCCAGCACGCCAGCGGGCGGCTGGTCAAGGTCGGCTTCAACCACCGCTTCCACCCCGGGATCGCGCGCGCGGCCGAGGAGGTTCACAGCGGCGCGCCACGGCCCGCTGATGCACCTGCGCGCCCGCTACGGCCACGGCGGGCGGCCGGGCTATGACCGCGAGTGGCGCGCCGACCCGGCGCGCTCCGGCGGCGGCGAGCTGATCGACCAGGGCATGCACCTGCTCGATCTGAGCAACTGGCTGGCGGGCCCGCTGCCGCTGCACTCGGCGCTGCTGCGCACCCAGTTCTGGGACGCCGAGGTCGAGGACAACGCCGCGCTGCTGCTCGGCCTGGCCGGCGAGCGCACCGCGCCGTGGGCGATGCTGCACGTCAGCTGGACCGAGTGGAAGAACCTGTTCTCGCTCGAGATCTACTGCCTCACCGCCAAGCTGCAAGTCGACGGGCTCGTGCGCTCGTACGGCCCGCAGCGGCTGCGCATCTATGAGATGGGCCCCGAGCTCGGGCCGCCGACGCTCGAGGAGATCGCCTACCCGGCCGAGGACGGCTCCTGGACGGCCGAATGGGAGCACTTCGCCGCCGCCGTGCTGGCCGGCGACGGACGCGCGCTGAACGGCGACCTGACATCCGCACTCGATGCCTGGCAGCAGGTGGAGGCCGCCTACGCGAGCGACGCCGACGCCCGTGCCCGCCCGGCGATGCTGAGACGGGCCGGATGAGCGCGGGCGCCGTCGAGCCGAGCGCCCCGCGCACCGTCGGCGTGATCGGCCTGTGGCACCTCGGCAGCGTGATCGCCGGCTGCCTGGCCGAGGCCGGCTTCCAGGTGATCGGCATCGACCCCGACCCGGCCGCCTTGGGCGAGCTCAGGGCCGGTCGCCCACCGGTGGCAGAGCCGGGCCTGGAAGAGCTGATGCGGCTCAACAACGCTCGCCTCGGCTTCAGCGGCGACCCGCGGGCGCTCGCCGCCGCCGACTGCGCGTGGATCGCGTTCGACACCCCGGTGGCCGACGACGACAACGCCGACGTCGAGTGGGTGCTGGACAACTCCGTGCGCTCGCTCTCGCACCTGCGCCCGGGCGCGCTCGTGATCGTCTCCTCGCAGCTGCCCGTCGGCAGCATCGCCAGGCTGGCAGAGAGAGTCGCCGCCGCAAGGCCCGAGGCCGGACTGCGCTTCGCCTGCGTGCCCGAGAACCTGCGGCTGGGCAGCGCGCTCGACTCCTTCCGCCAGCCCGACCGGATCGTGGCCGGCGTGCGCAGTGAGGCCGACCGGCTCGAGCTGGCCGAGCTGCTCGCCCCGTTCAGCGCCGAGGTGCAGTGGATGCGGGTGGAGTCGGCCGAGATGACCAAGCACGCGCTCAACGGGTTCCTGGCCACGTCGGTCGCGTTCATCAACGAGATCGCCGAGATCTGCGAGTCGGTTGGCGCCGACGCCGAGGAGGTCTCACGCGGCCTGAAGAGCGAGCGGCGGATCGGGCCGCGCGCCTATCTCGGCCCCGGTGACGCCTTCGCCGGCGGCACGCTCGCGCGCGACATCGGCTTCCTGCGCGGGCTGGCCGCTGGCTGCGGGCTGCCCGCCCACGTGTTCGACGGGGTGGCCGACGGCAACGCCGCGCACAAGCTGTGGACACGCCGCAAGCTGCTGGAGCTGCTCGCCCCCGACGTCCGCCGCGAGCGCGCGCTGGCCGGCAGGCGCGTGGCGATCTGGGGACTGACATACAAGCCTCACACCAACACCCTGCGCCGCTCCAGCGCGATCGAGCTGTGCCGCTGGCTGGCGGCCGAAGGAGCGATCGTCAGCGCCCACGACCCGTCGGTGAGCGCGCTGCCGGAGGAGCTCGCCGGTCAGGTCCGGCTCTGCGCTACGCCGCTCGACGCCGCCGCCGCGGCCGAGGCGCTCGTGCTGTGCACGCCCTGGCCGCACTATCTGGCGGTGCCCGTCCAGGAGCTGCTCGACGCGCTGGCGCTGGCGCAGATCGTCGACCCCGCGGGCGCCCTGCGGGGAATGCTCGCCGAGTATCCGCAGGTCTGTTACGTGCGTGTTGGGATGCGGCCAAACGCCGCCGCGCAGACCGACGCCCAGCCCACAGCGGTGACCGAGGCGCGATCGTGAGCGGTGCGCTGGCGGGGCGCACCGCCTTGATCACCGGCGCAAGCCACGGCCTGGGCAAGGAGATCGCGCGCGCGTACCTCGACGCCGGCGCGGCCGGCATCCTGATCTGCGGCCGTGACGGCACGGCGCTCGAGCGGGCGGCGGCCGAGCTGCAGGACGGCGCAATGCCCGGCCAGAAGGTGCTCGCGCAACCTGCCGACGTGTCGAGCGAGAGCGACGTGCAGCGGCTCGTGCAGAGCGCCCTGGAGGGCCTCGGCGAGGTCACGATCCTCGTGTGCAACGCCGGCGTGTATGGACCCAAGGGCACTATCGCAGAGGTGGACTGGACGGAGTGGACGCGGGCGCTGGAGATCAACCTGCTCGGCTCCGTGCTGCCCGTACGCGCGCTCGCCTCCCACTTCAGCGCCCGCGGCTACGGCAAGATCGTCCAGCTCTCGGGCGGGGGCGCCACCGGCCCGCTGCCGGGGCTGAGCGCCTACGCGGCCTCCAAGGCCGCCGTGGTGCGCTTCGCCGAGACGATCGCGCTGGAGTTGCGCGAGCACGGCGTCGACGTCAACTCGATCGCACCCGGAGCGCTCAACACGAGGATGCTCGACGAGGTCATCAGCGCCGGCCCCGAGCGCGTCGGCGAGGACTTCCACCGGCGCGCCCTGGAGCAGCAGCGAAGCGGCGGCGTCCCGCTGCAGATGGGCGCCGAGCTCGCGGTCTTCCTCGGCTCCGGCGCAAGCGACGGCATCACCGGCAAGCTGCTGAGCGCCGTGTGGGATCCGTGGGCGCAGCTGCCCGCGCACCTGGACGACCTGCAGTCCGACGTTTACACGCTGCGGCGAATCGTGCCCGGCGATTGCGGCCTGGAGTGGGGGGAGGAGTGACGTGCGCAGCGAGCAGCCGCCGCCCGTCTGCATCCTCGCCGGCGGGCTCGGCACGCGCCTGGGAGAGCGTGCGGGGGGTATGCCCAAGCCGCTGGTGCAGGTCGCGGGCGAGCCGTTCCTGATTCACCAGCTGCGCCTGCTGGCCGCGCACGGGGTCCGCGCGGCCGTCATCTGCGTGGGCTACCGCGGGGAGACGATCGAAGCGCAGATCGGCGCCGAGCGTTTCGGCATACAGATCGCCTACAGCCACGACGGCCCCGAGCTGGACGGCACGCTCGGCGCGATTCGACGCGCCGTCGGGCTGCTGGGAGAGCGCTTCCTGGTGCTCTACGGCGACACCTATCTGCGCATCGACTACGGGGCCGTGGCGGGCGCCTGGCGGCGCAGCGGGCTGCCCGCGCTGATGGTCGTGCTGCGCAACGCCGGCCGCTGGGACGTTTCGAACGCGAGCTACGAGCACGGTCGCGTGACCGCCTACGACAAGCGCAACCCGACGCCGGAGATGGAGTGGATCGACTACGGCCTGGGGGGATTGACCGCCGCTGCGCTGGATCGCGTGGCCGACAGCGAGAGCGATCTGTCGGTTCTCTACAACGTGCTCGCCGAGCGCGGGGAGCTGTGCGGGGTGAGCACCGCCACACGCTTCTACGAGATCGGCACCCCAGCCGCGCTCGAAGGAGGCCGACGCGTTTCTGCGCACGCAGGGCCGCAGTGGTGAAACCCCAGCAGTCGGAGACGAAACCGCCAACTCTTCACCGTCTTCATGTCATCACTTTGGCATGTGAAGGGATCCGCAGAGAAGCGGGAAATGCCAGCTTTCACGGCAGTTCTCGAGCGCCCGGCAGCGCGCCCCGACGAGCGCCACTGCTCGCGCGATGTCACCCCAATGGTCGAGCTGGTGGGCGTTGCTAGCTTCTGAGTAGTGCTTGCTCCACGGACCAGTCAGAAGCCGATCTCACGGCGCACACCGTTAGATCTCGTCGGCTGCGACACCACCTACTAGGCGTCGCGGAGCGGGTGCATGTCGATTCGCATAGGACTACTCACCACCTGGAACACCCGCTGTGGGATAGCCGAGTACTCACGACACCTGGTGGACGCTCTGCACCGGCAGGGCGACGTCGACGTGACGGTGCTGAGCTCACGCAACTTCGGCGATCGCGCGGTGGCTCCGTACGAGGAGTGGGCATCGCCAGCGTTCGATGTGCAGATCTGGCATCCCCAACACAGGTTCGACCTGGATGTGGAGGCGATCCTGCAGTTAAGCTTCGACGTGCTTCACATCCAGTACAGCAACCTCTTCTACGACCGCGGCCGTCTCATCGAACTGCTGCGCCGCTTCTCCGGTGTGACGGCGCTCACCTATCACGACAAGGGTGGAGTGCTGCTGTTCCCATATGACCTGGTCGACCTCCTCTACGCACACCGCGACGATGTAGGGGTGGGTCCGCGGCGCCTGATTCCGCAGGGGATCGATCTGCGCAAGCCCGTCATCAAGACCTTCGGACTGGGCAAGTCGCGCCTGGACATCATCGCGGCGGTCTGCGAACGCAACGGGTGGGACTTCCAACACAGCTTCGGCGAGGATCGCTGGTTGGAGACCGAGGAGCTGTTCCACTGGCTGCGCGACTCCGACGCGATCGTGCTCTGGTACGACGGCGATCACCGTTCCGGTGGCAGCGCCGGCGCGCCGCTGGCTATCGGCACGCGCCGTCCCGTGTTCGTCAACGACACCGAGTGGTTCAGCGATCTACCTGAGCGCACCTCCAACCTGCGCAAGCTGCATACACCCGAGGAACTGGAGGTCGCGTTGCGCGAAGCGCTGAGTGACCCGTATGCCGAGCAGCGCACCTGGGACGGGGTCGCAAGGACGCTGCTTGACGACTACCGCAAGGCGTTGGAGCGCGCACCCACGAGGCTTCCGCGGAAAAGCGACGCGCTGCGAGGACGCGTGTTCGCGACACTCGACCACAAGCGATTGCGTCGCGTGGTACGCCAGGTCAAGGCGCACGCTCCGGGCGTATGAGCCGTCCAACAGCCGGTCCACCCGGATGAGCACGCGCCCCGACGTCTCGGTGATCGTTGTCAACTACCGCAGCGCCGAGCTGACAGTCAAGGCACTCGAGCGGGCGGCACGCTCGGCTGGCGATCTAACCCTCGAGGAGATCGTGGTGGACGCCGGGTCCTGCGAGCGGGACCTGTCGTTCATGCGCGAGCGACGGCCGCAGGCACGGATCGTCGAGCTGGGCGCCAACCGCGGCTTCGCGGCCGGCAACAACGCCGGGATCGCGCTTGCCCATGGACGCCACCTGCTGCTATTGAACCCGGATGCGTTCGCCGAAGGCGACGCTCTAAAAGAGCTGGTCAGATACCTCGACAGCATGCCCGGCACAGGCCTGCTGGCGCCGCTGCTCTACTTGCGCGACGGCTCGCCGCAGGACAACGCACACCGCCGCTTCCCCAACCTGCTGACACTGTTTGTGGACTTCTGCACGCCGCTAGCCTTCCTGGTGCGGGGCAGGCGGGTCGACCCCCATCACGTGCCGCGCGCGCAGCTCGGCCATCCGCGGGAGATAGCTCACGCCACCGGCGCCGTGATGCTCGTGCGCAGCGAGGCCGCAGCCGCCACCGGGCCGCTCGACGAGGGGTTCTTCCTCTACCTCGAAGGAGACCGAGTGGCAGCGGCGGATGGCGCACGCCGGCTGGCGGCGCGAAGTGTTTCCGGCGGCGGGCTTCGTTCATCTGGGCGGCGGCAGCAGCGAGGGATTTGCGCTCGCCTCACCCCACTACCTGGCAAGTATCCGCCGCTACTACCCACATCCGCGGGCCGCCATGGCGGTCGTTGCCATGGCGGCCGTCATCTCGCGCATCGTGCTCTTCCTCGTCATCAGCCTGGGCTTCCGCTCACCGCGGATGCTCGGCCTGCAGCGCGGATTCGACGAACTGCTCGGGCGTCTGCGTCAAGCCTGACGGTCGCAAAGCGCCCTACACGAGCAGGACTCCGCGTAGTCGCTATCTACGATGTTGGTGTGGCCCTTCGCATTGGCAGCCGATGAGGCTCCGCCTCTACCACCATCCCGACGGCGCGCGCGTGGCCTACCGCGAGCTCGGTGCCGGCCCGCCGCTGGCGCTGCTGCACTCCGGCCTGCTGTCATACAAGGAGTGGGAGCCGGCGGTTGAGGCGCTGACAGATCGCTACCGCGTGGTGCTGCCCGACCTGCCGCTGCACGGCGACTCCGAGGACCGTCCCCGCCACCCCTACACGCTCGACTGGTTCGCCGAGGTGCTGGGCGGGTTCGCCGCCGAGGTGCTCGGCCCGCGGCCGCTGCTGGCCGGGCACGGCGCCGGCGCGGAGATCGCGCTGCACGCCGTCCGCACCGGACGTGTGAACCCCGCGCGGCTGGTGCTGATGCCCAACCGCCTGCACACCGAGCCCGCGCACGTCCGCGCGCGTAACGCGTGGCAGCTGGTGGCGCGGGGAGCCGCGATACCGGGGCTCGACCGGCTGCTCACCTACGGAGCGAGCGCCCTGTTCACGCCCGAGCGCGGGCTGCGCCTGTCGGTGAGATCCAACCCGGCCGCCGCCGACCTGTTCCGCCACGCCTTCGCCGACGTGCCCGGCAACTCGAGCCTCGCACGCTCGTGGGCCAAGTGCGCGCGCGCCTGGCCGCGCGGGGCACAGGCCCACCTGCTCGAGCTCTATCCACAGCTGGACATGCCGGTGCTGCTGCTGTGGGCCGACCAGGATCCCATGCACCCGTTGGCCGGTGCCGAAGAGGCGCTCGCGCTGCTGCCCAACGGGCAGCTGCGAGTGCTCGAGAGCACCGGCTTCCTGATGGCCTACGACGACCCCGTGGGGCTCGCGCGGGAGCTCGCCGCGTTCTGTGGATAGGCTAGGCCGCGCCCAAGCCCAACCAGGAGAGAACATGCCGACCGATCAGCAGCTGTGGGGTGCAGAGACCACCAAGGCCGTCGAGAACTTCCCCATCTCCGGCGAGACCGTGCCCGTGTCCGTGATCCACTGGCTGGCCCGCATCAAGGGCGCCGCCGCCGCCGTCAACGGCGAGCTCGGCCTGATCTCCAAGCGCAGCGCCGGAAAGATCCAGAAAGCGGCCGGCGAGATCGCGGCCGGTAAGCACGACGCGCAGTTCCCGATCGACGTGTTCCAGACCGGCTCGGGGACGTCGACGAACATGAACGCCAACGAGGTCATCGCCAACCTGGCAGGCGAGGGCGTGCACCCCAACGACCACGTCAACTTCGGGCAGTCCTCAAACGACGTGTTCCCCTCGGCCGTGCACCTGGCGGCGCTGGACGTTGCCCAGAACCAGCTGCTGCCGGCGCTGAAACTGCTGGAGCGCTCGTTCGCCAAGAAGGGCAAGAGCTTTCAGAACGTGGTCAAGTCCGGACGCACGCACCTGATGGACGCGGTGCCGGTCACGCTCGGGCAGGAGTTCGCCGGCTACGCCGCGCAGATGGCGCTCGCGCAGGAGCGGGTGTCCTCGGCGCTCGTGCACGTGGGGCAGATCCCGCTGGGCGGCACCGCCACCGGCACAGGCCTGAACACCCACGCCAAGTTCGCCGAGAAGGTGCGCGCGCTGTTGAAGAAGGAATCCGGCCTCAAACAGATCGCAGCGCCGCTCGATCCGTTCGAGGCGCAGGCCAACCGCGACGCGCTGGTGGAGCTCTCAGGCGCGCTGAAGGTGGTGGCCGTGTCGCTGACCAAGATCGCCGGCGACCTCGCGCTGATGGGTTCCGGGCCGCGCGCCGGCATCGGCGAGATCTTCCTGCCGGAGCTGCAGAAGGGCTCCTCGATCATGCCCGGCAAGGTCAACCCGGTGATCCCCGAGGTCGTGCTGCAGGTCTCGGCGCAGGTGATCGGCAACGACACCGCCATCACCGTCGGAGGCTTGCAGGGCCAGTTCGAGCTGAACGTGCGCATCCCGCTGATCGCGCGCAACCTGCTGCAGTCGCTCACGCTGCTGTCCGCCACCGCCCGCGCATTCGCGGAGAAGTGCGTGGACGGCATCCAGGTCAACAAGGACGGCGCCGCCGCCTCCGCCGGCGCAACGCTGGCTGTGGCCACCGCGCTGAACGGCGCGATCGGCTACGACAAGGCCACCGTGATCGTCAAAAAGGCCACCGCCTCAGGCAGGCCGCTGCGCGAGGTGGCACTCGAGGAGGGCGTGGACGCGAAGCTGTATGACGCCACGATCGACCTGCGCAAGATCGCGCGGGGGAACCAGGTCTAGAGTTTCGGCAGCGCGCCGAACAACCGCGCCACCGTGCTCACAACCCCCGGCTTGGCCCGCCCGCCATATGTGAACAGCCCCTTCTGGTTGATCCCTTCGATCAGCTTGAGGTTGGGCAGCACGTGGTGGATCGAGCCGCCGGAGAACGTGGGCTCCAGCGGATAGTCCTGCAGCACCCACACCATCATCGCGGTCAGCTTCGGGTCGGCGGCGTACACCACTATGTGCTCGGCCAGCAGCTTGGCCTGGTAGCTGTAGCTGCCGGGGCTCCCGGGCGGGTTGAGGCCGTTGGATTCGGCCCCGAACTCGCTGATCACGAGCACCTTGCCGGCGAACGTGCGCTCCATCGCCGTCAGGCGCTGGCGCATCTTGGCCTCCAGCTGGCTGGGCGTGTCGCTCGGGTAGTCATACCAACCGGAGTAGTCCGTCTCGGCGATGGCATCCACTTCGGAGTACAGCGCACCGGCGTGCACCGGCGGGTGATCGCCCCACACATCCACCGCCACCATCCGCGTGGGGTCGTGTTGGTGAAGCCAGCGCGTGAGCGTCTGCACGTAGCTGACCTCGGCGCTGTCACGGCCGTTCAACGCCACCTCGTCCACCAGGTTCCAGGCGAAGATCGAGGGGTGCAGCTGATCGGCCAGCACAGCCGTGCGCGCCTGCTGCTCGGCTTCGGCGTCAAGCCGCGGCGTGGTGGAGTACCAGTTGGCGGCGCCTTCCACTGGGCCGACGCCCTGCCACACGAGGATCCCGGCCGCGTCCAGGCGTTCCAAAAGCCCCGGGTCGAGCGGGTGCTGGGTACGCACCACGTTGGCGTGAATCACCTTCAGCTCGGCCACGATCGTGTCCTGATCGGACGGCGTCAGCGCGTCGCCGTGGCCCCGGGCGTCCTCCTGGATGCTGGCTCCGTGCAGCGTCAAAAGCGCGCCGTTGAGGTAAGCGTGCCCGCCATGCCAGCTCAGCTGGCGCAGCCCGATGCGGGCCGAATAGCTGCTCTCTTCGCCCACCGCAATGCTGAGTTGGTAGAGGTTGGGGCTGGCGGGCGACCACAAGGCCGGCTGCGCTACCGTGGCCGTCGTGGTGTCGATGGAGAGCTGGCCGTGGGCCAGGGTCACTGCCGGGAAGCTGAGCGGAATCGTCTGCGTGCCGCGCACGAGCGAGCCGGTGGGCGTGAGCGTCCGGGCCGGCCCGTAGTTGTGGACCATCACGCTCACCTGCACACTCGCCTGGGTCGCTTGTGCGCTGTTCGGCGTGAGCGTCGTCTGCACCATCGGCTGTGACAGTTCGCTTTGCCCGACAGCACGCACGTCGACCTCGCCGTCGAGGCCGCCCCAGTTGAACCACGTGCGGTGAAAGCCTTCGCGGGCCTGCTGCCCCGGATTGCGCCAGTCCACGCGCACGACCACCGTGTGCGTGCCGGCGGCCACGCTGTGGCGCATTTCAAACGGCAGGTAGGAGCCGTGGTGGGAGCCCAGCGCGTGGCCGTCCACCCACACGCTGGCCAGGTAGTTGGCCGACTGGAAGCTCAGCGCATACACACCCGCTGCCGGTGCCTTGAACGTGGTGCGGTACCAGGCCACCGAGCCTTCGTAGTTGACCGCGCCGGCGTGCCCGCTGTAGGGGGCGGGGTTGACCACGTTGGGGACGCTGACGGTCGCGCCGGAGAAGCCGCCTCGCTGCCAGCCTTGCGCGGCGCCGACGTTGGAGGGGTCCTTGCGCAGCGTCCAGCGCGTCAGCGCCACGCGCCCTCCGGGGCCTTCGAAGATCAGCGACTGGGTGGGCGGCGCTTCGGCGTCGGCGACCGTGGTGGCGAGTGCCACCAGCGCCAGCACCAGCACGAACGCGGGCCGCTTCATCCAGTCAACGATGACGATAGCTCTGCCCATGTTCTGCTTCAAACAGTTCGCGAGCCCATTCAGAGCGCAGCGCCCATGACGGGCTCGGCGCGGGCAGCCAGCAGCTGCTCGAGTAGCACGCGCGCGCCGGCCTTGTGCAGCGGTTCGTTGAGGTTGCCGCACTTGGGCGACTGCACGCAAGAGGGACAGCCGCTGGCGCAGGGGCAGCCGGCGATCAGGCGGTGCGCGTCGCCACACAGCTCCTCGAAGCGCTGGAACGCGGTGCGGGTGATGCCGATGCCGCCGGGGTGCCCGTCGTAGATGAAGATGGTGGGCACGCCGGTCTGCGGGTGGAAGTTGGTGGACAGGCCGCCGATGTCCCAACGGTCGCACATCGCGATCAGCGGCAGCACGGCGATCTGCGAGTGCTCGGTGGCGTGCAGCGCCCCCAGCAGCGTCTCCATCCCCAGCGTGTCGGCCAGCTGGGCGGCGTCCAGCTCGAACCACAGCGCCTGTGTGGAGAAGCTGGTGGACGGCAGGTCGAGCGCCTGGATGTCGATCTGCGCGTGGTCGGACAGCCGCCGGCGCTGGTAGGCGAGCACGGTGTCGGTGACGCTGACCTCGCCGAAGGACAGCGTCACGCCGAGCGCCTGGCGACGATCCAGCAGGCGCACGATCTCGGTGTCGGTGTCGCTCTTGGGCTGGGTGTACCAGTCGCCGTCGAACGGGGTGACGAGCGCGCGGCGGCGTTCCAGATCGAGTTCACGGACCTCGTAGGAGCGGCCCATGTGCATGTAGATGGCGCCCTCGTGCACGGTGGAGTGTGCGCGTGCGGCCTCGGTGGAGCCGAGCAGCTCGCCGGAGGACACGTCCACGATGGCGAAGCTCTCGGCTGAGGCCGAGCGCAGCGACACCTCGGCGGCGGGGTAGCCGCCCGGACTGGCGCGGTACATAGGTGCCGGCCACCCCGCGGCGCCGCAGGGCGCCGGCGCTCTCCAGCAGTTCGGCGTGCGTCTCCCACCGGGGCCCCAGGAACTCAGCATCGTGGCCGTCCAGCGGGCCCTCGTGCGCGGCGCACAGCAGGTGCGCGCGGTAGATCAGCGCGCTCTCGTGGTCGAGGATCGCCGGCCTCGACAGGCCGGTCGAGGAACTCTTCGGGGTGGCGGCAGAAGAACTGGTCGAGCGCGTCCTCCCCGGCCACGTACGACGGCCAGGCCCCGTCCGCGGCGTCCGGCGCGCCCCCACATCTGCCGCAGCGAGGCGACGGTGCCGGGGAACGTGACCACCACGGAGGCGTCCAGCTCGCCGATGTCGATGCCCAGCTCGAGCGCGTCGGTGGTGATCACGGTGCGCAGCTCGCCGGCGGTCAGCCGTGCCTCCAGCTCCCGGCGCTGCTGGGCGGTGTAGCCGGCGCGGTAGGGCACGACCAGCTCGGCCAGCTCGGGATGGCTGTCCGCGAGCGCCTCCTTGACCAGGCGGCTGAGCACCTCCACGCCCTTGCGCGACTTCATGAAGCAGATCGTGCGCGCGCCGTCGCGCGCCAGGCCGGTGAGCAGGTCGGCCGCCTCGCCGAGCGCGGAGCGGCGCGTGCCCAGCGCTGTCGTCGGTCAGCGGCGGGTTCCACATGGCGATTCGCCGCTGCGGCGCGGGCGAGCCGTCCTGGTCGATCAGGCTGACGTCCTCCAGGCCGGTCAGGCGCTCGGCCAGCTCGACCGGATTGGCGATGGTGGCGGAGGTCAGCAGGAAGCGCGGTGCAGTGCCGTAGGCGGCCGCGATCCGCCGGAGGCGCCGCAGAACGTTGGCCACGTGCGAGCCGAACACGCCGCGGTAGACGTGCGCCTCGTCGATGACCACCACGGCCAGGTTGGAGAACAGCTCTGCCCAGGCGGCGTGGTTGGGCAGGATCCCCACGTGCAGCATGTCGGGGTTGGTCAGCACCACGTTGGCGCTCTTGCGTATCTGCGCCCGCGCCTCGCGCGGCGTGTCGCCGTCGTAGATGGCCGGGCGCACCCGCTTGGTCAGCCCGAACGACGCAAGCGCCCGGGCCTGGTCCTGGGCGAGCGCCTTGGTGGGGTACAGGTACAGCGCGCGCGCGCGCGTGTCGCGGCAGAGCACGTCCAGCGTGGGCAGGTTGAAGCACATCGACTTGCCGGACGCGGTGCCGGTGGTGACGATGGTGGGCCCCGCCCAGGCGGCGTGGATGGCCTGCGCCTGATGGGAGTAGAGGCGCTCGATCCCCAGGCGTACAAGCGCCGCCGCCACTTCGGGGTGCAGCTCGGCCGGCACGTCGACCAGGCGCGCCTTGCCGGGTCCTTCGCTTGCCTCGCGCACGAGTCGGCCATCGGCGCGCCCGGCGTCCAGCAGCGCGCTCCACGGCTCGGTTGTGCGGTCGATGGCCAAGGACTTGAGATAGTAGGGGGCATGTCCATGACCGCGGCTGAGCGCTGGGCGCAAACCCGCTCCTTCCACCATTCGCGCTACACCGCCGAGCGGATCGCGGCCGAGCGGCGAGCAAAGCATCACGGTGTGCCTGCCCGCGCGCGAGTGCGCTGAGACGGTGGGGGCGATCGTGGGCGAGCTGGTCAAGCTGCGCGAGCGGGGGGCGATCGACGAGATCGTGGTGGTGGATGCGGCCTCGCGTGATGGCACGGCCGGGTGGCCGCGCGATGCGGGCGCGACGGTGTGGCAGGAGCGCGAGCTGATGAGCCCCCACGGGCCGGTGTTGGGCAAGGGCGACGCGATGTGGCGCGCGCTGTGGGCGCTCGACGGCGAGCTCGTGTGCTTCCTGGACGCCGACACGGAGGGCTTCTCGCGCGCACTTCGCCACGGGCCTGATCGGCCCGCTGGTGTGCGAGCAGGAGGTGTCGTTCGTGAAGGCGTTCTACCGCCGGCCGCTGCTGAGGCGGATTCGCCGCCGAGGGCGGTGGGCGCGTCAACCATCTGCTGGCGCGGCCCGCTTTCGCGCTGTTCTTCCCTGAGCTGGCTGGCGTGCGCCAGCCGCTGGCGGGCGAGGTGGCGGCGCGGCGCGAGCTGCTGCGAAGAGCTGCCGTTCGTGACGGGCTACGGCGTGGAGGTGGCGATGTTGATCGACGCGTGGCGGGCGGTGGGGCTGGATGGGATGGCGCAGGTGGACCTGGAGGAGCACCGCAACTCCCACCAGCCGCTGTCGGCGCTGACGCCGATGGCGGAGACGGTGCTGGCGACGATCGCCCGCCGCGCGAGCGAGGGGCGGCTCGCCGATCGTCGGCGTGCCGGACGCGGCGCCGGTCGAGCGCCCGGCGCTGGCGGCGTGAGCGTGGCGTGAGCGGCGCGATGGGCACGCGCTGCCTGTATCTGGACCTGGACGGCACGCTGCTGGGCCGCGGCGCGTCGCTGCTGCACGACGGCGAGGGCGAGGTCGACGATCGACGGCGTGCGCGCGATGCAGGCGTGCCTGCGGGCGGACGTGGAGATGGTGCTGATGTCGGGCCGGCGCCGCGCGCAGGTGAACGAGGACGCGCGTCTGCTGGGGCAGTGCTCGTTCATCTTCGAGGCGGGCGCGTGCGTGGTGCTGGACGGCGAGGAGCACTGGCTGACCGGCGAGCTGCTGCCGGGCGAGCTGACGATCGCCGAGCAGATCGAGCGCTCGGGCGCGCCGGCGCTGCTGCTGGAGCGCTACGCGGGGCGCCTGGAGTACCACGAGCCGTGGCACGTGCAGCGCGAAGTCTCGCACCTGTTCCGCGGCCTGGTGGACGCCGTGGAGGTCGATCGCGCTGCTGGCGGAGCACGGCCACGAGAACCTGCGGCTGGTGGACAACGGCGTCGTCAACCGCCGCTCGGCGGCGCTGGCGGCGCTGCAGCACGTGCGCGGCTATCACCTGGTGCCGGCGGGGGCGTCGAAGGCGGCGGCGGTGGCGCTGCACCGGCGCATCCGCGGCTACGCGCGCGAGGAGACGTTTGCGGTGGGCGACTCGCGCGAGGACCTGGCGTGCGCGCCGAGGTCGACACGTTCTGGCTGGTCGCCAACGCGGTCGAGCGCGACCCTTCGATCCGCGAGGCGATGGCGGCGTACGAGAACGTGCGGGTGTGCGAGGCGGGACATGGCGCGGGCGTGTACGAGGCTGTGCTGGCGACGCTCATGGAGCGAGCTACTCGATGATGCCGGTCCGCTTCTCCTCCTCATAGAGGCGCTCGACGACGAATTCCTTGAGCAGCGTTTGGTAGCCGGTGTTGCGCAGCGCGGCGAGCGCCTTGAGCCGGCTGAGGGTGAACTGATCGAAGCGGACGCGATGGGCGTGGTGCGCCCGGGGCGGATGGCGTCCTGCATGCGCAACGCTCTTTCCCGCCGTTGCTGGGCCTCGAGGAAGACCTCGGGGTCGAGTGAGAGGCCTTTGACCGGATCGACTTCTTCGTCTCGACGCTTCGGCATGGTGGGCCACCGGTCCCTTTTATCTTGATTTTGTCGAGCGTTACGCTATTGTATATACAGCACGTATATACCATAGCCATACGCACTTTCCCAACAAAGCACAGAAAACACCACCACGCCCTGGAGCGGTCAGTGCGAGGGCGTGCCCACCGCTCGCCGCCAGGCCCGTCGCCAGAAGCCGGGCTGCGGGCGCCGGCGCCACAGCGCCGGCGGCGGCGGAACGGTGGCGCGCACGAGCGCCACCCAGTCATCGAGCGGCAGCTCGCCGGAGATCAGCCGTCCGAGCGCGCTGGTGACGGGCGCGGCATGCCTGGCCTCGAGCGCGCGCGCCAGCAGTGGCACCGACTCCAGCGCCTCGACCGCCTGCCCGATCTCGCGCGGGTATCTCCGCGGCGGCCACGCCGGCCGCCAGCAGCTCGCCGGCGCGTCGGTTGCGGCTCTCGCGCGCAGCGCTGTCGCCACCAGGTCACCGGCGCCGGCCAGCCCGATCATCGACTCGGGCCGGCGCCCAGGCTCTCGCGTAGCGCCATACCTCGGCAAAGATGTGCCCGGCGGCGGCGCCGGCGGCGTTCAACCCCTGCGCCTCTGTGGCGCCGGCGGCGAGAGCGGCGGCGTTCTTGGCCGCTCCGGCCAGCTCCACGCCGACAGGGTCGTCGGACTGCTCGCACACGACACCGGCGCGCGTGAACACCTGCGCGAGCGTCCGCGCCAGCTCCTGCTCGCTGGAGGCGGCCACGAGTCCTGCGCCGGCGTGCACCATCTCCTGTGCGTGCGCGGGGCCGCCCAGGCACGCCACGCGATCTGTCCGAAGCGCGCGCTCAGCACGACGGTCGGCGGCAGGCCCTCGCGGCGGGACGAGCCCCTTGGCGACCGACACCACGGCGGTGGCCTGCCGAGTCCGCCTGCGCCCAGCCGCTCGATGACCTCGCCGAGGCCGTGCGAGGGCACCGCCAGAAACACGAAGTCGGCGCGTGCCAGACCGTTGGCGGCGGGCTCCACGCGCAGTCCCGGGGGCAGCTCGACGCCGGGCAGGTATGTGGGTTCTCGCGCTGGCGGTCGATCTCGGCGGCCTGTTCGGGCGTGCGCGTCTGAAGCGTTGTGCGCAAGCCGCCGCGCGCAAGCAGCACAGCCAGCGCGGTGCCGAATGATCCGGCGCCGATCACGGTGGCTCGACGCGCCCCGGGGGTCGGAAGTGAGCGTGCTCGCGAGGCCAGCCCGGCCACGCTGGCAGTAGGCTCGGTGTCGGGCATCTGATGAGCGAGCCTAGCTGATACCCACGAGAGCGCTGCGTCATGGCACAACTGGGCCGGGGACGAGCGCTGCGCGCCTACGAGCCGCGAGCGCCCGGCCCGCTCACGCAGCTGGCGGAGGTGGTGGCGCATGCGGGCCAGCGCGACCTGAAAGTGCGCGCGGTGGGCAGCGGGCACTCCTTCAGCGACATCGCCTGCACAGAGGGGATCCTGGTCTCGCTCGACCGGCTCGCCGGCCTGCTCGAGGTCGACCGCGCAAGCGGGCTGGTGCGCGTGCAGGCGGGCATCACGATCCGTGAGCTGAGCAGGCGCCTGCTGGCTCACGGCCTGGCGCTGGAAAACCTGGGCGACATCGACGTGCAGAGCGATCGCGGGCGCGATCTCCACCGCCACGCACGGCACGGGCGCCAAGCTGCGCAACATCTCCTCGCAGGTGCGCGAGCTGACGCTGGTGCTCGCCGACGGCTCGACGCTCAAGTGCTCCGAGCGAGCGCGACCCGGAGGTGTTCGCCGCGGCGCGTGTGGGCCTGGGGGCGCTGGGGGTGATCGCGGAGGTGACGCTGCAGCTGCGTGCCCGCGTTCACGCTGCGCGGAGTGGATGCGCCGGCGCCGCTGCAGGACACGCTGGAGCGCTTCGAGGAGCTGGCGCTGGGCAACGACCACTTCGAGTTCTTCGTGTTCCCGCATGCGCACACGGCGCTGATGCGCACGAACAACCGCACCGAGGAAGCCCCGCGGCCCCGCGGCCGCGTGGCGGCATACGCCAACGACGTGCTGCTGACCAACCATGCGTTCGAGCTGTTCTGTCGAATCGGACGGCGCCACCCGACACGCATCCCGCAGATCAACCGCCTAGTGACGCGGCTGGCTGGCAGCTCCACGCGTGTGGACCGCTCGGCGGAGATCTTCGCCAGCCCGCGCCTCGTGCGCTTCACCGAGATGGAGTACTCGCTGCCACGCGAGCACACGCCCCAGGCAGTGCGCCGTGTGATGGAGCTGATCGAGCAGCGGGGATTCGCGGTGCCGTTCCCAATTGAGGTGCGGACGGTGGCCGCGCGACGAAGCCTTCCTCAGCACCGCCGCACGGCCGCGACAGCGGCTTCGTGGCGGTGCACATGTTCCAGGGGATGGAGTGGGAGCCCTACTTCAGGGCGGTCGAGGAGATCATGGACGAGCTCGGCGGCCGCCCGCACTGGGGCAAGCGCCACTTCCAGACGGCCGCCACGCTGCGGCAGCGCTATCCCGATTGGGATCGATTCCAGGCGGTGCGCGAGCGCCTGGACCCCGACCGGCGCTTCGCCAACGCGTGGACCGAACGGGTGCTCGGGATGACCGACGCGGCCTACGAGCGATTGGAGCGCGCCACGTTGGGCCTGCGGGCGCCGTTCGCGCTGATTGACATGGACGCGATGTGGGCCAACGCGGCGGAGCTGGTGCGCCGTGCCGTCCCCCAAGCCGATCCGGCTGGCGAGCAAGTCGGTGCGCTGCCGCGAGCTGCAGGAACGCATGCTGGCGCTGGATGGTTTCCAGGGCACGATGGCGTTCACGCTGGAGGAGGCGCTGTGGCTGGCGTCGCACGGCGCGGAGGATCTGCTGGTGGCCTACCCCAGCACCGACCGCCGCGCGCTGCGGGAACTGACGAGCTGCGAGGCGCGCGTGACGGTGATGGTGGACAGCGTGGAGCACCTGGAGCTGATCGAGCAGGCGTGCATCGGGGCTCGTGGCGGGCCGCTGCGGGTGTGCATCGACGTGGACTGCGGCTGGTGGCTCTTGGGCGGGCGCATGCGCGTGGGCGTGAAGCGCTCGCCGGTGCACACCCCGCACCAGGCCACGGCGTTGGCGCGGGCGATCGTCTCCCGCGACCGCCTGCGGCTGGTGGGGATCATGGCCTACGAGGCGCAGATCGCGGGCGTGGGCGACTCACCGTCGGGCAGGCCGCTGCGCACGGCGGCGATCCGCGCCATGCAGGCGCGCTCGGCGCGCGAGCTCGACACGCCGGCGCGCGGCGATCGTGGCGGCGGTGTCGGAGATCGCGGAGCAGGCGGGCGCGCCGCTGGAGTTCGTCAATGGCGGCGGCACGGGCAGCGTGAAGAGCACGGCGTCGGAGCCGGCGATCACTGAGGTGACGGCCGGCTCGGGGTTGTATGGGCCGACGCTGTTCGACGCCTACCGCGCGTTCAAGCCGCGCCCGGCGGCGCTGTTCGCGCTGCCGCTGGTGCGCCGCCCCGGCAAGCGCGTGATGACGGCGCTGGGCGGCGGCTACCTGGCGTCGGGGCCGGCGGACAGCGCGCGGCTGCCGCGACCGTATCTGCCGAGTGGGCCTGCGCCTGGACGCACAGGAGGGAGCGGGGGAGGTGCAGACGCCGCTGATTGGCCGCGTCGCCGACCATCTGGCGCTGGGCGAGCGCGTGTACATGCGCCACGCCAAGGCCGGTGAGCTGTGCGAGCGCTTCAACACGCTGCACCTGCTGGAAGGCGATCGGATCGTGAGTGAGGCGCCAACCTACCGCGGTGAGGGACAATGCTTCCTATGAGTGCAGAATTCGACCGCCCACGGATAGAAGACATGCTCAGGGATGTGGTGGAGAAGCTGGCGCCGCTCGACCGCACGCCCTGCTCGGCGGGGGAGCGCGAGGCGGCCGAGTGGCTGGCCACGAGGCTGCGGTCGGTGGCAGGCGTGGACGTGGCGCTCGAGGACGAGCCCTCGTGGGGCATCTTCCCGCCCACCGCAGTGGGTCTGGGCACGCTCGGCTTGGCGGCGGCGCTGCTGGTGATGAGCGGCCGCCGCGGCGGCGCGCTGCTGGCGGCGGCGGGACTGGCGGGGATAGTGGACGAGGCCCAGAACGGTCCCCGTGTGGTGCGGCGGCTGGTGCGCCGCCGCCGCCAGACGGTCAACCTGGTGGCGCGCGTCGAGTGTGGCGGGGTGCAAGTGAGAGACAACGGCGCGGCTGAGAACGGCGCGGCTGAGCGTGGCGCGACGGCAAAGGCGCCGGCCACGCTGGTGGTGTTGGCGCACCACGACGCGCCGCAGTCGGGGCTGCTGTTCGACCAGACGCTTCAGCGTCGCCTGCACGCGCTGGCGCCAAAGCTGATGGGCCGCACGAAAACGCCGCCGCCGCAGTGGTGGATCGGGCTGGCGGGTCCGCTGTTCACGATAGCGGGCGCGTTGCCGGCCGCCCGCGCATGGCCCGCGTGGGGCTGGTGATCGGCGCGCTGGGCACGGCGATCGTGGCGGACGTGTGGCGCCACGCGACGGTGCAGGGCGCCAACGACAACCTGTCGGGCGTGGCCTCGCTGGTGGCGCTGGCGGAGCTGCTGCGCGAGCAGCCGCTGGACGGCGTGCGCGTGATGCTGGTGTCGTGTGGGGCGGAGGAGACGCTGCAGGACGGGGTGCGCGCGTTCATGGCGCGTCACCGCCACGAACTGCCGGCGGATCGCACGTGGTTTGTGAACCTGGACACGGTCGGCTCGCCGCATCTGGCGATGCTGGAGGCGGAGGGACCGGTGTGGATGGAGCGCTACCCGGGGCAGGGGCTACGCGACCTGCTGGCATCGAGCGCCCAGCGGCTGGGTGTGGGGTTGGAGCGCGGCTTTCGCGCGCGCTCGTCCACCGACAGCGTGATCCCCGCCCGCGCCGGCTACCCGATCGCGACGCTGGTGTCGATCACCGACTGGCGCACGCCGGCCAACTACCACCTGCCAACGGACGTGCCGGAGAACCTTGATTACGGCACGGTGGCGGACGCCACGCGCGTGGTCTACGACGTGGCACGCCAGCTGGCGGCGGGTGGGCAGCGCGGAGCGCGGGCGCAGCTGCACGCCATCTGAGCTGGATGCCGGAGGGCGACACGATCCACCGGGCGGCCGCTCGGATCGGCGCTGTGTTGGAGGGGCGCGTACCGGACGCGATCGAAGCACCGCATCCTCGCCATGGCGCAGATCGTTGGTCCCAGCATCTGGCAGGTCGGGCGGTTCGCGCTGTGGACGCGTATGGCAAGCACCTGTTCGTGCGCTTCGACGGTGGGTTGACGCTGCACTCGCATCTGCGCATGACGGGTGCGTGGGCGGTGCATCGCCGGGGCGAGCGCTGGCGCCGCGCGCGCAGGCGGGCGTGGCTGGTGGTGCGCTGCGAGAGCTGGGAGGTGGTGGAGTTCGACGGGCCGGTGCTGGAGCTGATGCCGGACGCTCGTACTCGAATCGACCCGCGGCTGGCCTCGCTGGGGCAGGACATCCTGGCGGACAGCTTCGACTGGCAGGCATTCCTGCGCCGGCTGCGCGTGGGCGATGACGCGCGTGCGATCGGCGACGTGCTGCTCGACCAGCGCACCGTCGCCGGCGTCGGCAACCTGTGGAAGTCGGAGGCATGCTTTGCGGCCGAAGTGGATCCGTGGCGAGCACTGACGGATGTCAGCGAGCAGGAGGTGGAGGCGGTCGTGACGTTCGCCCGGGAACGGATGCGCCGCTCGGTACAAAAGGGAGACTCGACGCGCCCGCGCTCCGTGTACAACCGCGCGGGGCAGCCGTGCGTACGCTGCGGCACGATCGTCCGCAGCGGCGGGCAGGGTGAGAACAACCGCACGACCTACTGGTGTCCGGGCTGCCAGCGCTGAATGGGCGTCAGAGCAGCGACACCAGCTTCTCGCCGGCGGCTGCGAGTGCGGATGCGCTGCGCGCCTGGAGGATTGCCTGAAGGTCGAGTATGCGCTGGTCGAAGCTGTTCAGCTCGTTGCCGGCGGTGACGGCGTAGGCGGGCACGCCCGCCTGTCTGGCGCGGGTGGCGATCTCGAAGGCGAGGCTGCCGGCGAGCGTGCGCTCCTGGAGACTCGCCGTCGCCAGGATGACCGCGCGCGAGCTGCGCATGCGCGTGTCGAAGTCGACGCTGTCGAGCAGCTCACGCGGATCTCGGTCGAGCTCGCTGGGACCGGGAAGGGCGCACAGGTCGGGCGCGGGCAAGCCCGCGTTCTGAACACCACGCGAGATGGCCTCGATCACAGTGACCGCAGAAATGTGCGGCCCGAGCGGCTCGCCGGCGATCAGCAGGCGCTGCGGTATCGGCAGTCGGACTGTGTGGGCCATCGCGATCGGTCATCCTTCCAGCTATGGCGGCGAAGAAGGGCGAGCACGTGATGCTGGACGTGTGCGGGCACGAGGTGCGCGTGAGCAACCCCGGCAAGGTGTTCTTCCCCGAGCCGGGGCTGACGAAGATCGACCTCGTCAACTACTACCTGGAGTGCGCCGACGCGGTGGTGCTGCACCTGCGCGAGCGTCCCACGGTGATGAAGCGCTGGGTCAACGGCGTGGAGGGCGAGCCGTTCTTCCAGAAGCGGGTGCCGGACGGCGCGCCCGAGTGGTTGCAGACGGCCACGGTGACGTTCCCCAGCGGCCGTCACGCGCGCGAGCTGGTGCCCAACGACGCGGCGCACCTGGCTTGGGGTGTGAACCTGGGAGTGATCGACTGGAACCCATGGCCGGTGCGCCGCGCGGATCTCGATCACCCGGACGAGCTGCGCGTGGACCTCGACCCCTGCCCGGACGTGCCGTTCTCGGAGGTGCGCGAGGTGGCGCTTGGCGTGCGCGAGGTGCTGGACGAGCACGGGCTGATCGGCTTCCCCAAGACGTCCGGCTCGCGCGGGATCCACGTCAACGTGCGGATCGCACCACAGCACAGCTTCGAAGAAGTGCGTCGCGCGGCGCTGGCGCTGGCGCGCGCGGTCGAGCGCAAGATGCCCGGACGCGCCACCAGCCGCTGGTGGAAGGAGGAACGCGAGGGGGTGTTCATCGACTACAACCAGAACGCCCGCGACCGCACGGTGGCCTCCGCCTACTCGGTCAGGGCGGTGCCCGACGCGCGCGTGTCGTGCCCACTCGACTGGGAGGAGGTAGGCGACGTGGAGCCGGCCGATCTGCGCCTGCAGACGGTGCCGGGCAGGCTGCGCGAACGCGGCGACCCTGCGGCCAGCATCGACGAGCGTCCCGGCGAGCTGGCGGCGCTGCTGGAGCTGGCGGCACGCGACGAGCGCGAGGGGCTGGGCGACGCGCCCTGGCCGCCGCACTTCCGCAAGCAGAAGGGCGAGCCGCCGCGGGTGCAGCCGAGCAGGGCGCGCGCCAAGGCCGAGTCTGAGACGCCGGGCGAGGAGGATGCACAGCCATGACGCTGCCACTGCAGCCACCGATCAAGCCGGCGCTTGCGCTGTCGCGCAAAGAGCTGCCAACGGGCGATGACTACGTGTATGAGATCAAGCTGGACGGCTTTCGCTGCCTGGCGTTCGTGGACGACGATGAGGTGTTCCTGCAGTCGCGCAGCGGCAAGCCGCTGGGACGCTACTTCCCGGAGCTGCTGTCGTTCCCGGCCGGGCGCTACGTGCTGGACGGAGAGATCGTTGTGCGTGACGGAGACGGACGCGAGGACTTCGATGCGCTCGGCCAGCGCATCCACCCGGCGGTGTCGCGGATCGAACGGCTGGCAGTGGAGACGCCGGCGGTGTACGTGGCCTTTGATTTGCTGTGCCGCGACGACAATGTGCTGATGGAGCAGCCGTTCAGCGAGCGCCGTGGCGCGCTGGAGGACCTGCTTGCGGACGAGCGCTTCGCGGTGGCCTCGGTGGAGCTGATGCCGACGGTGGCCAGTGCGCAGGAGGGCGCGCGCTGGCTGCAGAGCGCCGAGGGCACGATCGCCAAGAGCTGCTCGGCGCCGTATCTTGCGGGCGAGCGCAAGGGGATGGTCAAGGTCAAGCGCGTGCGCACGATCGACACCGTGGTGGTGGGCTGGCGACCGGGCAAGGAGCCGGACACCGTGGGCGCGCTGATCCTGGGCCTGCTACGACGGCGAGGAGCTGCGCGTGGTGGGGCACTGCTCTGGTTTGAGCGCTTCGGAGAAGCGGCGGCTGGTGGGCTTCCTGGCCGACTACGAGACGGGCGAGCGGGGATCGGCGGACCCGAGCCGCTGGAGCGCGGGCAAGGATCTGGAGTGGGTGGGCCTGCGCCCGGAGCTGGTGGTGGAGATCGACTTCGACCACGTCTCCGCCGGGCGCATCCGCCACGGGGCCAAGCTGCGCCGCTGGCGCGATGACAAGCCGCCGGCCGAGTGCGTGTTCGATCAGCTCTACGGCTGAGGTCCATTAGCATCCAGCGTGTGGCTCACGAGCACGCGAACACGGCGACGGTGGCCGAGGAGGAGTACCTGCAGATCCTCTTCTGGCTGCAGGAGGCCGGGCTGCCGATGACGGGCGCAAACGTGGCGCGCGCGATGCAGCTGTCGGCGCCGACCGTGCACGAGATGATTGGGCGCCTGGAACGCGACGGCTACATCACACGCGACTCCAATCGCGCGATCGCGTTTACGGACAGCGGCTCCGAGCACGCCGAGGGCATCGTCCGTCGCCACCGCCTGATCGAGCGCTTCCTCACAGACGTGCTGGGTGTGCCGTGGGATGAGGTCCACGAGGAGGCCGAGCGCCTTGAGCACGCCATGTCGCCGGTACTGGAGGAGCGGATGCTGGCGGCGATCGGAGACGCCAAGACGTGCCCGCACGGACACCCGATCGCGGCCGGAACGCGGCTGTCGGGCGTGCCGCTGGCCGATGTGGAGATCGGCGCCAAGATATGCGTGCTGCGCTTCGAGAACGAGGCCGAGGACCTGTTGCGCTACTTGAAGGCATCGGGCCTGGAGCCGGGCCTGGAGGGCGTGCTGGTGGAGCGCGACGGGGATAACGTGGTGGTGCAAGCGGCTGGGGCGCAGCCACTGATGGTCACCCTCAGCGTGGCTGAGACGGTGTCGGTGATCGCCGACCCCTCGCCGCCCGCGCGCACCGCGCTACCGGAGCGTCTGGTGTTGGGTCAACGTTACGGGCGTTAGCTCCGCGCTCTGCTCGAACTCAGTGGAACTGTTGGCAGAACTTGATCACGTAACCGTGGTGGCAGTTCGTCTTTTCCTTCCATTTGCCGATGTAGGCTTCATAGGCGGCGGTGGTTGCCTTTTCGGACCGGCCTTTGCCATATTCCTTTTTGAAGTTGGCAAACAGCAGCGAGGTGAGCAACCGCGATTCGATGCCGAACTTGATGTCCTGGTTGCTCTGCAGCGATTCTTCTTGAAATTTGCGAAACGCCAATGGAGTGGGAAACTGTTCCTTCTCAGCCGTTTCGAACCTGCTTTCGAGTTCGGCTGGCGTGACCGATATCTTGGCCTTGGCGGCGGCTTCCCGTATCCAATAACCGGTGATCAGAAGTTCGAGCGTGTTGTTCTTGATGGTCGTGTAGTCGGTCTTGCAGGCCGCCTTCAGCTTGGCGACGCTGGAGCCGGGAGTGCTTTCCTTTAGGCGCTTGACGCAGGCTGTGAAGTGGGGCGGTTGGAACACGATCGGCTGTGTCGTTGCGGTGCTTGCTCCGGTGGGCTTCACGCTGGCGCCGCCGATCGCCAGCCAGTGGTCGTAGATGGCGCCGGTGATGGGCGTGGCGCCGACCTTCGCGATTACCTCGGCGGGCGGTACGGGGGTACTCGGATAGGTCGAGGTGTATGGGGTGGTGGGCGCAGATGGTTGACTACTGCTGCATGCCGTCAGCGTCGCTCCGAGCGCCAGGGCTATGCCCAGCGAAGATAGGCGTCGGAAGGTCGGACCCATATCGCCGGCAGCGTACCAACGACTGGAATCGCTGTTTCAGGGGCCGCTCGGTGGCGGTGGTGGCTGCTCACATACGCAGCCGCGGCGCGATATGACGCGCAAATGCTGGCCAAACGCTCCGTGGAGGGTGTTTCCAATTCCCACGTGTGGCGAGCCTACAGCGAGCGGTAGGCCTCGGCCAGCCGCGCCACGCCCGTGTCGATCTGCTCCGGCGTGACGCCCGAGTAGGCGATGCGCAGCGTGTTCTCGCCGCCCTCCAGCAGGAAGTCGGTGCCCTTCACGAACGACACGCCGCGCTCGGCGGCGGCCTGGAAGAGGACGTGCACGTCGGTGCCCTCGGGCAGCGTGACCCACATGAAATAGCCGCCCTGGGGCGCCACGTAGGCGGCGTCGGGCAGCTCGCGGCGCAGCGCATCGGCCAGCGTCTGCGCACGCTGGGACAGCGCCGCCTTGACGGTCTCGATCGAGCGCTCGATTGCTCCGGAGGCGCAGAACTCGTACACGATCGACTGCGCGACCATGTTGGGCGAGATGTAGGTGTTGGTGGCCAGCTGGCCGATCGACTTGATCAGCTCCGGCGGACCCACCAGATAGCCGACGCGGATGCCGGGGCACACGGTCTTGGAGAAGGATGACGCGTACACCACTCGCTCGGGGTTCATGGACAGCATCGTGGGCACCGGCTCGCCGCTGAAGCGCAGGTCCACGTAGGGATCGTCCTCGAACACCACGAAGTCGTATTCGTCGGCCAGCGCAAGCAGCGCCCTGCGCTTGTCCAGCGACAGCGTGTAGCCGGCCGGGTTCTGGAAGTTGGGGATGATGTGGGCCAGCTTGGGCGCGGCGATCGCGCCGCTGGCCAGCTGGCTGGCCAGGGCGGCGGTGTTGATGCCGTCGGCCTGCAGCTCGATCGCGTGCAGGCGCGCGCCGCGCTGGCGCAGCGACAGCAGCGTGCGGTCATAGGAGGGGCGCTCCACGATCACCTCGTCGCCGGAGCGCACCAGGTGCTCGAACAGGAACGCGTCGGCCTGCATCGAGCCGTTGGTCACCAGCACCCGCTCCGGGTCCACACCGTGGCGGTCGGCGATCCAGCTGCGCAGGCGCGGATAACCGACCGAGGTGCCGTAGGCGGTGGTTCCCGCCGGGTCGCTCTCGAACGCGCGCACCGCCGCGTCGCTGAGTCCCTCCACGTCGATGATGTCCAGCGACGGCGCGCCGCGCGCGAAGGAGATGGTGGGACCGGACGGCTTGCTCACAGCGCTGTAGCTTAGGCGTCCCAGCAGCTCGTCGTAGTCGTGGGTCAGCTCGTGCGCCACGCGCTCCAGGCGATCGCGAAAGCGCAGCAGCTCATCGGCGCTGGGCGGCTGGACGGTCTGGGGAGCTTGCGGCGGCGCGGTGGGAGCGAACGGCGCAGCGGCCGGCGGCTGTGGCGCGGCGGCGACTTGCTGTGCCTGCAGCGTGTGCGAGCTGTGCGGCACGCGCTCTACCGCCTCGTCGACGATGCGGACGCTGGCTGGGTCATCGCCGTTGGTGATGGCGCTGAGCGTGCGCTCGAGCTGGAAGATCTTGCGCTCCAGCTCTCCCAGCGTGGTTGTGAGCTCCTGGTCCATGCACGCCTAGCGTATCGGCCCTCAGCAGCGGTCCGTCATGCGGCCGGGTCGCGGGGCAGGTGCGGTGCACTCAGGAGGCGCTGAGCGAGGCGCCGCCGAGCACCTCGACGGCGATCGAAGCGGCTTCGGTGGGGGTGCGCCCGACGCGCACGCCCTTGGCTTCGAACGCCTGCGCCTTGGCGGCGGCGGTGCCGGCGCTGCCGGACACGATCGCGCCGGCGTGGCCCATCTGCTTGCCGGCGGGGGCGGTGAAACCGGCGATGTAGGCCACGACCGGCTTGCTCATGTTCTCGGCGATGTAGTCGGCTGCCTCTTCCTCGGCCGAGCCGCCGATCTCGCCCGAGAGCACCACCAGCTCGGTCTGATCGTCGGCCTCGAACAGCTCCAGCACGTCCACGAACGAGGAGCCGGGGACGGGGTCGCCGCCGATGCCAACGATCGAGCTGCAGCCGAAACCGGCCTGGGCGATCTCGTTGCCGATCTGGTAGGTCAGCGTGCCCGAGCGCGAGACCACGCCCACGTTGCCGGCCTTGAAGAAGGAGGCGGGGATGATCCCCACGTTGGCCTTGCCGGGAGAGAGGATGCCGGGGCAGTTGGGGCCGATTAGCCGCGTGCCCGGAAAGTCGCGCTTGAGCGTGTTGTAGACGCGCAGCTCGTCGTGGGCGGGGATGCCCTCGGTGATGGCGATCACCAGCGCCACGCCGGCCTCGGCGGCCTCGAGGATCGAGTCGGCGGCGAAGCGCGGCGGCACGAAGATCATGGCGGTGTTCGGCTGTGAGCCCTCCATCGCCTCGGCCCAGCTGTTGAACACGGGGATGCCCTCCACGTCCTGCCCGCCCTTGCCGGGCGTGACGCCTCCCACCACGTTGGTGCCGTAGCTGCGGTTGTTGAGCGTGTGGAACGTGCCCTCACGACCGGTGATGCCGGCCACGCACAGACGCGTGTTCTCGTCGATCAGCACCGACATCAGGCTGCTCCTCCCACGGGCTCGCCGGCGGCCAGCGCCACGACCATCTGGGCTGCCTCGTTCATGGTCTTGGCCGCGTGCACGTTGGGCAGCGCCGCCTCCTGCAGCAGACGCCGGCCCTCCACGTCGTTGGTGCCGTCCAGGCGCACAACGAACGGCACGGAAGGTTTGATCTCGCCGAAAGCTGCGATCAGTCCGTTGGCGACCTCGTCGCAGCGGGTGATGCCGCCGAAGATGTTGAACAGCACGGCCTTGACCGCGTCGTTGGCCAGCAGCAGGTCGACCGCCTGCTTGATCTTCTCCGCGTTGGAGCCGCCGCCGGCGTCCAGGAAGTTGGCCGGCTTGCCGCCCGCCTGGGCGACCACGTCGAGCGTGGACATGACCAACCCGGCGCCGTTGCCGAGGATGCCGATGTCGCCATCGAGCTTCACGTACTGCACGCCCTCTTCCTTGGCGCGGCGCTCGATCGGGTCTTCGTTCTCGCTGTCTGACAGCTCCTGGTTCTCGGGGTGGCGGTACAGCGCGTTGCCGTCCAGCGACACCTTGGCGTCCAGCGCCTTGACCTCGCGCTGCGGCGTGACGATCAGCGGGTTGATCTCGGCCAGCGAGGCGTCCTCCTGGAGCCACACCTCATACAGCGCCACGAGTGCGTCGGCCACGCCCTCGACGACGTCCGCGTCAGCGCCGCCCACGGTGGCGATCTGGACGCCTTCGGCGTGCGACAGGCCCTTGAGGGGGTCGACGTGGTGGCGGATCAGCTTCTCGGGGGTCTTCTCGGCCACCTCTTCGATGTCCACGCCGCCTTCCACGCTGAACATCACCAGCGGCTTCTTGGCGGAGCGGTCGAGCAGCACCGAGGCGTAGTACTCGGAGGCGATGTCGGAGGCGTGCTCGATCCACAGCGTGCGCACGGTGTGGCCGTGGATGTCCATGCCGAGGATGTTGCTCGCGTGCTCGCGTGCCTCGTCCTGATCGTTGGCGAGCTTTACGCCGCCGGCCTTGCCGCGTCCGCCGATCAGAACCTGGGCCTTGACCACCACCGGGTAGCCGATCTCGTCGGCCGCCTTGACGGCGTCCTCGACGGTGGTTACGGGCTGGCCAGAGGACACCCGCAGGCCGTGGCGGGCGAACAGCTGCTTGCCTTGATACTCCAACAGGTCCATGCGGCGCGGGACTCTAACGCATGACCAAAAAACGCGCGGTTGCGGGGGCTGAGGGGGGTAGGCGCACCGCGCGGAGATGCCCCGGCAGGGCATAATGGCAAGCCTATGGCCATTCCAAAGAACGTCACCTTCGTCACTTTCGACGTGTACGGCACCCTGATCGACTGGGAGAGCGGCATCTACGACGCCTTCTCCAAAGAGGCTGCCCGCGACGGCGTGGAGATCGACCGAACGGTGCTCCTCCAACTATTCCAAGAGATCTCCCGCGAAATCGAGGGCGGCTCCTACGAGCTCTACGCGGAGGTGCTCAGGCGCACGGCGATCGAGATCGCCAAACGGCTGGAGTGGCCGCTGGAGCCCTCGCGCTCGGGCTTCCTGCCGGACTCGGTGCAGCGCTGGATGCCGTTCAAGGAGACCAGCGTGCAGCTGCAGAAGCTGGGCAAGAAATACAAACTGGGGCTGCTGTCGAATATCGACGACAAGCTGTTGGGGCAGACCCGCCGCCACATCAACGTGGACTTCGACCTGGTGGTGACCGCACAGCAGGTGCGCTCCTACAAGCCGGAACTGCCGCACTTCACCGAGTGCGCGCGCCGCATGGGCGGCAAGCGCGGCTGGGTGCACGTGGCGTCCAGCAACTACCACGACGTGGCGCCGTGCGTGAAACAGCGCGTGCCGGTGATCTGGGTCAACCGCAACAAGGAGACCCTGGACTCCTCCCAGAAGAAGCCCACGGCTGAGGTGACCAGCCTCAAAGAGGCCGCCAAACTTCTCGGCGTAACCTGAGCCGGTGCGGGCGCTGGCCCTGCACCCAGACGTACTTGTCGTAACCAGCGCTCTGCTGCAGATCAACTGCGTGATCGTGCGCGGCGGGATCGTGGACGAGGCTGCGAGTGGTGCAGGCGAGGAGTCTGCCGCTGTGAGCCCCGTGAAGGTGATCGAGCCTGATGAATCCGGCCTGGGCTCCTCGACAGACGCGCTGGCGGAGACGTTCGTGATCGACTCGCCGGTACTGCCGGATGAGCTTGACGCGCTGCCGGCGCTGCTGGAGCAGGCGCGCTTTCCCGCTCCCAGCGGGCTGCTGGCCACGCGCGGCGATTGGGATCACCTGCTCGGACGGCTGGCGTTCCCCGATGCGGCGCTGGGCTGCGCGGAGAGCACGGCCGAGCGGCTGCACGCGTTCCCCGGCGAGGCTCAGCGCCAGCTGCGGACATTTGACGAAGACCTGATGGTCGTGCGCGCGCGACCGCTGACGCTCGGCTCCGTGCAGGCGCTGCCGGTACCGGGTCGCTGCGACCTGGGAGATCGGGAGCTGCAGCTGCATCCCGCCGCTGGGCACACACCCGACGGCATGGCGATCGCAATCCCGTGGGCGGATGTGCTCGTAGCGGGCGATTACCTCTCAGCGGCTGAGATCCCCTCGCTCGCGGAGGGAGGGGACCTGGATGCATATGCGGAGACCCTGGAGCGCCTCAGGGGGCTGATCGCCCGCGCTCGCCATGTGGTCCCTGGCCATGGTCCGAGCCTCACCAGTGATCGCGCGACTGCGGTGCTGGAGGAAGATCTCGCCTATCTAAGTTCGCTGCGCGTGCAGGGGGGGGATGCCGAGTTGCCAGCGGCGCGTCGCAGGCCGGCCGATCGACGCATCCACGCCCAGAACGTGTTGCGGCTGAACGAAACACGTTAGCGAGCGTAGGCGATCGCATGAAGAGCGTCGCCGCCACCGCCGATGTGGTTAAGCACACGCGATATGGGCGATGCCACGAAGCATGCCGCGATCGCTAGGCGCAGGGGGAGTCCTGACGGGAACAGGCATCTGTCGAAGATCGCGTATTGGACCGAGGCAAGCAACCCAACTGCGCTGGATGTGGTGAGAGTCTCGACTTCTGTAAAACCCGCCTGTTCGAGTGTGGCTGTCAATGCCTGCGAGTTGAAGTGAAAACGATGGCGGGGCAGATCGAGATTGAACCATCGTTGGCCAAAATGCCGGCGCTGCCAGCAGCCGAAGTTGGGCACAGTGACGATCACCATCCCGCCGTTACGCAGCGCTGCCCGCACCAGTCGCAGATCGGCGACCGGGTCAGCAACGTGCTCCAGCGAATGTTGAAACACGGCCGCGTCATATGTCTGCGGCTCTAGTGGCACCTCAGCGACCATGCCCGCGCGGGCATCTAGCCCACGGGCGCGAGCCACCACACACGCATCCTCGGAGGGCTCGATGCCGACGACCTTCCAGCCGCGTCGCACAAGCCACGAGCCGAGTTCGCCGCCACCGCAACCCACGTCCAGGATTCTCCCGTTCTGCGGCATGTTCAGCCGCTTGAGCGGGTCGCTGCTCAACGCGTTCCAGGCGAGCAGTCGCTGCATGACTTTGGAAGCAAGTCCAAGGACCCCTGTAAGAGAGGACTCATATGCTCCATAGGTGGTGGGATAGAACGTGTGCAACTCCGATGCGTCGACCATCGGTACGGTGACGCCCATTTCGCAGTTGTCACAAAGTGCCACCGAGAAGTTGCCAGGCAGGCCGTACAAGCGGTCGCGGCCGTGAATCGTTGGCGGCCCGAGTGCGCCGCCACACGCGGGACAGCGAGTTCCCGCCGCTTCGTTTAACGAGGGTTCGTCGCCACTTGTGGCTGACAAGGGAACGTTGGCGGTCGCCATGCGCGCATCATAGTCTCACCGGGTAGGACGGTTCAACAAATAGGGGAAATTGTCTCTCACATCATGTGACTCGTGCGAAGGCCACGAGATGCCTTGGTAACCGGCTTCAGCCGCTGGTCGCATCACTCTTGATCGTGGCGATCGGTGCGCCCGCCTGGATCGGCGCGCCCTCGGTGATGGGGAGATCGACGATCGTGCCCGGCTTGTGGGCGGTGATCTCGTTCTCCATCTTCATCGCCTCGATGATGCACAGCAGCTGGCCCTCGGTGACGGTGTCGCCCTGTTTGACCAGCACCTTCCACATGTTCCCCTGCAGAGGTGAGGGCAGGGTGTCCGGGCCGCCGGCGCTGGTGGACTTGCGCTCGCCGCGTTTGGGCGCCGCGCGGCCGGCCGCAGGCGCCGCGCCGTTTCCGCCACCGCCGCCTGCGAACGGGGGGCCGACCACGCGCACGTCAAAGCGCTTGCCCGACACCTCCACCGCATAGGTCTGCTCGACCTTCTCCTCCTCGCCGTCAGCCGGCGGGGCCATGGGCGGGTCGAAGGCGAGCGTCTTCAGCCACTTCTTGTCCTCCAGCAGGTCTTTGCACGTCTCGCCTTTGGCCCAGTTCTCGGTGGCCAGCAGCGCCTTGTGGAACGGAATAAGAGTCTTCAGGCCCTCGATCTCGTATTCGTCCAGCGCGCGCAGCATGCGTTTGGTGGCCTGCTCGCGGTCGGCGTCCCACACGATCAGCTTGGCCACCATCGGGTCATACATGGGCGAAACTTCCCCGCCCGCGCCAACGCCCGAGTCAACGCGCACGCCCGGGCCGGTCGGCTCGCGGTAGGCGCCGATCTTGCCGGGAGCGGGGGCGAAGTTCTTGGACGCGTCCTCCGCGTTGATGCGGCACTCGATCGCGTGTCCGCGCAGCTCGATGTCGGCCTGCGCGTAGGACAGTTCCTCGCCTGCCGCCGCGCGGATGCCCTCCTTGACGATGTCCACGCCGGTGGTCATCTCCGTAACGCAGTGCTCCACCTGCACGCGCGTGTTCATCTCCAGGAAGAAATACTCCGGCTTGCCGCCGCCGTCGCCCACCGAGAACAGCCCCTCGATCGTGCCTGCGCCCACGTAGTTGACGGCCTTGGCCGCGTCCACGCCGATCTTGCCGATCCGCTCGCGCATCTGCGCATCCACCACCCATTCCGGCGCGGGGGACTCCTCGATCACCTTCTGGTGACGGCGCTGGATCGAGCAGTCCCGCTCGCCCAGGTGGATCACGTTGCCGAAGCTGTCCGCCAGCACCTGCACCTCCACGTGGCGCGGGTCGTGCAGGTAGCGCTCCAGGTACACGGTGGGGTCGGAGAAGAACTTCTCGCCTTCGCGGCTGGAGCCCTCGAACGCGCCCTCCAGCTCATCCTCCGACAGCGCCACGCGAAAGCCCTTGCCGCCGCCGCCGCCCGCCGCCTTGACCGCCACCGGGAAGCCGATCTCGTCTTTGGCGATGCGCAGCGCGTCCGCAACCGTGGCCACCGGCTCGGTGGTGCCCGGCACGATCGGCACGCCGGCCGCCTGCATCAACTCGCGCGCCCGCGTCTTCGAGCCCATCGCCTCGATCGCGCTGGCCGGCGGGCCGATGAACACGATCCCCGCGTCCTCGCACGCCTGCGCGAACGGCGCGTTCTCTGCCAGGAAGCCGTAGCCCGGGTGAACCGCCTGCGCGCCCGATTTGCGGGCCACGTCGAGGATCTTCTCCACGTTCAGGTAGTTGTCCGCCGCCGGGCCCTCACCGAGGTTGTAGGCCTCGCCGGCGCGCTTGACGTGCAGCGCGTCGCAGTCGATCTCCGAATACACGGCCACACTGGCCACGCCCAGCTCGTCCAGGGCGCGTGCGATGCGCACCGCGATCTCGCCGCGGTTGGCTATGAGGACCTTGTCGAACACCGGGCGGGAAGCTTAGGCGATCTTGAATTCCGCGTGCACCGAGCGTCTCATTCGGCGTTCTCCGGGCCGTCTGGGCGAACGGGCCGCTGGGTGCTGCAGCAGGTCAGATCGTTCCGGGCGGCGCGATCCACACACTCTCAAATCCAAGTACGCCAGCAAGAGTGTCGTAGTGATGGTCGTAGTGCAGCACGCCAAACCCGCGCTCGGCGGCTGCCGCTGCGATCAGATAGTCGGCAACGGGCACACGTGGATGGTTAGCCGATGCCAATTCGCCCGACGCGCTGAGTGCCGCGGCACACACACTCTGGGTGATAGGCGCTTGGCGCAGCGAACTCAGTCGCTTTGCAAGCAGCTTGTGTTCTGCAGGGTCTCTCGCGGTGGTCAGGAGCTCCAGTGCCACAACAGGACAGCCCACCAGCAAACCGTCCTGTGCAGTGTCGCGGAAGTGGGGAGCGAGCGTGGGATGACGTTGCCGTGCCCACGCAGAAGTGTCCACCACGAGCGCAACGCCCGTGCCGTATTTCACGTCTGGCGCAGCGGCTGGGGCGGATCCACCTGCTCATTCGGCAGGTCCGACTCACGTTTCGCGACGATGTCGCTCAGCTCCGAAAAATCATGAGCGAGTAGTGCTTCGACCGCCTGCGCTTGAGCCCTGGTCTCTGACTCCGCTTGGCGCGTTATCTCCTCGGCCCCGCGCAATGCCAGCGCGCGTATCAAGCCGGCGCGCCCGTGACCCTCCAGATACGCGCCCGCATCATCGACAGCGCGCGCGAACTCCGGATCAAGCGTCACCTGCACTCGGGGGTGAGAAGTAGGCACAGGCGCAGTGTACCACCAGGATCACCACCTTTGGTGGGGCTCGCTCAGCCGGCGGTGGTGATCATGCCCGCGCCGACGGTGCCGTTGGAGGCTTCGTCGATCAGGATGAAGCTGCCCGTGCGGCGGTTGGCGGTGTAGGGGTCGAACACCAGCGGCGCGCTCGTGCGCAGGCGCACGCGGCCGATGTCGTTCAGCTGCAGCTGCTCCGGCGGCTCGTCGCGCGCCAGCGTGTGCACGTCCACCAGGTCCTCGATCGACTCAACGATCGCCTGCGCGCTGTGCGAGGTGTGCTTGATCAGGTAGCGCGAGCCAGGCTGCAGCGGCTTGTCGGTCATCCAGCACACGTCCGCCTCCAGCTCGCGCGCCACCGACGGTGCGTTCTCCGAGTGGCAGATCAGCGTGCCGCGCGACACGTCCAGCTCGTCCTCCAGGCGCAGCGTGAACGACATCGGCGCCATCGCCTCCTCCAGCTCGCCCTCGAACGTGTCGATCGCCGCGATCCGCGTGCGCCAGCCCTCCGGCAGCACCGTGATCTCATCGCCACGGCGCAGCGCGCCGCTCGCCAGCTGGCCGGCGTAGCCGCGGTAGTCGTTGGCCGGGTCTCCACCCACGCCCACCGCCGGGCGGATCACCCACTGCACCGGGAAGCGCGCCGGACGGTCGTTGGGGTGGTCGTAGGCTACCTCCACCTGCTCCAGCACGTCCAGCAGCACCGGGCCGTCATACCAGTCCATCTGGGATGAGCGGTCCACCACGTTGTCGCCGTTCAGCGCCGACATCGGGATGTAGGACGTCGCCGTCAGTCGTGGGTTCTTGCCGCCCCGCAGCTTCTCCGCGAACGCCTCGAACTCCTCCACCAATTCCTCATAGCGAGCCTGCGAGTAGTCCACCAGGTCCATCTTGTTGATCGCCACCACCATCTCCGGGATACCCAGCAGCGCGCTCAGGAACGCGTGGCGCTTGGACTGCTCCAGCACACCCCTGCGCGCGTCGATCAGCACCACCGACACGTCCGCCGTGGACGCGCCCGTCACCATGTTGCGCGTGTACTGGCGGTGGCCCGGGCAGTCCGCGATGATGAAGCGGCGCTTGGCCGTCGCGAAGTAGCGGTAGGCCACGTCGATCGTGATGCCCTGCTCGCGCTCCGCCCGCAGGCCGTCCGTCAAAAGCGCCAAGTCCAGCGTGCCCTCGCCGCCGCGACGCTCCGAGGCCTGCGCCACGTGCTCCAGCTGATCCTCGAACACCTGCTTGCTGTCATACAGCAGCCGGCCGATCAGCGTGCTCTTGCCGTCATCCACCGAGCCCGCCGTGGTGAAGCGCAGCAGGTCAAGGGTCACAGTGCCACCGCCGAAGCGCTGCGCACGCACGCGAGCGCGCGGAGCGCGCCCATCAAAATCGATCGCTCGAGCACTAGAAGTAGCCGGCCTTCTTGCGATCCTCCATCGCCGCCTCCGACACACGGTCATCCGCCCGCGTCTCGCCACGCTCCGTGATCCTCGTGGCCGCGATCTCCAGCACCACTTCCTCCAGCGTCGCCGCCCGCGACACCACGCCGCCCGTGCAGCTCATGTCACCCACCGTGCGGTAGCGCACCGTGTCCGTGAACACCTCCTCGCCCGGGATCAGCTCCGTGCCCTCACGAAACGCGTACAGCATGCCGTCGCGCTTGAACACCTCGCGCTGGTGGGAGAAGTAGATCGAAGGCACCTCCAGCTGCTCCTGGTCGATGTACTCCCAAACGTCAAGCTCCGTCCAGTTCGACAGCGGGAACACGCGCACGTGCTCGCCCTTGCGGATACGCCCGTTGTACAGGTTCCACAGCTCAGGGCGCTGGTTCTTCGGATCCCACTGGCCGAAGTCGTCACGGAAGGACATGATCCGCTCCTTCGCCCGCGCCCGCTCCTCGTCACGGCGCGCGCCGCCGAACGCCGCGTCGAACTTGTGCTCCGCGATCGCATCCAGCAGCGTCACCGTCTGCAGGCGGTTGCGCGACGCCCGCGGACCCGTCTCCTCCTGCACGCGGCCGCTGTCGATCGAGTCCTGCACGCTCGCCACGATCAGCCGCTCGCCCAGTTCGCGCACGCGCCTGTCGCGGTACTCGATCACCTCTCCGAAGTTGTGGCCCGTGTCCACGTGCATCAGCGGAAACGGGAACGGCGCCGGGCGAAACGCCTTCTCCGCCAGGCGCAGCAGCACGATCGAGTCCTTGCCGCCGCTGAACAGCAGCACAGGCCGCTCGAATTCCGCCGCTACCTCGCGCATCACATGGATGCCCTCCGACTCAAGCGCGCGGAGATGGCTCAGCTGCGGACGGGCTGCAACGCTCACGTCACTCTCCGAACGTCTCTACGTGCAAGCCGCACTCGGTCTTTTCGGTGCCCGCCCAGCGGCCCTCGCGGCCCGAGCCCGGCTGGGTGCACGGCGCGCAGCCGATCGACTCGTAGCCCTGGTCGTGGAGGGGGTTGTAGGGGAGGTCGCGCTCGTGGATGCGCCGCCACAGGTCCTTGTCGGTCCAGTGGGCCAGCGGGTTGTACTTCCACAGGTTGCGTCTGGCGTCTCGCTCGATCAGCTCCGTGGCCGCGCGCGTGGGCCCCTGCTCGCGGCGGATGCCCGTGATCCAGCCCTCCGCGCCCGCCAGCGACCTTTCAAGCGCCGCCACCTTCGCGCCCGAGCAGCAGTGCTCCGGGCCGCTCCACGGCACGTCCGGACTGCTCGCGTCCTGGACCTCGATCTTCACGCCGAAGCGCTCCTCGAACGCGCGCCACGTGGCCAGCGTCTCGGGAAACAGCACGCCGGTGTCGATCGTCACCACCCGCACCGCCTTGCCGGTGCCCTGATCCAGCCGCAGCAGCTCGTCCAGCAGCACCGACTCCTCCTTCTGGAAGGAGCACAGCAGCACCGCACGTTCGCCATGACGCGCCGCCTCGCGCAGCGTGTGCGTGAGGCTCAGCGCCGGGTCGATCGTCACGTCCGCTATGTGGCTGTTCAGTGGTGGCATCGGATCCCTCAATCTCTTTTCATCATCGACATGTCCAGGGGGACATCTATACAGCGCACTCGCCCTCGCCGCGAATCACTTCGAACGGCACGTTGCGGTTCCAGTCAATAAAGGTGTTCATTGTCTCCAACCCGAAGTCCACCGGCAGCGAAAGCTCCTTCACCAGGCCTTCCAGCTCGGGAGTTCCCACGCGCTCCGCGAACGCGCCCCACGCCTCGCCGTCCTGACGGTTGGACTCGTAGTGGCGGATCCAGCGCTCGATCGCCTCCGGCACGCGCTTGGCCGGCAGACGCAGCTTCAGGCGCGTGCCGAACTTGACATCGCCGCCTTCGTACACGCCGCCCACGTGCGGGATGTAGGCCGGGATCGTGTGCTCGCCAACTTTGATCGACGCGCCGTAGAAGCCGATGTCCGCCACGTGGTGCTGGGAGCAGCCGTTCGGGCAGCCGCTCATCTTGATGTGGATCTGGCGCGTCAACGGGTCCTCGAGGCCCATCGATTCGATGCGCTCCTGAACAGCCTGGTTGAGGCCCATCGAGCTGGTGATCCCCAGCTTGCACGAGTCCGTGCCCGGGCACGACACCACGTCGTCGATCTCGCGTGAGCCCGCGTCCGCCAAGCCCAGCTCTCCCAGTGCCTTCCACACGTCGTACACGCTCTCCTCGCGCACCCAGCGCAGCAGCAGGTTCTGCTGCACCGTCGTGCGTGCGTAGCCGCCCGCGTGGGCGCGCATGATCTGCGCCAGGCCGCGGAACTGCTCCGGCACCAGGTCACCGCGCGTGATCTTCACCTCCACCGTTACGAAGCCGTCCTGCTTCTGCTCCTGAACGTTGGCCGCCCGGAAGCGGTCGAACTCCGACAGGTCGCCGTTGGGGCTGCCGTAGCTCTGCGGCGGCGCCGGCGCCGACTCGCGCTCGTCGTCCACGAACAGGCGGTGCTCCACCGAGAAGTCGCGTTCGGACACCCACTCGCCCTCCAGCTCCTCCTCCACCTGGCGGCGCAGCTCCTCGATGCCGAACTTGTCCACGAACACCTTGATGCGCGCCCGCGCGCGGTTCACGCGCAGCCAGTCCTGGCGGTCGAAGATCCTGAACACAGCCTCCGCGATCCGCAGGTACTCGCCATCGTCCAGGCCCACGAAGTCATACAGCGCCGGCGCCACGCGCGGCATGATCGACGTGCCGCCGCCCACCAGCATCTCCGCGCCGCGCACCTGCTTGCCGTCGACCTCCTTCACACGCGCGCGGAACGCGATGTCATGGATACCGCTGATGGCGCGGTCGCGCGGGCTGCCGTCGAACGCCGTCTTGATCTTGCGCGGCATCGCCTGCGTGGTCGGGTGGCGCACGAAATAGCGCACATACGCGCCCACGTAGGGGGTCATGTCGAACAGCTCGTCCTTGGCCACGCCCGCCCACGGGTCGCCCGTCACGTTCCTGACGGTGTTGCCGCAGCCCTCGCGGCTGGACAGCCCCGACTCGCTCAGCTCGTGTATCGCCGGCTCCATTTCCGCCAGCGGGATGTGGTGGATCTGCACGTTCTGACGGGTCGTTATGTGGCCCTTCTTCAGCGGCGCGTACTTCTCGATCACGTTCGCAAAGGAGTCCATCTGCTCGGGCGTCACGCCGCCGAACGGCAGCTTCACGCGGACCATGTTCACGTCCGGCTGGCGCTGCCCGTACACGCCCTGCTTGAGGCGGAACTTGATGAATTGGTCCTCCGGCGTCTCGCCCGCCAGGAATTTCGTGGCCTCCGTCTTGAAGTCGTCGAACTCCCGCTCCAAGATCGGGATCACGTGCCCAGGGACGTTCTGGAGGACCTCTGGGTCCTCGAGCGTGCCGCGCTGGGCGGAGATGGAACCTGGCTCCATGTGGCGAAACCTCCTGATCCGGGCGCTCAGCCCGGGCTGCTTTTCTCTATACGTGTCGGCGCAACAGCTATTGCGCTAAAGCCTAGCGGCTTTTAGGTATTTATCCAGGGGTGCTGGATATCCGCGTCCGGCTCGCGCTCCACGCCCTCCAAGATCGCCGCCCGCTGCCACAGGTCCACAGGTGCTGCCTGAGGCGCCCCGGCAGGGGCGGTGGCTCGCATGAACGTCTCCAGCGCCGCCACGATCGCCGCCGCCTCATCCGGGGAGGCACTCGATGGGAGCGACGCGATCTCTGCAGTCTGGGCGGCCATACGCCCATTGTGACGGAGCGACGAGCGACGCGCCGCTCGACAATTGTTCGGAACACCGATACAGTGGCCCGGCGATGCCCTCCACCGCCAACCCCATACCGCGCGTATCCGTGCCCGACCACGTGTTCGCGCGCCTCAGCGAGGCGATCCTGTCGGGCGAGTACCGGCCCGCAGATCGCCTGCCCACGCAGCGCGCGCTGGCGGCCGACCTGCAGGTCAACATGGCGTCCGTGCGCGAGGCACTCGGGCGCCTGGAGCAGCTGCGCCTGATCGACATTCGCCACGGCGACGGCGCGCGCGTGCTGGACTGGCGCCGCTCCGGCGGGCTGGAGTCGCTGGTGATGCACGCCGGCCCCGGAGAGTTCATGGGCGACCTGTTCGAGGCGCGCGGACTACTGCTGGTGGAGGCAAGCCGGCTGGCGGCTCGGCGGCGCACCGACGAGCAGGCAGCCACGCTGATCGAGCTGGCCAACGCCGTGGCGGGCGCCGGCGAGGACGGCGCAGCTCTGTTGGCCGACTGGTCGTTCATGGCGGCGCTGGTGGAGGCGGCGCACAACATGGTGTTCCAGCTGATCATGAACTCGGTGCGCGAGATCTACCTGCCCCGCACGGCCAGTTTCGCCGCGCTCGTATCCGACCGGGCACGCCTTGCGCCGCTGTACGCGCGCGCGGCCGAGGCCGTGCGCGACGGCGACGAGCAAGCGGCAGCAGCGGCGATCGGCGATCTCGTACAAGCACAAACTGTGGGGATGGCAGGGTGAGCGGCGAGGGGCTGGAAAGCTTCCTCGCCGCTTCACCCCTTCCGCTGCGCATCGCGCTGGGGGCGCTGCTGGCGCTGGCGTCACGCCCGCGCGGCGCCGCGCTGCTCGCTCGTGTGCCTATGCTGCAACAGGCCGCGCAGGCCACGCTGGCGCTCGGGCGCTACGACCAGCCCGCGCTCGCCCGCGCGCTGGGCTGGGACGCCGAAGCGGTGATCGCGCGCGGACGCGCCGTGCGCCACGCCCACAGCAGGCCATGACCCAAACCATCCACGCCGACGTGTGCGTCATCGGCGCCGGCGCCGGCGGCGCAGTGGCGGCAGCCGAGCTGGCCGAGGGCGGCGCGCGCGTGGTGGTGCTCGAGCAGGGGCCCGAGCACGACGTGGAGCAGTTCAGCGCCCGCCCGCCCGAGATGCTCGCGCGGCTGTATCGCGACAGCGGGCAGACCGCCACCTTGGGCACGCCGCCGATCCTGCTGCCACTCGGCCGCGGCGTGGGCGGCACCACGCTGATCAACTCCGGCACCTGCTTTCGCACCCCCGCCCACGTGCTGGAGCGGTGGGCCGGCGAGTACGGGCTGGAGCTCGATCAGGCCACGCTCGCACCCGTCTTCCAGCGCGTGGAACACGCCCTGTCGGTGTCCGAGGTCACACCCGAGCTGGCCGGCGCCAACGCCGCCGTGGCCCGCCGCGGCGCCCAGCGCCTCGGATGGTCGCACGGCTACCTGCGCCGCAACGCCCGCGGCTGCGTGGGCTCCGGCGTGTGCGTGTTCGGCTGCCCCACCTCCGCCAAGCAACACACCGGCATCACCTACATCCCACGCGCCATTGCAGCCGGCGCGCAGCTCGTGACCGGAGCCGATGTCCGTGAGGTGATCGTGCGCGGCGGACACGCACGCGGCGTCAACGCACGGCTCGCCGGCGGGCAGCGGCTGGAGGTGCTCGCACCCACCGTGGTGGTGGCCGCCGGCACCATCCACACACCGCTGCTGCTGGCACGCAGCGGCATCCCCGACACATCCGGCCAGCGCGGGCGCAACCTCGCGCTGCACCCCGCCACCGCCGCCTTCGCGCTGATGGACGAGACCGTCGACATGGCGCGCGGCGTGCCGCAGAGCTTCTACGTGGACCAGTTCGCCGACCAGGGAATCATGTTCGAGAGCGTCGCCGGGCCGCCCGCCTACGCCGCCATGTCGCTACCGCTCACCGGCCAGGCCCACACCCGCGCCATGGCCCACTACCGCCAGCTGGCGCAGATGGGACTGATGGTCAGCGACACCTCACGCGGACGCGTGGGCTCGATCGCCGGACGGCCCGTCATGCGCTACTCGCTGTGCCAGCAGGACCTCGCCAAGTTCCGCACCGGGCTCAGTCGCCTGCGCGAGCTGCTGCAAGCGGCAGGCGCGCGAGAGGTCCACCTGCCGCTGCCCGCAGGCGTCGAACCCGAGAACGCCCGCCCGCGCGACCTCAAATTGATGGCCTTTCATCCGCTCGGCACCGCCCGCGCACACGTTCACGCAACGCAAGGCGTGGTCGACGGCCAGCTGGCGCTGCACGGCATCCGCGGCGTGTACGTGGCCGACGGTTCCGTCGTGCCCAGCGCGCTCGGCGTCAACCCGCAGCTGACCATCATGGCGCTCGCCACCCGGCTGGCCTTCCACCTGCTCGGCAGCGCCATCCCATCCAACGACGACCAACAGGAGCTCGCATGTCCTTCCTGATCGACCCGCCCTGGCTGTACGCCACCGGCTATGCCTATGGCCGCGTGCTGCCCGAGGACACGCCGGTGGCGCGCGTCGCGCACAGGGCCACCGCCGCCGCCTTCCTCGTGACCAGCGTGTCGCTGTACCTCGACCGGCCGTGGACGCGGCCCATCTGGAAGCTCTGCCGGGCTGACAGCGGACGCGACTGGATGCTCAACTCCGGCGTGTTCCGCTTCCAGCACCGCCACGCCGGCAAACGCGCGCACATCGTCTCCGCTCTGCTGTTCGCCACCTATCCCTGGTGGCTGCTGTTGGGGGAACGGGCGGGGCGCAGGCGGCGGAGGTAGGTACTTCAGGCTGCGTGTCCCTGAGCCGGCCAGGCTCCGGTGCGAACATGCTCGTAGAGCGTGTCCGGCGCCAGATCAGCGCCACCCGGCCAGCATACGGTCCCCAACTCGGTATCTACGCTTACTTCCACGAACCCAACACGAGTCCGAGCGCGCTCGAACACCGGGCCTCGCATGCGGCTCAGAACCTCGACCTCGCCTTCAAGGCCATCAGCGAACTTGATCCACAACGTACCGTGTCGTGGAACCTCAACTTCGGTTATGTCTGGTGTCAGGCCGATCATTGCAGTGGCTCGATCGACAGAAGTGTCTCACCTACGCGGGGACCGCTACAGCGGAATGTTGCCGTGCTTGCGTTTCGGCCCCGGTTCGCGCTTGCTCTCCAACGTGTGCAGCGCTTTGATCAGCCGCGGGCGCGTCTCGTGGGGGACGATCACGTCGTCGATGTAGCCGCGCTCGGCCGCCGTGTAGGGGTTGGCAAAGCGCGCCTTGTAGTCGTCCATCAGCTTCTTGCGGCGCTCATCCGGCGTGGGGCTGCCGGCGATGTCGCGGCGGTAGATGATGTTGACCGCGCCCTCCGGTCCCATCACCGCCACCTCCGAGGTCGGCCACGCGAAGTTGAAGTCCGCCAGCAGGTGCTTTGAGGCCATCACGTCATACGCGCCGCCGTAGGCCTTGCGGGTGATCACCGTGATCTTCGGCACGGTGGCCTCGGTGAACGCATACAGCAGCTTGGCGCCGTGGCGGATGATGCCGCCCCACTCCTGGGCGGTGCCCGGCAGGAAGCCCGGCACGTCGGTGAACGTGATCAGCGGGATGTTGAACGCATCGCACGTGCGCACGAAGCGCGCCGCCTTGGCCGAGGCGTCGATGTCCAGCACGCCCGCCAGCTGCGCCGGCTGGTTGCCCACGATCCCCACCGCCAGGCCGTCCAGGCGCGAGAAGCCGCAGATGATGTTCTTGGCGTGGTGCTCGTGCACCTCGAAGAACTCTTCGTCGTCCACGATCAGCTTGACCACATTGCGCATGTCATACGGCTTGTTGGGGTTGTCCGGCACCACCGTGTCCAGCTCCGGATCCATCCGCTCTGGGTCATCGGTGGGCTGCACCCGCGGCGCCGTCTGCATGTTGTTCTGCGGCAGGAAGCTGATCAGGTAGCGGCAGTCCTCCAGGCACGCGTCCTCGTCCTCGGAGGCGAAGTGCGCCACGCCGGACTTGGTGTTGTGCGACATCGCGCCGCCCAGCTCCTCGAAGCCCACTTCCTCGCCGGTCACAGTCTTGATCACGTCGGGGCCGGTGATGAACATGTGCGAGGTCTCCTTCACCATGAAGATGAAGTCGGTGATCGCCGGCGAATACACCGCGCCTCCCGCGCACGGGCCCATGATCAGGCTGATCTGCGGAATCACGCCCGAGCACTTCACGTTGCGCACGAACACGTCGCCGTAGGCACCCAGCGACACCACGCCCTCCTGGATGCGCGCTCCTCCGGAGTCGTTGATGCCGATCACAGGGCAGCCGATCTTGGCCGCCAGATCCATGATCTTGCACATCTTTTCGCCCATCACCTCGCCGAGGGAGCCGCCGAACACGGTGAAGTCCTGGCTGAACACACACACGGTGCGCCCGTCGATCGTGCCGTGACCGGTCACCACCGCATCGCCCCACGGGCGGTTCTCCTGCATGTCGAAGTCGTAGGTGCGATGGCGCACGAACGTGTCCAGCTCCTGGAAGGAGCCCGGGTCCAGCAGCTTCTCCACGCGCTCGCGCGCCGTGTACTTGCCGCGCGCGTGCTGCTTCTCCTCCGCCTCCGGCGAGGAGTGCAGCGCCGCTTCGCGCAACTCCTGCAGCTGCGCCAGCTTCTCCTCGTAGGTCTCCGGCGCCTTCTGGCGCGGCGGTTTGCGGTGCCCGCTGCGGGAGCTGGCCAGCAGGGCTGCGTCGGCTTGTCTGTCGTGTGAGCTTGAAGTCATTGGGCGCGGGATGATATCCGCGTCCGGTGTCTCTAGCTATTTCGCGTGGTGTGGTCGTCGCTGCTAGGCGGATGCCTTGTGTGGTCAGGCGCTGGAAGCTCCTGCAAACGCTCGGCTTCTTCGGGCGGCGGCTGGTCGCACCGGACGCGGATACTCGTCGATTCAGGCCGCTGCGGCCGTGGGGCGGCGCCGAACACCATCTCGCAATTCCACATCTCTCCTAAGCTCCACGGTATGGAACAATGTCGGACAGCCATCGCCCGGCTGCGACGGCTAAAGCGCGTGCCGTGGCTGTGGAACATCCTGGTTCGATCCGCGGTGTCCACCGGGATGTCTATGGAGAATCTGCGAACGCTCGAGATCATGAGTCGACCTTGGTGGCTGTATCGGGCCGGTGGCCGCGTGCCGGTGATCACGGTCGGGACGCGCTCACCGCGGCTTGTTGGTGCAGAGGACGTTGCGCTGTGCGGGCGGTTGATCGCGGCCTTTGCGGCGATCACGCGCGAGGACGCTCCTGCGAAAGATGCGTCGGGAATATGGAGAGAACTCTTCTACACCTACCAGCCTCAGCTTGCGGAGATACTTGAGGTGGGCGATGCCCGCGAGCTCGCGGGCCTTCTCGCTTCTATGTTTCAGGAGCAGGTCGTGTGGGGGATGACAGGCGATCACGGTATTCGATATCACGGGACGAGGATGGGGTTACGCATCCTGAGCCTGAAGACGCTCGACACCTTGGTCTCGCTGGCGGAGTCGCTGGGAGTCGTCTCGGTCGAAAGTCCCGGGCAGGGGCAGGCCGGTCTCGCGTTCGACGGGGGAATCGCGGAGTTGATGGCAAAGGTCGATCGAGTCCTCGGCTTTCACCTGGATTTCCCGAACGTGGGGGCGCCCTATGGTCTCATGGTCAACGGGCGCTTGATCACGCCAGATACGCCAGAGCAAATATATGTGGCGCTGCGGCTGGATCAGGCGAGAGTCAACCATCTACCGCGTCACTCTGAAAATGCCATCGAGATCGTAGAGGTCGGTGGTGGGTATGGTGGAATGTGCTATTGGTTTCTACGTGCGCATCCACACATCGCGCGCTACACGCTCATCGATCTACCGATCATGAACGTTCTTCAGGGTTACTTCTTGGCCCAAGCTCTAGGACACGAGAAGGTTTCATTCTTTGGTAAGGATCCAGCTTTGCTGCAAATCCTTCCAGACTCGGCCCTCAAGGATGTTAATACTCCGTTTGACATCTTCGTCAACAAGGAGAGCATGCCAGAAATGCCTCATGCAACCGTGACGAGTTATCTCGAATGGGGACGCGCCAATTGTGGTGGCGTCTTTTTCAGTTATAACCAAGAGACGAAGGCGGAATGGCCGGTGATTGGCGTCAGGCAGGGTGTAGTATCCGAGCAGATCGAGCAGGTCGGCGGCTTCGACCGTGTGCGTCGAGACCATTCCTGGGTTCACCGAGGATACGTCGAGGAGATATATGTCACGCGCGCGAGAACGGCCGACGGCGCCCGGAAGGTGTCCTCTAGCGCTTGATCACCCACACCCTTCGATGGACGTTTGATAACACTGGACACGCCTGAGCAGATATATGCGGCTCAACCCTCGCTCCCCAAGCGAGACAGACAGATGGGTTCGACCATAAACCGCACAGCCCGGCAATGGAAGCCCCGTTTTCCACATGAATCCGACTATTAGTCTACGTCCCCGGTGGTCGGGTCCGACCCAGCGTGCGGAGAGCGTCCTGCGCTGCCTTGCATTCCACGCACAGGCACTGGCACGCTGACCTCCCCCACGCAAGCACCGGATGCCCTGTGAAGCATGGACCACCGCGAAGTGGACATCGAGGCCCTGGTGGGCATCGTCCCCTACGAGCAGGTGTGGGGCCTACTGGTGGACGGACACTTCAAACCCGGCCTGCCGCCCGCCGAGAACTGAACGACTACCTATTTAGCGTACGCGCCCATGCGCTGCAAAAAGCCGATCAGCGCTTGAGGACCCAAGCCTGACCCGTGGGGAGGGCGACAGGCTTCTCGGGCACGTCCGCGAAGAACTCGTCGATCATCAGGCGTTGATCCCTGCAGCTCGCCCAGCCATAGTCGTCAAACGCGATGATCCCGCCCGGCATCATGTGTGAGTAGGTGTATTCGAGTGCTACTCGCGACGGGGCCGTTGCGTTCATGTCGATGTGTGCGAAGGACAGAACGCCCACATCCACCGTGTCAAGCGTGTCGAACACATCACCTGGGCAGAGCGCGTATCTCGGGCGCCAGCGTGAAAGCAGTTCGTCGACGTACTCCACCGAGGTGTCGTTGAGTCTGCCCGCAAATCCTTGGTCGCGCTCGCGGTCGGTGAGCCGGTCCGCTGGAATTCCGGCAAACGTGTCAAATAGAAAGAATCGATAGTCAGGCGCAACGTCGGTCTGGTCCAGAATCATGAACGCACATCCACCGCGCCACGTGCCGAACTCTGCGAAATTACCCGGCAGATGCTGGCACTGCTGGGCAAGCGACACCAACAGCCACATGCGCCATCGCACGTTGGCCCCCTCGATCCAGCCCTTACTCATCTCTCGATAGGCCGATTCGAATCCCTCGTCGTCCTCGAAGGGGCAGTAGTGCGCGGTCGCCATGCCGTCGGCCCAGTAGGTAAAGACTTTATTGATGGTGTGATTGCGCACGAACCTCGCTGGCAGACGAAGCGGCGCTGGGAGGTCGCCAATGCTCTGTCCATTTGACAGTTTCCAGCGTTCAGGAAGACGTGCCATGCTCGTGGCTCTAGGCATAGAAAATGCCGTCCGTGCTTGGGCGCTTGCGCTCCACAGCGAGGCATTATAAGAAGCGGCACACAAGTTCGACGCGTGTGGGTCCGATATGCCCACCAGGTGCCGATAGCCAACCGGATTACGGTGTTGCGGTGACGAGGAAGGTCGTCTGAGTGTTTCTCAATATGGTCGGCTAGTGAGTGCGGAGATGCTCAGGAGCGAGAGAACGGGCGGTGGTGAGCGGCGCCAAGCCGGTCCAGGATCGCTGTGAGAGCTGCACCCACCTCCTCTGCCGCAACCTCCTCCAAGTCGTGCAATTCCCTCGACAAATCCACCGCGGGCTCATCTGTCACCAATTCGCCTACCGCCGGTTCGCTCGCCGACGACTGTGGTGGGCGATCCTGTGAGGTCTGCGCCGACGCATCTCCATCGGCAGGCCGACTGGCTTCGGGTTCAAGGTCTGCAACCTCCGAAGGCGCGGGGTCCACCAGCGTGCTCCCCGGAGCTTCATCGAGCGCGGGCCTGGGGCGGCGCCTGAACAGTCGCGAAAGCAAGCCCCGGCGCGGCTCTGGCTGGGGCTCGATCAGGGGCATCTCAGGCTCGACCTCATGCACAGCTTGCTCAGGGGTAGCGATGTCTGCCGCTATGTCTGCCATCGCGACGGCGCCGTCGCTCACCTCAGGTCCGCTGTCATCAGGGTCGCCGGCAAGCTCCGCAGAGCCCGTGCCGGCACTGTCCGAAGGCGCAACCTCGCGAGCGGCATGCAGCGTTACCTTGGTGCCCCATCCGGATGCGTTGATCGTAACCATTCCGGTGGCGTCATCGCCCACCCATTCGACGGATTTCTCCGGCACCACATTCTTGATCCGAACCTCGCCGAAGAACGCGAAGTGGCGGCCCAAAGCCGCAGGGTCACCCAGCTCAGCCCACAGCTCGGGCGGAGACTTGACCAGAGTACGCTGCACCTCCGAGGAGACCATTGCCCTGACTTTCGACCGATCTGACGCTACTCCTTCAGACGCCGCACCCGAGGATCGGGCAGTCCCGTGGGAGACCGGCCCGCAAAGCCCGGGTCATCTCCAGCTCGGCGGCAGCATGTGCTCAACCTCGATCTCGCCAGGGAACTCAACGGGGTCGCGCGCGCCATGCTCGCGGACCCATGCCGCCATCCGCGCGATCCCGTCTCGCAGATCGATCGGCGGCGGGGGATCGAAGGTCGATCGCACCTTCGAGTGGTCGGAGTAGGCATCGATCACCTCGTTCCGAGGCGGCTCGTGCTCGACCAGGCATTCAACGCCAAAAGCGCTTGCTATTTCAGCCGCGAGCTCGAGAATCGTGTAAGGCCGGTCTGCGCCGATGTTGAAGACCTGGTTGCGCGAGCCCTCCACCAGCGGGGATCGGCTGATGATCGGTGCTACGTCGGCGATGTGCGAGAAGGCCCTCGTCTGGCGGCCATCGCCGAAGATCCGCATCGGTTCTCCCCGCAGCACCGCGTTCATGAAAATACCGATGACGTTTCTGTACTTGTCAGCGATGTTCTGACGCTCGCCGTACACGTTGTGTGGGCGGAAGATCGTGTAGTCCAGGCCAAACATCTTGGCTGCCGCCGCCAGATCCAGCTCCACCGCGTACTTGGATATTCCGTACGGATCTTCCGGTACCGGGATCATGTCCTCGACCATCGGCACCTGTCCATGCCCGTAGACGGCGATCGATGAAGTGAACACAAATCGGCGCACGTCATGGATGACCGACTGGTTGATCAGGTTTACACTTGCCTCCAGGTTGGTGCGGTAGTTGAAAGCCCGCACGAAGTGCGACAAGCCCTCTGCCGCATACGCTCCGAGGTGGTACACATAGTCGAACGTATGAGCCTTCCACAGGCTGGCCACAAACTCAGGATCACGTAGATCTCCCACAACGAACTCCGCAGCCGCGTGGATGTTCTCCGCATAGCCACCCGAGAGATCATCTGTCGCCACGACGTCCATTCCGAGTGCGAGGCAGCCATCGACCACGTGGGATCCGATGAAGCCGGCAGCGCCGGTCACCAGGGCTCTTGCTGAGCTGCCAGAGGGCATTACACCGGGCTACGGTTCAAGAGACTGAACTGAGGATCGAGAAAGTACCGCTCTCCCGGCTTCGCGCGATTCCACGATCGGTTCTCTCGGCGAAATGCCACCACCGCCGGGAGGCGACGCGCGACTTCGCCGGGCACCAGCAGATCGAGCCATGCGTTGCGCCACTTGCAGCGCAACAGATTTGCCGCCACGGTCGCCATCCAGTTGAGCACTCCAAGAAGCAGGAACGGCGGTGAGAAATACTTGAGGCCGACGACGATCGCGTTTGACCGGTGGGCGATGTAGCGGCGGCGACCAACCTTCTCTCGCCGCGCACCAATGATGTGCTCGTTGGAAGATCCGACCGCGTGGAAGGTATGCGCCGTTGGAACCGTTACGCACTTCCAGTCGCGCTGCCAGGCACGGATAAAGAAGTCGATGTCCTCGTAGTCGAGGAAGAAGCTCGTGTCCCAGCCTCCGAGCTCTTTATACACACTCGCGTGCACCAGCATGGCGCCTGCGCCGCCAAACGGTACGGGAGACCCATCCATCAAGGGGATAGTGGCCTCGTGCATCCGGAAGGGAAAGGGAGAGTAGATGTGCCAAGGACTGCGGCGGAAGCAGATGCCACCGCGAATCCACGTCGTGCCATCGTAGGTCCACTGCCACGGGTCGCACGCCACGATCCCGCTCTTCAGATCCATCCGCTTCGCCAACTCATAGAGGCAATTCTCGTCGAGGTACAGATCCTCGTTACAGAAGAAGATCAAGGGGTGAAGCGCCTCTTTTACAGCCACCGCATATCCGGCCACCAAGCCGGACTCCGGCGGCTCGTGCATAACCCTGACGCTCGGATAGCGCTTCAGTACCTCGGCGGACGCATCCGTGCTGTGGCGGTCGACGACGATGATCTCGGTTTCGACGTCTCGCTGGGCGAGCAACGAGTCGAGGAGCTTAGGCAGGTATCGCTCACCGTTGAGGTTGCTCACTATCACCGATATATGGAAATCCTCTGCGGGCATGGCCGCAAGCTAACAGAAGTCCCGAGCACCGGAATTCGCAAATTCCTGCGGCTACCGGCCGCGCACGGCGGCGGTCGCTAGCGAGTCGCGGTGGCCTCGACAGCCTATGCGCTGTGAGTGCAGCAAAACCGCGTAATTCCGCGGCGCGAGTGCGTATGCCTTGGGTTGCGGCAGCGTTGTCACACGGAGCGGCACGGCATCTGCAGAGGTGTTTCCAACTTGGTGGCCGAGGGCGCCGACGGGCCGCTCTCAAGCCGGTGAGGGTGCGCTGCGCGCGTGTACCAGCCCGCGCTCGTCCAGCAGCTCGGCCAACTGCACCGCGTTCAGCGCCGCGCCCTTGCGCAGGTTGTCCGACACGATCCACAGGTCCAGCGCGCGATCATGGCCGGGGTCGCGGCGGATGCGCCCCACGAACACGTCGTCCTTGCCCGATGCGTCGCTGGCCAGTGGATACAGCGCCGCGTCCGGGTCGTCCAGCACCGTCACGCCCGGCGCCGCCACCAGCAGCTCGCGCGCCCGCTCGGGGGAGAGGGGAAGGCGCGTCTGCACGTTGACAGCCTCCGAGTGCGCGTTGACCACCGGTACGCGCACGCACGTGGCCGACACGCCGATCTTGGGGTCGTCCAGGATCTTGCGGGTCTCGTTGATCAGCTTGCGCTCCTCGTCGGTGTGGTCGTCGCCTGCCGCGAACGAGCCTGCGTGGGGCAGTGCGTTGAACGCGATCCGGTGCGCATAGGCGGCCGGCGGCTCGATCTCCTGCTGGTGCAGGATCGCGTGGGACTGGTCCAGCAGCTCGTCCACCGCGCGCTTGCCCGTGCCCGACACCGCCTGGTAGGTGCTCACCACCAGCCGTTCGATCCCGGCCGCGTCGTAGATCGGCTTCAGCGCCACCACCATCTGCATGGTCGAGCAGTTGGGGTTGGCGATGATGCCGCGGTGGCCCTCCAACGCGTCCGGGTTGACCTCGCTGACCACCAGCGGCACGTCGTCGTTCATGCGCCAGCGCGATGAGTTGTCGATCACAACCGCGCCCGCGTCCGCGAACCGCGGCGCCCACTCGCCCGAGGTCGAGCCGCCGGCCGAGAACAGCGCGATGTCAAAGCCCTGGATCGAGTCCTCGCTGAGGCCCTGCACGACCAGCCCGCCGTCCAGCTCACGGCCCACCGAGCGCTCCGAGGCGAACGGCACGATCTCGCGCGCCGGGAACTCGCGTTCGCGCAGCAGCTCGAGCATCAGCGTGCCCACCTGGCCGGTGGCGCCCACCACCGCTATCCGATAGCCCTCGCTCATAGGAGCTCAGCGTATCGTGCGTGCGTCGCCGCTTCCAGCAGCGTCTTCGGTTCTGAGAACCTCTACGGCTGGATCGCCATGACCGCGATCGTCAGCAGCACCAGCAGGCTGAGCGCCGTTCCCACGATCGACAGGCGGCGAACGGCCGCCCGGTACTCCTCGCTCATGGCGACCTCGCCATCGCCGGCCGCCGCCAGGTCGCGCTCGGCCAGCTGCTCGGCGAGTTTCGAGGTGGGGATCGTCACCGCGCCCACTAGGCCGCCGATCACGATCGCCGCGCCCAGGCCCCACTGCACGAAGAACTCGCTCCAGTGATGGCCATCGCTGGCCAGGAAGATGCCGGCCGCCACCACCAGCACCAGCCCGCCGTTGACCATCGTGCGCTCCACCGTGTACTCGATGCGATGCAGCAGCGGCAGCGAGCGGGGATCGCTTTTGGCCGCAACCGCAAACATGATCGGGTAGGCAAACGTCACGCCGAAGGCAACCACCACCGCCATGATGTGGATCGCAAGGACGAATTCGTACACGGAGGCGGCGGGGGTGAGGTGCATGAAGCTCACCCTAATCCCTTCGCGTAAAGGGCGCTCTCAGGCGCTCAGAACGTCGGCGCGTACTTGCCGAACACGTCCTGCATGGCCGCGCACACCTCGCCCATCGAGCAGCGGTCCTTCAGTGCTTGGCGGATCGACGGCAGCAGGTTCTCGCTTCCACGCGCCATCGCGCGCAGCTCCTCCAGGCGCTGCTGCACGAGCTCCTGGTCGCGGTTGGCCTTGAAGTCCTTCAGACGGTCGAGCTGTTCGCGCTCTGACTCCGGGTCCACGCGCAGCAGGTCCGAGACCTCGATGCCCTCTTCCTCGTACTTGTTCACGCCCACCACGATGTCCTGGCCGATGCGGTAGCGCTCCTGGTAGCCCCACGCCGACTCGTCGATCTCGCCGGTGATGAACTCGATCGCGTTGACCGAGCCGCCCAGTGCGTCAACCTTTCCTATCAATTCGTTGGCGCGCTTTTCGATCTCGTCGGTGAGCGACTCCACGAAGTAGGAGCCCGCAAACGGGTCCACCGTGTCGGTCGCGCCCGACTCGTGCGCCAGGATCTGCTGCGTGCGCAGCGCGATTTTGGCCGCGCGCTCGGTCGGCAGCGCCAGCGCCTCGTCGAAGCCGTTGGTGTGCAGCGACTGGGTGCCGCCGCACACCGCCGCAAAGCCCTGCAGCGCCACGCGCACGATGTTGTTCTCCGGCTGCTGCGCCGTCAACGTCACGCCGCCCGTCTGGGTGTGGAAGCGCAGCATCGTCGCCTTCGGGTTGGTGGCGCCGAAGCGCTCGCGCATGATGTGCGCCCACATGCGCCTGGCCGCGCGGAACTTGGCCACCTCCTGAAACACGTTGTTGTGGCCGTTGAAGAAGAACGCCAGGCGCGGCGCGAAGTCGTCCACCGACAGCCCCTTGTCGATCGCCGCCTGCACGTAGGCGATCCCCGACGACAACGTGAACGCCACCTCCTGCACCGCCGAGCAGCCCTTCTCGCGGAAGTGATAGCCCGAGATCGAGATCGTGTTCCACTTGGGCACGCGCTGCTGGCAGTACTCGAACAGGTCCGTCGTCAGGCGCATGGTCGGCTCGGGCGGGTAGATGTAGTTGCCGCGCGCGATGTACTCCTTCAGCACGTCGTTCTGGGTGGTGCCCCGCAGCTGCTCCGACGGCACGCCCTGCTCCTCGCCCACCAGCTCGTACAGCAGCAGCAGGCAGGCAGCCGGCGCGTTGATCGTCATCGACGTGGACACCTGATCCAGCGGGATGTTCTCGAACGCCGTGCGCATGTCGTCGATCGTGTCGATCGCCACGCCCGTGCGACCCACCTCCCCCAGGCAGCGCGGGTTGTCGGAGTCGAGACCCAGCTGCGTGGGCAGGTCGAACGCCATCGACAGTCCCGTGGAGCCCTTGGACAGCAGGTAGCGGTAGCGCTCGTTGGACTCCTTGGCCGACGCGTAGCCCGCGTACTGGCGCATCGTCCACGTCTGCTTGCGGTACATCTCGCGGTGCACGCCGCGCGTGTACGGGAACGCGCCCGGCTCGCCGTTGTCGAGTTCGGGCGGCAGGTCCGCCTCGGTGTACAGCTCGTCGATCTCGATTCCCGAGTCGGTGAAGCGGCGTGGATCGTCGGGCCCCACGATCGGGGCGACGGTCAGCTCGTCTACGTGTTCGTCGGATGCGCCGGAAATGGACATGCAGGGGATGATAAGGACCGGCGCGAGGAGTGACATTGTGCGCTTTGCGTGCAAGCGGCGCTCAGCCCGCAGGCAGGGTATCCTGCAGCTCGTGGCAACTTGTCTGGTAACCGGGGGTGCAGGCTTCCTGGGCTCACATCTGTGCGATGAGCTGCTCGCGCGCGGCAACCGCGTGATCTGCCTCGACAACTTCGAGACCGGCTCGCTCAACAACATCGAGCACATCCGCGACCCCGAGAACTTCCTGCACGTGGGCGTCGACATCATCGAGCCGTACTTCATCGACGAGCCGATCGACTTCGTCTACCACCTCGCCTCGCCCGCCTCGCCGATCGACTACCTGCGCCTGCCGCTGCACACGCTGAAGGTCGGCTCCTACGGCACCCACCACACGCTCGGGCTGGCCAAGGCCAAGCGCGCGCGCTTCCTCATCTCCTCCACCAGCGAGGTGTACGGCGATCCGCTCGAGCACCCGCAGTCGGAGAGCTACTGGGGACACGTCAACCCGGTCGGCCCGCGCGGCGTCTACGACGAGGCCAAGCGCTACGCCGAGGCGCTGACCATGGCCTACCACCGCCAGCAGGGCGTCGACACGGCGATCGTGAGGATCTTCAACACGTACGGCTCGCGCATGCGCCCGCACGACGGCCGCGCGATCCCCACCTTCCTGCGCCAGGGCCTGGCCAACAGGCCGATCACCGTGTTCGGCGATGGCAGCCAGACCCGCTCGTTCTGCTACGTCAGCGACCTGATCCGCGGGATGATCGCGCTGGCCGAGTCCGGCCACCACGATCCGGTCAACATCGGCAACCCCGACGAGTTCACGCTGCTGGAACTGGCCGAAACGGTCAAGGACCTGTCCGGATCGAGCTCCGAGATCGTGTTCGAGGCGCTGCCCGTGGACGACCCCAAGCAGCGCAAGCCGGACATCTCGCTGGCGCGCGAGCTGCTCGGCTGGTCGCCCGAAGTGTCGCTGCGCGAAGGCCTGCAGCGCACGATCGAGGACTCCGGTATCGAGCTGTTGATAGGCGGCGCAAGCTGATCTGTCGTTCGAGCAGATTCGCCTTGCCGCACGGTTGGCGACCGCTCCTTGTGGGAATCTGAGGTGTTGTGAGCAGCGAGATGGGTCCAAGGTCCTCGCAAGCCCGCACCCTGCCGGGCGTTCGGCTATCGGATCGCGACATCCGCAGCAAGCGCCCGCCGGCGCTGTCGTTCCTGCTGCGCATGTCCACGCTGCGGCGCGGCGCGCGGGTGATCTCGCTGGTGGCGCTGGACTTCGCCGGCGTGGCGCTCGCGCTGTTCACCGCGCTGCTGCTCAAGGAAGCGGTGCACGGTGGCGTGACCGCTTCCAACGACATCGAAGGCACCAAGAGGTTCCTGCCGTTCGCCTACCTGATCACCGTGCTGCTGTTCGCGCGATCGGGGCTGTACGCCGAGCGCGCGCTGCGCCCCGGCCTCACGCGGATCGTGGGATCGCTCTTCCAGGTGGCGCTCGTGGCGGTGATCTTCGCTGTGGCCAACGGCGAACAGTTCTCCAGCTACTACCTCTTCTACGGCACGCTGGCGTTCGCCATCTTCTACATCTCCTCCACGCGCGCGCTGTACGAACAGCTCACCGCGGTGCTGCTGCGAGCGGCCGGATACCAGCGCAGGGCGGTGCTGGTGGGCAGGGGCAAGCACATCGGCGACGTGGCGCACGCGCTACGCGACGTGCCGCACTCGTCGATCGAAATAGTGGGCTTCCTCTCCCCGCACCCGCTGCCGGACAACGGCGTGCGCTCGCTGGGCACGCTCGAGGACCTCGAGACGGTGCTCGCAAACGAACAGGTCGACGAGCTGATCATCGCCGACCCCGACTTCCCCCAGGACGACGCCGTGGAGCTGGTCGACCAGTGCCACCGCCGCGGGATCAGGGTGCGCCTGGCGCCGTCCACAATGGAGATCCTGATCCACCGCGCCGAGTTCGTGCCCGGCCAGTCGGTGCCGCTGTTCGAGCTCGGCCCGCCCGTGTTCGAGGGCATCGACTTCGCGCTCAAGCGCACGTTCGACGTGATCGGAGCCACGCTCCTGCTGGCGCTGCTGAGTCCGCTGCTACTGCTGATCTCGCTGGCCGTGCGACTGTCCTCGCGCGGGCCGATCCTGTTCCACTCGACCCGCCGTGGGATCGGGCAGCGCCCGTTCGAGTGTTTAAAGTTCCGCACCATGTACAGCGACGCCGAGGAGCGTCAGGGGGACCTGGAAGACCTCAACGAGGCCGACGGCGCGCTGTTCAAGATCCGCGACGATCCGCGCCTGACGAGCGTGGGGCGGATGCTCAGGCGCTTCTCGCTGGACGAGCTGCCCCAGCTGGTGAACGTGCTCCGCGGCGACATGTCGCTGGTGGGCCCGCGGCCGCTACCGGAACGCGACTACGCGATGCTCGAGGACTGGCACCGCAAGCGCTACCTGGTGCTGCCCGGAATCACCGGGCTGTGGCAGGTCTCGGGGCGCTCGGAGCTGGACTTCGACGACCTGGTGCACCTCGACTTCATCTACCTGGAGCGCTGGTCGCTGGCGCTCGATCTGACGATCCTCTTGAAGACGATCCCCGCCGTGTTCTCGCGCCGGGGCGCCTACTGAGCTTCGGGCGCTGCGACGCGCGTCCCACCGCGCACGTCCTGCGCGCGTCGGCCATCGCCCGCGCGTACACGCCCCAGGTGGCGCGCGCGGCGTCCTCCCAGCTCCACCGCAGCGGCGCAGGCGCCGGGCGCCGGGCGGTCTCGGCGGCCGCTATCAGCGCACGCATGTCGCCCTGCTCCACGAACGTGGCGCGATCGGCCAGCACCTCGCGCAGCGCCGGACACTGGCACGCGACCACCGGCGTGCCGCACGCCAGCGCCTCCACGGCCGCCAGTCCGAAGCCCTCATCGGCGGACGGCAGCACCAGCGCGTGCGCGCCGCTGTAGATGGCCGCCAGCTGCTCGTCCGAAACCTGTCCGGTGAGCGTCACGCCCTCCAGCTCGTGCGCCCACGGGCGGGTGGGGCCCACGAGCACCAGCGGCAGCTCGCGACGTCACGGACGCCAGCTTGGCCAGCCGCCTGCCGGGCGCCGGGTGCTGCAGCCCGCCCACCCACACCAGGTAGCGCTCCGGCAGCCCGAAGCGCTGGCGCGCCTGTGCGATCTCGACGTCGTCGCGCCGGTACATCGAAGCGTCGGCCGCCTCGGAGATCACCACCACGCGCTCGCGCTCCACACGCAGATGCTCGACCGCGTCCTCGGCCACCGCCTCGCTCGGCACGATCACGTTGATGGCGCGCTGCACTGCCAGGTGGCGCAGACGCAGGCGCATGCCCGTGCGCAGGTGCTCGCTGGGGCGCTTGAGCGCCGCCAGGCTGTGGACCGTGACCACCATCGGACACGGGCTGTGCAGCATCGCGCCGTCGATCCACGGCGAGTGGAACACGTCGGCGCTGCGCGAACGCACCGTCTTTGCCGGACGGTCGGTGTCAGCAAGCTCATCGCTCGCGCCCGCCGTGTCGCGCAGAGCCTTGACAAGACAACGCGAATAGCGCCCAACACCGTTTGGATCGGACGACGCGCGACTGTCGAAGGCAACCTTCAAAGCCAGCCCTTGACCTTCTTGTCATCCCTTCGGGTAGGCATGCCCCCAACATAATCGCTTTGCACAGCTATGGGTAGGGATGACAGCTTCGCTGCACGCTCACAGCGTGATTCCCGTCATCGCACGCCGGACACTAGCCTTGCGTTGGGATGCCAATGAGCGACTACCACGAGCGCCTGTGGGCGCAGCTGCCGCAGGGTCTGGAGCCGTCGCACTTCGCGCTGCGCCGGCGCTTCCTGCTGGCGCACGTGGCCGCCGGCGAACGCGTGCTCGACGTGGGCTGCGGCGAGGGCGCGTTCAGCGCCGCCCTGGCGCTCGCCGGCGCACGGCCGGTGGGCGTGGAGGTGGCCGAGGAGCCGCTGCGCCGCGCGCGGGCGCTGCACCCCGAGCTGGAGTTCCGCGCGGTCGACATGGGCGGCGGCTGGGAGCTCGATGACGCGAGCTTCGACGCGGTGTGGGCCGGGGAGGTGATCGAGCACGTGCTCGACACCGCAGCGTGGCTCTCGGAAGTGCGGCGCGCGCTGCGCTCGGGCGGCAAGCTGCTGCTGAGCACGCCCGCCCACGGGCCGCTGACGCTGCTGGGCCTCGCGCTGCGCCCGCGCGCGTTCGCCGCGCGCTTTCACCCGCGCAGCGACCACCTGCGCTTCTACAACGCCCGCTCGCTGGCCGAACTGGTTGCGGACTTCGGCTTCGAGCAAGTGCACGTGCGCGGCGTGGCGGGGCCGCCCGGCGCCCGGCGCGTGCTGTTGCTCAGCGCGGTGCGCTCGCGCTACTGACCGCGCGCAGCGCTTCCACGTAGTGGTTGTAGATTTCCACCGAGCGGGGGCTGGGGTTGGTCGATTGCACCCGTTCGGGCGCGATCGACTCGGGGTTCAGGTAGATCGCCGCCTGCAGCTCGCGCAGCGCCGCGCTCGGGTTGCCGTGGGCGAGGTCGTAGTCGGCCAACGCCAGCCACGACGACGGGTTGGACGGCTGCTTGCGGACCGCAGTGTCCAGGGTTTGGCGCGCGCGCGCGTCGTGGCCGGACGCTTCCTCGGCCGCCGCCAGCACTTCCACCGCTTTCAGCGACAGGGGATCGATCGCCAGCGCGTGTTCGGCCTTGGCAACCGCCTGCAGCGGCTGCGCCGCAAGCTGGGACTCGGCCTGCTGGCTGGCGTTTTCGGAGCGAAGCGGCTGCCACTGCATCCACGCCAGCAGCAGCGCCGCCGCCAGCGCCAGTGATGCCAGCGCGATGCGCACGCGATCGACGCTCGCGAGCGCCGCCCTCAGGCGCTCGGGCAGCGGCGCGCCGGCGTTCAGTGCAAAGCCGTTCGCCGAGCTCGCCGTCGCAGCTCCATCAACGGCTGTCAACGGCCCGCGGCCGGCCAGCCAGCCCGCGCACAGCAGCGCCACGCAGGCATCGCCCGGCACGTACCACGTCCAATCGATCGCCGAGTGCACGCCGAACACCACCACCACGCTCAGCATGCACAGCATGCCGATCCGCTCCGGCGGGTAGGGCGCGCGGCGCATCGCCCGCCACGCCGGCTTGGCGCCGCCGCGCCGCAGCGCGCCGCTCCAGCGCCTGTTGAACGGATGCGTGGCGCGGCCCATCGCCACCAGCCACGACCCCAGCAGCGCCAGCGCCAGCGCCAGGCCCGCCAGCCCCAGGTCGGCCAGCGTCTGCACCACGAACCCATGCGCGTGTTTGACTTCCAGGTTGGCGTCCAGGTAGCGCAGGTGAGCGGCTTCGAAGCCGTTCGCGCCCGAGCCCAGCAGCGGGTGCGCTTTGAAGACCTCAAGCGCCTCCTTCCAGTAGCGCGCGCGCACGCTGGCCACCGCCGTCAGGCGCCCCGGCGTATTCGGGCGGCACCGGCGCGTTGGGGTTGGTGAGCGAGGTGAACGTGTGCGAGATGGTGCCCGTCAGCCCGCGTTCGCTGTGCGCCAGCGCGGCCGTGAACGCGATCGCCACCAGCGCGATCGCCGTCCACAGCACCGCACCCGTCTGGAAGCGCAGCTTTGGTGAGAACGGGCGCCTGTCCGCGGCGAAGCGGATCACGATCCCCGCCAGCGTCAGCGCCAGCAGCATCACCGCCGTCAGCGCCGCCAGCTCGTGACCCGCGTGCGCGCGTTCGGAGGCGGCCACGCCTTCGGCGCTCAGCGCCGGCTTGGAGAAGTCCCACGCCGCCACCGCCCCCGCGCCCACGCCGCTGACGATCAGGAGCGCCACGCTGCGCAGCCGCAGCGGCACCAGCGCGAACCACAGCGCCACACCGATCGCCAGCGCCGCCAGCGAACCGCGCGAGTAGGCCAGCAGCAGCGTCAGCAGCGCCAGCCCCAGCGCGGGATAGGCCAGGGCGCTCAGCAGCGCGTGGCCGCTGCGCCTGGATCCCAGCCACAGGCAGCAGATCGCGCCCATCGCCGCCGTCAGCCCCAGCGCGTTCCAGTAGCCGTACGGTTCCTGCAGACGCGCGAACCTGTCAGCCGCCACCAGCGAGCCGGGGAACATGTTGGTCAAAAGCGCAAAGCCGCACACCACCACCGACGCCGCCAGCAGGCCGCCCAGGATCGCCGGCCAGCGCCTGGGGGAGATGCGCACCAGCGCCACGCCTGTGGCGAACACGCCGCTGTAGGCGAACATCCTGCCCGCGTCGAGCCAGCTCGCGTCCGGTGTCACCGACCACACGATCGAGATCGCCGAAAGCGCCGAGAACGCCAACAGCAGCGCCAACGACCAAGCCCCATACAGGCGCGCGCCGCCGGTGCCGCGCAGGACGGCCACCGCCACTGTCGCGCCGCCGGTGAGCGTCAGCACCATCTCGGTGGTCGTCATCGAGTGCAGGCTCAGCCCGCCGCTCGCGTAGAACGTCAGCAGGCAGCCCGCGATCGTGACCAGCGCCGTCGTGCGCCACAGCCCGCGGCGCGGCGGCTCCGCAGCAGCCGTCGCTGGGGGCGCTGCGAGGGGGTCCAGCGCCCACGACACGGTCGGCTGCTCCATCACGACGCCCGACATGCGCCTATGCGCCGCGGCGAGTGCGGACGCGGTTGCGAGCGAAACCGCCTGCCGCCAAGAGTGCGCAGGCGAGCAGGAACGCCAGCGTGGCCACGATCGGCGTCGGCAGCCCGCTCAGCGCAGAGGAGATGTTCGAGTGCACGACCCCGGGCTGGATCGGCCCGCCGCCACCCAGTTCGAGCGGCCCGGGCGCGCTGCTGGCGGCGTGCGTGATCGCCCTCTGCTCCGCCGGGGAGGCCGCCACGGCCGTGCTCGCGACACTGCCAGCGCTTCCTCCGCCCGTGCCGCCGCCTCCATTGTGGCCTTTGCCGCGGGCGGCCGCCAGCTCCGCCTGGGCGATCTGCTGGCCGCATTCGGAATACTCTTCCGTGCCCGCCGCGATCTCCTTGAGCGCCTGTTCATAGGCCGCGTGACTGAAGCCGCTGATCGGCTTGATGTGCTCGCACAGGTAGATGATCTTTTCGCCCGCATCGGCGCTCGCTGGCTGCGGAGCGCTCAGCGCAAGCGCGGCGACCGCCGCGGCAAGGACGGGCAGTCGGCTCTGGAGACGGGAAATTCTCATCGGCTGACTACGCAACGCTACCAACGCCCGCGGGCGACTCGCCCTGCTCACGCGAGCATCCGAGGCTGGCCAGAGCCCGCGAAAACCCCTGCGCCCAGGCATCGTGGGTATACGCCCGCACGTCAGCTGCTCCAATCTCGCCCAGGTGCGCCCGCAGCTGCGGATCGCCGGCAAGCCGCGCGATAGCGGCGGCCAGCGCCGCGCTGTCATCCGCCCTCACGATCAGTCCGTTGGTCTCGTCGCGCACAAGTCCTCCAGCGGCCGCGCCGACGGCATCGCTCACGATCACCGCCAGGCCGCGGTTCATGGCCTCGTTCACCACCAGACCCCACGGCTCACGGAAAGTTGCTGTGCGGATGGACGGCAGCACGAGTACCTGCGAGGCGGCGTAGGCGTTGCGCAGCTCGCGCGGGTCGAGCCGCCCCAGGCCGAGCACCCCGGCGGGGAGTTGCGGCCGTTGCACGCCGGCCAGCACCAGTGCCGCAGCAGGCTTGCACAGCCCGCACCGCCGCCACGCGTCCAGCAGCACGTCGATGCCCTTCTCGCGATCGGGGCGCCCCACGAACAGGAACGTGGTGTCCGCCTCGCGCGGCCAGCGCGGATCGCTCGGTGCGGCCACCTCGGGCGAGCTCCAGAACGCGTTGTCGACCGACTGCGGCGCCACGTGCACGTTGCGCGCGCCGCGTGCACGGACGTAGTCGCTGACATGAGGGCCGTAGGTGACCACCGCGTCGGCCGACCTGTACAGGCGCGCCAGCAGCGGATAGCCGAGCGCAAGCGCCGCGCTGCGCGGGTGCGCCCACAGCGACGCCCACAGGATCAGCGGCACCCGGCCGCGACGCGCGCCGCTCCACGTGGCCAGCGGCGCCACCCGGCCCCCGGTGGGGCACACCACCGCGCGGTAGCGGCCGCTGGCGGTGAGCGCGTGCAGCTCGCGAGGGTGGACGTGGCGATGGGGAAAGGGCAGCTCGCCGGCGCTGTCGGCGCCGCCGTGCTTGGAGCGCCCGCCGAACAGCGCCAGCTCGATCCGCTCGCGCTCGTGCAGCCGCGCAAACGCTCCCACGCGATACGCCGGAGCGTGCCCGGTGACGAACAGCACGGGCTTCACGTCAGCGCGTGAAGGTAGGCGGCGAGCGTCTGTTGGCCGCACAGCTCCCACGTGAAGTTCGCCGCCACCGTCGCACGGGCGCGCTGGCGCGCCTCGCGCAGGCGGTGGGGATCGGACAGCAGCTCGTCGATGCGCTGGCTGAGACGCTCGATGTCGCCCGGCGGGACCAGCGTGAAGCCGTCCCCCGCCGCCGCTATCTCCTCCGGGCCCGGCTCGCCGCGACAGCCGATCGCGGGCACGCCGGCGGCCATCGCCTCCACGTAGGCCACGCCGAAGGCCTCGTCGATCGACGGCATCACGAACAGCGTGCAGCGGCTCACGCGCTCCAGCGCCGCCTGCAGGCGAGAGCTGGCCCAGGAAGTCGACCCTGCCGGCCACCCCCAGGCGCGCGGCGAACCCTTCGAGCATGGTGCGCTCCGGGCCGTCGCCCACGATCGCGTAGCGCAGCGTGGGGTGGCGCTGGCCGAGCACGGCCAGCGCTCGCAGCACGTCCGCATGGCGCTTGCGCGCCACCAGGTGCGCCACCGTGACCAGCGACGGCGGCGTCTCGCGCACCTGCCAGGAGGGCTGCTGGGGCGCGCGCCGGGCGCTGCTGGGCAGATCGGCGCCGAGATGCACCACGCGCGTCTCGCCCGCGCCGTGAGCCTGCGCCAGCTCGGCGATGCCGTGGCTGTTGGCGAGCACCAGGCGCGCTGCGCCAAGGCCGCGCGCGACCGCCCGCGCGCCCGCCGGGTCGCGACGAGCGGTGTACAGCACGTCGCCTCCGTGCACCGACACCACCAGCGGCACGCCCGGGCGCGCGCGGCGCACGGCGTCGCCGGCCGGCACCGCGTTGTGGGCGTGGACCAGGTCGAACGGGAAGCGGCGCGCCAGGCGCCTGAGCGCCAGCGCCAGCGGCGGCGCCGCCCACGCTCCCCAGCTCGAGTAGGAGCGCTCGCGCGGCGGTGACACGTACGGACGTAGGTGACCTGCAGCCCGTCGCGCGTCTGGGTTCGCGGCTCGCGCAGCCGTGCTTCGACGCGCGTCCAGCGCGCCGCCCGGGCCCGCGCTGAGCGACGCGCGCGGCGGGACGAGGCGGTGCAGCACCAGCACCTGCACCTCCACGCCGGCGTCGCGCGCCGCCAGTGCCTGACGGTGCGCCCAGATCCCCAGCACCGGGTCGCGCTGGCTCGGGTAGAACTCGGCCACCACGGCCACCTTCACGGATCGGCGCAGCAGGACGCTCACCAGCTGTGGTGGGTAGCGAGTGTGCGTGCGGCCTCCTCGGCGGGCAGGTACGGACGCTCGGCCAGGAACGAGCGGGCCTCGGCGACGGCCGCCGCGCGCGGGTAGTCGGCGGCGGCGGGGGCGGCACGATGGTCGATCGAGACCGCGTCGATCACGCCGCAGCGCCATCCCTGCTGGCGCGCCACCGCCGCCCAGTGGACGTCCAGCCCCCAGCCCATGCGCAGGTTGGGGAACGGCAGCAGCACCCGGAAGGTGACGCGCGCGAACGCCGTCACCGGCCCGATCTCCACGAAGCTCGTCTCGCGCGCCACGCTGCCCGGGCGCCGGCGCGTGACCGGCCAGGCGGCGTGGGAGTGCAGGCGGTGGGCCGGCTGCGCCAACGCCAGCGAGAAGTGCTCGCACAGGAACAGGAAGCGATCGAGAAAGCCGCGCGGTAGCTCCACGTCATCGTCCATCACCAGCAGCCAGTCATGGCCGTCGGCGGGGTGGGCGCTCAGCAGGCGGTTGAGGTTCTCGAACTTGCCGCGGCCGTCCGGCGCGCACGCGTGCACGTCCACGCGGTGGCGCGAGCGTGCTAGCTCGGCGTCGATCGCGGCGGTCAGCTCACGGTGCTGTGGGCGGCGCACGCTCAGCACCAGCACGCGGCGGCGCGGCGGCGCGTGGCGCGCGGCGTCAGCGAGCCTGCGCCGCTGTCCGCTGAGCAGCTCCCAGGCGCTTGCCAGCTCGTCGGTCAGCAGGCGACGCACACCGTCCACGCCGCCCACGGTGCCGCTCAGGCCAGACAGGAAGTCCTCCTCCGGGCGCGGCGTGGGTACCGGAGCGGCGTCGTGTTCGAGCACACGTTCGCGGGATCCTTCGCGCAGCCGCCCGGCGCTGTGCGCCACGCTGGTCATCGCCGCAGGGCAGCGCCGGCGCGCCACATGGCCGAGGCAGCCGCTGAGCGTCAGCAGCTCGCGCGTAAGCGACGGCGCCTGGCGGCGTCGCGCGTCGAAGCGCCGCGCCGCTCTGCCGCGGGCGTAGGCGCCGCGGGCGAGCGCGCGCAGGCGCGCGTCAGGCCCGCAGCGGCGATGCTCCACCATCGCGCCCGCCACGTACAGGACGCGTGCGTCCGGCGTGCGTAGACGCATCCGTTCCTGCCACTCCTGCTCGTCGCCGCCGTGCTCCAGCGTCACGTCGAACGGCCCCACGCGCTGCAGCGCGCTGCGGCGGATGGCCATGTTGGCGCCCCACGCAAAGCGCGTGTCGGTGTCGCGATCGCCCAGCTCCAAGCTGGTGATCGGCGGGCCCTCAGAGCCACACGAGCGCGGCGCACGGCCTTCCAATACGACCTGGATGCGCCCGGCGAACACGTCCACCTCGGGGTTGGCCTGGGCGGCGTCGAGCAGTGCGCCGAGCCACCCGGGGCAGGCGCGGATGTCGTCGTCCACGAACACCACCAGCTCGCCCGTCGAGCGCTCCACGCCGGTGTTACGGGCGACGTTCAGGCCGAGCGGGCCCGAGTGGGGCTCATAGCGCGCGCCGTAGCGTGCGGCCATGGCGCGCGCTTGCAGCGACGGGCCGGCGTCGTCCACCACCAGCACCTCCGCGTCGAGCGCGCGTGCCTGCGGGGCGATCGATGCCAGCGCCACCTCCAGGTAGGGCAGGCGCTGGCGGGTGGGGATCACGATCGAGGCGCGCGTCATCCAGACAGTCTAGGTTTGCGGCGCTCGGCGATGGCCCGCCAATAGGCTGCTGGTGAGCCATGGTCCTGTTCCTGCACAACCGTTATCGCACCACCGGCGGTGAGGAGCGCGTGGTGGAGGACCTGCTGGCGCTGGTGCGCGAGCAGCTGGGCGAGCCCGCGGAGCTGCTGCAGCGCGACTCCGGCGAGGTCGATCGCGCGGGCGCCGGCCTGGGCCTGCTGCGCGGCGGCGTGCGCCCGCGGGAAGTGGCCGACGCGGTGCGCCTGACAGGCGCGCGCGTGGTTCACGCCCACAACCTGCAGCCCACGTTCGGCTGGCGTGCGCTGGCCGCTGCGCGGGTGGCCGGCGCACGCGTGGTGCTGCACCTGCACCAGTACCGCCTGGTATGCGCCGTGGGCGTGTGCTTCACCGCCGGCGAGGAGTGCACGCGCTGTCACGGGCGCAACACGCTGCCGGGGGTGCTGCGCAACTGCCGTGGCAGCCGTCCCGAGGCGGCCGCGTACGCGGCGTCGCTGGCGCTGTGGCAGCGCAAGATGCTGGCGCAGGCAGACGCGTTGATCGTGCCCAGCGCATTCGCCCGCGAGCGGCTGCGCGAGCTCGGTGCGCCGCTGCCTTGGGAGCGCGTGCACGTGCTGGCGCCGCCCGTGCGCCTGGTGGATCCGAGTGCTGTGGGAGACGGCGGCTCTGGCGGCGGCTACGCGCTGGTGGTGTCACGACTGTCGCCCGAGAAGGGCGTGGACGTGGCGGTGGAGGCGTGCAGGATCGCCCGGATGGGGCTCGTGGTGGCCGGCGACGGGCCCGAGCTGGACGCGCTGCGGGCGCGCGCGGGCACTGCGGATGTGCGCTTCCTGGGCAGGGTCGACGGGGCCACGCTGGCGCAGCTGCGCGCGCATGCGTCGATCGCGCTGGTGCCGTCGCGCTCGGCGGAGACGTTCGGGATCGCGGCGGCGGAGGCGATGGCGGCCGGGCTGCCGGTGGCGGCGCAGCCGCGTGGGCGCGCTCACAGAGCTGCTCGAGGACGACGCGCTCGTGTCCCCAGGCGACGCCCAGGCGTTGGCAGCGGCGATCGCACGGCTGGCCGGCGATCGTGTGGCGGGCGAGCGCGGCCGCGAGCGGGTGCGTGCCATCTGCTCACCCGAGGTGGTTGCAAGCACGCTGGCCGGCATCTACGACGTAAGCTGGCGCCGTGTCCACGGACCCAAGCGCGCTGATCACCGGCATCACCGGCCAGGACGGCTCGTTCCTGGCGGACATGCTGCTGGAGAAGGGCTACACGGTCACCGGCCTCGTGCGGGGCGGGCTGGAGCGCGCACTGGACTGCTCGGAGCACCTGCGCGGCGCAGATATCTCTGATCGAGGGCGATCTGCTGGAGCCGGACAGCCTGCGCGCGGCGATCGAACACGTGCGCCCGAGCGAGATCTACCACCTGGCCGGCGCCCTCGTTCGTGCCCGCCTCGTGGGAACGCCCGGGCGAAACGGTGAGCGCGATCGCGGGCTCGTGTGCGGAGCTGCTGCGAGGCGGTGCGCGACGTCGACGCTGAGATGCGCGTGTTCGTGCCGGCCTCGGGAGCGATCTTCGGCGACGCGCCGGAAAGCCCGCAGCGAGAGGACACGCGCTGCCGGCCGAGCACCCCGTACGCGATCGCGCGGCTGGCCGCGCACCAGCTGGTCGGCGCGATGCGCGCCCACGACGGTCTGTTCGCGTGCTCGGGGATCGTATTCAACCACGAGTCCGAGCGCCGGCCGGAGCGGTTCGTGACGCGCAGGATCACGCGCGCGGCGGCGGCGATCTGCGCTGGGGCTGCAGGACGAGCTGACGCTGGGCTCGCTGGACGCGGTGCGCGACTGGTCCTTCGCGGGCGACATCATGGAGGGCGCGTGGCTGATGCTCCAGCAGGAGCGCGCCGACGACTACGTGCTGGCCAGCGGCGTGGGGCACACGGTGGCGGAGCTGGCGCACACTGCGTTCGCGTGCGTGGGCCTGGAAGCGGAGCGCTACCTGCGCGTGGACCAGTCGCTGGTGCGCGCGCACGAGGGCACGCCCAGCGTGGGCGACGCCGAGCAAGGCGCGCGAGCGGCTGGGCTGGCGCGCGAGGGTGGGCTTCGAGGAGCTGATCGAGCGGATGGTGCAGGCGGACCTGCGCTCGCTGCAGACCGGCGCAGGCGCCCTCCTGAGCCATACACTGCGGCCCCTGATGAGCACCGTTGGCGTGATCGGCCTGGGCTACGTCGGCTTGCCGCTGGCGGTGGCGTTCGCCCAGCAGGGCTGCGACGTGATCGCGCTGGACGCGGACGACGCGCAAGGTGGACGACGATCGCCGCCGGACGACTCCTACATCGAGGACGTCTCAGACGAGCTGTTGCGGACGGTGGCGCCGACGCATCCGCGCGACCACACGCTATGCGCGAGCTCGCCGAGGCGGAGGCGGTGCTGATGTGCGTGCCGACGCCGCTGACGCCGCAACCGCGAGCCGGACCTGGGCGCCGCTGATCGACGCCTCGCACGGCGCTGGCGGGCGTGCTGCGCGCAGGGCAGCTGGTGGTGCTGGAGTCGACCACCTACCCGGGCACCACGCGCGAGCGGGTGGCGCCGCTGCTGGAGGAGTCGGGGCTGGCGGCCGGTCGGGACTTCCACCTCGCGTTCTCGCCCGAGCGCGTGGATCCGGGGCGCACGGACTTCACGCTGCGCAACACGCCGAAGGTGCTGGGCGGGCTGACCGAGGCGTGCGCGCAGCGGGCGCGGGCGCTGTACGGGCTGGTGTGCGACCACATCGTGGGCGTGTCCAGCCCGGAGGCGGCCGAGCTGACGAAGCTGCTGGAGAACATCTTCCGCTCGGTCAACATCGCGCTGGTGAACGAGCTGGCGATGCTGACCGACAGGATGGGCATCGACATCTGGGAGGTGGTCGACGCGGCGGCCACCAAGCCGTATGGGTTCATGCGCTTCGAGCCCGGGCCGGGCATGGGCGGGCACTGCCTGCCGGTCGACCCCTTCTATCTGAGTTGGCGCGCGCGCGAGTTCGACATGGCCACCGAGTTCATCGAGCTGGCGGGCAAGGTCAACCAGCAGATGCCCTACCACTGCGTGGCGAAGGCCCAGCGACGCGCTCAACGACCAGGGCCTGGCGGTCAAAGGCGCGCGTGTGACGGTGATCGGCGTGAGCTACAAGCCGGGGGTGGGCGACATCCGCGAGTCGCCGGCGTTGAAGATCATCGGGCTGCTGCGCGAGCTGGGCGCGGAGGTGCTCTACCATGATCCGCACGTGCCCAGCTCTCGAGCGAGTTCGCACTGGCGAGCACGCCGCTCGAGCAGGCGCTCGCGGACGCCGACCTGACGGTGATCGTGACCGCCCACCCCAGCATCGACCACGAGCAGATGAGCAGGCTCTCGCGGCTGGTGCTGGACCTGCGCGGCGTCACGCGCCACACACCGGCCACCAATGTGGTGAGGCTGTGAGCGGCGCGCTGCCGGACAGCGTGGAGACCGGGCCCGGGCTGGTGCTGGGAGAGGACGTCCAGATCGGCGAGGGCGTGCGCTTCGGCGCATACGTGGTGGTGCACGACGGCACGGTCATCGGCGCCGGCTGCTCGATCGAAGATCACGCGGTGCTGGGCAAGCGCCCGCGCCTGGCGCGCCACTCGGGCGCGCGGCGGGCGCGCGGTGGGGGCGCTGGTGCTGGGCGAGCGTGTGAGCGTGGGCGCGGGCGCGGTGGTGTTCGCCGGCGCCAGCATCGGGCGCGGAGCGATCCTGGGCGATCAGACCTTCGTGCGCGAGCGCACGCACGGTGGGCGAGGGCATCGGTGATCGGGCGCGGCAGCGTGGTGGACAACGACGTGCAGGTCGGCGCGCGTGTGCGGGTGCAGACCAACGTGTACCTGACGGCGTTCACGCTCGTCGAGGACGACGTGTTCGTGGGGCCCGGCGCGACACCACCAACGACGACACCATGGCCCGCCACGGCGGAGACGCCGATCCGCGGCGCGACGCTGCGCCGCGCCTGCCGCGTTGGCGGGGGAGCGCGTGCTGACGCCGGGCGTGGAGATCGGCGAGGAGGCGTTTGTGGCGGCCGGCGCGGTGGTCACGCGCGACGTGCCTGCCGCGTGCGGTGGTGATGGGCGTGCCGGCGCGCGTGGTGCGCGAGGTCCCCGAGGAGGACCTGCTCGAGCGCTGGCGCTGAGCCGGCGCTTGGAAGCTACGCGGCGTGCGGGGCGGTGTTGAGCCCGTCGAGCGCGCTCACGACCTCGCCGGCCTGCAGGCTGGTGAGCACCGGGCTCATCGGGATCGCAAGGTGGCGGGCGGCGGCCTCCTCGGTGCCGGGGAGCTTGCGGCCGGCACCCCACTGCGCGCATCGGCGGCTGGCGGTGGACGGGCGTGCGGTAGTAGGCCTTGTGCCCGATGCCGGCCTCGGCTGAGCGCCGCTTCCAGCACGCTCGATCTGCGGGTGAGCAGATCACATACAGGTGCCAGGCGGGGCGAGCAGCCGGCGACGGGCGCCGGCAGCGCCACGAGCTCGCCGAGCCCGGCCTGCTCGTAGTGGCGTCCGGCCGTGCGACGGCCGTCGGCCCACCCGTCCAGGTGCGGCAGCTGCACGCGCAGGATCGCCGCCTGCAGCTCGTCCAGGCGCGAGTTGTAGCCGACCTGCTCGTAGGTGACCTTGTCGCGCGAGCCGTGGAAGCGCAGCGTGCGCGCCCGTTCGGCGATCTGCTCGTCGGAGGTCGTGATCATGCCGCCGTCGCCGAAGGCAGCCGAGGTTCTTGGACGGGAAGAACGAGAACGTGGCGGCGGTGCCGAGCGCGCCGGGGCGCCCATCGCCGACAGCGCGAGCCGGCCGCCTGCGCGGCATCCTCGAGCACCGGCACGCCCAGCGCCTCGATCTCGGCGACCGGCGCGATGTTGCCGAACAGGTGCACCGCGATCACCGCCTTGGTGGCCGGCGTCAGCGCGGCGCTTCACCGTGTCGGCGGTCACGCAGTACGTGTGCGGGTCCACGTCGCAGAAGACGGGCGTGGCGCCCGTGGGCGGGATCGCCTCGGCGCGTGGCGTAGAACGTGAAGGAGGGCACCACCACCTCGTCGCCGGGCCCCACGCCCATCGCGCGCAGCGCGATCGTGATCGCGTCCGTGCCGTTGGCCACGCCGATCCGCGTGCCCGGTGCCGCAGTAGTCGGCGAACTCCCGCTCGAACGCGCTGACCTCGGGGCCGAGGATGTAGCGCTCGGAGTCCAGCACGCGATCGATCGCCGCGCGCAGCTCGCCGCGCAGTCCGGCCAGCGGCGTGGAGGTGTCGAACAGCGGGACGGCCACTGCGCTCAGCGCGGCTCGAGCAGAGCCATGTCGGAGCGCGTCATCAGGCGAATCAGCTCCTCGAAGCTCGTCTGCGGCACCCAGCCCAGATCGCGCTCGGCCTTGCCCGGGTCGCCGATCAGGTGATCGACCTCGGCCGGGCGCACGAACGCGGGGTCGATCGTGACGTACTGCTGGAAGTCGCCCAGCCCGGCCTCGTCGAAGGCCACCTCGCAGCACTCGCGGACCGAGTTGGCCTTGCCTGTCGCGATCACGTAGTCCTCAGGCGTGTCGCGCTGGAGCATCAGCCACATCGCTTCCACGTAGTCCTTGGCGTAGCCCCAGTCGCGTTCGGCGTCGAGGTTGCCGAGCCGCAGCTCCTTCTGCAGGCCGTGCTTGATGGCGGCCGCGTGCCAGGTGATCTTGCGGGTTACGAACTCCAGGCTGCGGCGCTCGGACTCGTGGTTGAACAGGATTCCGCTGGTGGCATGCAAGTTGTACGACTCGCGGTAATTGACCGTGATGAAGTGCCCGTACGTCTTGGCCACGCCATACGGCGAACGCGGGTAGAACGGCGTTGTCTCGGTCTGCGGGACCTCGAGCACCTTGCCGAACATCTCCGAGGAGGAGGCCTGGTAGAAGCGCGCCTCGGGGCACACTTCGCGCATCGCCTCGAGCATCCGCGTGACGCCCACGCCTGTGAACTCGGCGGTGAGCGTGGGCTGGATCCAGGACACGGCCACGAACGACATGGCGGCCAGGTTGTAGATCTCGCTCGGTTTGGAGGCGCGCAGCGCGTCCACCAGCGAGCGCTGGTCGAGCAGATCGCCCTGGTGCAGGGTGATGCGCTCGCGGATGTGCTCGATGCGGTCGAACTTCTCGGTCGAGGCGCGGCGGACCATGCCGTGGACGTCGTAGCCCTTCTCGAGCAGGAGCTCGGCAAGGTAGGAGCCGTCTTGGCCGGTTACGCCGGTGATGAGCGCTGAGGGGCGATTTGACATGTGCGGGAGCCTATCGGCCGCGGGCGCTCGGCGGCGAGGCGCTCAAGCGCTCACCGATCCGGCGGGCTGGCCGGCGGCGCGCAGCTCGCGCAGCCAGCGGGCGGTGGAGGCGATCCCGTCCTCGACGCTGATCTGCGCCTCCCAGCCAAGCAGATCGCGCGCCTTCTGCACCGATGGCCAGCGCCGCTGCACGTCCACGGCGAACGTGGGCAGGTGCTTGAGCTCGAAGCGGTCGGGATCCTCACCGCATGTCTCCCACACGATGCGCGCGATCTCGGCCACGGTCAGCTCGCGCTCGGCGGAGATGTTGAAGTCCTCGTTGAGCGCGGCCGGGGAGCCCATGGCGCTGACCACGCCGTCGGCGATGTCATCCACGTGGGTGAGCGTGCGGGTCTGCTCTCCCGAGCCGAAGATCTCGAGCGGATGCTGGCCGGAGAGCACCTTGTTGATGAGGTCGGGCACCGCGTGCGCGATCCCCGGTTCGGCGTCGGGCATCTCGCCGGGGCCGTAGGCGTTGAAAGGGCGGCAGATCGTGTAGGGGAAGCCGTGCTCTTCGTGCGCGGCGCGGCAGTAGATCTCGCCGGTGAGCTTCGAGAAGCCGTAGGCGGAGGTGGGGGTGGGGCAGCTCGGCAGGTAGTCCTCGGGCGTGGGGAACAGCTCGGCGTTCTCGAACACCATCGAGGAGGACACGTACACGAAACGCTCCACATCCAGGTCCAGCGCAGCGCGGATCACGGCGTTATAGAGCGCGTTGTTGACTTCGGTCAGCGTGTGCGGGAGCTTGTGGAAGTTGGCGATCCCGCCGACGATCGCCGCCAGGTGAATCACGTGCGTACAGCCCTTGGTGGCCGCACGGGCCTCGGCCGCAACGCGCAGGTCGCCGGTGTGGACCTCACAGCCCTCGCGCATCCACTGCGGCGCCATGCGCTGGTCGGACACGCGCACCTCATAGGCGGGGTCGGACAGCAGCCGTTTGACGACCGCCGCGCCGATCGTGCCGGCGCCGCCGGTGACCAGGACGCGGCTCATCCGCGCGGAGGGGTGGGCGCGAGCACGGCCAGCTCGGAGGCGTAGGCGAACACCTGCGCCGCGCCCCAGCAGTTCCACGGGTCGACGATCAAACAATCATCAGCCGCGTGCTCGGCGATCGCGGCCAGCGTGCGCGGGTCGCGGAACTCGGAGTGGTTGGCCGCCACCATCACCACGTCGGCCCCCTCGATCGCCTCACGGAAGCTGGGCGTGGGCGTGGCCACGTGCGGGTCGTGCACGACCACATCGGCCAGCTCGCGCTCCAGCAGGCGGATCAGCTTGTGCGCGAGCGAATCGCGCTCGTCGTCGGTGTCGGCCTTGAACGCCAGCCCCAGCACCGCCACCTTGCGGTCGGCCAGCGTGCCCAGGCGGCGCTTGGCGCCCTCCAGCAGGAACAGCGGCACCGACTCGTTCACGCGCGACACCGCCAGCAGCATCCCCGGCGCGTTGGAGCGCTCCTCCGAGAACGTGAAGTCCTTGCGCAGGCACGTGCCCGCCGTGAAGCCGGGCTGCGCGATCCCGCCGCGGGGGTAGTCGCGGTTGATCAGGTCGATCACCTCGAACACGTTGGCGGCGTAGCGCTCGCAGTCCATCATCAGCAGGTTGGGCAGCGCGAAGTGGGTGTAGCGAATGATGTTGGCCCAGATCTTTGCCAGCTCCGCCTGCACGGGCGTGGTCTGCACGATCGGTGCGCGAAACGCGCTGAACAGCTCCGCCACCACCTCGCCCGAGCGCGCGCCCACGCCGCCGATGATGCACGGCAGCGTGTCGATCTCCTCGATGAAGCGCCCCGCCGCGATGCGCTCGGGAGCATGCGCCACGAACACGTCCTCACCGATGTCGAAGCCGCGATGCTTGGCCAGGTAGCCGGCCACGAAATCGGTGGTGCCGGGCGCCACGGTGGAGCGCAGGATCAGCGAGTGTCCCGGCTGCAGCACGCCCAGCAGGTCATCCAGCGCGGAGCGGATGTCGCGCATGTCGATCTCGATGTGCGAGAACGACGGTGTCCCCAGCGTGATCACGATGTGGCGCGCACGGGCGGCGTCAACCACACGCTCGGACAGCGACAGCCGCCCGCTCTGGTGGACGCCGTCAAGCAGCGCCTGCGCGTCGGTCTCCTCGAACGGCATGCGCCCTTCGCCCACCGCGTCGAGCCGCACGGGGTCGTTGTCGACCCCGATCACGTTCAAACCGCGCTCGGCGAACGACAGCGCCAGCGGCAGCCCGACGCGGCCGAGGCCGACCACGGCGACGTCGGCGGTGCTCTGCAAATCCGTCATTGCGAGTGCAGGTTAGCGAGGCGGTGGCGCGCGTACTGCCGGGCGAAACCGATGATGAACAGCGGGTTGTAGCGGGCGTAGCGTCGCCACAGCCGTCGCGGCTCACGCGAGAGGCGATAGACCCACTCCAGGCCCCGCTCCTGCATCCAGCTGGGCGCCTGGGAGACCAGGCCGGCGTGGAAGTCGAACGCCGCTCCCACGCCCACCAGCAGCGGCGCTGCCAGGCGCGGGCGCATCTGCGCCATCCACTTCTCCTGCTTGGGCTGGCCGGTGCCGACCCACACCACCTCCGCGCCGGAGGCATCGATCTCGGCGATCACGGTCTCCTCCTCGGCCTCTGTGAGTGGGCGAAACGGCGGTGAGTGGCCACCGACGATCCGCAGCCCCGGAAAGCGTTCGCGCAGCCGCCGTTCGAGCAGCTTCAGCGCGTCGGGAGTGCGCCCTCCATACAGGTAGATGGGGGTGCCGTCGGCGGCGGCGCGCTCACAGAAGCCGGCCATCAGGTCGGGACCGTAGATGCGCGTGGCGCGGGGATGCCCGAGCGCGCGCAGCGCCCACACCAGCGGCTGGCCGTCGGGCACCGCCAGCGTGGCGCCGAGCGTGGCCGTGAGCGTGTCGGGGTCCTCGTGGGCGCACATCACCAGGTTGACCGCCGCCGCGGTGACGTAGCCGCGGGCGCGGGCGGCGATCATGGCTTTCATCCAGTCGATCACCTCGTCGTAGTCGGACACCGCCAACGGGATGTCCAGCACCGCCACCCTGGTGGGTGGTGCTGGGCCGTCGGCGCCGGCAGGGGGGGTGAGAGCTGGATCTGAGGCGATTGCGTGAAGATACCCGCCGTAGATGGTTGATTCCACGGTCATGCACCGCCGGATGGCGCGCCTGTGGCTATAGACCCCGACTTCTGGATGCGACGGCGGGTGCTGGTGAGCGGCCACACGGGCTTCAAGGGCGCGTGGCTGTGCCTGTGGCTGCAGCAGCTGGGCGCGCACGTGAGCGGAATGGCTCGCGGCACGGCGGGCGAGCGCTGCCCGACGATGCGCCGGCCATCTCTATACGAGCTGGCGTGCGTGGGTGAGCACATGCGCGAGTTTCAAGCCGACGTGCGCGACGCGGACGCGGTGAGTGACGCGCTGCAGCAGGCTAATCCCGAGATCGTGCTGCACCTGGCCGCGCAACCGCTGGTGGGGCGCTCATTGAGCGACCCGGCGCTGACGTTCGAGGCCAACGTGATGGGCGTCGCCAACGTGCTGGAGGCGGTTCGCCAGGTGGGCAGCGACGTTCGCGCGGTGGTTGTGGTCGGCTCGGACAAAAGCGGCGATGACCCGTACTCGAGCTCCAAGGCATGCGCCGAGCTGGTGGTCTCCGCCTACCGGCGCTCGTTCTTCACGGGCGCTGGTGCGCCCGGGCTGGCCACTGCGCGCACGGGCAACGTGATCGGCGGCGGCGATTGGGGCCCCGACCGCCTGGTGGCAGATGCGGTACGCGCGGTGGAACAGCGCCAGACGCTGGAGGTCCGCCATCCCCACGCGGCGCGCCGATGGCAGCACGTTCTGAACCCCCTGGAGGGCTATCTGATGCTGGCCGAAGCGCTGTGGCGGGATGCTGGCGCCGCGCGTGCCTGGAACTTCGGACCGCCGGCGGACGACGCGCGTCCGGTGAGCTGGATCGTGGCGCGCCTGGGCGAGCTGTGGGGCGGAGAGCTGAGCTGGGAGTCGGATGAGGGCGAGACCCTGCCAGAGACGCAGGTTGCGGCGCTCGACTGCAGTGCCGCCGAGCGCGAGCTGGAATGGCGTCCGCGGCTGCGTCTGGAGCAGGCGCTGGAGCTCGTGGTGGAGTGGCACCGCGCGCACCGTGCAGGCGAGGACATGCGAGCCGTGAGCCTTGTGCAGATCGCCCGCTTCGCGTAGGCGAGCACGGCCCTGGCTGGCATCTGGAGACGCTCGGTGCCATCGATGAGCCGGCGCCGGCGCCTGTTTGCAGGAGATTCGCGTGCGACTGACTCGCAGAATTCGCCGGATTGGCAGGATTCGTAAGCTCCCGCGTGTGAGTCCACGCACGGTCCGCAGATATCGCGCCGAACGCCTTCTGCAGAGGGAGTTCGAGGCGCTGCGGGGAAAGGTGCTGGCGGCGGCGCGAGCGCGCCTGCGCTCCAGTGGCGTGACGCTCGACGCGAGCGACCTGGAAGCCTGTTACGCCACCGCCTGGCAGGGGCTGTACATGGCCACGCTTGATGGCGAGGAGATCGAGGACACGGTCGCTTGGCTGGTGCTGGTCACGTTTCGCAGGGCGATCGAGGAGCACCGTGCCCGCGGGCGCAGGCAGCGCCTGCAGGAGCAGATGCGCACCGAGGTGGTGTGCGCGAGTGAGGCGCCCGGGCGGGATCGTGGTGCGGGAGGGGATCTGGCGGCGGAACTGGACGACCGCATGCAGCTGCGCCAGCTGCTCGAGGGCATACGCGGTCGCCTCAGCGCGCGTGAGCGCGAGGCCGCGGTGCTGTGCTACCTGCAGGGGTTCTCCCGCGCGCAGGCAGCCGCGCGGATGGGTGTGAGCGAGAAGCGGATGCGCAAGCTGATGGAGGGCGCCGGCAGCGACCGTCCGGGGGTGGCTGGCAAGGTGGGGGCGCTGGTGGACAGCATCCGCGCGGGGCAGTGGTGCGATGAGCAGGGGTCGCTGATGCGGGCGCTGGCCTACGGCGTGCTCGACCCCGAGGGCGAGCGCTACAAGCTGGCGCTGGCCCATCGCGACGAGTGCCCCGCCTGCCGCGCGTACGTGCTGTCGCTTCGAGGTCTTGCCGTCACGCTGCCGCCGGTGTTCCTGCCCTGGGGGCTGGGCGCCGCGGCGCTGGCAAGAGACGGCGCGCGCGTCGGTGCAGTCGGCGCGCGCGCGGGTACCGGCACGGGGACGCTGGCGGGCGGGGCCGCTGGCACGGGTGCCGGTGTGGGTGCCGCCGGCGGCGGCGCGGCCGGCGGGGGCTGGCTGTTCGCCGGCGGCGCCAAGCTGGCAGCCGGTTGCGTGCTGGCGCTCAGCGTGGGCGCCGGCTGCGCGGCACTCGACATCGGCGCTTCGCATCCGCGGCCGCCTGCCCACGGTCATCGCGCGCATGCGGCTGGCGCCGGCGGAGGCGTGGCGCGGTCCTCCACGCTGAACCTGGCGCAGGCGGACACTGCCGCCCTGGGTCAGCCGACGCCAGGTCGAGGCGCCGCTGCATCCACCGCGGCGCTGACGCCCGCCGCGCGCGTCAGCCGCGAGTTCGGGCCGGAGCAGGCGTTGGCTGGCACCTCGCCGGCCACGGCCGCCTCCTCGCGTGCCGCCACCGCTCATGCGGCTTCCGCGACGGAAGGCGCTGCGTCGAGCGGGGAAGAAGGCGGCGCGGGATCGACGGGTGCGGCGGGCGCAACTGCGTCATCGTCCGCCCCTGCGCAGGCAGCGGGCGCCACCTCTGCGGCGGAACGGGAGTTCTCGCCGGGTTAGAGTCGGGCGTCAGCCATTGCGCTGCACCTGCAAATAGTCGTTCAGCAGCGGTTCGGGCTGGCCAAAGTAGCGGACACGCCCGGTGAGGCCGGCAGGCGGGTGGCCGGTGGCCACGCGTTGCGCGGGAATTGACGAAGCGAGTTTGGTGGTCGTGTCCCACGGGACGCAAACTCGAGGACCAAAGAGAGTCAGGCTGATCTTGCCCGGGAGCGCCGCAGAAGGCGAGAGAAGACCGCGAGCGCCTTCCGCGGCAAGCCAAGCTGCCTCGGCCTGACAGCGCTCGTGATCGTCACTGACGAGCGCCTCGGCTTCAAAGCCGGCCGCGTCGGCTAGCTCGAAGGTGCTGTAGTCCACGATCAGCGCGTCGTCGATCCTCAGTTGCCACACGGTCGCGGAATAGTGCGAGGCGGCCTCTTCGGTTCGCAGATCCTCGTGCCTGAGGATCTCTGCGAATGGAGACTCTGCATCGAGGCTCATGTACTGCGTCGGAAGCTGGCCCGCGATGTTCCAGCGGCCGTTGCGCCGGTTTGGGTTGACCCACAGCGGAACGTCGTATGAGGTGGCCCGGTAGGAGACCAGGCTCAGGTGCACGAAAGTCGGTCGACGACGTCTATGAGGCATATTGATTCCTGCCTGAACGGGCGGCGCTTATCAGTTCCTCCTCGGCGTTCGGGTCCTCTAGTAGGACGCGTGGCGGATGCCCGCTCAGCTCGCGGCGGGGCCGTTCGAACCACGCGATGACACCGTCTTCGTCCCAGTTGTGACGGAGGATCGCGACGAGACGGGCGAACACGCGAAGGTCGCGCCGCGGTGGTCCTGACTGTGATCGCCATCGCGAAAGCGTGCGGCGGTCGACGCTGAGCAGCCCGGCGATCGTCTGATCGGGGACGCGTGGGAGCCAGCGTTCCAGATCTGTCATCACCACGCCAACGTCGCTGCTCACGCCGTTGACGTGCTCATCGAGAGCGTCTCTGACGACGTGCCGTATGCGCTCGAGCATGATCATCAGTTGGTCACAGACGTCGAGATTGACCGATGCGTTCTCCCGGTCCAACTGGTCGCGAATATCGAGCAGCGTTCCGGCAAGCGTTGCGAGCTGATCCTTGTCGTAGTCCTCAGCCCGGATGCCGTCGCGCAATCCCTTCATGCGCCGAGCGATCTCTTCCCAGCGAGCCTCGTATGAATCGTCGGCCTCGGGGGCGCGGCGCAGGTGCTCGACGGCCTCGATGAACCCTCGCTGCAGATCTTCGAGCTCTTGGTCGAGCTTTCCGAGTCTCTCCTCATATGTAAGCTGAGCGCTCATCCCGCTGTCTCCTAGTTGTCGCCTACATGGGACATCATAGAGACATAGGAGGAAGGAGTCGATGGAGCCATCTCAAGCGATCGTGGCCGCGACAGGCGTATAGTCGATCTCCGATGCCCCAGCGCGACCGCCAGATTCCGGACAAGGAGAAGTGCTCGACGTGCGCGGGCGCCGGCTGGACGTGGTGGACGCCGCCGGCCCCCGAGGAGGGCGAGGCGCCTGAGGAGAGCAAGTGGGTGGTGTGCCGCGAGTGCATCGGCACCGGCCGCTCCGACCAGAAGGGCCGCAAGCGGATCAAGCCGGAGGAGTCCGGCGGCTGAGCAGCCTCGCGGCTGGGTTCAGGGTCTCGGGAAGACCTTGGTCAGGTGGCGCAAGGCGAGCGGGTTGCCGCGCGGGCGCAGCCTGCCGGTGGCCACCGCGCGCAGTGGGTTCAGACGATCGCCGATGATGTCCACCCAGTCCTGGTAGGAGAGGCGCAGGCGCAGGTCGGGGTCGAGCGCCTCGCCCTCGACCACTGTGCTGGAGCCGTTGTTGACCACTAGGTGCCAGGCGGGCACGTCGGGGTCGGTGAACTCCCACTGGAACGTGGTGGGCCTGCTCAGGCCGTGATTGGGATTGACCTGCCGGCGGATCGTGTCGAACAGCAGCGCCACCGTCTCCGGGTCGCGCTTTGAGGGCCCCTCGCGCACGCCGATGATGCCCGCCTTGGCCAGCTCGCGGCCGCGCTGTGAGACCTCCAGCGGCGAGAGGCCGGGCGGCAGCAGCGCCGGCCCGGGCAGCGACTCGATCGGCAGCCCGGCCGAGCGCAGCTTGGTCGTCATCGAGGTCAGCCCCTCGACCCCGACCTTGTCGAACGAGTAGTTGAACACCGTCAGGTAGCGCTCGTCCCAGCCCGGGGGCATCAGCACCTGGGAGGTGTAGGGGGTGACTTCGCGCAGCATCCGCGCGACCGCCTTGGGCACGCCCACCGGGTCTTCGCGGTTGAGGTCGGACAGCAGCTTCACGCCGAAGCCGATGTGGCGCTGCTCGTCGGCGGCGATGTTGGCCATGCCCTCGCGGAAGGCCGGCAGCTGGTTGCGTTCCTCCAAGTAGCTGCAGATGAAGTGCTGGCCCGGCTGGGCGAGCGCCGCCTCGATGACGATGTGGTAGAGCGTCACCGCCGGCTGCGAGGTTGGCGGGCGAGCGGTCGGCGCGCAGCTCGTCGGCCAAGCTGTCCAGGCGGTCGAAGATCTTGCGAAAGCCGGACGTCAACTGCGGCTTGATCTCGTTCAGGCCGCTCGCCATCGATCCGTCGCCGATGCCGCACACCTCCTTCATGAAGCGCTGGAAGAAGACCGCGTGACGCGCCTCGTCGACCTGCTGCGTGGTCAGGAAGTACTTCTGCTCCTCGCGCGGAGCGGCGTCGATGTAGGGCGAGAGGTTGTCCGCCACGGCGTCCTCGCCCCAGAAGAACAGGCAGTAGTTCCACAGCGCCGCCTGGCGCTCGAACTCGGTGAAGTCCTCACGCCACTGGCGCGCGTCCTCGGTGAAGTCCAGCTCCATCGCCGACCAGTTGCCGCGCTCCCAGCGCGTATACAGATCCGTGTAGGAGATGGCGTCTGCAGGCAGACTCGCCACGTTGCTGGCGTCGGTCTGGGGGGAGGTGGTTGCGCTCGCCATCGTTACTCCTATCGCCGGTCTGGCAGTTGGAACTGGATAACGGACGCTATCGGAATAGCGAATGCTCTGTCAAGTAGGATTGGGGCGTGCGGATCACCCGCGAGCAGAGCAGGGCCAACACGTGCGAGCGGCTGCTGGCGGCAGCACGCAGCGCATTTGCGCGCAGCGGCTTCCACGGCGCGTCGGTCGATGAGATCGCATCGGAGGCCGGCTTCTCCACAGGGGCGCTGTACTCGAACTTCGACGGCAAGGAGGATCTGTTCCTGGTGCTGATGGAGCGCGAGATCGACGCTCACCAGCGCGAGATCACCGAGGCGGTGCGCGCGCAGGCGTCGGTTGCGGCGCGCGCCAAGGGCGGCGCGCAGCAGTGGATGACGATGATCGAGCGCGAGCCGGAGCTGCTGCTGCTGTTCATGGAGTTCTGGGCCTACGGCGTGCGCGATCCGCGCGTGCGCCCCAAGGTGGCCGAGCGCTTCGCGCAGATGCGCCAGGCGCTGACGCAGCTGATCGCCGACGGCGTGCGCGACTTCGACCTCGAGCTGGACATCCCGGCCGAGCAGCTGGCGGTGGTGATCGATGCGCTGGCCGACGGCATCGCGCGCCAGAAGCTGGCCGACCCGGACGCGGTGCCGGATGACCTGATGGGCAGGGCGCTGTCGCTGCTGCTGGCCGGCGCTACGCGTCCGGCGGGCGGCGGCACAGACACGCGTAGTGAAGCGTGAACGCCCTGCGTGCCAGCGGCGGCGCGACGCGGTGAAGGGTGCTGCGCAGCGCCCACTTGGCGGTGCTCCGCACCCGCTCGGCTGAGTTGGCCGCAAAGAAGGTGTGAGCCTCCAGCGGCAGCGGATCGTCCAGCTCGCAGTCGATGACCAGCCCCGCCTGCGCCACCATCGCCCTGGCGGCGGCGTGGTCGAGGCGTTGCAGGTGCCCCACCTCGGCGGCGTGCACCCGCTTGCTTGCCCGTCGCGCCGACCAGTTGGCCTCCAGCGGCACCTCCACCACCACCGCTTTACAGGCGCGAGCCACCTCGGCCAGCAGCGCCGGCGGGTCGGGCACGTGCTCGAGCACGTGCGAGAGGATCCCCAGCTCGTAGGAGCCATCGGCCACGGGCAGGTGCAGCCCGTCGTACAGCTCGACCGTGTCGATCTGCTCGCGTCCCCGGGCGATCTGCACGGCCGCCTCGGTGATCTCGACGCCCGACAGCACCCCGCCGAAGCCGCGCCGGTCAAGCTCGCACAGCAGCGCCCCGTCGCCGCAGCCAACCTCCAGCGTGCTCGCCGGGCGCAACCCCGCCTGCGCGCACAGCGCGAGCACGTGATCGGCCTTGCCGACGGCGCCCAACGCGCGCCAGCGCGCATACACGGCCGCCTCGGCCGGCTGGCGGGTGTAGGCGTCGTCATAGAAACGAACGAGGTCCTGGGAGTCCTCCACACCGGTGATTATTGTGGGCGCGATGACATCTAGGCTCACGGCGCCCCTGCGCGAGGCGCCAGCTACGGTGCCGGCACTGGCTGCAACGGCGCTGATGGTGGTGTGGGCCACCAGCCAGGCGGGCTACCCGGTGACCCACTGGGCGCCCGGCGGGCTGGTGATGCTGGCGCTGCTGTGCATGGCGCTGGTGCTGATCCGGCCGGTGCTCAGCGACATACCGGCGGCGGTGCGGGTGGCGTTGGGCGCGCTGGGCGCCTACACGCTGCTCAGCTACCTGTCGATCCTGTGGGCGGGCGTGCAGGGGGACGCGTGGGAAGGCGCCAACCGCACGCTGCTGTACCTGCTGGTGTTCGCGCTGTTCGCCTGCTGGCCGCAGCGGGGGCGCACGGCCACGCTGCTGCTCGGATCCTGGACCGTGGCGCTGATCGCGCTGGCGGGCTTCACCGCGCTGCACATCGACTCGGCCGGTGCAGCAAGGCTCGCCGCGATGCTGCCGGACGGGCGCCTGGACTACCCCAGCGGTTACCCCAACGCCAACGCGGCGCAGTGGCTGATGGCGTTCTGGCCGGCGCTGCTGCTGGCGCGCAGCGCGCGACTGCCGTGGGCCCTGCGCGGGCTGCTGGCGGGCGGCGCGGTGCTGCTGGCGGAGGTGGCGCTGCTGAGCCAGAGCCGCGGCTCGCTGTACGCCACGCCGGTGATGCTGGTGCTCGTGTTGGCGCTGCTGCCCGATCGAGTGCGCACGGTCATCCTGATGGCGCCGGTGGCGCTCGGTGTGGGCGCCGCCGCGCCGGCGGTGCTGGCGGTGGGCAATCGGCTGCAGGGGGGCGCGGTTGCGCCGGATCGAGTGCACAGCGCCGTGCTCGCCATGTTCGCGGTGGCGGTGGCGGTGGCGGTGGTGGTGGCGGTGGGCGCGGCGATCGAGACCCACCGCGATTTCTCCCCGGAGCTCTACAGGCGAGTGCACAGGGGTGTTGCGGGCGTCGCTGTGGCGATAGTGCTGCTGGCAGCGATCGGGGGCCTGGCGGTGGCCGGCAATCCGCTCACGCGGGTGGAAAGCGCATGGCACAGCTTCAAGGGCGGCTACGGCTCGAACACGGGCCCGCGGCTGGTGAGCGGGCTGGGCAGCAACCGCTATGACTTCTATCGAGTGGCGCTCGACGAATTCGCCGTCCACCCGCTGCTGGGGATCGGCGCGGACAACTTCCAACAGCAGTACCTGGCGCACGGGCGCTCGGAAGAGACCCCTCGCTACCCGCACAGCATGGAGCTGCGCACGCTGGTGCAGAGCGGGCTGCTCGGCACGCTGATCGCGCTGGTGGGGCTGGGGGCGGCGCTGCTGGTGGCCGCACGCGCCCTGCGGGCCCCAGATCCGCTTGTGCGCTCGGTGGTGGCGGCGGCGATGGCCGGTTTTGCCTACTGGGTTGTGGGCGGCTCGTTCGACTGGTTCTGGGAGTTCGCCGGGCTGGGCGCTCCGGCGTTCGCGATGCTGGGACTGGTCTGTGCGCTTGCAACCCGCGGTGCGGCGCAGGAACGTGAGCGCACGGGCGGCTGTTCGCGCCCGGCGCTGCTGGCCGGCGCGCCGATCGTCCTGCTGGCCGCGGCCTCGCTGGCCGCTCCGTGGTTCAGCCAGCTGCAGATCGAGAGCGCCGCAAGCGTGTGGACGCGGTCTCCGCTGACGGCATACGCTCGCCTGCGGGACGCGGCCAACCTGAACCCGCTGAGCGATCAGGCCTACCTGGTGGCCGGGGACATCGCGCTGCGCTATGACGACGTCAGCCGCGCGGACCGGGACTTCGAGCTCGCGCTCGGCCGCTCGCCACACGACGCCTACCCCACGCTCGAGCGTGGGGCGATCGCGTCAAGTCGCGGCGAACGCGCACAGGCGCTGGCGCTGCTGTTGCGGGCGGTCGATCTCGAGCCACGCGATCAGCTGGCTCGGGCGGCGCTGCGCCTCGTGCGCCAGGGAGGGCGCGTGAGCGTGCAGGAACTCAACAGCCAGATCCTCCAGGAAGCCCAGCAGTTCTCCTGAAGCGCCGCTTGCAGACAGCTGGGCGCACGATTTCGCGTCTGGAAAACCCAGGCGACCTTCTGTAGCTTGTAATAAACAACCGTCGATTTACCGGCGCTGCGGGCGTTTGCTGGCACGGTCCAGCGGTGCACAGTTGGCGGCGACGTGAAATTGACGGTAAGGACAGGAGCACGGGATGCTCGCCTCGCGCTATATACCCAAGGTAGGGATTGCATGACACGCCACCGCGCGACCACCATCACACTGACGCTCCTGGCTCTTTCGGCGGCCAGCCCGGCGACTGCGATGGCCGGCTCGCTGCTCAGCGGCTACGGCGGCCCGGGCGCGGGCAGCCAGGCGATCATCGGCTCGAAGCTGATCAACTCCTCCACCGGTGGAGGCTCCGGCGGAGGCGCCCGGACTTCCGGTGGCTCCTCACGGACATCCACCGGCACCGGGCCGGCCACGCCCACGACGCCATCGGGCTCGGGCGCGGCGTCCGGCAAGCGCAGCCACGGGCATCCGGCCACAGGTAAACTGCCAAGCGCGTCCGGCGAGGGCTCTCGGTCGCAGAAGACATATGGGCTGGTCGCGCCCCAGGCGAGCGTCGAAGGATCGCCGGTCCTGGGCGTGTCAGGCACAGATCTGCTGTACATCGTGTTGGCGTTGGGCGCGCTTCTGCTGACCGGCGCGTTCACGGCAAGGCTCGCGCGCCCGCCGCGCTAGCGAAGGCAGCTAAAGGGAAGCGACGCAGAACCCGAGTAGTCAAGTAGGGACACGGAAGCCCGGAACACCAATGGATCGCACACATATCACCCAGCAGACATCCAGCGTGGTTTCACTGCGCGGCGAACTGGCGCATGGGGCGCCGGCGCCCCAAGCGCTCCCCCGCGTGGCATTCGGCGGACCGCTGCAGGTGATGCTGGAGGGGCGCGGCTGGAACGTGCTGCGCCCGGTGGTGGACTTCATCCTGCTGTTGGTCGCCGTCGTGCTGTGCGTGGGCGGCGTGCACAGCGCGCTGCACCTGTCGGGCGCGCAGGCGCCGCTGCTGGCCATGCCGCCGCTGGTGGTGGCGCTGTTCTATGTGCGCGGCCTCTATCGCACGCGGCTGCGAGCGCTGCTGCTCGACGGGGTGCTGCCCGGGATCGGCGGCGTGTCGGTGGCGGCGATGGCGGTGGCGCTGCTGGGGATCGTGCTCAACGGGCGCATGCCGGTGCAGGACGACTGGGTCAGGGAGTGGTGCTACGCCCTGGTCGGCGTGGCCATGGCGAGGCTTTTGCTGTCCTTCACCCAGCGCTGGGCGCGCGCCCAGCGACTGGTGGGCAAGCCCGTGCTGATCATGGGCGCGGGCATGGTGGGCGCACAGGTGGCGCGCCGCCTGGAGGCCCACCCCGAGTACGGCCTGGCGCCGATCGGCTTCCTGGACGAGGACCCGAGGTCCGTGGCCGAGGTCGGCGGGCGCGACGTGCCGGTGCTGGGCACGATCGAGGATCTCGACGAGACGGTTGCGCACACCGGCGTCAAGAACCTGATCGTGGCTTTCTCCTCCGTGGCCGACGCTCGTGTCAGTCGCCTGATCCAGCGCTGCCAGGAGTTGGGGGTGGAGGTCTCGGTGGTGCCGCGCATGTTCGACACGATCAACGATCGCGTCAGCTACGACACGGTCGGCGGGTTGCCGCTGCTTTCGTTCACCACCGTCGATCCCGATGGTGGGCAGTTCGCGGTCAAGCACGCCCTGGACCGCGCGCTGGCGCTGGTGCTGCTGATCCTGTTCTCGCCGGTGCTGCTGCTCGCCGGTCTGGCGGTGCGTCTCAGCTCGCCCGGTCCCGCGTTCTTCCGCCAGCGGCGCGTGGGTCGCGACGGCAAGGTGTTCGACTTCTACAAGTTCCGCTCGATGCGCGAGGCGCCCGAGCCGCCGGAGTCAGAGCGGCAGGAGCAGCCGAGCGCCGGCGCGCTCGACTTCCTGCTGGCCGGCGATATGGCCCCGGGCGGCGTCGAGGGCGAGGATCGGCGAACGACCGTTGGGCGCTTCCTGCGGCGCACCTCGATCGACGAGCTGCCCCAGCTGTTCAACGTGCTGCTCGGCGACATGAGCCTGGTCGGCCCGCGCCCGGAGCGTCCGGAGTTCGTGGAGCTGTTCCGCCAGGACATCGTCCGCTACGGCGACCGTCTCCGCGTCAAGTCGGGCATCACCGGCTGGGCCCAGGTGCACGGTCTGCGCGGGCAGACCTCGCTGGCTGAACGCGTGGAGTGGGACAACTACTACATCGCCCACTGGTCGCTGGGCCTCGACATGAAGATCCTGGCGCTCACCGTCGTGGCGCTGTTTCGGCACGCCGAGTAGGCGCGCGCCTCGCGGCGCGATACCGACTCAAGCGTCTGCCATCATCGGGTGCATGCCTGGAAATCCCGAGGAAGACGCACGACAGATCCTGACCACTGTGTGGGCACCGGGCTCCGATGCTCAGGAAATTCCGTTGCCTGTAGATCCGTTCATCATCGCGGAACGTCTCGGCGTCAAGGCGTACAGCGCCAACCTCGATCGCACGGTTTCGGGCATGCTGGTCAAGCAACCTGGCGAAGATCCCGAGATCTACGTTCACGCCTCGGATAGCCCCAACCGTCAGCGATTTACATGTGCGCACGAGCTTGGCCACTACGTCAAGCGCAGTGCCACTGGCGACGCGGAGTGGGAATACGTCGAGCACCGCGATCTGTTGACTTCCCAGGGCAGCGATCCTGAGGAGATCTACGCAAACCAGTTCGCGGCGAGTTTGCTCATGCCGCGTGAGAGGGTTGAGGAACTGCACAAGGACCTCAACACAGCTGCGCTCGCCTATGAGTTTGGGGTCTCTGCGGAGGCTATGTACTACCGGCTGGTGAACCTCGGGCTTGCGTAATGCCCAAGGAAGAGGATGCCGAGCAGCCGGCAGACGCTGCCTCGCGGGACGCGCCTTCGGTAACCCCAGACCTTCCCAAGGCATCGGAAGTCCTGGCACGTCTCTCTCTCGCGCCGGACCCTCTGAACGATCTCGACCCAGACCACAAGCGCCGTTACTTCGAGGCGGCAGTTACGAAGCTGGAGATCGAGGCCAAGCAGGCCGATGATGACCGCGAGATGCGTAAAGGCATCGCCGAGGCGGTGTTCACTGCGATCAAGTATCAGGTCGGGATAGCAGACGCCGCGTTCTTGGTCTACGGCTTCTGGAACGGTTGGGAAATCCCAGGAAGCACGATCAGTGCGTGGCTTGGTGCAACCGTCGTTCAAGTGATCGCAGTTGGCGTAGTCATAACGCGCTCCCTATTTCCCACCGAAAAGAAAGTGGCCTCCTAGATCGACTTCTGCGCAGCGTGCGCCGACCCGCTGATGTACTGGTAGACGCGCACCCGCAGGCCATTTGAGCCGAGCACCGGCGGCAGTGCGATCGAGTACTGGTTGAAGCGGTTGAGCGTGAAGATCGAGGTGTAGCGAAGCGTGGCGCCGTTGAACACTTCGAGCTCCATGAAGTCCCCCACCGGCCCCGATCCGCTCACGACCACGCCACCGTGGCGTGTTCGCAGCGACACCGTCACGGGGCTGACCGGCCCGAACGGCGCGGTCAGGGCGCGGGCGATGCCGGCGAACGACGGCTTGCGTGCGCCGCCTGCGGACAGCATCCCGAAGTTTTCGCCCGAGTTGTCCTGCAGCTTGTAGGCCACTGCCGCCGCCACATAGGGCATGCGCGCCATCTCGCGCAGCGAGTTGGTGAGGTTGCTCGCCTGGGTCTGAGCCGTCACGCAGCCCTGTTCCTGCTGGACGTGCTGATGCGGCCAGCAACTCGTCCAGCCGAACTCGGCCAGCCACAGGGGGGTGCTATCGCCGTTGGCCAACTGGGTTTCGTGGATCGAGCGCAGCGAGGCGAGCGTGAGGTTGTAGAAGTGGCCGGACAGCCCGTCGTAGTAGCCCTTGATTCCAGCTGCATACAGCGCTTTGAGGAACGCGCCGTTGGAGCCCACCAGCGAGCCGCCCAGCACCGTCACTCCTGGGTTGACCTGCTTGATCGCCGTGTAGGCCGCCCGCAGGACCGCCGCATAGCGCACAGCCTTGTTGGGGCCGGCGAAATAGTGTTCGTTGGACTGGTCGGGCTCGTTCCACACTTCCAGTGCCGCCAGCTTGGTCCCGTAGCGCTGAGCCAGGAAAGCGGCGAAGGTGGCGTAGCTGGAGGGGTCGCTCGGGGGCCACGCGTTGGCGGCGCTCAGGTGTGAGGGGCTGCACTTGGACAGCGTGGAGGCCGGCGCCGAGGAGGCCCAGCAGGGCGAGCCTTCGACGGTCATGATCACGCGGATTCCAGCTGCTGCAGCGTCGCTCACCAGGCGATCGGCGAACGCCAGCACCTGCTGATCGGTGGAGCCCGGACCGCTGGGCTGGAACAGCGCCCACTGGACATCCGTGCGAATCAGCTTGGCGTGTAGCGCCTGCGCCTGCGCCACCGCATGGTCGGCTTCGGCAAGCGTCAGCCCGTCACGCGGGGAGACCACGTTGACGCCGCCCTGCAGCCGCGTGGTTGCGCTGCGGCCGTGGACCGCGCCGGCGGTGGCCGGGATCGATGCGATCGCGCCAAGGGCCAGTGCCAGAACCAATGTGGGGCGCCTGAGAAGTCTGGTCATCGCATAGACGATAGTCATGTTGGGGTGGGTGCTCCTTTGCTACGCGTGCTTCAGAGAAGTAGGCTGTGACGCGATGTCGCCGACCTGGATCTGGACGCAGATAGCGATCGTGGTGTTCGTTCTTATCGGCATGATCGTGGCGATAACCAAGCTGGTTTAGCCATTTTTGCGCACCTTGGCGGCGGTGTACCTCAGCGTGCCAGGCGCCAGGCCAGACGCCTGCGGCGCGGCCCCGCGCCGACCGCGGCGGTGGGGCGCGCTGGGATCTCCCCGCCGCTGAGTATGGCGGCCGGCACCTCCTGTGTGAGCCAGTCGGTCAGGGGAGCCAGGCCCGCCTGCTCGATCGCGTCTGCGAGGCCCGGTGGGCGGCGCTCGGTGTCGTGCGCGTCGGAGGTGACGTTGTGGATCAGTCCTTCGCGGGCCAGTTCCAGTGCATAGCGCTTGACCTCGCCGCCGAACTGTCCCACCAGCGAGCCGGCGGTGATCGACATCAGGACACCCCGGGCCGCCAGCGCACCCACCACTCCACCGTCGCGTTTCAGCGCCGGGCAGCGCTCGGGATGGGCCAGAACCACGCGACGGCCCTCCGCGCACAGCGCCAGCACGAGGCTTTCAAGCGCCGGCGCCACCGCCGCGAACGGAGGCTCGATCAGCAGCCAGTCGCCACCGCCGAGTCCCAGCAGCGGCAGCTGCAGCGGCGCGATCTCGGGCAGGTAGGTGATAGCGATCTCAGCGCCTGGAAGGACCTCCAGACCGATCTCCTCCGCCCGCAGCCGCACGTTGAGCTCCTCCACCAGGCGCGCGATCGTGGCCGCATCGTTGCGGTAGGTGGCGCTCACGTGCGGGGTGGCCACCAGCTGGCTGATGCCCGCCGCGGTGGCCGCACGCGCCAACGCGACCGAGCCCTCGATCGTGTCGGGGCCGTCGTCGATGCCGTGAAGCACATGGCAGTGAAGGTCGATCACCGACTCACAACCATAGATGGTTGATTCCACGGCAATGCACCGCCGGATGGCGCGTCTGACCTTCGCACGGTCCGGGTGTCAAACCTGGTGTTGGGGTGCGATCCAGCTCTCGGCCGTGGCGCCAGCTTCCCACGCGCCGGCGCGGCGAGGGTCCTCCAGCGTGTGCGCCTGCTCGATGATCAGCTTGGAGTGAGTCGTGGCGAGCGCCTGGTGCAGCTCGCCCACATCCGCGTAGTCGTTGGGATCCAATGGCGTGGCCACGTCCAGCCATGACCTATGGCCCACACGGCGGGTACGCATCGGCACCACCAGCGCACCCGTGCTCAGCGCCAGGCGTGCCGTTCCGCTGGCGAGCTTCACCGGTTTGCCCAGGAACGTCGTCTCACGCGAGCCGATGATGTCGAAAAAGATCACCACGAGCTCGCCGTCGCGCATCAGCGCCTCGATCACCGGGAAGCAGCCGCCGGCGGGAATCATGTAGCTCTTGCGCGCCAGCGCCTTCTGCCACCAGTGGGCCAGGCGCCTGCCGGCGTAGTCGGCGCTCAGCGGGGCGAAGAACCAGTCGCCGCCGATCCTGTAGTTGCGAGGCGCGCCGTCGAACGGTGGGATCACGATCTCGAAGAACGGACCGAGATGGCAGCCGCTGAGCAGCACGCCCCGGCCGCTGGCCACCGCGCCGCGCAGCCGCTGCAGCGACTCCGGCTCCATCAACGCCTCCATCTGTGGCGGCTGCCAGAACAGCAGCTTCAGGACCTGGCGCTCGATCAGGTGCCGGCGCGCGAGCGGCTCCACTTCGTGTGCGCGCTCGGTGGCGCCAACGATCGCCGCCATGCTCGCCCGGGTGCGCTCGCGGGCGGCTGGGCGTATCCGCCACAACAGCGATCCATACGCTTCGGCCATGGCCACCGCCAGCCGACCAGGCAGCAGCCGGTGCAGTGCGGGTGAGGTCAACAGCATGATGCGCGGGTCCGCGCGCGGCATGGCCGGTGCGGACGCAGGGCCGCGGATGGCGGCCAACGCGGAGGGGATGTCGATCGGCGTCTGGGCGCTCATCTTGCGAAGGTGAGCACCGGTCGTGCGTCAGGCGCTCCCGCGGACTTATATCGGTCGCCGAGCTCCCGCCCTTGATCGGTGTAGACGCCGTCGTTGGGGAGCGAGCGTCGAGCGCTTCCCAGCGCATCGTGGCACGGCTATGATCCGCCACGGCTGGCGCCGCAATGGCTCAGCGTGGATCACGTGTAAGGAGAACGATGTTCAGATCGATCGTGGTTGGGACCGACGGCTCCGATACGGCGACCCAGGCAGTGCGTCAGGCCGTGGAGCTGGCCCGTACCGTTGGAGCGAAGCTGGAGCTCGTCAGCGCCTATGAGCCGGTGCCGGCGCAGCGGCTGCAGGAGGAACGGCGCGAGGCGCCAGAGGATCTGCAGTGGGCGATCAACCCCCGCGAGGACGTTGACGCCACGCTGGAGGCGGCCGCCGAGGTGGCTCGCCAGGCGGGGGTTGGCGTGAACGTGTATCCACGTCAGGGCGATCCCGCCGATGCGATCCTCGATGTGGCCGAGGAGCAGGAGGCGGACCTGATCGTGGTGGGCAACAAGGGCATGACCGGCGCCAAGCGGTTTCTGCTGGGCTCGGTGCCGAACAAGGTCTCCCACCACGCTCCCTGCTCGGTGCTGATCGTCAGGACCAGCTGAGCGTCAGCGCATCCGCGCACCCAATTTTTGACTCGCGACACTAGCCCTGTAACCCGGCAGCGCGCCGCGCGCGACGTCCTCATGCAGGTCGTGGTGCGCACCCTGAACCTGGCGCTGGGTGTGCTCGTCACCGCGCTGATCGCGCGCCGGCTCGGCACGGTGGGCTACGGGCAGTGGTCGACGATCTTCGCCGTCCTGTTCTTGACGGGCTTCTTCATGAGCTTCGGCGCCGAAGGCATCGTGGTGCGCCAGGCCACGCGCCAGCCCGAGCAGGAGCGCGAATGGCTGGGCGCGATGATCGCCATGAGGTTGATCGCGCTCGGGCCCGTGATGCTGCTTTCGCTGGTCGTGCTGCTGGCGATCCGCCAGAGCCACGCGATGCTGCTGGCCGGACTGATCATGGTGGTGTGCATGCCCTTCGACGGTGTGGGGGCGCTGCAACTGGTGTTCCAGGTCCGCGTCAACAACCGCATCCCGATGCTGGTGCTGTCGATCCGCAGCGTGCTGTGGGCGATCGCGGTGTTGTTCATCTACCTGAACAAAGGCGGCATGGTCGTGTTGGCGATTGCGCTGGTGCTCACCAACCTCGCCGGCTCGATCGTGCAGACGGCGGCCGCGGTGCGTGTGCTGGGAGGGTGGCTGCGACCGTCGCGGGCGCGTCTGGCTGAGCTGATGCGCGCGAGCCTGCCGCTGGGCCTGACGGGCATGCTGATCATCGGCTACGGGCGTATCGACCAGGTGATCGTGCTGCAGGTCGTGGGCAGCCGCGGCGCCGGCCTGTACGGCGCCGTCTACGGCCTGCTGGATCGCGCGCAGTTCGTGCCGATGTCGGTGCTCACCACGCTCACGCCGATCATCGCCGCCTCCTGGCCGAGCGACCCGGCGCGGATGCTGCGCACCGCGCGCCTTGCGGCCGAGCTGCTGGCCATCACCGCTCTGGGCGCGCTCGCGTTCGCGTCCGTTGCCCCCACCCTGCTGGTGCACCTCTTCTTCGGGCCGCAGTTCACCGGTGCCGCGCCAGCGCTGCCGGTGCTCGCCGGAGCGTTCGTGTTCGTGTGCTTCGGCTACCTGAACGGCAGCCTGCTGGTGGCGCTCGGTTTGCAGCAGCAGTTCCTGAAGGTCAGCCTGCTGGGGCTGGTGTTCAACGTGGCCGGCAACCTGGTGGCGGTGCCGCTCGACGGTTTCATGGGCGCCGCCTGGATGACGCTCGCCACCGAGCTGCTCGTGTGCGGCGCCTGCATGAGGGCGATCCTGCGCAAGCTCGAGCGTCGGTGGCCGCAGCCGCGGCGCATGACCCGCACGGCCCTGGCCGCCGTGCTGCTGTTCGGGGCGCTGGGAGCACTCAAGCTGCTCGGTGCCGGGCTGGTGGTACTGGTGCCCGCCGCCTGCGCGCTCTATCCCGCGCTGCTGCTCGGGTTGGGAGCGCTCCAGCCGGATGACATCCGGGTCGTGCTCAGGCGCGCCACACCGGCCTGAGCGGCCCGCGCACATACACTTGCGCGGGATTGAGCCAGCGACCCACCATAGGCATCGAGGGCACCCACATGCTGGGGCGACGTGTGGGCATGGGCCAATACATGTCCGGCCTGCTCGACGCGCTGGTGGCGAGCGAGCGCCCACAGCAGTACATGGTGTTCGCGCTCGGCCGCGGCGGCCTGCTGTCCGAGGTGCCGGTCAGATCGCCTGAGGTCTCCTACCGGATCGGCCCAATCCCACGCCGGATTCACAGCCAGCTGTTGATGGCGGGGCTCGCGCCGCCCACCGAGCTGCTCATCGGCCGGCGTCCGGACGTGTTCATCTGGCCCAACTTCGTCAGCTGGCCAACGCTGCCGGGCGCCCGCAACATCGTGGTCGTACACGACCTCGGCTTCCTGCTTCACGGGGAGTACCTGACCGCATACGACAGGCTCTACTACGGACGCCTGGTACCGCGCTCGCTGCGTCGCGCCGACCGTATCGTGGCCGTGTCCGCCAGCGCCAAGGGCGAGCTGATCGAGCACTTCCACGTGCGCGAGCAGGACGTGACGGTCGTCAACCCCGCCGTCGACGGAACCCGCTTCAAGCCCTGTGCCCTGCAGGAGATCGACCGCGTTGCCGGCAAGTACGGCCTGCGCACCCCCTACATCCTCTACACCGGCACGCTCGAGCCGCGCAAGAACGTGGTCGGCCTGCTGGACGCCTACGCTGCGCTCCAGCCCGAGCTGCGCGCACGCTTCCAGCTGGTGCTGGTGGGGGGCAAGGGCTGGCTCGACGCCGAGATCGAGCGGCGGCTGCAGGAGCTCTCCGAGTTCGAGGTGCTAGCCACAGGATATGCGCCCGACGAGGACCTGCCGGCGCTTTACAGCGGCGCGTCGCTGTTCGTGTATCCGTCCTTCTACGAGGGCTTCGGGATGCCTCCGCTGGAGGCGATGGCGTGCGGCACGCCGGTGATCACCAGCGATAACTCCTCGCTGCCGGAGGTGGTGGGCGACGCCGCCATCAAGGTCTCCGCGCAAGACACGCCCGCGTTGAGCGCCGCCATCGAACGCGTGCTGGGCGATCCGCAGCTTGCAGCGTCGATGCGAGAGCAGGGCATGCTCCAGTCACAGCGCTTCACCTGGGAGCGCAGCGCCGAGTGCCTGCAGGGCGTGCTGGGCGAGTTGTTGCAGGCGCCTCGTTGACGTCGCCCCGCCCTACGTTCAAGCGAGGGGCCTGGAAGGACGATACGAGCCCAGTGTTGAACTCACACAACCGGGTAGTCCCTAGGATTGCCTCATCACATCGCGCGCAAATCCAGGAGATCCCCACGTGACCGCCGCAGACCGCTTTGAACGAGCACGAGAGGCAGAGGGCGTGGTGGCCATGCTCGGCATGCTCCGCCGCCGCTGGCTGATCGCGCTCAGCGTGCTGGTGGCGTGCGTAGCGGTGGCGGTTGCCCACCAGCGGACCACCGCCAAGGTCTACAAGGCCACCTCCAGCGTGGCCTTCCAGAACGGCACGCTGTCGGACTCCGCGCTACAGGTCAGTCCCAGCGGCATCAGCGAACCCCAGCGCGAAGCCGACACAGAGGTGCTGATCGCGCACTCCTCGGAAGTGGCGCAGGGCGTGCGCAAGGAACTTCACGAATCCAAGAGCGCGGAAGAACTGCTCGGCGAGGTGCAGGTCGAAGCGGCGCCCAACGCCGACATCCTCGACATCACCGCCTCTAGCGGCGACGCCCAACAGGCGGCCAGGCTGGCCAACGCATTCGCCAAGCACTACATCGACTTCCGCGCCACCTCGGAGCTCGAAAGCATCAACTCGGTTGCCACCAAGCTCCAGACGCAGATGGCCGCGCTGCCCGCCGGCTCGCCCGAACGCGCCACCCTGGAAACGTCGCTGCAGAAACTGAGCGGTCTGCGCGCGCTGGCCGGCGGCGGCGCCAACGTGATCGGACGCGCCGCCGTGCCCACCGAACCGTCCGGCTCCAAGCTGTCGAGCACGATCCTGCTGGGGCTGATCGCCGGCCTGGCGCTGGCGTTCACGTGCGTGCTGGTCGTCGAGGCGCTCGACCGTCGCATCAAGTCGCTCGAGGAATGCGAGGCCGAGTACAAACTCTCGGCGCTGACCAGCGTTCCCCAGTCCGCATTCAACGCGAGCCACCCGGAGATGCGCCAGGAAGCGCTCGAGTCCTATCGGATCCTGCGCAGCGCACTCGACTTCGCCGCAGTGACCCGTCGCCTGGACACGCTGCTGGTCACCAGCGCGATCGCCGGCGAGGGCAAGACGACCGCCGCGATCGAACTTGCGCGCGTGATCGCCATGACCGGCCGGCGCGTGACCCTGATCGAGCTCGACCTGCGCAGGCCCACGTTCCACCAGCACTTCGACCTCGACCCCAACGGCGGCCTGACGACCGCGCTGACCGAGTCCACGCCGGTGCTCGACCTGCTGGAGGAGCCGATCTTGGAGCTGCCCAACCTGTCGGTGCTGCCCGCCGGTCGCCTGCCGCACAACCCCTCCGAGCTGCTCGGCTCCGCGGGCATGGTGCAGATCATCTCCGAGCTGGCCCACCGCGGCGACATCCTGATCATCGACGCACCGCCGCTGAACCCGGTGGCCGACACCCAGGTGCTGCTAAACAACCCCGCAATCCACGCCACGCTGGTGGTGGCGCGCGTGAACCACGTCAAGCGCGACCAGGTGCGCCGCGCCACCGGCATCCTCGCCCGTCACCAGATCGAGCCGGTCGGCCTGGTGGTGACCGGTGTGAGCGATCAGGGCCTCTACGGCTACGGCACCTACGACGGATATGGAGGCGTGCCCGGAGGCGTCAGCGTGCCGGAGGAAGGCCGCACGTCGGTGATATAAGTGCCGTGGCGGTTGCGCCTACACGGCGTTCGACGCGACGCTCCGATCGCGGCACTGCTGGCCGGTGCGAGCGCGCTGCTGATCCTGGTCGCGATGCGCAAGCTGAGCCCCGGCAGTGCACTGTTCGTTCCGCTCGGCCTGCCGCTGCTGCTCGTGCTGCTGGCCAACCCGCTGTGGATGGCAAGCTGTGTGGTCGGCCTGGTGGTCTTCATCGAGGGCCCCGCCTTCGGGCTGTTCTCCTCGGCTGCGGCGATCTACAGCCGTGGCGTGATCGTCAACACGCTCGTGGCGCTGGTCGTGATCGCGGCGGCCATCGACGTGGTGCGGGGGGGACGGCGCCTGCGCATACCGGCCGTGCTGGCGGTGCCTTTGGGGCTCCTGCTGGGAGCGATGGCCGTTGGGGTGATCACAAGCCACGCAAGTGGCGCCACCATCACCAAATCGCTTCGCTCGGAGAACATCCTTATGTACCTGGTGTTCCTGTCGCTGGCCATCGGCAACCTCGATCTCGACCGCGCCCAGATCCTGCGCATGCTGCGCGGCTGGATCGTGCTGGCGTTCGTCAAGGCGTTTCTGGGAGTGGTGGAGGTGGCCGGCCACTTCGGCGTGCCGGTCGAAGGGCACTCCACGCTCAGCTACTACGAACCGACCGCCAACTGGCTGATCCTGATCGCGCTGCTGACGGTCCTCGCCGCCATGTTCTCCGGCTACCGCCCGCCCGTGTGGATGATCGCCGGCACGCCGCTGCTGATCGCCTCGCTGGTGCTCTCCTACCGACGTTCGTTCTGGATCGGAGCGGTGCTGGCGTTCCTGCTGGTGCTGATGCTCGGCCTGTCGCCCACCAGGCGCCGGCTGCTGGTGCCGGCTGTGGTGGTGATCGCCGCCGCCATCTGGCTGGCCGGCTCCGTGCACTTCCAATCACAGTCGCCGTCGCTGGCGCCGATCATCCATCGCGCCGAATCGCTGACTCCGTCCAAGCTCACCACCAATGTGGAGGATCGCTACCGACTCGACGAGCGCGCCAACGTGATCGCCGCCATCGAAGCGCACCCGATCGTGGGGGTGGGCCTGTTCACGCCCTGGAGCGCCTCCGCGCGTCCGCTGCCGGTCGAACACGAAGACGGTCGCCTGTACGTGCACTTCGCCGCGCTGTGGTTCTGGTTCAAGTTCGGGCTCTTCGGGCTGTTCGCCTACATAGCCCTGCTGATCGCGGCCGCCGTATTGAGCTGGCGCGTGTGGCGGTTCGGCCACGAGCCGCTCGTGCGCAGCTTCGGGCTGGCGTCGCTGTGCGCCACCGCCGGGCTGGTGGTGATCGAGACGACCGGCACCTTCACCGGCGCGGATGTCCGCTTCACGGTGCTGCTGGCTGCGCAGATCGGCGCGCTGATGTTGCTTTCGCGGGGCGCGACGGGGCGGGAGCCGAACGCGTCACACAATCCAGGAAGATGGGCGTTGGGTCGGTAGACATCAGCCAAGTTGTGCCAATAGCTGAGTTTGCACGCCGGCGCAATCGCTTGATTTTAGACATCTAGTTGCGTAAAATGGCTACTATGTCTAGTCGTGCAACTCGGGCCTATCACGAAGCCGTGCGGTTTGAACGCGAAGCGCTGCGACGCCTTCCGGCGGTTCTCGATGGCCTGCTCAATGAGGCCGACGTCAGCTTTCTTCAGCCGCAAGCGGAAGATGGCGGTTTCGATGCGATCATCAGTGCTGGCGATCACCGCTGGTTGATCGAGTTCAAGTCCAGCGCCAGTCCGGGGGTTGTCGCGTTGGCTGCCGAGCAGATGAACTCTATGAGCACGATGGAGGGCATTCGCCTGTTGGTCGTGCCGTTCATGACACCGTCCGGCGCAAAAGCGGCAGCTGCGCGCAATCTGAACTGGCTCGACCTCTCTGGCAATGCCAACATCAGTGATGGGAGCCTCTACGTGTCAGTGCAGGGCCGGCCCAACCAGTCTCCGGCGCGTGGCAGGCCTGCCTCGGCGTTCGCGCCGAAGAGTTCCCGCGTTGCGCGAACGCTGCTGCTCGATCCCGGGCGATGGTGGCGTCAAAAGGAGCTCAGTGAGCAAGCCGGCCTTGATCCCGGCCGTGTGTCACGTGTAGTGCGACGACTGGCCGACGACGATCTTCTTGTGCGCGAAGGACCGCTGTTGAAGCCCCGCGATCCCGACCTGCTACTCGACGCATGGGCCGATGAGTACCGCTTCAATCACCACGACATCATCACCGGGCACCTGTCGGGCAATGGCGTCGAGCTGGCCCGCACACTCGATGATCAGCTACTCCTCTTGGGTATCGACCACGCCTTCACCGGGCTGGCCGCTGCGTGGGCGATGAACAGGTTCGCTCGCTTTCGACTAGCTAGCGTCTACGTCGATGGCGACCCCCGCGCAGCCGCCGATGCGCTTGAGCTTCGTCGCAACGAGCGCGGCGCCAACGTGCAACTGATCGGGCCCGACGACGGCGGCGTCCTCGATGGTCGACTTGAGATCGACAGCCTGCCCTGCGTGTCGCCCGCGCAGGTATACCTCGACCTTCTTGCCCTACCCGAGCGCGCCCGCGAGGCAGCGCAAGAGTTGCGCCACGGCGGAGGGATCTGGCATGCCCAAGCCTGAGAAGCCGCGCCACTGCTCTGGCTATACGTCAGAGGAGACTGAGCAGGTCAGGGCTGTGTGCCTCACCATCGCCGTGACGCTTGGCGCTTATCTCGACGATCTCTGCATCGTCGGTGGGCTCGTGCCGCCGCTGCTGATCGACGCCACGCGAACCGGGGACGATGAAGACGGCGACCTCCATACGGGCACCAATGACCTCGACGTAGGGCTCGCGCTTGCGCTACTCGACGAGCAACGCTATGCCGAGATCAGCCAACGGCTCGACGCCGAGGGCTTCAAGCCTGACACCAATGACAGCGGCAACGAGACCGTCCAGCGCTGGCGCCTCGATGATCTGAAGGTAACGGTCGATTTCCTCATGCCGCCTACCGCCGACCAAGAGCCCACTCGTCGAATCCAGAATCTCGAGCCACACTTCGGAGCAGTCATAACCCCAGGGCTTGAGCTTGCGTTCGAGGAGCGCATCCTCGTTGAGGTCGACGGCTACACGATCAAGGGAGAGCGCGCGCGGCGCCCTGTCCCCGTTTGCGGTCCAGCCGGCTTCGTCGTCCTCAAGGCGTTGGCCATGGGCGAACGTGCTGAGCCAAAGGACGCCTATGACCTCGTCTACGTCATCCGTCACACTCCCGGGCGCGGGGCGGCCATCGCCGAGCGTCTAGCCCAGCACGCCAGGAATCATCCAGAGATCGTCGCGCAGGCAGTCGAACTTCTAGCCCGCGATTTCGATACGCCGGACGACATCGGACCGCGCCGCGCAGCCGCCTTCATTGCCGCTGACGGCGCTGAGATCGAGGACGACGCCGCTGATGCGCACGGCTACGTAGACGACCTCCTACGGGCCGCCGCGAGGCTCGGATTGAGCGACGGCCGGGTGTGATGGCCGACAGGCCCCTACCGCTGCTGTGAAACTTCCACAGGCGCACCCAGCAGCGCCTGGACCGCCTTCACGCGCACCAGTGCCGGCGGCGCGGCCACGAACTCGGACACCGCGTACGTTTCGGTCCTGTGCACCGCCGCCAGGCGGAAGCCGGGGGGCGCCTTCGTGGCCGGCGCCGGTGCCAGCGGTGAGCGGCCGGTGCGGCGCTGGCGCAGCGCCACGATGTCCAGCTCGCCGGTGTAAGCCTGCGAGCTCACCTTCACTGGCGCGCTGGGCAGGTAGATCGACAGCGGCAGCGAGCCGTTCTGTTCGCTCACGATCAGGCGACCGCTGGCGGGCGCGACCGCCAGCGTGCTGGCAACGCCGCGCCAATCGTCGCGGCGGTAGCCCGGCACCAGGTCGCTGACCGCGATCACAGCCAGCGAGATCGCGCACAGCCCGACGCCCAGCAGCGGCGTCAGGCGCCCCGCGTGCGCGCCGCCGAGGGCGATCGCCAGCAACACCGCCGCCGGCGCCCAGATCTCGATCACGTTGCGCCCGTCGAACACGTCGATCGCGTGGCTGGCCGCAGTCAGCAGCGGCAGTGCCAATGCGATCACCGCCACGATCGTCAGGTCGGCGGCCGCGCTGCGCTCGCGTGCGCGGGCGTGTCGTATGAGGCCGACCGCAGCCGCCAGCGCCAGCAGCGCGCACAGGAAGGCGGTGAGGATCTCAAGCGGCCCATACACCCCCACCAAGAACTCCTTGGCCGTCTCGCCGATCCTGGACACCAGCGAGTTGGCTTCGATCCATTCCGTCTTGCCCGTGTTGGAGTGCTGGCTGAGCGCCAGCGGCACGAGTGCCAGACCGACCGCCACAACCGCCGCCGCCGGCGCCAGCGTGCGTCGCACACCGGCGCGGCGCCACAACATCAGCGTCTCCGGCACGAACAGGAACACGGCGAAGTAGTGCGTCAGCAGCGCCAGGATCGACAGCAGCGACCACAGCGCCAGGTTGCGCCTGCTCGGATCCTCCATCGAGCGCTGCCACAGCACCAGTGCCGCCGCGCTGAACAGGATCAGCAGCCCGTAACAGCGCGCCTCCTGGGAGTAGTAGAACATCGCCGGGTTGAACGTCGCCAGCGCCGCCGCCCACAGGCCCACGCGGGTCGAGACGTTGCGCCCGGCCAGGTACATCACCGGCACCGTCACCGTGCCCACCAGCGCGGAGAACGAACGGAAGCCGATCGGCCCCGCGCCGAACACCTTCGCCCACGCCCACACCAGCACGTAGTAGAGCGGCGGCGAGGACTCGCTTTCGGACAGGTGCGACAGCATGCCAGAGAAGCCGCGGTGCACCAGCAGCAGCGTGGCCGACTCGTCCAGCCAGATGCTCTGGACGTTCAACGTGGCAAACCTCAGCGCCGCCGCAACGAACGTCAGCGCGATCAGTACCGCCGTGGGTGACAGCGTGAGCTGCCCGGAGCGCGATCCTGTCGGCCGGTCGCCGCCGGCGCCGCTGTGGCGGCTGGCATCCGGGGAGACGTCGACGTTCACCGCAGGGATTGTGTCAGCCGCAAGTGCGCCAACCGCTGCGTCCATCGCTCACGCGCTCAGCAGCGCCGTCACCGCGGTGGTGTAGGCGCCCTTCGGCTGCATTCCGTGCTGCAGCGCGCCGAAGTAGGCCTCGCGTTCGCTGGTGGCGCCGCTCGGCTGCTGGTCGCGGATCTGGTAGAGCAGGAACAGGCCCAGCCGCGAGCTCAGCAGTTGGCGCATGCCGGCCACCGAGCTGTTCAGCGCTGTGGCCGCTTCCTGGTAGCTCATGCAGGGGTTCCAGCCGTAGTTTTCGCTGAGGCAGCGCCCGCTGTCGCTCGTCAGCCCCCACTCGGTGATGTCGATCGGGATCGTGGCCGGCGCGCCGTGCGCGGCCGCCTGGCGGATGATGGTTTCAAGCGACGTCTTCCAGCTGGGACCGTAGGGGTGGCTGACCCAGCCGGCCACGTAGCTGCCGAGGTGGGGGACCGCTGAGAACATCCCGTTCATCCAGTCGCCGGTCCAGTCTTCGGAGACCGACAGCAGCCCCACGTGCACGCCGCCCGCCGAGATCGCTTCGGCCGCTTCCTTCAGGCGGACCGCGTACAGCTCAGCGCGGGCCGTGTAGGAGGCTTGGCCGGCTTCGTCGCCGTACTGGTAGCCGTCGTTGGTCTCGTTGCCGAACTCGATCGTCTGGATCGCCAGCCGGCCGTCGCCGCGCGACGCCCAGAAGGTGCCGCCGGGGCCGTACGCGTGAGCCCAGCTGGCGAGGTTCTGCGCTTGCGCCGGCGTGGGGATCCGGCCGCGGAAGGTTGCAACCGGAGCCACCCGCACGCCGATCGCTGCGTAGCCTTCGATCGTGGCCTGAAGCTGTGAGGCCGGAGATTCGATCGCGAATTCCACGCGCACGATCTTCGCTCCCAGCTGGCTCGCCGCGCCCAGGTCGAGCTGTCCGGGGTACACCGGACCGGCGTTGATCCCGGGTTGGAAGCCTGTGGGAGAAGCCGTCGATTCTTCGGCCGGCGGGCTGGGTTCCGTGACGGGCGGCGTGGGCGACGCGGCCGGGTAGGAGATCGTCACTTCCGCGGCCCATGCGCTTCCGGGGATGGCCGTGCGCACGCTGTAGCGGACGGTGGCGCCCGCCGTGGCCGGCGGCGTGACCGTGGTGGAGCTCACCTCGGAGTATTCGGGTGTGTGGCCGGGCACTGTGCGCACCAGCACGTAGGCGCTCACACCTGCGATCGGGTTCCAGCTCAGCGTGTCGCCCGACACTGTCATCTGCGGCGCCGCCTGCGGGTCGAGCGGTTGTTCCGGCGTGGCCGCCGGCGTGCTCGGGTTCGAGACGTTGACGCTCGCCGGCGCGCTCGCGCCGGTGGACGCTTCACTTGCCGTGGGGTAGGTGGAGGCTGTGACGGGCGCGTAGGTGATCGACTGTTCGCTCGCCCACGCCGACATCGCCACCGTGGTGCGGACGCTGTAGCGCACCGTCATGCCGGGCATCGGTGGGGGCACCACGCTCGTGCCGCTCACCAGCGAGTACTGCTTGGCCTGGCCGGGGACCTTGCGCGCGAGCACGTAGGAGCGCACGCCGGCGACGCGCATCCACTTCAGCGCGCGCCCGGCAACGAACAGGCGGGGCGCAGTGCGCGGACCGCCGCGGCGCGATGCGCTGCTGGCCCTGGCGCTGGCGGCGCCGGTGGCACGCGCGATCCGCGCCAGGCGCAGCTCGGCGAGCGCCAGGCGGCGCCCGGCGTGTTGCAGCGCGCGCCGTGTGGCCGCGCAGTGGGCTCTACGGCGAGGATTGGCAAGCTCACAGCGCTTCAGCTTCCTGGCGTCCAGCACCAGCGCACGGTCTGCCCGGGTGCTGCTGTGAGCGGCGTTCATCAGCGCGTGTGGCAGCTGTGCTGCCGTGGCGCCGGCGGCGTCCGAGCCGGCCAGCGAGGCGATCAGCGCGCACAGGACGAGCAGTCTGGCGGCTGCCCGGCGTACGCGTGAATCGAACATGCAGAGTCTCCTTCGGCAGCCGGGCTGTCTCGGAGAGACCCCTGGCTTTGCGGACCCGTCTCGCGACGGGGGTGCCGTTGTCGGGAACCAACGTCACTTCATTCGGCAGTGGCCGAGCAGAACTTGAATCGCGACGCCGTTCCTGGGCAGATGCCCACGCAGGCGGCGGTGTGGCAGCTAACCTCGTGGCGGTGAGCGGCCAACAGATCGAGGAGCTGCGCGCCCGTTTCAAGCGCGTCGCCATCGTCCACGACTGGCTCACCATCCCCGGAGGCTCCGAGCAGGTGGTGCTGGAGCTGCTTGAGATGTTCCCCGCGGCCGAGCTGTTCACGACCATCTACGACCCCGCGCCGTGGCCCCCGCAGATCAAAGGCAGCCGCGTACACAGCTCGTTCCTGAACCGGCTGCCGGGCGCGAGCAGGTACTACCCCAAGCTGCTGCCGCTGATGAACGCGGCGTTTCGCTCGTTCGACCTGTCGGGGTTCGACCTCGTGCTCTCCAGCAGCCACGCGTGCGCCAAGAACGTGCGCAAGCCGCCCGGCGTGCCACATGTGTGCTACTGCCACACGCCGATGCGCTACGCCTGGGAGGAGGGATTCCTCGAGGGCGAGGAGGTCCCGCGCGTGCTGCGCCGGCTGCTGCCGCCGCTGCTCGAGCGGCTGCGCCGGGAAGATCTCGCCGGGGCGCAGGGCCCCGACGTGTTCGTGGCCAACTCCAAGCACGTGGCCGAGCGCATCGAGCGCTTCTACGGCCGCTCCGCCACCGTGGTCAACCCGCCGGTGGACGTGGATCACTACCTGGGCCTGTCACGCGCGCCGTCGGACTACTACCTGGCGTTCGGGCGCGTGGTGCCGTACAAGCGCGTGGACCTGGCGGTGGCCGCCTGCGTCGAAAGGGATCGCAAGCTGAAGGTAGCCGGCGACGGTCGCGCGCTGGACGCCGTGCGGGCGCAGGCGCCCACGGGAGACGTGGAGTTCCTGGGCAAGGTCCCAGACGACGAACGCGACCAGCTGCTGGCGGGCGCGCGGGCGCTGCTGTTCCCCGGCGAGGAGGACTTCGGGATCGTTCCCGTCGAGGCGCAGGCGGCAGGGGTCCCGGTGATCGCCTACGGCGTGGGCGGCGCGGTCGAGACGGTGATCGACGCCAGCACCGGCGTGCTGTTCGCAGAGCACAGCGCAGCGGCGCTGGGCGCGGCGATCGAGCGCTTCGAGGGGCTGCGCAGCTGCGCGAGAGCGACGTGCGCGAGAACGCGCAGCGCTTCGGACGCGAGCGCTTTCGCCGGGAGATGGCCGCCGTGATCGCCGAGGTCGCCGGTGCTTACGCGGCCGGCTTGCGCGCCACGTAGTACAGCTCGACCCAGTCGGCGGCCGTTTCGCCGGCGTTCACGCGCGCCCCTTCGTGGTCCAGGCACTCCACGAACTCGAAGCCCGCCTCGTTCAGCTGGCGCTCCTGCGCGTCACGCGAGATGTAGTAATGCAGGAGCCGGTAGTTGAGGGCGTCGTCGTTGATCACCGCGTGGTCGGAGCCGAAGCGCTGCTGGGCGAGGAGCGCCCTGCGGTTGCGCAGCCGCACCGGCATCAGCGCCAGGCGCCCGAAGCTGCGCACGATGTTGCGTCCCTTCAAATCGGTCGGGTCGCGCAGCTTCGGCACGAACGCCAGGTTGTGCGCCGACATCATCAGCAGCCCGCCCGGGCTGAGCAGCTTGAGCACCGCTCCCAGCACCCGCCGGCGCTCGCTGTCTCCGAGCACGCTCAGCACGTTGTAGGTGGCGATCACCGTGTCGAAGGAATCGGCGCCGAAGCTCGAGATCTCGCGCAGGTCCATGGTGGTGAACGTGGCGCTGGGGTAGGCCTGTTGGCAGTGAGCGACCATCCGCGGGGAGATGTCGATCCCGTGGACCTCCTTGGAGAGGTCGATCAGATAGCCGGTCAAGCGGCCGGCTCCGCAGCCGAGCTCCAGCGTCCGTCCGCCCAGCTGATCGCGATAGCGGATCAGGAACGTGACCTCCGCCGGGCGCAGGTCACGGGAGCTGTACTCCGCGATGAAGTTGCCCTTCGCCCACACCTCCGCGTTGGCACGCGCCTGCGCGTCGTCGCTGTGGTCTGGCATGAGCTTGGAGTCCACTGAATGGAGGCGGTCGTGGTGAGCTGCAGTCAAGCGCCCACAGTTAGGCGGGCGAACTCCAGATGACGAACCTGTTTAGGCATGATACCCGCGGTGGCTGAGCATTTGGCAAGCGTCGACGAGGGCGTTCCCGCGACGATCACAGCTTGCATCATCGCCCGCAACGAGGCTCGGGCGCTACCCGCTTGCCTGGAGAGCGTCGCTTTTTGTCGAGAGATGGTGGTGGTGGACTCCGGCTCGACCGATGCCACGGTGGCGATCGCGCGCGCGGCCGGCGCCCGCGTGGTCGAGCAGCCGTGGCTCGGCTTTGCCGCGCAGCGCAACGTGGCGCTCGATCACGCTCATGGACAGTGGGTGCTGGAGATCGACGCCGACGAGCGCATCAGCCCACAGCTGCGGGCTGAGATCGAGGCATTCGTGGCGGCGCCGCCGGCAGGCGTCAAGCTCGCCGGGCTGCCGCTGCGCGAGCTGTTCCTCGGCCACCCGCTCGGGCCTTCGGCCAAGTACCCCAAGTATCGCCACCGCCTGCTGCTGCGCGGCGCCTACCGCCACGACGAGAGCCGCACCGTGCACGAGGGCTTCGTCCCCGACGGCCCGGTGCACCCGTTCGAGGGCGATCTCACGCACCTGCTGGCCACCAGCTGGAGCGAGGCGCTGGGCGACGCCTGGCGCTACGCGCGCCTGGAGGCCGGCCAGCTGCAGGCCAAGCGCACCGCCGGCGCGGTCCTGAAGGGGGCGATTGCGCGCCCGCTGGTCAAGCTGGCATATCGATTGACGGTCGATGGGGGCTGGCGCGACGGCTGGGCCGGCCTGGCGAAGATCGCGCTGGACTGCGCCACCGACTCGATCGTGTGGATCCGCTACGCGGCCGGCTGGCACGGTCACGAGCGCGGCAACTCCGGCGTGGCCGGCGAACTGCACTACGGCGCGTGGAAGACCCGGGTCGGCCCCGGACGCGTGGTCGGCGTGGCTGCCGGAGCACAAGCGTGCGCGCAGGCCAGCAGGTGGTTGACGCAGGCGGCGGCCGCCGGCGCGGACGTGTCGCTGATCGCCGCCGGCCCGGCGACACCGACGCAGTTGCGCGTGCGCCAGCTCGATCGCCGCGGGCCGCTGACGTTGATCCGCGCGCTGGACGCCGAGGAGCAGTTGCGCCCACTGGACGCGGTGGTGGCATTTGGAGGCTCGGCTTCGCTGCTGCTGCGCCTGGTGCCAACCTCGTTGCGCGGCCACCTGCGCGCGATCGACTGCCACACCGACGCGGGCTCGATCCCATGGTCCAGCCGCGAGCTGCTGGCGGTGCCATCCACGTGAGCGAGCCGCGCACCCTGTATGTGTCCACGTTCGCGCCCGTGCTCGGCAGCGGAAGGGCGATGCGCGCCTACACGTGCGTGCGCGCGCTGGCCATGCTCGGGCCGGTCGATCTCGCCTACGTGGACTACGGCGGCTCGGGCCCCTCCCCGGAGTATCAGGCGATCGAGAACCTCACCTTCCACGAGATCCGCTCATCCCGCGGGCTGGCGCGCGCGGCGCTGTATGCGTCCAAGCGCCTGCAGGGCGTGCCGCCGATCAGCTGCCGGGGCACCAGCCCCGAGGTCGTGGCGAGCGCCCGGCGGCTGGCCGACGAGCCGCAGCGCGGGCGGGTGGTGGCCGGTGACATGGCCGCCGCCACCGCCCTCCTGTCAACCGCAAGGCAGCGGCCGTTCATCTACAACGCGCACAACGTCGAGTCCGAGTACGTGCATCGCAACGTGCTGTTTCGCCCGCTCTCGCATGCCACCATGCGCAGCTTCGAGCGCCGCCTGCTGACGCTCGCGTCGGAGTCGTGGATGGTCAGCAGGACCGACATCGCCTCCGCTCGGGAGCTGGCGCCACAGGCGCGGCTGCGCTACGCGCCCAACGTCGTCGACGTCAGTGCCATCGCCTCGCTTGCAGGGAACAGGCGCGAGCCGCCCGAGGATGAGTCTAGGCTGGCCATGGTGGGTGACTTCACGTATCCCCCCAACCGCAGCGGACTCGATTTCATGCTCGATTCCGTGCTGCCGCTGGTGTGGGAGTCCGAGCCCCGCGCGCGGCTGACGGTGGTGGGACGCGGGCTGGAGCACTGGACGGCGCCCGATGCGCGCGTGCAGGCGGTCGGCTTCGTCGATGACCTCGCGCTCTGCTACGCGCAGGCACAGTGCGTGGTGGTGCCGCTCACCGAAGGGGCGGGCACACCGCTGAAGTTCGTCGAGGCGCTCGCCTACGGCGTGCCGATCGTGGCCACGCCGCTGGCCGCAAGAGGCCTGCAGGTGAAGCCCGACGTCCACTATCGCAGCGGCAGCGACGCCCCCACGTTCGCCGCCGGCGTGCTCGCCACCCTGCGCGACGGCGGCGCCGAGATGGCGGCCGAGGGGCGGCTGCTGGCCGAGCGCGAGTACTCGGTCGAGGCCCTCGCAAAGGCGCTGGCGGCATGAGCAGCGCTCTGCGATGGATGGCACATGCCGCCGGCGCGGCGCTCGGCCGGCGCTACCCGTTCGTGCTCTGCTACCACGGCGTGGGCTCCGTGCGGGCCGGCGGCGACCCCAACGGCATCTTCGTCAGCGGCGACATCTTCGACCGTCACCTCGACGTGATCGCCGGGCAGGGCTATGAGCTGATCAGCGTGGGTGAGCTGTGGCGCCAGATGTCCACCGGGTCGAAGACCGCCGTGCGCAAGGGGTCGATCACCTTCGACGACGGGCTCACCCAAACCACGCGCGGGGCCATACCGATGCTGCTCGAGCGGGGGGTGGGCTGCTCGCTGTTCGTGCCCACCGGCCTGCTCGGCAAGCCCCACCCCGACGCGCCGTCGGAGACGATCGTCAGCGCGCAGGAGCTGCGCGAGCTGGCCGACGCCGGCCTGGAGGTGGGTGCGCACTCGGTCGACCACGTGCGCCTGGCCAAGATGCCCTACGCGCAGGCGCTCGATCAGATGCGTCGCAGTCGGGCGACGCTGGAGGACCTGCTCCAGAAGCCTGTCACCAGCATGGCCTACCCGTTCGGCTCGGTCAACGGTGAGACCGAGCTTGCGGCCGCCGAGGCCGGCTACGAGCTGGCCTGCGCCTGCTCCGGGCCCGGGCCATGGCTCGCCCACCGCCTTCCCCGTGAGCCGGTCTACTCGACCGCCTCGACGCTGCGCCTGCGGCTGAAGATGGCTGGCCTGTACGGCCCGGTGTACACGCTCGGTGCAGTCAGGCAGGCGCGGCGGCGCCGGCGCAACCGGCGAGGCATCTCGTGAGCGAGCAAGTCACACCACCGGCCACGCCCGGCCCGGTCGAGCTCGGCGCGCGGCTGCAGGGCGCCGACATCGTATGCGTGGGGTTCTCCGACTGGAGCATGGACACGCTGACCAACCAGCAGCACCTGCTCTCGCGCGCCGCTCCGCGCAACCGCATCCTGTTCGTCGAGTCGCTCGGCCTGCGCCGCCCGCAGCTGGCCTCGCGAGACTTGGGCAGGATCGCCAGGCGCCTGGCGCGCGCTCGCGCGCCGCTGCGGGTGGAGGAAGGGGTCAACGTGCTCTCCCCGCTGGTGCTGCCGCTGCACTCCAACGCCGCCATCAACCGGCTGAACGCGCAGCTGCTGCGCCGCTACGTGGCCTACGGGTGCAAGCGGGTTGGAATGCGCAAGCCGATCCTGTGGTCGTTCGTGCCCCAGGCCGAGGTGCTGATCGACTGGCTGGAACCGTCGCAGGTGCTCTATTACATCGATGACGACCACGCCGCCAAGGAGGGCATCGACGCCGACAGCTTCCTCGCCTCCGAGCGCCGCTTCGCCGCCCGCGCCGACGTCGTGCTGGCCAGCGCCCCCGAGCTCGTCACGAAAATGCGGCAGCTGAGCTCAAACGTTCACTACGCGCCCAACGTGGCCGACACGCGACTGTTCGCCGAGGCGCTGCAACCGGGCCCGGTCGACGCCGAGCTGGCGGCGCTGCCGGGGCCCAGGATCGTGTTCGTGGGCGCCATCCTGGCCGCCAAGATCGACCTGGCGCTGGTGGTGGAGCTGGCGCAGCTGCGGCCACAGTGGAGCTTTGCGTTCGTCGGCCCGATCGGTCCGGGCGACCCGCGCACGAACGTCGATCCGCTGCGCTCGCAGCCCAACATCCACCTGCTCGGACACCGCGCTTACGAGCGGCTGCCCGAAGTGCTGCGCGGGGCCGACGCCGCGATCGTTCCCTACCACCTGGACGGCGAGATGCGCAGCGTGTTCCCGATGAAGACCTACGAGTACCTGGCCGCCGGCCTGCCGGTCGTCTCCACGCCGCTCGAGAGTCTCGGCGAGGTACCCGACATCGCCAAGGCCGCCAACGCCGCCGAGTTCGCCGCCAAGCTGCAGGACGCGATCGAGCACGACACGCCCGACGCGCGCGCCGGGCGCTCACAGCGCGCCCAGGCGCACTCCTGGGAGTCGCGCCTGGATCAGATCGCCGAGGTGCTGGGGATCGGCGCCGGAGACGGGTCAGCCCCCGCGCAGCAGGTCTGATCGATCAGCCCTCGCCCGCGCGCTCCAGCTCCGCGCGCAGCGCAGTGTCCACCAGCTCGTGCACCTGGCGCTGCAGCCACAGCGGCGTCAGCGTGTGCGTGTCGGCCTCGCTGCCGCGGATCACGATCTCCATGTTCGGCCAGCGCTCGGCTCGCTCGAACAGGCCGCCTGCGGCGAACTCCTCGCGCATCGGCTCCTTGCCGGTCAGCAGCAGCAGCGCGCGCTGGTCGCGATCGCGCATCGCATCGAACATCTCCTCGACGGGGTCGCCCTTGTGATCGTTGGTTGGTTGAGCATGGGCTCCAGGTAGGCGGGCGCGTATCACGGCCGGCGCGCGCATCAGGATCGACCTTGCCGTTTCCAGATGCCTGGCCAGCGTGATTTCCCCGTGCAGCACCCGCTTCCAAGTCGACAGTTGCAGCAGCCGCTCGCGCAGGTCGCGCGTGCGCAGCACCGTGTAGTGCCATTCATCCCAGATCAGCGCGCGCGGGTTCAGCAGGATCGTGCTCGCTATGCGCTCGTCCTGGAGAGCCGCGTGCATCGACCAGTACGCCCCCGAGCACAGCCCCAGCATCACGAAGCGCCGCGGCAGACCGCGCGCCTCAAGCATGTCCAGCACTTCGCGTGTCTGGGTGACGTACTCCGGCGTATACAGCGAAGCCACGCGCACCAGCGCAGACGCATCGCCGTTCGGAATCGCCGATGGCCGCCATGTCGATGCGCAGCGTCGCCACCCCCAGCGCAGCCCAGCGACGCGCGATCTCAACCCACATCCGGTTTGGCCCCGTATGCCGCTGCGGGCCGGCGTTGAGCAGCACAGCGCACAGCTCGCGCCGCTCGCCCAGCGGCTCACACAGCACGCCGAACAGCCGACCCTGCTCGCCGCTATCCACATACACCGGCGTCTCGCGCAGGCGGACCCCAGCGTGATCGAACTCCAGTGTGGTGTGCTCGCCCCGGATCGGTACCGCTGTCTCCTCCGGCGGCGCCGCGCGCGACGGCGGCGTGGGACGCGCGCCCGACGCTTCTCCCTCAGACAGCCAGGCGCCCACGCGATCGAACACCTCCAACGGGGCCAGCGCATCCTGCGGCTCGCGCGTCATATCGCCGTAGCCCGGGCCATTGGCAACCGTCACAGATGCGCCCGCGCCAGCCAGCAGCGCATGCAGGCGCTCGTCCGGCTTCAGCCCGTCGCGTTCCAGCAGCAGCGCTCGATCGAAGCTGCTCGTCTGCTCCGGCAGCTCCTGCGACAGGTCGAGCTGCTCCAGTTCCGCCACCGTGGCCGTGCTCAGCCGGTAGCCGTTGACCACCAGCTCGCCCGCTTCGCCCGGTTGGGTCGCCGCCTGCTCCTCGCCGCCCACGTTGGCCACCTCCATGCGCGCAAACGCCCGCAGCGCACGCATCGCAGTCCGTCCCCGCGCCGGCACCCCCCACAGCACCAGCTCGTCGATCGCCGCGCCCTCCAGCGCCGCCCGTGCCACCGCCATGCCCGTCAGCCCGATGCCCACAGCCGCAACCCGTGGCGCGCCGCTTGCCTGGCGCAGCCAGCGCGCCGCCGCGCTCACCGCCAGCGTCCACGCGTCCAGCCGGTCGGGGTCGTCGGGATCGCCGCCGCTGTCGCCGCTGCTTGGAAGGTCGAAGCGCAACGTCGCATGCCCAACGCCAGCCAGGCGTTCGGCCCACTCGCGGCGGCTGCGATACGAGCAGATGTCCTCCCAGCCAAACGGCGGGCACAGCAGCACCGCCGTGCCGCCCCCGGGCGCGGCGGTGGCGTGGAAGAGGGCGAAGATCCGCTCCTCGCCCGCGTCCACATACAGCGGCCTGGCAGCTGGGGGAGAGCCCATCGCTACTCGCCCTCCACCGTCAGCCTCACGCTCCCCACCATGTTCAGCGCGCTCACCCTGCCCGCCCGCAGCGAGCGCTCGCCGTCGCCGCCCGGCTTCAGAGTCAGACAGCGCGCCACGCCGGGCTCCAGGCAGATGCAGTCCTCCGCCGGCGTGTAACCCGGCACGTCCACGCGCACGCCGAATGCCAAACGCGTGCTCGACAGCGTCAACCGCGCGCGGCCGTCCGCCAGCGACTCCGCATTGGCGCTCAGGCCCAGCCGGTCGGGATGCTCGCGCACCAGCGGGTAGCCCGCCGGGAAGCGGACCGCCTGCGACAGCGGGGCGGCCTGCCGCTCGGCGCTCTCGCCCGCGCTCAACGTCAGCACGATCGCATCCTGCGCAGGCGGGCCGAAACGGTAGGCCCACGACGCGTCCACGAAGCGCCCCAACAACGTCTCCAGATTCCACTCGCCCTGGCTGTGCGGCGCCAGCTCGATCGAGCTCGAAGCCTCTCCCACCGGGCGCTCCAGATCGCTGTACAGCCCAACGCGCAGGTTCGCGCTCAACGGCTGCGCAAGGTCGTTGGCCACATGCACCGCCACGCCGCCCAGGCCCTCGTCGATCGTCCATACCGCCACCGGCGCAAGCACAGCGGCGAGATGGTGGAAGGCCACCTTCGGGCGTCCTTCGTGGTCCAGCAGACCCCAGCCAGCGCCCGGCCGCAGATCCCCAAGCCACAGCACCAGCGCCCCGCGGCACGGGGAGTCGCCCGAGCGCCACTCGCCGAACGTCTCCGCCATCGCCATGCCCGTCACCGCCCGCGACAGCTCCAGGTAGCGCTCGTGATCCACGCGGCGCAGCTCTGGAACGTCCACGCCCAACAGCCGCTCCAGATAATGGTCGCGCACGTCCTCGAAGTCCCAGCCCGAACCGTTGTCGCGTGGCACGCCCGCCTTCCACTCCGGCCGATCCACCGTCGGGTGGGGCTGTCCGGGGCCCAGCAGCGCCTCGATCGCGCGCTCGTCCGGAACGTTGGAAAACGCCAGGCACTCCGCCGCAAAGCGCACGCCCGCACGGCGCGCATCCTCCAGCGGCCGGCGGTAGCCGCCCACACCGAAGTAGTTCGCCACCCCACGATCCGGCCGGAACGGCAGCTCGCCGCCACACGGCGCCGACGGCACGTAGAAGGCATCGCTCCCGCTGGCGCGCACCAAGTCAGGGAGTCGCTCACCGAACCACTCGCCGCGCCCCAGCGCAGGATCCAGGCCCAGCATCGCCACCTGCTGCTCCACCTCGCTGTTGCCGCACAGCACCGCCAAGCTGGCACGCCCTGCCAACGCAGCCAGTACGTCAGCGCACTCACGCTCGATCGTCGCCAGGAAACCATCGTCGCCGATCGGATAATCAAAATTGGCGAACATGAAGTCCTGCCACACCAAGATTCCCAGCTCGTCGCACAGGTCGTAAAACAGCTCGCTCTCATACGCCGCCGTGCCCGGTACGCGCAGCATGTTCATGCCCGCGTCGCGCACGCGCTCGAGCCGCTCGCGCAGCTGGGCGGATGACGGCGCCATCGTGACCATGTCAGGCGGTGTCCACACCGCCCCCCGCGCGAACACGCTCGCGCCGTTCATGTGGATGTCCAGCCCGTCGCGCTCGAAGTCGTGCTCCGCCGTGCCCCAGAAGCGCAGCTCGCGAAAGCCCACGCGCCCCGCATCGATCGAGATCGGACCCGCCTCACTCTCCAGCTCGATGCGCACGTCGTGAAGCAGCGGCTCGCCGTGCGTGTGAGGCCACCAGCGCGCCACGTCCGCCACCGCCAGCTCGCCCTCCAGCAGCAGCTCGCCCGAGGGGTTGGCTGGCGAGGGGCTGAGCGTCAGCGGCGCGCGGTGCGCCCCCGACGGGCCATCCAGCAGCACCCGCGCCGCCGTGGGCGCGTGGCCATCCAGCGGGCGCACACGGGCGCGGACACGCAGCACGCCGCCGTCCTGTGACAGCCCCGTGCGCAGCCAGCACTCCTCCACCACCAGCCTGCGGCGGCGCTCCACGCGCACCGCACGCCACGGGCCCACCGCGGCCGGCCCCGGCGCAAAGCCCGGCGCGCGTCCCAGCAGCATCGTGCGAAAGAAACGCAGGTTGCCCGCCGCCAGCTGCGTGCGCCAGCGCGCCCGCGGACGGCGCCGCAGCTCCAGCAGCGGACCCAGCGCCCGGAAGCGGATCGTCAGCTCGTTCTCACCACGCAGCCGCTCGCCCACCTCGATCGAGTGGCGCGCGAACATCGAGTCGCTCTCCAGCAGCAGCTCGCCGTTCAGGTATACCTCTGCCACCGTCGCCAGGCCGTCAACGCACAGCCACACCTCCTCGCCGGCAGCGGCGCGCTCTGCCTGGAAACTCGTGCGAAACCACCAGTCCCGCGCGTCGAAGTCGTACGGCTCTCCCGCGCTATACAGCCCCGCCTCAGCCAGCGCGCCCGCCGCCGTACCCGGAACGCTCGCCGGCAACCAGCTCAGATCGGCCGGCGCCACGACGCCAACGCCGGCGGCCGGATCGGGGGGCGCGCTCGCCAGCTGCCAGCCGTCCGTGAGGTCGACCACGTCATGCGCGTCCACCCGCGCTCGCGGCGAACCCCCCCGCGCGAGGATCGGATCAGCCGGCGACGTCATCTAGCCGCGCCATCGCCTCGTCCCACGCGCCGGCCAGCTCCGCCAGCACGGGGGCGGGGTCGAACTCGCGGCGGCGCGCCAGACGGAAGGAGAGCACCTTGCAGCCGTCCACCATCCGCGTGAACGCCGCCGACGCCACCGCCGCATCGCCCGCCAGCCAATCCACATACGAGCCGGCCGCCTCGAACGCCGAGCCCGCCATGCGCACCGTGGCAAACGCATACGCATGGTAATCCGCCGCATCGCCCTCCATCAGCCGCGGCAGATCGCTCTGCAGCTGCTCGCCGAAGCGCACAAACGGGTTGCTCGCCGGGCGGCGAGCCAGATGGGCGCGCAGCGACCGAAGCGATGCATCGCGCAGCTCCGCACCCTGCAGCGGCGTGCCCGCGTCGAAGCGCACCAGCTCCGTATACGGCGGCAGCACGTCATCCGAGAACTCCCTTCCCAGGCGCCACACCTCGCGGTAGTCCTCGCCCGCCAGTTCGTGCAGGGCAGTGGCGTGGAAGTAGCGCATGCGCTGCGCCTTGCGGTCGATCGACTCCACCACCACCGAGCTCTTCACGTGCTCCGTGCGGTAGCTGGTGGCCACCGTATCCGGCAGATACCACGAGTCCAGCTCCACGATCAGCGTGCGGCCCTGCGCGATCTGCTCCGCCGCCTGCTCCGGCAGCGGGCGATAGGGCTGCATCTCGTGGATGTCCACGCCGAACAGCCGCTCCAGATCCTCCGGCGCCGGCTTCAAAAACGTCCACTGGTCGCCCTCGAAGTCCATCCGCATCACAGCACCCATAGCGGCAAGCGGCTCCAGGCCCCGGGCGTGCAGCAGCTCGACCAGGATGTCGGTGTAGCAGTTGGTTTCCACATACGTGCGCTCGCCCGCGTGCAGCATGTGTGGCTGGTAGTCCGTTGGGTCCAGCCCCAGCAGGCTGACCATCGAGTCGCTGGCCTCGCTCATGAGGGCCACAGCTCGGCGCGGGCGCCAGCCGGCCAGGCGCCCAGGTCGAAGCCGTGGACGCTGAACAGCGCAATCGTGATCCGCTCCAGGCCGAAACCCAGGCAGGCGGTGTGGGCCGGCGAGCCGTCGGCCAGCTCGATGCCGTACGCCGAGGAGAAGTGATCCTGGTGGTAGTTGAACGACGCCACCGCCGTCCGCTCCGGACCCGCGATCTGCGTCAGCACCTCGAACTTCAGCTGCTGCTCGCGCTGGCTGGCCGCCAACATTCGTCCGCTGCGCCCAAAGAACGGGTCTGTTGCCACATCCAGAGCCACCTCCAGGCCGAGGCCACTGAGCAGCTGCACCGCGCGCTCGCGCCACACATCGCGCCAGCCGTGAACCGTCTCCGGCTCGCCGATGCGCACGATCTCGCGCTGGTGGAACATCTGCAGCCGCGCCGGATCCCCCGACGGCTCGTGGCGGAACACGTACGCGCCGCCCGCATCCACCGTCACGCCGCCCGCCGGCAGTGGCCCGCGTGCGGCGATCGCCGGATACACCGGATAGCACGCCGCCGGCGTCAGCACCAGCTCGCTCATCGTCTGGAACTCGCTCCAGTCCTCGTGCTTGCACGCGCGCTCGTACTGCTCGGCCGCCTGGGACTCATCGCCTTCAAACGAGAAGATGCTGCCCGCCAGGTGCGGGAACGATTTCAGGTAGCCCACCTTCTCCAGATCCGCGCGCGGCAACAGCGGCGGGAAGCGCATCGACTCAGGCTGTTCGTGCGCCGCCGCACGCGTCACCATCGCCGCCACGCCCTCGCGCGCGCTCTCGAAATCACCACCGCGCCCATACACCCCCGGCACGCCCGTGTCGATCAGCAGGCGGCGCGCCAGCAGCTCCGCGAGCAGGGCTTCCTGATCGGGCGATCCGGGGCGATAACCCGGCACTAGACGTCCTTGGCGATTAGCAGCAAACTGGCGTTGGTCTGATGGATGCGCTCGTTGGCCACCATCAGGCAGGCCGACATCGTGTCGCGCAGGTGGCGTCCCACGCTGAACGGCGTGTCGTTCTTGAAGCCCATGATCCCGCACACTCCCAGCGCGTTCTGACACACCCGCGGCGCCTGCTCGGAGGCGGCGATCTTGAGGTTGTTGAAGCGCAGCGCCGCCGCCATCGTGGACAGGCGCTCGCGGCCCGGCTCATTGGAGGCGATCATGAACTCGCTCAGTCCCGAGCCGACCTCCGCGCGCAGCAGCGACAGATCGCTCATCAGGTGCGACAGGCGCAGCGCCGCCGGCGGCGTCTCGCCCGGCTTCTGCTTGGCCGCCGCGCGCACGAACGCACGCGCACGGTCGAACGCATCGGTGGCGATGCCCAGCCAGATCTGCGACCACAGGATGTGCGACACCGGCACCATCGACTCTGAGGACACGCGCGGAAACGGCGTGGAGAGGATCTGCTCGGCGGGGAACTCTGCTCTGACGATGAAGCCCGGCGAGCAGGTCCCGCGCATGCCCAGCGGATCCCAGCTTCCCTTCTGCTCAAGCGTGGTCTGCTCCTTGCGCACCAGCACCACCACCTGGTCGCTCGGCTCGGAATCGGGGTTGCGACGCAGCGTCACGAACAGGTCCTCCGCGTGCGCGCCGTAACTGACCGTGGGGCCCTGCTTCTCGAACTTGAACATGTTGCTGCCGTCCACGGGGGTGACCGCCGCGACCGAGCGGCTCATGTCCCCGCCGGTGCCCACCTCCGAGGTGGCCGACGCGATCAGGCGCTGAACGCTTGAGAGCTCGCGCAGGTAATCCTCATACCACGGCGCGTCCTCCAGGTGGCGCACGATGCTGACCACCTGGATCTGGTGCATCGCGAACACCATCGCGCTCGCGCCGCAGCGGCGTCCCAGCTCGAAGCACGCCGCCGCGATCGTCTCGAACGCCACGCCGCCTCCGCCCAGCTCGCTCGGCACGAACGCCGACAGTCCGCCCGCCGCGCGCAGCGCGTCGATCGTCTCGCTCGGGAAGCGCGCCTCGCGGTCGACCGCGTCTGCGTTTGGTGCCGCCACGTCGGCGGCGATCTGCTTGACGGCGTCCAGGAACGCCTGGTCGCGGTCCACTGTCACGCTCATGAGACGGACGCCTCCGATCGCAGCTCGAGCAGCGCCCCTTCGATCGAGGCGATGCTCTCGAACACAGCTCGCGTGAGCATGCGATCGGGAAACTCGATGTCGAAGTGATCCTCCAGCGCCAGCATCACGTTCACGCTGGCGTGCGAAGTCATGCCCGCCTGGTGCAGGTCGGCGTCCGATGGCAACGCGTCGACCGAAGTCGACAGGCGCGCGTGGTCCTTGATGATCTGGCGGATCTCTTCGTTCATGGGTCCATCATCGGACTGTCCGGCGTATTTCTCAACCCCTTGGGGATGATCCGGCTCGGCTCCGGCAGCACCATCGCGCCGGCCGGCACATCGCTCACCACGATCGCGCCCGCGCCGATCACCGCCTCCTCGCCGATCGTCAGCGTGCGCCCGCGCGGGCACATGACCAGCGCGTGCGCGCCGATCACCGCACCGCGCCCAATCCGCACACCCGTGTCCGGGTCGCTCTGCTTGTCGCTGGCCGACGCGATCGTGGCGTACTGCCAGATCTGCACCCAGTCGCCCAGCACCGTCGTGCCGTGGACCACCACTCCAAGTCCACGGTGGGCGAAGTTGACGTGCCCCTCCAGCCGCACCTCCGGCTCCAGCAGCGCGCCGAAGCCCAGGAAGATCAGCGTCTTGAACAGGCGCGCCGTGCGGCGGCGGCCGTGGCGATGGCACCACATGCTCATCTTCCACAGGCGCAGGGCGATCACGGAGCACATCATGCTTCACCGGGCGGCTGGCCTGGCGCGGGCTCGACGAGCGTCCAGGTCGTGACTAGGCTGCCCATCACATGCGCACGCTCATAACAGGGGCCAGTGGCTTCATCGGCGGGGCGCTGTGCGCCGCTTTGATTGAGCACGGATACGACGCGGCGGCGCTGGTGAGGCACGCCGGCTCGGAGCCTCCCGGCACGCGTCCGCTGGCCGGCGATCTGTCCGACGGCGATCGGCTGAGCGCGATCGTGGCCGAGGAGCGGCCCGAGTGCGTCGTGCACCTGGCCGCCGAGATCGCCTCCCAGCGCAGCGAGGCCAAGCTCCGCGAGATCAACGTGGCTGGCACCAGGCGCCTGCTCGACGCCTGCCTGGCCGCTGGGGATGGAGACCCGGCCAATGGGCCCCGCTTCGTGTTCGCCTCGACCGTCGTCACCGGCGACGCCCACGGTGCGCTGCTCACCGAGTCCGAGCCGCTGCCCGTCAGTACCCCCTACGGCCGCACCAAGCAGGAGGGCGAGCGCATGGTGCTTCAGTCGGGCCTGCCGGCGGTTGTGATTCGCCCGTCGCACGTATACGGGCCGGGCGGCTGGTACGCCGAGGAGATCGTCGCCCGGCTGCGCCAACCCGGGCGCTTCGCGGTCATCGGCCGCGGGACGAACCTGTGGGATGTGGTGCATGTCGACGACGTGGTAATCGCGCTGCTACTCGCCGTCGAGCAGGCGCCCTCCGGCTCCACCTACCACGTGGTCGACGATCAACCGATCTCCGCCTACGACTTCATGGCGCTGAGCGCCAAGGAGCTGGGGGTGGGCGCGCCGCGGCGGATTCCCGCTGGGGTGGCGCGGATCGTGGCCGGCTCCAACGCGGTAGACGCCGTGCTGCGCTCCGCCCGTTCCTCCAACGCCAAGATCAAGCGCGAGCTGGGGTGGGCGCCGCGCTTTCCCACCGCCGCCGAGGGCGTGGCCGATGCGGTGGGGCGAATGGCCACAAGCCAGGCTTAGATATATATCTAAACGTATATACTCTCCTCATGAAGATCGCCACGATGGTAAGGAGCGCCCGCCAGGCCGCAGGCATCACGCAGGTTCAGCTCGCCGACCGTGCCGGAACCGCGCAGCCCGCAGTTGCCGCATATGAGTCGGGCGCCCGGACCCCGAACTTCGCAACCTTGCAGCGGCTGCTCGGCGCTTGCGAGTACGACGTCGAGTTGCTCGCTCATCCCCGGATGCGTCGCGGCGCGTCATCGCTGGCTGAGATTGGACGGACGATCACCGAGGATCTACTCTGGGATCGGGAGCAGGACGCGCTGCGACTGTTGTTCGGCTTCGCAGATGACTTCAGGGGTTCATCGCGCCCCGGGCGGATCGCGCTGTTGCGCGAAGAGCCCGAGTCAACGGGAGATCCCCGCTTCGACGCAGCGCTGGCCGGCGTAGCTGAGTTGTTTGCTTCCGAGGGCGGCCTTTCGGCGCCCACGTGGGTAAACGGCGAGGGTCGCTTCGTCGAGCCGTGGTGGTTTGTTGCAAGCAGACCTGCGTTCCACGCCTACACGCTCGCCAACACTCCGGCTTTGATCGCCCGCCACGGAGTCTTCATGGCGCGTGAGGTCTTCGACCGTGTCTGAGCCGCACTTCAACGCAGCAAAGATCGTCAAGGCGCTCGAAGCGCTCGGCGAGGAGCTGACCATCGAGGGAATCCGTGGGCAGATCTTCATTGTTGGTGGTGCGGCGATGGCGCTCGCCTACTCGACGCGGCGTGTGACGAAGGACATCGATGCGGTGTTCGAGCCCAAGAGCGCCATCTATGCCGCGGCGGCAAAGGTGGCCGAAGACCTCAAACTTCCCGATGATTGGCTGAATGATGCGGCCAAGGCATTCATGCCTGGCGAGGACGAACATCCCCGTCCAGTTCCCGAGGTGCGCGGGATCGAGGTGACCACGGCGTCGCCAAAGTACCTGCTGGCAATGAAGCTGATGGCGATGCGCTTCGGAGAGGATGATGAGGACGTCGAAATCCTGCTGCGTGAGTGTGGCCTGACCAGCGCGCAGGAGGCACTCGATCTCGTCAAGCACATGTACCCACTGCAGGAGCCATCGCCCAAGACCAGATTCTTCCTGGAAGAGCTCCTGGCTGGGGCTTTATGAGAGTGAAAGACGCCGCATACAACTGCTCAGGCTCTCAGCCCGCAGGGCGGCGACATCTGGGCGCCACCCTTGCGTTGCGAATTCGATGAGTCGGCCGGCGTAGTTCGGCCCTGTCTTTCGCCCGCCCCCCGGCGTTGGCACCATGTCATCTCTCACGCGTTTGTCCCTTGACCCACGGGCGACGTTGACCATTGTCTGCTTCGGGTCCGTCTCCGCCTCGGGGTTTTTCGGCACGAGGGATTGGCTTACACGCAGATAACGAGCTAGACCCTCTCGATCGGCCATGAGCCATGCCTCGGCTTGTCGAACAGCGACTCGATATGTCATGTGGGTCGATGGGTCGGGAAGGGTCATGGAAATGAACTCGGGGGCGCAGGCAGCGTCGTTGTCGAGGTCAACCACGACGAGCCACGGGTGAAACTGCGCTGCCGCGTTGAATCCGGCGAGCTTGCCAAGCAGGCGCGACTTCCCTCCTTGGACATAGATCGTCCCGACCGGCCGGCCCGCGTGCGCCAAGAGTGCCCGTACCACGGCCTCGTCCACGATCCCCTCAACAGCCCCGGATACAGGTAGCACGCCTGTGCTCACGGCTAGTTGGAAGGGAAGAACGACAACTGCTCGGCTCGTTCCGGGCGAGTTCTGGGAATGACCACGTCAGCGACACTCAATCCCCCATCAAGGAGCGATGCTATGTCAGCCACCGTCGATGAGGCTTGTACGGCTGTGCCCTCCTCCTGGGGTATCAGCAAAAGAACCTCGTCTAGACCGATGCCTTCGTCTTGGAGCATCTCCGGCGAGTGTGTGCTCACGATCACCTGACGGCCAGCCCTGGATTGCATGCGCGCCAGCATCTGCGGTATGTACCGGACGACTGCAGGGTGAAGAGATAGCTCTGGCTCCTCTAGAAGGAGTGGGCCGCCACGTTCGAGCAGCGCCCACAGGAGCCCCAAGAGGCGGATGGTGCCGTCCGAGAAGTCGGCCTCCGACTGCCACGCGCCCTGCGGCCGCCAATGTACGTATCTACCACGCAGGTGATTGACACCTCGCACGTCCTGGTCAAGCTCAAGCGTCTCAAGCTGGGGAACGGCGATGGTTAGGGCCTCAAGAATTCGGCGGAGGCGCGCACGACGCGTGGACTCAGGGGTCCTAGCAATCTGCTCGATGAAATCGCCGCCGTAAGGATCGTTGGTCTTACCGATCGACCGGTCGGGCTCACGTACCAGTTGAGGGACTATGTGCGAATAGCGCACGGTACGCAAGAAATCGGCGACCACGCGAAAGTCGCGGTTGGCATTGACCTGCTCGAGAAATGTCTGGCCCAAACGTGCGGGGTCATCTTGATCCCCGACATCCGGTCGAGTCAGTCGCTCGACGCCTTTCTCGCGGACGGTCTCCTTCCTGATATAGGGACGCTGCCGGTTGTCCTGCGCGAAACTGACCTCGTATTCCCACATGCGCGGGCTCTCGTCGGTGCCGAGCGCGATGCGAAGCCCGACGTCCGGGTATCGCCGAGCTGCAAGGGAACGCAGGGCGGACACCCCGCCTCGCTTCGCCACAGCGTCTTCAAACCCGCCTCCAATTGACACGATGTCGTACAAAAAGCGGACAGCATCGAGAAAGTTGGACTTGCCGGAGGCGTTCGGACCGACGAGAAGGTGCGTCCCGCAAGATCGACGTCGACTTTAGGGAAGTTGCGCCAGTTGCTGAGCCCGAGATGGGTGATCCTCATGGCAGGTGCTTCACCTGGGCGTTTCCGCTTAGATAGGACGGGCACGCTGGGGCATTGTGCCAGAGTTATCGATAGCGACGATCCCTTCGGAGTCGGCCCCGCTCAATCTTGAGGGTGGCAACCCGCTAGCGCTCGTTGGTGTTCGCTGCCACGAGTCGAATTTCTAGGGTCCGAGTTCCAGCTCAGCCGCCAGGCGCACTCACCGGCACGACCGCCCCGGGCCCACCGGGCGCAGTGGCTGTGGCGGCATCCACGAGTCCGGCTCCGTACAGGTGTTCGTCGCCCCCTCCGCCGAGCTTGCGAGCGGTGTTGCGCAGGCGCGCGGTCAATGCGGCGGGGCTGGGATGCGGCCCGAGCACGCCGCTGGCGATGATCAGGGCGGCGGTGGCGGCGACGTGGGGTGTGGCCATGGAGGTGCCTTCGTATCCGGAGGGGATTCCGAAGCGCGCGAATGAGCTGCCGGTGAAGGTCACCTGGAAGACGTCTCGCCCGGAGGGCTGTTCGGGGTGGCAGTTGGGGTCACCGGGCAGGCTCGCGTCGGGGCCGCCGCCGGGCGCCACCAGCGTGAGGTTGGAGCCGTCGTTGGAGTAGGCGGCCAGGCAGCCGTGTTCGGTGGTGGCGCCGACCGCGACCACCTCCGGGGCGCGCGCCGGGTAGGCGACCGTCGCTTGTCCCTCGTTGCCGGCGGCGGCGACCACGAGCACGCCGTGTCGGTGGGCGTAGTGGAGGGCTTCGATCAGCTCGGGTATGTCGGAGGCGGTGATCCCCGGTGTGAACTCGAGGCTCAGGTTGATGACCTGGGCATGGTGCTTGACCGCGTACATGACGCCTTCGGCGATCGTGGACGCTTCGCCTTCTCCCTCCGTATCGAGTACTCGCAAGGGCATGATCCTGGCGCCATAGGCCAGGCCCGTGAGGCCGTAGCCGTTGTTGGTGGCCTCGGCGATGGTGGAGGCCACGAACGTGCCGTGGCCGTTGCGGTCGTTGGGGTAGGGATCCCTGCCGACGAAGTCATAGCCTTTGACGAACTCGTAGGGGCTGAAGTCCGGTGAGCGCCGGAAGGGGCCGCGGTTGGCATAGGCCACGCCGGTGTCCAACACCGCCACCACCACACCGCGTCCGCCGGCCGCGCCGTCGGCGGCGACGTTCGCCCATGCTTCCGGGGCCTCGATCCCGAAGGGGCCGGCGAAGTTCCACTGCAGCTGCTGCCAGCCGCCCGCTGCTGTGCCGTTGCCGGGGTCGTTGGGGAGCGCAACGTCAGAGACATGAGCCACGTAGTCGGGAACAGCCCAGCGCACGTCGCGCTGCGTGCGCAGACGGGTGAGCGTGGCGGTCATGCTGCTGCCCGGAGCGAGGTGCAAGATGCGGGTCGTGGCGGTGGCGGGCGGGTCCGATGTGCTCGCCCGATGGGCGGTCAACGAGGGCCCGTAACCGACCACGATCTCGCTCGCCGCGTAGGCCTGCGTGTCGGCGAGGGCGTATTGCGCCTGAGTACCGCCCGTGCCGAAAATGGCAGCACAGAGCGGTATTGCGAGCGTCAGGCGCTGCGCTCGAAAGATGGGCGGTTGGCGGGGGCGGCGGAGCATGGGCTCGGGGAATGATGAACGAGGCGCGATGGGCGTGACGAGGGTGGGCGAGGGCAAGCACTGTGGCAGACGCGGCGGGCGGCGGTGCCACGCGTCCCGTTCCTACTCGCCGCGGCCCTGCACGAGCCCTGCAACTCAAAACTACTCATCCCTACCCAAAAGAACGAATTACAAAAATGGTTGGAATTTGCGGGTTGAGCGATATATCATTGCCATGCATGACATCCGAGACGACAGGGATGCCCCAGCGGCGCCATGCAGCAGGGAAAACCGTGTAGCTCACGAGGTCCGGTAGAGCGATCGACGGGCCATGAGGAAGGTAAAGCCTCCAGGGAATGATCACCAACGGCAGACACCATCCAAGACTCCGCGGCGGGGCAGCCGTGAAGTCCGCAAAGAAGCTGGACGTGCGTTTGGTGGAGAGCACCACACGCCTGCGCTCACGCGAGCGGCGGCGGATCGCGGATGCGCTCGAGCGGGAACGCCGCCGGATCGCGGCCGACGTTCACGACCTGATCATGCAGGACCTGGCGTTCGCGCTGGGCAACGCCCGAATGCTCGCCGACGACCCCTCCCAGCCACCTGAGGCGAACATGGCGGTCGAGGCGGGCGAGCGCGCACTGACGGCGGCGCGGCGGATGGTGGGCTGCCTGATGGACGGCGAGGAAATGCCGGTGGTCGAAGCGGTGGGGTCCAGTGTTGGCATGGCCGCCAGGCACACGCCGCTGAGTTTCTCAGGCGCTGGTGTGCCCGACGGCGCCGAGCCTGACAGCGCGACCCTGCACACGCTCGTGCACATCGCCCGCGAGGCGGTCACGAATGCGGTCAAGCACGCCGCCCCGGCCTCGATCGAGGTGGTGCTCGATTACACAGACGAGTGGCGGCTGCGCGTGCACGATGACGGTCGTGGATTCGACGCCGCGACGGCCCGCGGCGGATTCGGGCTGCGCAGCATGATCCGCCAAGCGCAGGGGCAGGGCGGCGAGTTGTGGGTGACCAGCGGGCCGCAGTCGGGCACGACGATCGAAGCGGTTCTGCCATGAGCGACCCCGTCAGCCCAAACAAGCCGCGGGTGGTTCTGGCCGACGACCATCCCGCGATCCGCCTGGGTGTGCGCATGTCGCTGATGCGCGGTGGCTTCAACGTGGTGGCGGAGGCCGCTGACTGCGAGGGAGCGGTGCGTGCGGTGGCGCGTGAGCGACCGGACGTGTGTCTGCTCGACATCGCCATGCCCGGCGGCGGCATCGAGGCGGCCGGCAGGATCGCGCAGACCGACTCTGCCACCGCAATCGTGATGCTGACCGCATCGAACAGCACCGAGGACGTGATCGCGTCGCTGCGCGCCGGCGCGGTGGGCTACCTGCCGAAGGACACGCGGCCCGACCGTCTGGCCGCCGCGCTGTTCGGTGTGCTCAAGGGCGAGGCCGCACTGCCGCGAGCGCTCGTGGGCGTGGTGCTGGACGAGTTCCGTGACTTTGCCGAGCCGGTCGATCAGCCTGTGCGCGTTGGGGCGGTGGAGCTCACCTCGAGAGAGTCCGAGATCCTCAGAATGCTCCGCTCCGGACTTACGACCGCCGAGGTGGGAGAGGCGCTGTCGCTCTCCCCGGTCACCATTCGCCGGCACATCTCCGTTGGCGTGGCCAAGCTCGGCGTAACCGATCGCGACGCCGCGATCCGCGTGATCGACAAAGCGGCAGCTTAGAACCGAGGCTCCAGAGCCTCACGCGATGCCCGTGCGTACCGCGTACACGGCCGCCTGAACGCGGCTCTGCGTTTCGGTCTTCTCGAGGATGTTGGTCACATATTGCTTGACGGTGTGGCGGCTGATCGACAGCTCCAGGCCGATTGCGGCGTTATCGGCGCCGTCGGCGATCAGCCGGATCACCTCCAGCTCCCGCGCAGTGAGCAAAGCGCTGTCGCCGGTCTTCATCTCGTCTGGGGTGGAGCTCCGCACCTGTGCCGCGAGTGCTCGCACCACCGTGCGAGAGAGCACAGCGTGGCCGCCGGCCACCAGCCGGATGCCGCCCACCAGATGATCGGGGCGGGCGTCCTTGAGCAGATATCCGCACGCTCCCGCTCCAAGCGCCGCGAGCACGTCGGTCTCATCCGCGGACACGGTCAGGACGATCACCTGCGTCTCGGGGCTGCTGGCGATGATGTGGCGCAGGGCGTCGATACCGGAGACGCCCGGCATCTGAGATCGATCACGACCACATCCGGTGAGAGCTCGCGCGTGAGCGCGATCGCGCCGTCGCCGTCCGCCGCCTCGCCGATCACCGAGATCCCATCGGCCGCGAGCATTCCGCGCAGTCCCTCGCGGAAGAAGTGGTGATCGTCTGCCAATACGACTCGAAGCGTGTCGGCGGAAATGCTCACCCCTGGAACATAAACGAATGCTGGGACGAAATAAGACGGTGCGCCCGGATTGTCGTACATCCAAACATACGAATTTGTAGTGCTTTTGGGACCACATCACGGCTGAGCGTCCACGAACGGTTGAGGAGCCTCAGCAGCGCGGGTGTGGACGTCGAAGCAAGTCATGCCGGTGGACATGCCGTCCGCCCGTATGACCGGAGGCTTCATATGCTCAAGCAGTCCGCGCGTGGCTTTACAGCAGCGGCCGCCATCTTTTTCCTGTTCGCCGCATCATCGGCGCTTGCTGCGCGCCTGCTGCGTCCTGCAACCACACGTGCAGCCCAACACTCGGTCGTCCACCGTCAGGCTGCTCGCAGCAGCTCGCGCAGGCGTCGTGCCACGCGTGTGCGCAAAAAGCCCGGAGCGGTCGTGCATCGCACCGGCGTGCGGGTGATGGATGCCGCGGCGCAGGCAGTGCTGCTGGGCAGCGCGGCCGTGGAATCCCAGTACGACTCGCTCTCCGCCGGGCAGGCGGAAGCATTCAGATTGAACGCCGTCACATCCGGCTCAGCCCACCTGGCGCACGTGTACATCAGTTATGCCAACGCGGCAAAGACCTTGATCGTGGGCCTGTACAGCAACGTCGGCGGGCACCCCGGCACGCTGCTGAGCAGCGGCTCCGCGCCATCCTCCGCAGCTGGCACCTGGAGTGTGGTGTCGCTCGCCCCGCAGGAACTGCTCGCCGGGCGCACCTACTGGCTGGCCATCCTCGGAACCGGGGGCACGCTGCGCTATCGCGATCGCGCGCACGGCCCATGCCCGAGTGAGACCAGCGCCCAGACCAGCCTCGGCGCGCTGCCGTCGGCCTGGAAGACGGGCACGCCCTACACCGACTGTCCTGCCTCCGCCTACGTGACGGCCGGCGAAGCGCTCACCACACCGCCGCCACCGCCTCCACCCCCGCCGGCTGCACCGGTGAACGTGGTGGCGCCCGCCGTCAGCGGACTGGCCATGGAAGGGCAGACGCTGTCGGCCAGTAGCGGCATGTGGAGTGGCAGCCCGACCTCGTATGCGTATCGGTGGCAGGAATGCGATGCGCTGGGAGTGGGCTGTGTGAGCGTGAGCGGCGCCAGCTCCGCCAGCTACAAGCTGGGCCAGGGCTCCGTCGGTGAGACGATGAGCGTGACTGTCACGGCCGCGAACGCCGGTGGCTCGAACGCGGCCAACTCACCCGCCAGCGCCGTCGTGGTGGCCGCCACGCCGCCTCCACCCCCGCCACCGTCTGCGCCCGTGAACGTGACCCTGCCTGTGATCAGCGGGTCTGACGTGGAAGGCGAAACGCTCACCGTCAGCGAGGGCACCTGGAGCGGCAGCCCGACCAGCTACGCCTACCAGTGGCAGGAATGCGACGCGTTGGGTGCCAACTGCGTGAACGTGAGCGGGGCGAGCACGTCGAGCTACAAGCTCGGGCAGAACTCCGTCGGGGGCACGGTGAGCGTGACCGTCACGGCCACCAACGCCGGTGGATCGAGCGCCGCCAGCTCGCTTGCCAGCGCGGTCATCAGCCCGTCTGAAACCCCGTCGCTGCTGCTCGGCAGCACAGCAGTGCAGGCCAACGGCGACAGCGACTCGGCCGGTTCGGCTGAGGCGTTCCAGTACACGGCGTCCGTCAGCGGCACCGTCCACAGTGTGTCGCTGTACGTGAATTCGGGGAGCAGCGCTCCAGTGATCGTGCTGGGCCTCTATGGCAGCACATCGGGGCACGCCGGCACGTTGCTGGCGAGCACCGAGATCTCCTCGCCAAAGGTCGGTGCGTGGAACTCGGTTGGCATTTCGCCGGTGGCGGTGAGCTCTGGGGCTGTCTATTGGATGGCGGCGCTGGCTCCGAGTGGGACTCTGGCGCTGCGTGACATCGCAAGTGGCGCCGCCCCCAGCCAGAACAGTGCATCCACCTCGCTGACGACGCTGCCGACGTCATGGTCGGGCGGTGCATGGTGGGCCAACTCCCCGGCGTCGTTCTACGCGTCCACAGAAGCGGCCGGGCCGCCGCCTCCTCCGCCGGCTACCCCCAAGAACACCGTCGTGCCGACGGTTTCCGGCTCCGCGGTCGAAGGTGAAACGCTGACCGCCAGCGAGGGCACGTGGACCGAATCCCCGACCTCCTACTCCTATCAGTGGGAGATCTGCAACGCGTCCGGTGAAGGTTGCAAAGACGCGGCCGGCGCCACGTCGGCGAGCTACAAGCTGGTGGCTGGCGATGTCGGAGGCACCGTGCGCGTGGTCGTGACCGCTGCCAATGTCGGCGGGTCCACGGCCGCGGGCTCCGTGCAGAGCTCGGTGGTCACCGCGGCACTGCCTCCATCTGCACCGGTGAATACGTCGCTGCCGCCGATCAGCGGGTCTGCTGTGGAAGGGCAGACGCTTTCCGTGGGTGTGGGGAGCTGGAGTGGAAGTCCGACCTCCTATGCATATCAGTGGGAGTTGTGTGGTTCTTCCGGCGAAGGGTGCTCGTCTGTCGCGGGCGCCACGTCTGCCAGCTTGACGTTGTCTGCTGGCGATGTTGGGCACGTGTTGCGTGTGGTCGTGACTGCGTCGAACGCGGGTGGTTCGACGGCTGCCGTGTCGGGAGCTTCAGGCGTTGTGTCTGCCGCGTTGGGCGTCACTTGTTCGGTGACTGTTCCGGCGGGTGCTTCGGCGAGCGTGATTGCTGGGGATTTGGTGTCGGCTGTTGATGGTTCGACGGTGTGTTTGTCGGGGGGGTCGTATCCGTTTGTGCGGGTGGTGGGTGCGGTGCATGGGGGGTTTGTGACGGTGCGTCCGGTTCCTGGTGCGGTGGTGCGGGTGGCTGGGATGGAAGTTGTGAATAGTGCGTTTTTGAGGTTTGTGGGTTTGCGGATGACTGAAGGTTTCAATATGCGTGATAGTGCTTCTGGGGCGAGTCATGATTATCAGTTCGTCGAAGATACGTTTGAAGAACCGTTGTATGGGGTGGTGTTGTATGGGGGTGCTGGGCCGATCAAACGGGTGTTGATCGAAAAGAACGTGATGCACCGGGTGCATTTGGAAAAACCCGAAGTGGGCGGGAAATGCGATGCGGGGTATGCGCAGGGGCAGGACGTCACGATCGACTATGCCGAAGGGGTCACGATCGCGCGGAATACGTTTGATGAAGCGGCGTGGCATTACATTCAGGGTGGGGGCGCGGGTCCTGAAGGCGTGACGGTGGAACACAACCTGTTCGAGGGGCATGTGTTGATGAAATGCTCGCATTTGAATCTGTGGCAGATCTGGGCTGGTGGGCAAGACGATACGTTCAAGGACAACATCGCGATCGGGGAAGGCACGGGGGAAAAGAACGGGCTCTCCGAAGAGGCCGCTACTGATGGGGTGATCTTCGAGAACGGCGCGGGGAGCGTGGAATGCCAGACGACGATGAAGAACAGCGTGATCGAGAACAACCTTTTCATCGATGCTGCTGATAGCTATGAGCTTCAGATCTACACCACGCAGACAGCGACGATCGAGAACAACACGGTGATCGGCTCGGAGTGGGGCAGCGCGCTACTGACCGAACACTGTGGTGCGGGCAGCAACTACACGATGACGCACAACATCGATGTCGAAGACCAGGGCAATGGCTATGACGTGAGTATGGGCGCGTGCACGGGGAGCTGCTTGTTCGACTACAACGTCTCCCAGGACAACAGCGCAAACGCGTCCGGCTCCGCCCACTACGTCACGAAATGGACGCCATCCTGGCAAACGACCAGCTGGAATCCCAGCAGCGAACCCACCCCACCAGCGGGCTACTACCAGCCAACCAACCTACCCACCGAACTCCACACCGGATACCAAGGCGAAGGAGGACCCGGGTACTGAGCAGACCCGCTCAGTGTCCGGTGTCGGGTCTGCTGAGCCAGGGCGTCACCGCGGTTGCCGGTGGCGCCCCGAACGGCGGCGAGGTCGATCCCATCAATGTGCGCAGGGCGCGCCGTGCGCCTTCGCGGCGGGCGCTGGAGCTGTCCGTGGCGCCACCGGCGCGGACGACGTGACGCAGGGCGCACGCCGACAGGTAGGCGGCGCGGGTGGCGGGGCCGAAGTGCTTGTGGGCGTACTGCTTGCGCGCGTAGGCATCCTGGGCGACCATCTTCGGCCGCACGCCGCCCTTGCCGGCATGGTGGACGATGGTCATCTGCGGCAGATGGCGCACCTCCCAGCCGGCGCGCTTGATCCGCAGGCACAGGTCGGGCTCCTCGGAGTAGATGAAGAAGCGCTCGTCGAGCAGGCCGGCGCTGTGCAGCGCCTCGCTGCGCACCAGCATGAACGAGCCCGAGGTCCAGTCGCACTGCGACTCCTGCTCGTAGGGCTTGGGGTCGAGCACGCGCTCGCCGGACCACGCCGGGTGAATCGGCCAGCTCTCCGAGCGCAGCGCCTCGCCAAAGGCACGGATGGCGCTCGGGAAGCGACGGATGGTGGGCCACAGCGTCCCGTCGGCGGTGAGTTGGCGCACGCCGATCAAACCGACGGTGGGACGCTCGTCCAGCAGTCGCACGAGCTCACCGAAATCGCCGTCGATCACTTCGGTGTCGGGGTTCAGCAGCAGCAGGTAACGCGCGTTGGCCTGCTCGAGCCCGCGGTTGTTGCCGTAGGCGAAGCCGCGGTTGGGCGAGCTGACCACACGGGCCTGCCGGAACTGCGACTCCACCAGCTCGCGCGTGCCGTCGCTGGATTCGTTGTCCACCACGATCACGTCGAGCGTGGCCGTGCCGGCGCGGTCGAACACGGTCGACAGGCTGCGCTGCAACCAGTGCGCCTCGTTGGTGGAGACGATCACGATCGCCAGGTCAGCCGGAGTCCGATCGCTTGTGGCGTTCATCGTGCGCAGCTCACTCAGCGAGTCAGGCCGCGGGCTGCCAGCGCACTTGTCGCGTCGTCGACGCGATCGACGGCCTCCTGGTCGGCGAGCCACTGCACCAGGCCGCGCATGCCGTCCTCGAGTGTTGTGGCCGCCTCGAATCCGAGCAGATCGCGCGCCCGCTGCGGGTCGGCCACGCAGTGGCGAATGTCGCCGACGCGGTACTGGCCGTTGAGGATCGGCTCGAGGTCGCTGTCCATCCCCGCCGCCAGCGCCTGGGCGATCTGCAGCACGGTGCTGGGTCGTCCGGTGCCGAGATTGATCGCGTGGCCGGCCGCCTGTTCGGACTCCAGCGCGAGCATGATCGCGCACACGATGTCGCTCACGTGGATGAAGTCACGAGACTGCCCGCCGTCCTCGAAGATCATCGGCGGGCGGCCGTTGAGCAGCCGTGAGGCGAAGATCGCGGCCACACCCGTGTAGGGGTTCGACAGCGCCTGCCCGGGTCCGTACACGTTGAAGAAGCGGAGCGCCACAGAAGGGATGCCGTACGCGGCCCCGGTCACCAGGCAGAGCTCCTCGTGATCGCGCTTGGTGATCGCATAGATCGATGTTGGGATCAGCGCCTTGGTCTCCTTGGTGCCCACTGGCGCGAGATCGGCGCCGCAGGTCGGGCAGGCGAGCTCCCAGTGACGGGCGAGCAGCTGCTCCTCCGGTCGCGGCGGCGGCGCCATGCGGCCGTGCACCGCACATTCGTACTCCCCCTCGCCGTAGATCGACATCGAGGAGGCGACCACCAGTCGGATCGGCATCGGGCGCTGGGCCACCACACGCTCCAGGAAGGTGGCGGTCTGCATGGTGTTGCGCTCGGTGTAGCGAGCGATCTCATACATCGACTGCCCCACTCCCACCGCGGCCGCCAGGTGCACCACACGGTCGACGCCGCTGAGCGCACGATCGGCTGCTGCCGGGTCGCCCACGTCGCCGACGATCAACTCCACCGATGGGGGCAGCTCGGGCTCGATGCCACCGTGAACCTGCTCCTCTAGCGAGTCGAGCACTACCACCTGATCGCCGCGCTCCACCAGCTCACGAACTACGTGCGTGCCGACGAAGCCCGCTCCTCCCGTCACCAATGTCTTCATTTGCCCATCCCGCGATTCCAGTTGGTTTTCAGTGAAGTACAACCAATCCGTCCGTTCACCTAACGAGGTGTGCGGCTGGGTTCTTTCGGCTCGGTTGCACACATAGTTGTCACACGCGCGTGACACGGGCAAGTCCGAACGAGTCCAGCATCCGGCATCTGAGCTCGCGCCTGACGAAGCGCCGGAACGCCGGGTCCTCGACCCTGCCCACACGCCGCGCGGCCGAGCGCAAGTAGCCGTACAGGAACGCGATTCCCGACAGGCCGCGCGGCCGGGCCAGCGCAACCTTGAAAGCTCGCAAGCTCACCCACGCCAGAGTGAACTGTGCGATGTAGGCACACTCGCCGTGGCGCGCGCGACCGCGCAGCGTGCCGTCGGCGCTTGCGCGCGGCCGGTGGTGGAGCGCCACCAGATCGGGAAACGCCCGAGTGCGGTACCCATGCATACGCGCGTACGTCTCATCGATCGTGTCCCATCCCAGGCGCTCGTGCATGCCGCCGATCGCTTGAAAGCACTCGGCCGAGTAGCACTTCAGCGTGCCCGGCACGTGATAGTCGGAGGGGATCGTCACCAGATCCCAGCCCTCCTCGCTGCCCTGGGGCTTGGGGTCGGCATACAGCCCGCCGGCGAGACCCAGCGTCGGGTCAGCCTCGAACTCGGCCAGCAGGCGCTCGAAGTAATCCGGTGGCAGCTCGGTGTCGCCGTCGAGCTTGGCGATGTGGGTGAAGTCCTGCCAAGGCACGCTGCCCAGGCCGCGGTTGAACGCCCGTGCCTCCGGCGCCGTGGCGAGTCGGTCCTTGGGTCGATCGAGCGGCGGCAGCTTGCTGGTATGGAGCACCCGCAGGAACTCGATGTGCTCGGCCAGCTCGGCCAGCAGCTCGGGCGTGCGATCGGTGGAGCCATCGTCGACCACCAGCCACAGGTCCGGCGGTCGCGTCTGCGCCGCCACCGCGCGCGCGATCAGCTCGATGTGGGCCTGCTCGTTGCGCACCGGGGATATCAACAGCAGCCGCTGAGTCATCGTGCCTCCACAGCTACGGCTTGGGGCTCATGGCAGCTCGATTCCACGACCTCGCGCACCGCTCGCTCGACGACCGCGCCGGCCTGCTCCCACGAGTTGCCGCGCACGCTGGCGGACGCGCGCTCGGCCGCGGCGGCGCGCCCGGACGCAGGACGGGAGACCAGCGCGCTGAGCGCGTTGGCAAGATCGAACGGAGTGGCCGGCGCGTATGCCACGGCATCGTTGTCCAGCACCATGCGGTTGTGCTCGGCGTCGTTGACCACAGGTGTGCAGCCCGCGGCCAGCATCTCGTGGGGAACCAGCGAGACGTTGGTGGCCGACAGGACCAGACCTGCCACACAGCGGTTGTACAGCGCGCCCAGCTCACCGGGGCTGAGCGTGCCGTGATCGGTGGCGCGGAACGGCACCCGCTTCGCAAGCTCGCCAAACAGGTGAATGTCGACGTCCGGATGGCGCTCCGCGAACAGATCGACGGCGGCGATCGCAAGCTCGAAGGCGCGGCGCGGCGTGGACGGGCGTGAGTACATGCACACGCCGGTACGAGACGCGGTGGGGTCGAGCTTGTAGTGGCGCAGGTCGCAGCCGAAGTCGAAATGGTCGGCGGCCATGTCGTAGCGGCTGCTCAGCATCTGCGACAGCCAGCGCCCCGGAGTGATTCCGTGAAAGCCGAACCTGTATGTGGCCTCTGCCAGCAGCGCCTCGCTGCCGGCCGGATAGAACAGCGGCTCGGAGTCCTGCACCAGGTAGAAGCGCACGCCCTTTGCCGGCGAGATCAAAACCGGGTAGGCGGTCTCCCAGGAGCTGGCGAAGATTGCGTGTGCGTCCTCGATGCCGTCGGCCGCGTCGCGGAGATCCGCTTTCAGGTCGGGCCACCACGCGCGCATGGTCTCGCGATGGCGATCGAGTGACCATCCGTGGCGGTCGTGCAGATAGACCGTGCACTGATGGCCCGCCTGTTCGAGTGCGGAGGCGAGCCTCACCAGTGTGGTGAAACCGCCACCGCCGGCGCGCTGTGGCACCGTCACCCACGCAACCTTGAGCGGTTCGCCCGACTCGTACGGCAGGGGGCCCGGAAGACCGGCACCGGAAGCGGACAGCTCGGCTGCCCGCACGAGATCCCCACGCGCCACACGCAGGCGGGCGTCATTCACCGGCGAGACCCGCCGCGATGCGTGATCGAGCAGCCTGGCGGTGACGGCTGCCACGCCATCGCGGCGCAGCAGGCGCTGCGTCTGCTCGAAGCGTTCGCGAGTCGATGGGCCGGCGCTCATATTCCCCTCAGCTTCCAGCGCGTCTGGTCTGCGTGGGAGCGCAGGCGATGCGCGGCTCCGGTCGCCAGGAAGGGGACGAACGCGCGCGAGCGCCCCGCGCCGATGCGCCGGCGCAGGCGCAGGCCGTGCCACTCCCGCAGGCGGGTTGTGTCGGGATAGACCTCAAGCGCGAAGGCCCTCAGCTCCTCGACCAAGCTGTCATTGGCCCCGCGGTCGACCGTTCGGCTCGCTTTCCACAGGGCCTGACGGGCGAGAGCCCGATTGGCCATCCCGTGCAGCTGTTCGTGCCCCTCCACGTGCGAGGAGCACGAGGCGAAGAACGAATCGAAGGCGGCGCGGCGCTCGCCCAGATCCACGAGCGGACCGCCCTGGCTGCGCAGCATGCTGTCGGCGTGCACACGGTAGATGGCCTGCGGCGCGCCGCGCACGTACGCGACGTCCGCGATCGACGCGATCCGCAGCCACATGTTGAGATCGCTGGTATGGGTGCACGCGGGGTCATAGCCTCCGACGGCCCGTTGCACGGACGTTCTCACCACCACCTCCGGCGAGGAGATGCAGTTGTGGGCCGAGCGGCAGCGCATGCGGATCCAGTCAGCTCCGGGCCAAACATCGGTGGCGCGCCACGAGCCGGACGGCGTGGGCAGCGGGCGATCCTCACGCGCCATGATCGGGCGCCCGTAGACCATCCCGACATTGGGGTGGCGGTGCATCGCCACGCAGGCCCGACGCAGCGATCCGGGCGTCAGCAGATCGTCGGCGGACAGCAGGACAACGTATTGCCCCCGCGCCCACTCCAAGCCCTCGTTGGCGGTCGCTATCAGCCCCCGGTTGCCCTGGTGGCGGCGGAACTCGACGCGCCCGTCACCTTCACTGAGACGCTCAGCGACCGCAGCACTGTCATCGCTGGAGCAGTCGTCGATTACGAGCACCTGCACCTTCACGCCCTCCTGGGAGAGCACGCTGTCCACGCATCCCGCCAGGAAGTGGGCGTAGTTGTAACACGGCACGATCACGCTGACCGTGGGCGTCAACCGATCTGGCTCCACCTTGAAAGGAACGCCGGGCACGGGTTCGATCTTGCGCATCGCCACCTCGCTCACACAGCCTCGGCGCCGTTCAGGACGCGGCCGTAGGCAGCAAGCAGCGCCTCGCGGGAGTGCCCCCACGAGAACTCGCTCTCCACCCGCCGGCGTCCGGTGTCTCCCATGCTCGCGCGCCGCGCCGGGTCCTCGAGCAGTTCGGCGATGGCCGCGGCGAACGCGGACGGGTCGCCGGGCTCGGCGTACACCGCCGCCGCGCCGGCCGTGAAGCGGGACTCGGCCAGCTCGTAGGCCACGATCGGGCGTGACATCGCCATGTACTCGGCGATCTTGATCATGGTGGAGACGTCGTTGAGCGGCGACTGCGGAGCGGGCTCCAGGCACACGTCGCAGCTGGACAGCAGCCGGGCGATCTCGCCGTCGTCCAGCCAGCCCACGAACTCGACCGCATCTTGGAGGCCGAGCTCTGCGCTGAGGCGCTTGAGCTGCTGCACGTCATCGCCCGCGCCGGCGAAGATGGCGTGCCAGTCCTGGCGCTGCCGACGAAGCACCGCCAGCGCCCGCAGCGCGTGATCGACGCCGTCCTGCGGGCCCATCGTGCCGAGATAGCCGATCAGCAGCGGCTGGCCGCGCCCGAGCGTCGGGTCCGGAGCGATCGCGCGCAGCCTGTCCAGGTCCGGTCCGTTGCGCACCACGAACACGTCCTCGCTGTGCTTGCGCCCGCGGGTGAGCGCCACGCGCCGGTAGGACTCGTTCGTGGCGAGCACCACGTCTGCCGCGGCCAGGCACATGCGCTCGATCACCAGCGCCAGGCGATGCAGCCACAGGTGGCGCCCCTGGAAGCGGGTCAGGAACAGCTCGGGTGTCAGGTCGTGATGGTCGAACACCAGCCGTGCGCCGGCGCGACGCGCAGGGCCGGCTGCCAGCAGCAGGAAATCGGGCGGATTGCAGGCGTGGACGACGTCGAACGGACGCTCCCGCGTCAGCCTTTCGACCAGCCGCCACGTTCGCCACAGCGCCAGCCCGTACTCGCGCGCATAGCCCGCCAACCCACCGCCGGAGGCGCTCAGCGGATAGCGGTGAATCTCGACGCCGCCGCGAAGCTCGAGTAGCGCACGCTCCTCCGCGCGCCCCTGCGGGCACACGATCACCACTTCGCAGTCCGCATCCACGAGCGCTGTGGCGATGTTCCACACGCGCCGGTCGGACGGCACGGAGCTGTTCTCGACGAGGATCAGCACACGCGAGCCGCGGGGCGCGCACTGTGAGTTGTGGATCTCGTCAACGCTCATCAGGGCAAAGAACGTTGGCCCGGCGGAATTCTCGCGATGTCTCGCACCCCGCAAAAAAAGTGGCGGTGACCGCGTTCATTTGAGGACATGCCGAGTGTGCGGCTCGTGGTTGTGCAACTCGGCGACAACCGATTTGGAAGGTTCAGGATCTATGGGATTTGTGCTCGTACTACGTGAGCTCTCAAGGCAGCGGCTCCTGCTGGTGATTGGCGTCCTGATCGCTGCCGTGGCGGCGACCTTCAGCGTGTATCGACTCGACGGCGCCAGCCTCAAGGCACGCTCGCTGCAGTACTCGAGCGCCAGCACGCAGGTCCTGGTCGACTCTCCCTCCTCGGCACTGGGCAACATCTCGCAGCAGTTCGAACCGCTCAGCGCCCGCGCGGCGATCTACGCCAACTTCATGGCCAGCCCGGTGGTGCTGAACCTGATCGGCCAGCAGGTGGGCCTGTCCGGCGAACAGATCTACGCGGCGGGGCCGGTCAGCGCGGCGCAGCCGCGGGTGGTGCAGGAGCCGACCGCGCTCAAGCGCAACATCGAGATCACCGGCGAGACCAACCCATACCGGCTGAACTTCGAAAGCCAGGCGAACCTGCCCACGATCAACATCGACTCGCAGGCGCCCACCACGTCACAGGCCGTCGCGCTGGCGAACGCGGCCGCGGTCGGGCTGCAGCGCTACGTCGCGCAGCTGGAGAGCACCAGCGGAGTGCCGGCGCGCTCGCGCGTGACGATCCGTCAACTGGGTGCAGCCAACGGGGCCGTGGTCGACGGCGGGATCAGCAAGGCGCTGATGGCGATGGTGTTCGTGGCTGTGTTCGTGTTGTGGTGTCTGCTGCTGATCGCGGTGACGCGCTTCCGGGCGGACTGGCGCGCAAGCGCGGTGTTCGAGAGCGCCGCGATCGGCCCCACGCTCGACGCGGATGCGCTGGCGATCGAGGAGGACCGCCCGCGGATCGGCGGGCCGATCCGCCTCGACAAGCGCCAGCACGGAGACGATCGCTCGGACTCCTCCACGGAGGAGCGTCCGGCGAGCGCTTCGCTCACGCAGACGGTCGGGTAGCGAATGAGCGCGTCAGCCGTAGCAGCGGACCGGGGTGGGGCCGGTCGCGTACCGTCGCAGGCAGTGCCCAGGCGGCGGTACGCAGACGCCGCGGATCGCGCTGACGCGTTTCCCCACACCAGGCGTCCGCTCCCGTGGGTGTTGGCGGCGTTCCTGGCGATGCTGTTCTTCGTGCCGATCGCCTCCACCGAACTGAAGGTCCATCTTCCGGTCGACTCGCGCATCGATCGCTTCGCGGTGATCGGGCTGGTGTTGGTGTGGCTGCTGGCCCGTGGCGATCAGCGCGCCTTCCTGCACACGCGGCGATCGAAGCTGTTCGCGAGCGCCGCCTGCGTGTTCCTGGCGCTGGCGGTGGCCAGCCTGCTGCTGGACGCCGGGCGGATCGTGAACCTGGGCGACTTCCAGCTCGCCGAGAAGCGCTTTGCGCTGCTCGGCTCCTTCCTGGTGCTGGCCTGGTTCACCCTCACGGCGCTGCGCTTCGAGGACGTGAAGGGCTTTGCCACATACCTGATCGGCCTGGCGTCGTTGATGTCGATCGGGATGCTCGTGGAGCGTCACACCGGTTACAACGTCTTCTACAACTGGACCGGCACGATCCTCGGCCCGATCGCCAAAGTGGCGCCGTCGCCCACGAACATTCACCCCGCCTTCGGCACCGAAGGCCGCGTGGTTGTGGTGGGCCCCACACAGCACGGGCTCGCCGCGGCAACCATGCTGGTGATGGTGATGCCGTTCGCGCTGGTGCGAGTGTTCAGCGCCAGCTCGCGCCGATCGTGGTGTCTCAACGCCGCCGCGTTCGCGCTGATGGTCGCCGCCGCGCTGGCCACCGACCGCAAGACCGCGCTGCTCGTGCCGATCGCGGTGGTGCTCTACATTGGCCTGTACCGCCCGCGCCAGGTGCTCAAGCTCGCGCCGCTCGGGGTGATCGGGCTGCTGGGCCTCGTGCACGTCGCCTCGCCCGGGGCGCTGGGAACGGTGCTGAACCTGAACCGTGCCGTGAACAGCCGCTCGACCGCCCACCGTGTGGGCGATTTCACCGACGTGGTCCCCGACGTGGTCGCGCATCCGCTGCTCGGCCGCGGCTTCGGCACGCTCGACTCCGAAAAGGCGTCCCAGTTTCGGATCAACGACAACGAGTACATCGACCAGCTGTGGGAGGTCGGAGCTTTCGGGCTGTGCGGCTTTCTGTGGATGATCCTGGCGCCGGTGGTGGTTGCCCGCCGCGCCATTCGCACACGCGGTCCCACGGTCGCCACGCTGGCGCTTGCCACATCGGCCGGTTGCATCGCGTTCCTGATCGCCTGCGCGCTGTTCGACGCCCTGTCGTTCCCGCAGGCGCCCTACATGTTCTTCGTGGTGGCGTCGCTGAGCACGATCGCCTCGGCCGGCCCCGAGGGCAACGTGCAGCCGTTCCGGCAGCCGGCGCATGCCCGCGCGAGCGCGACGGCGCAAGTCGTCACGGCGTGAGCCGACCGTAGGAGGCGGCAGGCGCACATGCGCGACGGCGCGAGCACGGAGGGTCCGATCGACGACTCGCTGAGCGACGGCGAGCTGCGCGCCAAGGCGCTGCGCGGCCTGCGATGGGTGGTGATCGCGCGCCCGCTGGCCGAAGTGATCATGCTCGGATCGACCGTGGTGCTCGCCCACCTGATCGCCCCCGCCGAGTTCGGGCGCTATGCGCTGGCGGTGATCGCGGGGAGCGTCGCCGCGATCCCGCTGGCGGGCGTGAGCACGGCGCTGGTGCAGCGCGCAAGCGTCGAGCGTGAGCACCTGCAGGCGGGGGTGGCGTTGGCGCTGTTGATCGGTCTCGGTCTGGTGGCGCTGACGCTGTTGGCGGCCAGCACGGTCGTGGCGCCACTGTATGGGGAGCGGACAGCGGAATTCGTGCGGCTGGCCTCGCCGCTGTGCGTGATCGCGGCCGGTGGCGCCGTGTCCTCGGCGATGCTGCAGCGACGGCTGGCGATCCGGCGCTCGAGCGTGATCGAACTGTGCAGCACGCTCGTGCGCGTGGCCGCCATGATCGGCATGGCGCTGGCGCACATGAACGGCTTCGCGCTGGTGCTGGGCTGGCTGGTCGGCGAACTGGTTGAAATGTGCATGCTGCTGGCCTCCGCGCCGCCGCCGCCGCCACGTCTGCGCCGTGTCCCCGCCAAGGATCTCCTGAGCTTCGGGGGACCCGCGTCGGTGGCCGCCGCCAGCTGGTTCGGCTTTCGCAACTGCGACTACGCGATCATCGGCGCGCGCCTGGGGGCGTTGCCCACCGGCCTGTACTTCCGCGCCTACACGCTCGGCGTGGAATACCAGAAGAAGGTCAGCAACGTGATGAACACCGTCGGCTTCCCGGTCCTGGCACGGACCCAGAGCGGCGCAGCCCTGCACGTGCTGCGCGGCCGCATGGTGCGCATGCTCACCATCATCCTGTTCCCCGCGCTCGTGCTGCTCGCCATCGAGGCTCCGGTGATGGTCCCGTGGGTCTTCGGGGCGAGATGGGCCGCCGCCGTGGAGCCCACCCAGATACTGGCCGTGGGCGGGGCCTCGACGCTCGTGATCGACAGTGCCGGCGCCGCGCTGATGGCATCCGGACGCGCCCGCGCGATCATGGGCTTCGGCTGGGGGCATTTCCTGGCCTACGCGCTGGCGGTCTTCCTGGTGGCGCCGCTGGGCATCACGGCGGTGGCGATCGCCGCAAGCGCGGTGCACACGCTGTTCCTGGCAGTGGCCTACATCCTGATGCTGAGCGACACCGAGGAGAATGCGCTGGCGCGGCTGTGGCACGACATCAAGCCGGCCACCGTCTCCTGCTTGGCGCCGGCTGCGATCTGCATCGCGCTCAGCGATCAGCTGGAATCGGCGCACACAGCCCCGCTTGCATACATGGGCCTGGTGAGCGCGGCAGGCGCGATCGCCTACGTCCTCGCGCTGCGCGTGCTGTTTCCCGCGTCGCTTGAGAGCCTCAGGCGCTTCGCTGCCCAGGTGCTGCCCAAACGCGCCGCGCGGGTGAACGTGCGAGACCCGGCGCCGGTCGCCCCGTAGCGCTCGGTGGCCAAGCTACTCGGATGGCTTGCCCTGGCGCTGGCCCTGGGGGTGGGGGTGGTGGCGCTGCTCGGTGCGCGCTCGCGTGTGGGCAGCTCCGCTGCGGGCTTCACCTGCGACCGGACCGTCTCGCCGTCTTCCTCGGCCGCTGAAATTGCTGGCGATGTTGTTGGTGCTGTTGATGGTTCGACGGTGTGTTTGTCGGGGGGGTCGTATCCGTTTGTGCGGGTGGTGGGTGCGGTGCATGGGGGGTTTGTGACGGTGCGTCCGGTTCCTGGTGCGGTGGTGCGGGTGGCTGGGATGGAAGTTGTGAATAGTGCGTTTTTGAGGTTTGTGGGTTTGCGGATGACTGAAGGTTTCAATATGCGTGATAGTGCTTCTGGGGCGAGTCATGATTATCAGTTCGTCGAAGATACGTTTGAAGAACCGTTGTATGGGGTGGTGTTGTATGGGGGTGCTGGGCCGATCAAACGGGTGTTGATCGAAAAGAACGTGATGCACCGGGTGCATTTGGAAAAACCCGAAGTGGGCGGGAAATGTGATGCGGGTTATGCGCAGGGGCAGGACGTCACGATCGACTATGCCGAAGGGGTCACGGTCGCGCGGAATACGTTTGATGAAGCGGCGTGGCATTACATTCAGGGTGGGGGCGCGGGTCCTGAAGGCGTGACGGTGGAACACAACCTGTTCGAGGGGCATGTGTTGATGAAATGCTCGCATTTGAATCTGTGGCAGATCTGGGCTGGTGGGCAAGACGATACGTTCAAGGACAACATCGCGATCGGGGAAGGCACGGGGGAAAAGAACGGGCTCTCCGAAGAGGCCGCTACTGATGGGGTGATCTTCGAGAACGGCGCGGGGAGCGTGGAATGCCAGACGACGATGAAGAACAGCGTGATCGAGAACAACCTTTTCATCGATGCTGCTGATAGCTATGAGCTTCAGATCTACACCACGCAGACAGCGACGATCGAGAACAACACGGTGATCGGCTCGGAGTGGGGCAGCGCGCTACTGACCGAACACTGTGGTGCGGGCAGCAACTACACGATGACGCACAACATCGATGTCGAAGACCAGGGCAATGGCTATGACGTGAGTATGGGCGCGTGCACGGGGAGCTGCTTGTTCGACTACAACGTCTCCCAGGACAACAGCGCAAACGCGTCCGGCTCCACCCACTACGTCACGAAATGGACGCCATCCTGGCAAACGACCAGCTGGAACCCCAACACGCAGCCCACCCCACCAGCGGGCTACTACCAGCCAACCAACCTACCCACCGAACTCCACACCGGATACCAAGGCGAAGGAGGACCATAGCGTCCAGCGTTTCGGTGCGAATGAATGGAACGCGTCGTGGGTATAGAACCGAGCATCCCTAAAGAAAGCTACGCAAACGGCCGATCACTGGTATGTCGGACTCGTTCCCCCATCATGACTCTGCCCTTGCGCTCGAACCGCGACATCGACTCCGCCCCATGGCATACGATCCGCCGCTTGACGGCAGCCCGGATCAGCATGGTTCTGCTCGCCACCGCCACGTGCGCACTGGCTGGCTGTGCGGTGGCGGGCGTGTGGGCGTCAGCGGCCTCCGCGGCGCAGAGCCGCTCGCACGCGGCCAGCACGCGGGCTCCGAGCAAGCACCCGGTGCGCTGCGTGGCCGCCAAACCCAAGCGCAAGATCAAGCACAGCAACGGCAAGGCCCTCAGCGCGAAGGCCCGCAAGGCGATCAAGAGGTGCGCCGCTGCGCATCGCAAGCCGAAGCCGAAACTGCCGCCGAAACCGGCATTGGCGCCACTGCCGGGCGCGCTGGCGATTCCGGCCGAGATCCCGGTGGCCCTCACGGAAGCGCTCGCGCCTGCACCATCCCCCCTGCTACCCCCGGTCTTGGGCGCCTCGCCTGCCAACACCGTGCTGCCCACGATCGCCGGCAGCGCGATCGAAGGCCGGGAACTGGACGCATCCAGCGGCACTTGGACCGAAAGCCCGAGCTCATACGGGTATCAGTGGCAGGATTGCAACTCCGCCGGGGCCGCCTGCTCGAACGTGAGCGCTGCCACGGGCTCGAGCTACAAGCTGAAAGCTGGCGACGTGGGTCACGAGCTGCGCGTGGTGGTCACCGCCGCCAACGCATTCGGCTCAACGGCGGCTACCTCGCCTCCGACGGCCACGGTCAGCGCCGCCTCGCAGAAGCTGCTGCTGGGCAGTGCCGCCGTGCAGGCGAGCACCGATACCGATTCGGCCGGTTCGGCTGAGGCGTTTGAATACACCGCGTTCGTGAGTGGCACCGCCCACAGCCTGTCGCTGTACGTGAGCGCTGGAAACAGCGCTCCCACGATCATGCTTGGCCTGTACGGCAGCACCGCAGGCCATGCCGGAACGCTGCTGGCGAGCGCGAAGATCTCGTCGCCAAAAGCGTCCGCCTGGAACACGGTCGCGATATCGCCGGTGGCGCTGAGCTCGGGGACGGTCTACTGGATGGCGGCGCTCGCGCCGAGTGGGACGCTGGCGCTGCGTGACATCGAAAGTGGCGCCGCCCCCAGCCAGAGCAGCTCATCCATCTCGCTGACGACGCTGCCGACCTCGTGGTCGGGTGGTGCGTGGTGGACCAACTCGCCGGCATCCTTCTACGCCTCCACGGAAGCGGTTGAACCGCCTCCTCCGCCTGCGGCACCCACCAATACGGCCGCACCGACGGTTTCCGGGTCGGCGGTTGAAGGGGAAACGATGGCCGCGGGCAAGGGGTCGTGGGCTGGTAGCCCGACGTCGTATGGATATCAGTGGGAGTTGTGTGATGCGTCGGGTGGTGGTTGTCAAGACGTGGCTGGCGCTACGTCGGCGAGCTACAAGCTCGTGGCTGGCGATGTTGGGGGTACGGTACGTGTGGTCGTGACCGCTGCCAATGCCGGTGGGTCAACGGCTGCGACTTCTGTGCAGTCGTCGGTGGTGTCCGCTGTGCCGCCGCCTCCTCCGCCAGCTGCGCCCAAGAACACGGCCGCGCCCACGATTGCCGGCTCTGCGGTTGAAGCGGAAACGTTGACCGCGAGTAAGGGTTCGTGGACCGAATCCCCAACGTCCTATGCCTATCAATGGGAGCTGTGCAATGCGTCGGGCGAAGCGTGTTCGCATATAGCCGGTGCCACTTCAGCGAGCTACAAGCTGGTGGCCGGCGATGTTGGGGACACAATTCGCGTGATCGTGACGGCCACCAACGCGGGTGGTTCGACGGCTGCCGATTCGCTGCCCTCGGGTGTTGTCGTGAAGAAAGTGCTGGAAGAAGTGCATTGTTCGGTGACTGTTCCGGCGGGTGCTTCGGCGAGCGTGATTGCTGGGGATTTGGTGTCGGCTGTTGATGGTTCGACGGTGTGTTTGTCGGGGGGGTCGTATCCGTTTGTGCGGGTGGTGGGTGCGGTGCATGGGGGGTTTGTGACGGTGCGTCCGGTTCCTGGTGCGGTGGTGCGGGTGGCTGGGATGGAAGTTGTGAATAGTGCGTTTTTGAGGTTTGTGGGTTTGCGGATGACTGAAGGTTTCAATATGCGTGATAGTGCTTCTGGGGCGAGTCATGATTATCAGTTCGTCGAAGATACGTTTGAAGAACCGTTGTATGGGGTGGTGTTGTATGGGGGTGCTGGGCCGATCAAACGGGTGTTGATCGAAAAGAACGTGATGCACCGGGTGCATTTGGAAAAACCCGAAGTGGGCGGGAAATGCGATGCGGGGTATGCGCAGGGGCAGGACGTCACGATCGACTATGCCGAAGGGGTCACGATCGCGCGGAATACGTTTGATGAAGCGGCGTGGCATTACATTCAGGGTGGGGGCGCGGGTCCTGAAGGCGTGACGGTGGAACACAACCTGTTCGAGGGGCATGTGTTGATGAAATGCTCGCATTTGAATCTGTGGCAGATCTGGGCTGGTGGGCAAGACGATACGTTCAAGGACAACATCGCGATCGGGGAAGGCACGGGGGAAAAGAACGGGCTCTCCGAAGAGGCCGCTACTGATGGGGTGATCTTCGAGAACGGCGCGGGGAGCGTGGAATGCCAGACGACGATGAAGAACAGCGTGATCGAGAACAACCTTTTCATCGATGCTGCTGATAGCTATGAGCTTCAGATCTACACCACGCAGACAGCGACGATCGAGAACAACACGGTGATCGGCTCGGAGTGGGGCAGCGCGCTACTGACCGAACACTGTGGTGCGGGCAGCAACTACACGATGACGCACAACATCGATGTCGAAGACCAGGGCAATGGCTATGACGTGAGTATGGGCGCGTGCACGGGGAGCTGCTTGTTCGACTACAACGTCTCCCAGGACAACAGCGCAAACGCGTCCGGCTCCACCCACTACGTCACGAAATGGACGCCATCCTGGCAAACGACCAGCTGGAACCCCAACACGCAGCCCACCCCACCAGCGGGCTACTACCAGCCAACCAACCTACCCACCGAACTCCACACCGGATACCAAGGCGAAATCGGGCCGTAGGCGGATCGCGGTGGTAGGAGGGTAGAGCCCTGTTTCGCCTAGGCGCCGAGCCCATCGCCGAGGATCTCGACGGCGGCCATGTTCCAGCGGTCGTTGGTGGGAGCGGTGTCGTTGAGCGTGACTTCGCTGCCGAGGGCTCCGGTCACCTGGCCGGTGTACTGCGACCAGAAGGTGTCGCCGGTGTTGGTGTCGAGGTACTGGCGCAGCAGCACCTGGTTGGACCCCAGCGCCCGGGAGACGGCGTTGCTCCAGTCATTGCCCACGGCGTACACGAGCGATCCTTCTTCGGTGGTGTGCAGCGAGACGCTCGGAGCGCCGGTCGCTCCACCCGCGGACGCGGAGGCGCCGATGCCATGGGACATCTGCATTGCGATCACAGTCAGCGACTGGTCATAGCCGGCAACCAGCGGGGTTGAGGTCACCTTCACGTCGCTGAGCTCGGTGGGGGCGGATGCCTCCCAGATCTCGGCGTCGCCGGATTGTGAGTTGGCGCGCTGAACCAGCGTCCAGGTCAGTCCCGCTCCGCTGACGGTGGCCGACTGGCGACCGGCTCCGGACGGGCCGTCGGAGGATACGAACGCGACCAACTGCTCTTCCGCTTCGGCGGTGATGAACGGCTGTGTGGTGACCGTGCCGTGTCCGTTCACGGTTGTGTTGACGTCCATCACGAAGCAGGGGCCTTCTTCGGCGGGGTTCTGCACCGTGACGTCGACCGCGGAGGCGTGCCCGACATTGCCCGAGGTGTCCGTGGCGCTGGCCGTCAGCGTGTGGCTGGCGTTGCTCGCGGTGGTGGTGTCCCAGCCGATCGCGTAGGGCGCTTTGGTGACCGGCGCGCCGAGCGCTTGTCCGTCGAGATAGAACTGGACTTCGCGGACGGCCACGTTGTCGCTGGCGCTTGCGGTGATCTGCCTGGTGTTGGACAGCGTCTCGCCGGCCACCGGGTTGGTGATCGCGACGGTCGGTGCTTCGGTGTCGGGTCCTTCGCTGCTCGAGCCTTCGTGCGTGCTGACCTGGACGTCGGGGGCGGTGCCGATGGCGCCGCTGCCGTCGGTGGCCTGCGCGCTCAGGAAATGGCTGCCCGTGCTGATGCTGCCGGAGGGCCATTTGATCGAGTAGGGCGGGGTGGTGACGGGCGCGCCGATGGGCTGGCCGTCGAGCAGGAACTGGATCGAGGAGATCGGGGCGGGCCCGCTCGCACTGGCGGTCAGTTCCACCGTCCCCGACAGCGTGGACCCGGCCGAGGGGCTGCTCAGCGCGACCGTCGGTGGGGTCGCTTCGGGGCTGCTCTGTTCGAGCACTTTGACCGTGTTGCCTTCGATCTGCAGCTTGGTGTCGGTGACGTCGTTGGAGGGGTTTGACTCGATCAGGTTGTGGTCTGGGTTGACCTCGCCCTGCAGCCAGTAGGTGCCGTTGGGCAGGCTTGAGATATCGATGCCCTCGCCGCCGTCGGTCGCGTCGTATTGGTCGCCCCAACCGACGGACAGGCCGAGGTGCCCTTCCGGTTCTGTGCACGCCACGGCCGGATAGCCGTTGTTGTTGGGCGTGTTTTCAACCCCGCCGACGTAGGTGTCGGAGGTCATGCAGAACAGGGCCTTGGGACTGGTTGCCACGACGCTGCCCAGCCCGCCGCCTGCGCTCGTGCTGAGAAGGGTGAACTTGTCCAGTGGGAAGCGATAGTCACTCGGCGGTTCCCACAGCATCGGGCCGGCGAACGGCACGCTGTTGGCGTACTTCCACACTCCGGGGCTGGGCATCGTGTAGAGCGCCTGATAGCCCTGGGAGATGCCGGTCAGCGGGTTGTACACGGGACGCAGTTCGAACGGGCCGGCGCCGGCGTTCTCGGTGATGTGCGTGAACTCGAGCGTGCGCGTGGATTCGGTGTGGTGTACCGAGATTTCTCCCGTCGGCATCAGCACTTGCAGATCGGGGTAGGCGATCGGTGTGCTGCTTTCGGTGGTGGGTGTGGTGGGGTTTGAGTGTGGGCTTGGGGTGCTGGAGCCGGTTGCGTTGGTGGCGGTGATGGTGAAGGTGTAGGTGGTTCCGTTGGTGAGTCCGGTGATGGTTGTGCTGGTGGTTGGTGGGTTGCCGGTGATGGTTGTGGTGGCTTGTGCTTGGGTGCCGATGTAGGGGGTGATGGTGTAGCTGCTGGCGGGGCCGCCGCTGGTGGGCGCGGTCCAGTTGACGGTGGCTGAGCCGTGTCCGGCGGTGGCGGTGGGAGTGCCGGGGGTGCCGGGCGCGGCGAGGGTGGAGGGTTCGAATTCGACGTCGACTGAGTAGTTGGTGGCCTTGTAGGTGCTGGTGGGGAAGGTGTTGGTGGTGGCGTAGGCGTAGACGCCGTTGGCGCTGGTGGTGTTGGCCAGTGCGCTCAGCGGTGGGCTGCTGATGGCGGTGAGGAACGCGCCGGGGGTGTCGGAGTAGTGGCCTTTGGGTGCCAGGTAGGACGCCACGTAGGTGGTGTTGGGGCTGATGGCCACGGGTTTGGGGAGGGTGAGCTGCTGCCAGCCGGAGGCGGTTTCGGTGGTGAAGGTGGCGGAGGCGAGCAGTGTGCCGGAGGCGCTCCAGAGGCTGCCGGTGTGGGTGCCGGTGTTGGTGGTGGCCTTGTAGAAGCGGATGCCGGTGATGCTGCCGGCCACTTCGGAGCTGAACTTCACGCCGAGCACCGTGGAGTGCGAGTCGCCGGAGTCCACCGTTCCCGGTTTGGACTGCCCAAAGATCGAATCCGACGCAGCGCTTTCGGTGGTGGGTGTGGTGGGGTTTGAGTGTGGGCTTGGGGTGCTGGAGCCGGTTGCGTTGGTGGCGGTGATGGTGAAGGTGTAGGTGGTTCCGTTGGTGAGTCCGGTGATGGTTGTGCTGGTGGTTGGTGGGTTGCCGGTGATGGTTGTGGTGGCTTGTGCTTGGGTGCCGATGTAGGGGGTGATGGTGTAGCTGCTGGCGGGGCCGCCGCTGGTGGGCGCGGTCCAGTTGACGGTGGCTGAGCCGTGTCCGGCGGTGGCGGTGGGAGTGCCGGGGGTGCCGGGCGCGGCGAGGGTGGAGGGTTCGAATTCGACGTCGACTGAGTAGTTGGTGGCCTTGTAGGTGCTGGTGGGGAAGGTGTTGGTGGTGGCGTAGGCGTAGACGCCGTTGGCGCTGGTGGTGTTGGCCAGTGCGCTCAGCGGTGGGCTGCTGATGGCGGTGAGGAACGCGCCGGGGGTGTCGGAGTAGTGGCCTTTGGGTGCCAGGTAGGACGCCACGTAGGTGGTGTTGGGGCTGATGGCCACGGGTTTGGGGAGGGTGAGCTGCTGCCAGCCGGAGGCGGTTTCGGTGGTGAAGGTGGCGGAGGCGAGCAGTGTGCCGGAGGCGCTCCAGAGGCTGCCGGTGTGGGTGCCGGTGTTGGTGGTGGCCTTGTAGAAGCGGATGCCGGTGATGCTGCCGGCCACTTCGGAGCTGAACTTCACGCCGAGCACCGTGGAGTGCGAGTCGCCGGAGTCCACCGTTCCCGGTTTGGACTGCCCAAAGATCGAATCCGACGCAGCGCCAGCGGCGCTGGCAGGGATCAGGAGGGCTGCGACCAGCGCCACGCACATCCATGCCGTCGTGCGACCACGTCGATGTTTGCTCATCTCAGCTCTCCTTAGCTTCACGATACGTCCTTGTATGTGGATGTGGATCTAAGTCCCGAGTCGCGTCAATGCGACTGCTGCGAAACGGCGTCCGACTGCGCATGGGGCTGTGATGCTCAACGCGCGCCCACTCGTCAGCGCCACAAACGTCGTGGGCTGCCCGTAGACGCCGCAGAAGGCGGTGCGGTGGTCGATCTCGAAGCGCTTCGCCCCGTGTATCTGCGCTTTGATCCTCGCCAGGTCGATCGACTGGTAAGCGAGCGTCACAAGGCTCTTGCTGCCAACGCGCTGGTATATGCACGTCGGTCCCTGCGGCGCCTCCGACGGAGCGGACACGCTTCCACCGAGGATCGCCTGCCCCTCTGAGCGTGTCACCAGCGTGCACGGGTCTTCGCTGCCGCTCGCATGAGCGCCCGCATCCGCGTTGCCTGGATTGTCGTCGTTGAGTTCACCGCCGCCCGTTCCATGCAGCGGGTGATATGTGACGGTCTTGTCGCTCACCCTGTTGCGGCCGTGAACGATGGTCTCGTGTCCGCGCGCCTTGGTCACGACGCTTGCGTTGGTGGCCGTGGGCGAGCTCGTCGGCGAGCTCCCGCCGCACGAGCAAAGCAGCAACGCCGCCAGCGCCAGCACGAGCGCGCAGCACCACCGCGTGAACGAGTTGCGCCGGTGCTTCATCAGTGGCTCGGCGCGAAGTCGAGGTCGACCCAGTAGTTGGTTGCTTTGTAGGTGCTGGTTGGGAAGATGTTGCTGGTGCTGTAGGCGTACACGCCGTTGGCGCTGGTGGCGTTGGCGAGGGCGAACAGCGGTGGGTTGCTCAAGCCGGCGGTGAGGAACGCGCTGGAGGTAGCCGAGTAGTGACCTTTGGGCGCCAGGTAGGACGCCACGTAGGTGGTGTTGGCGCTGATGGCGACCGGACTCGAAGAAGTTGAGCTGCTGCCAGCCGGATGCCGTTTCGGTGGTGAAGGTGGTGGAGGCGAGCAGTGTGCCGGAGGCGCTCCAGAGGCTGCCGGTGTGGGTGCCGGTGTTGGTGGTGGCCTTGTAGAAGCGGATGCCGGTGATGCTGCCGGCCACTTCGGAGCTGAACTTCACACCGAGCACCGTGGAATGCGTATCGGCCGAGTCGATGGTGACGGGCGTGGCGAAGTCGAACAGCGTGTTCTGCGGGGTGACGGCGCTCGACGCGCTCGACGGAGTCCCGGCCCCGGCGCTGTTGTTGGCCGTGACGGTGAACGTGTAGCTGCTGCCGTTGCTGAGGCCTTTGACGATCGCAGAGCTGGCGCTGGCGGCCACTTCCACGGGGGTCTGGGCGCTTGAGCCGATGTAGGGGGTGATGGTGTAGCCGGTGATCGGGCTGCCGCCGTTGCTGGTGGGAGCGGTCCAACCCACCAGCGCTTGGGCGGTGGCTGCGCTGGCCGTCACGCCGGTGGGCGAGCCGGGCGGGCTGGCGGGGGTGACCGCGTTTGAGTGTTCGGAGGCTGGCCCGGTGCCGACCGCGTTGGCGGCGGTGACGGTGAAGGTGTAGCTGGTGCCGTTGGTGAGCCCTGTGACGGTCGCTGAGGTGGCGCTGGCGCCGGCTTCCACGGGGGTTTGGGCGCTTGCGCCGATGTAGGGGGTGATGGTGTACCCGGTGATCGGGCTGCCGCCGTTGCTGCTCGGTTCGGTCCAGCTGACGGTGGCGCTCGAGTTCGAAGGTTTGGCGGTCACGGCCGTTGGGGCTGAGGGTGGGTTCAATGCCGTGGGGGTGACCGCGTTTGAATTTTCCGATGGGGCGCTGGATCCGACGGCGTTGGTGGCTGTGACGGTGAAGGTGTAGCTGGTGCCGTTGGTCAGGCCGGTGATGGTGGCGCTGGTGGTGGGTGGGTTGCCTTTGATGGTAGTCGTGCCCTGCGCTTCGCTGCCGATGTAGGGAGTGATCGTGTAGCCCGTGATGGTGCTCCCGCCGTTGGACGGTGCGCTCCACGTCACCGTGGCGCTGGAGCTACCCGGGGTCGCTGCCACGGCGCTTGGGGCCGCCGGTGTGGTGGCGGGTGTGACCGCATTTGAATGTTCGGAGGACGGGCTCGTACCGATCGAGTTAGTGGCGGTGACGGTGAACGTGTAGCTGCTGCCGTTGTTGAGTCCCTTTATGGTGGCGGTGGTGGTGGGTGGGTTGCCGTTGATCGTGGTCGGGGATTGGGCTTCGCTGCCGATGTAGGGGGTGATCGTGTAGCTGGTAATGGGGCCGCCGCCGTTGCTGGCAGGCGCGCTCCATGTCACGGTGGCGGCTCCTTGTTCGCCGGTAGCGCTCACGCCCGTGGGCGCCGTCGGCGTGGCGAGCGGTGTGATGCTGCCCGAGTGTTCGGATGCGGGTCCGTTGCCGTTGGGGTTGGATGCCTGCACGGTGAAGGTGTAGCTGGTGCCGTTGGTGAGTTCTTTGATGGTTGTGCTGGTGGTTGGTGGGGTGCCGTTGATGACGGTCGGGGCCTGTGCTTCGCTTCCGATGTAGGGGGTGATGGTGTAGAAGGTGACGGGGCCGCCGCCTGTGGGTGCGTTCCAGCTGACCTGTGCTGAGCCGGGTCCGGCGGTGGCGCTGACGTGCGAGGGCTGGCCTGGGATCGCCATCGCTTCGAAGTCCACATCCACCCAGTAGTTGGTGGCGCCCGAACTGCTGGTGGGGAACGTTTTGGTCACGCTGTGCGCGTACACGCCGTTGGCGCTGGTGGTGTTGGACAGCGCGGTCAGCGGCGGGTTGCTGGTGGCGGTGGCGAGCCCGTTGGAGGTGTCTGAGTAGTGTCCGTTGGGTGCCAGGTAGGCGGCGATGTAGGTCGTGTTGGGGATGACGGCTACCGGGTTTTGGAATGTGGCCTGTTGCCAGCCGGAGGCCGTTTCGCTGGTGAAGGTGGCCGATGCGAGGAGTGTGCCGGAGGCGCTCCAGAGGCTGCCGGTGTGGGTGCCGGTGTTGGTGGTGGCCTTGTAGAAGCGGATGCCGGTGATGTTGCCGAAGGATTCGGTGGTGAACTTGACGCCGACCTCGGTGGAGGAGGCGTCGCCGGAGTCGATCGTGGCGGGTGTGGCGAAGTCGAAGATCGTGCTCTGGGGAGTGATGGCACCCGACGCGGTTGACGGGGGGCTGGCACCGACGGCGTTGCTGGCGGTGACGGTGAAGGTGTAGCCGGTGGCGTTGGTGAGGCCTTTGACGATGATGGAGTTGGCGCTGGCGCCGGCTTCGACGGGGGTTTGGGCGCTTGCGCCGATGTAGGGGGTGATGGTGTAGCCGGTGATCGGGCTACCGCCGTTACTGGCAGGCGCGGTCCAGTTGACCTGCGCCTGGCTGGTGGCCGCGCTGGCGCTCACTCCGGTGGGCGCCGTGGGCGGGGTCAGCGCTCCGGGTGTGACGCTGTTCGAGTGTTCGGATGCGGGTCCGTTGCCGTTGGGGTTGGACGCCTGCACGGTGAAGGTATAGCTGGTGCCGTTGGTGAGTTCTTTGATGGTTGTGCTGGTGGTTGGTGGGGTGCCGCTGATTACGGTCGCGGCCTGTGCTTCGCTTCCGATATAGGGGGTGATGGTGTAGAAGGTGACCGGGCCGCCGCCTGTGGGTGCGTTCCAGCTGACCTGTGCTGAGCCGGGTCCGGCGGTCGCGCTGACTTGAGAGGCCTGACCCGGAAGCGCCATCGCTTCGAAGTCCACATCCACCCAGTAGTTGGTGGCTTTGTACGTGTTCGTCGGGAACGTGTTTTTGGTGGCGTATGTGTAGACGCCGTTGGCGCTGGTGGTGTTGGACAGCGCGGTCAGCGGCTGGTTGCTCACCGCGGAGGTGAGCCCTGATGGGGTGTCTGAGTAGTGCCCTTTTGGTGCCAGGTAAGCGGCGATGTAGGTGGTGTTGGGAACGACGGCTACAGGCGTGGGGAACGTGACCTGTTGCCAGCCGGAGCTGGTTTCGCTGGTGAACGTGGCGGAGGCGAGCAGCGTGCCACTGGCGCTCCAGAGGCTGCCGACGTGGGTGCCGGTGTTGGTTGCGGCCTTGTAGAAGCGGATGCCGGTGATGTTGCCGAAGGATTCGGTGGTGAACTTGACACCGACCTCGGTGGAGGAGGCGTCGCTGGAGTCGATCGTGGCGGGTGTGGCGAAGTCGAAGATCGTGCTCTGGGGAGTGATGGCACCCGACGCGGTTGACGGGGGGCTGGCACCGACGGCGTTGCTGGCGGTGACGGTGAAGGTGTAGCCGGTGGCGTTGGTGAGGCCTTTGACGATGATGGAGTTGGCGCTGGCGCCGGCTTCGACGGGGGTTTGGGCGCTTGCGCCGATGTAGGGGGTGATGGTGTAGCCGGTGATCGGGCTACCGCCGTTACTGGCAGGCGCGGTCCAGTTGACCTGCGCCTGGCTGGTCGCCGCGCTGGCCGTGACCCCTGTCGGCGCTGTGGGCGGGGTCAGCGCTCCGGGTGTGACGCTGTTCGAGTGTTCGGAGGTGGGGCCGTTGCCGTTGGGGTTGGACGCCTGCACGGTGAAGGTGTAGGCGACGCCCGCGGTCAGTCCTTTGACTGTGGTACCGGTGGCCGGCGGAGTGCCCGTCACCGGGGTGGCAGTTTGTGCTTCGCTGCCGATGTAGGGGGTGATCGTGTAGCTGGTCACCGGACCGCCTCCTGTGGGCGCGCTCCAACTGACGCTCGCCGCGCGGTTGCCGGCGGTCGCGCTCACCCCGGTGACCTGCCCGGGGGTGGCGACGGGTGTGAATACCGGGTCGACCCAGTAGTTGGTGCCCTGGAAACTGCTTGTGGGGAACACACTTCAGGAGCTGTAGGAGTAGAGCCCGTTGGCGGAGGCATAGAGCCCGTTTGTGGGTGCTCCGGAGGCCGAGACGGCGTGCAGTGGCGGGCTGTTGAGGATGTTGCCGCCGGTCGGCGGCGGCGTGTAGAAGTAGAACGGCGAGGCCGCATAGTGGCCGGCGGGAGCGAAGTAGGACACCACATAGGTTGTGCCAGGGAACGCGTCGACGGGCGTGGAGAAGTTCGCCTGCTGCCAGCCGACTCCGGTTTCCCCGGTGAAGTTGACCGTGGCCAGGCGCTGGCCGCTCGAGCTCCACAGGCTGCCGCTGTGGGCGCCGGTGTTCGGCCCCCGACTTGTAGAAGCGCACGCCGGTGATCAGCCCGAACGTTTCGGTGGTGAACTTCATGCCCAGCTCGACCGAGTGCGTGTCTCCCGCGTCCGGCGTGGTGGGTGTGATCGCGTTGCCCCAGATCGAGCAGGGGCAGGAGACGCTCACGTGAACTCCCGCCGAGGGGGTCTCGACGTTCGCGCTGTCGTCCACCGCGCGGGATTTGATGGTCGTGCCGGGGTAGCCGTGCGCGGCCCACGTGTAGGACCAGGCCACGGTCTGTTCCGCTGCGGTGCTCAGCGTCGCCGGATGCCAGCTGGCTCCGTTGTCGGTCGACACTTCCACGCCGGCCACGATGCCGCCGCCGGCGTCGCTGGCGGTGCCGGCGATCGTCACCTGGCTGCCGTCCTGGACCGCTTCCCCGGCCGTCGGCGAGGTGATAGTGGAGGTCGGCGGTGTGGTGTCGGTGGAGGGCGTCGGGGTGACGAGTCCCGAGGCCAGAGATTCCGGCTGCGCTCCCATTTCCGAGAGCAGGTTGATGGTGAACTGCTCCATGGTGGGGTCGGGCGGGAAGTGCCCCGGATCGGTGCTGCCCGCGTTCCAGGCGTTGGTGTTGTCGAGTCCCCAGGCCCACTGCACGGTGCCGGCGCCGAACACGAGCGCGCCGCTGGGCGCGCGGTACAGCGTCAGGTGGTGGGTGGCTGTGCTGTTGGAGCTGACGGTGCTGCCGTAGTCGGTGAACGCCTGCACGCCGGAGACGGTCGTGGATGACATGTCGAGCTCGCCGGCGGGCCGGAAGCCGTTGTCGACGTCTTCGTCCCACTCGTAGCCGAGCGTGCCCACTTCCGGCGCCAGCGTCAGCACCTGCCCGGGCAGCAGGTTCGCCACGGCGGTGTTGCGCCACAGACGCAGCCTGCTGTAGCGCGAGGGGACGGTTATTTCCGAGGTTCCCGAGTTGACCTCGAACTGCTGGCCGGTGAGGGCGTTCTCGGGCTTGCCGCCATCTGAGCCGGGGACGCGCGGGTCGCGCCACGGCCCGTCCACGTGGGCGGGTCCTTGGGGTCGGCCGGTCCTTCGAAGTGCGTCTCCTTGTACGTGGTCAACGTCCGGTAGGGCGTTTCAGAGCCTTCGGTGCTGGCCCCCCAGCGCGTCTTCCAGAAGATCTCGTTGGCGCTGAAGAACGCGAGGTTCACGCCCGCTTCGCGGGCCGCTTCGACGCTCGAGCGCTGGCCGGCCGACCAGTACTCGTCGTGACCGCTGGACATGAAGACCTGGTGATTCTTCAGCAGCGCTCCGTTGCGGTCGACTTCGCCCTGGGTGGTGTAGCTGACGTCATAGCCGTTCTTTTCCAGGAAGCGCATCATCTGGTATTCGGCGTACCACAGGTAGGAGGCGCCGCCGTCGGTGATGAACGCGCCGTCGAACGGTCGGTTGTATGAGACCGCGTAGGCGCCCTTGTAGCCTTTGGGGCTGCCGACGGGGCAGGCGACGGTGCACGTGTACAGGCTGTTGCCGCCGTAGTCGTTGTAGGCCTCCCAGGTGGCGTCGGAAGGTCTGCAGCAGGATCTTGGAGTGGCTCGCGTCGTTGCGCACCACGAACACGATCTGGCTTTTGCCGCCCGTGTCGTTGCGCGTCAGCAGTGCCATGTAGACCCCCGAGACGGCGTTGCTCGGCACAGTCCACGCGCCGAGACGCCCCAGTTGCCACAGTCGATCAGGCCGGTCGACGGTTCTTTCAGGCATTCCGGTTGGGTTTGGGGCAGCGTCGCCGTCGGTGTGATTCCCGACGCCACCACATGAGCGCCGCTACCGCCGTAGTAGCCGAGGCGCAGGATTTCGATGTGGTAGGCGCTGGCCGGAGTGCTGATCTTGAAGTTCTCCGTCTGTCCCACGTTGACGCTCATCGACGTGGCATAGCCCTGGATCGTGGGATCGCCCACCTTTTCGACCTGCCAGTTTTCCGGGTTATCACCGGGCAGCGCGTTCTCGCACACGATCGGGTTGGGCGCCGAGCCGCATTTGTCTTCCACTTCGGTGAACGCCCCGGCGCCGGCCGGCGCCAGGCCGAGCAGCGCGACGGGGGCGAGCGCCGCCAGCAGCAGGAGCTTGGCCAGCCTCACCATGCTCCACGCGCTCCCAGCACGGCTGGCACGGTGCGCAGCAGGATCCACAGGTTGAGCCGCAGCGAGCGCCGCTCGGCGTAGTCGATGTCCAGGCGCACCATCTCCTTGAGCGTCACCTGCGAGCGGCCGCTGACCTGCCACAGCCCGGTGATGCCGGGCTTGACGTTGAAGCGCGCGAACCAGTGCGGCGGATAGTGCTCGACCTCGTAGGGGATCGGCGGTCGCGGCCCCACCAGCGACATGTCCCCGCGCAGCACGTTCCACAGTTGTGGCAGCTCGTCGAGGCTGGAGCGCCGCAGCAGCCGACCGAAGCGGGTCATGCGCGTGTCGCCGATCATCTTGTAACAGGGAGCTGCGGCCGCTGAGTCATCGTCAGTCGTCTCCTGGGTAGGGGCCTCGCCGTTGATCAGCCCGATCACGAAGTCGCGGTGTTGATCGTGGGCCACACCGTCGTGCATGGTGCGGAACTTCATGACCGTGAACGGCCGCCGACCGCGGCCGAGGCGCCGCTGGCGAAACAGCGCCGGGCCGCGCGAGTCGAGCCGGATCACGATCGCGATCACGAGCAACACCGGCGAGAGGGCGATGAGGGCGATCATCGCGCCGAAGATGTCCAGAGCGCGGCAGCTGGCGTCCCGCAGCGGGTGACGGCGCGGCGATTCGACAGCGAGCAGCGCATCCGCCTCGGCGCCAGCGGCGCCCGCGGCACGCTGATCGCACGCGCCAGCGGCCGACGGCGAGGCGCCGCGGCTCCGCGTTGCGGGCGTGTGCCCGCGAGCAAGGAGGTCCTCATGCGGCACAGGCAAGGACGCTCGTTGCAAGCCGCTCGATGACATAGTCCTGTTGCTCCTCGCTTAGGTCGGGGAACAGCGGCAACATCAATGTGTCGTTGCTCGCCGACTCGGTGTGCTCGAGCGCTGGTACCCGCCCGAGTGCGCTGCGCTGCGCGTAGGCCGCCTCCTGATGGCTGGCCATCACGCCGCGGCGGGTGGCGATGCCGTCGTGCAGGAGCTGACGCATGATCGCGGTGCGCCCAGCCGGCGCGCCCGGCAGCACGCGCACGCAGTAGGACTGCCAGGTGCGCTCTGCGTAGGGAGGCTCATATGGAGCCTGCAGATAGGGGATCGTCTCGATCGCGGCGCTGTAGCGCTCGGCGAGCAGCCGGCGGCGCTCGAGGATCCAGTCGAGTGCTTGCAGCTGACACAGGCCCAGCGCGGCCTGCATGTCGGTCATGCGGTAGTTGAAGCCGCGTTCGGGATAGGTCTCGAAGACGATGTCGGAGGCGGTGTGGCGCGCGAGGTCGGACATGTCCATGCCGTGCGCCCGCAGGCGCCGCAGCCGCTCCGCCACGGCGGGATCCTGCACGGTGATCATGCCGCCCTCACCGGTGGTGATCACCTTGCGCGGGTGCAGCGAGAAGGCGGCCAGCGACGGCAGCGACCCGATCGACTGACCCTTGTAGCGCGCTCCCACAGCGCACGCTGCATCCTCCACGATCGCCACGCCATGGCGGCCTGCAAGCTCGAAGAACGCGTCCATGTCGGCGGGCAGGCCGATTTGGTGCACGGGCATGATCGCCTTGGTGCGCTCGGTGATCGCGCGCTCGGCGGCGGCTGCGTCGAGGTTGTAGGTGCGCGGGTCGACGTCGGCGAACACCGGCGTGGCGCCGCAGTGCCAGACGGCGTTGGCGCTGGCGATGAACGACAGCGACGGCACGATCACCTTCATCGCCCGGACCCACGCCGCTGACGTGCAGCGCGAGCGCCAGCGCGGTGGTGCAGCTGGTCGTGGCCACGGCCTCGGCGGCGCCCACACGGGCGGCGAACGCCTGCTCGAACTCCTTCACGCGCGGACCCTGTCGAGAGCCAGCCGGCTGGAACTCCAGGGTCCGCAGGTGCAGGAGTTCGAGCAGGCGTTGCCGCCCGTGGTCGGCGCCGGCGACCCGTCGCGACGACCAGCTGCACGACCGCGCTGGCGCTCGCCCTCCACCGGTCAGCGGGGTGGGCCCCGGCGACGAGGTGATCGTGCCCTCGCTGTCGTTCATCGCGAGCGCAAACGCGGTCTGGCAGTGCGGCGCCAGCCGTGTTCGCCGACATCGACCCGCGCACCTACAACCTCGACCCGGGCGCGCCGAGCGGGCGAGCACAGACGCACGGAGCCGACGGTGCCCGTGCACCAGATCGGGCTGCCCGCCGACATGGACGCGTTCTTCGCGGTTGCGGCCGCCACGGCGTTGCTATCGTCGAGGACGCGGCGTGCGCTATGGGTGCGCGCTACAAGGGTCGGTGGATCCGCTCCTGGTCGCTCGCCTGCTTCTCGCTGCACCCCCGCAAGGTGACCACCACCGGTGAGGGCGGGGTCATGATCACAGTGGAGGATCCGCCGTGGCGGCGCAGCTGCGGCGCCTGCGGGCGCACGGCATGGACACCTCCGACCTCGCCGCCACACGTCCCGCGAGTGGTGTTCGAGTCCTACCCGAGCGCGGCTTAACCGGCCGCATGACCGACATGCAGCCCACTCGGCGTGTGTCAGCTGCCGCTCTCGACCGGATCCGGGAGCGCCGCCGGCGCTCGCCAGAGCGCTACAGCGCCGCGATGAAGAAGAGCAAACGTGCCTGCCCCGCACCATATGAGCCTCCCTACGCAGAGCGCACCTGGCAGTCCTACTGTGCGTGCGCGGGCTGCCGGGCGCGCCGGCTGGGCCGACCGCGATCATGCGTCAGCTCCTGCACGACGGCGGAACACGACCCACCGCGCCGTGATGGCCAGCCATCAGGAGGCGGCCTACGCGCAGCGCGGCAAGATCGGGCGGGTACAGGACGCTCGAGCACACCGAGTCGGCGAGCAACGAGCACATTGAGTTGCCGCTGTTCCCCGACCGGAGCGAGGAGCAACAGGACTATGTCATCGAGCGGCTTGGACGAGCGACCTTGCCTGGCCGCATGAGGACCTCCTTGCTCGCGGGCACGCGCCCGCAACGCGGAGCCGCGGCGCCTCGCCGTCGGCCGCTGGCGGTGCGATCAGCGTGCCGCGGGCGCCGCTGGCGCCGAGGCGGATGCGCTGCTCGCTGTCGAGTCGCCGGCTGGGACCCGCTGCGGGACGCCAGCTGCCGCGCTCTGGACATCTTCGGCGCGATGATCGCCCTCATCGCCCTCTCGCCGGTGTTGCTCGTGATCGCGATCGTGATCCGGCTCGACTCGCGCGGCCCGGCGCTGTTTCGCCAGCGGCGCCTCGGCCGCGGTCGGCGGCCGTTCACGGTCATGAAGTTCCGCACCATGCACGACGGTGTGGCCCACGATCAACACCGCGACTTCGTGATCGGGCTGATCAACGGCGAGGCCCCTACCCAGGAGACGACTGACGATGACTCAGCGGCCGCAGCTCCCTGTTACAAGATGATCGGCGACACGCGGATGACCGCTTCGGTCGGCTGCTGCGCGCTCCAGCCTCGACGAGCTGCCACAACTGTGGAACGTGCTGCGTGGGGACATGTCGCTGGTGGGGCCGCGACCGCCGATCCCCTACGAGGTCGAGCACTATCCGCCCACTGGTTCGCGCGCTTCAACGTCAAGCCCGGCATCACCGGGCTGTGGCAGGTCAGCGGCCGCTCGCAGGTGACGCTCGAGGAGATGGTGCGCCTGGACATCGACTACGCCGAGCGGCGCTCGCTGCGGCTCAACCTGTGGATCCTGCTGCGCACCGTGCCAGCCGTCGGAGCGCGTGGAGCATGGTGAAGGTGGCCAAGCTCTTGTGCTGGCGGCGAGCGCCCCCGTCGCGCTGCTCGGCCTGGCGCCGGCCGGCGCCGGGTCGTTCACCGAAGTGGAAGACAAATGCGGCTCGGCGCCCAACCCGAAGTGTGCGAGAACGCGCTGCCCGGTGATAACCCGGAAAACTGGCAGGTCGAAAAGGTGGGCGATCCCACGATCCAGGGCTATGCCACGTCGATCAGCGTCAACGTGGGACAGACGGAGAACTTCAAGATCAGCACTCCGGCCAGCGCCTACCACATCGAAATCCTACGCCACGGCTTCTACGGCGGGAGCGGCGCTCATGTGGTGGCATCGGGGATCACACCGACGGCGACGCTCCCCAAAGCTGACCGGAATGCCTGAAAGAACCGTCGACCGGCCTGATCGACTGTGGCAACTGGGGCGTCTCGGCGCAGTGGACTGTGCCGAGCAACGCCGTCTCGGGGGTCTACATGGCACTGCTGACGCGCAACGACACGGGCGGCAAAAGCCAGATCGTGTTCGTGGTGCGCAACGACGCGAGCCACTCCAAGATCCTGCTGCAGGCCTCCGACGCCACCTGGGAGGCCTACAACGACTACGGCGGCAACAGCCTGTACACGTGCACCGTCGCCTGCCCCGTCGGCAGCCCCAAAGGCTACAAGGGCGCCTACGCGGTCTCATACAACCGACCGTTCGACGGCGCGTTCATCACCGACGGCGGCGCCTCCTACCTGTGGTACGCCGAATACCAGATGATGCGCTTCCTGGAAAAGAACGGCTATGACGTCAGCTACACCACCCAGGGCGAAGTCGACCGCAACGGAGCGCTGCTGAAGAATCACCAGGTCTTCATGTCCAGCGGTCACGACGAGTACTGGTCGGCCGGCCAGCGCTCGAGCGTCGAAGCGGCCCGCGAAGCGGGCGTGAACCTCGCGTTCTTCAGCGCCAACGAGATCTTCTGGAAGACGCGCTGGGGGGCCAGCACCGAAGGCTCTGAAACGCCCTACCGGACGTTGACCACGTACAAGGAGACGCACTTCGAAGGACCGGCCGACCCCGAGGACCCGCCACGTGGACGGGCGCGTGGCGCGACCCGCGCGTCCCCGGCTCAGATGGCGGCAAGCCCGAGAACGCCCTCTCCGGCCAGCAGTTCGAGGTCAACTCGGGAACCTCGGAAATAACCGTCCCCTCGCGCTACAGCAGGCTGCGTCTGTGGCGCAACACCGCCGTGGCGAACCTGCTGCCCGGGCAGGTGCTGACGCTGGCGCCGGATGGGCACGCTCGGCTACGAGTGGGACGAAGACGTCGACAACGGCTTCCGGCCCGCCGGCGAGCTCGACATGTCATCCACGACCGTCTCCGGCGTGCAGGCGTTCACCGACTACGGCAGCACCGTCAGCTCCAACAGCACAGCCACCCACCACCTGACGCTGTACCGCGCGCCCAGCGGCGCGCTCGTGTTCGGCGCCGGCACCGTGCAGTGGGCCTGGGGACTCGACAACACCAACGCCTGGAACGCGGGCAGCACCGATCCGGGGCACTTCCCGCCCGACCCCACCATGGAGCAGTTCACCATCAACCTGCTCTCGGAAATGGGAGCGCAGCCGGAATCTCTGGCCTGGGACTCGTCACCCCGACGCCCTCCACCGACACCACACCGCCGACCTCCACTATCACCTCGCCGACGGCCGGGGAAGCGGTCCAGGACGGCAGCCGGTGACGATCGCCGGCACCGCCAGCGACGCCGGCGGCGGCATCGTGGCCGGCGTGGAAGTGTCGACCGACAACGGAGCCAGCTGGCATCCGGCGACGCTGAGCACCGCAGCGGAACAGACCGTGGCCTGGTCCTACACGTGGGCCGCGCACGGCTACCCCGGCACGACCATCAAATCCCGCGCGGTGGACGACAGCGCGAACGTCGAGACCCCCTCGGCGGGAGTTCACGTGAGCGTCTCCTGCCCTGCTCGATCTGGGGCAACGCGATCACACCCACCACGCCGGACGCGGGAGACACGCACTCGATCGAGCTGGGCATGAAGTTCACCACCGAAACGTTCAGGCTGGTGACGGGCGTCCGCTTCTACAAGTCGGGGGAGAACCCCCGGGGCCCATATCGGCAGCCTGTGGAGGTCGAGCGGCCAGCGCCTGGCTTCGGCGACTTCTCCGGCGAAACGGATTCGGCTGGCAGCAGGCGAGCTTCTCGACGCCCGTGACGCGTTCCGCAGGCACCACCTATCTCGTCTCCTACCTCGCGCCGGCCGGCCACTACGCGGCCTCGCCGAACTACTTCTACACGCCGCCGCCGACGGCGGCAACATCCTCAACAGCCCCCCGTTGCACGCCGTGTCGGCCTCCGGAGCACCCACAAACGGGCTCTATGCCTCCGCCAACGGGCTCTACTCCTACAGCTCCTTCTCGGAGTGTGTTCCCCACAAGCAGTTTCCAGGGCACCAACTACTGGGTCGACCCGGTATTCACACCCGTCGCCACCCCCGGGCAGGTCACCGGGGTGCCCAGCCTCCATGTCGAGCGTTCCGTCGGTGCCGGGCATGACAGGCGGCGCTGCTTCCAGAAAGGGTTCGCCCCCGATGGCGGCGGTCGGGGTGGGGACGGCGTACGAATACGAAACGATGTGGCCACAGTTGCCTCAAGATTGGTATTTCAAAATTCCCGAGGGGTGTGGCTTGCGACAAAAACGGCAACGTCTACGTGATCCACGGGCGCTGCTACGTCCAGAAGTTTTCGCCGGTGGTGCTCTTGGCCGAGTGGGGCTCCACAGGCAGCGGCGACGGACAATTCGAGGATCTCGCGGGCGTGGCGGTGGACGCGGCGGGAAACGTTTACATTACCGATCGCTATCAGCGGGTGCAGGTGCTGGACTCAAATGGCAAGTTCCTTCGAAAGTGGGGCGAGGTCGGCAAGGGCGAATGGCCAGTTCTCAGGGCTGGCGGGCATCGCGGTGGATCGGCAGGGATGCGTATACGTGGCCGACAGCGGGAACCATCGCGTGCAGAAGTTCACCGCGGAAGGGAAGTTCTTGGCTGCTTGGGGCGGAAAAGAGCCGAGCCAGGGCAATTCGACACGCCCACGGGTGTCGCGGTGGCGGAGGGTGGCGAGATTTTTGTGGCCGACTCGGGCAACAAAAGGGTGCAGAAGCTCTCGGCCGAGGGCAAGCCGCTGGCCGTCGTGGGGACACCGGGGCAAGGCCCCGGGCAGTTTCAAGGGCCAAGGGCTCTGGGCGCTGGATGCCGCCGGTAATCTGTACGTGACGGATGCTCCGAAGAAGGGGCGAGCGGCGGTGCTGGTGTTCGATAGTGGCGGCAAGTACCTGCGCGAGTGGGGCCCTTCGCCGGCCCACAACCAGGCCCTGGACGGTCCGTGTCGGCATCGCGGTAGACCCGTGGGGCCGCGTCTTCGTGGCCGAGATATTCGCGTTCCGCGTCCACATCTACCGACGACCGAGGTAACACGCTGGCAGTTTGGGGCTGCTATGGCTCCGGTCCGGGGGAGTTCATCTATGCCTACGGCATCGCGGCGGGGCCGGATGGGTGCGTCTACGTCATGGACACCAACAACAACCGAATACAGAAGTTCACTGCCGACGGCGTCCTGGTCGCGATCCTGGACCAGACCGGCACTCTCTCGCACGCGGCCGGTATCGCCTTGGACAAGAGCGGCAACATCTACGTCGTTGACGGGCGAGGACACAGCCGTGTTCGAAAGTACGGCCCGGGATTTCAAGTTCATCACCCAGTGGGGCGGCTTTGGGACCGGGACGGGCAGTTCAACACTCCGCACGGCAACGACATCGCCATCGGGCCCGACGGCAGCGTCTACGTCTGTGACCAGCTCAATCATCGTGTGCAGAAGTTCACGGCTGACGGGAAGTTCCTGCTCAAGTGGGGCAGTGAAGGCAAAGACGATGGGCAGTTCAACATGCCGACCGGCATCGCCGTGGATGCCGATGGCAAAGTCTACGTGGGCGAATCGGGGAACCACCGCGTGCAGAAGTTCACCTCCGACGGCAAGTTCCTGCTCAAATTCGGCCGCCGGGGGTTCACCCACTGCGCATCGCGATGGCCAACATTGAGCTTCAGGAACCTTGGACTCAGTCCTTCGACCGCCGGCCCGCTTGTTTTTCCCACGTATGAGCGCAGCACTTGCTCTGCCCGCGTATCGTCGGTGTAGCGGCTTGAATACACATACCCGACCCCGCGTCGTTGTTGCAGGCCGATGTCCCAGATCCACCCCGCCTCTTGCGCGCTCGCCTTCGTATAAGGCGGGATCGGGGCGTCCGGACTCGCGTAGGGCGCTTCCATCGCGATCGCGCGATCGTTGAACAGCACATCGTTGATGTTGCGAAATGGCGAACCCAGGGCTTGGCCGATTAACGTTGCGCGAAAACCGGTGCAATCGATATACAGGTCGGCGCTGAGCGCGCCAGCCTCGCGCGTTACCACCGAGGCGATCGGCGCGTCGGCGTCAAGTTCGACCCGCTCGACAGTCGCCAACACATGGCCGACACCGAGCGATCTTGCATGTTCGCCGAGCAATGCGCCGAGGCGCACGGTATCGAAGTGATAGGCATAATTCATGGCCCCCACAAAATTCCCGTCGGTCATGCGCTTGGGACCACGCGACGCATCGACGATGCGTTTTGCATGGTGACGGCCTCTGCAAGCGGAACGTCGGCGCCGGCTGCGCCTTGCAGCCAATACGGCAACAACTCGGGACCGCCCGGCTTTTGGCTAGGCAGGCTGAATGGGTGAAAGTAATGATCGCGGCCAGGGGTTCCGGGGGGCGCACCCAATCGGCAAAATGAATGCCTTGCTTGAAGGTTGCGTTGCATTCACGCATAAAGCGCGCCTCATCGATGCCGAGCAGAGCCAACGTATGTCTGATAGACGGAAAGCTTGCCTCACCGACACCGACGATACCGATTTCCTTGGATTCAACTAAAGTGATACGCACGCTGTCAGCGGACGCGGCGCGAAGAACGCGTGCCAGTTATGCCGCCGTCAGCCAGCCGGCGGTGCCGCCGCCGACGATCAAGACTTTTTGTATCGGTTTCATCGATGAACCCCTGTCGGTTTATACGCGATCGAAGGGCGCAGCCCCACGAATGGAAAAGCGCCACTTTGCAGCAACCATGATGTAAAAACCTTGCGTGGGCGCTGGCCGAAAAATCCGACGCCAACAACATGGTTCCGAAAATTGGTCGCAGCCCGTCGGCGTGTTTGCATCATTCACTTTTCACTTACTCCTTGTGGTGGAAGGGTGCAAACCAGGTGACGATAAATGACGGGATGGTTGCGGTCATCACGAACGCGAAGTAGCTGACATAGCCGAGATGTTGCTGCAAATGGCCGCTAATGACCCCAGTCACCATCATGCAAAGGCCCATCAAGCCGGTGCCGAACGCATAGTGCGCGGTCGTGTATTTGCCGGGGGCCAATTGTTGCATCAGATAGATCATGAATCCGACCGATCCGAAGCCGAAAAAGAATTTCTCGACCGCCACCCCGGCGCTGATGACCAACAGGTTGCTCGGCTGATAGATACTCATCAGGAGGAAGGTGATGTTCGGTATATTCACCGCGCAGCACAACAGGAACAGCGTCGATTTCAAGCCGCGCCGGGCGACGAAAATTCCGCCCAGAAGCGAGCCGAGCAAGACGGCAATCAAGCCGTAGGTGCCATACACGATGCCGAGCAATTCGTTCGATAGCCCGAGTCCGCCCTTTGCCACCGGGTCGACCATGAAGAAGGGGCCGATTTTTTCCAGAAAGCCGATACTCAAACGGAACAGGAAAGCGAAGGCAATCATCGTCCAGACATCGCGTTTCTGAAAAAAAGTGACGAAGGAATCCCGTAAAATATGCCATGCACCGCGCAGGGAGGTCGGCGCATTTTCCGCGCGCGCGCCGTCGGGCATTGCCCGCAAGTGCCAGGCCGCCATGGCGAGTGTAGTGCCCCCACAATGTAAAAGATGATCCGCCAGGCATCGATCCAATCCGGGCCGAACACTTTGGGATCGTGGTGGTAGTGATTCACATGCAGCCATCCGCTCAGATAGACCAGTCCGCCGGAGGCGACGATCGGGCCGATATTCCAACTCAGACTTTGAATGCCGCAAAACAGCGATTGAGTTCTATGATCGAGCGAAGTCACATACACGCCATCGGAGGCGATATCCTGGGTCGCGCCGACAAACGACAATATCCAGAACGCGATCAACAGCAACACGATGCCGTCGGGCAGCCCCATGACCAGGGCGACGCCGGCAAATCCGAGGCCGAGTGTCAGCTGCGCGCACAGCACGAAAAATTTCTTGGTGCGATACATCTCGACAAACGGCGCGAACAGCGGCTTGATCGTATAGGCCAGGATCAGGTAGCTGGCGTACTCGGCCGCCCTGCCATTGTCCATGCCCAGGTTCTTGAACATGATGGCGGTGACGCTGGTCAGCGTCACATAGGTCAACGCCATCGTGAAGTAGCCGGATGGCACCCATAGCAGGGGCGATTTTTTCGACGACACTGGGGTTTTTTTCATTTTTTGAATTTCAATGTCGTTGTACGGTGCTGGCGCTTGCAGCGCCTTTGTATTGTCCATCACCTTGTCTCCTTCATTCATCTCGGCAGGCTGGCCCTGGTACTCGATTCTTGCACCGCTCGACGCGCGGCAAAGGGGTTTGCCGTTTTGCTGTCCAAATAATCGGCCAGGATCGCTGCAGCCCCCTGGAAGGCAGGGAACGGCGCGGTGATGACCGAAGTCGGGATTTGTGCATTGAATGCACTGAAGCGCCCCTTGCTTTCAAAACGGGAACGAAATGGCGATGTCGCAAAATAACCGCCCAATCGTGGAACGACGCCGCCGCCAATGTAAATACCGCCTTTGGTGCAGAAGGTGACGGCCAGATTTGCCGCGACCGTTCCCAGCATACCGCAAAAGCACTCTATCGTTTCCGCGCACAGCGGGTCGGCGCGGCTCATCGCGCGCGCGACGATCGCGGCAGTGCTGAGGGCCGCAGGATGGGGCGCGCTTGCGCGCCAGCGCCTCATGGATAAGGGCGATGCCGGGGCCGGACACGAGGCGCTCAGCCAATACGATGGTCGTAGCGCTGCCAGCAATATTGCAAGACGGCCAGTTCGCGCTCGTCGGAGGGGGAAAATGCCACATGGCCGCCTTCGCTCTCGATGGCAAGCCAGCGACTGTCCGCGAACATCAGGCCAGCGATACCGAGACCAGTGCCTGCACCCAGCACCCCTATCACGCCCTCCGTCACCGCCGTGCCGCCGCCGATTTGATCGATCTCGTCGTCGCCCAACATGGGAACAGCCATCGCCAGTGCGGCGAAATCGTTGACCACCAACAGGGTATCGAACTTCAATTCGCTGCGGGTCGCCTCAATCGAGAATTCCCAATGGTGATTGGTCATCTTGACGAGGTCGCCCGTGACCGGATTGGCAATTGCCACGATGGCGTGCCGAATGCCGCCGCAGGACCAGCGATTCAAATAGGCTTGCATGGCCAAGGTGAGCGAAGCAAAATCCGCGCAAGCGAGGGTCTTGGCATTGATGATTTTTCCGCTGGCGTACTCCAGCGCGAAACGTGCGTTGGTGCCGCCAATATCTGCCAACAGGCGCGGACCGTCGGGATAGGGATGGGCATGCATGGCGTCGATCCTGGAAAGTGAGGAGCTCATGGGGTTGCGCTTACGCCGGCACTTCATGCGTGATGGGACAGTGATGCTTTGCCGGCAACGCGCGACCGCTCGTGTCAAAAAAATGGATCCGATCGGCGTCTGCCGATAGCCCGACCATCTTGCCAACGGCGAGGGCCGGTTCGCTGCCATCGCAATGGATTGCCACGCGGGTGTCGTTGCCTGCCAGCGTGGCGTAGTAGACGATTTGGGCGTCGCCCAGATATTGGGTAAAGTAAACAGCATGCCTCAAGCCCTTGCCCATTTTTCGCCAGCCTGAGATGTTCCGGGCGGATACCCAGCGTCATTGCTCCCTGCGAATCCGGCGGCGCACCAGAGTGCTTGGCGCCGTCTTGAGTCGAGGGCTTCCAGTGCGTTGTCGGTTGCGCTCAGCGGTATGAAATTCATCTTCGGCGTGCCAAGGAAACCTGCGACGAAACGATTGCGCGGGCGGCGATACAATTCCAGGGGCGTGCCGACTTGCTCCAGCCGCCCCGCGTTGAGGACGGCGATACGCTGTCCCAGGGTCATCGCCTCGACTTGATCGTGGGTCACGTAGATCATCGTTGTGCCGAGCTTTTTGTGCAGCCGGGCCAGTTCGATGCGCATTTGCGCGCGCAGCGAAGCATCCAGGTTCGACAGCGGCTCGTCGAACAGGAAGACGCGAGGTTGGCGCACGGATCGCCCGTCCTATCGCCACGCGCTGGCGCTCGCCGCCCGACAGCGCACGCGGCTTGTGTTCCAGCAGATGCGTCATGTGCAGCACGTCGGCAACCTCCTCCACCGCGCGCTTGATGGCGGCGGAGTTCAGACCGGCAAGCTTCAGGCTGAATCCCATGTTCTGGCGCACGGTCATGTGCGGATATAACGCATAACTCTGGAATACCATCGCCACGCCGCGCTGCGACGGCGCGATGTCGTTGACAAGCGCGCCGCCGATGTATAGCTGACCGGCACTGATGTCCTCCACGCCGGCCACCATGCGCAGCAAGGTCGACTTGCCGCATCCAGACGGACCAACCAAGACGATAAACTCGCCATCGGCAATTTCGAGGTCGATGCCTTGAACGATTTCAGGGCCGGCGGCGTACGATTTACGCATGCCGACTAGGGAGAGGCTGGCCATAGTCCGTATCAGCGTCCGCGCTGCGCGTTGATGAAGTTGCGGTACCAGATCGCGCTATCCTTCAACGTGCGGCGCTGGGTTTCATAGTCGACGTGGACGATCCCGAAACGCTTCAGGTAACCGGAATTCCACTCGAAGTTGTCGAGCAGGCTCCATAGAAAATAGCCGCGCACGTCGACGCCTTGTTGCATCGCTGCGGCCAGCGCGACGAGATGGCTGCGCACATAATCGATGCGCTCGGCATCCGCAATGTGACCGTTCACGAGCCGGTCTGCATTGGCCATGCCGTTTTCCGTGATGTAGATCGGCGGCAACCGATATTCCCGCTGCAGGCCCAGCAACAGGTCGGTCAAGCCTTGCGGATAGATTTCCCAATCCATATCGGTAAACCCCAGCCCGCCTTGGGGTTTGCGAGGAGGAATTTCGGCGCTGCAGAAGGCGCGGGTGTAGTAGTTGACACCGAGAAAATCGAGCGCTTGTCCGATGTCATTGAAATCGTTTTCAAAAATGACCGGAGAATTTGCTCCGTGGGCTTCCAAAGCCAGCTCAGGGTAGCGCCCCTTGAATAGCGGATCCATGAACCATTCGACCGAACGGGCATATTCCAATCTGGCGAGTTGACGATCTGCCTCGCTGTCGGTGGCCGGGTCGGCGGTCCATTGGTTGAGCACGATCCCGAGCTTGGCTTTGGTGCCACCGGCGCGCATGGCTTGCAGCGCCAGCCCGTGCGAGAGCAGCAGGTGATGCGACACCTGGACGGCCGACTTGGCATCGGCAACGCCAGGCGCAAATTGCCCATTCCCGTAGCCGAGGTTGGTGGTGCACCACGGCTCGTTATGCGTCGCAATGGTTTGCACCCGATCGCCGAAGCGCCGCGCAACTTCCTGCGCATAATCTGCAAAATGATGGCAAGTATCGCGCGAAAGCCAGCCGCCCTCGTTTTGCAAACCCTGCGGTAAATCCCAATGGTACAAGGTCAGATGCGCAGCCAATCCCTTGCGCGCCAGCGCGTCGAGCAGGCGGTCGTAGAAATCGAAGCCCTTCTCGTTCCATGCGCCTTTGCCTTCGGGCTGGACGCGCGACCAGGCAATTGAAAAGCGGTAGGCATCGATATTTAGCGCCGCCATCAGGTCGACATCGTCGGCGTAGCGATGATAATGGTCGCACGCAATATCGCCATTGCTGCTGTCGATGATTTTGCCGGGTTGTTGGCAAAAAGTGTCCCAGATCGATGGTCCCTTTCCATCTTCGGCGGCTGCGCCTTCGATCTGGAAGGCACTGGTGGCAACGCCCCAGGTGAAGGATGGTGGAAATTGCGTTGTATCGTTCATATTCTTATGCTTTGGTGTTAAAAATTTGTTGTTGACTCAGCCCTTGACGGCGCCGGCGGTCAGGCCGTCGATCAAGCGACGCGAAAATACTGCAAACAGGATCAGCAGCGGCAGCACGCCGATCGCCGTGCCGGCCATCACCGCGCCCCACTCCGTATTGGTCGTGCCTTGCACGCTGCGCAAGGCCAATGGCAAGGTGTAGCTTGTCACCGAGCGCATTACTATCAGCGGCGCGAGAAAATTGTTCCATGAAGTGATGAAGGTAATCAGGCCCAGCGTGCCCAGCGCAGGGCCGATCAGCGGCAACACGATGTTCCAGTAGAGGCGGAATTCGCCGCAGCCATCGATGCGGGCCGCTTCCAGCAATTCTTTCGGGATCGTGGCGGCGATATACTGGCGCATCAGAAAAATGCCAAAGGCACTGGCCGCCGCAGGAATATACAGCGCGCGCGGCTGATCCAGCCAGCCGAGAAAATCCATCACCATGAAGCTTGGAATCATGCCCAGAAACGCCGGCAACATCATGCTTGCCAGAACCATCCCAAAAGCCAATTTCTTGAAGCGGAACTCATACATCGCGAAGGCAAAGCCGGCTAGCGAACAAAAGAACAAGGTCAGCAGAGTCGTCGCGCCGGCCACATACAAGCTGTTGCCGATATTGCGCCAAAGCGGCAGATGCTCCAGGAGCATCGCCAGATTGTCGGCGAAAGCGCGACCGAACCAGAGCGGCGGCGGCAACTGGAATATTTCGCTGCGGGTATGGGTGGCGAACACGAAAATGAAATAGAACGGCGCGACCGTGACCACCGCGCCGAATGCGACGATCACGTACGCGAGCAGACGTGGCAGCTTGCGCATCATGCCCGTCCCCCGGCATTTTCACCGCCCAGCAGGCGACGGCAAATCAGCATCGCCAGACAGATCAGTACGAACATGATCCACGACATGGCGGCGGCTGCGCCAAAGTCATTGAAATTGAAGGCGGTGCGGTACATGTACATGGTGGCGGTCAGCGCGGCTTGCGCCGGCCCGCCCGCCGGCCCCACCAGGATGAACGGTTCTTCGAATATTTGCAAATTGCCGATCACCGTCATCGATACCGCGAAATACATCATCGGCTTGAGCAAGGGCAGGCTCACATGCCGAAATTGCATCCAGGCGCTAGCGCCGTCCAGCCGCGCCGCCTCGTACAATTCGGCGGGAATGGTTTGCAGTGCTGCCAGATAGAGCACGATATTCCATCCCAGGTAACGCCAAAACAGAACAAAGCTGATGGCCGGCTTGATGGCGCCGTAGCTTCCCAGCCAATCGATCGGCTGGGCCGGCAATATCAGCGACAAACCCGGCAAACTCGACAGGCAGGAGATGACGGCATTGATCACGCCAAAGTTACGAGAAAACAGCGTGCCGAAGATCAACGCGATGGCGACGCTCGAGGTGATATAGGGGAGAAAATACATGCCCAGCACCGGACGTTGCAGCTTCTTCAGCGAGGTGTTGATGAATGCCGCCAAGCCGATCGCCACCACGTGTTGCGGCACTCCGGCTGCGAGCGCCATCCACATTGTGTTGCCGACCGATTTCCAAAACCACGGATCGGTCAACACGAAACCATAGTTGCCGAAGCCGGCGTAGCGCATCGCCGCCAAGCCGGTCGCGGGGTCCCACTGCTGGAACGACAGGAAAATTGAAAACAGCAGTCATGGCGAGCCCGCGAGCGCATCCTGATCCAGGCCTGGAATCCGCTGGTGATCTGGTCGTTCGCCTGCGACGGCCATGTGGATGCGGCCGCCATCGGGCTGATCGGCCTGGCGCTGCTGGCCCGGAGCCGGAAACACGAAAGCCGAGCGGCCGGCATCCTGGCCATGGCCGGGCTGGTCAAGTTCCTGCCCTGGGCGCTGGCGCCGGCCTTCGCCAGGGGCGGCGCGGTCTGGCGTCCAGCGCTGGGCGGTGTCGCGGTCGTGGCGATCGGCTATGCGTGTTACGCCTCGGCCGGCCGCGGCGTGCTGGGCTTCCTGCCCGGCTACCGCGGCGAGGAAGGGCTTGCGAACGGCGAGGGCTTCTGGCTGCTGGCCGGGCTTGCCCATTTCGGGCCGCTGCCGGCCTGGTCGGGAACGGCCTACATCCTCGCCGCCGCCTGCGGGCTCGCGGCGCTGGCGTTGCGGATCGCACGCGGCGGACCGCCGCTGCAGATGACGAAACGGGCTGGCGACGACATCGTCGCGCTGTGCCGGGATGCGGCGATCCTGGCGGCTGCGACGACCATCGCGATCAGTCCGCATTATTCCTGGTATTTCGCCTGGCTCGCGCTGCCCTGCGTGGTGGCGCCGATCCCGGCGGTGATCTGGCTCGCCAGCGCGCCGGTCCTGCTGACGCTCGACCCGTTCAACGAGCGCTTCGTCTGGCCGAGCCTCGTTTATGGGCCGGCGCTCGTTCTCGCCCTTGTCCGGATGCGTCGCCGCAGGCCTGCGCCGCCGATGTAGTTTCCGGCGCGGCCAACGTACATTTCCTCTTCGCCGCGCTTGGTTACAAATTTCTTACTTGGCAGCATTTTTGAAAAGTCCTTTCGGATTACTTTCGATCAAATTAGCAATACGTTTAAAACTATATTCAGCTATATCGTTATACTCAGTCAAATCCGAATACTTTCGACCTTTCATTTCGCCCATTGTATCAGACAATCCCAACCAATCCCTCACTTTTGGAGGCAAGCAACCATATCTTCCATCATACTCTTTAATTATACCCTCTTGTTTAGCTACCTCGCACGCGACACCCAAGCAACAATATTGGCACAGCGGTGGCTAAGGGCGGTGCAGGGGATAGGCCATGATCCCGATCTCGGACGACAATCCGACGCGGCAAACGCCGTTCGTCACCTGGGCGATCATCGCTGCCTGCGTAGGCGGTTTACGTCTGGGAGCTGCGCCAAGGTGTCCCACATGGACGCGGTCTTCGGGACCTACGGATTCGTGCCCAAGGCGCTGATGTCACCGCCGCTGTCGCCGGCAGGAGACCGGCTGGTCGGCGCTTCATCAACATCTTCACCTCGATGTTCATCCATGGCGGCTTCTGGCACCTCGCGGGAATTTGCTTTACCTCTGGATTTTCGGAAACAACATCGAAGAGGCGATGGGCCATGTGCGCTACCTGCTGTTCTATCTGCTGTGCGGGGTCGCGGCGGCCTTAACCATGGCGTTCATGGCACCGGCCTCCAGTGTGCCGATGGTGGGCGCGTCGGGCGCCATTTCCGGCGTTCTGGGCGCCTATATGCTGCTTTACCCGAGGACGCGCGTGACCGTGATCGTCCCGATCGTGATCATCTTCTATCCGTTTCGCATCGCCGCCGTATGGGTGGTGGGGATCTGGTTCGTCATGCAGCTTTTGAGCGCGGCGGTCTCCACGCCGGACAGCCCCGGCGTTGCCTGGTGGGCGCATATCGGCGGGTTTGCGGCCGGACTGGCGCTGACGCCATTCCTGAAGTCCTCGCAGGTTCCCCTCTTCGGACCAAACTGCGCCTTGCCGCCGAGCGGCTGCTGGGTGACCAGGCTAATACGGTCCGATGGAGCGGGCGTGGATCTTGTCGTCGACCAGGTGGCTCAGCTTCAGCATGTAGATGTAGCCGACCGTCACCGGCTGTCGAAGGGCTCGCCGGTGAGGCCATCATGAGATGACTTGACCCGAAATCGAAATTGGCGGTCTTCAGCATGCTCCTTAATGTCCTTCTCGCTAGCGCCGTCGAACACCGGCGTCGCGATCGGAATGCCGCCGAGCGCAAATTCTCGCCGAGCTCGACGACGTCCCTGTCGTCGAGGTCCTGGATCGTCTCGTTCGCCCCGTATATCTCCTTGAGCTTGGAGCGCAGCGGCTTCACGTCGCCCTTGCGCATATAGAGATTGACCGCCTCGCCAACCTGTCGGCCGAGGCCGGCGCAGGCCCAGCCGAGATGGGTCTCGA